>NZ_JBIVKC010000008.1:0-555455 GCF_044750615.1 Nocardia sp. NPDC088792
CAGCAGACCAGCAGAAAGAACCCGACGCTTCATGAATTTCCTCCACATCCCCGGCATCGATCCGAAATGAACCGAATGCCCACATAACTACGTCGATACTTCGTATCGGATCCGACACCACTAGATCAACGTCGGATAACGGAGTGTGGCTCGAATCACTGTGCAGGAGCAGCTGTTCGCCAACATCCTGCGCGAAATGGGTTCGTATCGCAGCGCGTAAAGAGGGAGTGAGACCATCGATGCGCGAACCGGTATCCGCGTCGCGGTGTTCGTCGCCTGCTCTGCTGGTATCTGTATGGTGCTGTTGGCCATACTCTTCGGCGTTGGCGCGGTCGTCGAGTTCGTGACCGATCTGCACCCAACGCCCGACTGGCTGCCGGACCGCCGCAGGGCATCAGTCGCCTGCCTCCACACGCATCTCTCAGCACGGATCTCCCAACCACACATGCTGATCCCTAAAGTGGCTTCCAAGCTCGGAGCACTCACTCGGACCCATCCTCAATTCGGCATTACCGCGCGTTGAAACGTCATGTGGCTGAGGCCATGTAGGCGGCGAGGATGTAGTTGGGGTGTCAGTCGAGGTTGGTGCGTGCGCGGTCGTAGCGCATGGTGGTGCGCGGGTCGGCGTGGCGTGCGGCGATCTGAACATCGTGGAGGTCGACGCCGGCGTCGAGCATGGTGGTGACGAAGGTGTGGCGCAGCATGTGCGGGTGTATGCGCGGCAGCTGCACCACCGATACCTCGGCCAGGCGCCGAAGGCGGCGGGTGGCGCAGTGGCGGTCCATGCGTCGACCGCGCAGGTTGAGCAGTATCGGCCCATGAAGGCGGCCGTCGACGGCGCGGTCGATCGCGCGTCCCACCGCGGGTGGTAACGGAATCAGTGCGCTCTTGGAGCCCTTGCCGATGGTGTGCAGGACCCGGTGGCCGTGTTCTTCGCCGAGGTCGGTGACATCGCAGCGGCACGCTTCGCTGATGCGTAGGCCGAGGAGCCCGAGCATGGTGACGAGGGCGAAGTCGGGCAGGTTGTCGGAGTCGCGGGCTGCGCAGAGCAGGGCTTCGAACTGTAGGTGTGAAAGGCCTAGTGTCGGTGACTCGTTCGATACGCGTGGTCGGCGGACGTATTCGGCGGGTGAGTGTTCGAGGACGCCGTCGATGACGCAGGTGCGGTAGAACCCGGCCACGACTGCCAGGCGGCGTGCGACGGTGGCGGGTTTGAAGCGGCGGATGTCTTGCATCCATCGCAGGTAGCGTTCGATCTCGGTGCGGGTCACCGTCAGCGGGGCGAGCTGCTGGGTGGCGCACCAGCAGAAGTACAGGCGCAGGTCGGATTTGGTGTGCACGCGCGAGCCGACGGAGAACTGCGCCAGGTAGGCCAGCGCGGCGAGTCGGAGCACGAGATCGTCACCGGCGAAGGACACGTCCAGATCGGAGGAGGTACTCATGCCTCACGATCGCCCCGGCCCGACGAACCGCCAACAGAACACGAGGCAAGCCACCGGCCATACCCTTTTGACTACATGACGTTTCAACGCGCGGTAATGCCGAAGACCGTGCGATGACGTGTCCAGCTTGGACGCCGGTCTGCGAACTATCCGACGAACTGGCACTGTCACTGGGACAATCATCGAGAACACCTCGCTAGGAGGGACTCTCGGATATGACTACACCAGACGACGAAACGTGGACTCCACCAGAGATAGCTTGTCGCGGCGACGTATACAAAACGAAATTTCCCGACGGAACGAGCCCCCTCTTCTTGCAATGCATTCACGGGGAATGGGTGGAGAGGAGTTGCACCGAGGGAACGGTTGCCTACACCGACCCCCAGTACAAAGACCGGGTCTACTGCGGCTTTCCCAAGAAAACGCCGGAATAACATGACAGAGGGCTTCCCGCACCCGTCCTGAATGCGTGCTCATGCCACATGTCGCGCTAATGGACCGGCCAACGCGATGCGACGGAAGATCAACTGGCTGTGACGATCCCGAGGTCGGCCGAGCTGACGTACCCGTGTGAGAACGGCGGAAGTGACAGGGCGGTCAGGGAATGTTGCACGTATATCGCCTGTAGGACAACACATTTGGAACGTTTCAACTTGTAGGAGTAGATGATGGCTAAGTTGACCCCTCAGCAGCAGGCAACCTTGGACAGCTGGCGACCTGTCGTATGCAACTCGAACGGCGACTCTCTCCCGAACCCGGACGATGCCCACTCGTTCTACGTATGTGATAGCGCGGGTGCCCCGGTATTGCAGAGCTGTCCCATGGACGATGCTCTGAATAAGCAGGTCTACAGTCCTGAGCTGGGCACCTGCGTTTCCCCGCGCGATGTCTCTGTCGATGAGAATCCTGCGCCGAGGGCCGAGTTTCAGGCTGTGCCCTCCAAGAGCGCACCGGACGCCCCTGGAGTAGGGATCATCCGCCCGGGTTCCCGAGATGTTGGGTACTGAGCCAATTCTCGGTCGCCGCAGTTTTCGCGGCTGCTCGAGGTAGTTCGGCAAGTTCGACGGCGTCTACGGCAGTCAGTGTGGTTGGTGAACGCGCGGGTTGGCTGAAACGTCCGCTCCTGCCGCGACCCGCGTGTTGGTCGGCCGTCCAAACCGGTTGGCCGCCAGCGCTTCCAAACGTCCGCAACTGCCGAGTTGAGTACATCTGGGCGGTCGTCTTTCGGGAGGGGCGCGGACCGATAGAGAATTCGCAACCCGTGTAGCGAGGATCAGCTGATCTTGGCGCCCCAGGTTCCTGGCGCATCAACGGGTTCGTCGCGTGCACGCTGCGATTCTGGATTTATCAAGCTTACGCACAGCGATCTCAGGGTGGCGGACATAATGAGGACTACTCTCGGAAGGTCCCAACCCGAACTGGGTTCTTCGTCGAAGGTCATTCGAGGTGGCAGTCCGAACTCCTCGACCAGGCGACTTTGGATCGCTTCGAAGCCGCCAACCACGGCAGAACCCACGGCTGCGTCAACTGAGTCCGCGATGTCGGAGACCCATACAAGGATCTCTCGGATCCGGCTGCCATCGAGGAAGACGACCGCCTCTGCTCGGTCAATGGCGAGACCAGTGATCAGGATGGCGCTCTTCTCTCCGCGCCGAGACATCTGCCATCCCAGCGCCCGGCAGAACGGTTCCAAGTCGGCAACCGTCCAGCTCCATTCGAATCCTGCTGCAGCCCTCGCAATTTCGATCGCAGCATCTACTTCGACATGCATTCCTGATCACACCCCAGTAGTTCATTGGCTCGCGAAGCGTAGCGCGAGGGTGCGACACAACATCGACGGCAGACAGGCGACCTCGGCTGCCGCTAAGACCATCCGCTTCTGCCGCATGCCGCGCTGACCGGAACGGCCAGCGCGGCACGGCGGAAGATCAACCAACAGTGACCATTCGAGGCTGGCTGAACGCACGCTACTGCCGATGATCGTGTCTTGAAGGGACCAGCCAATCGATCAAGCACCGCCACCACGCCCCGCCACCACCATCACATCCGACACTCGCGATCCCACCAGCTCCCCCCGACCGAATCCTCACCTCCCACAAGCGAGATTGCCACGAGTGGGATCTCATGGCGGCGACACGCCGAGAAGCCCCCACCACCAGATCCCAGTCGGCGACGCTTCACATCACCGACCCGGAACATAACGTCCGAAACTGCCGCGACCGGGGCGTTCGAGCCTCAGCTGCGAGCCGCTGATGATCGCCTGGCCCCGCACGAATTTTGCGCGTGTCGGATGCCGATGCCCGGTCGTTCCGATTTGGTTGGAGCCCGCCCGGGGGTCCAGGGGCGAACCCATGGCACGCTCGCAGAATGGATGACCCGATCGCGTTCGATCACGAGCAGATGGTTCACCTGGATTCCGGCACGTACCACTGGGTCAGTCTGAAGGCGTTCCGGATTACTGCCGATCGGCCCGACACCGAGCTGCTCGCCGCGCTCGTCCGCCACCCGCAATACCGCGACAACTATGCCGGCGGTGGTCCCGATGACCAAAGCTCGCCCAGCCTGCACGGGCCCTACCTACTCGACCGCATATCCGCTGACAGCTTCAACCACCTCAGCCCAGGAACCGCCCAGACCTTGCTACAGCAGTGGGCCGACCGGGCCAGCGGGACCGTATCTGTCGCTGTGCAAGACGAATTGAACCGATGGGTGTACCCGGTACTGACAGATAGCGTCGTGTTCGAACTTCCCGATCTGACCCACGATGCCGAACATGACTGGGGTTGGATTGTCGGAGCTATCAATGGCTTTCACGAACTTGTCGCCATCGACCGACCCAGCCGCGTCATGACACTCGTCGTTGCCTCCGACGACTGACGCCCCAGTTCGTCTCCAGTATCTGCTACTGCCGCTTACGGGAGTATTGAACACCCTCAGCCGCAGCCCAGGAATCGATGACGCTGCGCTCACCACCGAAGGTGAACTGATCGTTTCGGGCGCATTCCTGGGGTGGGCGCTGCCCTACGGCCTCGACGTTGCCGCGGACTTCCCGCCATGGAACGTCTGACCCCGAGGACCGATAGATACTTGTGACTCCAATGAGGCTGGGCTACATCAGATTTCCGGAATACGAAGGATGATTGCGCCGGGAACAGCAAGGGCCTCCCTCCAGGTCGTAATCGAGCACGATCGTGGTTTCCCCTGGCCGTGAATGAAATTCGATCGATCGGACGACCGCTGGACGTTCCACCTCCGCTTCGGACAATCACTGTCTCGTTTATCCAGATGGGGTTGTCATCGGAGGTGGCGCCGGTCACGAAGATCCATTGCGGTCGTGTCGGCAGGACGTCGACGCGGGCGATGGTCATCAACAGACTGCCCTTCTGCGGGATGCTGCCCTCCTGTCGACGTGTTGCTGGCGGTTGAGTCAGTCATGTAGGGCGACCACGAATTCGGCGTTCTACTGTGCCGCGGTGTCGGTGATTTCATAGCCGAGCATAGGGATCTGGGTGGGGTCGATGTCGGTGGGGCGGGGAACCGCTTCCAGGACGAATCCGAACAGTGCGCGGAGCGCGTGTTCGCCGAGTTCGAGTGGATGGAACGGAAGGGGGTAGCTGTCGAGTGGGTAGTTGTCGTCTACCTCGACCGGGTGCTCGCCGGCCCAGTACGGTGCCTCGAATGGCATTGGTGTCCCGATGTTTTCGTAGATGCCGTCATCGGGTCCAAGGCTGAGTGATCGTTCGAGTTGTCCGTCGGTCCATACCGAGAACGCGAGCCGGTCGGCGGTGCTGTGCATCGAGTGGGTGACCAGTCTGCGCCCTTGGCTGGCCTCGATCCAGTGGGTGGGGAGTGTTGATGGGCGGGTGAAGGAGACTGCCAGGTCGCAGACGATATCGAGTCCCGGCCTGCTCGATGCGTACACAATCGGCGGGCGGGGGAAGGTGTCGGCCAATGTGCCGTCGGGCCGCCGATTCCAGTTCGAGCTCGGATGGATCAGTTCGAGGAGTCGATCGGTGCGGGTTTCGTCGGGATGTCCACCGTCCTTGAGCATGTCGGTGACCTCTCCGTCCGTGAAGGCGAGCAGTGAAGTCTTTGCTCCCATGCCGAATCTCCTGTCGAGGATGCGATGCCACGGACTGAATTCACGGTAGCCGCGACAGGGCTGACACAGCTTGGGCACGCCGCGGAGAGCGGATCAAAGGCAGGGACCAAGCTCGATCGTGTTACGAAGGCATCCGGTGCGGCATAGCCCCCCCGCTGTCCAGAAGAGTGCTCTGAGCTGGGGTGCTAGCTGCCGGCAACCCCCGTAGGATGCGAACCTACGACATGCGACCTGGGGTTTTGTGTTCGTGCCGAGTCCCGTGCGATTTGGGGAACAGGGCTGACCTGCGGAAATGAGGCTTCCCCGAAGTGCCCTCGGCAGGATTCGAACCTGCGACACCCGCTTTAGGAGAGCGGTGCTCTATCCCCTGAGCTACGAGGGCTGGGCGGCGGCTGGGGGGTGTGCTGCCTGGCGGGACGTCGGGGAGTCTACCTGGTGGGAGGGTGGGGAGCTGCATTCCAGGGTGGGTGGGGGCGGTGGCGGGGCGGTGGGAGGGGGTGTCAGTGGGGGTGATTGGCGGTGTAGAGGGCGCGTTCGCGGGGGGTGGCGTGGAGGATGCCGGGGGCGTCGAGGTCTTCGGGGAAGCCGTGCTGGAGGAGGCGGTGGGCGCGGTTGGGGGCCATGTAGGCGGCGCAGTAGAAGAGGGCGAGGATCAGGGAGAGGAGGGTCATGGCGGCTCGGATCCAGAAGGGGCCGGGGAAGAAGAGGAGGAAGGCGGCGAAGATGGGGAGGAAGGGGAACATGCCTCGGATGAGATGCCTTGTGTAGGCGTGTTTTCCGGTCAGGTCGTGCAGGACCCAGGTGTGCAGGTCGGCGGGCAGGGGGCGGCCTACGGTGTAGCCCAGCCATTCGGGGAAGGTGGGGCGGCGGCGCTGGCGGGTCATGATCGCTCCTTTCGGCCGCTGGTCGGCGATGGTCTGTTCGACCTCTGGCCAACGGGTTCAGCTTCGAGCGTGCCCGTGCCGCGGCCGACCGGGTAGACCGCGGCAACCTATGCCGTCATAGATCCGGTTTATGACTTAATTCTTGGTGCCCACCGCGATGATGTAGTCGGCCCACGGGCCCCATACGAGCAGGCCGGGGCGGCTGAAGGTGGCGCGGAGGACCGGGTTGACGCGGTGCATGTCGGGATCGCGGAGGCGCTTGCCGAGGAAGCGGGCCAGGGGGAAGTAGACGTCGCGGCGGATGGAGTAGACGTTCACCTGGTCGAAGCCGGCCGCTTGCAGGGCCTTTCGGTAGCGGCCGAGGTCGAGGACGTCGCGTTCGATGCGGTCGCTCGGTTGCTGGCGTGCCTCGACGCGGTCCTGTACGCGCAGCATGGGTTCGGTGATCGCATTGCGGCGCACCGTGATATCGGCGGTCACCAGTTTGCCGCCGGGCTGGAGGACCCGGTGCGCTTCGGCGAAGAACTGTGCGCGCGAAGGGAAGTGGAAGGCCGATTCGAGGGCCGTCACCTTGGTGCAGGAGGCGTCGGCGCGCGGCAGATCGATGGCGGAACCGTATTCGAAGCGAATGCGGTCGGACAGCCCGAGTTCGGCGGCCCGCCGGGCGGCGATATCGATCTGCTCGGTGGCGATGTTCATGCCGATGATCTCCTTGGGCCCGTATTCGCGGGCCCACAGGAAATCCTGGTCGCCGTAACCGAATCCGACGTCGAGCTGGATGTCGTCGGGTCCGAGTCCGGCTTCCCGGGCGACCAGCCGGGCCAGGTCGCGGCTGGCCTCGTCCAGGCTTTCGGGTGCGTCGTGCCAGTAACCGAGGTTGATGAAGAGGGAATCCTCGCCGAACAGGTTCTGCGGGCCGACGATGTCGTAGACCCGGCCGACGCGCTGGCCCGTCGGCAGGAAGGGGACCTTGGCCCACTCCAGGCATTCGCGGGCCCAGCGCGAGGTGCGCTCGGACAGGGTTTCGACCGGGATGCCGGCGGTGGTCAGCGTCATTGAGACCTCCGAAGGGATCGGATAATCCTCGACGCTGTCGCCTGTGTCTCAGACAATCTAGCGTCGAGATGAACACAGTCTCAGACAGTTGCAGCGCGCAGTCAAGGAGCCGTGCGCGCGGCCGCGCCACCCCGCCCGCACCCGCTCAACGCCGGGCGGCCCGCCGCTCGTCGAAGTCCTTCGGCGTGAACCGGCTTGTCTTCCAACGGAACAGCACCGTCGCGCCGGGCCAGTTATTGGTGATCCGGCCGGACGCGTTCCGATACCAGCTGGAGCAGAAGTTCCAGGGCGTGTCCTGCAGCCGCCGCTGCAGCCAGTCGTCCCAGCCCTGCTCGACCTCCGGCCGGGCGGACAGGAACTGCCCCGGCTTACCGGTCAGATACCGCACCACCTGCCGGATGTACCGGGACTGCGACTCCAGCATGTAGATGATCGACCCGGACCCCACATTGGTGTTCGGCCCGTACATCATGAACAGATTCGGGAACCCGGGCACCGACATGCCCAGATAAGCGCGCGCACCCTGCGGCGACCATTCGTCGGCCAGCTTGCGCCCGTCGATGCCGTAGATGTTCATGGGCGCAAGGAATTCCGTGCCCTTGAAGCCCGTGCCGTAGACGATCACATCCACCGCGTGCTCGACGCCGTCGGCGGTGCGAATCCCCTTGGGCGTCACCGACTCTATGGCCGTCGTCTCCACACTCACATTCGACTGCCCCAGCGCCGGGAAGTACTCATTGGAGAACAGCCCGCGTTTGCATCCGGCCGCATAATCGGGAGTCAGCTTGGCGCGCAACGCCTCATCCGGCACCTGATCGCGCCGATGCCGATCGGCAATGGCGATCACCGGAGCTTTCATGGCCGGAATATCGGTGAGCGCCAAGGCGAGTACTTCGAAGAAGCTCCAGATTGCGAACCGCTCCGCCAACTGCGTCACCGGCACGTACTTGAACAGCGCGTGATGCAGCGGACTGTATTCGGTATCGAACTTGGGCAGCACCCACGCGGCGGAACGCTGGAACAGCGTGAGGTGCTCGACCTTCGGCTGAATCGCCGGAATGTATTGGATCGCACTGGCTCCCGTGCCGATGCAGGCCACCCGCTTACCCGTGAGATCCACCGAGTGATCCCATTCCGCCGAATGGAAGGCCGCGCCCGTGAAGGTGTCGATGCCCGGCAGATTGGGCAGCGCCGGCCGCGACAGCTGGCCCACCGCGGGAATGAGGATATCCGCGATATGGGTGACCCCGTCCGAGGTGTGCACCCGCCAGATCCCGGACTGCTCATCGAATTCCGCGTCGGTGACCTCCACCCCGAACTCGATCCGGGACGTCAGGTCGTATTTCTCGGCGACCGTGCGCATGTACTCGTGAATATCGGCCTGATGCGAGAACCGGCGCGGCCAATCGGATTTCGGCTCGAACGACCACGAGTACAGCGGTGACGGCACGTCACAGGCCGCGCCCGGGTAGGTGTTCTCCCGCCATACGCCGCCCAGATCGGCGGCCCGCTCCAGGATGGTGAAGTTGCCGATCCGGTTGCGCATCAGTTCCAGCGCCATGCCGAGCCCGGCGAACCCGGCGCCGATGATGAGGATGGACGGTTCTCGCTGCATACCTGAACGGTAGAGCTATCACCGCTGGTGGCGAAGACATACCCGGTCAGTGAATCGGTATTTTCGGCCACCGTGGTGACCTGCGACGATGTCCTCGACTGGACAGTTCGCCATCGGCCTGCATATATTCACGGAAGATATTGCTCCAATTTGCTTGTCCTGGTTGGTGATTGGCTGTTTCTGTGGCGCCGCAGGGGGCGTCATCAGCGCGTCGTCGCAGATCAGGACCTCCGGGTCGGCCGGTCGTCGTGTTGGGCGGTGGCGGGCCGGCCGACAAAGCTGCGGGCGGCGAATGTGGGGTTCGCCGCCCGCAGCTCTTTGTGTCCGATTTCGGCTATCCTGCGGGCTAGTGACTCAGTTCACTCTTCAGATGGCACTTGGCGAGGAGCGGTTGGGAAATGTTGAGCACCATGCAGGACGAGCAGCTGTCATTGGCGACGCTGCTGCGCTACGCGTCGACCTTCCAGGGCGACAGCCACGTCTCCACCTGGACCGGTGACGGGGTCCGCACGCAGACCTACCGCGAGGTCGGACAGGATGCCGCCCGGCTCGCCAATGCGCTGCAGGGCCTGGGTATCCGGGTGGGTGATCGGGTCGGCACGTTCATGTGGAACAACAACGAGCACATGGTCGCGTACATCGCGGTGCCCGCGATGGGTGCGGTATTGCATGCGCTGAACATTCGCTTGTTCCCCGAGCAACTGGTGTTCGTGGCCAATCACGCCGAGGACCGGGTGGTCATCGTGGACGGCTCGCTGCTGCCCATGTTCGCCCAGTACCTGCCCGGCATGAAGACCGTCCGCCACGTCATCGTGGCCAATGGCGATGCGAGCGCGCTCACCGCGCCCGAGGGCGTCACCGTGCACTCCTACGCGGAACTGCTCGCCGGGCAGCCGGACACCTACGACTACCCGATCATCGACGAGCGGTCCGCCGCCGGCATGTGTTACACCTCCGGCACCACCGGCGACCCCAAGGGCGTCGTCTACTCGCACCGCTCCAACTGGCTGCACGCCATGCAGGTGATCTCACCCAACGGCATGGGCTTCACGGCCCGCGACAATGTGCTGGCCATCGTGCCGCTGTTCCACGCGAACGCCTGGGGCATCCCGTACGCCACCCTCATGTCCGGCGCGAATGTGCTCATGCCCGACCGCTTCCTGCAGCCCGCGCCGCTGCTGCAGATGATGGCCGACCAGAAGCCGACCTTCGCCGCGGCCGTGCCGACCATCTGGGGTGGCGTCCTCGCCGGCCTGCAAGCCAACCCGCAGGACATCACGCACCTGCGCACCTGCGTGGTGGGCGGCTCGGCGGTACCGCCGGCCATGATGCGCGCCTTCCAGGAGCAGTACGGCGTCAAGCTGCTGCACGCGTGGGGCATGACCGAGACGTCCCCGCTGGGCTCGGTGGCGCACCCGCCGGTCGAGGCGGAGGGCGAGGCCGAGTGGGCCTACCGCTACACGCAGGGCCGCTTCCCGGCGGGCGTGCAGGCGCGACTGGTCGGCGAGGACGGGACCGTCCAGCCGAACGACGGTGTCGCGTGGGGTGAGCTGGAGGTCAAGGGCCCCTGGATCACCGGCGCGTACTACTCGCCCTCCGGCAGCGCGGTCGACGCCGACAAGTTCCACGACGGCTGGTTGCGCACCGGCGATGTCGGCAAGATCAGCCCCAATGGTTATCTGACCCTGGTGGACCGGTCCAAGGACGTCATCAAGTCCGGTGGCGAGTGGATCTCCTCGGTGGATCTGGAGAACGCCATCGTCGGCCACCCGGCGGTCGCCGAGGCCGCGGTCATCGGCATCCCGGACCCGAAGTGGGACGAGCGGCCACTGGTCGCGATCGTGCTCGCCGAGGGCGCCGACGCCAAACCCGAAGAGCTGCGCGACTTCCTGGCCGACAAGTTCGCCAAATGGCAACTGCCCGAATACTGGACCTTCATCGAGGAAGTGCCCAAGACCAGTGTCGGCAAGTTCGACAAGAAGCGGCTGCGCGCCCAGCACGCCGACGGCTCGCTGACGGTCATCACCCTGTCCTGAACAGAGACCGCCATCCTCCCGTGCGCCATGGGAGGGTGGCGGAATCGGTCAACCACCGCACCCGCGGCTTCGCTTACCGTTGACTTCGAGGGGCCCGCACCACGCGGTCGAGGGCCCCGCGGTCATCGGGGACTAGAAGGGGTGCATGTATGACGCTCGGACTGATCCGTTCGGTGGGGGAGCGCGCCTACACCGAACTCGAATCGGCTCGCCTGGTCGCCGGGGCCGGGCTGGCGCGGCTGGAATCGCCGACCAATCTGCTGGCCGCGGCCACCGCCCTGCTGCGCTACGGCACCTTGGCCGCGGGACTACGTCTTTCGGCCGCGCGTTATCCGACTCGCACCGCCCTGATCGACGAACTCGGTGCGCTGACCTTCGCCGAACTGGACGACCGTTCCAACCGGCTGGCCAATGCCTGGCGCGAGCGCGGACTGAAACCTCGTGAGGGCGTGGCCATTCTGGCCCGCAATCACCGCGGCCTGCTGGACGCCACCTTCGCCGCCGCCAAGTGCGGGGCCCGGATCATCCTGCTGAACACCGATTTCGCGGGCCCGCAGATCCGCGACGTGGCCACCCGCGAGGGCACCGACCTGCTCGTCTACGACGACGAATACGCGCACATGCTCGACGAGGTGACCCCGCGCCGCGGCAGCTACCGGGCCTGGACCGAGGAGCCGCGCGACGACAGCCTGGAGTCGCTCATCGCCGCGGGCTCACCGGTGCCGCCGCCCGCGCCCGGCGCCGAACCCAAGATCATCCTGCTCACCAGCGGCACCACCGGCACTCCGAAGGGCGCGCCCCGCGCGGAGCCGAAATCGTTTGCGGCCCTGGGTGGTCTGCTGTCGAAGGTCCCGTTCCGGACGAACGACGTGGTCGAATGCTGCGCGCCCATGTTCCATACGCTCGGCTTCGCCATGGCCGTGCTGGCGCTCGGCTTCGGCTCCACCCTGGTGGTCCGCCGGCGCTTCGATCCGCAGGCGGCCATCGACAGCGCCGCCGAGCATCACGCCACCACCATGATCGTCGTGCCGGTCATGCTCAACCGCATGATGGACCTGGGCGGGCAGGCGCTCACCGGCAAGGACCTGTCGGCGCTGCGCATCGTCTTCGTGGCGGGATCCCAACTGGGAGCGCAACTCTGCCGCGAGGTGACCGCCGCCTTCGGGCCCGTCGTCTACAACCTGTACGGGTCGACCGAGGTCGCCTACGCCACCATCGCCACCCCCGAGGATCTGGCCGTGGAACCCGGCTGCGTGGGGCGACCGGTGCTGGGCGCGCGAGTGGAGATCATCGACGAGCGGGGGCAGCCGGTCCCGGCCGGCGTGACCGGGCGCATCTTCGTCGGCAATATCATCCAGTTCGAGGGGTACACCGGCGGTGGGCACAAGGAGATCGTCCGCGGGCTCATGTCCTCCGGCGATGTCGGCCATTTCGACAGTGCCGGCAGGCTTTTCATCGACGGCCGCGATGACGACATGATCGTGTCGGGTGGTGAGAACGTCTTCCCGGTCGAAGTGGAGGAACTGCTCTACACCCACCCCGCCGTGCGCGAGGCGGCCGTGCTCGGCGTCGACGACGAGCAATACGGCGCCCGGCTCAAGGCTTTCGTCGTCATCCACGACGGCGCGACCTGCACCGAGATCGAGGTCAAGGAGTACGTGAAGTCGAACCTCGCGCGGTACAAGGTCCCCCGCGAGGTCGTCTTCCTCACCGAACTGCCGCGCAACCCCACCGGCAAGGTGCTCAAGCGCCGGCTGCTGGAGGCCTGACCGGGGCGCGGAGCACCGTCACTCGGCCAGCGTGGCCAGCAGGGCCGCGAACTCCGCGCGGGACAGGTAGCCGTCCCCGTCGACATCCGCCGCGGCGAGCAGGGATTCGGCCGATTCGTCGGTGAGACCCGGGCAGGTGCGGAGCAGGGATTCCAGCTCGTCGAGTTCGATGAGGTTGTTGCGGTCGATATCGAAGGTGTCGAACGCGGCGTCCGGATCGGTGATCTCCGGATCGTGGTCGGCGCGGGCGGCTTCGAACTCCTCACGGGAGACGAGCCAGTCGCCGTCGGTGTCGGCGGCGGCGACCAGGCGCTGGACCGCGTCGGCGTCGATTTCGAGGCCGAGAGCCGTGATCCCGGCCAGGATATCGTCGGCGGAGATGAGGCCGTCGCCGTCCTGGTCCCACAGGTCGAAGGTATCGGCGGACTGCTCGCTGGGCACTGGTGCTCCTCGGTGCGTAAAGCGGTGACGCTTAACTGCTTTGGTCTGGAAATGTTCTCCTGCGAGGAGAATTCGACCGTACCGAGGAGCGGTGGTCAAGACGGGACCTTACGAGCGGACCTGCCGGCGATACGTCAGCTTGTCGAATTCACGGCCGTACTCGTCCACGGCCACGACATCCATTTCGCTGGCGAAGAATCCGGGGCGGACATCCACGCGGAGGAACGAATAGTTGCGGAACCGGACCCGGGACCACGGCGCCGCCTCGTCCTGCTTCTCGCCGTCCGGTGTCCATACATAGCTGTTGGGGACGGTGGTGTCGGCAACCGTGTTGCCGCGGTACGTCTCCGGTGAACCCGGCTGGAAACCGTAGCGGGGCCGGCCGCCGCCACCCACCGTGTAATAGACGGTGCCGTCGGTTTCCGGGTAGACGACCGAATTGTCCTCCGCGGCATGGGTGGCACTGCCCGCGCGAATCGGATCGGTGCGTTCGAAAACATGATTGTGGCCCTGCAGCACCAGATCCACCTGATAGCGGTCGAACAGCGCGCACCAGGCGTCGCGCACACCGCCGTCGCTGGCATGTGAATCGGTGGTCGAGTAGGCGCAGTGGTGGAAGAAGCAGACGATGAAATCGATATTGCCGTCGGCGCGGTGCGCGGCCAGCGTGCGCTCCACCCAACTGTTCTGGGCGCCACCGGAATAGCCGGTGTTCGCCTTGATCTCGTAGGAGATGTCATTGGCGTCCAGCGACAGCACCGCCACATTGCCGTAGGTGAAGGTGTACGCCGACGGGCAGCCCGCGGGACCGTTGCCCGGCAGGTCCAGGCGGGCGAGATGACCGCCGTAGCCGTGGGTGTCGTAGGCGGCTTCCATATCGTGATTGCCGGTGGCGAACATCCACGGGGTGACCGAGGCGCTCGGCTCGATCGCACCCAGATAGGCGTCCCACACATAGGGATTGAACTTGTCGAAGCCGCGCGCGGAGTGGCCGCCGGACGGGACGAACTGCGGGCTCCTACCCGCCCCCGACGGATCGGCGTAGGCGATATCGCCCGCCAGGACATGGAAATCCGGTCGGCAGTCGGCGATCCGGCGCAGCACATTGGTGGCGTGCGGGGCGGCCGGGTCGTTGTCGGGTTTGTAGTAGCGGTCGTCGTAATCGCCCGGTGCGAGACCCGGCGGCTGCGTAGGGGTTTCGTCGGTGCCCTGATCGCCCATCATGGTGAAACGGAAGGGCAGCACGGCACTCCGCGCCGTGGGCAGGGCGGTGGACGCGGCACGGATATCGCCGGTGAAGCCGTCGGAGGTGCGCCAGCGGTAGAAGTGCGGGAGGCGGGCGGGCAGGCCGTCGACGGGCGCGTGCACATAGAACTGCTCGGCCGCGAGTACGCCGCCGTCGCTCGACGGGATCTGGGTCACCAGGTTCCGTACCTCGGCCTCCAGGGTGCCGCCGAGGGCGGGGGTGGGGCCGTGATCGAGGAAGACCTTGGCGCCCTGCGGATTGCGTGAGAGTTGCGCGCCGAAGCGCAACTGGCTCGCGGCGTCCGGGCCGAAACCCACATGGCGGCCCGCCACGGCGAGCTGCGCGTCCTCGGCATAGGCACGCTTGGCAAATGGTGAGCCGCCGAGTGCCGCCACCGCCGCGGCGGCCGTCGAACCGCGCAGGAAGTTGCGCCGGGACACCGGGTGCCGGCGCAGGTAGGCGCGGTGCCACTGGTGTTGTTCGGCCATGGTCAGGTGCGCGGCCAGGGCTTCGGGAATACCGGTGTCGGGAATATCGCCGGTGGGATTCAACGGATTCGACGGCATGCAGTCGGATGCTGCTCGAAGGGAACCGGACAATCAACCCCTAAGCCATCGCGGCGTGGCGAATTATTGGTTAATTCCGGCGAGTAGGGGTCATCGCCGCTCCGCCGCGGGTGTCACGCGGCGGTCGTATGCTGAGCACCTTGCATCAGCTAGACCAGGGGGAGGCCACGTGCCGGGGCATGGCCGACTCGGCCAATTCGGACAGCAGGATCAGCTCGGTCACTACCGTCTCGTCGAACTACTGGGTCGCGGTGGCATGGGCCAGGTCTGGCTGGCCGAGGACACCAATCTGGAGCGTGAGGTCGCGCTCAAACTACTGCCCTCGGAGCTGGCCGCGGACACCGATTACCGGCGGCGCTTCGAGCGTGAGGCGCGGCTGGCGGCGCGGCTGCGCGGACCGCATATCGTGCCCATCCATTCGTTCGGCGAACTGGACGGCCGGCTGTTCATCGATATGGAATTGGTCGACGGCTCCGACCTCGGCAAGGTGCTGGCCGCCGAGGGCGCGCTGTCACCCTCGCGCGCAGTCGATCTGATCGCACAGGTCGCCGAGGCCCTGGACGTGGCGCACGGCGCCGGCCTCATCCACCGCGACGTGAAACCCTCCAATGTCCTCACCCTGCCCAGCGGTTTCGCCTACCTCATCGACTTCGGCATTGCCCGCGGCATCGGCCAGACCACCCTCACCACCACGGGCGCGGCCGTGGGCACCTGGGCCTACATGGCCCCCGAACGCTTCTCCGGCAGCGAGGATCTCCGCTCCGACGTCTACTCGCTGGCCTGCATGCTCTTCGAATGCCTGGTCGGCCGAAAGCCTTTCGCCCAGTCCGAACCCGCCGGCCAGATGGCCGCCCACCTCACCGTCGACCCACCCCGCCCCAGCACTCACAACCTGTCGGTCCCCACCGCCCTGGACGGCATCGTCACCCGCGGCATGGCCAAGGACCCCGCCCACCGCTACCCCACCGCCGGCGCCCTCGCCACCGCCGCCCGCGCCGCCCTGGGCCTGCAGCACTCGGCCCCGAGCCGTCCCATCACCCCGGCCCCGCCCACCACGAAATGGGATGCGAGCACCCCCTTCTCACTCTCGAACCCCCACCTACCCCCAACCCGGGACTCCCCGCTGACCCCGCCCCCGAGCCCGGTCGATCAGCGCCCCGCCAACCCCTACTCTCCCCACCGGGCCCGGTCCGGTGGTTCGACCTTCCCGCCGGACAATGCCGGGCAGCACTACGGCACGACCCCACCCGGACCTTCCGCGCAGCCGTGGCCGGGCTCGATGCCCTCCTCGCCCGGCCACCCGTCGGCCCCGGCCGTCGGCGGGCGCGGGGACGCGCCAGGCTTCGACGCGCCGTGGCAGGCGCCGGTCTCACCTGCAGCGCAGTCATATTCACCGGTACGGCCGACGGACGGCGGGGCGGCGCAGGCTTGGGGTGGTGGGGCATCGCCCGGGTCGCAGCTGCCCGGAGCCGCGGCGCCGACGTACGGTGGGTTCGGTTCGCCGTCACCGGCGGGCGGAACCTTTGTGCCGCACTATGGTTCGGCGGCCGGGGGAATGGCATTCGCCGGGCCGGGTAATCCGTATGCCGCGGCGCAGCCGGGCTTCGGATTTGCGCCGCAGCCGTCCCGCCGCCTGTTCGGTGCGGGGCGGGTGGTGTGGTGGATCGTATTGGGTTTGCTGTTCCTGTTTTTCGGGGTGATGACGATCGGTGTGATCGGGGTGAGCTGCGCGAGCGACTGGGACGATGTCGCCAGCGGGATCGCCGCTTGGCTGATCCTCGTGCTGCCGTTCCTCGGCTGCTGCTGGCTGGTCGTGCGCGAGGTACGGCGGCTGCGGCGGCTCCGGCGGTAGGGCGCACGGCGGACACAGCTCGGCGCGACCGGGTTTCGGTCGCGCCGGGCTGATGCGTCAGCAGTTGCGGAGCTCGGGGCTCTGATTGAGCAGCTGGGCGCGGGTGGAGATGAAGGTGCTGTAGGTGTCGCCGCCGACCGAGGAGAGCGGGAAGGCCGCTACCCGGTGGCAGTTCTGGAAGGCGAGCTTGATGCCGAAATGGCGTTCCAGGCCGCCGCGGATGGCGTCGGAGGCCATGGCGCGCAGGAGCTGGCCGCGGGCCGTCTCGTCCGGTGGAGCGATGGTGTTGTCGGCGAACTCTTCGGTGCCGGAATGCAAGTCCGCGGCGACCCGGCTGACCACCTCGTAGGCGTAAGGCAGCGAGTTACGGACACAATCGACGAATTCGGCGTCGCTGACTTCACCGCGCTCGGCGCGCTCGAGTAGTGCGGTGGGTACGTCGAGTGACATATCGCTCTCCTCATGGGATGGCGGAAGGTGTCAGCCGATTCTAATCGACAAAGGTTGTCAACAACCCTGGATTGGTCGCGAAAGTGCCTTTTCCAGAGCGGTTTTCGCCTCCGCGGACAGCTGCCGCACCAGCTCGCCGGCCGGTAGCTCCGGCGCCAGCGAATGCGCCTGACCGGCCCAGAGATTCACCGCGTCGGCGTTGCCCTCGCTCCGCGCCGCCGCGCGCAAAGGCCCGGTGGCGTAATGGATCTCGGGGTAGGCGACGGGTGCGTCCGGATGGTCCGTCATGAACTTGTTGCGCACTCCGCGCGCCCGCCGCCCGGTGAAGGCGCGGGTGAGCTGGGTCGGCGTCGCGGACGCGACCGCGTCCCGCAGCAGCGCCGCGGTTTGATACCCGAACGGATGAAGGAACGCTGTTGGTCGATCAGCTTGTCGTCACACACTGTCCGCATAGACTGGCCGTCAGCAGTTCATCCTGCTGGACTGCGTATTTCGCGTGGAGGGCTGACACCCGACGCGTCCGCGCTGGAGTGCCCGCGATCGACAACAGGCGCGCGGGCCTCGTGGACTAGTGCTGGCAACGCAGGCCGTCATTCGCGCTTCGACGCCAACTTGAGTGCGGCCGCAACGGTGTCGACCGGACGCAACTTCTACACGCCGCTGGATGGCGGTTCTGAAAGGAATTCCTTGTTTAGTCGTAACTTCGGTGGGCTTATGCCACACCTAAACAATGTGCCCAAAGGTCTGGTGCCGCAACTCGTCCACCCACTCGACTTTCCCGTTCCTCTTCCCGATCCCCCGATGAATCCGACCCTGTCGCTACCACACGTCAGCGCCACCTGGGACGCCCCGCCAACTCTCACGCGTGCTGCTAATCTCGATGCATTGGATGTGTATGGCCCACAGATGAAGGGATGGGCGGAAGCGGCGGTCAAGTACGGAAACGACGCGGGAGTCGACCCGGATTTGGTGCTTGCCATGGTACTGCAGGAGGGCGCGCCGCTGCGCACCGGTTACAGAGGTGCGCCGGGTACGGACAGAAATCTTTTGGTAGCCCTGCAAAATCCGTCGACCTATAAAGCTGGTCTGGCTCCGGATGGCGAGAGCGTGGGGGTGGCCTACGACTGGGCGCGTCTGGATGCCGCGATGGCTGGAATTACCAAACACGATGATGACGCTGGGAATTCCATCGGTCTCACCAATTTGAAGCTGCACCCTTTTCTGGAGGTTACGGAAAGATATTCAGCTTTCCCCGATAAACTTGCACTGTCGGATTTGATCAATAATGATGATCTGGACATAAAAGTGACTGCCTACAACCTGAAGATGCTTTACACCGACGCGGCGAACCTTGCGATCCCCGAGGTACGCGCGAGGCAGCCGCTGGATCAGTTCCTTGGGTCCGCCTACAATGCCGGTGGAACGGCGGAGAACGCACTAGGTGTGGCTGCGGGAACCTATGGCTTTACAGGGGGGGAAAGAGAGCATGGTAGTAGCACGCTGGGTGTTGTCCAGGTCGCGGATCAGATCCTTTACGGCAGTGGAGCGTACAAGTGAGGTTTCGTAAAGGCTGCGGGCTTCCGTTATCGCATGCCCTTTTCGTGCCGTTGATTGTTATTGGTGTGCTATTTAGTGTTGTGGAGCTGCTGGATTTAGCCAATCGTTTAGAAGGTTGGAATAATTGACCGAGCGAGGCTGAGTGTCTTGCCGATAAGGTAACCGCCGGGGGTGCGCGCACGGCGATTGCCGATAGGCATGACTGTGTCAATTCGCCCTGTGTCCATGCATGTTTCACAGGCCTTCCGCCGAAGTTGGACCAAATTGGCCGCCGTGTCTGCACCGGCTCCCAATCAAGGCCCTTAACCAGCTTCCTGGAGGCTATGGAAAGAGGTATCCGACCGGATATTGATTTTCCTTTCGCGAAAGAGTGATGCTCGGATGGTGGCGAGTTATCTGTGTTATCCGTTTAGATCCAGCACAATCAGGGCGTCGAACCAGACCCCATCGGCTGATTCATATTTTCGCGGCTGATCAACTTGCGGCGGCGTGAAACCTCGTTGCGATAGTCATTGAGCTGATCGTCCGTAATTGTGGACGATTATTGTGTGGTCCAAATTTCGATCGCACTAGTCGGGGCTGTGCATGCTGTCGGAGTCATGTGGAGTTGAGCCGTCAAAGTCGTCGGTGAAGCGACCCGAGAATCTCAAATCGCGCTGGTTGGCGATGGGACCGAACGCGCCCTTGTCGACGCCTAGATGCTGCACGACGCAATGAGCCGGCTGATCTGGGCGGCTCAGGTCGGTTTCTGGCATAACGAAATCTCCGGAGGTTCTGGGGGTTTCATTATGTTCAGTTGTCGAGGGTCTCGGCCTGGCTGCTGAGTCCTCCGCTGCTGAGGAGTGTGGTGGAAGTCGGTACGGCGGTCGTGGTGGGGCTGTGGCTGCCGAGGCTGCCGTGGTTGTTGAGTACCTCGTGAACGAGACTGGTGGACGTGAACCTGACAGGCGCGTTGCTTGGGGCCGTTGACGAGTCCACCATCACGGCGAAGCTCCAGGACCTGGACCTTGAGGGCGTCCGGTTGCACGTGCGCGGCGCCTCGGTGGGCCGCTGCTTCCAAGAGGCTGAGGGAGGAAACGGTCGTCTCCCAGACGTAATCTCGAAGCCTCATTCAGCAACTGTTGCGGGGCGCGATCGGCCGTCGGTATGGCAAGGCGTTGGTGCAGTTCCACTGGTAGGGTCTAGGGAAAGGAGGGCCGGATGGGATTCGCCGCGCCGCAGGATAGTTCGACGGCTACCGCAATTCGGCGGCGCGGACGGGCGTGGGCGCTCATACTGCTGGGACTTGTGTCGGTTCTCGCAATGCTGTTAGCCCTGCTGGTCTTCGCAATACACAAAGTCACGGGTGTGGCAGTGGGTTCCGATGTCGTAGCGACGAGCATGTCCGACAGTCAGGCCAAGGAAGAATTGGCCAAGAAGTTTCATATCCATATCCCGGACAGCTGGCATCTGATGCATATGACGTCCAGCTGTCGCGTCGGGGTGACGTTGAATACATGCGGGTTCGATGGTTCGTTTACCGGCCCAGCCTCGGAATTCGGCCTGTACCCCTCACTTTTCCAGGCCCGACCTCCCGAGACTGTGGATCAACCCGCAGCCCAACCCGTCACATGTGACGGTCTCGCCGCCAAACATCTACTCGAGCTGGCCTCCGATCTCGACTGCGGCGCCCAACAGCACCTCGTCCTGAGCGAGTTTACGACGGCAAGCATGCCGACAACGGGCGATGTGCTTGTTGCAGGTTCCGCCACGACGACCACAGTGCGCATAAGTCTCGAGTTGCTCTGAAGCGGACGTGAAGGGGCGATGGGAGTGCTGCCATCAGCAATGCATGATGTTCGCCGTTGGGGCGGGGTAGTACGGCTCGGTTGACGTTGTCAGCCGGACACGCCGGATGGTGGTGTTCTCGGAACTGGTCTCTGATCGACGTGCAAGATGCCACCCCACCACATAGGTGCAGGGGAGGAGTCCATCTACGACGTGCTCGGGCTTCCCTTCGGAGACATGGGAAGTCATGCATTACCTGGTCGATCCCTGAGACTCAGGCTGTTTGACTATTGCATCCGTGCTGGTGACGGAAGCGGTTTCCACCACCCGCACGGTGCGGTGCGGATGGTGGTGCGAGTTCCGGTGAAAATCACTGCCTACGAGGTAACGAGACGATAGCCTGCACGGGACCGCCGAAGATAGACCTGCAGACGGGCGGGGCCGCGGTTAGTGCGGGAATGATCGCCACGCCTGCAGTTCTGGCGGTCCGAATCATCATGAATAACGTCGCGAGCAGTCGCAAACGGGCATAACGAGGGCGCACGATCAGCTGAGTGCCGAAGTGATCGGGATAAACGGGGATACGATCGGGACGGCGGGTGGTGCGTGATATGCGAAAACTCTTGAGGCTCTCGGCGGTTTCGCTATGTTCAGTTGTAGAGGATGGGCCTAACTGCTGAATTTTCTGCTGTGTGGCGGCGACGAGTCCGCCGTCACGGCGAAGCTTCATGACGTGGCCCCTGGGAGCTTCCGGTTCTCGGGTGCGCTGTTGCGATGAGCCTCTGCCTCCCAGGGGTTGCGGGAGGGAACGGTCATCTCCCAAACATGATCTTGAAGCCTCATGCAGCAAGCCACGTTCGAATATCGGCGTAAAGTGCCTCGCTCGGGAGAGGGCCGCTGGAATCGAACGTCGTCGAGGGTACGGCCATGTCGTTTAGCGATCCCCGACTTACCCTGGACGGGAACCTTGGACGCTGCTCTTTGGGACAGATCGACAGTGGTAAAGGGCTGTTCGGAGGGTATCTCTGTTCCGGGCTATGTTCCATGACGCGCAAGCGCTACGCGAGGCATCGAACCGCACGGCAACGCCGATTCTAATCGACAAAGGTTGTCAACAACCCTGGATTGGTCGCGAAAGTGCCTTTTCCAGAGCGGTTTTCGCCTCCGCGGACAGCTGCCGCACCAGCTCGCCGGCCGGTAGCTCCGGCGCCAGCGAATGCGCCTGACCGGCCCAGAGATTCACCGCGTCGGCGTTGCCCTCGCTCCGCGCCGCCGCGCGCAAAGGCCCGGTGGCGTAATGGATCTCGGGGTAGGCGACGGGTGCGTCCGGATGGTCCGTCATGAACTTGTTGCGCACCCCGCGCGCCCGCCGCCCGGTGAAGGCGCGGGTGAGCTGGGTCGGCGTCGCGGACGCGACCGCGTCCCGCAGCAGCGCTGCGGTGCCCGCCTCGGGGGAGCGCAGGAACGCGGTGCCGATCTGGGCCGCCGCGGCGCCCGCGGCCAGCACCGAGGCCAAGCCCGCGCCGGTGCTGATGCCGCCCGCCGCGATGATCGGCCGGTCCACGGCGGCGGTCAGCAGCTGGACCAATGCGAGCAGCCCGAGCGCGTCGACTGCGTCGTCCTCGGCCCGGTCGATGAAGACGCCGCGATGCCCGCCCGCCTCCGCGCCCTGCGCGATGAGCGCGTCCGCCCCGGCGTCGACGGCCTGGCGGGCCTCGGCCACGGAGGTCACCGTCACCCACACCTCGGAGCCCGCCGCGTGCAGCCGCCCGATCTCGTCGGCGCTCGGGCAGCCGAAGGTGACCGATACGACCGCGACCGGTTCGGCGGTCAGCAGGTCGAGCTTGGCGTCCCAGTCGTCGGTGTCGTGGCGGGGTTCGCCGACCGGGAAGTCCCGGCCGAGCTCCGCGACATATGCGGCGAACCGGTCGGCCGGGGTGGGGGCGGAAGGATAGAACAGGTTGACGCCGAAGGATGCCGTAGTAATAGCCCTTGTCCGTTTAATACGGTCTGCGAGATCGGCCGCGGTGAGATAACCGGCGGCGAGGAAGCCCAGCCCGCCTGCCTCGGAGACGGCCGCGGCCAGCTCCGGAGTCGAGGGTCCGCCGGCCATGGGCGCGAGAACGATCGGGGTGTTCAGCTCGTCGAGAACCATGACTGCCAGTGTGCTCCTCCGGGTCACGGGCCGTGATCATCAGTTCGATCTGCCGAGCTGCCGTTTTCGCACAAAAGGTTGCGGAATGGTCACAACCGAGTACAGTTTCCGTCACAGCGAAACCGAATCGTTACCGGAACTTCGAACGCTAGGACGAGCAGTGCCGCATCACAGAGAGACCGCGAACTCCGTCTCAGTATTGGACTTGCTCAACGATTCCGGCGCCGAATGGGACGGTCTCACCAACCGTCGCAAGCACCGGACCGAGCACACCACCCGGGATCGGGTGAAGATCGGCGTCGGAGCCGCCGTCGCAGGAGCCGCCCTCATCGGCACCGCGACCCAGCTGGTTCCCGCCTTGGCGCACGCCGCCCCGCTACTCCCCAATCACGACGACTCCCCGGTCGCGCAGAAGGCCGCGGTCCAGGACGGCACCGCGCCGGCGAACCTGAAACAGGCCGCCGATGTCGCCGCCCTGGCCCCGCAGCAGGCGAAGCCGGTCGCCGACCAGGTGAACGCGCCGAACCCCACCCCCTTCGGCCTGCAGAACCTGCCGCCCGAGGTGTCCGGTCCGCTCGCGCAGGCCGAGGCGACCATCAAGGGTCTGCAGCAGCAGCTGGCCCCGGCTCCGGCCGTGAAGCCGGTCGACGGCCCCCTTACTTCCGGCTTCGGAATGCGCTGGGGTGCAATGCATTACGGGATCGACTTCGGTGATCCCATCGGTACCCCCATTCACTCCGTGATGGGTGGCACCGTCATCTCGGCCGGCCCGGCTCAGGGTTTCGGTCTCTGGGTGCGCGTCAAGCAGGACGACGGCACCACCGCTGTCTACGGTCACGTCAACGACATGTACGTGACCACCGGGCAGCGGGTGAACACCGGCGATGTGATCGCATCGGTCGGAAACCGCGGTGATTCCACAGGTCCCCATTTGCATCTGGAGATCTGGGATCCCGCCGACACGAAGATGGATCCGCTGCCATGGTTGGCCAGCAAGGGCGTCCTCATGCAGCAGCAGTGGGGTCCGGCCCAGTAGACAGGTCACCCGCACCATCGACCGGGCGTTTCCCGGACCGGCGTGTACCGGTGGGTGCGGTGACTTCACTGGACGATCTGTTCGACGCGGGCTCGCTACACGGCCGCACTTACGCACTGCTCGTACAACATCCGCGATCCACCGCACTCGAGGTCGCGGAGCGCCTCGGCGTTCCGCCGCGCGTGACGGAGGCGGCGCTGGAAGCGCTGTGTCATCTCGAGGCCGCGGTCCGGCTCACCGACGGCAACGGCCTCTCGCGCTGGGATGCGCATGCGCCGGAAGCCTTGTCGGAGGCCGAGACTCGCCGCCGCAACTCGGAGATGCTGCGCATGCAGTCCGCGGCCGCCCGGCTGGGGGAGACCTTCCGCTCGGTGCGCCGCACCACCGATGCCGACGGCGCGGTGGTGGCCGTGTACGAACGCCGCCAGCTGCTGGCCGATTTCGAGGATCTGCAGCACACCGCGCATTCCTGCGTGAAGGTGGTGGAGCGCGGTCCGTTCCTCTCCGATGTGGAGACCGAGGAGCGGATGTTCGAGCTCAAGACCTCGCGCATCAGTGCCGGCATCGACTACAAGACCCTGTATCAGGAGACCATCTACCAGGATCCGGAACGGCTGCGACATGTGCTGGCCACCAATGCCGTCGGCGCACTGGCCCGCACCCTGCCGGATCCGCCCATGAAGCTCATCGTCGCCGACGATCGGCGGGCGGTGCTGGTGCTGCACACCGATGAACGCCGTGGTGATCCCATGGGTGTCCGGGTGGGCCCGTCGCCGACCCTCGATCTGCTGGTGAAGACCTTCGACGCGCTGTGGACCATGGCCACCCCGATCTCGGTGAATCCCTCGGAGGCGCTGGACGAGCGTGACAAGGCCATTCTCACGCTGATGAGCATGGGTGCGACCGACGACACCATTGCCCGCCGGCTGGGATTGTCCCGGCGCACCGTGGTGCGCCGGACCGCGAGCCTGCTGGAGCGGCTGGGCGCGAGCACCCGGTTCCAGGCGGGCGTGCAGGCGACCCGTCGCGGCTGGTTGTGACACCGGTCGGCATTCGTATCCGATAGGCGGGCTGCGACCGTCTGTGACAGAGTTCGTTGTGAAGGGTTACAGCTCACTGTGAATGCTTGTGGCACAGCTCACATGGTTGCAACAACCGGGCGTGGTATCCGATAGTCACTGAGCTCGAGCCGTCGTCGCGGGCTCGGCGAGCACAGTAAGATTGCCCGAGTCCGCCCCCGGCTTCGACTGACTGGCGTCGAACGCGGGTCGGCCGAAGATCTTCGGCGCGCGGACCAGTTGGACCCGAGAGGTGAATGCACTCGAATGGATACTGCCCGCCGTACAGCTCGCGGAAATCGTCGGCGTCGGTCCGGCAGCCCTCTTTTCGGGCAGCTTCTCACCGCCGCGGTCGAGACCGCGGCCGATTCCATTGCCATCCGGTTCAATCCGACCGGCATTCCCGCTGATCAGCGCGAAATCACCTATGGCGAACTGGATGCGCGCTCGGCGCAGCTGGCCCGGGAACTGATCGCGCGCGGCGTCGGCCCGGGCGATATGGTCGCCATCGGCATCACCCGGTCCATCGAATCGGTGCTGGCTGTCTGGGCCGTTGCCAAGACCGGCGCCGCCTACGTACCCGTGGACCCGGCCTATCCGCCGGACCGCATCGAGCACCTGCTGACCGATTCCGGAGCCGTGCTGGGCCTGACCGTCCGGCAGTACCGCGCGGCGCTCGGCGATGTCGCCGAATGGGTCGAGCTGGACGATCCGGCGCAGGCCGAGCGGATCGCCGCCCAGCCCGCCCACACCATCTCCTACGCCGATCGCGTGCGCCCGCTGACCGAGCAGCACCCGGCCTACGTCATCTACACCTCCGGTTCCACCGGTAAGCCCAAGGGCGTGGTGGTCACCCACACCGGCCTGGCCGGGCTGGTGGCCGCCGAGCGCGAGCACTACGACGTCACCGCGGATTCCCGCGTGCTGCACGTGTGCTCGCCCAGCTTCGACGTCTCGGTGCTGGAACTGCTGCTGACCTTCACCGCCGGGGCCACCCTGGTGGTCGCGCCGGCCGGCGTGTTCGGCGGCGTGGAACTGGCCGAACTGCTGGGCCGCGAAAAGGTCACCCATGTCCTGATCACGCCGGGTGCGCTGGAATCGGTCGATCCGGCCGGACTGGACGCGCTGACCACCGTGGTGGTGGCCGGTGACAAGTTCGGCCCCGAACTGGTGGCCCGCTGGACCACCGGAACCCGTTCCTTCTTCAATGGTTACGGCCCGACCGAGGCCACCATCCTGGCCACCAGCACCGCGGCGCTGGTGCCGGGCGAGCCGGTCGTCATCGGTTCGGCGATCCCGGGTGTGGGCGCGTTCGTGCTGGACGGGCGGCTGCAGCCGGTGCCGGACGGTGTGGTGGGTGAGCTGTACCTGTCGGGTCCCGCACTGGCACAGGGCTATAACTTGCGGCCGGGTCTCACCGCTGAACGCTTCGTTGCCAGTCCGTTCGGTGAAGTCAGCGGGACACCTGGTGCACGGCTGTATCGCACCGGTGACCTGGTGCGCCGCACGGCCACCGCGAGCGGTGAATCGGATACAGCCGGCGTCATCGAATACCTCGGGCGGTCCGATTTCCAGGTGAAGATCCGCGGCCTGCGCATCGAACTCGGCGAGATCGACAATGCCCTCACCTCGCACGCCGACGTGGATTACGCGGCGACCCTCGGCAAGACGCTGCCCTCGGGCGCGACCGCGCTGGTCTCCTACGTATTGCCGCGTCCCGGAGCCACTCTCGACACGGCCGAGCTGACCGCCTTCATCGGCGGGTCGCTGCCCGCGTACATGGTCCCGGCCGCCCTGGTGGTGCTGGACGAGATTCCGCTGACCCCGGTGGGCAAGCTGGACCGGGATGCGTTGCCGGAGCCGGTATTCGCCGCGCGCGCCTTCCGCGCGCCGTCGACCCCGGCCGAGGAGGCCATCGCACAGGTCTTCACCACCCTGTTGATTCCGGACAATCCGGAGGCGCGGGTCGGCGCGGACGACGACTTCTTCGAACTGGGCGGCAACTCGCTGCTGGCCGCGCAGGCCGCGGCCCGCATCGGCACCGCGCTCGGCGTGCGGGTGCCGGTGCACGTCCTGTTCGACGCCTCCACCGTGTCCGGCCTGGCACAGCGGCTCGAGGGCACGCCCGTCCCGGCGGCCGGTCCCGTGCTGGGCTCGCTGCCGCGGCCCGAACGGGTGCCGCTGTCGTTCGCGCAGCAGCGCATGTGGTTCCTGAACCGCTTCGATCCCACCAGCGCCGTGGACAATATCCCGGCCGCGGTGCGGCTGACCGGCGTCATCGACGTGGATGCCCTGCGCGCCGCGGCGCGTGACCTGGTGGCGCGCCACGAAGTACTGCGCACCGTCTACCCGGAGGTCGACGGCGAGGGCTACCAGCTGGTGCTGGCCGCCGACGATCTGCGCGCGCTACCGGTCATCCCGGTGCTGGATGTGGCCGCGGCCGATATCCCGGCCCGGGTGGCCGAGGTGGTCGGCGGCGGTTTCGATGTCACCGCCGCGCCGCCGATCCGCCTGCGGCTGCTGCGGATTGCCGCCGAGGAGCATGTGCTCGTCGCGGTCATCCACCACATCGCCGGTGACGGCGTCTCCATGGGCCCGCTCACCCGCGACCTGGTGACCGCCTACGTCGAGCGGGCCGGCGGCAAGGCCCCGCAGTGGGCGCCGCTGGCCGTGCAGTACGCGGATTACGCGGTGTGGCAGCGCGAAACCCTGGGCAGCGAGGACGATTCGGATTCGCTGCTGGCTCAGCAGATCGCGTTCTGGCGCGAGACCCTCGCCGATCTGCCCGACGAACTGGTGCTGCCGTTCGATCGCCCGCGCCCGCCGGTCGCCTCCTACCGCGGCGGCACCTACGCCTTCCGCATCGACGACCGGATCTACGCCGCCGCACGGCATTTCGCCGAATCCCGCAACACCACGCTGTTCATGGTGGTGCACAGCGCGCTGGCGGTACTGCTGGCGCGGCTCTCCGGTACCCGGGACATCGCCATCGGCACCCCGGTCGCCGGTCGCGGCGAGGCCGATCTCGACGATCTCATCGGCATGTTCGTGAACACGCTGGTGCTGCGCACCGATGTGGACCCGGCCGCCGGTTTCGAGGCGCTGCTGCGGCAGGCCCGCGAGGTGGACGCGCGCGCCTTCGGCAATGCCGATGTGCCGTTCGAGCGTCTCGTGGAATTGCTGGATCCGGCGCGCTCGCAGGCCCGTAACCCGCTGTTCCAGGTCATGCTGGCCTTCCAGAACATGGCACCCACCACGCTGGAGCTGCCGGGTCTGAAGGTGGCGGGCGCGGATCTGCAGATCCCGTTCGCCAAGTTCGACCTGCAGCTCACCATGGCCGAGTCGTACGACGAGTACGGCGACGCCAGCGGCCTGGCCGCCGAATTCTCCTATGCGCTGGACCTTTTCGACGAGGCCACGGTGGCCTCGTTCGCACGCCGATTCCAGCGGGTGCTGGCGGCCGCCACCGCCGACCCGGAGGCCCCGGTCGGCGATCTGCCCTTGCTGACCGACGCCGATCGGCAGCGGGTGCTCAGCGACTGGAACGCCACCGCCTTCGATATGCAGGCCGCCGTCGGGCTGCCGGAAGGCACTGCCGCCACGCTGGTTTCGATGTTCGAGGCGCAGGTCGAGGCCACCCCGCACAACATCGCGCTGTCCTACGAGCACGAGACGCTCACCTACCGCGAGCTGGACGAGCGGGCCAACCGCCTGGCACGCGAACTGCTCATGAACGGCTACGGCGCGGGCCCGGAATCGCTGGTGGCGCTGGCCATGCGGCGATCCACCGAGCTGGTGGTCGCCATGTACGCCGTGCTCAAGGCCGGCGCCGCGTATCTGCCGATCGATCCGGATCAGCCGCTGGAACGCTCCGGCTACATCCTCGACATCGCCGCCCCGCGCCTGGTGCTGACCACCGAACGGGACGAATTCGGTGTCGGCGACCGGGAACTCACGGTGCTCTACACCGAGCAGCTGGAGGCGACCGCCGGGCACCGGCACAGTTCCGCGCCGCTCACCGATGCGGAACGGATCCGGCCGCTGCGGGCGGGCAATACCGCCTACGTGATCTTCACGTCCGGCTCGACCGGCCGCCCCAAGGGTGTGGCGGTCTCGCACGCCGCCATCGTCAACCGCCTCGTGTGGATGCAGGCCGAGTACCGGCTCGCCGGCGATGATGTGGTGCTGCAGAAGACTCCGGCCACCTTCGACGTGTCGGTGTGGGAGTTCTTCTGGCCCTTGCAGAACGGCGCGAAGCTGGTGGTCGCCAAGCCGGACGGGCACCGCGACCCGGTCTACCTGGCCCAGGTGATGTCCGAACAGGGCGTCACCACGGTGCATTTCGTGCCTTCGATGCTGGCGGTCTTCGTGGCCACGCTCGGCGGCGAGATCGGCACCGCCGGCCTGCGGCTGCGCCGCGTGTTCGCCTCGGGCGAGGCGCTGCCCGCCCCGACCGCGCAGAAGCTGCGCGAGCTGACCGGCGCCCAGCTGCACAACCTGTACGGCCCCACCGAGGCCGCGGTCGACGTCACCTATCACGAGGTCACCGACGCCGACACCGTCGCGGTGCCGATCGGCCGCCCCGTCTTCAATACCCGCCTGTACGTGCTGGATTCGCGGCTGCACCCGGTCGCCCCGGGTGTTGCCGGTGAGCTGTACCTGGCGGGCGATCAGCTCGCCACCGGGTACCTGTCGCGGGCCGATCTGACCGCGGATCGCTTCGTGGCCAACCCCTTCGGGCACGGCGAGCGCATGTACCGCACCGGCGACCTGGTCACCTGGACCGCCGACGGCGAGGTGAACTACCTGGGCCGCACCGACTTCCAGGTGAAGCTGCGCGGCCTGCGCATCGAGCTGGGCGAGATCGAGGCGGCGCTGCTGGCGCAGCCGGGTGTCGCGCAGTCGGTCGTAGTGGTGCGCACCGATCCGCACGCCGGCGATCAGCTGGTCGGCTACGTGGTGCGGGACGGCGCGGTGGAGCCGGATGCGGTGAAGTCCGCACTGGCCCAGCAGCTTCCGGCCTACATGGTCCCCGCGGCCGTGGTGGTGCTGGACGAGTTCCCGCTCAATGCCTCCGGCAAGCTGGACCGCCGCGCGCTGCCCGCGCCGGTGTTCGAGGCCAAGCGTTTCCGTGCCCTCTCGACGCCGATCGAGGAGATCGTGGCCGGCGTGTTCGCCGACCTGCTCGGCGTCGAACGGGTCGGCGCGGACGACGACTTCTTCGACCTGGGCGGCAATTCGCTGATCGCCACCCGCGCGGTGTCCCGCATCAACGAGGCGCTCGACGCGGGCGTCTCGGTGCGCGAACTGTTCGAGACCTCCACGGTCGCCGCCCTCGCGGCCCGCATCGTGCCGGGCAGTGGCGTCGGCACCCGGCCGCCGCTGGTTGCCGGCGAGCGTCCCGAGCGGGTGCCGCTGTCGCTGGCGCAGCAGCGCATGTGGGTGCTGAACCAGTTCGACACCAGCTCACCGGCTTACAACATTCCGATGGTCATCCGCCTCACCGGCACGCTGGACCTGCCCGCCCTGGGTCAGGCCGCCGAGGATGTGCTGGCCCGCCACGAGGTGCTGCGCACCCGCTACCCCGAGTCCGGGCCCGGCGGCGCGCCGTACCAGGAGGTGCTGTCGGTCGCGCAGGCGCTGCCGGAGATCATCGGCGCGCAGTCCCGCGGCCTGGAGGCCGAGCGGGTCGAGGACATCGGCGCGCGGGTGCAGGACCTCATCTTCACCGGATTCGATGTGGCGGCACAGGTTCCGGTGCGGCTGCGGCTGCTCACCGGTGACGCCCCCGACGACTTCCTGCTGATCCTGGTCGCCCACCACATCGCCGCGGACGGCGCGTCGCTGGCCCCCCTTGCCCGCGACATCATGACCGCGTACGTGGCCCGCTCCGGTGAGGAGAACCCGGGCTGGGCGCCGCTGCCGGTGCAGTACGCGGACTTCGCGGTGTGGCAGCGTGCGGTCATCGGCTCCGACGAGGACGAGAATTCGGTCGCCGCACAGCAATTGGCGTACTGGCGCGAACAGCTCGCGGAACTGCCGGAGACGGCGCTGCTGCCGCTGGATCGCCCGCGGCCGCCGGTGGCCTCCATGGTGGGCGCGTTCGTCGACTTCAGTGTCGGCGCGGACGTGCACTCGGGCCTGAATCGGATTGCGCGGCGGCACAATGCGTCGCTGTTCATGGTGGTGCACGCGGCCATCGCGGTGCTGCTGGCGCGCATGTCCGGCAGTTCGGACATCACCATCGGCACGCCGATCGCGGGTCGTGGCGAGCAGGCCCTCGATGATCTGGTCGGCATGTTCGTGAACACGCTGACGCTGCGCACCGAGGTCGATACCGCGGCCTCCTTCGACGATCTGGTGGAGCGGGCCCGCGAAACCGATCTGTCCGCCTTCGCCAACGCGGATGTGCCGTTCGAGCGGGTCGCCGAGGTGGCGGCCCCCGGTCGTGGCGCGGCCAATCCGCTGCTGCAGGTGGTGCTGGCGCTGCAGAACACCGAGACCCCGGTGCTGGACCTGCCGGGCCTGACCGTCTCGGCCGTGGACGCGGAACTGGCCCAGGCCAAGTTCGATCTGCAGATCGGCGTGGATCCGCTGCCCGGCGCGGACGGCGCCCTCGGCGAACTGCTGGTGCTGTTCTCCTACGCCACCGATCTCTTCGACGCGGAGACCATGGAGGCGCTGGGCCGCCGCCTGACCCGCATCCTCACCGCGGTGGCCGCCGACCCGCACATTCCGGTCGGCGATATCGACATCCTGGATGCCACCGAACACGAACGCGCGCAGGCGAACACCCCGGTCGCGCAGCCGCCCGCCAATGCCCGCGGCACCGCGCTGCCGCAGTCGCTGTCGGCGGTGGTCGAGGATGATCCGGACGGTCCCGCCCTGGTGTGGGGCGAGGAAGCGTTGTCCTACAACGAACTCGACGCCCGCTCCTCGCGGCTGGCGCGGGTGCTCATCGGCCGCGGCTGCGGTCCGGGCACCGGCGTGGCGATCCGGTTGGATCGCGGTGTCGAACTCGCGGTGGCGACCTGGGCGGTGCTCAAGGCGGGCGCGGCCGTGGTGCCGCTGCCGCTGACGGACACCGTGCCGCCGGCCGGATTGGATGTGAAGGTCGGCTTGACGATCGGCGCTCCGGCGCCGGTGCCCGGCATCGATTGGCTGGCTCTCGACGATCCGTCGGTGGCCGCCGAGATGACGGCCGAATCCGCGCGCCCCGTCACCTACGCGCACCGCACCCGCGCGCTGCGCGGCGACGATACGGTCTTCGCCGCACCCGGCGCGATCACCCTGGATTACGACGCGCTGGCGGCCCTGGCCGACCGGGTGCGTTCGGCCGCCGAGCTGACCTTCGAGTCGCGCACCTATCAGCTGGGTCGCGGCCGCGGTCCGCTGGCGCTGGTCGAACTGGTGGCCGTGGGCGGGGTCGGCGCGTCCATGGTGCTGCCGGATCCGACCGCGGGAGCGGCGGGCCTGACCGGTGCGCTGGCCGACGAATGGGTCACACATCTGATCGCCGAGCAGGCCCGATTGGCCGAAGTCGATCCGGGGGCCCTCGAGGATCTGCACGCTGTCGTCGTGGATGCGGATAAGGTGCCGGAGAACTGGGAACGAGCATTGTTGGTCACTCTGCCCGAACTGTCGGACGGCGCCGCGTAAGGGGTCGGCGCCACCGCACCGGGTCACTGCGCCGGTCACCGCCGACCAGCGCAGGGATGAGTAACACACCGCCCGTTCCCGCTCGATGAAAGTCGAGGGGTGAACGGGCGGCTGTAGTGATGACAGACAGGATGAGGACACCTAAATGATTCGAGTGGTCGGGGACCGGCGCTATGAGATGCCGGCGGTGCTCGCATGACCCGCACGGCTCGCGTACGTCCCACTCGAACCCGGCGTCCTCGCGTCCCCACCCTGCCGCAGCTGATGGCCACGGCGGTGGAGGCCAATCCCGGCGGCACCGCCGTCGTACTGGCCGATGCCGAACGCACCCTCGCCACGCTCGGCTACGCCGAACTCGACGAGCGGTCGACCCGGCTGGCCCGGCTGCTCATCGACCGCGGCATCGGCCCGGAGGATCTGGTCGCCGTCGGCATCCGGCGCTCGATCGAATCCGTGGTGGCGGTCTGGGCGGTCGCCAAGGCCGGTGCCGGATTCGTGCCGGTCGATCCGAACTATCCGCCGGACCGCGTCGAGCACATGGTCGCCGATTCCGGTGCGGTGCTGGGCCTCACGGTCACCGATACCCGGCCGGAAATGCCGGGGCTGATCGAATGGCTGGCCATCGACTCGGATGAACTGCCGGTCGCCGACTATCCGGCCGATCCCATTACCAATACCGACCGGGTCGGCCCGCTGCGCGCCGAGCATCCCGCGTACGTCATCTACACCTCCGGTTCCACCGGAAAGCCCAAGGGCGTCATCGTCACCCACGCGGGTCTCGCGGGTTTCTGTGAGGTGCAGCGGGATTGGTACGGCGTCACCGCCGCGGACCGCACCCTGCACTTCGCGTCTCCGTCCTTCGACGCCTCGGTGCTGGAATTGCTGCTCGCTCTCGGTGGCGCGGCCACCATGGTCGTGGTCGCCCCCACCGTGTTCGGTGGCGCGGACCTGGCCGCGGTGCTGCGGCGCGAGCGGGTGACCCATGCCTTCATCACGCCGGCGGCCCTCGCCTCCGTCGATCCGGCCGGGCTGGACGATTTCCGGGTCGTGGTCGTCGGCGGCGAGGCGTGCCCGCCGGATCTGGTGCAGCGCTGGGCGGTTCCCGGCCGCGCGTTCTGGAACGGCTACGGGCCGACCGAGACCACCATCATGACCAATATCGCCGAGCAATCGGTGGATCAGCCGGTGCATATCGGGCCCGGTATCCCGACGGTCACCTCGTATGTGCTCGACGAGCGACTGAATCGCACGGCCACCGGCGCGGTGGGGGAGCTGTACCTGGCGAGCGCACAGCTGGCGCGCGGGTATCACCGGCAGCCCGCGCTGACCGCTTCGCGCTTCGTGGCGAACCCGTTCGAACCCGGCGCCCGCCTGTACCGCACCGGTGACCTGGTGCGCTGGACCGCCGACGGCGGCATCGAATACATGGGCCGCAATGACTTCCAGGTGAAGATCCGCGGTTTCCGCATCGAACTCGGCGAGATCGACGCCGTGCTCGCTCAGCATCCGGCCGTGGATCTGGCCGTCACCGTCGGCCACGAACTGCCCAGCGGCGGCACCGTTCTCGTGTCCTACGTGCATGCGCGCGAGGGGCAGACCGTCACCGCCGAGGAACTCATCGAACTGGCCGGGCACAGCCTGCCCGTGCATATGGTGCCCACCGCCGTCATGCTGCTGGACCACATTCCGCTGACCCCGGTCGGCAAGCTGGACCGCCGGGCGCTGCCCGAGCCGGTGCTGCGGGCCAAGGAGTACCGGGCGCCGGAAACGCCGGTGCAGCAGGCGATCGCGGATGTGGTGGCCGACGTGCTGCGAGTGGAACAGGTCGGTCTCGACGACGATCTGTTCGCCATCGGCGCGGACAGCATCACCTCCATTCAGATCGTGTCCCGGGCGCGGGCGCTCGGTGTCGCCTTCCGGCCCAAGGATCTTTTCGAATCCCGCACCGTCGAGGCGCTCGCCGCCGTCGCCGAAACGGTCGATCCGGGCGAGCCCGAGGAGCAGCTGGCCACCGGGCCGCTGGTCGCCCTCGGCGCGGCCGATCTCGCCCGCTTGCGCGCGAAATACCCGAACCTCAACGAGGTCTGGCCGCTCACCCCGCTGCAGTCCGGCATGCTCTTCCACGCGCAGATGGCAGAATCCTCGGTCGACGCGTACATGGTGCAGTTCGCCATCGACATCGCCGGGCAGATCGAGGTCGACCGGGTGCACGCCGCCGCCCAGGCCATGCTGGACCGGCATGTGAACCTGCGCGCCGTGTTCACCGAGGACGCCAACGGCAACCCCATCCAGGTCGTGCTGGACGATGTCGAATTGCCCTGGCAGTACCTGGATCTCAGCGATCGGGACCCGGCCGAGGCGGTCGCCGAGATCGACCGGCTGATGGCCTTCGAGGTGGCCCGCCACTTCGATATGAGCACCGCGCCGCTCATGCGCATCGCCCTCTACCGGACCGCCGCCGACCGGTACCGGCTGGCCATCACCAGCCACCACATCCTCATCGACGGCTGGTCCATGCCGCTGCTCACGCAGGACATGCTGCTGCTGTACGCCGCCGATGGCGAGGCCTCGCAGCTTCCGGCCGTGCGCCCGTACCGCGACTACCTGGCCTGGCTCGCCGCGCGCGACCACAGTGCCGCGCGTGACGCGTGGCGCGAGGCACTGGCCGGGTTCACCGAGCCGACGCCGCTCGCCTCCGTGGATCGTTCCCGCGAAATCGCTTCCGGCATCGGCGAAATCCGCTTCGACCTGCCCGCCGACGCGACCGCGGCCCTCTCCCGGGTGGCCGCCGACGCGGGCGTCACCCTCAATACCGTCGTGCAGGCGGCGTGGGGTCTGCTCATCGCCCGCAGCGCCGACCGCGACGATGTGGTGTTCGGCGCCACCGTGTCCGGTCGCCCGCATCAGCTGGCCGGTATCGAAACCATGGTCGGCCTGTTCCTGAACGCGATTCCGGTGCGGGTGCGGCTCACCGCGGGTAGCACGCTCGCGCAGGTGCTGCGCGCCCTGCAGGACGATCAGGCCGCGCTGCTCGACCATCATCATGTCGGGCTGGGCGAGATCCAGGAGATCGCCGGAGTCGACGGGCTTTTCGACTCCATCGTGGTGTTCTCCTCCTACCCGGTGGACGAGGAATCCCTCGACGACGCCGCCGCGCCCATCGACAATGCGGGCATCCTCGGCGCGTCCTCCACCAACGGCACCCACTACCCGCTCACCGTCATGGCGCAGCCGCACGGCGACGAACTGCGGTTCACGCTCAAGTACCTGCGTGACCTGTTCGACGCGGACGCGGCGCAGGCCGTGGTGCAGCGGCTCACCGCACTGCTGGACCGTTTCGCCGCCGACCCGCAGGCGCGGGTCGCCGATATCGACGCGCTGCTCCCCGCCGAGCGCGCGGAACTGGCCGCCGTCAACGACACCGATGTGCCGGAGCTGCTGGACGATTCGACCCTGCTCACCCTGTTCGACGCCCAGGTGGCACGGACACCCGGCGCGCCCGCGCTCATGTTCGGCGGGACCACTCTCAGCTACGCCGAATTGGATGCCCGCTCCCGGCGGCTCGCCCAGGAACTGACCCTGCGCGGCGTCGGCCCGGAATCCCGGGTCGCCGTGGCCATGCGGCGCAGTATCGACCTGGTCGTCGCCATCTACGCGGTACTGCGTTCCGGCGGCGCCTACGTGCCGGTGGATCCGGACCATCCGGCCGAGCGCAATGAATACGTGCTCACCAGTGCGACTCCGGTCTGCGTCCTCACCCGCGCCGACGACGACTTCGTCACCGGTTCCGGCGTACCGCTGTTCTTCGTCGAGGCCCTCGCGGGCGCGGACTCGCTCGTCGACGTGCGACCCGCGCAGCCGCGGCCGCACAATGCCGCCTACGTCATCTACACGTCGGGTTCCACCGGCCGCCCCAAGGGCGTGGTGATCACGCACCGGCAGATGGCCAACCAGTTCCGCTGGGCCCAGCGCACCTACCCGCACGGCGTCGGCCACATGGTGCTGCACAAGACGCCCATCACCTTCGACATCTCCACCTGGGAGCTGTTCTGGCCGCTGCAGAACGGCGCGGCCGTCGTGATCGCCGAACCGGACGGGCATCGCGACCCGGCCTACATCGCGCGCACCATCGACGAATACGGCATCACCTCGGTGCATTTCGTGCCGTCCATGCTGGACGCCTACCTCGACGGCGCCGCCCGCCGGCATCCGTCGCTGCGCTGGGTCTTTGCCGCCGGCGAAGCCCTCTCCGCGGAGAGCGCCACGAAATTCGCGGCCGCCCTGCCGGATACGGCCCTCGTCAACTGGTACGGTCCCGCCGAAGCCACGGTGGTCACCGCCCACCCGGCCGAACTGACCGCCGGCAATGCGGTCCCGATCGGCAGCCCCGTCGCCAATACCCGTGTCCACGTACTGGATCGGCAACTGCAACCGGTGCCCTTCGGCGCGGCCGGCGAACTCTACGTGGCCGGAGTCCAGCTGGCCCGCGGCTACCTCGGCGCCCCCGCCCTCACCGCGGAACGCTTCGTCGCGCACACGGACGGCGAGCGGCTCTACCGCACCGGCGACGTGGTCCGCTGGATCCCCATCGAAGCGCGGGGAGGCGGAGCGGATGGTCATGCCCTGGAATACTTGGGCCGCAGCGACTTCCAGGTGAAGCTCCGCGGCCAGCGCATCGAACTCGGCGAGATCGAGACCGTGCTGCTCAGCCACCCGGCCGTCCACCGCGCCGCCGTCACCTTGGTGCGCGGCGCCACCGGTGACCGCCTCGTCGCCTACATCGTGCCGGAGGCCGCCGCCGGATCCGGCACGGCGCTGTCCGCTGCGGCTGCGCTCGACCCGGCATCACCGGGATCCACCGCGGCACTGTCGAATTACGGCGCGGATGCGCTGGACCAGGTGCCCCCGGGATCCACCGCGGCACTGCCGAACGTTGCGTTCACGGGATCCGGTGCGTCGGCCGCCGAGGTCACCGACGCGGACCTGCTGGCGCATGCGCGGGCGGCGCTGCCGTCGTACATGGTGCCGTCGGCCGTGGTGCGGTTGGATGCCATGCCGCTCAACGCGTCCGGGAAGCTGGATCGTAAGGCGCTGCCGGTGCCGGAGTTCCAGGCGCGCGCGTACCGGGAGCCGTCGAGTGCGGCCGAGCGCACGGTGGCCGAGGTGTTCGCGGCCGTGCTCGGCGCGGAACGGGTCGGCGCGGACGATGACTTCTTCGAATTGGGCGGCAACTCGCTCAATGCCACCCAGGTGGTCGCGCGGCTGAGTGCGGCACTGGGCGTGCGCGTTCCGGTGCGGGCCGTGTTCGAAGCGCCCACTGTCGCCGAACTCGCGGCGACCGCGGGCTCGCATGCGGTGTCGCACACCGGTCCGCTGCGGCCGATGCCGCGGCCCGCGCTGGTGCCGTTGTCCTATGCGCAGCAGCGCATGTGGTTCCTGAACCGCTTCGACACCGAGGCCGCCACCTACAACCTGCCCATCGCGCTGCGCGTGCAGGGCCCCCTCGACGTGGACGCCCTGCGCGCCGCCGTGCACGATCTGGTGGAGCGGCACGAGGTGCTGCGCACCGTCTACCCGGAGCACGAGGGCGTCGGGCATCAGGTGGTGCTGGGCGCCGACGATCCGGAAGCCCGCCCGTCGCTGTCCATGATCGACATCACCGAGGCCGAACTGCCCACGGCCGTGGCCGAAGTCGCGTTCTCCGGCTTCGATGTGACGGTGGCCCCGCCGCTGCGGCTGCGCTTGCTGCGGCTGGCCACGGACGATCATGTGCTGGTGTGCGTGGTCCACCACATCGCCGGTGACGGCTTCTCCGGTGGCCCGCTCACCCGCGACCTGATGACCGCCTACCTGAGCCGCATCCAGGGCGCGGAACCGCAGTGGACGCCGCTGCCCGTGCAGTACGCCGACTACGCGCTGTGGCAGCGCGAAACCCTCGGCGACGAAAGCGATTCCGATTCGCTGCTGGCCCGCCAGTTCGCCTTTTGGCACGACACCCTGTCCGGGCTGCCCGATCAGCTGGAGCTGCCGACCGATCGGCCCCGTCCGATCGCCGCCTCCGGCCGCGGCGCCACCTACGGCTTCGATATCGACCCGCACGTGCACGCCGCACTGAATCGGCTTGCGCAGCAGCACAATGCGACGCTGTTCATGGTGCTGCACGCCGCCTTCGCGGTACTGCTGTCGCGCCTGTCCGGCAGCCGCGATATCGCGGTCGGCGCGCCCATCGCGGGCCGCGGCGAGGCCGACCTGGACAACCTGATCGGCATGTTCGTGAACACGCTGGTGCTGCGCACCGACGTGGACCCGGCGCAGTCCTTCAGCGACCTGCTGACCGTCGCCCGCGGCGCCGACCTGGCCGCCTTCGAGCATGCCGACGCACCGTTCGAACGCATTGTGGAACTGCTGGATCCGCCGCGCTCGCAGGCCCGGCACCCGCTGTTCCAGGTCGCGCTCACGCTGCAGAACATGGCGGCCGCCGCGCTCGACCTGCCCGGCGTCTCCGTCACCGATGTCGACCTGAACGTGCCGGTCGCCAAGTTCGACCTCGATGTCACCCTGGTCGAGCGGACCGCCGCCGACGGTGTGCCGCAAGGCATCTCGGGCGGCTTCACCTACGCCACCGATCTGTTCGACGCCGCCACCGTGCGCGTGTTCGCGCAACGGTTCGTGCGCCTGCTGGTCGCCGTGGCCACCCATCCGGAGACCCCGGTCGGCCGCCTCCCCATGCTGGACAGCGCCGAGACCGACCTGCTCACCCGCGTCGCCCGCGACGACGTCATGGCCACCGCGCTGCTGCCCGAACTGCTCACCCGCGGCGTGGAACTCGGCCAGGAGCGCATCGCGGTGCGCTACCGCGGCCGCAGTATCAGTTACGGGGAACTCGACGAGGACTCCTCGCGCCTGGCCCGGGTGCTCATCGCACACGGCGTCGGCCCCGAGAAGCTGGTCGCCGTCTCCTTCCCGCGCTCCTACGAAATGGTGCTGGCGGTGCTGGCCATCGCCAAGGCCGGCGGCGCGCACGTGCCCATCGACCCCACCTATCCCGAGGACCGCGTGCGCTACATGCTCGCGGATTCCGGTGCGGTACTGGGCATCACGAGCCGCGAACACCGCGCCGGCCTGCCGGAAGACACGCACTGGCTGCTGCTCGACGAACGCGCCACCGTGCAGCAGTGCGCCGAGCAGCCGGCCCTGCCGGTCACCGATGCGGACCGCCTCGAACCCCTGGACATGCGGCACCCGGCCTACGTCATCTACACGTCGGGCTCCACCGGAAAGCCCAAGGGCGTCACCGTCACCCACGGCGGTCTCGGCGGGCTCTTCGACCACGCCGTCGGGCTGTACCAGCTGCGCGCCGAACACCGGTTCCTGCACATCTGCTCGCCCAGCTTCGACCCGTCGGTACTGGAATGGATGGTCGCCTTCGGCACCGGCGCGACCCTGGTGATCGTGCCCGGCGAGATCCTCGGCGGTGTCGAGCTCGCCGACCTCATCCGCTCCGAGCAGGTCACGCACGCCATCATCACCCCGGCCGTGCTCGGCTCGGTCGACCCGGCAGGGCAGGACCAGCTGGTCATGCTGTCCGTCGGCGGTGATGTCACCACCCCGGAACTGCTGGCGAAATGGCAGCCGGACCGCAACTACTTCAACGGCTACGGCCCCACCGAAACCACCATCATCTCCTCGTACGCGCGCCTGCGCGCCGGACGGCACATCACCGTCGGCACGCCCGTGCGCGGCATGTCGGCGCTGGTGCTGGATTCCCGGCTGCAGCCGGTGCCGCCGGGCGTGCCTGGCGAGCTGTACCTCGCGGGCGGCGGCCTGGCGCGCGGTTATTGGAGCCGGCCGGGCCTCACCTCGGAACGGTTCATCGCCAACCCCTGGGGCGCTCCGGGCGCGCGCATGTACCGCACCGGTGACCTGGTGCGCTGGTACGCGCACACCGAACAGCGCAATGGCAATTACGCCGTGCCGTCGGTGAATTGGGAGATCGACTACGTCGGGCGCACCGACTTCCAGGTCAAGATCCGCGGCTACCGCATCGAACTCGGCGAGATCGACGCCGTGCTCGCGCGGCATCCCGAGGTCGAATTCGCCATCACCCTCGGCCGCGAGAACGCCACGGGCTCAACGGTACTGGTGTCCTACGTGCTGGGCGCGCCCGGTGCGTCGGTGAACGCCGAACAGCTGCGCGAGCACGTCGCGCGCAGTCTGCCGGTGCATATGGTGCCCTCGGCCATCGTCGTGCTCGACGAACTGCCGCTCACGCCGGTCGGCAAGCTGGACCGCAGGGCCCTGCCGGAACCCGTGCTGCCCGAACGCGAATACCGCGCTCCCGCAACGCCTGTCGAGATCGCGGTGGCCGCGGTATTCGCCGACGTGCTCGGCCTCGAGCGGGTCGGCGCCGATGACGACTTCTTCGAACTCGGCGGCAACTCGCTCATCGCCATCCGCGTCGCGGCCCGCCTCGGCGCGGAACTCGAGACCCGGGTCCCGGTGCGCATGCTGTTCGACGCACCCACCGTCACCGAGCTGGCGGCCGTGCTGGCCACGCATTCCGGAGCGATCCGCCGACCGGCGCTGGTGGCCGGTGCCCGGCCGGAACGCATTCCGCTGTCGCTGGCGCAGCAGCGCATGTGGTTCCTGAACCGCTTCGACGCCGCCTCGACCGCCTACCACCTGCCCATCGCCCTGCGGCTCACCGGCGAACTCGATGTCGCCGCCCTGCGGCAGGCGGTCGCGGACCTGGTGGCGCGGCACGAGGTACTGCGCACCGTCTACCCCGAAACCGCCGGTGTCGCACACCAGGTGGTGCTGCCCGTCGAACGAGCCGTCGTCGACCTCGCACCCGAAAAGGTCGAACTCGCGGTCCTGCCGGAGCGAATCGCCGCCCTGGTCGCGGCCGAATTCGATGTGACGAGCGAAATCCCGCTGCGCGTCCGGCTCTACGAGCTGAGCGCGGACGAGCACGTGGTCGCGCTCGTCGCCCACCACATCAGCGCCGACGGCTGGTCCATGGGCCCGCTGGCCCGCGACCTCATGACCGCGTACATCTCGCGCAGTCGGGGCGCGGCCCCGCAGTGGAGCGAATTGCCGGTCCAGTACGCGGATTACGCGCTGTGGCAGCGGGAAACCCTCGGCTCCGAACAGGATCCGGACAGCCTCATCACCGCGCAGGCCGACTACTGGCGCACCCGGCTCGCCGGACTGCCCGACGAACTGAACCTGCCCGCCGATCGCCCGCGCCCACCGGCGCAGTCCTTCCGCGGTGGGGCCGTGACCTTCCCGATCACCCCCGAGGTGCACGAAGGGCTGCGGCGCCTCGCGCGTGAGCGGAACGCCACCCTGTTCATGGTGGTGCACAGTGCGCTCGCGGTACTGCTGGCCCGGCTGTCCGGCACCGACGACATCGCCATCGGCACGCCCATCGCGGGCCGTGGCGAGGCCGAACTCGACGATCTCATCGGCATGTTCGTCAACACCTTGGTGCTGCGTACCGCGGTTGACAGCGGCGAATCGTTCACCGAACTGCTCGCCCGCGCCAAGGACGCCGACCTGCAGGCGTTCGCGCACGCGGACATTCCGTTCGAGCGGCTCGTCGAACTGCTCAACCCGGAACGCTCCACCGCGCGCAACCCGCTGTTCCAGGTCGCCCTGTCCTTCCAGAACCTGCCGGACACCGACTTCGAACTGCCGGGCCTGCGCATCGCCGCGCTCGACTCCGGCATCGAGGCCGCGCAGTTCGACCTCTCACTGACCATGCGGGACACCGGCGCCGACGCGGGCATGCTCGCGCTGTTCACCTATGCGCGAGACCTGTTCGACGAGGCCACCATCGAGGTGTTCGCGCTGCGGTTCACCCGCCTGCTCGAGCAGATCGTGGCCGCACCGTCGACGCCCGTCGGGGATCTGGAGATCCTCTCCGATACCGAACGCGCCGACCTGCTCAGCCACACCGGCGGCCCGGTCGTGCCCGCGTCCACCCTGCCCGACCTGTTGCGCGCCACGGTGGCGGCCAACCCGGACGGTGACGCCATCACCTACGCCGGGCGCACCTTCACCTACGCCGAACTCGACGACGCCTCCTCGCGCCTGGCGCGGGAACTCATCGCGCAGGGCGCGGGACCGGATGTGCGGGTCGCCATGGCCATTCCGCGTTCGGTGGAATCGGTGCTGGCCATGTGGGCCATCACCAAGACCGGTGCGGCCCTGGTGCCCGTCGACCCGACCTACCCGGCCGACCGCATCGCCCACATGGTCAGCGACTCCGGCGTGCGCTTCGGCATCGCCATGGCGGGCGCCATTCCGGCGCTGCCCGCACTGCCCGGACCCTGGCTGGCGCTGAACACCCCCGGGTTCGCCGCCGACGTCGAGAACCGTTCCGGCGCAACCATTACCGACGCCGACCGGAGCGCGCCGCTGCGGCCCGCCAATATCGCCTACATCACCTACACGTCCGGTTCCACCGGCGTGCCCAAGGGCGTCGTCGTCACCCACGCGGGTCTCGCCAACTACAGCCGGGCGCAGCTGGACCGCTATCAGCTCGACTCCTCCTCGCGCACCCTGCATTTCGCGTCACCCAGCTTCGACGGCGCCATGATGGAGATCCTGCTGGCCGCCGGGCCCGCCGCCACCATGGTCGTGGTCCGGCCGGGCGTCTACGGCGGTGAGGAACTCGCCGAGATCCTGCGCACCGAACGCGTCACCCACGCCTTCATCACCACCGCGGCCGTCGCTACCATGGACCCGACCGGTCTCGACGACCTGAAGGTACTGGCAGCGGGCGGCGAGGCCATGCCGTCCGACATGGTCGCCAAGTGGACCGTGCCCGCCGCCGACGGCCGCGTGCGCGCCTTCCACAATGTGTACGGCCCCACCGAGACCACCATCGTCACCAATATGAGTCACCCGCTGTCCGCGGGCGATCCGCTCGTCATCGGCGGACCCATCCGCGGCGTGCAGGAACTCGTGCTGGACGCCCGGCTGCGGCCGGTGCCGGAAGGCGTCTCCGGTGAGCTCTACATCGCGGGCCTCCAGCTCGCCCGCGGCTACCACGATCGGCCCGGGCTCACCGCCGAACGGTTCATCGCGCACCCGTACCTCGAGGGCGCGCGCATGTACCGCACCGGCGACGTGGTGCGCTGGCGCGCCGACGGCACCGGACGGCCCGCCATCGAATACGTGGGCCGCAATGACTTCCAGGTGAAGATCCGCGGCTTCCGCATCGAACTCGGCGAGATCGACGCGGCCCTGGTCGCGCACGACACCGTCGACTACGCCCTCACCGTCGGCCACAAGACCGACGCCGGGGCAACCATTCTGGTCTCCTATGTGCTGCCCGTCGCCGGTCGCGAGATCGACACCGACGCGCTCACCACGGATCTCGCGGTGCGGCTGCCGGAGTACATGGTGCCCGCCTCGATCATGGTGCTGGACGCCATCCCGCTCAACCCGGTCGGCAAGGTCGACCGGCGGGCGCTGCCGGAACCGGTGCTCACCACGCGTGAATTCCGTGCTCCCAGTGGGGAAGCCGAGCTCGCCGTCGCCAAGGTGTACGCCGATGTGCTCGGTGTGGAACGAGTCGGCGCCGATGACGATTTCTTCGAACTCGGCGGCAACTCGCTGCTCGCGACCCAGGTCGCGGCCCGCCTCGGCGCGGCCCTCGATATCCGGGTACCGGTGCGCACCCTGTTCACCGCCTCCACCGTCGCCGGGCTGGCCGCCGAACTCGCCGCGCTCGAAGGCACCGGTGGACGCAAGGCGCTCACCGCACAGCAACGGCCGGAAGCGATTCCGCTGTCGCTGGCCCAGCAGCGCATGTGGTTCCTCAACCAGTTCGACCCGGCTTCGGCCGCCTACAACGTGCCCATCGCGGTGCGGCTGCGCGGCGACCTCGACACGGACGCCCTGCAGCAGGCCGTCGCCGATGTCATCGAACGGCACGAGACCCTGCGCACCGTCTACCCGCAGCCCGCGGACGCCGGTACACACGGCAATCCGCCCTCCCAGGTGATCCTGCCCGCGGCACAGGCGGTTCCGGACCTCACGCCGATCCCGGTGAGTCCCGCCGAGGTGGTCGGCCGCGTGATCGAGGTCATCGCACCGGGATTCGATGTCACCACCGAAGTGCCGTTGCGCGCCAAGCTGTTCCGCATCGACGCCGAACCCGCCGAACACGTGCTGGTCTTCACCGCCCACCACATCGCGGCGGACGGCTGGTCCATGGGACCGCTCACCCGCGATGTCATGCTCGCGTACGCGGCGCGCGCCAATGGCCAGGAACCGATGTGGCAGCCGCTGCCCGTGCAGTACGCGGACTTCGCGCTCTGGCAGCGCGAAGTACTCGGCGCCGAGGACGACCCGTCGAGTCTCATTGCGGCACAGGCGGATTACTGGCGCACCCAGCTCGCCGACCTGCCCGACGAGACCAACCTGCCGTCGGATCGCCCGCGCCCGCCGGTGCAGTCCTTCCGCGGCGGTGCGGTGGCCTTCCCGATCAGCCCCGAACTGCGGCACGGCCTGCAGGACATCGCGACCGGACGCAATGCCACTATGTTCATGGTGCTGCACGCCGCGCTCGCGGTCTTCGTCTCCCGCCTGGCCGGCGTGAACGATGTCGCCATCGGCACGCCCATCGCAGGCCGTGGCGAGGCCGAACTCGACGATCTCATCGGCATGTTCGTCAACACCCTGGTGCTGCGCACCGCCGTCGACGGCGGTGACACCTTCACCGAACTGCTGGACCGGGCCAAGGACACGGACCTGCAGGCGTTCGCGCACGCGGACATTCCGTTCGAGCGGCTCGTCGAACTGCTGAACCCGGAACGCTCCACCGCGCGCAATCCGCTGTTCCAGGTGGCCCTGTCGTTCCAGAACCTGCCCACCGGCACCTTCGAACTCCCCGGGCTGACCGTCTCACCCGTCGAATTCGATGTGGAGATCGAGAAATTCGATCTGCAGCTGACCGTCAGCGACGGCGGCGACGCCGGCATGCACGCCATCCTCACCTTCGCGCGGGACCTGTTCGACCCGGTCACCGCCGAGGAGTTCACGCAGCGGTTCACCCGCCTGCTCGAACAGATCGTGGCGGAGCCGCAGGCGCTGGTCGGCGAGCTGGAACTGCTGGCCCCCGCCGAACGCGCGGACCTGCTGGACCGCACCGGCGGCCCGGCCGTCCCGCCCGTCACCCTGCCGGAACTGCTGCGCGCCGCGGTCCTCGCCAACCCGAAGGGCCCGGCGGTCTCGCTGCACGGACGGTCCTTCAGCTACGGCGACCTGGACGCGGCCTCCTCGAAGCTGGCACGGGAACTCATCGTGCAGGGCGCCGGACCCGAAGTGCGGGTGGCCGTGGCGATCTCGCGGTCCATCGAATCGGTGCTGGCGATCTGGGCCGTGATCAAGACCGGCGCGGTCTTCATTCCGGTCGACCCCGACTATCCGGCCGACCGCATCGCGCACATGGTGCACGACTCGGGCGCGGCGTTCGGTCTCATGCTGTCGGTCAAGTCCCCGGACCTGCCGCCCATCGATACCCTGACCGGGTGGATCGCACTCGACAACCCGCGCTTCATCGCGCAGGTCGAAACTCGTGCGGCCACCCCGGTCACCGATGCCGACCGGCGCGGGCCGGTGTCGCCGCAGCAGGCGGCGTACATCATCTACACCTCGGGTTCGACCGGCCTGCCCAAGGGCGTGGTCGTCACCCATGCGGGCCTGGCGAACTTCCGGGCCGAGCAGACCGAGCGCTACGGGCTCGACTCCTATTCGCGCGCACTGCATTTCGCGTCACCCTCGTTCGACGCGTCGGTGCTGGAGTACCTGCTCGCCATCGGTGCGGGCGGCGCCCTGGTCATCGTGCCGCCGGGCATCTACGGCGGCGAGGAACTGGCCGAGGTGATCCGGCGCGAGCGGGCGACGCACGCGTTCATCACGCCCGCCGCCCTGTCCACCTTCGGGCCGGCCGGGCTGGATTCGCTGCGGGTGCTGGTCGCCGGCGGTGAAGCCGTGCCGGCCGATCTCGTGGAGAAGTGGGCGGTTCCCTTGGCGAACGGCGCCATTCGCGCCTTCCACAATGGTTACGGTCCCACCGAGACCACCATCATGACCAATATCAGCGACGCGCTGACCCCGGGCGATCCGGTCACCATCGGCGCCCCGATCCGCGGCATGCAGTCGCTGATCCTCGACGACCGGCTGCGGCCGGTGCCGGAAGGCGTTGCGGGCGAACTGTATCTGTCCGGCATCCAGCTGGCGCGCGGCTACCACGCGCGACCCGGGCTGACCGCCGAACGGTTCGTCGCCAACCCGTACGTCGACGGCGCCCGCATGTATCGGACCGGCGACGTGGTGCGCTGGCGCACCGACGACGACGGCCAGGCCGTCGTGGAATACGTGGGGCGCAACGACTTCCAGGTGAAGATCCGCGGCTTCCGCATCGAACTCGGCGAGATCGACGCGGCCCTGGTCGCGCACGACACCGTCGACTTCGCGGTCACGGTCGGGCACGAGACCGACGCCGGGGCGACCATCCTGGCGTCCTACGTGCTGCCGGTCGCCGGTCGCGAGATCGACGTCGACGCGCTCCTCGAGTTCGTGTCCGGCAAGCTGCCGGAGTACATGGTGCCCACCGCCGTCACCGTGCTCGACGCCGTGCCGCTCACCCCGGTCGGCAAGCTCGACCGCGCCGCACTGCCGGAACCCGTACTGCGGCAACGCGAATACCGGGCCCCGCGCACCCCGCTCGAGGAGGCCGTCGCCAAGACCGTCGCCGAAGTCCTCGGACTCGACCAGGTCGGCATCGACGACGACTTCTTCGCGCTCGGCGGCACCTCGCTGCTGGCCACCCAGGTGGTCAGCCGGCTGCGCGCGCTCACCGGCGCCCAGGTCATGGTGGCCTGGTTCTTCACCGGGCCGACCGCGGCCGGGCTCGCGGCGCAGATCGTGGCCGCGCTGGAGAGCGAGCACGATTACGACTCGGCCTCCGAGGCCGCGCTCGCCGTCGTACTGCCGATCCGCGCGACCGGCAGCCGCACACCGCTGTTCTGCCCGCCGCCCATGTCCGGAATGGCCTGGTGCTACGCCGGTCTCGCGCGCGTGCTGCCCGAGGATCAGCCGATCATCGGCCTGCAGTCGCCGGTATTCACCGAAACCGACTACGCGCCGACCTCCCTGCGTGAAGTGGCGCGGCGGTACATCACCGAGATGCGCGCCATCCAGCCCGAGGGCCCGTACCGGCTCGCCGGCTTCTCCCTCGGCGGCACCCTGGCCCAGGCCATCGCCACCGAACTCCAGGCCGACGGCGACAAGGTCGACCTGGTGGCGATCCTGGACACCTTCCCGGACATGGAATTCGCGGACTTCCGCGACGCCATCGTCGACGAATTCGCGCAACTCGGCATCGGCCCCGAGGCGTTCCCCGACGGGGATCTCCTCGAACTCAGCGAGGAAGCGCTCGCCGCCCTGCACGCGGCGCTGCCCACCGACCTCGGCGTGCTCACCCTCGACCGGGTGCGGCGCATCTATCAGGGCGCGGTGCGGACGGTCGCGCTGCGCACCGAGCACCGGGCGGGCGTATTCGTCGGCGATGTCGAACTGTTCTACGCCGAGGTGCCCACCGAGGGTTACGAGCAGCGCTCCCCGGAGGAGTGGCGGCCGTACACCACGGGCCGGATCAATGTGCACTCCATGCCGTTCCGGCACCAGCTGCTCGTCACCGCGGAGGCCTTCGCGCTGATCGGCCCGCAGCTGACCGAGCTCGTCGACGCCGCCGACCGCAAACGCGACACCTCGGACACTCCGGACGCCGGCGACGACTGGGCCGTCACCCAGGTCCTCCCCGTCATCCGCCCCGAGGACCTCGTACCGGTCAAGCTGCTTTCCGACACGCCCCCGGAACTCGCCGCGTCGGAGCCGATTCCGGCCGACGACCCGGAACCCGAAGTTTATGCTCCCGCAAATGGGGAAGCGGCCGACAGCAAATCGGCACAAGCAGGGGAAACCACCGACCCGGACAACCCGGAAACCGGCGCCACCACACCGGCACCCGAATCCGACTCCGGCACAACACCTCAGGCTGCCGAGCAGGAGGACGGCAACACCCGCCCGCAACGCGGCCACGACACCGCCACCGCGGACGCCGTTGGTGATACCGCTGCCGGGGGAGCGGACTCCACCGCTGGATCCGGTGACTCCGCCACGGCGGCGACCGGGGACTCCGCGGCGCGATCAACTGCGGTCCGGCCCGTGCATATGGGACCGAGACTCACTGCGGTGGGGGAGGTTTCGGCATTGCCCGCCGGTGCGATGACGCTGCTCGAGCTCGAGCCGTCCGGGCTGTGGGTGCGGGCCATCACGCTCGATATCGCGGCCGGGATCTCCGGTAGCCGGGTGCGGCGGTCCGTGGCCACGCTGCTGGATCGGCATCCGGGACTGTGGGCGCGGTTGCGGCGCGACGGGGAAGCGGCCGTGCTGGATATTCCGGCGCAGCAGCCGCGCGGCGCGGCCGTGGTGTGGCAGCTGGATCCGTCGGTGGAGGCCGTCGGCGATCCCGTCGAAGCCGTGATCCACGCCGCCGCAGCGGAACTCGACCCCGAGAAGGGGTACAACATCCGCTTCGTGCTGATGGAGAACGCCGCCAACGCCGCCGATCCGGACGAACGCCCCGCGGCCATCCTGGTCGTGGTCGCCAACGGCCTGGTCGTCGACGACACCTCGTGGCGCACCGTCATCGAGGACCTCACCGCCTCCTGGTCCGGCGGCCACGCCACCCCGCCCAGCGCCGACGCCCACCCGGTCGGCATCGCGGGCGCCCTGGCGGACCGCGCCCTCGACCCGGGCACCGTCGCCGAGTTGGGCTGGTGGCGTACCGAACTGGCCGGCGCCATCCCGGGCGTCTCCCCGGAGCAGGTGGCCGCCGACGGCCGCCTGGGCGGTCGCGGCCGCGTCTCGGTGACCATCACCGGTGAGGGCGCGGCGGCCGTGGACCTGGCGGCCCGCCGCTACCACGCCACCATCGACGAGGTGCTGCTCGGCGCGCTCGCCGTGGCCCTGCTCGACCCGGGCGCCGAATCCGCCCGCGACACCGCGGGTTCGGTGGTGCGGCTGGTCGCCGACGGGCGACTGCCCGGCGATCCGGCCGGACTGCGCACCGTCGGCGCGTTCAGCACCACCTACCCTTTCCCGCTGCGCCTGGACGATATCGACTTCGCACAAGTCCGGGCGGGCGGGCGGGACGCCGGATCGGTCATCGAGCAGATCCGCGACCGGTGCCGCGAAGTACCCTCGCGCGGTGTGGGATTCGGGCTGCTCGCGCACCTGAACTCGGCCACCGTCGCCGATATCGCCGCCCTGCCGGTCGGCCGCATCGGCTTCCGCTACCGCGATCTGCGCCCGGCCCGGGTCTACCCGGAACCGGTCGCCGACGACCTGTACCTGGACGTCACCGTCGACACCAGTCAGGACGGCCTGGTGGCCCGCTTCGACTTCGCCGGTGCGGTGCTCGACCTCGAACAGGTCAAGAAACTGGTCGAAGGCTGGGTGCAGGCGCTCGGCGGACTGGCCGAGCACGGCCGCTCCGCGGGGCAGTAATACACCTGCGCAGCGCGGGCGTGACACGCCCGCGCAACGCGGCAGTGACGGAGCAGCGCAGCGTAATTGCGACATTGCAGGCAGGCCGGACGGATTCGATGACATTCCGTCCGGCCGATGCGTCCATCCCAGCGATCAACCCGTAACATGGGGCGCTGTCGCGGCGATTGGATAGGCCGTACGGTCTGTCAGGGTCGGCCATCTACACCGGAGCACCCGGCCGCGGGGTCTGCCGACCTGCAAATCGACACGAGATGAAGGTGCGAAACATTGATTCGTCGAACTGTCCGGAACGGGGTAGCGCGCCGCCGCGGCGCCAAGGCCGCGGCCTTCCTCGCCGCCACAGCGGTTCTCACCGGCCTCATGACGGGTATCGGTGGCGGCACCGCCTCCGCTGACCCGATCATCGACGGCAAGAAGCTCCTGGCGGATCCGGTCTCCTCCGACGGATCGAAGATCACCAAGGCCGAGATGAAGGACGGCCGGAACATCCGGCTCTACGTCTACTCCGCGGCCATGGACGCCACCTACCCGATCGATGTGCAGCGTCCCGCCGACGCGTCCGTCCCGCGCCCCACCCTGTACCTGCTGAACGGTGCGGGCGGCGGCCAGGACAGTGCCACCTGGGTGCACAACACCGATATCGTCGGCGGCTTCCTCGGCGACAAGAACGTCAATGTCGTCCAGCCTATCGGCGGCAAATGGTCCTACTACCAGGACTGGGACAAGACCGATCCGGTGCTGGGCGTCAACAAGTGGACCACCTTCTTCACCCAGGAACTCCCGCCGCTGATCGACGCCGCGCTGGGCACCGACGGCGTGAACGCCGTCGCCGGCATCTCGACCTCCGGCACCACCGTGCTCACCCTCGCCGAGGCCAAGCCGGACCTGTACAAGTCCGTCGCCGCCTACTCCGGCTGCGCGCAGATGGCCGACCCGGTCGGCCGTGAGTTCATGCGCCTCACCGTCGACACCTGGGGCGGCGGCGATCTGACCAACATGTACGGCGACGACAATTCACCGGAGTGGGCCGAGCACGATCCGGTCATCAATGCCGAGAAGCTGCGCGGCATGAACCTCTACATCTCGTCCGGCAGCGGCCTGCCCGGCCAGTACGACACCCTCAACGGTCAGTACGCGCTGCCCGGCGCCTACGGCCTGGCCAACCAGATGATCATCGGTGGCGCCATCGAGTCCGGCACCAACTTCTGCAGCCACAACCTGATGAACAAGCTGAACTCGATCGGCATCCCGGCCACCTACAACTTCCCGTCCACCGGCACCCACTCGTGGGGCTACTGGCGGGACGATTTCATCAACTCCTGGCCGGTCCTGGCCCAGGGCCTCGGCATCTGATCCGAACCAGCGCATACTTGACCGCCCCGGCGTTTACGCCGGGGCGGTTTCGTTTTCGGCTCGTTTCTTGCGGTCTTGTTCACAGTTCTACGGCAGTACTTAACAAAAAAGTTCGGGTACCCGTAAACTATGGAAATGAGTACCAGCGTGGCCGAACATCGCACTGCGTTCCAACGAGCCAGATCAGCCTCGCTGCTACTGGGTCCCGCCTTCGTCGCGGCCATCGCCTACGTCGACCCGGGCAATGTCGCCTCCAATGTCAGCGCGGGCGCCAAGTTCGGCTACCTCCTCGTCTGGGTCATCGTCATGGCCAATGTGATGGCCGGGCTGGTGCAGTTCCTCTCCGCCAAACTGGGACTCGTCACCGGCAGATCCCTGCCGGAATTGGTGCGGGACAAGGCCGGCAGGCCCGTTCGCCTCGCCTACTGGGGGCAGGCCGAAATCGTGGCCATGGCAACGGATCTCGCCGAGGTGGTCGGCGGCGCCATCGCACTGAAACTGCTGTTCGGGCTGCCGCTGCTGCTGGGCGGCGTCATCACCGGCGTGGTCTCACTGGGCCTGCTCGCCATTCAGAACCGGCGCGGGCAGCAACCCTTCGAACGCATCATCCTCGGCCTGCTCGGCATCATCTCCATCGGATTCCTTGCCTCCGTGGTCATTTCACCGCCCTCCGCCTCCGGCACCCTGGAGGGCCTGGTGCCCCGCTTCGACGGCAGCGAGAGCGTGCTGCTTGCCGCCGCCATGATCGGCGCGACCGTCATGCCGCACGTCGTGTACCTGCACTCCGGCATGTCCCGCGACCGGCACGGACACCCCGAGCCCGGCCCGGCCCGCACCCGGCTGCTGCGCATCACCCGCTACGACGTCGGCCTGGCCATGCTGCTGGCCGGCGCGGTGAACCTGGCCATGCTGCTCATGGCCGCCAACACCCTGCGCGGACGCGAGGGCGTGGACACCATCGAGGGCGCCCATGCGGCCGTGCGGGATTCGCTCGGACCGCTCGCGGGCCTGCTGCTCGCCGTCGGCCTGCTGGCCTCCGGATTGGCCTCCACCTCGGTCGGCGCCTACGCCGGCGCCATGATCATGCAGGGCCTGCTGCATCGCGGCATCCCACTGGTGGTGCGCCGCGTCGTCACCCTCATCCCGGCGCTGGCCGTGCTCGCCGCCGGCGTGGACGCGACGCGGGCGCTCATCATCTCCCAGGTCGTACTGTCCTTCGGCATTCCGCTGGCACTGATCCCCTTGGTCCGTTTCACCAGCAATCGGGAGCTGATGGGGGACAACGTGAATCACCGCGTCACCACGGCACTGGCCTGGCTGGTGGCGGCGATCATCAGCGTCCTCAACATCCTGCTGATCTACTTGACCGTGCAGGGAAGCTGATCCCGTAAGGGGCGCAAGGCTATTCGGTGCTCATTCCCCGAAGACCGCCTTGCGCTTTCCGAGCATGGCGGCCACACCCTCGGCGAAGTCGGGCTGCTGCAGCAGTTCGACCTGACCCTTCCGCTCGGCCGCCAGCACGGCGTCGAGCGGGGCCAGGGTGGCGGTATTGAGGGCGCGCTTGGTGAGCTCCAGCGCGCGCCGCGGGCCGTGGGCGATCTTGTCCGCGGCGGCCTCCACCTTCGCGTCCAGTTCCGCCTCCGGATAGACCCCTGTGATCAAGGCATGCTGCACGGCCTCGGTCACGGGCAGCCGATTGCCCAGCAACGCCATCTCGGCTGCGAGCGGGCGACCGGCCGCCGCCGCGACCATGGCGGCCGCGCCACCGTCGGGCATGATGCCGATATTGATGAACGCCAGCAGCAGGTACGCCTCCTCGGAGGCGTAGGTGAGGTCGGCGGCCAGCGCGAGGGCGACGCCGATGCCCGCCGCGGCGCCCCGCACCCGGGCGATGACCGGAATGGGTGCGTCCACAATGGATTTCACCATCGCATTGGCAGCCACCATGGTCTGATCGGCGGTGTCTTCATCGATCGAATCACCGCTCACCGACAGATCGGCGCCGGTGCAGAAATCGCCGCCCTCGCCGGTCAGTACGATCACCCGGACCGCGGGATCCGCCGAAGCCGCGCGTATGGTGTCGCCGAGCCCGAGCATGGTGGCGTAGTCGATGGCGTTCTTGCGCTTGGGGTTGGTGAGCGTGATGCGTAGCACCCGCTTGTCCAGAACCGCCGTGTAGCCAGTGGTGGTCGCGGTATAACTCATGTCCGCTCCTAGCTCCGCGTGCGGGTGAGGCACGCCGCGCGATATGTTCACTTTTGCGAATTGTGGTTAACTTAGGGGCGTCCGTCCGGCCGTGTCAACAGCCGGAGCCACTGAGAAGGAGAAACCGTATGGTCGCCGACAGCAGCGAGCTGGGCCTCGCTTCCGCGCGACCCGACGGTGAATCCGGACCGCGCCGCCGCCCCAAGAATCGCAAGGCCCAGATCGTGCGCGTCGCCGCACGCGCCTTCGCTGAGCGGGGCTATCACCCGGTCGGCGTGGACGAGATCGCCGCCGAGGTCGGAATCTCCGGCCCGGCCCTCTACCGGCACTTCACCAACAAATACGCGTTATTGGTCGCGGCCGCCGAAATGGGCGCACAGCATTTGCTGGACGCCGCCCGTGCCGCCGACGATCCGGCCCTGGAACCGGAACCGCGACTCACCGCCCTGATCCGCGGCATCGCCGAGTACACCATCGACGTGCGTCGCGAGGGCGGACTCTACCGCTGGGAACGCCGCTACCTGGAACGCGAGGACCGCGCCCGCATCCGGGTCGTCTACACCGCCCTCCACGAAACCGTCGAAGAGCCCATCGCCGCGCTCTACCCCGACGCCGACCCGGCCGACATCCAGCTCCGCGCCGCCGCCGTGCTCAGCGTCATCGGCAGCATCACCGCGCACCGCACGGCCCTGTCCACCACCCGCCTGGTCAACCTGATCAACGACATCTGCTGGGACATCCTGCGCGTCGAACTGCCGCCCGCCCCGCCGGCCGTCACCGGCGACCCGATCCTGCGCGGCCTGCCGGTCATCTCCAAGCGGGAGCAACTGCTCACCGAGGCCATCCGCATCTTCGGCCGCCAGGGCTACCACGAGGCCAGCATCGAGGAGATCGGCGCCGCGGCCGGCATCAATGCCTCCAGCGTCTACCGCTACTTCAGCAGCAAGGCCGATCTGCTCGCCGCCGCCTTCCACCGCACCGGCGAACGCGTCGCCATCGCCAATACGGAAGCCTTGTCCGAGGCCACTTCTCGCGCCGACGCGGCGGTCCGCATCGCCGACCGCTTCGCCCGCATGACCTTCGCCATGCCCGAGATCCTCCCCGTCTACTTCTCGGAGTTCTCGAACATCCCGGCCTCCGAACAACATCGGCTCCGCTCCATCCAGCGCCAGAACGTCCTGGAATGGGCCAACCTGCTCGACGGCGATCAGGTGGAGGCCCGCTTCCGAGTACACGCCGCCATCGGACAGGTCATCGACGTCGGCCGCCGCATCCGCTTCGACGGCCGCCCGCAGAACCTCGCCCGCGTCAGCGCGCTCATGCGCGCGGTGCTGCTGGGCGCGAACGCCACGGCCGAATAGCCTTCCGCGCCACTGCCTGACGGTGCTGCGCGGCAACTGCTGACAGTCACTGCGCGGCATGACTGAACAATGCTGCGCGGCAAGGTCGACGAGTGTCGCGCGGCAAGGCTGACCTGTGCCGCGCGAGAGGGCCGAGCAACGGGGCGGTGCTCCACGGCAGGACCCGATCGCCCTGCCCGCAGCGGTGTCTTTGCTTCACACCCGATGTCGCAGGCGGAAGATCGCCCGGGCCACCCGCAGGCGCTGCGGATGACGGTCGAAGGTGCCCAGGGTGACCTGATCTGTGGGGTGCTTGTCGGTAATGGTCTGCGCCCGGGTGAACAGCTCCGGCGTGAGCGGGTCGCGCGTGCGCCCGGGGCCGTGAATGCCGTAGACGGGTGTGGAATTGACGGTGACCAGTTCGGTGCGCAGGCGTGCGGCGAAATCGGGCACACTGCGCACGTCCCGGGTGAAAACCGCTACGGGCAGCGGGGTTTCGGCGGCATTGATGCGCTCGGCCGCCTCGTCCATGGTGGCCACCCGGTGGATGATCAGCACCGGTCCCACCGCCTCGCCGGTCACCGCCGAGCTGGTGTCGGGCACATCGGTGAGCACGATCGGCTCGATATACGGCTCCCGGATGGAATCCAGGCCGCCCACCAGGGCGTGCCCGCCGCGGGTGAGCGCATCCCGAACCTGCTTGCGCACCACATCGATCTGGGCCTCGACCAGCATGGGCCCGTAGGCGGCGCGGCGGTCGGCACCGGGACGCAGCCGCCCGGCCTGGTCGGCGATCAGTTCGAGGAACGGGTCGTAGACCGAATCCGCGACGTAGACGATGTGCACACCCGCCGGGTGCTGACCGGAATTGGCCATGGCCCCGTAAACCGCCGCGGCCGCGGCGGTATCGAGGCGGGCGTCGACCTGCACCACCATGGCGCCGCGGCCGCCCGGCTCCACGGTCAGCGGAGTGCCGGACTGCGCGCACAGCACCGCCAGCTCGCGGGCGCCCGCGGCGGATCCGGCGTACGCGATCTTGTCCAGGCGGGCGCGGGTGAGCGCGGCGGCGGTGCTGCTGTCGCCGGTGACCACTTGCAGCACAGGCTGATTCGGTGCCAGGTGACTCCAGGTATCGGCGATCCACGCGCCCACACCGGGGGTCAGTTCGCTGGGTTTGAAGACCACGCTGTTGCCGCCCGCCATGGCGGAGGCGATCGAATTCATCGGTGTGAGAACGGGATTGTGCCAGGGCCCCAGCACGCCCACCGTGCCCAGCGGCAGCCGCGCGACCGAGCCTTCGCGGTCGCGGCGGAAGCGGGCGGCGACGCGGCGGCCCAGCATGCGTTCGGCGTGGCGGGCAACCCAATCCAGCTGTTCCACCGCGAGCGTCACCTCGATGGCGGCGTCCATCCGGGGTTTGCCGGTCTCGCTGCTGATCAGCTCCACCAGGTCCCGGGTGCCGCGGGCGATGCTGCGTTTCCAGTCCAGCAGCCAGCGTTTGCGGCCGTCGAATCCGATTGCGGCCCACCATTGCTGGGCGGTGCGCGCGGAGCGGACGGTGCGGGTGAGTTCACCCGCGCCCATGACGGCGTATTCGCCGAGCACCTCTCCGGTGCGTGGATCGTAGGAGGTGAGGACCTTCGGTCTGCTCGCCCCGGTACGCGCTGCGCGCGGCTGTTCGGAACGAGCCTGCGCGGATTCGGCCATGGTTACCCTCTCGCGGCCACTGAACTACTCCCCGCTTCGCCAGACTATGGTTCGAGTCGCAGATGCGACAAGGTAGCGAAATCACTGCATACCGCCCGGTCCGTGCCTGGATCAGCGGCTATGCGGTGACCGATCGGTTTGTGACCAAGGACACGTTTGTCGAATAACTGCTTTGGCGAAGGAAAGGTCCCGTTCCAGACTCGCCTGTAACATCGCGGCCGACGGTGTGGATCATCCCGGCAGGGATGTGGGGACCCGTCGCACGGGGCGTCAGAAAATCGTGCCCGCCCAGCAATAGTGGAGAGTTGATGCCGAGCTTGGACAGACCGGATTCGAAAACGCCGCACACGGAAACCGGCGTCGGAGACCCGGCCGTATACGTCGAAGACGTCCGCAAGTCGTTCGGCGAGGTGCACGCCCTGCGCGGCATCTCCTTCACCGCCGACCGCGGCCGCGTACTCGGCATCCTCGGGCCCAACGGCGCCGGCAAGACCACCACGGTCAAAATCCTGTCCACCCTGCTGCGCCCCGACTCCGGCATCGCCCGCGTCGCCGGGCACGACGTCCGCAAGGACCCCGCGGCGGTACGGCGATCCATCATGATGACCGGACAGTTCGCGGCCCTCGACGAAAATCTCTCCGGACGCGAGAACCTCGAACTGTTCGGCCGCCTCATGGGACTCGGCCGCAAGGACGCCCGCCGCCGCGCCGACACCCTGCTCGAGGAATTCGACCTCACCGGCGCCGGCCGCCGCGCCGTCCGCCACTACTCCGGCGGCATGCGCCGCCGCGTCGACATCGCCTGCGGGCTCGTCGTCCGGCCCGAAGTCGTCTTCCTCGACGAACCCACCACCGGCCTGGATCCCCGCAGCCGCCAAGGCGTCTGGGACCTCGTCACCGCCCTCAAGAACCAGGGCATCACCGTCCTGCTGACCACGCAGTACCTCGAAGAGGCCGACGTGCTCAGCGACAACATCATCGTCATCGACAAGGGCACCGTCATCGCCGAAGGCACCGCCGACGCCCTCAAGCAGAAGACCGGCGGCAGCTACTGCGAGATCGTGCCGCTGGACCCCACCCAGCTGAGCCGCGTCGCCGACGCCCTCGGCGATCTGGTGCCGGCCGCGGTCCGCGCGGATATCGGTGGGCACGACCGGCTTTCGATCCCCGCGCCGGACGGCGCCGCCACGCTGTCCGATGCGCTGCGCCGCCTCGACGGCGTCGGCATCGAACTCGCCGACATCGGGCTGCGCCGGCCCTCCCTCGACGACGTATTCCTTTCCCTCACAGGACATTCCGGCACCCCGGAACTCGAAGCGGGAGAGTCGCAATGAGCGCCCCCGCGACCAGTGCCGCCGACCTCTTCACCGGCGTCCCGCCCACCCGGCCCAACAGCTTCGCGCAGTGGCGGGCGCTCACCGGGCGCATCGTCTGGGTCATGGCCACCAAGGGCGAACTCATCGTCGCGGCGATCACGCCGCTGGTGTTCGCTGTCGGCTTCTACCTGCCGCTCAAATTCGTCATGCAGGTCAAGGGCATTCACTACGCGCAGTACGTCATGCCGATCATCGTGCTGCAGACCATGTCCTTCACCATGATGTCGAACGCGCAGCTCGCCGCATTCGAAACCTTGACCGGACTCAATATGCGCATGCAGACCATGCCGATCGGCAAATTGGTGCCACTGCTGTCCCGGTTGTCCGCGGGCCTGGTGCGTTCGGTGACCTCCCTGGCGGCCGCCATCGGCTGGGGCTACATGATCGGCTTCCGATTCATCGCCGGTCCGGGACAAGCCGTGCTGTTCTGTGCGTTCTCCCTTTTGGTCGGTACCGTGCTGGCGATCGGGGCGGACGGACTCGGATCGCTCACCAAGAGTCCCGAATCCCTCAGTCAGGCGCTGACCCTGCCCACTCTCATCTTCGGCATGCTGTCCTGTGGGTTCGTTCCGGAAGCCGGTTTCCCGGAGTGGATTCGGCCGTTCGCCCGTAATCAGCCCATCTCGCAGTTCTCCTACGCGCTGCGTGACATGGCCCAGGGCGGCGTGACATGGCATGTGTTCTGGGTGCCGCTGGTCTGGCTGATCGGCCTCTCGGTCGTATTCCTGCCGATGGCGGTCTGGGCGAGTGTGAGGCGATCATGACCACGGTCGAGGCCGGTGTGGCCGAAAAGGATTGGGCGGGATATCAGCCGCTGCCCGAGGTGAAGCCGCGCTCCGAGCGGACGATCGGGATCTGGGCGGAGCAGACCCTCATCCAGACCAAGCGGTTGCTGATCGGTTGGTCCAGGGACCCCGCTACCGCGGTTCAGGCCCTCATCTATCCGGCCCTCACATTGCTCATGTTCCATGTGGTGCTGGGCGATACGATCAGCTCGGTCACCGGTATCCCCGCCGTCTACGGGCAGGTACCGATGGTCATGCTGGTCGCGGCCATGTCCGGATCCGTGATCAGCGCACTCGGATTCAAGGCGGAGAAGGCGACCGGACTGCTCGGCCGCTTCTACACCATGCCCACCCACCGGGCCGCCGGATTCACCGGACGACTGCTGGCCGAGGCCATCCGCGTGCTCGTCACCACGCTGTTCGTGCTGATAGTGGGCATCTGCCTGGGCTTCCGATTCTGGTACGGGCCGGGCGGCGCCATCGGCATGGTGTTGATGCCGGTCTTCTTCGGCATCGGATTCGCGGTGCTGGTCACGGCGCTCGCCACCCTCTCCGACGGCGTGGTGCTGGTATCGGTGGTCGGCATCATCAGCAATCTGCTGATGTTCTTCAACTCCGGCTTCGTTCCCGTGTACGCGTATCCGCGGTGGCTGCAGAAGGTGGTCGAGAACCAGCCGATGAGCACCACCATCGACGCCATGCGCGGGCTCGCCTACGACGGGCCGATCTTCACGCCGCTGTGGAAGACACTCGCCTGGGTGCTCGGCACCATCGTCATATTCGCGTACCCGGCGATCCGCGGTTACCGCCGCGCCGCCGAGACGGGCGCGTAATTCACTCTCGTCGCTTCGGCGGTCCGCACCCGCTGTGCGGATCGCCGCCCGGGAGCCCCGATCGGTCCGGCCCACCTCACCAGCCTCGGCGATCCGCACTGTGCGGATCGCCGAAATACGCGCGCCCCGACCGTGGTACGGGCGGAATGCGTGTTGTGTCACGTTAAGGTGGGCCGCATGGCTTACCTGGTTACCGGGGCAACTGGGTTCATCGGTCGGTTTCTCGTCCCCGAACTTCTGCGTCGAGGCGAAGACGTCCATGTACTCGTGCGCCCCGGCGAAGACTCCGTGCTCCGCTTCAACCGCTGCCTCCGCACCTGGGGCCCGACCGGCCGCATCCGGCCCGTCCGCGGCGACCTCGGCGCACCCGGACTCGGCATCGACCCGGGCTGGATTGCCGCACAGCGCGGTTCGATCGACCACGTCTTCCACCTCGCCGGCGGCTACGACACCGCCGGCCCCGCCGGCGGCACCCGCCGCGTCACCGAACTCGCCGCCGCCGTGGAAGCGGGCCGCCTGCACCATGTTTCGACCGTGCAGGTCGCCGGCTCCTGGAACGGCATGTTCACCGAGGACACCACCGAGGTCGGCCAGGTCCTCGCCACCCCCTACCAGCGCGCCATGCTGCAGGCCGAACACGCCGTGCGCGAACAGACCGCCGTACCGTGGCGCATCTACCGGCCATCCATCATCATCGGCCACTCCCGCACCGGCGAGATCGACCGCATCGACGGCCCCTACTACTTCTTCCGGCTGCTGCGCATGGCCGCGCAACTGCCGCGCATCCTGCCCGTCGTCGCCCCCAAGCTCGGCGAAACCAACCTGGTCCCGGTCGATTTCGTGACCCGCGCCCTCGACCACATCGCGCACCGCCCCGACGGCGACAACACCACCTACCACCTGGTCGACCCGCGCCGCCAGACCGTCGCCGAGGTCTTCAACCTCTTCGCCGACGAAGCCGGGGCGCCGCACCTGGTCGAGGTCATGCCCAAGCAGACCCTCGACGTCACCCTCCGCGTCCCCGGCATGGGCTGGGCGCTGCGCCAGGTCGGCGTCCCCACCGACCTCATCGAGCACACCCAGCTGAACTGCCGGCTCGACGCGCGGCACACCGCCGCCGCCTTGTCCGGCACCGACATCCGCGTCCCGCCGCTGGAGGCCTACGCCCCCATCATCTGGAAGTACTGGATCGAAAACTGGGTGTGACCGCTACGGCGTGGCCGAATCCTCGTGCCGGGAATCCTCGTGCCGGGAATCCTCGTGGCGGGAAAGCGAAGTCCCGGCCGCGGGCCGCGGATACTCCCACCCCACCCACCGATTCCGGTTGGTCCACCCGACCAGATCGAACCGCCACCGGAACGGCCAAGTCCTGGCCACCGTCATGAACAGCGCCGACCCCAGCGCGGTGTAGTCGTCGTGCGCCGACAACAGTGCCCGCTGCTGCCGCGGCGGCCGCGTGAAGAACGCCTCGAACATGGCGATCGACTGCGCGGTCGTGAGCCGCCCCAGCCCGTACACCCCCCGCATCCGCATCCAGTACACGAGCCGCGCCTCCCACGGCCACATCGCCTCGATCGGATCCTGCCCCCGCCGGATGGCCTCCACCGCCGTATCCACCAGCGAAAGCGAATCCGCCACACAGTATCCCGTGATCGGATGCATCATCCCGCCCCGGGACCCGAACGGAATCACCTGCCCCCGACCGGCTTTCGGCGGCAGCTGATCCAGCGGATAGTGCGCCGCCTCGGTAGGCTCATCCCCCCGCAATGTAATCCCGTGCGCAGCAAGCCGATTCAACGTCCGCCGTCGCAATTCGTGCTGCGGCATCCCACCCCGCAGTCCGAGACTCGTCTCCTCGAAGATGACGGTCCCATCCCCGAGCGGCACCGAGTAAAGGAACGACGGCGGCTCATCCGCCCCCGCCCCGTTCTCCGCCCGCCAATCCAGCAGCAGCCCCTGCCCCGCACTCACCATCGGCGCCGCGATGTCTTCATCCACGAAAATCCCGTGCGCACTGGCGGTCCGCCGCGCTCCCGGCCCGGCCTGCCCCCGCGTATCGATCACCGTCGCGGCCCGCACCTCGGTCCCATCGGCCAGCTCCACCCGATGCGCCTCGACAGTCCGTGCCCGCCGCGCGATCACGGTCGCATCATCCAACGGCACCGAATCGAACAACCCTTGCTTCGACAGCACGCAGTAGGGCCGAGGGATCCGATGCTCACTGGTAGTCCAAACAACCGGCGCCTCGATCCGACTGGCAATCGCCGTGCGCGGCAACCACTCCGGCAGCTCGTCGATCCAGCAGGAGTAGGTGGGCCCCCAAAGCCGCTCGGGTCGCGGATCCACCGCAATCACCCGCATCCCCGCCACCATCGCCCGATGCGCCAACGCCCGCCCCGTAGGCCCGAGCCCCACCACACACACGTCGGCCGCCCCGCCGACCTCCCGGCCACTCATACCCGCATCCAACCAGCCCGCCCCCACGTCCGCCAGCATCGTCCCGGTCTCTCGCGGGCGGCAAAAAGGGCCCGGCGGCCCGGGCCCATCGTCGGCTACTTCGGGGTGACCCAGGTGGTGATGTCGGCGTGGACCACTTCGAGGCCGGACTTGTCGTAGATGGAGACGGGGACGATGAGGTCCCGGCCTTCGGTGATCTTGTCGAAGTCGGGGACTTCGGGGAGTTCGGCCACGGCGCGGAGGCCGGAGTTGGCCTTGGCGAGGTATTGGACGTTCATGGATTTGGGGATCCAGCGGTGGGTGCCCGGGACGGTGGCCTCGGACAGCATGCCCATGGCGACCTCGGCGAGATTGCAGGCGGCGATGGCGTGAAAAGTGCCGAGGTGGTTGTGAATACCGAACCACTTGGGCGCCGTCACCTCGCACAGGCCGGGCTCGAGGCGCACCACGCTGGGCAGCACGGTGCCGAAGTAGGGGACCCGCGCGACCATGCCGAGGGAGAACAAGGTGTGGCCGATGCGGTTGTCGGGAAGCTTCTTCCAGCCGCGGTAGGTGGCGGTCTCTTTGGTCATGCGGCCGATCTTACTCAAAAGTAAGTTAAGCGGAAGTAGGCCGCCGCCGAACCTCCGGCGGATACCGCCATCACCGATTCGCCGCGCTGGCTGCTGATGTTCGCGGCCGGCTGTGTGGCGCTGATCGCATTGATCCATCTGCTGGGCCGTCGCTTCCTGCGCTGGTATCGGCAGTCCGACGAGCCGTGGCTGGATCACCCGTCGCGGCAGTTGTGACCAGGGCCATCGCCGTCACGTAGCGGAGGGGGTCCGATTTGAAGTCGGCCCTGCGCTCGAGGCATACTGTTCGGGTTGCCCACACCGAGTTGTGTCAATTCCATTGGAAAGATGCAGGTCGTGGGTGAGTATGACCCAATTTTGCACCCCGCTGATAGCGGCGTGGGTGCGTCCGGGACAATGTTCCGAGGCCATAGCGGATTTACTCCGGGGCCGAGGAATGAGCGGCGGAGCGACACGCCCGACCGCGTGGACCGGATGAACCATGACAGATGAACAGCGGCGATGGATCGGGCCCAGGTGGCCGGTCGTGTGGTGGCTGATGCGTCTTCGTGTGTTCGGGCTGTGCAAATGAGGGTGGTCTGAGAGGGAAACCTCTTGGCCCACAACGCAAGCGGAGAAAAGGACACTCAGCGTGGCGGGACAGAAGATCCGCATCAGGCTCAAGGCCTACGACCATGAGGCGATCGACGCGTCTGCGCGCAAGATCGTCGAGACGGTGACCCGTACCGGCGCCCGTGTCGTCGGACCGGTGCCGTTGCCGACCGAAAAGAACGTGTACTGCGTCATCCGTTCGCCGCATAAGTACAAGGATTCGCGCGAACACTTCGAGATGCGCACCCACAAGCGGCTTATCGACATCCTCGACCCGACGCCGAAGACGGTTGACGCCCTGATGCGCATCGACCTGCCGGCCAGTGTCGACGTCAACATTCAGTGACGGGGACTTCGAATATGACTGACAACAAGACTCGTCCGGCCGCGGGCATCCTGGGCACCAAGCTCGGCATGACCCAGGTCTTCGACGAAAAGAACCGCGTCGTTCCCGTGACCGTCATCAAGGCGGGCCCGAACGTCGTTACCCAGATCCGCACGGTCGAGCGCGACGGCTATTCCGCCGTCCAGGTCGCCTACGGCGCCATCGACCCGCGCAAGGTGAACAAGCCGGTCTCCGGCCAGTTCACCAAGGCCGGTGTCACCCCGCGCCGCCACATCGCCGAGATCCGTCTCGCCGATGTCGCCGGCATCGAGGTCGGCCAGGAGATCAACGCCGATGTCTTCGAGGCGGGCGCCTACGTCGACGTGACCGGCACCTCCAAGGGCAAGGGCTTCGCGGGCACCATGAAGCGTCACGGTTTCCGTGGCCAGGGTGCCTCGCACGGTGCGCAGGCCGTGCACCGTCGTCCGGGCTCCATCGGTGGTTGCTCCACCCCGGGTCGCGTGTTCAAGGGCATGCGCATGTCCGGCCGGATGGGTAACGACCGCGTCACCACGCAGAACCTCTCGGTCCACAAGGTGGATGCCGAGAACGGCCTGCTGCTGATCAAGGGCGCGATCCCGGGCCGCACCGGCGGCATCGTGGTCGTCAAGAGTGCAGTGAAGGGTGGTGCCCGGGCATGAGCACCGAGACCAAGACCAACCTGACGCTCACGGTCAAGGCCGCTGGCGGCAAGACCGAGGGCACCGTCGAGCTCCCCGCGGAGATCTTCGACGTGACGGCGAACATCGCGTTGATGCACCAGGTCGTCGTGGCCCAGCAGGCCGCGGCTCGCCAGGGCACGCACGCCACCAAGACCCGCGGTGAAGTCCGCGGTGGTGGCAAGAAGCCGTACCGCCAGAAGGGCACCGGCCGTGCGCGCCAGGGTTCGACCCGTGCGCCGCAGTTCGCCGGCGGTGGCACCGTCCACGGCCCGCAGCCGCGCGACTACACCCAGCGCCTGCCCAAGAAGATGAAGGTCGCCGCACTGCGTGGCGCCCTGTCGGACCGGGCGCGCAACGAGCGCATCCACGTGATCACCGAACTGGTTGCGGGTCAGACCCCGTCGACCAAGGTGGCCAAGTCCTTCCTGGCCGAGATCTCGGACCGGAAGAACATCCTGGTCGTCGTCGGTCGTGAAGATGTCACCGCGTGGAAGAGCGTGGCGAACCTGCAGAACGTGCACCCGATCGCCCCCGATCAGCTGAACACCTACGACGTCCTGAAGTCGGACGAGGTCGTGTTCTCGGTCGAGGCGCTCAACGCCTTCGTGCACGGCCCTGCCGAAGCTGCACAGGAGGAGAGCAAGTGACCACCATCGCCGACCCGCGCGACATTCTGCTGGCGCCGGTGATCTCCGAGAAGTCCTACGGACTGATCGAGGAGGGCACCTACACCTTCATCGTGCACCCGGACTCGAACAAGACGCAGATCAAGATTGCCGTCGAGAAGGTTTTCGGCGTCAAGGTGACCAGCGTCAACACCGCCAATCGTCAGGGCAAGCGCAAGCGGACCCGCTTCGGTTATGGCACGCGTAAGAGCACCAAGCGCGCGCTCGTGACCATCTCGGCCGACAGCAAGCCCATCGAGATCTTCGGAGGCCCGGTCGCGTAAGCGGTCGGACATCCAGAAAGTAGAGAAGAACTCATGGCAATCCGTAAGTACAAGCCCACGACCCCGGGTCGCCGCGGCGCATCGGTCTCGGACTTCGCCGAGATCACCCGCTCGACCCCCGAGAAGTCGCTGCTGCGTCCGCTCACCAAGACCGGTGGCCGTAACGCGCAGGGCCGCATCACCACCCGTCACAAGGGTGGCGGCCACAAGCGCGCCTACCGTCTGATCGACTTCCGTCGGCTGGACAAGGACGGCATCCCGGCCAAGGTCGCGCACATCGAGTACGACCCGAACCGCACCGCCAATATCGCTCTGCTGCACTTCGCGGACGGCGAGAAGCGCTACATCATCGCGCCGAAGGGCATTGCCCAGGGCACGAAGATCGAGTCGGGCACCGGCGCGGACATCAAGCCCGGCAACAACCTGCCGCTGCGCTCGATCCCGACCGGTACCACCATCCACGCGGTGGAGCTGCGTCCCGGTGGCGGCGCCAAGCTGGCCCGCGCGGCCGGCATGAGCATCCAGCTGCTGGGTAAGGAAGGCCAGTACGCCGTGCTGCGTATGCCTTCCGGTGAGATCCGTCGCGTCGACGTGCGCTGCCGCGCCACCGTCGGCGAGGTCGGCAACGCCGAGCAGTCGAACATCAACTGGGGCAAGGCCGGCCGTATGCGGTGGAAGGGCGTTCGCCCGACCGTCCGTGGTGTGGTCATGAACCCGGTCGATCACCCGCACGGTGGTGGTGAGGGTAAGACCTCCGGTGGTCGCCACCCGGTCTCCCCGTGGGGCAAGCCCGAGGGCCGTACCCGTAAGCCCAACCGTCCCAGCGACAAGCTCATCGTCCGCCGCCGCGGCAAGAAGCGTTAAGGAGGAGGTTAAAGATGCCACGTAGCCTGAAGAAGGGCCCGTTCGTCGACGGACACCTCCTCAAGAAGGTGGACGTCCAGAACGAGAAGGGCACGAAGCAGGTCATCAAGACCTGGTCGCGTCGTTCCACCATCATTCCCGACTTCATCGGTCACACGTTCTCGGTCCACGATGGCCGCAAGCACGTGCCGGTGTTCGTGTCGGAGAACATGGTTGGACACAAGCTCGGTGAATTCGCGCCGACTCGTACGTTCAAGAGCCACGTCAAGGAAGATCGGAAGAGCAAGCGGCGATGAGCACTGAAACTCAGAACCCGACCGCGCGCGCGACCGCCAAGCACGTTCGCGTGACGCCGATGAAGGCGCGTCGCGTCGTGGACATGGTCCGTGGCCGTCGTGTCGAGGATGCGCTGAACATCCTGAAGTTCGCGCCGCAGGCCGCGAGCGAGCCGGTCGCGAAGGTTGTCGCTTCGGCGGCCGCCAACGCCGAGAACAACCTCGGCCTGAACCCGGCCACCCTGGTCATCTCGACGGCGTATGTCGACGAGGGCGCGACCATGAAGCGTTTCCAGCCGCGGGCCCAGGGTCGCGCGTTCCGGATCCGCAAGCGCACCAGCCACATCACCATCGAGGTCGAGAGCGTGCCCACCGCCGGCGCTGCCACTCGTAGCCGCCGGAAGGGAGGGGCAAAGTAAATGGGACAGAAAATCAACCCCCATGGCTTCCGCCTCGGTATCACCACCGACTGGAAGTCGCGCTGGTACGCCGACAAGCAGTACAAGGAATACGTCGGCGAAGACGTCCAGATCCGCAAGCTCCTCGCCACCGGCATGGAGCGGGCCGGCATCTCGAAGGTCGAGATCGAGCGCACCCGTGACCGTGTGCGTGTGGATATCCACACCGCGCGTCCGGGCATCGTGATCGGCCGTCGTGGCGCCGAGGCCGACCGCATCCGCGCCGAGCTGGAGAAGCTCACCAAGAAGCAGGTGCAGCTGAACATCCTCGAGGTCAAGAACCCCGAGTCGGATGCGCAGCTCGTTGCTCAGGGTGTGGCCGAGCAGCTGTCGAACCGTGTGGCGTTCCGTCGCGCGATGCGTAAGGCCATCCAGTCGGCCATGCGTTCGCCGAACGTCAAGGGCATCCGTGTGCAGTGCTCGGGCCGCCTCGGTGGCGCCGAAATGTCGCGCTCGGAGTTCTACCGTGAGGGTCGCGTGCCGCTGCACACCCTGCGTGCGGACATCGACTACGGCCTGTACGAGGCCAAGACCACCTTCGGTCGTATCGGCGTGAAGGTCTGGATCTACAAGGGCGACATCGTCGGTGGCAAGCGTGAGGTCACTGCTGCCGCCGCGCCGTCCGGTGATCGTGACCGTCGCGAGCGTCGTGAGCGCCCGAGTCGTCCGCGTCGCTCGGGTGCCCAGGGCACCACGGCGACCAGCACCGAGGCCGGCCGGGCCGCGACTGCAGTCGCGGAGGCGCCGGCTCCGGCAGAGAACCAGGAGGGCTGACCAATGCTGATGCCCCGCAAGGTCAAGCACCGTAAGCAGCATCACCCCAAGCGCTCTGGCATGTCCAAGGGCGGCACCGCGGTGACGTTCGGCGAGTTCGGCATCCAGGCTCTGGAGCCGGCCTACGTCACCAACCGTCAGATCGAGTCGGCGCGTATCGCGATGACTCGCCACATCAAGCGTGGCGGCAAGGTCTGGATCAACATCTACCCGGACCGTCCTATCACCAAGAAGCCGGCCGAAACCCGCATGGGTTCCGGTAAGGGTTCGCCGGAGTGGTGGATCGCGAACGTGAAGCCCGGTCGGGTCATGTTCGAGATCTCTTACCCCACCGAGGAGATCGCTCGTGAGGCCCTGCGCCGTGCGATGCACAAGCTCCCGATGAAGTGCAGGATCGTGACGCGAGAGGAGCAGTTCTGATGGCTACCGGAACTCCGGCTGCAGAGCTGCGCGAGCTGACCGCTGAGGAGCTCGTCGCGAAACTGCGTGAAGGCAAGGAAGAGCTGTTCAACCTGCGCTTCCAGATGGCGACCGGCCAGTTGCAGAACAACCGGCGCCTGCGTGTGGTCCGCCACGAGATCGCGCGCATCTACACGGTCATGCGTGAGCGCGAGCTCGGCCTGGCCTCCGGTCCTGAAGGCAAGGGAGACGCGGCATGAGTGACGCCAAGGGCCCGGCCAAGACGCCGGCCAAGCAGGAGGACCGTGGCCAGCGCAAGGTGCGCATCGGCTACGTCGTCTCCGACAAGATGACCAAGACCATCGTGGTCGAGCTGGAAGATCGTGTGAAGCACAAGCTTTACGGCAAGATCATCCGCACCACCTCGAAGGTCAAGGCGCACGACGAGAACGAGGTTGCCGGTGTCGGCGACCGCGTGCAGCTGATGGAGACCCGTCCGCTGTCCGCCACCAAGCGGTGGCGTCTGGTCGAGGTGCTGGAGAAGGCCAAGTAAGCCTGCTCCATGACTTGATCGAGTCATGACACTGGCCCGCTTCCTTTACGGAAGCGGGCCAGTGTTTTTCGTGGTGGGCCCGCCCTCTTCCAGGGGCGGGTCCTTCACATTTTTCTTGCGAGTTCGTCATACGTATGCGGGCACACGTCCAAGTGTGATGAAACTGAAACTCTATATGTCCAAACAGGATTGGCGTGTCGCCCGCGCGACGCATTAGCCTGGACGGGCTATGAGGGATGCTGCAACAACTTCGGGAGCCTGGCGGACGGACGACGGCGAAGCGGTGACTTTCCGCGATGCCGCGGTGGCATGGGCACTGGCCGCCCACGAAGTCCTGGTCGAATCCGCTTCCGGCTACGGTCATTTCGTCACCATCAATGAACTCGCCGAGCGCATCCAAGAGATGTCCGGTATCCGCACCGACGCCCCCACCCGCACCTGGATGGACGCCATCCTCCGCAAGGTGGCCCGCCGCTGCCACAACGCCGGCGAACCCCCGCTGACCGCCCTGTGCGTCAAGCAGAACCACAAGGTGAGCGACAGCTACAAATACGTCCTCGAACTGGCCCACCTCCCCATCCCCGCCGACCTCGAGGTCCACGCCGCCTACGCCCGCTGGCAGTGCTACGCCGCCTACGGCGCCGACATCCCCGCCGACGGCGGCATCCCCCCACTCATCCCCCGCAACGGCGGCGCCCCCCTCCGCGTCACCTCCACCACCCCCGCCTCCACCCCCAAACCAGACCCCGAAGCCCGCAAAGCCGTCTGCACCAACTGCTTCACCGAACTCCCCGCCAACGGCATCTGCTACTACTGCTGATTCACCCGGCGCTCGAAACATGAATGCCCGCTACTCATTCGAGAGCGGGCATTCGTTGTTCGGTGGCTCGGTATGCGACGACGAAGATCAGGGATAGAGTCGCTGATAGGCGTTACGTGCGCGGGCGCGGAGTTCCTCCGCGTCGAGACCACCGACCTGCTCACGTAGACCTTGATCGGCGACATAGTCATCGACATCGGCGAAGAGTGAGTCCAGTACTTCGAATTCAGTGCTGGGTATCTGATTCGTGTCGTTCTTGAAGGTGCGCAGGAAGTCTCGTTCGAAGTCGTCGGCGTTGGACTCCCCGGCGATGAATCGATGAATCAACTCCCTGTAGTTGGCCAGCATCCGATCGACCTCCGCTTGGCTCGCGGCCATCATCCACCACCTAACTTTCCTTGTTCGAGAACGTATTTCGCCTGCGCCGGGCTCAGCTTCCAGCCGGATACGAACTCGCCCGACGGCGATTGCACAACAACCAGACCAGAGTCCGGATTGTAGTTCAGGATTGCTGGATTACCGCGGTATGTACCGGCGATATGCAGGGTATTCGGGTTTTCGACCTGCTCCCCGACGGCATCTGTGAGTTGATCGAAGCCCTCCCTGCCTCTGCCCTCGGTCACGCCGAAGTCTTGGGCGTGCTTGAACTTCGCTTCGATCTGTTTGCCATCGATCGATAGGGGTTGCTCATCGACGGTCTTCACGTCCGATCCCAGTCGGATTGTTGAGGCCTCCGTCGCCTCGGCGGATTCCTCGTCGATGACTTTCGCGGGGAGTTGCGCGAGTTTGTCTAGGTCGGAGTTGGTGGTGGCGAGGGCGTCGGTTTCTTCGGCTGCGGTGGTGAGGGTTTCGGAGAGTTTGCTGGTTTCGATGGCGTCTTTGATGAGGGCGGCGGTGTCGGTGATGTTCTTGGCGGCTTTGGCGGCGGCTGCGGCGTCGACTATGAGGCCGATGCCGGCTGTGATGAAAGTGGCGACTATCGAGACGGCGATGCTGACCGCGATCATTTCGGCGAGGTCGTCGATGAAGTGTTTGATCTTGTTTCGAAGGTCGGTGAGGCGGCTGCGGTGGTTGTGGCAGTCGGCTTCGAGGGTGGTGGCGGCCAGTTCGATGCTGCGGGCCGCGGAGCTCAGGGTGGTGAGGTGGCCGAGGATGTCGGGGACCTCGGGGGAGTCCATGCCGTTGATGAGGGAGGCGGCTGCGCCGATGGTGAGCTGGGATTCGGCTATGGCCGGGGATTGGGCGAAGGCGTGCCAGGCCTGGGCGGCCTTGTCGAGTTTGTCGGTGTCGCCGTCCGGGACCGGGATGCCGATCTTTTCGAGCAGATCGGGGATGTCGGTTTCCAGGCCGCGGCCGGGGCCACCCGCCGCAGGTGCGCCGACCCAGCAGAAGGGAACGGGAGATTCCGGGGTCGGCGGCTTCACCGGGGCAGGACCCTTGGCGGTATTCGTATCGGCTTGATAGTTGGCCAGGGCGTGGTTGTGGCCCGCGAGCGCGACCAGACCCGCGTAGTAGCGGAGGGTTTGGGCCAGTTTGCGCGTGTTGTCGGTGGCGTTGGCGGCCTTGGAGTCGTAAGCGGCGGCCCACTGCTTGGCATGGTCGGTCGTTCCCGCCATGGACCCGGTACCGGCCAGGCTCGTGGTGAGTGTGGTTGCGGCGGTGTCGATGTCGTCACCGAGCTTGGACAGTTGCTCGGCGGTATCGGCATACGCCTGTGGGTCGACGGCGACCATGTCAGTGTCCGCCGAACATAGTGGTGTTGGCGGTGATTGCGTTGGTGTAGTGGGTGTGGGCGTTGTGGGCGGCGGTGGTCATGTTCGAGACGCCGGTGGTGAAAGTTTGTGCGGCTTTGGACCATTCGGTGTGGGCTCGGTGGTGGGCTTCGGCGGCGGTGCCGGTCCAGGAGCCGGTGTGGAGGGTGGCGACCTTTTGGTCGAGGGTGGCCAGGTGGTCGGTGAGGTAGGTGGTGAGGTTGGCGAGTTTGGTTACTACCTCGTCGAGGTGGGGGAGGTCGACTTCGAATTCGCCGGTCATGGGAGGTCCAGGGTGGTGATGTCGGTGGCGAATCGGGTGTCTCGGGTGGTGTAGGTGTCGGCGGTGACGCCGAGGGCGCGGGCGAGGGTGGTGAGGGCGTCGAGGATTTCGGTGCCGCTGTCGTGGACTTCGGACCAGCCTTCGGCGAAGCTGTCGGCGGCCGTGCCTGTCCAGGATTTGCCGGTCAGGCCGTCGACTTCGCGGGCTGCGGAGGCGAGGGCTCGGCGGAGGGTGTCGGCCAGGTCGTAGGCGTAGACGCCGATGGCTCGGACGTCGTCGGGGACGACTGAGAGGTTTGGGCCGCCTCCACCTTCGGTCATGGAGCGGGATGCTATCACCGCTGATCAGTGCGGGTATTGGGTTGCGTCAGTTCGCGCGTGCGGGCCAGTCGGGGGTGCCGAAGAGGGCGAGGGTGAAGGCGTGCAGGTGGGGGAGGAGCGTGGGGAGGGCTTGGGGGCCGGTCAGTTGGAGGCAGTCGCGGATGCGGTCGTCGATGGCGCCGATGAGGGATTCGAAGACTTCGGGTGGGAGGTCGGCGGGGATGTCGCCGCGGGTGCGGCCGATGTGGAAGGCGGCTTGCATGCGTTGGGCCAGGCGGGTTTTCATGCGGCGGCGTTGTTCGGCGACGGTGGGGCCGGCGACCAGGCATTCGAGGTGGAGGGCGCGGGCGCAGTAGTCGTTGTCGGTGAGGGTGCGCAGGTATTCGCGCAGGGTGGTGTGGATGAGGCCGCGCCAGTCGGTGTGCGGGAGGTCGCGGATGCTCTCGTCGAGGTAGTCGATGACGAGGTCGACGGCGGCGTCGAAGGCGGCGGAGAAGCAGTCGTCGCGGCCGGTGAACTGCTGGTAGAAGGTGCGGCGGGAGACATTGGCGCGGGCCACGATATCGGCGACGGTGGTGGCGGTGTAGCCGCGTTCGGCGACGGCTTCGAGGACGCCCATGTACATGCGCATGCGCTGGGAGTGCACGACATCGGCGGGGTTCAGCCCGTGGGTGCCGCGCGGTAGGCGGCGGCGGTCGATGTCGGTCTCCAGTCCCATGTTTCGAGCATAGTGATCGTTGTCATGTGATCTACTGCACAAAATCCTCAATATGTCTCAGACAGTTTGTGCTCACCTCCAACATAGGTACGCCACTGTTTACAAGCCGCGCGCGCCCTGGGCAAGGGACGCCGGAAGGGGTCCGCATGATGAGGAGATTCCGCAAAGCTCTGGCCAGATCCGCCGTCTTATCGGTGACCCTGGCCCTGACCACACTCTGGGTGACGCCGACCGCGCACGCCGACACCCCGTCGGACGGCGGCGCACTCGCGGGCTCCTGGCTCGCCGCGCACGACGGCCCCGCGAAGTACCCGGGCCGCTATCCGGGCGAGGTCCACATCGATTTCGACGTCCCGATCACCATGAGCGACGGCACGGTCCTGAAGGCCAATATCTATCGCCCCGTGGACGCGAACGGCGCGCCGGTGAACACGCCGCTGCCGACCATAGTCAACCTCACCCCGTACACGAAGTTCGCCTCCTGGCTGGCCGATGTGGCGCTGTCCGTGCCGGTGTTGTCCGATGCGCTCATCCAGCTGGTCAATTCGGTCGACCTGACCGGTACCCCGCTGCAGTCGCTCACCGATCTCACCCGTGTGCTGAGTGGCGGCGCCGCACGGGGTTTCGGCGCCGACCGCAGGCTGATCCAGCAGGGTTACACGCAGATCGTGGTCGATGTGCGCGGCACCGGTTATTCGCAGGGCACCTGGCAGTTCTTCCAATCCCGGGAAACCCAGGACACTTCCGAGGTGATCGACTGGGCCGCGAATCAGCCGTGGTCCGACGGCAATATCGGCATGAACGGCATCTCGTATTCGGGCATCAATCAATACATGGCCGCCGAGCAGAATCCGCCGCATCTGAAGGCGATCTTCCCGGTGGAGGGCAGCTCCGACCTCGTCGGTGATGTCGCGGCTCCCGGTGGGGGACTGGGCCTTTTCGCGCCGCTGTATATCGCCGGCGTGGACGCCCTCAAGAACGTCCCGGATCCGGTCGGCCTGCTGATGGGTCATCTGGACCTGAAATGGCTGCTGGACCGCATCGGTACGCCGTTCGAATTCTTCGATTACATCCTGATGGCGCTGGTCCCGGATGTGAGTCAGCTACCCGAGCCGTTGCGTAAACAGTTGGAGCCGGGCAGTCCGCTGCGAAATGCGTTCACCGACAGTCATCCCGAGCGTATTCATGTGCCGACCTTCGCGTACGGCGGCTGGCAGGACATCTTCGCCCCGTCGAGTTCGATGGTCTATGACCGGATTCCGCTGCCGCCGGAGCAGAAGAAGCTGATCATGGGCAATACGTATCATGCGAATCCGGGTTCCGGTTTCGGTAATCCGGGTCGTCCGCCGCGCCTGGATGTATTGCAGATGGCCTGGTACGACAAGTGGCTCAAGGGTATTGACAATGGCATCGACAAGTACGGTCCGGTCGTCCTGTGGCAGCAGGGTGGCTGGTTCGTCAGTCAGCAGGGTTTCCCGAAGCCGGATGCCGACTATCGGCGGGTGTATCTGTCCGCGGCGCGCAGTGGCACGGCGAACAGTGTCTATGACGGTTCGCTGTCCGCTCAGGCCCCGGATGCCCCCGCGCAGCTGACGGTTTGGCCATTGCAGGGTGCGACGGCCTTGTGCTCGCGGGATTCCGCGGTGGAGTCCGCGGGTGCGTTGTCGATCCTCCCGTTCTGTGCCGAGGACGATCGCATTCACGAACTGGGCGGCCTGACCTTCACCAGCGCACCGGTTTCGGAGGCCACCACCATCTCCGGTCCGATCACCGCGCATCTGAACACCATGTACGACACCACCGAGGGCTACTGGTCCGTCACGCTGAACGATATTGCGCCGGACGGTCGTTCGACGGTGCTGGCGAGCGGTCAGCTGACCGCGTCGCTGCGTGCCGTGGATGAGGCGAAGAGCAAGAAGGACGCCGCGGGCGACTACACGGAGACGGCCTACAAGCTGACCTTGGCGGACCGGGAACCGCTGGTGCCGGGTCAGCCGACGGTGCTGGATATTGCGGTGAATCCGGTGGATGCGGTGCTGCAGCCGGGTCATCGGGCGCGGATCGATGTGTACGCCAGCAACTTCCCGCGCGGTGTGTTGCTGCCGCCGCTGCTGGTGGAGAGCCGGCTCGCGCCGCAGCATCTGATGCTGGATCCGGACGAGCCGAGTTTTGTGAATCTGCCGTTGAGCCGGGAGCTGGACTGATCACCCTGTTGCCGGGGCCGCGCTGATCGGCCGGAAACCGCAGGCCCGCTTCCCGGTCGGAGGCGGGCCTGCGGTGTCGTCAGGCGGGTATGCGCAGGTTCTCGACGACGCGGACGAGTGGCGCGAGCTCCGGATCGGTCGCCGCCTCGTCGAGGGCTTCGCGGAGCGCGGAATCGTTGGTGGGCCGGGCGGTTTCGAGGAGTTCGCGCCCGCTGGGGGTGACATTGGTGTAGATGCCGCGGCGGTCGGTGGGGCAGAGGTAGCGCTCGAGCAGCCCGCGGTCTTCGAGGCGGGTGACGAGTCGGGTGGTGGCGCTCTGGCTGAGTACCACCGCGTCGGCGACCTGTTTCATCTGCAGGTGCCCGCCGTCGCCGTCGTGTTGCCGGGAGAGGACGTCGAGCAGGGAGTATTCGCGGACGCTGAGCTGGTGCCGGGATTGCAGGGCGCGTTCGATGTGGCTTTCGATCTTGCCGTGCAGCAGGGACAGTGCGCACCAGCCTTGGGCGAGGGCGGTGAGGGCAGGGTCGGTGGCTGTCATGGCTGTTCTCCGGGGCGTTTGCTCTGGTCCAGGCGGTGCTCAACAGAATAGCCCACCTTCGAGATAGCCCGCGCTTGCAAGTAACGCGCGTCTGCAACTATTGTGTCTGCAAGTAAGCGCTCGTGCAATCGTTCGGAAGGTGCTCTCATGCCGCTCGCGCTGCTCGCCCTCGCCATCGGGGCGTTCGGAATCGGAACCACAGAATTCGTCATCATGGGGGTGTTGCCGCAGGTCGCGGGTGATTTCGGCGTCTCCATCCCGACCGCCGGCTGGCTGGTGACCGGGTATGCGCTGGGTGTGGTGATCGGTGCGCCGATCATGACCGTGCTCGGCACCAAGGTGCCCCGCAAGCGCATGCTCCTGCTGCTGATGGGCGTGTTCATTGCCGGCAACCTGCTGTCCGCGGTGGCTCCGGTCTTCGGGGTCATGCTGCTGGGCCGGGTGGTGGCGTCGTTCACGCACGGCGCGTTCTTCGGCATCGGCTCGGTCGTCGCCGCCGAGTTGGTGGCCCCGGACAAGAAAGCAGCGGCGCTCGCGTACATGTTCACCGGTTTGACGGTGGCGAATGTGGTGGGTGTGCCGCTGGGTACGTTCGTGGGCGAAAGTCTGGGCTGGCGTGTCACTTTCGCGCTGGTGGCCGCGCTGGGGGTGGCGGGTCTGCTCGGGGTCGCGAAGCTGGTGCCGGAGGTGCCGAAGCCGGAGGGCGTGCATCTGCGTCATGAATTGGCCGCGTTCAAGAACATTCAGGTGTCGCTGGCCATGCTCATGACGGTGCTGGGTTTCGGTGGCGTGTTCGCGGCCATTACCTATATCGCGCCGATGATGACCGAGGTCGCGGGTTTCTCGTCGGGTTCGGTGACGTGGCTGCTGGTGTTGTTCGGCTTGGGTATGGTGCTGGGGAATCTGGTGGGCGGCAAGTTCGCCGACCGCGCCCCGATGCTCATGCTGTATGTCTCGCTGAGTGTGCTGGCGGTGGCGCTGGGCCTGTTCACGGTGACCGCGCACAGCAAAGTCCTTGCCGCGGTGACGATCTTCCTGATCGGCGCGCTGGGTTTCGCGACGGTTCCGTCGCTGCAGAAGCGGGTGCTGGATGAGGCGCATGCGGCGCCGACGCTGGCTTCGGCCATGAATATCGGGGCGTTCAATCTGGGGAATGCGATCGCGGCGTGGCTGGGTGGGCTGGTGATCTCGGCCGGCTACGGGTACACGTCGGCGAATTGGGTCGGTGTGGCGCTGGCGGTTTCGGCATTGGGGGTGGCCGTGGTGTCGGCGGTGCTGGAGCGGCGTGCGCCGGTTGTACCGGAGTTACCGACCTTTCGGGTAAACGAGGCATTCCATACCACGCGTTCTTGAGGAGAATTCGGGGCGCTGCTAGCCTCGGCATCGCGTTCGCAATCGGGCGAACTGATTCGAGCTCGATCGGTGAAATTGAATGCTCGACAATGTGTTGCGCGTCGCCGTCGTAGGTATGGGTCCTCGTGGCCTCAATGTTTTCGAACGTATTTGCGCCAATGCCCGGCAACTGGGATTCACCGCGGGCGTGGAGCTGATTCTGCTCGACGCGAAGAGGGTCGGCACCGGAGCGGTCTGGCGGACCGATCAGTCGCCTCACCTGCTGATGAACACTGTCGCGGAGCAGGTCACCATATTCACCGACGATACGGTGGAAATGGCCGGGCCCGTGGATCGCGGGCCGAGTTTATACGAATGGTCGGATTTCCTTACCAAGATCGGCAATTTCGCCGGACTCCCCGGATCCGCCTACCAGGAGGCCCTCGGTATCCGGCCGGACACCTATCCGCCGCGCTACTACTACGGCCATTATCTGCGCTGGGCTTTCGAAAGAACCCGGGACCGATACGCGGAATGGGTGCATATCCGCGAAATCGTGGCTACGGCAGTGGATGTGCGCGACGGTCCGACCGGCCTGCAGGACCTGCACCTGAGCACGGGGGAATGGATACGCGGCCTGCACGCGATCGTCCTGACCCAGGGGCACCTGGGGGAGACCCCGCCCGTGGAGCCCGGCTCCCTGCCGGATTCGGCCCGCCGCTCCGGCCTCGCGCACATTCCGCCCGGCAATGCCGCCGATATCGACGTGGACCGGATTCCGGAGCGGCTGCCGGTCCTGATGCGCGGTCTGGGCCTCACCTTCTTCGACTATCTCGTCCTGCTGACGGTCGGCCGCGGCGGCCGCTTCAAGGAATCCGATTGTGGCCTGGAGTATGTCGCGTCCGGCCGGGAACCCCTGATGATCGCCGGCTGCCGCCGCGGCGTCCCGCATCACGCGCGCGGCGAGAACCAGAAGGGCGTGGACGGCCGGCACACGCCGCTGCTGCTGACACCCGCGCGGATCGCCGGATTGCAGCGGCGCGCAAGGGAATACGGTGACGTGTCCTTCCGGGACGATGTGTGGCCGCTGATCGCGCGCGAGGTCGAATCGGTGTACTACTCGGCCCTCATCGCCGAACGCACCAGCCCGCGCGCCTTGGGGGTTTTCCGCGAGCTGTATCTGGCCGCCCCCACCGCCCGCGTCACCGAGGAGATCTTGTCCGCGAGCGGTATTCAGCAGCGCTGGGACTGGGAGACGCTCACCGATCCGGCCCGTGGCCGCCGCTTCTCCGATCCGGCCGCCTTCCAGGAATGGCTGCTCGACTATCTGGACGCCGATGTGCGCCAAGCGAATCTGGGTAATCTGCACGGACCGGTGAAGGCGGCCCTGGATGTCCTGCGTGACCTGCGCAACGAGGTCCGGCTGGTGGTCGATCACGGCGGTATCGCCGGGTCGTCGTATCGGGACGATCTGGATCGCTGGTACACGCCGATGAACGCCTTCCTGTCCATCGGCCCGCCCGCGCAGCGCATCGCCGAGCTGGCGGCCCTGATCCGCGCCGGCATCGTGCGCATCGTGGGTCCCGGCATGCGGGTCGGCGTGGATGCCGAACTCGGTTGCTTCACCGCGGAGTCACCGCGCGTGGACGGTTCCCGCGCCATGAGCGGTGTCCTCGTCGACGCGTTCCTCCCGGCGCCGGATCTGCGCCGCACCTCGGATCGCCTGCTGCGCAACCTGTTCGACCGGGGGCAGGTGCACGGTTACGAGATCCGTTCGCCCGACGGCACCGCGTATGTCACCGGCGGGCTCACCATCGCCCCGCGATCCCATCACCTGGTGGACGCCGGCAATCGAATCCACCCGCGCCGCTACGCATTCGGCGTGCCGACGGAGGCGGTGCGCTGGGTGACGGCGGCCGGTCCGCGCCCGGGTGTCAATTCGGTTACCCTCGCGGACGGTGATGCCATCGCCCGCGAGATCCTCACCGCCCACCGCTACGAGCCGGCGGCGAATTCCACGGAAAGACAGGACGATATGACACACGACAGCGGTCTGTTCGCTCCGGTGCGTGTCGGTGCGCCGGTGGAATCCCTGCTGAGCGATGACGCCTGGATCGCGGCCATGTCCGATGTGGAGCTGGCACTGGCCCGCGCGGAGGCCGGGCTGGGCATGGTGCCCGCCGGCGTCGTGGAGCACATGGCGGAGGCGCTGCGCGAGCACGCCTTCGATGCTCGGGCGCTGGCGCGGGCCTCGCGGGGTGCGGCCAATCCTGTGGTGAGCTTCGTGGAGGAACTGCACGTGGCGGTCGCCGAGGTCGATCCGGTGAGCGCCAACTATGTCCATTACGGGTCGACGAGCCAGGACATCCTGGATACGGCGACCATGGTCATCGCCTCCCGTGTGCTGGGCGTGATCATCGACGATCTGGAGCATGTCACCGTTTCCCTGGCCGAGCTGGCCCGGCGGCATCGCACCACACCCATCGCGGCCCGGACCCTCGCCATGCACGCGGTGCCGACGACCTTCGGCGCGAAGGTCGCGGTGTGGATGCAGGGCCTGCTCGACGCCCGGGATCGCCTGGTGCGGGTGCGTGCGGGTCTGCCGGTCCAACTGGGCGGGGCCGCAGGCACTCTGGCCTCGTACATCGAATGTGCGCGCTGCGCGGAGTCGGAGCTGTCCGAGGCGTCCACCGGTGAGATCATGGAGCGTCTCACGGCCGGATTCGCGGCGGAACTGTCATTGTCGGTGAGCGCCACGCCGTGGCATACGATCCGCACCCCGATCGCGGACCTCGCCTCCGCGCTGGCGCTCACCTCGGGTGTGCTCGGCAAGCTGGCGGTGGATGTGATCTCCCAGTCCCGCACCGAGATTGCCGAGCTGGCGGAGCCTGCGGCACCCGGTCGCGGCGAGTCCTCGGCCATGCCGCAGAAGCGGAATCCGGTGCTCAGCACCATGATCCGCGCTGCCTCACTGCAGGTTCCGGCCTTGGCCTGCACGCTGTTCGGTGCACTGGTGGCGGAGGACGAGCGCCCCGCCGGCGCCTGGCACGCGGAGTGGCAGCCGCTGCGCGATTGCCTGCTCCTGGTGGGCGGCGCCGCCCACACCGCCGTCGAACTCGCCGAGGGCCTGACCGCCGATGCCGACCGTATGCGCGAGAACCTGGCGCTCACCGAAGGCCAACTGGTCTCCGAACGCCTCTCGATCCGCCTGGCCCCCCTGCTCGGCAAACCGACCGCGAAGAAGACCCTCCAAGCCGCATCCTTCGAATCCCACGCGACCAACCGCCCCCTGGTCGACGTTCTCGCCGAATCCCCCGACGTAGCAACCCATCTCACCAAGCCGGAGCTGCATGACCTGCTCCGCCCCGAAAACTACCTCGGCGCGGCCCCGGACTTCGTAGACAGAATCCTCCGCCGCCTCTGACCCGCCGTCACCCTGGGTCTATGCCGCCGAGTGGCACATGACGGACAAGGCTTCTCGCGATTCGCGAACCTGGTGTGCCACTCGGCACTGATGCCGGTTGAGTACTACTTGCCGAACCGGTTTTTGGCGGGCCGGTTGGTGGCTGCGCGGCGGGCGGCTTCCTTTTCCTTGACGCGGTCGGCTTCCTTGCGGACGTTGACCAGGTTTTCGCGTTCGCGGAGCAGCCATTCGGGCGGGTCGGCGAGGAGGCCGTCGATTTCGGCGGCGGTGAGGGCGTCGCCGATGCCGTTGCGGGCCAGGCCGGTGTTGGTGATGCCGAGTTTGCGGGCCACCACATCACGGGGGAAGGGGCCGTTCTGGCGCAGGTCCTGCAGCCATTGCGGCGGGTTGGTGCGCAGTTCCTCGAGCTGGGCGCGGGTGATGGGTGAGTTCCGGAATTCCTCGGGGGTTGCCGGGAGGTAGATATCGAGCTTGCCGGCCGCGGTCAGCGGCTTCATGTTCTGGGGGTTCTTGTCCGGGCTCACCGATCAAGGGTATCGGGCGGGGTGGGCAGGACGGACCGCGCGGTGCAATAACCTGGGGACATGAGCGGTCAGGGCCCGGAAGACACGGCGAGCGGTATCGGCGGCGAGGCGGTGCCCGCGCCGGGTGAGGCGGTATCCGGCCGGTTCGCGGCGATCGAGGTGCAGCGTCTGCGCTGGTTCGTCGCGGTTGCGGAGGAATTGCACTTCGCGCGGGCGGCCCGTGACCTGGGTATTGCGCGGCAGCGGCTGAGCCGGACGGTCATCGAACTGGAGGAGGAGCTCGGTACGAAGTTGTTCGTGCCGGGTTCGCAGCCGACGGAGCTGGCGGAGTCCGGCCGGGAGCTGCTGGCCGCGGCGAAGGATCTGATCGCCGCGGCGGAGGCGGCGGAACCCGAACCCGTCGATGATGGCGCCGAGCGGCTGCGCGTGGGTTTCGTGCCGGGTGTCACGGTCACCAAGTGGGAGCGGATCTGGGCCGATCGTTTCCCGGATATCCGGCTGCATCTGGTGAATGTGCCGATGGCGGAACAGGAGTCGGCGCTGCGCGAGGGCCGGGTGGACATGTGTTTCGTGCGCCTGCCCATGGACCGCGAGGGGATGAACGCCATCCCGCTCTATCGTGAGGTGCCGGTCGTGGTGGTGCCGAAGGATCACCCGATCTCCCTGTTCGACCAGGTGAGTACTGCCGATCTGGCAGATGAGCGGATGCAGGATGCCGCCGATCTGGATGCGGCGGCCATGACCATGGAGTTGGTGGCGGCGGTGAGCGGCGCGGCCATCGTGCCGCATTCGATCGCGCGCCTGCATCACCGCAAGGATCTGGTCTATCGGACCATGACCGATGTCCCGGAGACGGAGATCGCACTGGCCTGGCCGGTGGCGCGGACCACCGAGCTGGTGGAGGAGTTCGTCGGGGTGGTGCGCGGGCGTTCGGCGAACAGTTCGCGGGCGCCGCAGGCTGCTCGTACGCCGGAGCGGAGTGCGAAGCAGCCGGTGCGCAAGCAGTCCGGGAAGCCGGCGGCGAAGCAGGGCGGCAAGCCTGCGGCGCGTCAGGGCGCGGCGAAGAAGCCGGGTAAGCGACGCGGCCGCTAGTCGCATACCGGTCCGTCTTCGGGCGTATCCGGGCTGGTCACGTGGGTCCGTCTCCAGGTGGAGGCGGGCCTTTCGCGTTTCAGGGGGAATTCAGGGTGTTCTCGGGGTTGCGCTATACGTATACGTCTACTTATAGTCTTCTCATGGGTGGCATCGAGCGCCCTGAACCACGAAAACCATTGCGGCACAGCTGATCATCAGCCAGAGACCCGTGCTGTACACGCATGCCTATATGCGCATTCGAATATGAATTGGAGCACGTCATGGACGACATCCAGAACCCCGGCGAGGACGACGCACGGCCCACCACCGCGCTGGTGCAGGACGCACTGCCCGAAGGCATGAAGGAGATCCAGGTCCGCGTCGGCCCCGCCGGCCACCGCGTCCAGCGTTTCATCGGCAAGGAGCTCGGCGAGTCGCAGCGCTTCAATCCCGAAGGCGCCGAAGTGGTCCGGGTGTATCAGAGCCGCAAGGGCAAGCTGGTCATTCACCGCCACATCGTGGAGTGGGCCGACTTCACCGCCTCCACCAAGCAGGCCTATCAGGAGAAGAAGGACGAATTCCTGATCGCCCGCCGCGCCTCGACCAGCTCGGACTTCTCCGTATTCACGCACTGGGCCAAGGGTTTCAAGGACTGGCGCGAGATGTTCGGCCTCGGTGAGGACGGATCCGGCGACTTCACGCTGGAAATCGTCGACTCCCTGGACGAACTGCGCGACCGGATTCCCGCCAAGGTCTACCGCATCGTCGCCGATGCGGTGGAGAACCCATCAACGCAATTCCTCGATATCTGAATAGCGCGGCCGAAACCCTGAAAGGACTTCTCCCGCCATGTTCTCCCGATTGGGGCGCTTCGTCGTCCGATTCCCGTGGCTGGTGATCGCCGCCTGGTTGATCGCCATCGTCGCAGTGGTCGCGACAGCGCCCAAGCTCACCGCCACCACTGACCAATCCGACTTCCTGCCTTCGCATTACGAGTCCATCCAGGCGATGGACCTGCAGCAGAAGGCGTTTCCCAACAGCACCACGCCCGCCGCGCTCATCGTCTTCGAACGCGCCGACGGCGCACCGCTGACCGAGACCGATTCCGCGACCATCGTGAACGCGGCAAATCAGCTCGCCGGGCAGAACATCAAGGATGTCACCGCGATCCAGGCGACGCCCCCTTCGGAGAACCGGCTGGTCCAGATCGCCGCGGTCGATATGACCAAGGTGACCAACCCCAGCGACACCAGGCAGTCCGATGCCGTGAAGGCCCTGCGTACCGCGTTGAAGCAGGATGTGAACGGCACCGGATTGAAGGCCGGTGTCACCGGCACGGCCGCGCAGACGCTGGATCAGACCGAATCCGGTAACAAGGCGCTGGCCATCATCATGTTCGCGACCATCGGCCTGATTCTGGTGCTGTTGTTGCTCATATTCCGCAGTCCGGTGCTGGCGCTGCTCCCGATCATCGTGATCGTGGGTGTCTTCATGCTGGTCGGCGGATTGGTGGCGGACGTGTCGCACGCCTTCGATCTGAAGATCGATTCCTCGGTCCAGACCTTGTTGTCGGTGGTGTTGTTCGGGGTCGGCACCGACTACATCCTGTTCCTGATGTTCCGTTATCGGGAGCGGCTGCGAGCGGGTGAGGATCCCAAGACCGCCATGGTCAGCTCGGTCGCCCGGGTCGGTGAGGCCATTACTTCGGCGGCGGCCGCGGTCATCATCGCCTTCGGCGCCCTGACCCTGTCGACGCTGGGCATGTACCGATCGCTCGGTCCGGCGCTGGCGATCGCGGTGGCGGTGACGCTGCTGGCGGGTCTGACCCTGGTGCCGGCCATTGTTTCCCTGTTGGGCACCAAGGTGTTCTGGCCTTCGAAGGCCTGGCAGAAAGAGCCCACGGGCGCGCGTTTCGGAGCGGCGGGTGCGGCGCTGGGCAGGCGGCCCGGTGTGTTCGCGGCGGTGTCCGGTGGTGTGCTGCTGATCCTGGGCATCTTCGCGCTGAACTTCCACCCGACCTTCGATATGACTTCGAGCTCGACCTCGAATGCCTCGGAATCGGTTGTGTACCAGAAGGAATTGCTCAAGGGCATGCCCGCGGGCACCACGCAGCCGTCGCAGGTGTACCTGCAGAGTGGGAACGGCCCGCTGACCACGGCCGAGACGGACAACTTCAAGTCCGCGCTGGCGGTGAAGGGCGTGGGTCAGGTCTCGGAGGCGAAGCTGTCCGATGACAAGACCATCGCCGAATACCAGGTGACACTTTCGGATTCGCCCGAGTCGGATGCCGCGCTGAAGACGGTGAAGGGTCCGCTCCGCGATGCCGCGCATGCGGCGGCGCCGGCCGGGGACAAGGCCTACGTGGGCGGTATGACCTCGGTGTTCGTCGACTTCCAGGCCGCCATGAACCGCGATTACATGGTGGTGTTCCCGGTGGCCGCGGTACTGATCATGATCGTGCTGGCGCTGTTGCTGCGTAGCTTCGTGGCGCCCTGGTATCTGATGGCGTCGGTGTTCCTCGGTTTCGCGGCGACGCTGGGTGCGGCGGTGCTGGTCTTCCAGCATCTGCGGGGCGATTCGGGCCTGATCTTCATGTTGCCGCTGATCATGTACCTGTTCGTGGTGGCGCTGGGCACCGACTACAACATCCTCATGGTGGCCCGGCTGCGTGAGGAGGCCCGGGAGGGTAAGGATCCGCATCAGGCGGCCGCGCTGGCGCTGCGGCACACGGGTCCGACGGTGGCGGCGGCCGGTGTCATCCTGGCGGGTACCTTCGCCTCGATGATGTTGTCGGGCAACGACATGATGTCGCAGATGGGCTTCGCCATCTCGGTGGGCATCGCGATCGCGGCCTTCGTCATGGCGATGTTCTTCACGCCGGCGGTGACGGCCTTGATCGGCCGTAAGGCCTGGTGGCCGGGTCACGGCGGGGATGCCCGCGAGGTGGACCTGGATTCCGAGTGGGCGCGCCTGGATCCGGAACGGGGGACGGCACGCCGCTGACCTGCACGGACAATGTGGTCCGAACGAGCCGGGCCCGCTTCCCTTTCGAGGGCGGCGGGCCCGGTTTGCTTTGCCGCGGCGGAGCTTTGCCCCGGCGGGTGCGCCCGCCGGTCAGCGCAGGGCGGTATGCCAGACGATGGCCGCGGCCAGCGCGCCCGCGCCGTTCAGTGACCAATGCAGTGCGATGGGTGCGAGCAGACTTCCGCTGCGCCGCCGCAACCAGGTGAAGACGACGCCGGCCGCGGCGGTGGCCAGCACCGCGCCGCCGATGCCGAGCACCTGGCCCTCGAGACCGCTGCCGAGGAATCCGGACAGTCCCTTGTTCCCGTTGGTCAGTCCCAGCGAGGAGGCCACATGCCAGAGCCCGAAGAGCATCGATCCGGCCGCGAACAGTCCGCGCGCTCCGACCGCCCGGTCCAGGGTCCCGTGCAGTACGCCGCGGAAGGCGAGTTCCTCCGGGATCGCGGTCTGCAGCGGAATGACGATCATGGATGCGATGAGCGCACCCGAAATGGTGGCGTACCGGTCGTTCAGGAAGAAGGGCCGGGTGATCGGCAGCAATGCTCCGATGGCCACCGCGCCCAGCACCACGCCGACCGCCGCGACCGCCCAGAGGGTGCCGCGTCGCCAGTGTCGTGGCGAGAGGCCCAGTTCCGACCAGCCGAGTCCGCGGCGGCGGACCATGGCCACCAGCACCACCGCGGCTATCGGGACGGTGATGATGCTGGCCCAGGACGTGGTGAAGTGGGCGATGAGGTTGGTGCAGGTCAAAACGATCACTACTACGGCCACGTCGACGTATGCGTGGAGTTTGCGGCCGGGGATCGGGGCGGGGGCCGGGAGTACGGCGACCTCACCGTTATCGTTCTGAGACATTGCGGCCAGCGTACGCCTGGAATCTAAGAATGGTCTTCGAATGTGGTCAAGCCCGCTGATTTCCGCGCGTCCAGCCGTCGAAATCGTCCCAAGCCTGCAAGGTCCGGGTGGTGTCGAAGCGCCGCGGTTCCCGGGTGATCGGATCGGTGAATTCCAGCGTCGACGCCAGGAGTTGCAGTGGCCGGGTGTAGTCGTCGACCGGTTTGTCGGTGAGTTCGGGATAGAAGTCGTCGCCGAGGATCGGGATGCCGAGGCTGTTCATATGCAGTCGGAGTTGGTGCGTGCGCCCGGTGCGCGGCCGTAGTAGATATCGGCCGAGTCCGTCGCGCTGCTCGAGCAGTTCGATATGCGTCTCGGCATTGGGTTCGCCGTCGGTCTCGTAGGCCTTGATCACCTGGCGTTCCTTGACGATCCGGCTGATCACCGTGCGCGGCAGTTCGAGCGCCGGATCGACGCGGGCGATGGCCCGATATTCCTTGTGCACCAGCCGTTTGTGGAACATGGTCTGGTACGCGCCGCGGCGTTCGGGATTCACCACGAACAGGACCAGCCCAGCGGTCACCCGGTCGAGCCGATGCGCCGGAATCAGATCCGGCAGGTCGAGTTCGCGCCGCAGCTTCACCAGCGCGGTCTGCAGAATGTGCTGTCCGCGCGGGATGGTCGACAGGAAGTGCGGTTTGTCCGCCACCAGAATGTCGTCGTCGCGGTAGACGATGCCGATGGGGAACGGCACCTCGGTTTCCGTCGGGAGGTCGCGGTGGAACCACACCGCCCCGCCTGGGACGTAGGGCGCGTCCGGGGCGATGGGCCCGTCCAGGTCGACGATGCCGCCCTCGCGGAGTAGTTCGTCGATGCGGCCCGGAGCGACGCGGGGCAGTCGTTCGACGAGGTGGTCCCGGATGGTCGTCCAGTCGCCCTCCTCGGGCAGCCGCAACCGGGCCGGGTCCAGCCCGTGCCGCTTGGGGAGCGGCGGTTTCTGCCTGCGTCTCACCGAGAAGACCCTAGCCGGGGTGGTGTGGCGGGTTTCTGGGCATCCAGTGAAAGTTAGCCTAACCTATCAAGTCGGCGTTCTTTGTGTGAGGATGAGGCGATTCCGATGAGGGTGGAGGAACAGAACTGATGACGGTCGAGGTCGCGCCGCCGAAGGCGGAGGCGAAGCAACGCAAGCAGCGGGAGGCCGCCGCACGCAAGGAGATCATGGCGCCGGTGGCCGGCGTGCTGTCCCTGGCGAGCCTGATCTACGCGGTCGCGTCGGTGTGCGCCGTGGTGCCCTTCCTGCTCATCGTGTCCGCGTGCCGGGAACTGCTGCACTCCCCGGTGGACACCGGCAAGGTGTGGCGGCTGCTGCTGATCGCGGTGCTGGTGCTGGTCGCCCGCGCGATCCTGCAGGCCGCGGTACTGACCTGGACGCACACCGTGGACGCGGGTTATCAGCTGACCCTGCGCCGCTTGCTGGCGGAGAAGCTGACCCGGGTTCCGCTGGGCTGGTTCGGTGTTCGCACCTCGTCCGAGGTGAAGAAGTATCTGCACGACGATGTGGATGCCCTGCATTATCTGGTCGCGCACGCCCGCCTGGATTTCGTCGGCGGCGTGACCATCCCGCTGGTGACGCTCGTCTACCTGTTCACCGTGGACTGGCGGCTGGCCCTGGTCCTGTTGGTGCCGTTGGTGATCTACGCACTGTGCATGCGCGTGATGATGGATGAGGCCGGGCGCGAACGCATTCTGGCCTACAACCTCTCCGAACAGCGCACCCGCGAAGCGACGGTCGAGTTCGTCGACGGCATCCAGGTGGTGCGCGCCTTCGGCCGGGCCGGCAAGGCGCACACCGACTTCCAGGACGCGGTCGAGCATCAGACCGAGAGCCTGCGCCGCTTCAAGGAACCGTACATCCGCGTGCAATCGCTCTCGGATGCCGCGCTGTCCCCGGTCTTCGTACTGCTCCTGGTGGTGCTGGCCGGCCTGGGCTGTGTCGGCGCGGGCTGGATCGAGCCCCTCGACGTACTGCCGTTCCTGCTGGTCGGCCTGGGTCTGGGCAGCTCGCTCATGGGTCTCGGCTATGCCGGGCAAGCACTTCGCACCGCGGGTGACGCGGCCCTGCGCCTGCACGAACTCGTACAAACCCCCGAATTGCCCTCCGGCGCCCCGGAATCCGAAGCGTCTGCCACCGCGGACATGGCGGATGTCTCCGCCGATCGTGTTGCCGCGACAGCTGCATCCGCCGCCGCCCCGGCAGTCGCTGCTGTCGGCGTGGCCGGTGTGCCCGCCGGGACGGTCCGCTTCGAGGCCGTCACCTTCGGCTACCGCGCCGGCCACGAGGTGCTGCGCGGCGTCGATCTGGAGTTGGCGCCCGGCACCCTCACCGCGCTGGTCGGTCCGAGTGGTTCCGGCAAGTCGACGCTGGCCAAGCTGCTGCCGCGCTTCTATGACGTGAATGCGGGCCGGATCACCATCGGCGGCCGCGATATTCGTGATTTCCCGACCGCCGAGTTGTACAAGAGGGTCGGCTTCGTCTTCCAGGATGTCCGGCTGATCCGTGGCAGCATCCGCGAGAACCTGCTGCTGGCGCGTCCCGACGCCGACGATGCGGCGCTGGAGCGCGCGGCCCGCGCGGCCCAGATCCACGATCGCATCGTGGCCCTGCCGCGTGGTTACGACTCGGAGATCGGCGTGGATGCCACGCTGTCCGGCGGTGAGGCGCAGCGGCTTTCGATCGCGCGCACACTGCTGGCCGACACCCCCGTGCTGGTGCTGGACGAGGCCACCGCCTTCGCCGACCCGGAATCCGAAGCGGCGGTGCAGGATGCGCTGGCCGCGCTGGTGGCGGGCCGCACCGTGCTGGTGATCGCGCATCGCCTGCACACGATCACCGGCGTGGATCGAATCCTGGTGCTGGAGAACGGTGTGCTCGCCGAGCAGGGCGATCACGAGTCGCTGCTGGTGGCCGACGGTCTGTATCGGCGGCTGTGGGACATCAATGAGGCGGCGCTGGACGTGGTGTTGGAGGGAACTCGATGATTCGCAAGGTGTTCGCGCTGGTGCCGCGCGCATTCGCGCCACTGATCCCGCGTCTGCTGATCGCGATCGTGCTGCAAGCGCTGTGCCAGTCCGTGGCCTATGTGCTGCTGGTGCCGGTGTTGAAGGCGTTGTTCGACGGTGATACCGGTACGGCGTGGCGCTGGGCGATCGGCCTGGCGGCGGCGGTGGCGGGTGTGATCGGATTCGGTTTCGCCCAAGCGGTTTACGGCCTGCGCATCGGTGTGGGGATGCAGCAGGGCCTGCAGACCCGCCTGGGGAATCATCTGAATGCCTTGCCGCTGGGCTGGTTCGAGACCCGCAATGCCGGTGAGCTGTCCCGTCTCGCGGTGGACAATGTGCGCGAGGTGCAGCGGCTGATCGCGTATCTGCTGGGCCCGATCCTGGCCGGTGTGATCGTGCCGCTGGGTGTCGCGGTGGGCATGTTGTTCGTGGATTGGCGGATCTCGCTCGCCATGTTCGTCGCCGCGCCGGTGCTGTATCTGGTGAATCTGTGGGCGAATCGCTCGTATGCGGCCGCGGATGAGCAGTTGCACGAGGCGTCGGCGGAAGCCAATGCGCGAGTGCTGGAGTTCTCGCAGGTGCAGCCGGTGCTGCGGTCCTTCGGCGCGGTGGGCGCGGGCAACAAGGCCCTCGATGCCGCGCTGGTTCGGCAGCGGAAGGCGGTGTCCGGCTTGCTGTTCGCGAGTGTGCCGGGCCTGATCGTGTTCTCGCTGTGTGTGCAGGCCGTGTTCCTGGTGCTGGTGTATCTGGTGGTCGGCTGGGTGACCGGCGGCGCCATCTCGGCGGCCGCGGCGATCGCATTGATCGCGGTCTCGGCGCGCTTCATCGAGCCGTTGACGCAGGCGGCGACGTTGGGCGGCGCGCTGCGCATGGCGACCTCGGCGGCCGATCGGGTATCGGCGCTACTGGCCGAACCGACGCTGCCGCAGCCGGATTCGGAGGTGACCCCGGGCGCTCCCGCGGTGGTCTTCGACAAGGTGAGCTTCGGCTACAGCACCGGTGACGAGGTGCTGTCGGAGCTGTCGTTCACCGTTCCGGCGGGCACCACCACCGCGATCGTGGGTCCGAGCGGCGCCGGTAAGTCGACGGTGCTGCGGTTGGCGGCGCGTTTCCACGATGTGGGTGCGGGCCGGGTGCTGGTGTCCGGCAATGATGTTCGCGAGCAGCCGTCGCCGACCCTGCTGGGTCAGGTGTCGCTGGTGTTCCAGAATGTCTATCTGTTCAATCGCTCGGTGCTGGAGAACATTCGCGCCGGTCGCCCCGATGCCACCGATGCGGAGGTGCGGCGCGCGGCCGCCGCGGCGCGGGTCGACGAGATCGCCGAGCGTCTCCCGGAAGGCTGGGACACCCTGGTCGGTGAGGGCGGCGCCGGCTTGTCCGGCGGTGAGCGGCAACGAGTGTCGATCGCCCGCGCCTTGCTCAAGGATGCGCCGGTGGTGCTGCTCGACGAGGCCACCAGCGCCCTCGATCCGCAGAGCGAGGCTGTGGTGGTCCGTGGCATTCACGAGTTGACCCGGGACCGCACGGTCATCGTGGTGGCGCATCGTCTGGCCACCATCGCGCACGCCGATCAGATCCTGTTCATGGAGGCGGGCCGCATCGTCGAACGCGGCACGCACGATGAGCTCCTGGCCCTCGACGGCCGCTACGCCGCGTTCTGGAACGAACGCACCCGCGCCGCGGGCTGGCGCCTGGAAGCCGCCCCGGCCTGACCGTTACGCGAAAGGCCCCGGAGCGGTTGCTCCGGGGCCTGCACGGCATTGCCGGGCGCCGTTGTGGCGCTGCCGATTACGCGTTGTCAGATGGTGCAGCCGAGGCCGGCGTAGTAGGCGATGGTGCACTCGGAGTCCTTGGTGAGCTTCCAGGTGCCGTCGATTTCGCGCCAGGTCAGTTCGATGTTCGGGAAGGTGCCGTAGCCGGCGACGCTGACCTGGAGGTTGGCGGTGGTGGTGTCGCCGTTGGTGCTGACGGGTCCGGCGAGGTTCCACTCGAGGCTGGGCACGGTGTTCATGACACCGCCGATCTGGTCGAGCAGTGGCAGTCCGGCTTCACCCGCTTCGAGCTGGTTGGCGCGGTCGCTGCGGGAGCCGCCGGTGTTGAGCAGCAGCTGCAGTTGGGACTGCAGGTCGCCCAGGCCGGGCTGGGCGGCGCGGATCGGGGCGGCGATCGGCAGGGCCTGGGCCGGTGCGCCGGCCGCGACCGTGAGTCCGCCGAGGGTGGCGGCGACAGCGATAACCGCTGCTCCCAGCTTTTTTCGGGTGGTGGTGCGCATGTGTTCATCCCATCGTCGTGGTCGGTGAGCCCGCGAGCGGTGCTCTGGCCATACCCTGCAATATAAGGTAAGCCTATGCAAACATAGGAGGGGATCCCCGCCGCTGTGACGCGATCGCCAGGCGGTCGAGAGAGAGTGAGTGTGAACCCGGTGAAGACACTTCTGGTCGTCGGTGCGGGCCCGAAAGCCCTTGCGGTTGCCGCGAAAGCGCACGTCCTGCGCGAATTGGGATTGCCGGCGCCGCGCGTCGTGGTGGTCGAAGCGCATGCGGTGGGTGGCAATTGGCTGCCCAGCGGCGGCTGGACCGACGGCCGGCACCGGCTCGGCACCAGCCCGGAGAAGGATGTGGGCTTCCCGTACCACTCGACCTGGGCGCGCGGCCGCAATCGCGAGATCGATGCGGCCATGCAGGCGTTCAGCTGGACGTCGTTCCTGGTGGATCAGGGTGGTTACGCGGAGTGGATCGATCGCGGCCGGCCCAGCCCGCAGCATCACGTGTGGGCCAAGTACCTGCAGTGGGTCGGGCACCGGAGCGACCTGGAACTCGTGCAGGGACGCGTGAATTCGATCGCACCCGCCGCCGACGGCTGGCTGGTCTCGGTGACCGACGCGGACGGCGTGCTCAGCCAGCTGGATGCGGACGAGCTGATGATCACCGGTCCGGGCCGCAGCAGCGGGACCCTCGCCGAGCATCCGAAAGTGCTGAGCATCGCGGCCTTCTGGGAGCTGGCGGGCCGCCGTGAACTGCCGGTGTCCTCGCGGGTCGCGGTGATCGGCGGCGGTGAGACCGCGGGTTCGGCGCTGGACGAGCTGGTCCGGCACGAAATGCTGACGGTGTCGGTGATCTCGCCGATGGCCACCCTGTACACCCGTGGCGAGAGCTTCTTCGAGAATTCGCTCTACAGCGATCCCGCCAAGTGGGCCGGGCTGAGTGTGGATCAGCGGCGCGATGTCATCCGCCGCACCGATCGCGGGGTGTTCTCGGTGCGCGTGCAGGAGAGTCTGCTGGGCGACAACCGCGTGCATCACTTGCAGGGCCGGGTCGTGCGGGTGGCCGACGAGGGTGCGGGTGTGGCTCTCACGCTTCGCAATTCGCCCCGCCCCGATCAGGTGCACACCTTCGATCTGGTGGTGGATGCGACCGGTGGGCAACCGCTGTGGTTCCTGGACCTGTTCGATTCCGATGCCGCGGATCTGCTGGAGCTGGCGGTGGGGGGCCCGGTGACGCAGTCGCGCATCGAGACGGCGATCGGCTATGACCTGGCTGTTTCCGGTCTGGAGTCGAAGTTGTTCCTGCCGAACCTGGCCGCCCTGACGCAGGGTCCGGGCTTCCCGAATCTCAGCTGCCTGGGCGAACTCTCGGATCGTGTGCTGCGGTCGGCAAGAGTAGCTACTAGTGAGCAAGCACACCGTGCGAGCGGGGTGGGGTCGGAACCCGCGCGGGCCGGTTCCTAGGCTAGGCTTGCCTTACTTAGAGGAGATGAGGTTCGGTTCAATGCGTATCGTGTCGTTCGGCTTCCAGACCTGGGGACGGAAAACCCTGCAGGCCCTGATCGATTCGGAGCACGAGGTGGTGCTCGCGGTCACCCACCCGGCCAGCGAATCGTCCTACAAGGCCATCTTCAATGATTCGGTCGAGGAGCTGGCCCGCGAGCACGGCATTCCGGTGCATCTCACCGAGCGCGCCGACGCCGAGACCATCGACCTCGTCAAGCGCGCGGAACCCGATGTGATCGTGGTGAACAGCTGGTACACCTGGATGCCGCCGGAGCTGTACAAGCTGCCCCCGCACGGCACCCTGAACCTGCACGATTCGCTGCTGCCCAAGTTCACCGGCTTCTCCCCGGTGCTGTGGGCGCTGATCAGCGGCGCCGAGGAATTCGGCCTCACCGTGCACCGCATGGACGAGCAGCTGGACACCGGCGACATCCTGGTGCAGCACCGCCTCACCATCCCCGCCGACGCCACCGGCCCCGAACTGGTGCGCGCCGGAATGGAATTGATCCCCGGCGCGGTGCACGAGGCGCTGCGCGCGCTGGAGAGCGGCACCGCGGAATGGCAGCCGCAGAACAAGGCCGAACGCACCTACTTCCACAAGCGCTCGGATCGTGACAGCCGCATCGACTGGTCCTGGGACGCGGTCGATCTGGAGCGTTTCGTGCGCGCGCTGGCCGCCCCGTACCCGCCCGCCTTCTCCTTCTATCGTGGTGAGCGCGTCGAGGTGCTGGCCGCCCGCGTCTCCGAGGCCCGCTACGGCGGCACCCCCGGCCGGGTGATCGTGCAGGAGGACGGCGGCGCCGTGGTGTGCGGCCCCAATCCGCGGCACGGCCACAATCACGGCCTGGTGATCACCCGGGTGCGCACCGCCGACGGTGTGGAGCGCGACGGCGCCGAATTCTTCGTGCGCGGCGGCTATCTCACCGACACCCCCGAATGAGACGGGCCGTCATGCCGGCCGCCGCCGAGGAGACCGAGACGGAGATGCGCCGCCCACTCTCCCCGGGTCAGCGCCGGGCCTGGTTCCTCCAGACTCGCGAACCCGCGGACACCAGCCTGAATGTGGCCGTGACCTACCGCTTGACGGGCGCCCTGGACACGGCCCTGCTGCGCGCCGCCGTCGGTGAGGTGGTGGCCCGCCACGAAATCCTCCGCACCACTTACGGTGCCACGAACGGCGAGCCCTACCAGGTGGTTTCCCTCGAAGCAGCCCCGGACTGGCGCGAGGACGACCTCTCGAACCTGAGCCCCGTCCGCCGCGCCCGCCGCGCCGAAGTCCTCATCCGCCGCGTCTGCGCGGAACCCTTCGACCCGGCCGCCACCCCGCCCATCCGCTTCGCCCTCTTCCGCACGGGCGCAGACGAATTCGCCTTCGTCCTGGTCGCGCACGCCCTCTGCTGGGACGACGAGTCCTGGGAGATCTTCGCCCGCGACCTCACCACCGCCTACAACGGCCGCCTCCCCGCAGCCCCCGCCACCCCCTACACCGCTATCGCCCTGCCCGGCACTCACCCGCCCGACCCCGGCACTGCCGTGCCGTTCCGCGAAAACCGCTCCGGCGATGACCGCGTGAGCGATTCGGTGTCTTCCGGCGCGACCGACTTCGCGAGTGATGCCGGCGTGCGTGATTCGGTGGTCGCCGGCGCGACCGGTTACCTACGCGATGTCCGCGTGGCCGCATCGGCCGCTGCCGACTCGAATGCGGCGGATTTCGTTGTGAGTGAGATGGATCCGGACGCGCGGGCTCTCGAGTTCTGGCGCGGGGCATTGTCACCGCTGCCGGAGCCGCTGGAGCTGCCCGGCCGTGCGGGGGCCGAGACGGAACGTGCGCAGCGGTCCGCGCGGGAGTTGCCGCGGGAGCTGGTGACCCGCGTGGACGAGTTCGCGGAAGAGTGTGGGCTGACGCCGTTCGCGGTGCTGCTGGCCGCGTTCGAGGTGCTGACGCACCGCTACACCGGGGCCGTCGATTTCCTCGTGTCGGTGCCGGTGAGCACGCGTGACGAGCAGTCGGCGCCGAGTCGTGCGAGCGCGCCGATCGGGTACTTCGGCAACAGTGTGCTGGTGCGTGCGGGCGTCGATTCGAATACCGCGTTCCAGGATTTCGTCGCGGGCGTGAGTGATTCGTGGCGGCAGGCCGAGTCCCATGGGCGGGTCGGGATCGATCGGGTGGTGCACGCGGTCAATCCCGAGCGCAGTGTGGATCGGGACGGGCTGGATCATCTGGTGCGGCTGGGGTTCGGGGTGCGCAAGGCGCCGACCGGTCCCGCGCTGGACGGTGTCGGCGCCGAGCGGCTGGAGCTGGGGAGTCCCGCGCCGCGGGTGTCCTTGCGGCTCACCGTGGTTCGCGATGGTGACGGCGCTTATCTGGAGGCCGAGTACCGCACCGGGTCTTTCGCGCCGGAGCTGATCGATCGGCTGCTGACCCACTATGTGCGGTTGCTGGCCGAGGGTGTGGCCCTGCCGGATCGCCGGCTGGGTGAGCTCGACATGCTCGGTGTGACCGAGCGGGCGGAACTGCTGGCGCTGTCGCATGGTGATCGCTCGGCGCTGCCGCCGACCACGCTGGTGGCGTTGTTCGAGGAGCGCGCGCACGCGGCGGCCGCCGCGGTCGCGCTGGTCGCGCCGCAGGTGTCCGGCGATATCGAACTGACCTACCGTGCCTTGAATCGCCGCGCGAATCGCCTGGCGCACTGGCTGATCGGTCAAGGTGTCGGCGCGGAGGATGTGGTCGCGCTGCGGCTGTCGAACTCGGTGGAGTTCGTGGTGGCGGTGCTGGCGGTGCTCAAGTCGGGTGCGGCGTATCTGCCGATCGACCCGGCGTATCCGGATGAACGCATCGATTTCCTGATCTCCGATGCGAATCCGCGTCTGGTCTTGGGTCGGGTGGAGTTGGATGCGGCCGAGGAGCAGGCCACCGGGTTCGGTGCGCAGGATCCGTCGGATGCCGATCGGGTGCGACCGCTGCGGCCGGGCAATCTGGCCTATGTCATCTACACGTCCGGTTCGACGGGCCGCCCGAAGGGTGTGCCGGTCAGCCATGCCGCGATCGCCGATCATCTGGTCGGATTCACCGCCCAGTGGGGTATGACGGCCGAGGATCGCCTGCTGCAATCCTCCTCGGTGAGTTTCGACGCCTCGCTGCTGGATGTGTTCGTGACATTGACTCTCGGTGCGCGCCTGGTCATTCCGCGTCCGGGTGGTTTCGCCGATCTCGCGTACATCGCGGGCCTGATGTCGCGGTACGGCATCACGGTGCTGCATATGGTGCCGTCGCTGCTGCGCACCTTCCTGTCGATGCCGCAGGTGAGTGATTGGCGCACTCTGCGTTTCGTCCCGGTGGGCGGTGAGGCGCTGCTCGGTGAGATCGCCGACCGTTTCGCGGGCGTGCTGGATGCCGAACTGCGCAATCACTACGGCCCGACCGAGGCCGTGGTGAGCTCCACCCATATGCCGGTGGAGGGCCCGCAGGGCAGTCGCATCGTGCCGATCGGCCGCCCGAACCGCAATGTGGACCTGTATCTGCTCGACGACCGGCTGCGCCTGGTCCCGCCGGGTGTGATCGGTGAGATCTACCTGGGCGGACCGCAATTGGCGCGCGGCTATCTGGACCGTCCGCCCGCGACAGCGGAGCGTTTCGTGGCGGACCCGTTCCGCCCCGCCTCCCCGGGCTTCCCGGGTGCGCGCCTGTATCGCACCGGTGACCTGGCCCGCCGCGATCTCGACGGTGAACTCGAATTCGTGGGCCGCGCCGACGAACAGGTGAAGGTGCGCGGCTACCGCATCGAACTCGGTGAGGTGCAGGCTGCTCTCACTTCGCATCCGGAGGTGCGCGACTGTGTGGTGATACTGGCCGGTGATGCCGCCGTAGGCCCCCTGCTCGCCGCCTACCTGGTCCCCGAATCCGGTGCGGTGCAGGTGGAGTCGGTACGTGCGCACGCGGCCGCCGCGCTGCCCGAATACATGGTGCCCACGGCCTTCGCGGTGATCGACGCGATTCCGCTGACCGAGCACGGCAAGCTGGATCGCCGCGCCCTGCCCGAGCCGGTGCGGGTGACCGCGCTGCCGTATCGGGAGCCGGTGACCGGCACCGAGATCCGGCTGGCCGCCCTGTACGGCCGGTTGCTCGGCCGGGACACGGTCGGCGCGGATGATTCGTTCTTCGAACTCGGCGGCCATTCGCTGCTGGCCAATCAGCTGGCGGCGCGGATCCACGCCGAGTTCGGGTTCGAGATCGATGTGCGGGCGGTGTTCGACACCCCATCGGTCTGCGGCCTGGCCGCCGTACTGGAGGCCACAGCAGTTTCGAGGACCGCGGGGTCCTCGTTCACCGGATTCGAGGAGCGAGCGGAATGAGAACAGGTCGACTGCGAGGACTGGTGCGTCGCGCCGGATTCGGCGTGCTGGCAATGGGACTCGTGATCGGCGTGGCGGCGTGCGGATCCGGTGACGGCGACAGCGGGTCCGGTGGCGGATCGATCACGGTCGAGCATGTGATGGGCAAGACCGAGATTCAGGGCGTGCCCAAGCGGGTGGTGGCGCTCGGCCCGCAGTGGCTGGACGCGGTGCTGTCGCTGGGCGTGACCCCGGTCGGCTATGTGGTGCCGGGGCTGGTGTCCTCGGTGCCGTGGGAGCCGAAGATCCCGGATTCTGCCAAGCGCATCGACATGTCCGGTGATTTCAGCGAGCAGATCGCCGCCTTGAACCCGGATCTCATTGTGGCGCCGTCGTTCATGGCCGATCGCGCCACCTACGACAAGCTGTCCAAGCTGGCGCCGACCATCGATTCGCTGTCCAGCGCGCAGATCGATCCGTGGCAGGACCAGGTGACCACGCTGGGCAAGGTGCTGCACAAGGACGCCGAGGCGGCCAAGGTCGTCGCCGAGGTGAACGGCAAGATCGACGCGGTGGCCGCGAAGCATCCGGGCCTGAAGGGCAAGACCTTCCTGACCTGCATGCTCACCGGTCCGCAGCAGTTGATGGTGCTGGCCGATCCCAAGGACGGTTCGGCCGCGCTGTTCGAGCGCCTGGGTATGACCATGCCGGAGAAGATCGTGGCCGAGGCCCCTTCGGGTGGCCGGTTGGCGCTGTCGCCGGAACGCCTGAGTGACCTCACCTCCGATCTGCTGGTGTGCGGTGCGATGCCCGCTTTCGAAGCCAAGTTCAAGGAACTGCCGGGCTACAACGATCTGCCCGCGGTGCGCCACAACGGCATCGCGTTCGTCGACGTGGTTGCCATCAATGCCATCAATCAGCCGACGGCGCTGTCGGTGCCGTACGTGCTGGAAAAGCTGGAACCGACGTTCGCGAACGTCGCCGGCAGCTAGTCGCCGGAAGCCAGGAAGGACTTCTCGTCATGACCCTCGATACCTCCGCCGCGCCCGCCCGGTCCACCGATGGCGCCGCGAACCGGTCCGCCGAGCGTGGCGCGCCGTTGTCGCCGGCGCAGCAGGCCGCGCTGCTGCCCGAGCGGCTGGCGCGCACGGCCGCCGCCAATGTGTATGTGGCCCTGGAGTTCCCGGCCGAACTGGCGGACGGCGTGGTCGAGCGGTCGGCCGCACTGCTGGCCGGTCACGAGATCCTGCGCACGATCTACCCGGATGATCGCCGGGTGCCGTACCAGCGGGTCGAGGCCGCGCCGGACACGTCCGTCGAGACGGTCGCGATCGAGGCCCTGGCCCTGCCCGCGGCGCTCATGGTCGATGCCGGGCACCGTTTCGACCTGGCCCGGGATGTGCCGATCCGGATGCGGCTATACCGGTTGACCGATCGGGCGGTGCTGTCCATCGCCGTGCATCCGGTCGCCGCCGACGACCGCACCCTGGACCTGCTGGTAGCGCGCCTGTTCGGCGCTGCCCCGGTCGAGCCGGCCGCGCAGTACCGCGATTTCGCGGCCGCCCAGATGAAACTCCTGGCAGCCGAGGACGATTCACTGGCCTACTGGAAGCAGCGCCTGGCCGGCCTGCCGGACCAGCTGCTGCCCCTGCGCGAGCGACCGCAGACCCCGCGCAGCGCCCGCGCCGTGCTGCAGATCCCGGCCGCGGTGCTCGCCGCCCTGCCCTCCGAACCCGATGCCGTGCTCACCGCGCTGGTAGCGGACACCCTGCGGGAACTCGGTGCCCCGTCGGATGTTCCGATCGGCCTCGCCGACCCCGCCCGCCCCGAGGGCGCGGCCGACGTGCTCGGCAACTTCGCCAACTACCTGGTGGTGCGGGTGGACTCGCCGCGCGGCGGCGCCCCGTGGCAGCTGGTCACCGACGCCGCGAACCTCCTGGACGAGGCCCGTGCGCACGCCGGTACCCGCATCGAACGCCTGACCCACCAACTGCGCGGACCGGGCGGCGCCGCCAAGGGCGGCCTCTTCCAGGTCCTGGTCTCGGTGCGCAGCGCCACGCTCGAATTCGGTACTGCCGGAGGAATTCTCGATGGCGCCGTGACCCGGCCGGACACCGGTGACGCGCTCGCTGCGGCCGGGGCCGGCAGCGCGACGAGTGCCGCCGACGCCGCGGCCGCCGGTATCGTGCGCGAGATCGTTCGCGGCGGTGGCATCGCGGGTCAGGGCGGGGTGCGCGAGGTTGCGCGGGCCGCCGCCCGCCCGCACGGTGTGGACCTGGTCGTGGACGCCATTGTCGGCCCCGAGGGCTGGACGGTGACCGTCGATCTCGCCGAGGAGTTGTCACGCCGCCACTCCGCCGAGGAGTTCGCGCGGCAGCTGCGGGAGACCGTCGAATCCTGGTCCGCCGCACCCGATGTCGCATCGGGCACCGAGATCCCGGTGCAGCCGTGCGACTGGTTCATCACCGGCGACGATGACCTCGCGCTGGATCCGCTGGCCATCTCCGGTCTCGGTGGTCCGCCGCAGACCCCGGCCGAGCAGGCCGTCGCCGATGCGCTGCGCGAGATTCTCGAACTCGACGAGGACGACGAGATCGGCCGGGAGGACAACTTCTTCGCGCTCGGCGGCGACAGTGTGGCCGCGCTGCGCTTCGTCACCGTGCTCGCCGAACGCGGTCACCTCCTGGATGTGCAGCAGGTCTTCGAATTCCCGGCCGTGCACGAGATGGCCGCCAACCTGACCGGCGCCGACACCGCGACCCCCGCCCCGGCCGCCGAGGTGGCCCCGCTGGCGGCCTCCGGACTCGACGCGGCCGCGCTGGCCGCCCTGACCGGGAAGCTCGCCGGCCGGTGAGCGTGGAGATTCTCGACGTCGTCGCGCTGTCCCCGCTGCAGCGCGGCCTGTATTCGGTCAGCGCCATGTCCGGCGAGGTGGACCCCTACCTGGTCACATTCTCGGTGCGCATCGAGGATCTGACCGACTTGTCCACGCTCCGTACCGCATTCGACGGCCTGCTGGAGCGCTATCCGCACCTGGGTGGCGCGGTCCTGACCGACGGCCTGCCGCATCCGGTGCTGGTCATGACCACGGCCGGCCGAATCGGCTGGCGTGAGCTGGATCTCCGCTCGGCCGCCGACCCGGAAGCGGCTGCGCGGCAACTGTATTGGGACGAAGGCCGTCGCCGCCTGGACCTGGACAGCGGACCCCTGTTCCGGGTTGTCGCTGCCCGCGTCGGCGAGCACGCCTACGAACTCGTGTGCACCGCACACCACATCATCATCGACGGCTGGTCCATCCCGCTGCTCTTCGCGGATCTCATTGCCCTGCACTCGGATACGGCCGGGACCCTGCCACCTGCCCCGCCCCTGCGCGCCCACGCCGCCTGGCTGGCGGCCCGCGACACCGAAGCCTCGATCCGGGTATGGCAGCAGGCCTTGGCCGACCTCGCCCCCATGGCCATGCTCGCCGCCCCCGCACCCGCCGATATCCCGGCGCTGGGCGAAGCCTGTCTGGACCGTGCGGCCACCGAGCAGGTGACAGCCTGGGCGCGCAGCCACGGCCTCACCCTGAACACGGTCCTCCAAATGGCCTGGGCCCGTATCCTTTCGGGTTTCACCGGCCGCGACGACGTGGTCTTCGGTCAGACCACGTCCGGCCGTGACGCCTCCCTGCCGGACGCCGATCGCCTGGTCGGCGCATTGGTCACCACCATCCCCGTGCGAGTGCGCCTGGACCAGCGCGCCCCCGCGGAGATCGGCGCGGCTCTGCAACGCGAAGTCGCCCACCTCCGCTCCCACGAATACCTGGGCATCGCGGACATCACCCGCCACACCGGCGGCAACCAGCTCTTCGACACCCTCCTGGTCTTCGAGAACACCCCGATGGGCGCCGTCACCGCCGACATGCCCATGGGCCGCGGCGCCCGCCTCCAACCCCGCCGAGTCGACTCCCCGAGCCACTACCCGATCGCAGTGGTCCCGGTAGTCGAACACGGCGAACTCATCACCCGCGTAGAAGTCCGCCCCGACCTGACAGCCCGTTTCGACCCCGACCGCCTGGCCCACCGCATGCTCGCGGTAGTCGAGCGAATCGTCGCCGCCCCCAATGCCGCCGATATGAGCCTCCTTCTGGCGGACGAACCCGCCGAACTGACTTCCGCGGTACCGCAAGCGATCAGCGACATCGATGCGGATTCGAACAATTCGGATGGCGCACCACGAGTCGAATCCTCCGAGGAGCCGGCCGAATCCGCAGTCCTCGCCGGGACCGCTTCTCCCTTCACGTCCGCGGCGGGTGGCCTCGGCGTGTCCGATGTCTTGCTCGCGGCCGCCGGCCGAGCGGGCGACGCGGTCGCGGTGGTCGACGGGGCGGGTGAACAGACCTTCGCCGAATTCGCCACCGCGGTCCGTACCTTGGCCGCGCAGCTCCGGGAGAGCGGGCTGCGCCCGGGCGCGGCCGTCGCCGTCGTGCTGCCGCGCGATCGCCGAGTACTGCACGCGCCCTTCGCCATCGCCCATGCCGGTGGTCTGTGCGTGCACGTGGATCCGGGCACTCCGCCCGACCGCCTGGCCTACCTGCTGGAAACCTCCGGCGCCCGCCTGGTTCTCGGTGACGAGGTGCTGATGGACGTGCTGGTGCAGGTCCGGGCGCAGGGCGTGGAATGCGTGCACGGTGTCACGACCGGCGACGGCGCACTCCACCTCCTCGGTTTCGGTGCGGACGACCTGTCGTCCGCGGGCGGCAATGCTCTGCGGACGTCTGGTGCCGATGCCGCGGGGCCCTGCGGCGACGGTGTGAAGCCGGGCGGGTCGCTCGGCACCGCAGTGCCGGTCGGCAGCGCGAATGGCGAAGTGGCGCAGCCCGGCTCGGGCGCGCGCATCACTCCGGACGCAGCGGCAGTGGCGACGCCCGATACGCCTCTCTATGTCATCTTCACCTCCGGTACCACGGGGCGCCCGAAAGGTGTTGTGGTGCCGCATCGTGCGCTGCTCAATCACTGGGCGAACCATGAGCGGCGGATCTTCGCGCCGGCGGCCGCGCGGGTGGGGCGGCAGTTGCGGATCGGGCACGGGTGGTCGACGGGGTTCGACGCGGCGTGGCAGCCGACCGTTGCACTGCTCAGTGGGCATACCGTGGTGATGCTGGGGGAGCAGGCGCGTACGGATGCGGAGCAGATCGCGGCGGCCATCAGCGGGCAGGGGATCGATATCTTCGATACCTCGCCGTCGATGCTGGCGCGGCTCATCGCTTTCGGGTTGTTCACCGAGCGGGATGGTGTGGAGCATTGTGCGCTGGCGGTGCTGGCGCTGGGTGGTGAGGCCATCGATCCGGATACCTGGAGGCGGTTGCAGCGGCTGCCGGAGACTCGGGTCATCAACTTCTACGGGCCCACCGAAGCCACCGTGGAAGCCTTGATGGCCGATGTGCACGACCATGTTTCGCCCACCATCGGCCGCACCTTCGACGGGATGACCGCCGAGGTGCTGGACCATCGCTTGCGCCCGGTGCCGCCGGGTGGACTGGGCGAGTTGTATCTTTCGGGCCCGCAGCTGGCGCTCGGATACTTGGGCCGTCCGGGCACCACGGCCGCCGCCTTCGTGGCCGGCCCGGCTGGAAGGCGTTACCGCACCGGCGATCTCGTACGCCGCGCGGTCGATGGCACCGTGATCTACGAGGGGCGCATCGACAGCCAGGTGAAGATCAACGGCTACCGCGTCGAACCCGACGAGGCGGCGGTGGTGCTCCGCGAACTCGACGGCGTCGAGCACGCGGCAGTCCTCGCCTACATCGACAACGGCCGCACCCGCCTGGGCGCGCTCGTGGTCAGCGAGGTCCCGGTCCCGCGCCTGCGCGCCGGTCTGGCCCGGCGGCTCCCGCGCTTCCTGGTGCCCACCCGCATCGTCCCGGTCGCCGAAATTCCGTTGAACCGCAACGACAAATTGGATGTGCACGCCGCCACCGCCCTGCTCACCGCCCCGGTGGCCGGAGCGCGCGGGACCGAACCGGCCACCGGCACCGAACGCACCCTGCTCGGCGTCCTGTCGGCCCTGAGCGCCGCGAACGCCGGAGCCGGGCCCGGCATCACCGACAGCCTGGTCGATCTGGGTATCGACAGCATCGGCGTCATCGACCTCGTATCCCGTTTGCGCGGCGCCGGTTTCCGAGTGGCCGCCCGGGATGTCCTGGCCGCGGGCGATCTCCGCGAACTGGCGGCCCGCCTGGACGAACTCGCGGCGGGCGGCGCCGACGAGGAAGCCGCACCGGTCACCCCGGCAGGCACAGTCCTCCCGCTGACCGCCCTGGCCCGCGAGATCATCGCGAACGGCAACTACCGATATCTGGCCCAGTCCCAGGTGATCTCGCTCCCAGCGGACGCGACGCCGGAGGCAGTGGCGGATCGCCTGGCCGCGCTGGCCACCGCCCACCCGGCCTTGCGCTCGCGACTGATCTGGAGCACAGCCTCCGACACCGTGGCGGATCGCGGGTCGACGTCGATCGCGGCCGAGGCATCCCGCCTGGCAATCGACGTACCCCGCTCGGCGGGCGACACATCGGTCCAGTCGGGCGACTCCTTGATCCCGGCGGGCGAATCTCTGGTCCTGGCAGGCGGACGGCCAGGATCGGCACCGGGTGCCGGTGGGGGCGCGACACCCGGCGGCAGCGGCACGCCGGCGCTGTTGGTCGAGGAGTCGCCGGAGGCCGGGTCCTGGTTGCGCGTCGGATCCGGAACCGGCTCATCCGCAACGCATCTGGCGGAGACGGTTGCTCGGCTGGATCCCGAGGCCGGTCGCATGGTGGCCGCGACGATCCTGGAGGGGCCACAGCCGCGGTTGCTCTTGTCGGTCCATCACCTGGCGGTGGACGTTGTCTCGTGGCTCATCGTGGCGGACGATCTGCGTCGTATGGCGCAGGGCGAGGTTCCGCCGAACGAGACTCCGTACGGCGAGACCGATTCGGTGGCAATTACTTCCGGCGCCGAGGTACTGGGCACACCGCTGGCCGGGCGGCTCACGGATCCGGCTACCGACCGCGCGGGGAATGTCGTGCAGCGGGTGGTCGAGTTCGGCCCGGAACGTACCGCGGAGCTGCTCGCGCGTTGTGCGGAGGCGGAGGTCGGACTCGAGGATGCGCTGATCCTGGCGTGCGCCGGGACTTTCCCCGATATCGCGGACGCGGCGGATCGGATCGCCATCACCCGGGAATCCCACGGCCGCCCGGCCGAGGACGACTCGCGTCGCGTCGGCTGGTTCACGGTCGAAGAGACGGTGCTGGTCCCGGTCGAGGAGGCTGGGGCTTGGACGCCGGCCGATGTTCTCCCGGATCTGTCGGATCGGACGTTCGCGGCGCGAGGTCAGTTGCGGCTGAATCATCTGGGGCGCTTCGATGTGCTGCAGTTCGGTTCCGGGCCGTGGTCTCCGGTGCCGCTGGCCGAGTTCACGAGTGAGTTCGGGGTGGCGGCGCATCCGGATCTGCCGTTGCGGTTCACCGTGGATGTCACCACGGCTGTGGTGCCGCGGGCGGATGGTCCTTCGCTGGTGGCGCAGTTCGATGTGAACGCGGCCGTCCTGGACGAATCCGCGGTGGATGCCCGGGTCGCGCGCTGGAATGCCGTGCTGTCGGGATTCGCGGGAATGGCGTCCGATCTTGCCGGGGTGGCCGCCGATTCGAGGGCATCCGAGGAGTCGCGCGTGGGTTGATCCCGCGTCGGAGAGCCGCCGCGCGGAGCGGTCAACGGGGTCCGTGGGACAGGTCGTCCCCCGGGCCCCGTCGGCGTATTCGCTTGTCAGAGGCATGAAGTGAACAGTTTAGGTAAGCCAAACCACACCGCTGTACCCGGTGGGTAACCATGGGCTACCATCCCAGAAAGGTTAGGCAAGCCTTTCCTACTGCACGGGATGACGGCTGACTGTTCGCTGATGAGGGAGTTCGATGCTCGACATTGCTGAGGTTCGCGAAATCGTGGCGGCCGCGCTGGACGCCGCCCCCGAATCGATCGGTGACGACGACGATCTCGTGAGCCTGGGAATGCACTCCATGATGCTCATGCAGCTGTCGGCCAAATGGCGCAAGCGCGGCTACGAGGTCCGCAGTTCGGAGCTCGCCCTCGAACCCACCCTCGCCGCCTGGACCGCCCTGCTGCGCGCGGGCCACGCCGAGCAGACCTCCGCCGCCGCGGGCGCCGCAGCGATCCTGGCCGCCACCTCCGCGGCCGCCGCCCCCGCCGAATCCGCCCCGGCCGACGCCGAATTCGGCCTCGCCACCATGCAGCACGCCTACTGGATGGGCCGCCGCCAGGATCAGGCCCTCGGCGGCGTCGCCGCCCACCTGTACGTCGAATTCGACGGCAGCGGCCTGGAACCCGAGCGCCTGCGCCGCGCGGTCACCCGCCTGGTGCGCCGGCACGAGCAGCTGCGCGCCCGGTTCACCGACAGCGGCACCCAGCGCACCCTGCCCGAACCACAACGCCCGATCTTCGAATCCGTCACGATCGACGCCGCTTCCGAGACCGCCGAGCTGGAACGCCTGCGCCAGGCCAAGAGCCACCAGCGCATGGACGTGGCCGCCGGGCAGGTCATCGACATCACCCTGTCCACCCTCGAAGACGGCCGCCACCGCCTGCACGTCGACGTGGACATGCTGGCCGCCGACGCCCAGAGCTACCGCCGCATCCTCGAGGATCTGGCCACCCTGTACGAGGCCGACGCCGACACCCTCGCCCCGCTCACCTACACCTTCCGCGCCTACCTGGACGCGAAAGAGCGCACCGCGCCCGATAATTCGGCGGATCGCCGCTGGTGGGGCGACCGCATCGGCGACCTGCCGGACATCCCGGCCCTCCCGGTACTGCCCGAATCCGAGCGCCGCGACCCGAGCGCCAGCGTCCGCCTGCACCACTGGTTCGATCCGGAGGCCAAGGCCCGCCTGCACCGCGCCGCCCACGGGCACGGCGTCACCCCCGCGGTCGCCCTGGCCACCGTCTTCTCCGAAGCCATTGCCCGCTGGTCGGCGCAACAGCGCTTCCTGCTTAACGTGCCGCTGTTCAACCGCGAACAACTGCACGACGACGTCGATCAGGTGGTCGGCGACTTCACCAACTCGGTACTCGTCGATGTCGACGCCGCCGAACGCGAATCCATGGTGTCGCGCGCCAAACGCCTGCAGCGCGAACTGCACACCTGCGCAGCGCATTCCGTCTACGAGGGCCTGGACGTGCTGCGCGACCTGGGTCGCCTGCGCGGCGCACCCGTCACCCCGTCGGTCGTCTTCACCTCCGGCCTCGACCTGGGTGAACTGTTCTCCGAGCGCGTCCTGCGCGCCTTCGGCGAACCGGTGTGGATCATCTCCCAGGGCCCGCAGGTGGATCTGGACGCCCAGGTGGTCGAACTGAACGGCGGCCTGCTGGTGAACTGGGACATCCGCCGCGATGCCCTCCCCGAGGGCGTGGCCGAGGCCATGTTCACCGAATTCCGCACACTGCTGGACGAACTCGTGGCCCCGGACGCCGACTGGAACGCCGACCTGGCCATCGCCCTCCCGCCCGCCCAGCGCGCGGTCCGCGAAGCCGTCAACGCGACCGACCTGGAATTGGGCGGCCCCCGCACCCTGCACGAGGCGTTCTTCGCACTGGCCCAGCGCTATCCGCATCGGCCCGCGCTGCGCTGGCAGGCCGGCCCGAGCGCACACAGCACGGACACCGCAGATTCGAGTGACTTCGGCACGGTAGCCGCGGATTCGAGCGGCCGTGGCGCGGTAGCCTCAGGCGCGCTCACCGGCTGTGCGCCCGACCGGTCCACGGACACTGCGGGTGTGCTCGCGGGAGCGGGCGCCGTAGCTCAGCACACCTACGCCGAGTTGGCCGGGCAGGCGCTGTCGATCGGCCGGGCGCTGGCGGATGCCGGTGTGCGGCCCGGTGACACCGTGGCGGTCATGGTGCCCAAGGGACACAAGCAGATTCCGGCCGTGCTCGGTGTGCTCGCGGCGGGTGCGACGTATCTGCCGATCGGCACCGAGCAGCCGGCGGCGCGCCGGAACCGCATTCTCGAGCGTGGTGGCGCGCGCGTGATCATCGTGGATGCCGCGGTCGAGCTGCCTGCGCAGGTGACACCGCTGCTGCTGACCGAAGCCAGCGAGGGCCCGCGCCTGGACAACGCCCATGTGCCGCCGGCCGATTCGATCGCGTACGTGCTGTTCACCTCCGGCTCCACCGGTGAGCCGAAGGGCGTCGAGGTGAGTCATCGGGCGGCGGCCAACACCATCGACGCCCTCATCACGCACTTCGAGCTGGGCGCCGACGATCACACCATCGGGCTGTCCGCGCTCGAGTTCGACCTGTCGGTATTCGACATCTTCGCGCCGCTGTCGCTGGGCGGCGCGGTGGTCGCGGTCGAGGCGGAGATCGAACGCGACGCCGTCGCCTGGTCGCGGCTGATCGCGGAAACCGGTGTGACCGTGGTGAACTGCGCGCCGGGCCTCATCACCATGCTGCTGGACACCGCGTCCGCCGCGCAGCTGCGCACCGTGCGCGTGGTGATCACCGGTGGCGACCGCGTGAAATCCCAGCAGGGACACCGTTTCCGCGACCTGGTGCCGGGCGTGCGTTTCGCGGGCCTGGGCGGCACCACCGAAACCGCCATCCACTCCACGGTCTGCGAGATCACCGACGCCTACCCGGCCGACCGGGCCAATGTCCCGTACGGCACCCCGATGGCGAATGTGCGCTGCCGCGTGGTGAACACCCGCGGTGAGGACTGCCCGGACTGGGTACCGGGTGAACTGTGGATCGGCGGCGTCAGCGTCGCCGACGGCTACCGCGGCGATGCCGACCGCACCGCCGACCGCTTCGTCACCGTCGATGGCCTCCGCTGGTACCGCACCGGCGATATGGCCCGCTACCTGCCCGACGGCACCCTGGACTTCCTGGGCCGCGCCGACCACCAGGTGAAGATCCGCGGCTTCCGCGTAGAACTCGGCGAGGTCGAATCCGCCCTCGCCGCCCAGCCGGGCATCCGGGAAGCCGTTGCGCTGGTGACCGATTCGGGCCGCCTGGCCGCGGTCGCCGCCTTCGGAACCGAGGGATCGTCCGACGCGTCATCCGCCGGTGCCGGCTCCGGTGGCGCGGTTTCCACCGACGCGATCCTCGCGGATGTGCGGGAACTGCTGCCCGCGCACATGATTCCGGAAATCGTCGAACTGGTGCCCGCCATCCCACTGACCGGCAACGGCAAGCTGGATCGTGCCGCCATCCGCCGCATGGTGGCCGCCGGCGACGAGGCCGCCCGCGACACCTATGCCGCCCCGGAAACCCCGTTGGAAGCGGCCGTCGAGTACATCGCCACCCAGGTGCTGGGTATCGAAAGGCTCGGCGCCACCACCGATTTCTTCGAGGTGGGCGGCAATTCCATCCTGGCCACCACGCTCACCGCCAAGCTGCGCGGCCTGCTCGCGGTGGAGGGCTTCGGCGTCACCGGCGTGCTGGAGGGCCGCACGGTGCGCGGTATCTGCGCGGCGCTGCTGGCGGGCGAGTCCACTCCGGATCGCCTGGATCAGGTGGCCCGGATCCTGCTCGAGCTCGCCGAGGTCGCATTGCCCGAACCGGTCGCCGTGTCCTGAGCGGTCCGCCGCCGGAACATGCTGCAGCGCAAGGGAATCCCGAAGACAAGGATTGGTTCGACAGCAATGAAATCACTGGAAGACCTGCAGGAAGCCATGCTGGCCCGGCTCACGCGGGAAGGCCTGGCCGCCACTCCTGCGGTCCCGGTCCGTCGTGATCCCACCCGGGCGGCCCTGTCCTTCGGGCAGCGCTATGTCTGGGCGCACCAGCAGATTTCACCCGACAGCGCCGCCTACAACCTGTGCCTGGCCCTGACCTTCGACGGCGAGGTGGACGCGGACGCCCTGCGCCGCGCCTTCCTCGCACTGGTCCGCCGCCACGAGGTCCTGCGCACCACCTACCACAATGACGAGCAGGGCGACCCCTACCAGCTCATCCACGACGACCTGCCGCCCCGACTCACCGATATCGACCTGACGACCGCCGGTCCGGCCGAGGGCGATCCGGTCGCCACCGCGGACTCCGTCATAGCGGGCACCGCCACCGCGGAGTCCGTCGCCGAACGTGTGGCGGCCGCGGCGGACCGCGTGCTCGCGGAGCTCACCCGCGCGGCGGCGCACGAAACCTTCGACCTGTCAGCCGAATCCTCGCTGCGCGTCACCTTCGCCCGCACCCGCCCGGACCGACTCGTAGCGGTCGTGGTCATCCAGCACATCGCCTGGGACGGTATGACCCTGCCCGCCCTGTCCCGCGATGTGGAGAACTTCTACCGCCAGGCCCGCACCGGCGACATCACCGTGGAGCCGCTGCGCCTGCAGGTCGCCGACTTCGCCGAATGGGAGCAGGACCGCTTCCGCGACGGCGACCACAGTGCCGACACCGACTTCTGGGCAAGCCGGTTCGACGGTGAAGTCCACGAACTGCAACTGCCGTACGATCGCCGCCCCGTCACCGTCACCGAACGCGGCGATCGCTTCGACCGGCTGCTGAGCGCACGGGCCGACGCGAATCTGCGCCGGCTCGGCACCGACCTGCGCAGCACCCCGTTCTCCGTCTTCCTGGCCGCCTACTACCTGGCTCTGCGCCAGACCACCGGCCAGCGGGACATCGTGGTCGGCACCACCGTGGCCAATCGCGAGGAATCCGGTCAGGAACTGCTGATCGGCAACCTGTCGAACATGATTCCGCTGCGCTTCACCGGAGCGGGCGCGGCCACCTTCGCCGAACTCGTCACGCAGGTGCGCACCACCACCACGGAAGCGTTCCGGCACAAGCACTTCCCGCAGGAAGGCATCGTCCGGGCCGCCAATCAGGCCACCGGCCACGTCGGCTCCAAACTCTTCGACACCATGGTGCTGTTCCTGCACCAGAAGATCGACGGCCCGCAGCTGCCGGGCGCGGTCACCAGCTGGGAGTTGATCGACAATGGCGGCGCCCTGCTGCCGCTGGTCGTCGAGACCTTCATGCATCACGACCGCACCGACGTCCAGATCACCTACCGCACCGACCTTTTCGACGTCGGCACCATCGAGCGGCTGCACGAGTACATCGACCAGATATTGGCCGCCGCTACCCCCGGCGCCACCCTCGGATCGCTGGAGACACTGTCCGCCTCGGACCGTGCCCGCCTCGACGACTGGTCCTTCGGCGACCGTCCGGACATCACCCCGGAAACCGTCGACGCCATGATCCGCACCTCGGCGCAGGATCATCCGGAACGAGTGGCCGTGGTGTTCGAGGACACCGAACTCGCCTACGCCGAATTCGATTCCCGCGTCAACGGACTCACCCGCATGCTGCTGGAACGTGGCGTGCGCAATGGCGATCGGGTCGGCGTGTACGCCGAACGCAGCGAATGGCTGCCCATCGTGTTCGCCGCCGTCCTGCGGGCGGGCGCGGTGTACGTGCCCGCCGATCCGAGCTACCCGCTCGACCGCATCGAGTACATGCTCGGCGATGCCGACCCCCGGCTGCTGATCACCTCGGTCTCGCCGGAACGCCGGCTCACGGCCCGAATCGCCGTCCCCGTAATGGATCTCGCCGACGAGGCCGTGCAGGCCGAGCTCGCCGCCGCGGATGCCACCCCGGTTCGCCCGGAGGAACTCGCGCGTCCCATCCACCCGCTGGATGCCGCCTACCTGCTCTACACCTCCGGCACCACCGGCCGTCCGAAGGGTGTGGTGATCCATCACCGCGCCATCGCCAACCACGTGCAGTGGATGCGCGACTACCTCGGTTTCGGTGTGGAACGCATTCTGCAGAAGGCCCCCATCGGCTTCGACGTCTCGGTCTTCGAGCTCGTCAACGCACTCTGCACCGGCTCCACCACCGTGCTGCCGCACCCGGAATGGTGGCAGGCCGATGTGGAAGCGCTCGCGGGAATCATCGAGCGGCACCGGGTGACCCAGCTGTCCCTGGTACCCAGCGTCACCCGCGCCTTCCTGGACGCCGGTCCCGACCCGGTCCGGCTGCAGTCCATGCGCTACGTATACCTGGGCGGTGAATCCGTGCCGCCCGCCCTGGTCGAGGAGGCGAGCCGCGTCTTCGGCGGCACGGTTCTCGGCTTGTACGGTCCGACCGAGGCCGCCATGGACCTCACCCACGAGGACTTCGCCGGCACGCAAGGCGGCGACGAGATCCGCTCCGCGCTGATCGGTGTCCCCGAATCGAATTCCTCGGTCTTCGTCCTCGACGAGCAGCTGCGTCAGGTGCCGCCCGGCGTCACCGGCGAGCTCTACCTGGGCGGCGTCCAGCTCGCCCAGGGCTACCACCACCGTTCGGGATTGAGCGCCGCCACCTTCGTGGCCTGCCCCTTCGCCCCCGAGACCGGTGCGCGCATGTACCGCACCGGCGATATCGTGCGCTGGAATTCGCGCGGTCGCCTCGAATACCTGGGCCGCGTCGACGATCAGGTGAAGATCCGCGGCCACCGCATCGAACTCGGCGAGATCGGCACCACCCTGCGCCGCATGCCCGGCATCGGCTCCGCCGCCGCCGTCGCCCTGCCCCGCGGCAATGACACGGTCCTGGTCGCCTACTACGTAGCCGAACCGAATACGGAGTGCGCCACCGAATCCGAGACCGTCGTGGCCGGTCGCATCCGCGCCTACCTCGCGGAACGCCTGCCGGACTACATGATTCCCACCGCCCTGGTCCGCATGCCGACCCTGCCCCTGACCGCCAACGGCAAACTCGACCGCCGTGCCCTCCCCGTCCCCGACCTGGGCGGCAGCACCGGCCGCGGCCGCGAATTGCAGGACGGCCCCGAACAACTGGTAGCCGAGGTAACCCGCCTGGTCCTCGGCCTGACCGCGGACATCGACCTAGCAGCCGACGACGACTTCCTCGCCCTCGGCGGCGACTCCATCACCGCCATCCGCATGGCCTCCGCCCTCAAGAAGCGCGGCCTCGCCATCACCACCAGCGCCCTCTTCGACGCCCGCACCATAGCCGCCATAGCCGCCGCCACCGAACCGATCCTCGACACCGGCGCCCCCGCCCTGGTAGACGCCGGCGCCGACACGGGCTGGATCCCCCTCGGCCCGATCGCCGCCATGCTCGTCGAAAAGGTCGGCGAATACACCGGATACAGCCAGGCCACGGCCGTGGTGACGCCGCCGGACGCGACCATGGAACGCCTCACCGCTGCCGTCCGCGCCCTGCTGGACCGCCACTCGCTGCTGCGCGCCCGCATCGCCGCCGCGCCGGAAGGCCTTGCCGCGCAGGCTGTTCCCGCCCACGCAGCTGCGGCTGCCGGCGGATCGGGCGAGGTCGTACTGTCTCAGGCTGCCGGCGGATCGAGTGACACCGCAATACCGCGGGCCGCCGCCGGTTCCGGCGATCTCACCGCGCCGCGAACTGCCGCCGATCCGCATGCGCAGGTCCTGTCCGCGATCTCGGCCGGCGCTGGTCGGAGGGGCCGTCCGGCTTACTACGTGCCCGCGGCCGACGAGCCGCAGCCCGAGGTGCCGGTGACAGAGGTGGTGATCGACGACGCGGAATGGGAAGCCATCACGCCGGATCTGTTGCAGGAGCAGCTGCATGCGGCGGGTACATCGCTGGATCCGGCCGCGGGCCGGATGGTCGCCGCGGTGTGGGCGCGGACGCCCGATCGGAGCACCGGCCGCCTGCTGCTGGTCGTGCATCACCTGGTGGTGGACGGTGTCTCCTGGCGGATCCTGCACGATGATCTGCGCCAGTTCTGGCGGGACGGTGCGCTGGAGCCGGAGACCGGGACCTCGGTGAAGACGTGGAATACCAACCTGGTTCGCTACGCGCAGGGGGAGGAGTTGGCGGCGGAACTGCCGCGGTGGCAGGCCGTCGCCGAGAGCGCCGACCCGCTGCTGGGCAGCCGCGCCTTCGATCCGGCCGTCGACACCATCGCGACGCTGCACGAGGTCACCACCGAGCTCGATGCCGAGGACACTCGATTCCTCATGACCACGGGCGCGCAGGCGTTCGGGTGCGACTTCCTGGATATCCAGGTGGCTGCGCTGGCGGTTGCCGTGCACCGCTTCCGCCGTTCGCGTGATGCCGACGCCGATACCGTCTCGCTCACCATGGAGCGGCACGGTCGCGTCGAAACCCTGTTCGCCGGAGCCGATCTGGCCAATACCGTCGGCTGGTTCACCAGTGCCTACCCGGTCGCGCTGAATGTGCTGCGCGCCGGGCAGGCCGACATCGTGGACGCGGTGAAGGCGGTCAAGGAGCAGCTGCTCGCCGTGCCCGATTCCGGTATCGGCTGGGGTCTGCTGCGCTGGCTGAACGAGGAGGGCCGCACGGTCCTGGCCGACCGGTCCGCACCACAGCTGAGCTTCAACTACATGGGCCGTTTCGCTGTCGCCGAGACCGCCGAAACCTGGGATGCTGCACCGGAATTCGGCTACCTGGGTGGCCACGCCGACCCGGCGATGCCGGTTGCCGCCGTCCTCGACGTGAACACGGTGACCGTCACCGACGGCGACAACGCCACTCTGCGGGCGTCGTTCCGCTTCCCCGCCGGCGTGCTCTCCGACGCGGACGTGCACGAACTCGCCGACCTGTGGGCGGGTGGCCTGCGCGACTTCGCGAAGACGGTGCGCGACAACCCGATCCGTCGACTCACCCCCAGCGATGTGCTCGCCCGCGAGGTCACCCAGCTGGACCTGGACCGCTGGCAGACCCTCTACGGCGCCTTCGCCGACGTGCACCCGCTGGCGCCCATGCAGTCCGGCCTGTACTTCACCGCACTGGGCTCGGGCGGCAAGGACTTCTACAACGTGCAGACCATGATCGCCGTGCGCGGCGCCCTGGACCTGCCGCGCCTGACCGCCGCCCTGGACACGGTGATCAACCGCTATCCCAATCTGCGCGTGGCCATCTCGGTCTCACAGGGCGGCCAACCCTACGCGATCGTCACCGATCACGTGGATGTCGAGGTGCGCGAAGTCGACTACGCGAATCGGCAGGACGCCGACGAGCGGCTGCAGGACTTCCTGCGCGCCGATCAGGGCGAGCAGTTCGACCTCGCGCACGGCCCGCTCACCCGCGCCACCGTCGTGCACCTGCCAGGCGCGGTGCACATGCTGGTCCTCACCTCGCACCACCTGCTCACCGACGGCTGGTCGGGACAGCTGCTGCCGCAGGAGATCTTCGCCGCCTACCTGAGCGATGGCACCGCGGCACCGCTCGGCAATCCCGATACCTTCGCCGAGTTCCTGCGCCTCACCCAGGACCGCGAGGCCGCCACCGAAGCAGCCTGGTCCGGCTACCTCGACGGTGTACCGCCCTGCCTCGTCGCCCCCGACCGGGTGCCGGACGGCGGCGGCGTGCCCACCGGCCGCGCGGCGGTCATCGACCCGGAAGTGGTGGACCGGCTCACCGCCCTGGCCGCCGACCTCGGCACCACGTTCAGCGTGGTCTGCCAGCTGGCCTGGGCGAATGTGCTGCACTACGTGACCGGTTCGGACACTGCGGTATTCGGTGAGGTGGTCTCCGGCCGCCCCGCCGACCTCGACGAGGTCGACAATGCCGTGGGCTGCTTCGCCAACACCATCCCCGTCGCGGTCGGCCTGCGCGGCGACGCCAGCTGGCGTGACCTGCTGGCCGAAATCCAGCGCCGGCGCGTGGATCTCATGGAGTTCCACCAGTACCGGCTCACCTCCGCCATTCGCGCCACCGGCGTGCGCAAGCTGTTCGACAGCATGTTCGTCTTCCAGTCCTACCCGCCCGGCCGCGAGGAACTCGAAAGCCTGCTGGCCCGGGCGGAACTGGAACTCGTCACCTTCGAAGGCGGCGGCGCCACCGACAATGCGCTGCTGGTGATGATCTTCCCCGCCAATTCGCTGCTGCCCGCCGACGGCGTGCAAGCGGTCGTCTTCTACGCGGAGGACTCCTTCGACCCCACCGAGGCCGAGATCATCGAGGCCGCCTTCCACGACACCCTGCGCGCCATCGCCTTCGACCCGGACCGTCGCATCGACGCGACCACGGTGATCGGCGACGAGGACCACGGCCTGCTGGTCATGCGCCGGATGTGGCAGTGAGCAGCGGGAATTCCGGCGTGCAGAACAGGAGCGAACGACCATGAGCAACACCCTCGGATGGATCCGCAAATTCCATCGCCCCCGCGCGGCCGCCAACCCGCCGCTGCTGATCTGCCCGCACGCGGGCGGCGGCGCCTCCACCTACCGGCCCTTCTCCAAGGCGCTCAGCGAGGACTTCGACGTCTCGATCTTCCAGTACCCGGGCCGGCAGGACCGCGCCCGCGAGGAAGCCCTGCGCAGCGTCCCGGACATCGCGGCCGGAGCGTTCGCGGAATTCGTGCGTTCTCCGCAGAACAGTGGCGTGCCGATCACCGTATTCGGGCACTCCATGGGTTCGGTGGTGGCCTTCGAATTCGCCCGGCTGGCACTGGATGCGGGCATTCCCGTGCGCCTGCTCGCGGTCTCCGGTGCGGTCGCCCCGTGGCGTGTGGCCGATATGCCGCCGCATCCGACCGAGGACGAACAGCTCCTCGATCACGTCGGCGGCCTGCAGGGCACCGGCGCGGACGTGCTCGCCAACCGGGAACTCATGCGCATGGCACTGCCCGCGTTGAAGGCCGACTATGCCGCCTTCGACGCCTACACCTGCCCGAAGGACGTACTCCTCGATGTGCCCCTGCACGCCATGGGCGGCAGCGACGACGAGTTCGTCACCTTCGGTGATCTCTACGGCTGGCAGCAGCACACCCCGCACGAACTCCAGGTCACCATGTTCGACGGCGGCCACTTCTACCTGCACGACAATGTCGACGCCATCGCGGAAACCCTGACGGCGGAACCGATCCGGGAGCCGGCGAACCGATGAGCGACAACCACGACGACCCCATCGTCATCGTCGGCATGGCCGTGGAGGCCCCCGGCGGCGTCGACACCCTCGCCGGCTATTGGACGGCGCTCGCCGAATCCCGCGACCTGCTCGGGCCCTTCCCGCGCGACCGCGGCTGGCCGCTGGAGCGACTGCTGTCGCTGGCCGAGACCGAGGGCTGGGGCGCGGTCCGTGACTCCGGCGGATTCCTCGACGGCGCAGCCGATTTCGACCCGCAGTTCTTCGGCATCACCCCGCGCGAAGCCGTCGCCATGGACCCGCAGCAGCGCGTCGCGCTGCGCGTGGCCTGGCGGGCCCTGGAGAATACCGGCCTCGACCCGTCCGACCTCGGCGCTGACGAGATCGGCTGCTATATGGGCGCTTCCAGCACCGAATACGGCCCGCACGGCGCGGACGTCAACGAGTACACCGGATACCGGGCGAGCGGCTCCGCCCTCGGTGCGGTGGCCGGGCGCATCTCCAACTGCCTCGGGCTGAACGGGCCCTCGGTGGTCGTCGACGTGGCCTGCGCGTCCTCGCTGGCGGCCGTGCACCTGGCGGCCTCCGCCATTCGCAACGATGAATGCGAATGGGCGCTGGCCGGTGCGGCCTGCGTCATGGGCTCGCCCGGTGCGTTCTTCGAATTCTCCAAGAACAACGCACTGTCCGCGGACGGGCAGTGCAAGCCCTACTCCGAAGACGCTCAGGGCACCCTCTGGGGTGAAGGCGTGGGAATCGTGGTGCTGGAACGGGAATCGCGGGCCCGCCGCCTCGGACATCGCATCTACGCGCGCCTGCTCGGCTCCCGCATCAACCACAATGGCAAGGGCGCGCCCATCGCGGTGCCCAGCACCGAAGCGCAGGAGCGACTCATCCGCGCCACCATCGCCGCCGCCGGTATCGCCCCCGAACTGGTCGACCTGATCGAGGGCCACGGCACCGGCACCGCCGTCGGTGATCCGCTGGAACTCGCTGCCCTGCAACATGTTTACGGCGCACCCCGCGCCGACGGCACCGGCCCGCTGCTCGGCTCGGTCAAATCCAACCTGGGCCACGCGCAGGCCGCCGCCGGACTGCTCGGCCTGATCAAGGTGCTGCTCAGCGGCCTGCACGGGCAGATCCCGCCCACCCGCCACGCGGACCACCCCACCACCCGGGTCGACTGGGACGCCTCCGGCCTGCGGCTCGCCACCGAACTGCGCGACTGGGCGCCGCGCGACGGCGTCCGCTACGCCGCCGTGTCGTCCTTCGGCGTCAGCGGCACGAATGCGCACGCCGTGCTCGCCATGCCCGCGCCGGACGAGGCCGTGCTCGAAAGGGAGATCCATGCCTGACTACCGACTTCCCGACGGCAGCATCCCGATCCCGCTGTCCGCCGACAGCCCCGACGCGCTGCGCCGGGAAGCCGCCGCCCTGGCCGCCTACCTCGAACAGCGGCCGCACGTCACCCCCGGCGAAGTCGCCGACATGCTGCTGCGCACCCGCGGCGCACGCCGGCAGCGGGCGTTGGCCATGGTGCGCGAGCGTGACCAGCTGGTCGATGCTTTAAAGGCCATCGCCGCCGGACGCCCGCACCCGGCCGTCGTGGTGGGGGAGACCGCGGCCGTCGCCAGGCGCGTGGCCTACGTGTTCCCCGGCCAGGGCAGCCAGCGACCCGGCATGGGACTGCTGTACTACCGGCACTCGCCGGTCTTCCGCGCCGCCGTCGAGGAATGCGACGCGAAATTCCGGGAACTGCACGACATCTCGCCGCTCACCTACCTCCTGCACGAGGACGGCGAAACCGACGAAGGCGTCGAGATCGTGCAGCCCGCACTGTTCATGCAGATGCTGGGTCTGGCCGCCATGTGGCGGGCCGTCGGCGTCGAACCGGCCGTGACGGTCGGCCACAGTCAGGGCGAGATCGCCGCCGCCGTGGTCTCCGGCATCATCTCCCTCGCCGACGGCATCCGCGTGGTCACCCTGCGCGCCAACCTGGTCGGCTCGCTGGAACGCGATAACGACTGGTCCGGCCGCTGGGCCATGGCCGTGGTCGGCGTCGACCGCGACGAATGCGAGGCCCTGCTGGCCCGCAACTCCGGCTGGGCCGAACTCGCGGTGGTCAACTCCGCACACGTACTGGCCGTCTCGGGCGAACGCCCCGCCGTCTCCGAACTGGTCGCCACCCTCACCGCACAGGGCAAGTTCGCCAAGGAAATCCGCGTCGAATACCCCGCGCACACCTCCTTCGTCTCCACTTTCCGCGGCGCGCTCGAAGGCACCCTGAAGGACACCCTCGACAATCCGGTCTTCGAAGACACCGAGATCCCGTGCCTCGGCGCCACTCTCGGCGGCCCGGTCACCCCCGACCTCCCCGCCGCCGAATACTGGTACTGGAACCTCCGCAACCGTGTCCGCTTCGACCTCGCCGTAGCCGGCGCAGCCGCCCGCGGCATCGACATCTTCCTCGAGATCGCCGACCACCCGGCCCTCATGCTCGCCCTCCAGGAAACCCTCGCCGGCGTCACCCCCCGACGCGACTTCCACACCATCGGCACCTCCCGCCGCACCGCCGAAGACCTCCGCGAATTCACCCGCAACCTCGCCCAGATCGCAGTCCTGGACACCTCTTTCAGCTGGACCGCGTTGCGCGACGACAGTGGCCCGGTCCGCCTGCCCCTGCTGGACTTCCCCAACACCCAGACGACTCCCAAGAAGCTCTGGGCCCCCTTCAACTACCACTCGGCCCCCACAGCGGTCGGCAGCACCGGAATGCCCGGCACCGCAGATATGAACGCCGCAGGACATCTCTCCGGTGCGGTGAACGACGCGGCGGCCGACGGCCCCTCCTCAGCCGGAATTGCTGGTGTCGGGGGATCCCGGTCCGGCATGGTGAACGGTGCTGTGGGCGCTAGCGCCGCCGGAATTGCCGCTGCCGCCGCGGGTTCGGGCGCGCGCGGCGCTGGCCCCGCGGGCAGCGTGACCGCCGCAACGGTCGTGCCGCAGCGGCTGGCCGAGCGGTGGGTGCGGCTGGACCGGCGGAAGCTGGTGCCGCCGCGCACGCTTGCGGTGCTGGACCACACCGGGCAGTGCGGTGAACTCGCCGCGGCGGTCGAACAGGCCGCCGGGCGGCACGGCGCGGTGGTCGTCGGTGCGGACAGCGGGGCGTCCTTCGATACCGCGGTCATTCTGCTGCCGTCCGCATCGGATGCCGGGATCGGCACGGCCGTGGCGGAATCCGCGGACTTCGTCGGGGATCGCGGCTGGCTGCCGGACCTGGCCGGAGTGCGCGATGCGTGGCTGGTGACCGTCGGGGGCGAGGCGGTGTTCGATGCCGAAGTCCCGGATCTTGTGCATGCCGCCGCTCAGGCTGCGTTCCGCTGCTTCGCTCCCGAGCATCTCGGTACCCGCTTCCGGCACGTGGATCTGCAAGCCGGACAGGCGCTTCTGGACTCTGCCAAGGCGCTGGTCGGTGCCCTGCATACCGCCGGTGAGCCGGAACTCGCCGCTCGCGAAGGCAAGCTCTACGCCAAACGCCTCGTCGTCGACGAGACCGGTGATGACCGGCCGCTCACCGCCGACGATCTCGCCGAGGTCGTGATCATTGGCGGCACCGGCAAACTCGGTCTGGACTTCACCGCCGAGTTCGCGCACGGCGGGGCCCGCCGGATCACGCTGATCAGCCGATCCGGCGGATCGGGAGATGCCCTCGCGCGCGTGCGTGAACTGGAGCGACCGGGTCTCATCATCGATATCCGCCGCTGCGACGTCACCGACGAGAGCGCGGTCGCCGCGCTGGCAGGGGAGTTGCGCGCGCCCGCCACCCTGCTCGTGCACGCGGCCGTCGACTACGACGCCGCGGCCGCCGAGCTCACGCCCGAAACCGTCTTCGCGGCAGCCGAATCCAAACTGGTCGCCTTCGACCGTCTGGTCCGCCTGCTGCCACTGGCTCCGGGCGCCCGGGTGCTGGCGTGCTCCTCGCTGTCGGCCACCATCGGCGGACGCGGCCACGCTGTCTACGCCGCCGTCAACCGCATGCTGGACGCCGCCGCAATCCGATACCGGCACAACGGCATCGAGGCGACCTCGGTGCAGTGGGGACTGTGGCGGGCAGTCGGCGCGGACCATGCCGAGGCGCTGGCCCGCATCAGCGGCACCGGACTACTGCCCATGGATCCGGCCGGCGCCGTCGCCACCGGCTTCGCCGCCACGGGCAACCGCGTCGTGGTGGCCGCCGAATGGTCCACGCTGCGTTCGCTGTTCGCGATCTTCGGGCAGGACCGGCTCTTCGCCGAACTACCCGACGAACCGGCGCCCGCGCCCATCGCCGGAGGTCCGGCGGGTACGACCGTCTTGCGTCCGGACGCTGCGGCCGCCGCGGGTTCGGCCGCCGCGACCGTCCCCGGTCCGGCCGCCGAGAGCGCCCCGGCTCCGGTCGGAGTGGCGCCCGCGCCCCCGATCGCCGATGTCGCCGAACAGGTCCGGGACGCGCTCCGCTTCGTCATGGGCCTCGATGCCGGCGAAACCATCGACGGCTCCATGCCTTTGGTGGCCCTCGGCCTGGATTCGCTCCAAGCCCTGGACCTGCGCAAGCGCATAGAAGCCGACCTGCAACGCGATCTGCCCGTCACCGCCATCCTCGGCGGCGCCTCACTCGACGACGTCGTATCACTGCTCGGCTGACCCGAAATACCAACGACGCAGGGGGAGTACCTGAATCATGACCACAGAAACCACACCGCGGCCGGATGACGCGATCATCGTCGAGTCCGTGGAGAAGTCCTTCGGCGAGGTGAAGGCCCTGCGCGGCATCAGCTTCACCGCCCCGGCGGGCAGTGTGCTGGGCGTGCTCGGACCCAACGGCGCCGGCAAGACCACCACCGTCTCGGTGCTGTCCACCCTGGTCCGGCCCGATGCGGGCCGCGCCCTGGTGGCCGGCTACGACGTGGTCCGCCAACCCGACGAGGTCCGCGCCTCCATCATGCTCACCGGCCAATACGCCGCCCTCGACGAAGTACTGACCGGCCGCGAGAACCTGGTGCTCTTCGGCCGCCTCATGGGCCTGCATCGCAAGGCCGCCAGACAGCGCGCCGACGAACTGCTGGAACGCTTCTCCCTCACCGACGCCGCCGACCGCCGCGTCGGCCAATACTCCGGCGGCATGCGCCGGCGCATCGACATCGCCTGCGGCCTGGTGCGCGCACCCCGCGTCGTCTTCCTCGACGAACCCACCACCGGCCTCGACCCGGTGAGCCGCCAGCGTTTGTGGGCCCTGGTCCGCGAACTCAAACAGCAGGGCGTCACCGTCCTCCTCACCACCCAATACCTCGAGGAAGCGGATGCCCTGAGCGACAACATCATCGTCGTCGACAAGGGCACCGTCATCGCCGAAGGCACCGCCGACCAGCTCAAGGCCCGCTCCGGCTCCAGCTACTGCGAGGTCGTCCCGGTCGACGCCGCCGACATCCCCCGCCTGGTCACCGCTCTCTCCGGTCTCGGCGCAGTCACCGTCCCCGAATCCGCCGACCGCGTCGCCCTCCCCGCCGCCGACGGCGCCGCCACCCTCACCGAAGCCTTGCAGCGCATCACCACCCACAACATCGAACTCATCGATATAGCCCTCCGCCGTCCCTCCCTCGACGAGGTCTTCATCGAACTCACCAAGCCCGCCGTGACGGAGGCGACGGCATGAAACCGCGGCGTCCGAAGCAAGTTCCGGCCGGGTCGCACCGGGCCCGCCGTAGCGGCACCGCCGGAGCCGCAGGTCATTCCGGCACCCGGCCCGCGCGGACCGCCACCGTGTCCGGCACCCCGGTGGCGGTAGCCCGTGCGCGCATCGTCCTCGCTCCGGCGGAGGTGGTTTCGTGAACCAGGAGGCCCCCGTCCGCGTTCCGGCCGGAATGCAGTGGACGGCGCTGAGCGAGCGCGGGATTCGCGCCGCCTTCCGGGAGGGCGATGTGGTGCTGGCCGTCTGCGCGCCCATCGCGTTCTACATCTGCTTCTACGTGCCGCTGCGCAAGTCCATGTCGGCGGCCGGGGTGGACTTCGCGCAGTATCTGCTGCCGCTGATCGCGGTGTACGCCATGTTCTTCACGGCCATGTTCGCCGGTGACCGCGCCGGGCGGGAGCAGGCCGGGGGCATGGCCACGCGCTTGCGCTCACTGCCGGTGCGGTCGTGGGTGCCGGTGGCGGCGCGCATGTCGGCCAATCTGGTGCGCGGCTGTGCGGCGCTGGCCGGTGCGCTGATCGTGGGGAGCCTGTTCGGGTTCCGCTTCCACGATCCGGTCACCGCAATTGTTTTCGTGCTGGTGGCGCTGGCTTTCGGTGCGGCCGTGGTGATTCTCGCCGACGCGCTCGGCACCGCCACCCGTAATCCGGAGCTCGGCGCGACCGTGCTGTTCGTGCCGCAGCTACTGCTGGTCATGACCTCCACGGGATTCGTGCCGGCCCAGGGTTTCCCGGGCTGGATCCAGCCGTGGGCGCGAAATCAGCCCATCTCGCAGGTGTCGGCCGCGCTGCGCGGACTGGCCGACGGCAACTACACCAGCTCCCTGGGCGTGGCCGCACTGTGGATCGCCGCCCTGCTCTCGGTGGGTGCGGTGCTGGCGATTCGAGCGGAAGGACGACGGGCATGACCACGGACAACGCACGCCATCCCGGCGACGACCCAGGGGCCGGCGTCGCGGCCGCATCGCTCGCCGGCGGTCGCATGCCGGAAATCGCGGCGGCGGAGCCGATTCCGCACGCTCGCGGCTCCCTGATCGGCCAGGCCCTGGTCGAAACCGGTCGCCTGCTGCGCCGCTGGTCGCGGCAGCAGGAGGTGATGACCAGCACGCTGGTGCTGCCGGTCCTGTTGCTGCTCATGTTCGATCTGGTGCTGGATCGCTCGCTCGGCATCTCGTCCGGCGCGAAACCGATCTACGGCTTCGTGCCCATGATCGCCATCGCCGGCGCCATGTACGGCGCCATGGGCACCGGCCTGTCCTTGTACGGCGAACGACAGAGCGGTCTGTTGCGCCGCTTCTGGGTGCTGCCCATCCACCGTTCGGCCGGAATGCTCGGCCGGCTGCTCGCGGAATGCGTGCGCGCGGCGGTGGTTTCGCTCGTGGTGATCCTGCTCGGCCTGGTGCTCGGCCTGCGTTTCGAGCAGGGCTGGCCCGGATTCTTCGGCGCGCTCGCCGTCCCGGTGCTGGTGATCGCGGGCTTCACGCCGCTGGTGATCCTGGTGGGCGTGAGCAGCATCGGCGACAAGGTGGTGCAGCTGTTCTCGATCTTCGTGCTGATCGGCATGTTCTTCAATTCGGGATTCGTGCCCGTGCAGAACTATCCGGACTGGCTGCAGCCCGTGGTCCGCGCGCAACCGATGAGCTGCGCCATCGAAGCCATGCGCGGATTCATCGAGGGCGGCTCCCTCGCCACCCCGCTTCTGCAGACCCTCGCCTGGTCGCTGGGCTTGGCCGCCGGTTTCGGCGCGCTGGCCGTGCGCGGCTACCGGGCCGCCGCGGAGAGCTGACCCGGTAACCGCACCACTCAGTGGGTGATCAGCCGCCAATCGTCGGGCAGATTGGAGGCGGTCACCCGATCACCCTCCACCGCAAGGTCGATGACCGCGCCGCCCAGCCGCAGATCGGTGAGCTCCATCCGCCCCCACCGCACCGGCAGATGCGGCAGCACGGTCAGCGTGCGCCGCGGCACATCCGGATCCAGCCCCAGGAAGGACCGCACCAGCAGCAGCGGCGCCGCACTCGCCCACGCCTGCGGGGAACACGAGGTCGGGTACGGCACCGGCGCCGAGAACCTGGTTCGCGGGAAACCGCAGAACAATTCGGGCAACCGGCCGCCGAAGGCCACCGCCGCGTCGAGCAGGCCGTCCGCCAGCCGGGTGGCCAGCTCGATCGCGCCCGGAATATGGCGATACCGCAGCAGTCCGGCCACCGCGATGGCGGTATCGTGCGGCCACACCGAACCATTGTGGTAGCTCATCGGGTTGTAGGCGCCCATGCTGGAAGCCAGTGTGCGCAAACCGAATCCGGTGTCCATATCCGCCGACGACAGCCGTGCGATGACCGTCGCCGCATGCTCGTCGGTGACGATGCCCGACCACAGACAGTGCCCGATATTGCTGGTCAACGCGTCCAGCCGGCGTTTGTTGCCGTCCAGAGCGACCGCGAACCAACCCTTTTCGGGCAACCAGAACGCCTCCGCGAACTTGGTTCGCAACTCTGCCGCACGATCCCGCAGATACCCGGCGGTGGCGCCGTCGCCGAACTCCTCCGCCAGCTCGGCCCGCGCCTGCAGGGCCGCGAACACATACCCCTGCACCTCGCACAGGGCGATCGGCGCCTCCGGCAGCCGCCCCGCCGCATCGTTGATGCCGTCGAAACTGTCCTTCCAGCCCTGATTGATCAGACCTCGATCGGTGGCCCGCCGGTACTCCACGAACCCGTCGCCATCGCGGTCACCGTAATCCGCGATCCACGCCAGTGCCGCGTCCGCGGCAGGCAGCAGCGCGTGCACCGCGTCGGCGTCCGCGCCCCAGCGCCGCGCCTGCGCCAGCAGCATGACGAAAAGCGGTGTGGCGTCCACGGTTCCGTAATACGTCTCACCGCCCAGTACCGCGCCGCTGGCCGGGCCGCGCCGCATCTCGTGCATGATCCGGCCCGGTTCCTCCTCGGTCATCGGATTCACCCGCTGCCCCTGCATCTCCGCCAGCTGCTGCATGGTGCCCACCGCGAGCCCCACATCCAGCGGCAGCGCCATCCACGCTGTTAGTAGCGAGTCCCGGCCGAACAGCGTCATGAACCAGGGCGCGCCCGCGGCCACGAACGGGCGGCCGCCGCGATTGTCGTCGTGAATCTGCAAGGCGCCCAGATCACTTTCGGTCCGCTCCAGCACCCCCGCCAGCTGCAGATTGCCGGCGGTGATCTTGGTGGCGGTATCCCGCCAGGCGGCGATCTTGCGGCTCGGCTCACTGAATTCGTATTGCTCACCCGGCCGTCCGAGCGAATGAATGGGCTGCGTGCCCATGCTCGGCTGGGCCACGATCTCGGTCTGCCACCTACCGCCGGCCGGGACCACCACCCGCCAGGACAGCGAACCCGGCAGCACCGCAGGCGTTTCCGAGGAGGACACCGCCAAACCCCGGGTGCGATCGGAACGATCGTTGAGCAGCAGCTCCACATCCGCCACCACGACCTCGGCGCGACCGTTACCGCTGCGGCCCTCCTTCACCGCGAAGAGGTCCGCGAAATCCGCGTCCACATGCAATTGCAGGTCCACGGCCGTGGTTTCGCGGCCCAGATTCTCGACCGTGACGGTCTCCCGTAGTCCGTCCGCCACCAGTCGTTCCCGCACGATGAGCACTGTGCTGTCTGCTGCGCCGGCCCGTGGAGGCCGGCGCAATATGAACCGGGCGATGAAGGCCTCCGGACTCAATACCGACAACGGCTCCGGCCGTTGTCCGTCCAGTCGCAGCTCCCACCGCGACAGCACCCGGGCATCCCGGTAGAACAGCCCGTACGGCGTCCCCTGCTCGATATCGCCGAGCCGGTCCGACAGGCAGAACGTGCTGCCTTCAACCAGCGTGACCGCACCACCCGACGCGCCCAGGTTCAACGGTTCGCCGGTGTTCAGAGCCGACGGAGTCTCATCGATCATTCGGTCCCTTCCTCTATGACTTTCGTGTCCGGAACGACGTTGTCCGCCACCGTTTTACGGCCCGGCGTCGGACCCATCCCGGTCAAGAGGGCTGGATCGGATACCGCGCCCGGCACCGGCCCCGCGGGCGGCCGGCGACGGCCGCCGGAACGGGTGATGGGCGTGGGCGCGGTGACCCGCGCGGGCCGCGTGCGCACCACCCGATTCGGCGCCGGCGCCGACTGGTGGGCCGGAGCGGACGCCCAGGTGTGGATGGTGATGCGACCGCCGCGGCGCGGGCGCCGCGTGCTCGCCACCCGGCGATAGATCTCCTCGTAGCCGCGTCCCAGCGTGTCCGCGCCGAAATTCGCGACCACATGCGCGCGCATCGCGGCCGGATCATACGAGCGCACTTCCTCGATGGCAGCGGGCAATTCGTCCGGATGATCGCAGATACGACCGGTGACGCCGTCCACGATCACCTCGGACACGGCCCCGCCGCGCAACGCCACCACCGGCGTTCCGCACACCATCGCCTCGATCATGACCATGCCGAACGGTTCCTCCCAGCACACCGGGAACAGCAGGCAGCGCGCTCCGGCGAGCAACTTGCGCTTGGCCGCGGCATCGGCCATTCCGAACATGGTGTCGCGTTCGGTGAGCAACGGCCGGACCGCACTGTCGAAATACGCCACCTCGGGCGGCTCCGCGCATTTACCCGCCAGCACCAAGGGCAGACCGGCCGCATGCGCGGCCTGCAAGGCCAGGTGGGGGGCCTTGTCCGCGGTGAACCGGCCCAGGAAGAGAGCGTAGTCCTGCTTCTCCGCCTGGAAGGGCCAATCCTCGACCCGCAACGCATTGTGCACGCGCCCGGCCCAATTCAGGTCCGGGGCCAGCGCCCGCTGCCGATCGCTGATGGCCACCAGATGCGCGTCCTCGCCGAGTTCGCTGTAGTAGATGTACGGATCGCCGTTCACCGGGCCGTGCACGGTCACCACCGTCGGCAGTCCCAGCTCGCGGTAGACGGGCAGATTCAGCGCACCCGCGAAGGTGTGATCGTGCACCACATCCAGGTTGCCGCCCACCGCCAGCCGCTCCAATACGCGCCGCACCTTCAAGGCGTGCACCACCTCCGGGAACGGATCACCCAGCCGCTCGGCCTGCACGCGATCCCACAGCGGGATCAGATTCCCCTTGGTGCCGTTCTCGCCCGCGCCGAGCAGCGTGACCTCGTGACCCCGCTCCACCAGGGCGTCCACCAGATCCGCGACCACGGCCTCCACACCGCCGTACGCCTTGGGGGGAATGTCGAAATACGGTGGTACCACCATCGCAATGTGCAACCGCTCGCTCTCCGCCGAGGAGAATGAAAATGCAGACGTCGGGCTGGGCACGGATTCCGCGCTCATGACAGCCCCTCCTTCCGAGGACACAACTCTTCGGTGCCCTTGCTGGGCGGGCGCCGAATCTTGCGGGCCGGACCGGTGAGAGGAAGATCGAAAGCGTTTGTGCCGCAGGAGGCCACGCTCCGTGTGAGGAACGCTCGGGATGATCGTCGCGCCGGCTGATGCCCTCGGATGGCGCGCAGGCAGAAGCAGCGGAGACGACTCCAGCAGCGATGATGAAGGGCCGACGCGGTCGATCGGCATGCGGTGAACCAATTCGAAGGCACCCCGGGCGCGTCATCGCGCTCGGCGGCCATTGGGTGATTTCCACACTATCGCTGGAAAACGCACAATTAGGGCAGATCGAAGGGTTCCGGGGTTCATCCGCGCAAAGTTCGCCCGCACAACCTCTGCATGTGGGCGCCGGGACAATTCCCCGTTACCGGCGGTGCGGCGGAACGCCTTGGCCCCGAATAGTTCTCCGCAGGGTCCCGAATAGTTCTCCGCAGGCGGGCTCGGGGAGGATCTTGGATCACCGCGTAAGCGGTCTCTACAGCAGCGATTACCTGGCGGTCGGTTTCTGGGACGCGCGCCGCGCCCGGCGTCGGTCAGGCCGCGGCGTAGTCCGTCAGGCCGCGGCGTAATCGATCCCGGCAGCCTCTGCCGCAGCATCGAAGATCAGCCAGCCATCGGCCGTCCATCGGCCACGCAGGCCCGTACGGGCCAGACGACCGTCCGCCACGAACGGGTCGGCGGTGAAACCCACGGCCGCATCGGTGAGTTCGACGGCCAGCGCCGCGCCACCCAGATAGACGTCACCCGGCTGACCCGGCGCCACCGGGCGCAGGGCCGAATCCAGCACCAGCAGGCGCGCACCCGGAATCGGACGCAACCGCCCGGAACCATCCAGCGGACCGCGCGCGGCGACCCCCGCGTATTCGGGCGTGGCATAGGCGAATCCGGCGCACGATCCCGGCGCGAGCGCACGCAGCAGCCCGGCCAGCTCCGGCGGGCAGTCCGTCCCGAGCACATCCCAGCGGCGCACGCTCGGCAAGGCCGGTGCGGCAGGCAGTTCGGCCAGCTCGGCCAGGGTCGCGGCGGCGGCGACCACATGGGTCGCGGCACAGTTCGCGATGAGTCCGGCCAGCGCCGAGGCATGCGTGCGCTGACCTTCGGTGGCGAGCACCAGGGTCGCGCCGTCGGCCAACGCTGCGAGCAGTTCCACTGCGGCGTCGGTGCAATCCCACTGAGTGGCCAGCAGTCGCACATCCGCGGCGCCGAACGCGCGGTCGACCGTGCAGGTGCGCTGATCGGCGACCACGGCCCGGCGGTCGTCGGCGGCCGCGGCCACCGCGTCCGGAACCAGGCCGGTACCCGTCGGCCCGAGCTCGACCAGCAGCGCGCCGGTCTCGGCGGCGAGCGCGATATCGGTCAGTAGCCGGGCCAGATCGTCGAGGGTCGGGCCCGCACTACCGGTGACACCGCCGTCCAGCTGCTCGTACAGCTCGGCATAGGTGAGGATGTGACCACCGCAGCGGACGGCCGTCCGCAGTGCGGGCACCCGCCGACCGCATTCGATCAGCGCGGCGACCGACAGCACGTCGTACAGGTCGACGCCGTTCGCCCACTCGTCCACGAGCCGGTGACGCTCGACGGTGGACAAAATCTCCGGCACCGCGCGCTCCATCGTTCCCAACCTCAGTCAAAACTTATGCAACCCTAACCTAATATCCAATTTACACAAGCACCGGCTCGATCCGGAACCGAACCGGCAACAAGCGGACCTCGACATCGATCAGTTCCCGTACTGCTTCGTCTCCGGATGCTCGATGAGCACGATATGAGCAGGGGACGAGGCCACCGGACGGTGACGAACACCTCTCGGCACCGTGAACAGCTCGCCCGATGTGAGAACCACCGCGGCACGATCCTCGAGCTCGATACGGAAGGTCCCGGACCAGCACAGGAACAACTCGTCCTCATCGTGGTGATGCCACGGGAACTCGCCCTCGATCATCGCGACCCGCACCACCGATTCATTGACCCGAGCCAGCTCACGCTGCTGGAACGGACCCGGAAGCGTGGCGATGGTCGCGGGAATCGAAGCGGGAATCGAAGTGGCAGTGGATGTTTCGGCTACTTCACTCATGCGGACAATCCTTCGGCAACCGGCCTGGCCGGCACAGGGCCAATCGGGCAGAATTGGTCCCGTTATGGAGCCAATCGACGTCACCGAACGACTCGGACGGTGGTCGTCCGGGCGCGGACCGCTGTACGTACTGCTCGCCGCACGGCTACGGCAACTCATCGACGACGGCGAGCTGCCCACTGGATCCGCCCTCCCCGCCGACCGGGCCTTCGCCGGACAACTTGCCGTCGGCCGCAATACCGTGGTCGCCGCCTACGACCTGCTCGCCGCCGAAGGCCGCATCACGCGCCGGCAGGGGAGCGGCACCCGCGTCTCCGGACCCGCCGCGGGCTCCGGCCCGGACACCACCGCCGCACCCATGTTCCTCAACCTGCTCGAACCACAGGACGACATCCTCACCCTCGCCTGCGCCGCGCCCGAAGCCCCGCCACCGGCGATAGTCGACGCATACGCCCGGGCCCTGCCCATCATGGCCGCCATGACCGCTGAAATCGGTTACCACCCGGCCGGATACCCGCCCCTCCGGCAGGCCGTCGCCGACCGCTACACCCGCCTGGGCGCCCCGACCACCGCCGACCGGATCCTCATCACCAACGGCGGCCAACAGGCGCTGTCCCTGCTGGCCCGCGCCTTCGTGCGCCCGGGTGACCGCGTTCTCGTCGAAACCCCCACCTATCCAGGCGCATTGGAAGCCTTCCACGAGGAAGCGGCAATCCTCACCGCGTTACCCATCGGACTACCCGGATTCGAGGCCACGGCCCACGCCCGGCGACCGGTGCTGGCCTACTTCACTCCCACCTTCCAGAACCCCACCGGCACCGTACTTTCCGCCCTGCGCCGACGCCGCATCACGGAAATCGCCGCCGCCCTGGACATTCCGCTCATCGCCGACGAAATCACCGCCGACCTCCCCTTCCCCGGCGTGGATGTCCCGCCACCCTTGGCCGCCGAAACGGCCCCGCCCCTGTCGCTCGGTTCCTCGTCCGCCGCCATCGGCCACACTGCCGCCGCGTTCGGGGCCACGGTCATCTCTATCGGCTCGCTGAGCAAGAACACGTGGGGCGGGCTGCGCATCGGCTGGATACGCGCCACGCCACCCGTCATCGCCCGGGTGACCCGCCTGCGCGCCGTGCACGATCTGGGCGGCAACCTGCCCGCCCAGATCGCCGCGACCGGTCTCGTGCCCGACATAGACGCGCAGTGCGAAACCCGTGCCGCACACCTGAAATCGGGTCACGACGTGCTCCGTGCCGCACTTGCCGCGCGACTGCCGGAGTGGTCGGTGCCGGCCGTGACCGGCGGCCAGACCCTGTGGGTGCGGCTGCCGTACGGGGACGGCACCTCCTTCGCGCAGACCGCGCTGCGGCACGGCGTGGCGGTGCTGGCGGGCAGTGGGCTGGACGCCGCGGGCGGCAGCGAGGACCGCATCCGGCTGCACTTCCGGCATCCGGCCGGCCTCCTCGTCGAGGCCGCCGACCGGCTCGCCGCCGCCTGGCAGGCGTACCACCCGCCCGCCGAACCCGCCAGCGCCGCACCACCTCTCGCGATCTAGGCACGACCGCCCGCGATGCTGTCGGGCCGCAGTGGGATGCGGGCGGCTCAGAAGGTGACGCGCTGATCCTCCGGCAGGAACAGCTTGTCGCCCTCCTTCACACCGAAGGTGGCGTAATACTCCGCCTGATTCCGCACCACTTGATTGGCGCGGAATTCATTGGGGGAGTGGACATCATTGGCCAGCAGATTCTCGGTGTACTGGGTGGTGGCCTTGGAACGCCAATTCCGGCCCCACGCCTCGAACATCGGCCGATAGTCGGGATTGGCGACGTTCTTGCGCTGCTGCTGAATCCGGTAGGCGGCGAAGGCCATCTGCAACCCGCGATTGTCGGCCACGTTCTCGCCGAGCGTGAGCTGACCGTCCACATGCTGATCCGGCGGCAGACCCGCGGGTACCAGCACGTTGTACTGGTCCACCAGCTTCTGCGTGAGAGCGTCGAACTTGGCCCGATCCTCCGGCGTCCACCAATCCTTCAGATTGCCGTCCGCGTCGTACTTGGAACCCTGATCGTCGAAGCCGTGCCCGATCTCGTGCCCGATGACCGCGCCACCCGCACCGTAATTCACGGCCTCCTCGGCTTCGGCATCGAAGAACGGCGGCTGCAGGAAGGCGGCCGGGAACACGATCTCATTATTGACCGCCTGGTAGTACGCATTCACGGTCTGCGGCGACATGCCCCACTCGGTCTTGTCGACCGGCTCACCCAGCTTCGCGAACATCTTCTTCGAAGCGAAGGTGTCGACGGCGAGCAGCGATCGGATCAACTGCCCGCGGGTGATCTGCAAGCCCGAGTTGTCCTCCCACTTGTCCGGATACCCGATCTTCACCGTCATCTTGGCCAGCTTCACCAGCGCCGCATCCTTGGTGGGCTGCGACATCCAGGTGGAAGCGGTGAAATTGGCCTTGTAGGCGGCCACCAGATCGGCCACCATATCCAGCGCCCGCTGCTTGGCCTCCGGCGGGAAATACTTGTCCACGTACAGTTTTCCGAGCTCGTCACCCAGCGTGTCGGATACCGTCGCGACCGCCGACTTCCACAGCTCCGGCCGTTGCTGCAGCCCGCTCATCACCGTGCCGAAGAACTCGAAATTGGCATCGGCAATGGTCTTCGGCAGGTACTTCGCGAACGAGCGCACCAGCGAGAGCTTCAGATAGTCCTTCCACTCACCCAGTTCCACGTCCTGCCACAGCTGCCCGGCGGCGGTCACGAACGACGGCTCACCCACGATCACCGTGTCGAACAGGCTCGCCGGTCGATCGGTATTCCCGGCCAGCCATGGCGCCCAATCGAATTGCGGCGCCAGCGCGGTCATCTCGGTCCAGGACATGCGGTTATAGGTGGCCTCGGTATTGCGCAGCTTCACCTTGTCCCAGAAACCGGCCGCAATACGCGTCTCCAGATCCACCACCCGCCCGGCCATTCCGGCCGGATCGGGGAATCCGGCGCCCGCGGCGATCTTCTCCATGAAGGTCCGGTATGCCGAAAGCTTTTCCGCCAGTTCGGGCTTGCGATAGTACTGCTCGGCCAGCCCGATGCCCGACTGTCCGACCGCCGCCACATGGGCGCTGGAATTCTTGCGATCCACGGTGACGCCCAGCCCGATCGGCCCGCCGACCGGCAGCCCGCCCATCACCTTGGCCAGCTCGGGTTTCGCCGCGGCGGCATCGATCGCGGTGAACAGCTCCTGCAGCGGCGTCATACCGAGCTGCTCGATATCGCCCAGGTTCAGCCGCGCGTCGTACAGATCGCGGATCAGCTGACCATCGCTGCCCGCCTTCGGGTCCTTGATGCCCTGGATGATCTCCCGCAGCTGCTGCTCGACCCGATCGCCCACCTCGTTGAAGGTGCCGAACGACACCTTGTCCGGCGGCAGCTGATACTCCTGCAGCCACTTGCCGTTCACGAAGCGATACAGATCGTCCTGCGGCCGCACCGCCGGATCCGAACCCGACATATCCGGGCCCGCAAGGGGTTCCGACGCATTCTTGTTGGTCGTCGAATCCTTGGTGCAGGCCGCCAGCGCGGCCGCCGCCGGCACCAGGCCCAGCGCCGCGAGGAAACGCCTGCGATCCAATTCGAACTCAGAAAACGACACGCTGGTCCTCCGGCAGATACATCTTGTCGCCCTCCTTGACCTGGTAGGTGAGGTAGAACTCGGGCAGATTCCGCACCACCTGATTCGCCCGGAACTCGGCGGGCGAATGCGGATCCTCGGAGATCTGCATCTGCACGTACTCCGTGGTGGCCTTGGTCCGCCAGGTGCGTGCCCACGCCTCGAACATGGGCGTGAAATCCGGTTTCGCCGTGCTCCTGCGCTGTTCGGCAATGGCATACGCGGCGAGCGCCATCTGCAAGCCGTGGATATCGGCCACATTCTCGCCGAGCGTCAGCTTGCCGTTCACATGCTGCTCGGGCGTCAAGCCCTCCGGGACCAGCGCATCGTATTGCGCGACAACCTTGTCGGTGCGCGCCGTGAAGGCGGCGCGATCCTCCGGCGTCCACCAATCGCGCAGATTCCCGTCCCCGTCGTACTGCGAACCCTGATCGTCGAAACCGTGCCCGATCTCGTGCCCGATCACCGCACCCACCGCGGCGTAATTCACCGCGGCCTGCGCCGCCGGATCGAAGAACGGCGGTTGCAGGAAGGCGGCCGGGAAGACGATCTCATTGTTGACCGGGTTGTAGTAGGCGTTCACGGTCTGCGGCGCCATATCCCATTCGGACTTGTCGACCGGCTTGCCGAGCTTGTCGAATTCGCGCGCGGACTGGAAGTTGTGGGCCGCGATCAGCGATTCCACCAGCTTGCCGCGCGTGACGGTGAGCCCGGAGTAGTCCTGCCACTTGTCCGGGTAGCCGATCTTGGTGGTGATCTTCTCCAGCTTCACCAGCGCGGCATCCTTGGTGGGCTGCGACATCCAGCTGGAATTGTGGAAATCGTCACGGTAGGCGGCCATCAGATCGGCCACCATCTCCAGTGCCTGCTTCTTCGCATCGGGCGAGAAATGCTGCGCCACATACAGCTTGCCGAGCTGCTCGCCCACCGTGCCGGTCACCACGTCCAAGCCGTCGCGCCAGCGTTCCCGCGGCTGCTGCACACCCTGCATGGTCTTCACGAAGAAGTCGAAATACGCGTCGTACACCGGCTTCGCGAGATACTGCGAGAACTGCTGCACCAGCGATAGTTTCAGGTATTCACGCCACACCGCGACATCGGTGTCCTGCCACAACTGCCCGGCATGCGTGACATACGACGGCTGCTCCACGATCACCGAATCGAACAGATTGTGCGGCCGGCCGGTGACGCCCGCCAGCCACGGCTCCCAATCGAATTGCGGCGCCAGCGCCACCAATTCGTTCCACCGCAACTTGTTGTAGGTGGCCTCCGGATCGCGCATGCGCACGTTGTCCCAGAACCCCGACGCCATCCGGGTCTGCAGATCCAGCACCCGCTGCGCCATCCCGTTCGGGTCCGCGAGCCCGGCGGCACCGGCGGCCTGCACCAGATATCCGTGATATCCGGACAGCTTGTCGGCGAACTCGGGCTTGCGGAAATACTGCTCCGGCAACCCGATTCCGGTCTGCCCCACCGAGGCGATGGTGGCGGTCGACTTCTTCGAGTCGGCGGTGACGGAGATGCTCAGCAGCGCGGCGACCGGCAGCCCGCCCATCACCTTGGCCAACTCCGGCTTGCCGGGCGCGGCGTCGATGCGCGCGAACAAGTCCTGCAGTGGTGTGATGCCGAGCTGATCGATGGCGGCGCTGTCCATCCAGGCGTCGTACAGATCCCGGATCTGCTGTTCGGGACTCCCCGGCTTCGGGCCGGAGATACCTTCCACAATGGCCCGCAACTGGTCCTCGACGCGGTCGTTGACCTCGTCGAAGGTGCCGAACGAGACCCGGTCGGCGGGCAGTTGATAGGTGCGCAGCCAGCTGCCGTTGACGCTGCGATACAGATCGTCCTGCGCTCGGATGCCGGGATCGGCTCCGGACATGTCCGGCCCGGTCAACGGCTTCGAGCCGGACGAGGAGCTGTCCTTACTACAGGACGCGACCCACGCGGCGGCCGGAGCCAGCCCGAGGGCGAGGAGAACGGAACGACGGGAGAGACTGAAATCGGCGGAACGGCCGGGCAAGGTCACTCGGGTCCTCTCTAATTGCTATCAATTTGCTAGAGGGTTCCGGGGCGAGACTACCCAAACCTCACTCTTCGCGCCTGCCCCATTTGTCCCGTGCCCGGCCCCGATTTGGGCGCCACCTGGGGGCTTGGCTACACTGGACCGGTTGCCTGCGGGAGCTATGCCCGCACTTCGGCCGCGAACCCACAGTGGTTGAGCATCGTCTGATCTCGTATTACCGCTGGCAGGCGCGCGTTTGAGGGGCAACTGACCATGCCCGTCGGGTCGGCAATCCGGCGTGCATTTCGTCCAGGTCTAGGAGGAGCTGAAGTGATTCAGCAGGAGTCGCGACTGCGCGTCGCCGACAACACGGGTGCCAAGGAAATCCTTTGCATTCGCGTTCTCGGTGGTTCGTCGCGTCGCTATGCCGGCATCGGTGACATCATCGTCGCCACTGTCAAGGACGCCATCCCGGGTGGCAACGTCAAGAAGGGCGAGGTCGTCAAGGCCGTCGTCGTGCGCACCGTCAAGGAGCGCCGTCGTCCGGATGGCTCGTACATCAAGTTCGACGAGAACGCCGCGGTGCTGATCAAGGCGGACAACGATCCGCGCGGCACCCGCATCTTCGGCCCGGTCGGCCGTGAGCTGCGTGAGAAGAAGTTCATGAAGATCGTTTCGCTGGCTCCGGAGGTGCTCTGACTTATGAAGGTGCACAAGGGCGACACGGTCATCGTCATCTCGGGTAAGGACAAGGGCGCCAAGGGCAAGGTCATTCAGGCCTTCCCGGCGACCGGCAAGGTCCTGGTCGAGGGCGTGAACCGGATCAAGAAGCACGTCGCGAACTCCGCGAACCAGCGTGGCGCCAGCTCGGGCGGCATCGTCACTCAGGAAGCCGCTATCCAGGCCTCCAACGTGATGGTCGTCGACTCCGACGGCAAGCCGACCCGCGTGGGCTACCGCACCGACGAGAACGGCAAGCGGGTCCGCATCTCCCGTCGCAACGGGAAGGACATCTGAGATGACTTCTACTGAGAACAAGGTGCAGCCGCGCCTGAAGACCCGCTACCGCGAGGAAATCAAGCCGGCCCTGAACAGCGAGTTCAACTACGCCAACGTGATGCAGATCCCGGGCGTCGTGAAGGTCGTCGTGAACATGGGTGTCGGCGACGCCGCCCGTGACGCGAAGCTGATCAACGGTGCGGTCGCCGACCTCACCCTGATCACCGGCCAGAAGCCCGAGATCCGCAAGGCCACCAAGTCCATCGCGCAGTTCAAGCTGCGTGAGGGCATGCCGATCGGCGCGAAGGTCACCCTGCGCGGCGACCGCATGTGGGAGTTCCTGGATCGCCTGATCTCCATCGCGCTGCCGCGTATCCGCGACTTCCGCGGTCTGTCGCCGAAGCAGTTCGACGGCCACGGCAACTACACGTTCGGCCTCTCGGAGCAGTCGATGTTCCACGAGATCGACGTGGACCGTATCGACCGTCCGCGGGGTATGGACATCACTGTCGTGACCACCGCGACCAACAACGAAGAAGGCCGCGCGCTGCTGAAGCACCTCGGCTTCCCGTTCAAGGAGAACTGAGCACATGGCTAAGAAGGCTCTGATCAACAAGGCCAACGCCAAGCCGAAGTTCGCGGTGCGGGCCTACACCCGTTGCCAGCGCTGCGGCCGCCCGCACGCCGTCTACCGCAAGTTCGGCCTCTGCCGTGTCTGCCTGCGCGAGATGGCCCACCGCGGCGAACTCCCGGGCGTCCACAAGTCGTCCTGGTGAGTCCAGGCTCCTTGTGAGCTGAACAACACCAAACCCGAAGGCCCCCACCGAGATCCGTCCCGGTGGGGGCCTTCGGCGTCTCCATGGTGCGCGATGTCGACGACGAAGCGCTTGCCGAGGCGCAGCGCCTGCTGGGCACCACCACCAAGAAGGACACCGTGAACGCGGCTCTGGTCGAGGTTGCGAAGCGAATCAAGCGCGCCAAGGCGCTGGCTGAGCTAGCCGAGATGGGGGAGCGGGGTGACTTCGACATCCTGCTCGAGAAGGGCGACTACCGCTCATGATCGAGTACCTGATGGACACCTCCGCCGCAGTGCGACTGCTCACCAATCCGTCCATCCGGAAGGCATGGCACGAGCCCGTAACCGCGGGAGTCGTTGCCGTTTGTGACGCCGTCGAGCTCGAATTACTCTTCAGTGCAACCTCATTGGCGGATCGCCTTCGGAAAAAGGAGCTCCTGGCCGAACTATTCAGGTGGGTAGTCATGCCGGACGACGTATGGGTCCGTGCCCACCGCATCCAGCAGTCGCTCACCGAACGAGGTCAGCACCGCAGCGCAGGCGTTGTCGACCTCATGGTCGCTGTGACCGCTGCCGCGAGCAACCTGACCATCCTCCACTACGACCATGACTTCGAAACCGTCGCCGGTGTGACCGGCCAACCCACCCAGTGGATATCGACCCCGGGCTCGATCACCTGACTGGTGGCGTGTGCGGCGTCAACCCAGCCCGCTGCGGGTCCGGTGTGAGGGGCACGCTGGGCGGATCGTGTGGTGCAGAGGGTGTTTCGACAACTAGAGGGAGAGTTTGGCGAGGATCTCCAGAACGGCGACTTCTTCGCGGGCGGGATCGCCCAGCGGCTGAATGCTGACCGCGATTTCGTCGGCGCCTGCTCCGTGAATGGCGAGCAGGCGCCGGTGAATTGTTTCCTCGTCGCCGTAGACGAAGGCCTCGTGAATGAGCTCATCGCTCAACTGGCCCTGCGCGGTCAGGGGAAAGCCCGCTTCCCGGAACATCTTGCCGTACGTGGGAAGCGTGGAGAAGTGGGTGAAGCCGGCCTGCGCGGCCCGGCGCACAGTGGCGAAATCGCTGGTGGGGATAACGGTCACGGCAGCAATCAGCGGTGGCCGGTGACGCTGGGCCAGCCGTGCACCCTCTTCCAGTGCCGGGCGGGCGATCGAGCGTATGTAGGAGGGACCGGCGAAGGTAAGCATCGCTCCGTCGGAGACCTCACCTGCCAAGCGCAGCATGTTCTTTCGCAGCGCGGCCAGCACAATCGGCGGCCGCGGCGGCGTGACCATCGGTGACAGGGCTGCGTGAACCTGGTAGTACTCGCCGTCCAGATCGACCCGTCCATCCCAGAGCATCCCGCGTAGCACCGTGATGTACTCGCGCATATGGGCCAGCGGCTTGCCGAACGGAAGGCCGTACTGCCCTTCGATCCGCACCTTGTGGCTCGCTCCGATGCCCAGACGGAATCGCCCCGGCGCCAGCTCGGCCGCGACCAGTGCCTCATTCGCGCGCGCCAAGGGGTGGCTGGGATAGGTGATCGAGATTCCGCTGGCCAATCCGATTCTGCTGGTGCGCACCGCTGCTGCGGTGACAATGCTCAGCCCATCCGGCCCGACCGGCCACGAGGGCACCCAGGCCGTCCCGACGCCCGCCTGCTCCGCACGCGTAATCGCCTCCAAGACGGAGCGCACCGGCGGTGGGAAAAGCACGACCCCGACAGGAAAGGTAGCAGTCATAGCGATTGCCCTTCGATCTCGACTCAGCTTCGACACTAGCGGCCGAGCAGCCGGTCGGCGACCGAACAGCTTGTGCGGAGCCAACTTTCACTCCGATTCCAACGCTGAAAGCACACGGCGCACCTATGCCGCTTTCCCGAGCGGCTCGAAACAGCCACTGCTGCTTTGACTCCGGAAGACTTGTCGATGGTGGACACCGGAGAACGGGTTGCGCGAAGTCCGCCGAGCCTAGTCGCAGAACAGGCGACCGGAAGCTACAGCTCGGGAATGGTCAATTGCGGGGTGCGGGCTCGCGAATACCGTTGTCACGGTGGGCGGGACGAGGGTGTGCTGCCGATTGGACTTTGCGCATGTACACGTCGGTGAAACCGTCTCTTTGGAGCGAGCGGACGATGGTGAAACCCAACTTTTCGGCCACCCGCCGCGATGGTGTGTTGTCTGTCGTCGTCAGGATCTCGACCGGCTGGTGTGGCAGAGTTCGCGTAGCCCACGACATCGCCGCCGTCGCCATTTCCGGGGCATAGCCCTGACCCCAGGAACGGGGCCGGAAGCGATAGTAGAGATTCAACACCTGCTCTCCGTCGCGCACGGTGTGTCGCAGCCCGCCGAAGCCGATGGTCTCGCCCGTAGCAACGACCTGGACTGCCCAGTACCCGATACCGTGTTCGGCCCAATCACACAGCCAGCTGTCGAGCAGCTCACGGGACTCGTCCGCTGATCGCGCTCGACTCGGTCGGAACTGGTTGGCCTTCGGGTCACCGTGGATTTCCAGCACAGCCTGCAGATCATCGGGCGTGACCTTCCGCAGTATCAGCCGCGGTGTGCGTACGAGTTCAGGTGCGTTGTCCACCATGGGCGCAGCCTATGGCGGTCTGTTCGGCGCTGTCACGCCGTTTTCCGCACACGACATGACCGGACTCAACCATCGAGCCGATCCTCTCCGAACGCGGCGTCGATCTCCGCGCGCTCATCGGTGCTGTGAGTGTCGGCCGGGTGGGCAAGCCGTTGCAGCTTCTGCAGATACCGGCGCAACTCGCAGCCGGCCCGCTCACAGTTGTCGCCATGCGCTTCCAGCAGGAGTTCGATGCAGCTGTCGGACAGTGGTGCGTGCGTCGAAGGCTCGGCGTGCCATGCCGGAAGTCTGTTGAAGAACTGCGTGACAGGAGGTTTCGGCGGGTCGGCCGGTGGGTTGTGGGTGAGCGGGTCGGTCATGATCGGCTCCTGGTGAAGGGTCGGGATGGTACTGCTGCCGGGGTGGCTGATGGCTGACCGGCGGCGGGGATGGGCCAGGACCATACGGCGTCCTCCCGCAGCCCCAGCAGTTGAGTGCGGGCGCTGCAGTCCCGGTTGGTATGGCCGTGACCGGCAGTGCATTTGGCGTGCCGGCGCAAGAGGGCTCGCACCTCCAGGGAGGTGAGTTGCCGGGTGGTGGCGATTCTGTGGTGCGACAGTGCGGAATACACGTCGTCAGCGGGCGCGGTGGCGGCCGTGGACGCGGTGGCGGTTGTGAAGGGGGACACGGGGGAGGTGGTGGCCGCCCGCGACGAGGAGAGAGTCACTCGGCGCGAGCGGCGTCCGGGGGTGGTCGGCGTCGGTGATCCCCCAGCGGACCGCCGCCACCAGCAGGAGGCACGTGAGCGTGACGAGAACCAAAGTGCAAGCATCCAAGGGCATTACAACCAACTCCTTGTCGATAGCGTTCGCAGAGAGCGGATTTGGTGATGACGAAGGATGCGCGCTGTCCCCGCCTGGTGCTATTGCCCAGTAGACACCTGGATTCCTTTCGGTGAAACGTACATGGATGAAATTTCGTGAAATACAATGGAATTACTCCGTGAAACGTTTCATCGCGAATCAACCCAGATAGCGAGAGTAACGAAATGGCTGGATCTACCATCCCCCGCAGGGGATTCGGTCGCTTTCTTCATGCGCTCCGTGAACGAGCACAGAAGAGCCTGCTCGTAGCTGGTCTGGAGATAGACGTCTCCCCGCCCACTGTGATGCGTCTGGAGGACGGCCTACCGTCGAAGATCTCTACGCCGCAGATCGAGAAGCTCCTCGACCTCTACCGGGTGACGCCCACAGAGCGTGCCGAGGCTCTCGGGATGTGGGAAGTGGTCAAGCGGCAAGCGAAATTGGCCAAGGTGCAGGGCAGGAGCAAGGGTTGGTGGCAGGGATACAGTGATGTCTACAAGACTTATTTCGATCATTATCTGCGGCTCGAAGCTGCGGCGGCGCACATGACGTCCCACCAGTTGGTGCTGATGCCGGGCATCCTGCAATCGCCGGGATATCGCCGCGCGCTCATCCACGCCACCGTCCCCGGGATGTCGGCGGTCGACACCGAACGTCTGCTCGAGTTGGCCGCCCGCCGACAGCAGCGCCTGATGGATGAGGATCTGAATCTCGTTGCGCTGCTGTCTGAATCCGTTCTGCTCCACCAGCCCGGTGGCACCCGTGTGCTCGTTGACCAGCTGCGCCATCTTGCCGAGATCAGTGAGCGTCCGAATGTTTCGATTCGGGTGGTGCGGCACGAGGTAGGTACATACCCGGGACTCGTGGTTCAATCATTCACCCTTCTCGACTTCCCGCCCATGGCAAGCAAATTGGTCGAGCCGCCGGTCGTCTATGCCGAGGGTGCTGAGGGAGCGCTCTATCTCGAACGAGATGACGTGATCGATCGTTACCGGCGGGCGATATCGGGAATGCAGGCGGTAGCGTTGAGCGAGGAAAGCACCAGGGATCTGGTGCTGAGGATGTCGAAGGAGTATTCGGCGTGACCAAGAAACCGCCGAAGGGCGAGTGGTTCAAGTCCAGCCGGTCCGCCCAGGCTAACGAGTGTGTCGAAGTCTTCCTTGGCGACGATCTCGTTGGAGTCCGCGACACCAAGGATCGAGGCCAGGGGCCGGAGCTCTGGGTCACTGCTCAGCAGTGGGACGCCTTCCTTGCCGGCCTCACCAGCTAGAAGGCCGGGATCGCAAGGCCGCCAAGGCCATCGGCAGTGTCAGCCGCCGACAGGGGAATGGCCGCCGAACCCGCCGCGTAGGACCCGGCCGCCCGCGGCCGGTACGCCGCGATCGAGGATGCGCCCGGCGGTGGGGCGGATGAAACTGCCGAGGGCGAGACCTACGGCGGCGCCGACGGCCGGGTAGACCAGTGACGGCGAATGATGCAGCCAGAAGCGCGAATGCGTGTCCTCTTCGGTGTCGCAGAGATCATCATCCACGCGCACATCGGATTCCGGGTCTACGCAGATCGCGACGTCGGTGGGGTCGGTCTCGTCTTCCTCGGTGGTCGGGGTGGTGGTGAGCGGGTCGGTGGTTGTCGGTGCCGGCGCAGTGGTTGCCGACGGTTGGCGGGTTGTGGTGGCGCCGAAGGGCACGATCGGGGAATGGGTGAGGGTGGGGGAGGTTGCGTGCTCGGAGGAGGCGATACACCCACTGGATACCAGCGCCGCCGCGACCGTCGCCGGCAGGACGTAGCTCACGCGGCGTGACCGCTTGCGCGGTCTATCCGGTTGTGCCACTGGTGATTCGGTCATCAGCCATCCGTTCCTCTCCACTCGGGCGACGCGAAGCGTAGCAGTGGACGCGGTGTGAGGCAGCAGGATTGCATGACCGAATTGTCCCAATCTGCGAGTATGTCGACCCGGCAGGTACATGGCGCGCACTGGGTTCGCCACCTGGCTGCTCGTGATGTGACGCCGGTCTTGGGATCGGTTACGATCGCCCGGCGGGTAATCGGACATTCCGGACATGGGGTTTGGGGAGATTCCCGCGGGGATGTTGCAATCGGAGGGAATTGATTTGAGAGTCAAGGGGATGCGGCCGGGCATGTGGCTCATGGCCGGTGCCGCGGTCGTCGGGGGTGGGATCTTGTTCCCGGCAGTCGCCGATGCCGCGTATCCGCAGGGCGGGACCTTCGCGTGTGATCGTGTCGAGGCGACCGGTGCGCATCAGTTCGAGGGCTACGGGTGCAAGGCATCGCCCGGGTTTCCGTCCCAGGGTCCGGTCGACAAGTTCTACGTCCAGCTGACGCAGGATCCCGGTACCTCGTGGTTCTGCGTGGCCGGTATCGCCACTATCGGTATGCGCAGCGCTCCTGGCGATCTGGTTGCGGACGGTTGTGTGGCTCAATGAGAGGGAACGCTCTGAAGCGCAAGATCATTGCCATCCTGGTGGGTATCGCTGTCTCCGGCCTAGCCGCCGGTATCGCCGAGGCCGGAACCGTGGATGCCGGCTCCTACTCCACCCGGGCCGCGTGTGAGAGTGCGGGGCAAGCGCAGCGGCACGGTGACGTGCTCGGCTATCGATGCAGCATCACCTCGCCCAATTCCGCAACCGGCGACTACTACTACGCCCTGTACCTGGAGACCAAGGACGCCAACCGGCCCTGCCAGAACGGCGGCACCGGTTCGGCCTCGGCGTCGGCAGAGCTCTTCTGCCTCTTCCGGAACAGATAGTCCGGCCAGTTGAAACCGAAGGCCCCCATCGAGATTCGTCTCCGGTCGGGGGCATTTGGCATGTATAGGCGACAAGGAAGGGTATCGGCGCCCTGGGATCCGGTGTCGTATTCTGTTTGATCCCAAAGGGTTCCGACCCCACCTGCACCGTGGACAACGCGAAAGTGGGCGACTGCCTGAAGAAGAAGGGCGCCGACGACCTTGAGGTCGCCGACTGCTCCAGCCCGGACGCCGACTACAAGATCCTGAACTCACTCCCCGACAAGTCCTTCTGCGATCGCGTCTCAGGCACCATCGCCACCTACTCCTACGAGCGCCCAGGCGCCATCGCCCTCCCCACAGTCCTCTGCCTCGGCTCCGCTCACTAGAACTGAACCTCGGCGTCGGAGGTCTCACACAGCGTGCGTAATCCGAGTAGGAGTGGGTTCCTCCCACTCCGGCTCCTCCATCTCCCGCACGCCGGGCCGAGAAGCCGGCACCGAGGCATCAGACAGCCCCGCCAACTCCGCATAAACCCTGTTGGCCTCAACCTCGGCCTGCCTCCGCGCCGTCTGATGACACTGCACTATGGCCCGCGCAAGCCGATCACCCTCAACAGCCATGGCAGCCGACGAGATCCGAAGGTCGGTGATCGTCCCATACGCGTCAGTCTCGACCACCACCGCACCGCCCGATGCTTCAGCGCGACCTCGAACCTGCGTCACTGCCTCGATGATCTGTTTGTTGAGGTTGGCGATCGGGTCATTTCTCATCAAAGGTCTCCCCGTGTTCTCGGTCGTACGACGTCATCGCTCGGGATATTCTTCCCTCGGGAGTCCCATCGCCTCGCGCTTCTGCTGCCGCAACTCGAACAAGCGGCGTCCCTCGGTTCTACTTGCGAGCGCCTGCTCGTAGTGGGCCCATGCCCAACCCAGGAAGCTGTCGTTGAGCTTCTGAATATCATCGGCGTGATGTTCGGTGTAGCAATAGACGGCGGGAGTTCCTTTCTCGAAGAAGAAGAACTTATAGCCCTGATGGTGACCGAAGAAGAATCTATTGTCCATTGAGATGGCCTCGCCGTCTTCTTCGATGAGCGCCCGAACATCTACGAACGTATCGAGCGGTTCCGGGAAGAACACGCCACGGCCTTGAAAGAGTCTGTCAGCTCTGCGACCCATGACCTGGAGAAAGGCGACGTAATCGCTGGGCAAGGGGATCGGTGACACGGCCTGTACTGACGAAACCTCGTCATCGGTGCAGCCGATGAAGCCGCTCTCGGATGCCAATCCCGAGGTGATGAGGGCGTTTCGCAAGCGCTGGGCGCTTTCGCTGCTGGCCGGATCAGGAGCCGGGTACCGAGTAGGTGACATTGAGTTTCACTCCAGGGAATTTCGCTTCGAATTGCTGGATGACATCAGTGCATGCATCACATGGGTTGGCCTCGGTATAGAGATTAACCACACCTTTGGAATCGGGTGTCAGTCGGGTCGCGAGGTTTTCCAGGATTTTGTACTCGGAATCAGTTGGTCGATAAGTGCCGCCAGTTTGGTCGGCCGGATTGAATACCGGGTTCTTCGGCTCACCCAAGGTCCCGTTCAGCGGTGGATCCTCACCGCTCACCGCTCGAAGGCTCTGTGACGGGATATATTGCCCGTCGATCTCGGCTTCGGCGACCGCGACATTCTTCTTGAGCTTGAGTTGGTTGCCGCCGCTCGCGAGGAAGTCTCGAAGGTCCTGGGCGGCCTGCTCGCCGTTGAAGTCGGTGACCGAGTCGGTGTCGCGATACGGTTTCGGCTGGATAGGTTCGCCGGTGGGGCGGGTGTTGGCGTCGAATCGGGTGGGTTTGGCGTCGAGCAGGGGTTGGAGATTCTCGGTCAGGCGGCCGGCGGCTATGGCTGTTCCGGCTAGTGCGACGTTCTTGGCAGTCATCGCGTTGGACAGGGCATCGATAATCGTCACAACCCGAGCGGCGGTGGCCTCGCCGCGGGCGCCTGCTGCTAGTGCTGCTCCGCCGGCGGTCCCTTCAGGCCCGATGAATGAGGAGATCGCAGCTGCGATCCCCACCGTCAGGGCGAATTCTGCGAGCGCTTTCGCGATTTCGCGGTGGGCGTTTGCGAGTGCGGTGGAGTAATCCCAGCAGGCGGTGGACAGGACTCCGTAGTGGTTGGCGATGTTCGTCACGTCGCCGATGACGAGGTCGATCTGGGTCAGGATTTGGGGGACCTCGTCGGAGACCTGTTGGTCGACGATTTCGCGAGCGTTCCGGAGATCTTGGACGATGCCGTTGAGCCCGTTCTTGGCTGTGGTCCACGCGCTGTCGAGGTTTTCGAGGCCGTCCACATGACCGTTCGGCCAGACTCGCCCTTGCAGCCATCGCGTGATCATCGACCAACCCAGTGGTGCGTCGCTGTCACCGCCGTAGGCGCCACGGAATGTGGGAGTCGCGTAGGTGGGGATCGGCAAAGGCGGCGGAAAGATGTTGGCGGGCTTGGGGTTTGTTGCCGCGTCGTTATTGCCGTTCGCGTGGTTGATGCTGGTGCACTTCAACAGGTCGTACAGCTTGCCGAGTCCGTTGGCGAGGTCGGCTCCTGAAGTCACCGCGTTGAAGGCGGCCGGGTCATAGCCTTTGGCGAATCCGTGTCCGGTGTCATCGGTTCCGGCGCAACCCCAGTTGTCGTCCAGCGATTTCGCCAGAGCGGTGATGAGTCCGGTCACCGTTTTGCGTGCTGTTCCGAAAGTTGTTGCGGCTGAATCGAAAGCGGCTGGAAGTACGTCGATCGTGCCGGTAGGGCTCACGCGGGCCACATTTTCTGATTGGTGGTCACGACATTGAAGTAGATCGTGCGTGCTCGGTCGGTTCCGGTACGCAGATCGGTGAGTGCTTGGTGCAATTCGCGAGCGGCCCGTATCCATCGGGCGTGGGCGTCCGAGTGTGCGGCGGCACCGATCCCGGTCCAGTCCACATGCAAGGCCGCGACTCGTCGCTCGATATCGTCCAGTCGTTGCTCGATGGTCGTCTCGATCTTCGCGGCTCGGTCGATTAGCCGCTGCATCTCCGTGAGATCGGTGCGGTACCCGTCGGAATCGCCGCTCACAGGATCGATCCGTCGATCACGGCATTGAACGGCGCCGCAGATCCGGTATCGGTTGCTTGGAAGGTTCGCGCGGCACTCTGCAACGCGCTCGCGTCATCGCTCAGGCCGCTGACGAGATCGCGCGCGGCCGTAGCCCACTCGTCCCATGCGGTCTGGTGCGTGTCGGCGGCGCTACCCCGCCACTTCTCCATCAGTGATCGAACATCACGCATAAGTGATTCGACATCGTCGTGAAAATCCTGGGCCGTAGTCCGCATCCAATCCGCTGCCGCCGAAATGGTGTCCGGATCGGCGCTGAGGCGCTCCCCGCTGCTCCCCGTCATGGAAGTCACTATGGTGCAACATATCTGATCGCCGCAACAGGATGTGGCTCCATCAACCGCCGGCGCTCCGCCCTTGGTGTTGGAGTGGCAGGTTGGGTGCGGTGCGTCAGGGCGGTGAAATGTGACCTGGACCTCGATTTGGCCGCTGATCTGCCCTTGTCTACACTAGACCGGTTGCCTGGGCACACCTGTGTCCGCATGCGGTTGCGTGCGGCGTGTTCCTGGCACGAGCGAATGATCCGGTCGGGCACTCCCGGCTGGACCGCCCCGAATTGTCGTAGGCCCACGACCGCCCGTTGTGACGGTGCTGAATGGGAACCGCGGCGAGAAAGGTAACGGTCAAACACATGACCATGACTGATCCCATCGCAGACTTCTTGACCCGTCTGCGCAACGCCAACTCGGCGTACCACGATCAGGTGAAGGCGCCGCACTCGAAGATCAAGGTGAACATCGCCGAGATCCTCAAGCGCGAGGGCTACATCGCCGACTACCGCATCGAAGATGCCACCGTCGGCAAGAGCCTGATCGTCGACCTGAAGTACGGCCCCTCCCGTGAGCGCTCCCTGCAGGGTGTGCGCCGCGTGTCGAAGCCGGGTCTCCGGGTTTACGCGAAGTCCACCAACCTGCCCAAGGTGCTCGGCGGCCTCGGCGTGGCGATTATCTCCACGTCCACCGGCCTGCTCACTGATCGTCAGGCCAAGCAGCAAGGCGTGGGCGGAGAAGTCCTCGCCTACGTCTGGTAAGGGAGGTAGGAACAATGTCGCGTATCGGTAAGAAGCCGATCCCGGTTCCCGCCGGCGTCGAGGTGACCATCGACGGCCAGAGCATCACGGTGAAGGGTTCCAAGGGAACCCTGTCGCACGTGGTCGCGGAGCCGATCACCGTCACCAAGGCCGAGTCGGGTGAGCTCGAGGTCGTTCGTCCGAACGACGAGCGCCAGAACCGTTCGCTGCACGGCCTGACCCGCACCCTGATCAACAACATGATCATCGGTGTGACGCAGGGCTACGAGAAGAAGATGGAAATCTTCGGCGTCGGTTACCGCGTGCAGGCCAAGGGCTCGAACCTCGAGTTCGCTCTCGGCTACAGCCACCCGGTTCCGGTCGAGGCCCCCGAGGGCATCAACTTCGCGGTCGAGGCTCCGACCAAGTTCTCGGTGTCCGGCATCGACAAGCAGAAGGTCGGCCAGATCGCCGCGGTGATCCACGGCCTGCGTAAGCCCGACCCGTACAAGGGCAAGGGCATCCGCTACGCCGGCGAGGTCGTTCGCCGCAAGGTCGGAAAGACGGGTAAGTAAGCCATGGCATACACCGACAAGCAGAAGGCCGCTCGCAAGCCGATCGGCAAGGATGCGTCGACCGCGCGCCGTCTGTCCAAGACGCGTCGTCACTTCCGTCTGCGCAAGAAGATCGCAGGCACCACCGAGCGTCCGCGCCTGGTGGTCAACCGCTCCTCGCGCCACATCCACGCTCAGCTGATCGACGATTCCGCCGGCAAGACCATTGCCGCCGCGTCGACCATCGAGGCCGATGTGCGTGCGGTCGAGGGCGACAAGTCCGCCAAGGGTGCGAAGGTCGGCGAGCTGCTGGCCGCCCGCGCCAAGGCTGCCGGTGTCGAGGCGGTCGTGTTCGACCGTGGTGGTCACGACTACCACGGCCGTATCGCGGCCCTCGCCGATGCCGCCCGTGAAGGTGGGCTGAAGTTCTGATGATCAACTCTGCGAACGGAAGGAACGTCTGATGCCGGGACGTCAGCGGCGCGACGGCGGAAACAACGGTCCCGCCGGACAGAACAACAGTGGTAGTGGCGACAACAACAACCGCGATCAGCGTGGCGGCGGTCGCGACCGTCGTGGCGATCGTGGCGGTCGTGACAATGCCGCTGAGAAGAACCAGCTCGAGCGGGTCGTCGCGATCAACCGCGTCTCCAAGGTCGTGAAGGGTGGTCGTCGCTTCAGCTTCACCGCCCTCGTGATCGTCGGTGACGGCAACGGTCTGGTCGGCGTCGGCTACGGCAAGGCCAAGGAAGTTCCCGCGGCCATCCAGAAGGGTGTCGAGGAAGCTCGCAAGAACTTCTTCCGCGTCCCGATGATCGGCTCCACGGTCACCCACCCGGTTCAGGGTGAGGCGGCCGCCGGTGTGGTCATGCTGCGTCCGGCCTCGCCGGGTACCGGTGTGATCGCCGGTGGCGCGTGCCGTGCCGTGCTCGAATGTGCCGGCATTCATGATGTTCTGGCGAAGTCGCTGGGTAGCGACAACGCCATCAACGTTGTGCACGCCACCGTTGCTGCCCTGAAGATGCTGCAGCGTCCCGAAGAGGTTGCCGCGCGCCGCGGTCTGCCGATCGAGGATGTGGCTCCGGCGGGCATGCTGCGTGCGCGCGCAGGACAGGGAGCGCACTGATATGGCACAGCTGAAAGTGACCCAGATCAAGTCCAGCATTGGCGCCAAGGCGAATCAGCGGGAGTCGCTGCGCACCCTCGGGCTGCGCGGCATCCGCCAGACCGTGGTGCGTGACGACAACTCGCAGAACCGTGGTCTGATCAACGTCGTGCGCCACCTCGTTGTTGTTGAGGAGGTTTCCGCATGACCATCAAGATTCACCACCTGCGTCCGGCCAAGGGATCCAAGACCGAGAAGACCCGTGTGGGTCGCGGTGAGGGTTCCAAGGGCAAGACCGCGGGCCGCGGTACCAAGGGTACGAAGGCTCGCAAGAATGTTCCGGTCCGCTTCGAGGGCGGGCAGATGCCGATCCACATGCGTCTGCCCAAGCTGAAGGGCTTCACCAACCCGTTCCGTACCGAGTACCAGGTCGTGAACGTGAGTGATATCGCCCGGGTGTTCCCCGAGGGTGGCGCCGTTGGCAAGGCCGAACTGGTCGCCAAGGGTCTCGTTCGCAAGAACGAGCTCGTGAAGGTGCTCGGCGAGGGCGAAATCACTGTGGCCGTTCAGGTCTCGGCTGACAAGTTCTCGGGATCCGCCAAGGAGAAGATCTCCGCGGCCGGTGGCACCGCCACCGAACTGGCCTGACGGTAACCTGAATACGCAGAGGCACCGGGCGCGTCGAGAGGCCGCCCGGTGCCGCTGTTACAGTTCAGGTGTTGTCTGCCAACACCGTCATGGGTATCGGCGTAATTCCCTCGCTGAGTCCGTGGCTTGACCCATGTCGTTCGCCCAGGAGGATCTGTGCTTTCCGCCTTCGTGTCGGCTTTCCGGACCCCGGACTTACGGCGGAAGATTCTCTTCACGCTGGGGCTGATCGCGCTCTACCGACTGGGCGCCTCGTTGCCGTCCCCGGGCGTCGATTACAAGAACGTCCAGGATTGCATCAAGCTGGTCAACGGCGGCGATTCCGCCGGCATCTACCAGCTGATCAATCTGTTCTCCGGTGGCGCACTGCTACAGCTGTCCGTGTTCGCGATCGGCATCATGCCGTACATCACGGCGAGCATCATCATTCAGCTGCTGACCGTCGTCATTCCGCGGTTCGAGGAACTGCGTAAAGAAGGCCAATCGGGTCAGAACAAAATGACCCAGTACACCCGCTATCTCTCTGTTGCGCTGGCAGTGCTGCAGGCGACCGGTCTGGTCGCTCTCGCCTCGCGTGGACAGCTGTTGCGCGGGTGCCAGAAGGACATCCTGGCCGATACCTCGATTTTCGGCATGATCATCATCGTGCTGGTCATGACCGCCGGTGCGGCCGTGGTCATGTGGTTCGGTGAGCAGATCACCGAGCGCGGCATCGGTAACGGCATGTCCCTGTTGATCTTTGCGGGTATCGCCGCCCGAATTCCGGGCGAGGGCAAGATGATCTACGACAGCCGCGGCTGGACGATCGCCGCCATGGTCGGCGTGGCCGCGCTGGTGGTCATCGTGTTCGTCATCTTCATCGAGCAGGGCCAGCGCCGGATTCCGGTGCAGTACGCGAAACGCGTGGTCGGCCGGAAGATGTACGGCGGCTCGTCCACGTATCTGCCGTTGAAGGTGAACCAGGCGGGCGTCATCCCGGTCATCTTCGCGTCCTCGCTGCTGTATCTGCCGAACCTGTTGGCGCAGTTGACGCAGAAGAACACGGGCAATCCGGCGAAGTGGCAGGAGTTGATCCAGAAGTACCTGGTCAATCCGAGCAACCCGGTCTATGTCCTGATCTACTTCGCGTTGATCTTGTTCTTCACCTACTTCTATGTCGCGATCACCTTCAACCCGGAGGAACGCGCGGACGAGATGAAGAAGTTCGGCGGCTTCATCCCGGGCTACCGCCCGGGCAAGCCGACCGCCGACTACCTGAACTACGTCCTCAGCCGGATCACCCTGCCCGGCTCCATCTACCTCGGTGCTGTTGCTGTGCTGCCGAACCTGCTCCTCGGCATCGGCGGATCCGGCGGTATGCAGTCGCTGCCGTTCGGTGGTACCTCGGTGTTGATCATTGTGAGCGTCGGCCTCGATACCGTGAAACAAATCGAGAGCCAGTTGATGAACCGTAACTACGAAGGGTTCCTGAAGTGAGACTCGTACTGCTCGGACCGCCCGGCGCCGGTAAAGGCACGCAGGCCGAACTGTTGTCGGAAAAGCTCGGTGTTCCGCACATCTCCACCGGGAATCTCTTCCGTACGAACATCTCGCAGCAGACCGCGCTCGGTCGTGAAGCGCAGAAGTACCTGGACGCCGGCGATCTGGTGCCGTCGGACGTCACCAACCGCATGGTCTCCGAGCGGATCGCCGAGCCGGACGCCGAGAACGGCTTCATCCTGGACGGCTACCCGCGCACCGTGGATCAGGCCGACGCGCTGGAGAAGATGCTGAAGGAGTCGGGCCGTGAGCTCGACGCCGTGCTGTGCTTCGTGGTCGACGAAGAGGTTGTGGTGCAGCGCATGCTGGCCCGCGGCCGCGGCGACGACAACGAAGAGGTCATCCGCAACCGGATGCGCGTTTACCGCGAGGAGACCGAGCCGCTGCTCGAGCACTACGAGGGGCATGTGGTTTCGGTCGACGGCGTCGGCGAGATCGCCGATGTGAACGCGCGGGCGCTGCAGGCGCTGGGCCGCTGAATGGTCTTCGGCCGCAAGAGCAAGAAGGTGGTGCCGTTCCGCACCGCCGGTGAACTGGACGCCATGGCGGCGGCCGGCGCTATCGTCGGCCGTGCGCTGGTGGCGGTGCGTGCCGCCGCCAAGCCCGGGGTTTCCACCCTGGAGCTGGACGAGGTCGCCGAGCAGCTGATCCGTGAGGCCGGGGCGATCCCGTCCTTCAAGGGCTACCACGATTTCCCGGGTTCCATCTGCTCGTCGGTGAACGACCGTGTGGTGCACGGCATCCCGTCGAAGGACGATGTGCTCGCCGAGGGCGATCTGGTGTCCATCGACTGCGGCGCGATTCTCGAAGGCTGGCACGGTGATTCGGCGTGGACCTTCGGCGTCGGCGCCATCATCGAGGCGGATCGCCTGCTCAGTGAGGCGACCAAGTTCTCGATGGAGGCCGGCATCGCGGCCATGCTCCCGGGCAACCGCCTGACCGACGTCTCGTACGCCATCGAGCAGGGCACGCGCGCCGCGGAGGCCGAGCACGGCCGCCGCTACGGCATCGTGGACGGCTACGGCGGCCACGCCATCGGCCGCGAGATGCACATGGACCCGTTCCTCCCCAATGAGGGCGCGCCCGGCAAGGGCCCGCTGCTGCAGGTGGGTTCGGTCCTGGCCATCGAGCCCATGCTCACCCTCGGCACCACGGAAACCAAGACCCTGGAAGACGATTGGACCGTCGTGACCATCGACGGCTCCCGCGCCGCCCACTGGGAACACACGGTCGCCGTGACCGAAGACGGCCCCCGCATCCTGACTCTGCGTCCGGAGTAGCAAGGCTTTTCGCAGCGCCGTGCCCTTCTTCCGAAGGGGCACGGCGCTTTTCGTTTGCCGTCTGCCCGATGACGGGTTGGTTCAGCCGAATCGCATATGTCTGACGCCGACCTGCAGTCGTCTCCACTGCCGCAGCATGGGCCCGTCGGTGTTCGGTGCGATCGTGAGTCCCGCCGAGGCGGCGATGCGATCCGCCACTTCCCTGGTCGGTATGTGATCGGTGTGGATGTGTTCGGCGAATTCCCTGTGCTGCAACGCATCCAGGCATCGATCGACCTGTTCGAGCGCCCAGCTGTCGTGCCGCAGTCCGTACAGGCCGCGTTCTCTCAGCCGGTTGCGGACGGTTTCGGGTCGTGCGAGCAGCGCGAAATGCCGTACGTCGTGGCCCATTTCGCGCAACCGGCCGACGGTCTCGTCGAAGTAGGCGGGCACGACCACGGTCATGGGCGCGATGACCGGCCCATCGTGTTTGCGCAGCACCAGGTCCAGGGATTCGACCACGCCCTGCCGCCAGGCGGTGAGTTCCTGGAAGTCCGGCCGCAGCGCCCGCGGTATTACCCGATGCAGGCCGAATCCCACTTCCTCGGGATCGCACACCACGCTTCCGGGCAGCCGCCGATGCAACTCGAACGCGGTCTGTGTCTTCCCGCCGCCGAACGGTCCGTTGATCCACAACAGCATGCCCGCCACCCTAGCCCTCGAGCAGAATGGTCACCGGCCCGTCATTGACGAGTTCCACATGCATGTGTGCGCCGAATCGCCCTGTGGCGACGGTGGCTCCCAGTTCGCGCAGGGTGGCCGCGAAGGTGTCCACGAGCGGTTCGGCCACCGCCCCCGGCGCGGCCGCCGACCATGAGGGCCGCCGCCCTTTCGCGGTATCGGCATAGAGCGTGAACTGGCTGATCACCAGTATCGGAGCGGCCAGATCGGCCGCCGACCGTTCCCCGTCGAGGATGCGCAGCCGGAAGAGCTTGTCCGCCAGCGTCTTCGCCGTGGTCTCGGTATCGGTGTGGGTGACGCCGACCAGCGCCACCAGTCCGTGTGGCGCCCCGTGCGCGGCCGGATCGATCCGCCCGACGATCGCCCCATCGACCGTGACCTGCGCCGAACTCGCTCGCTGCACCAGTACTCGCACGGCTCCGATCCTTCCAGACGGGTAATTCCTTCGATGTACGCCGGGCGGGGTACCGATGCTGGCTAACTCGAGGCTAAAGCCTGATGTGCGCCGCGATTCCGGCTCATAGTGTCGTAACCATGATCATTTCTACGCTCGCTCGAGCTGAATCCAGCACCGCTGAATCGGTCGCGTCCGTCGCTCTCGCCGTTGGGGTGATCGGCTTCTTCGTCGGCTGCGTTGTCCTGTTCATCGCAGGTGTCGTCAGTGTGCTGCGCTCGCGCAACTACCTCAGTGGCGGCAAGGCCATCTGGGTGTTGCTGATGTTCGCGTTCCCGTTCCTGGGACCGCTGGTGTGGTTCATCTGGGGTCGCCGGTCCGCCATCATGGCGCCACCGCAGCTGGTCGGCTGAGCAACAAACCGGCAAGGTTTGTCGATCGCCGAGTTCACTCGGGCCCTGAATTTCCTTGCGCGCCATAGTCGGTTCATGAAAGTAGGCTGTGCTGGCACAGATAGCTGAGAACTGGGCGGAGTGACAGTAGTTAGCGATGGCACCTGACACAAGCAAAGACAACACGGCCTGGCCTGGACTGAAGCAGCAAGCGGACGCGGGCGCCTTGAAGTATGACCCCGGCGCCGCCGAACAGGGCGCACAGTACTGTTCGACTCTGATCGGCCAGTTGCTGTATCTGAAGAACATTGCCAAGGGCAACGGTCTCGACAGTCTCGGTCCGATCGGCAGTCTTTCTTCCGGCAAGCTGATGGCCAGCGAGTTCAACAAGTCCGGTACGGCGTTGCTGAATGTCTTCGACATCCATGCCGCCATCCTCACCGACATGGGGAACACCTTCGAGGCGGCGGGCAAGGAGTACATCAAGCAGGACGGGGAGAACGCCGACAACTTCGCGGGTCTCGATCTCCAGCTGATGCAGTCGGCGTCGGCGCTGGTAGGGGTGAATCCGCCGGCGCCGGAGAAGGCGCCCACCGGTTCCTTCGACGTCAAGTTCCCCGACAATCTGAAGACCTTCCAAGGTGATTCGGGTAAGACCAAAGTCGGTGTCGATGTGCACATCGAGAACTCGACAGCGATGACCTGGCCCCAGCTCTACAGCCTCGGTCAGGCGCTGCAGCCCGACCCGTACGCGGCCGCGGGCGGTGTGTGGAAGTGGCTCGCGGATCAGGTCGACTCATACATCGGTGACTTCTCGAACAATATTCAGTCGTTGAGCGGTTCATGGCAGAGCCCGGTGGCGGGTGGTGCCGATGCCGCGCAGGCCGCGGTACAGCGTTACTGCGACGATCTCGGCCCGCTGACCGACGTCATGCGCACCACCGGCGCGCTGTTGGAGTACACGTCGGGCTGGATGACGCAGACCAAGAACAACATGCCTCCGGAGTCTGCGCCGGACGACACGATGTACTGGAGCACCGGTGTCAACGCGTACGGCATCTACCAGACTCCGACCTTCGGAGACGGGTCGTTCAACCTGTCCACCTACCAGCAGAATTTCGCCAACTACTACTGCACGCCGTTGAAGGACACCGCGTCCACGCTGCCGGTGGTTCCAGGGCCGACGGCGGTGCAGCCGCCGAAGCCCACCACCGGTGGTGACAACAACGGCGGCAATAACAACAACGGCGGCAACAACAACGGTAATAACAACGGCGGCAACAACAACGGCGGATCCAATACCGGTGGGTCGAACGCCGGCGGCTCCAATACCGGTGGGTCGAACACGGGTGGGTCGAACACCGGAGGCTCCAACTCCGGCGGCTCCAACTCCGGCGGCAGCCAGAGCCAGTACAAGGCCCCGAACATTCCGCCACTGCAGAACACGACCGACCCGAACGCCGCCAACGCGAACGGCTCCAATCCCTCCGGCTCCAATCCCAACGCGACCAACCCGAACGGGACGAATCCCAGCGGGCAGAATCCGTACACCAACCCGTCCGGCACCAATCCGGGTTTCCCGAACACCTCCGTGCCGCAGTCCTCGCCCATCACGAGCTCCAGCGGCTCGGGTATGGACGGGCTGTCCACCGCCGCAAGCACGTTGAGCTCGCTGGCCGGCGTGGCGTCGAGCGGCCTGCAGGGATTGTCCGCACTGAGCCCCGCCCTGCAGCAGGTCCAATCCGCGCTGAGTACAGGGGATATCGCCAAGTTGGCCGAGGCGCTCGGGGTACCGCAGGATACGGTGACGAACGCGCTCACCTCGATCGAGGGATCGCCGGACAAGCTGAATCAGCTGAAGCAGTTGCTCGGCTTGCCTACGGATCCCGTCCCGGCCGTTACACCTGACCAGCCCACCACTCCGGTTACGACGCCGATCACCACGCCGACCACGCCCGTCGGCGCGGCCATCCCGACGCCCGCGAGCGCGCAGGTGGCCGGTGTGCCGTCGTTCACCAACCTGTTCGGTGGCGATAGCCTGTTCGGCGCCGGTCTGTTGCCCGACGGCGGCGTCGTCCACGCCGATCTGGATCACGGCGGGCTCGTGCGAGCGGGTCTGGAGCAGGATGGCACCGTGCAGACGGCGGGCCTGACCGCCGCACCCGGCGTAGCGGTTCCCATCGAAACCGCCACCGCCGGAGCCGAACCCGCGCAGCCCGACTTCATCGATGCGCTGGCGCAGACCCTAGAGGCGCACGTGCCGGTGGTCGAGGGGTGACTCAGTGGGAGTTCACCGACGACGAGTTCCACGTGCTGTGTGTGAAGCACCTGGAAGGGATGCTGCCCGCACCGCTCACCTACCTGAGTCGTACCCCGCTGCTCGCCGACTATGAAGGTGAGGTCGCCGAGATCCGCGGGCGGCTGGACCTCGAACTGGGGCCGGAGTTTCGGCAAGCGATGGAGGTGGTGGCGCGTCCGGAGGTGTGGATCGGGTTGCGTGCCAACCGTGATGGCGCGTTCGGCGACCCGGCCGGGTTGATCCGCATGCACGCTGCGCGGCAGGGACGGCGGGCGTTGTTGCTCCGCCAGGAGGCGGGTGAGACGTTCGAGCACGGCGGGAATGTCACGGTGTTGGAGTGCGATCCGGAGGAGTTGCCCGGTTTGCTGGTGGCACAGTTGCCCCCCGCCAAGGCCGGCCGGCGGACCTCGGTTCCGATTGTCGTCGCGCAGCCTGTCGCATCGGATCCGTACGCCTCGTCCGGGTCGGGTGCGTTCGACAGCTTCGACGAATCCGACGAGTCGGCCACGGTCGCATTCCTTTCCGAGCCCGTGACACTGGCCGGGCGGGTGCGGATAGCGCAGGCGCGGTCCAAGTACGGCCCGCGCGGGGTCACCGGGGTGGCGCTGGACTGGCGGGATGTGGTCGATGACGGCCGCTATCTCATCGATTTGAGTCAGCCCGAGTTGCTGGCCGTGGGGGTGGACACCCGGCAGTTCACTGATCTGCTCGCGCAGTCCATCGCACAGATCATCGAACAGATGGAGTGGCGGGGCGAGTACGACGAGTGACGGCCGGACGGCGCGGTGTTCCAGCGCCGTCCGTATCGTTCTCACCGCTCGAATCGGCACCCTCCGTTAATATTCCGGCCACTGAGTGGTTGCCCGGGGCTGACAAGGTCAACGCCATGAGCGATCGGCTGGAGTCCTACCATGACTTGCTGGTTACGGCCTCGCGTAAGACCGGTGTGGTGCGGGACGGGATTCAGGGTGTTGTGAACACTTTCGAGGCCAGCGCCGACGGGCTGGGGCAGCCGTGGGGCACCGACAGCCTGGGCAGCCAGTTCGCCAATGGCACACAGGGTTACCTGGCCAGTAAGAAGAACATTCTCGACGGCGCCAAGAACATGGCGGGCACCTTCGGGAACTTCTCGAGTTCGCAGCATGATTCGGCCGTCCAGCTCGAGCAGACCGAGCAGGCCAATGCCGACGCGTTCAACGGGGTGGCGCAGGCATGAGCAATGAGCAGGCCAAGTCCGATCTGGCGGAGATCCTGGATGGTTTCGCGGATCAGATGCGCATCATCACTCAGCTGCAGCGGGAGCGTGCCGCGCTGACCGCGTCGGCGACGGCGAGCGGTAAGCGCGTCACCGTCACCGTGAACGCGGACGGCACGGTCATCGAGATTCGATTCGGTTCCGGCATAGAGGATCTGGACTATCCGGAGATTGCCAAGGCGGTGACGGCGGCCGCCCAGCAGGCGGCGGCCGAGGTGGCGCGGCGGGGCCGCGACATCATGGCGCCGGTGTCGCAGAACCGGAACCGGTTGCCCAAGCTGACCGACATCGTGCCCGGAATGCCTGATCTGACCAAGGAATTGGCGATTCCGGAGCCGCCGGTCGTCTCGACCGCGCCCCCGAAGTCGGCCGAACGACTCAGCGGATTCCAGGGGTCCACCATCGACACCGAGCAGCCGCGGCGAGGCGGAGCCACCGATTCCGGATGGTAGTGCGATCTCGCGGGTTGAGGTAGTGTCGCATGGCTCTCGAACTGCCCTCTGAACTCGAATGGCTGGGTTGGCTCGTCGGGGTGCAATGGCCCGACGGCAACGAAGACCAGATGTGGGATCTGGCGAACTATTGGAAGTCCGCCGCCGACGGTTTGCGTGGCCAGGTCTCGGCGATGGACGATGCCAAGTACGCGACGCTGGCGGCGTACGTGGACGGCGACGGTCGCGACGCCATGGCCAAGCAGTTCGACCTCATGGCCGGGACCGGGGGTAAACAGGACGGCAACACGTCCATCCTGGATCTGGCGGGTTTCTACGACCAGATCGGTGAATCGGTGCACGACACCGGCACCGAGATCGAGTCGACCAAGCTCATGTTCTATTCGTCGCTGGCCATGCTGGCGTTCGAAATGGCCGCGGCGTGGATCTCCCCACTCACCGCACCGGCCACGGAGGCGGCGGCGCAGGCGGCCACCCGGGTCGCGGTGAGGATCATCGGCCGGGAGGCGGTCGAAGCCATTGCGAGGTATGCGGCCAAAATGGTGGGCTCGTCGCTGGCGAAGTTCATGGTGCGGCATTTCGTGCTGGACGCCGGATTGGGCGTGCTGCAGGAAGTCGGCATCGAGGGGTATCAGGTCGCCGCCGGGCATCGCAGCGGCATGGACTGGGGCAAGATCGGAGTCACCGCAGTCAGTTCGGCCGCGGGTGGCATGCTGGGTGGCAAGGTCGGCAAGGCGCTCGGCGAACATTTCGAGAGCTCCACGATCAATCATTATCTGGCAGGCGCCATTACCGGCACCACTGCCGGGTTGGCCGGTGCGGCGGGCGGATTCGTGGCCGGCACCGCGGCCCAGTTCGGGCTCGATGCCTACCAGCACGGTTGGGGTGACGCCTTCAAGAACGCGGGCAGCGCCTTCACCAATTTCGATCCGCGCATGCTGACCGGCGGGGTCGCCAACGGCGGTCTCTCGGGCTTGAATCACACTGCCTCCCATCAGTTCTGGGAGCCGCGCGTGGCCCGCATGCGTGCGGGCGTCAGCACCGACATGGCGAACGTCGGCGCCGTTCCGGATGCACGCGGCACCGGGGATATGGCCGGAAACTCGACCGGCGGTGGCGACACGGGCAGCACCGGTGTCGGCCACGATGGCGCGTCGAGTGGCGGGTCCACCATGCACCCCGCCGGATACAGCGGTGACACAACCACCTCCGGTGCCGATACCCACACCACCGGTGACGGCAGCACCGCCCGCCCCGAAGGCGGTGACCAGGGCGGCTACGGCGGCGGCTCGGATTCCCGTTCGCCCGCCGACCGCGGCGCCGAGCCCACCGACTCCGGCGCGACCGGCGGCGACCATGGGGCACAGCCGCACACCGCGACCGACGGCGCGCCCGCGGCCGCGCACGGTCCGGCCGACGCCGGCTCCCAGCCGCAGGCGGGAAGCCACGAAAACCCCGGTGGCGCTGTGGAGTCGAGTGTTCAGGCCGGGAGCCGCGAGGGGCCCGCATCCAGCGTTACCGACCCCGGCAGCGCAGGCAATTCCGCTCCCGCCGCGCCCGGCAACGGCATGGGCCCTGGGAATGCCGCTCCCACTTCGGGTCCCGGCAACTCCGCTCCGGCGTCGAGTCCAGCCGGCCAGTCCGGTACCACGCCTACCGGGGATACCCGCACCGGCTCCTCGTCGGGTTCCGGGTCGGCCGCACCCGCCGACGGCGGCGCTCGCGCTACCGGCAGCAACTCGACCGACACGACTTCGCCCGCGCCCGCAGATTCCGGCGCCAGTACGCCCGCGCCCGTAGACTCCGGCGCCGGCACGGCCTCGTCCGCCGGACCCGCCGACTCTTCCCCGAACGTCTACCCGGCGAGCGCGCCTTCCGAGGCGCGCGCGTCCGTCCCCGACGGCACCGGTGCGAATGTCGCCTCCACGCCCGCCGAGGGCGCGCCCACGACGTCACACGACGCGGGCGCCGCCCCGGCCACCATCGGTCCGGACCGCGCGGAACCCTCGATCGCCGCGTCCTCCAACGGAACTCAGCCCCCGGGCAGCTCGGCTCCGGCCGCATCCACCGGTGGAACCACCGCGACCGGCGCTCCCGCGCACGGCACGTCCACCGCCCCCGACGCGCGTGGCGGCTCCGACGCCCCGCGCCCGGCCACGGACACCCGTGCGACCCCCGATGCCCGTGCGACCTCGGTGCGTGCGGGCGACGGCAGTGGTGCCCGCGCGGAGGCACCGCGCGCCGATGCCGCACGCCCGGCCGGCCCCGATGCCCGTCCGACGGGCACGGACGCCCGTCCCACCGCGGGAAGTCAGGTCCGCGCGACGGGTCCGGACGCCCCGGCCGGTCGTCCGCACGAGGCGGGCGAATCTACGTCCGCCCGCCAAGGCGCGGAAAAGCCTGGGGCACACCCGGAATCGCGTGGCGCAGAGCCTTCGGACACGGCCGGACAGGGCCCGGACGCGGAGCGATCACTCGAGTCGAACTCGAGCTCCGATAGCGGGAGACACGACCCGTCCGTACCCGCGAGCGACGTGGCGGACGGCCGCCCGGAACATGCGGGGGTAGCGTCGGATTCCCGCGAAGCGGACCCGACTACGGAACCGAGTGGCCATCGGGCCGGACTCGAACCCGCCGCCGATCCGGCCATCGGCCCGCACGCCGAACACCCTGCGGAACAGCCCGATTCGCGCGCCGGGGAGTCGGAATCGGGTCGGCCCGGCGACCAGCCCGAGCCCGCTGCCGCGCGCGATCCCGAGTCGCCCGCCGACACCGCGCGGGAACCCGGGCATTCGGGCGAGGAGCCAGGACCGGCCCGCGATGCGGCGCCGCACACCGCCGCCGAGCCGCAGCGCGACGGTTCGACCTCCGAACATCCACCGGAGCACGCGGATTCCCCCGCACCGGAGCACAGCGACACTGCCGATCCGGCGGCGCAGGAGGCGGCGCCCAACGGTGAGCCCGAGGCCGTTCGGCCAGAGCGGGAGTCCGAGCCGCTGGCGGGTCGCGATTCGGAGCCGACGCCCGACATCCCCTCGCAGCGTGATGAATCCGTCGTCGGCAGTGACGAGCCGGCTCGCGACGAGGCCGATCCCGCCGCCGCACGCGAGCCGGAGCGGCAACCTGAAATCGCCTCGCAGCGTGACGATGTCGCGGATCGGGCGGGGGAGGCCGACGGCACCGCAGATCGGCCGGAGTCCGGTGATCCCGACCATCCTTCGGCGGCTACTCGGCCCGGTGCAGAGCCGGGGGGACAGCACCCGGCGGAGAACCGCCCGGAGTCCGATGCGGGCAACCCGGAGGAGCGTGCGCACGACGGGTCGCGGCCGGACGACCGGCACGAGTCGGACGCACCTGATAGTGGCTTGCTGGTCGCGCCGGTTCCGCTGGGCGATCATCCGCTTGGGCAGCCCGGCGGGGCCCGGGAGCATCGCGCACCGACCGGGGAGCGGCGGTCCGATGCCGCCGAGGGTGGGCGTCCGGCCGAACGGCCCGCATCGGAGGCGCGCCCGGGCGACCGCCGCGACGGTCAGCCCGCGCGCGGCGACGGCGCGGCCGAGCACCCCGGTTCCGTGCGCGAACCGTCGGAGCACGCGGTGTCGTCGGGCCCGGATGAGGCGTCCGATCACGCTGCGACGCAGCAGGATCCGGCCCAGCCGGTGGACGCGCACCCGAACCGTGGCCGGTGTGGCGAGCTGGCACTGAAACTGTTGCGCCAGATCACCGGGAACGATTCGATCCGAATTCCGGATCGTCGGGTAGGCCCCGAGGGCATGTCGGTGTCGGAGGTCGTGGCGAAGGCGGGCGGCAAGCTCCGTGTCTTCGGCGACCACGAGGCGATCGCGGATCGGCTGCGGGAGCTCGGCCCGGGTTCCTCCGCATTGGTCGTCGACCAATACGCCGGTCCCGCCGATGAGCACGGCGTGGGTGCGCACGCCTATCTGCTGGTCAACGAGGGCGGCGAGATTGTGGTGAAGGATCCGGCGGCGGGCCGTGAGCACGGCTTCCCGCCGGAGATCCCACACGAGACCCAGGGCACACGGGCGATTCTGTTCAAAGACGATGGCACGCCGGTGGATCCGCTCAGCGAGCAGACTCGGCACGCCCTGGAACCGAAGACGTCGGGACACGGGCGTCCGGGTGCCGCTGATCAGTCGGCCGGTATCCGTGCGGAGATCGGGCACGCGCACGACGTCGCCCGGCGGGCGCTGCGGGAGGCGATCACCAATCTGGAGAAGGTGACCGGCCTGAAGGTCGCCGAATCCGGCCTGGCCGCAGGAAAATTCGACGACACGATGCGGGACCTGGAGGGCAGCAAGGCGAAGGTGAAACGGGGCGTGGACCCGCAGGAGGCCTTCACCAAATTGCGGGACGCCGCGAAGCAGTTCCACCGCACGGACGAACTCACCCGGGCGATGATCGCGGCGGACCTGGCCCACGCGACCGAGTTGGCCCACGCCTCCGACCCGTCTCACCCGTCCGCCCCGGTGCACGAGCCGGATCCGGCTCGGACGGCTGCGGCGGATCCGATCGCGGCGGCAAGGGCATTCGAGCAGCACGCGACCGAGGCGATCAGGTCCGGTGAAGTGTCCGCCGAGGTGTTGAGCGAGGGCGCGCTCAAACAAGCCCAGCGGGTGGAGCTGGTCACCTTCGAGGACGGCACCCAGCTGATCCGCAAGACGGTCAGCCTGCCCGAGCATGCCGATGCCGAGCACCTGGCATCACTGGTGGGCCAGGCACTCGGCGTGGACGTGCCTCGCGTGTACCGCGAGAGCGAGAACGTCATCTACATGGACGTGATGCCGGGCAGGCCGGGTATCGATCTCCATCCCGTCGAGTTCCGTCCGTCGCTGCCCTACGTGGAGCTTCCCGAAGGCCGCCGTATGGGCCTGTTCGACGCTTTGACCGGGATGCCCGATCGCGACGCGAACTTGCTCGTCACCGACGACGGTCACCTCAGCTCCATCGACCACAGCCTCGCCTTCGGCGGCGGCCCCCGAGACCGGATCCCCCTGAGCGATTTCGCCCGCCATTTCATGGATCTGGGCGAGGGCGGCGAGGTTGACTGGCACAAGCACAGCTTCACGCGATCCGAGATCGCCGACGTACGTGCTCGGCTGGAAGCCCTGGCCCCGGAGTTCGAGGCCAACGGCCATCCCGACTGGTATGAGGCCATGACGGACCGCCTCGACCAGATCGAGCGGCACGCACAGCTTGGTCCGGGTCCAGAGCCCGTCACCGAGCCGCATGCCGCCGCGCCCGAGCCTTCCGCTCTTCCCTCCGGCCGTTCACCGCGGCCGGAGGTTCCCGATGCGCCGGGCCCGGAGCATCCGCAGGCGCTCGCCCCGAACAACGCTGCGCCCGTGAATGATCCGACGGACGAACGCCCCCGGGCGGCGGTCGGCGATGCGACGAGCCCGCCCGATCCGGTTGCCGCCAACGAGACCTCTCCGCCCCGGAATTCGCCGGACACCCCGCAGCGCTCGGATCTGCCCGAGCAATCGGCCGCGCCCCGGAGGGCGGCTGGTGTCGACGAGTTCTATGGGTACCTGGATCCTGCTGTCGAGCCAGATCTTTCGGGCACCGCCGGGACGGTGGAGTCGGCTGGCCCGGCGGAGGTGTTCATCCCGCCCGATCCGGCTGTCGCCGCCCGGATCACAGAGCTGGTGGGGCAGGCGGCGGATGCCTCGGCCTGGGCTTCGGATGTTGATCGGGCCCGGATCGATACGCAGATGTCCCGGGATTTCGGTGTCGAGACCGCGGGATTGTCGGATGCGGACCTGCATCGGGTGCTGCGCGGCACGCTCGGCTCCGACTCGGCTCGATCGCCACGGTTCGCTGCCGCTCGTACGTCGGTGGTGAGTGACTACGCCAACTACCGTGCGCATCTCGACCGGTCGCGTGAGCTGCTCGGCCAGGCCCATGAGCTGGCCGTCGGTGAAGTGCTGGCGGCTGCCGGCGGTGTGGAGCTTCGTCCCGGTCTGGCCATGGTCGATGATCCGCCGCGGGTGGTGCTGGCCTTGCCGCCATCGGCGAAGGTCGATGACATCGTCAGCATCCGCATGCGGGAAGCCTGGAGGGAGCAGGGCGTCTCGGTCGAGTACCGCCGTGTCGAGGTGGCCTCGGACGGCACTGTGACTACCGAACCCATTCGGCCCCCGGAGGGCTTCGATGTTGGTCCGGATCCGAGGCAGTCCGAGCCGGGGGCGTCGCCCGCGGCTGCTGTTGCGCGCCCGGACGACGTCGTCTCGCCTGAGCACGTCGTGCGCGGGGTGGTCGACCACGTCGACTCACACGACACCCCGGAGTGGGTGTCGCGTGCCGCCGATCCGCACCTGACGTCGGTAGGGGAAGTGCTGGCGCACACCGAAACCGGCCGCGCCGCGCTGGACGCGCTGCAGGAGGCGGGTGTAACGGTGCGGTTGACCGACAGCGGCGGGGAACCGCACGGTGGTGACTCGTATGACCCGGCCCGCCGCGAACTGGTGGTGGATCGCCACGGTCGCGGCGAATTGGAGCAGGCCGCCGCCGTCGTGGCCGCCGCCGCTCACTTGGGCGATCCGCACTTCGCCGATCCGCATCGCGCCGCCGAGCCCGGCAGCCCGGAGCGGCTGCGCGCGGCGGCCGAATCCTTCGGCAAGCACGCCGATTTCGTGCACGAGCTGCGTGAGGCGGGCTACGACCCGGAGCGCGGACCCGAGCGCAGCCCGGTCGATATTGCCTACGAGGACGGTGTCCGCGACACCTATCGAGAGGCGTCCGATACCGCCGTGGCGCGCGAACGCGCCCAGCATCCCGAGCTTTCGGACGCCGAGGCGCGTGCCGTCGGACACGCGGCCGGCATCGAGGCCCTGCTGGCCGATGAGCGATTCACCGGCGCGCAGGGCGGGGACCACCCGGACGCGGTGGCCGACCGTTTCGCCGAGCCGACCCTGCAGAGCGACGAATCACCTTCCGCGGCAGTCGATTTCACCGATCACTCGGTGCCCCCTTCGGGGGTCGGCCTCGACTGGTCGATGGTGTGGGAGACGGCGAGCGGTCGAGATGGTAGCGACATCTCGCGCTGGGCGCTCGCGGTGCTGGAGCAGCACGGAATCGACATCCGATTCACCGATGATCCCGCGGCGGCGGTGACGCGGACACCCGATGGGCGAATCGAGCGCGGACCGCGTGCTGGATATGACCCGGCCACGAATACTGTACTGCTGCACCGTGGTTCGACTCGCCTGGACCAGGGCGCTCGCTTGGAGCACGCCGCCGAGCTGGTGCGCGCGGCCTCGGAAGCGCAGGCGCGCGCCCGGGTCGAGGGTCCGCTGGAGCGTTTCGCGTTGACTCGCGACGAATACGTGCAGACGATGCTGGACCGGCAGGCCGAAGCCCTGGCCTTGTCCTACGAACACAACCGGATCCGGGGCGACGGCTCGGATCGAAATCGGGCCGGTGCGGCGGATCCGCTCGAACGCGTCTTCCAGCGGGCCCGGGACCGCGCACTCGATGATGCGCGGGCGGCCTACCGCGGCAACAGCAGCGCCACCGACCGTATGTTGGAGGCCGCCGCCTATCGGGCCGGCGTCCGTGAGGTGGCCGCTCACCTGGTCGAGGACGGCCCCCGGGTCGAGGGGCACGATCCCGCGGCCGTGCACGGCGCGGAATGGGATAGGGCGCACGGCATTCCGGCTTCGGAAGATGCGCCGCGAGTGATGCGCCGTGAGGAGGACACGCCGGGGGCTCGGGCGCGGCGTGCCGGTGAGTACGCGGACGAGATCGACCAGCTGCGTCTGCTTCGGGAGGGCGGCAAGCCGATTCCGGTCGGCCCTGCCGAGCGGGTATACGCCGAGGCCCACGACAGGGCGGCAAGTTCGAGCAACGCGACCGAGGCCACCGCTCGCGAGGCCGGAGTGCAAGCGCTGCGACGCTATCTGGATCGCAACGGCCTGCATGCCTCCGATGTCGCGTTCGACGTGGTGCGGACGTTCGGTGAGAGCGGCGATCCCCGGTGGGGGCATCCGACGCCACGCGACCTCGTCACTCCGCACGATCCGGCGGACGCGGATGCGCACGAATCCGGCACGCCGCAGCCCCATTCGGAGGATGAGCTCCGGCAACTGGCCAGGCAGGCTTCGGAGGCCGCGCTGGGTGCGCACGGGCGGCGCCTCACCGACCAGGTGATCGTGACGTCGAGTGGGGATGTGGTGGTGTTCGCCGGCGAGGGCGATCACATGAACGCCGTACGGGTTCTCATCGACGCTCACCCGCAGTACCGGAGCGTGTTGTGGACCAGGTCGAATCACATCGAGTATCGCGTGGTCGCCCCGGACGAACACGGTGGCGTGGAGGTGCACAGGATCTATTCGCACGAGGCCGAGGGTTCGATGCGCCGGCCGACGAGGTCCGAGGCGCTCGGCGAGATGCTCGCGCACTATCTGCGGTACCGCGAGGAGGGCCGCGTTACCGTCGGCTTCGACGAATGGTTGCGTGGGCTCGGCGACGATGCGTTCAAACCCGTCGCACGCCAGGGGTTCTCCCTTCGATCCCGTGGCCGGGACGATTCGCCGCAGCTGGCGTCCAATTTCATGGACGCCGGTTACCGGCAGCACCAGGACAACCGGTCGACGGACCACCCGCACCCCGCGGCGGTCGCTCACGACCTGATGACGAGGAAGATCGCGCTGGGGCCCAGTGGCGACGGCCCGGACGTCGCTCGCCATCGGGATCCGGACCGTTATCAGTTGCACCCTGTCGATGTCGGTCCGACGACCCTGCATCTGTGGCTGGAACGCGACGGTGAAGGCGGGTGGCGGGTTCCGCCGCCGAATGGCAAGGGTGGCATGTCGGATGCCCTGTCGAGCCGATTCCAGGGTCTGACCGATCGGGACCCGGTCCGGCTGACCAACAGGATTCGCGACATCCTGGTGGACCCCGCGGCCTCATTGCATCCGAGCCCGGAGGCCGACCGCCCGCGTGGCTTCATGCGGCGTCTCACCGACCGCCTCCCTGGTCGCGAACCGGGTGATACACCGCGTCCTGATGGCCCGTCACCGCATCGTGACGGGCCGGAGGAGCCGCATGTCGAAATGCCGCGCGATATGGCGGCGGACTCGGCGAACGATGCCGGTCCCGAGCGCGTGTCGCGGCCCGATCGTTCCGATGCCCATGGTGCGGAGGAGCATCCGCAGTCGATCGCTCCGAAGGAAGCCGCGCCTGTGCGCGATTCGGAGCCCAGGCCCGGCCGGACCGAGGAGCCGGTGGCGCCGGAGCGCCGCGTGGCCGATTCCCATGTCGCGAACGAATCCGCGGCGCCGGGCGGCGACCGGCACGAACAACCGGCCGCCGATGAGCATCACACGGACCATGCGGGAACGGATTCGCAGGAGCACCGGCCGGATTGGACCTCTCAGGTCGATGACGAGTGGTCGGGCCTCGACGCAGAGCACATTGTCGACAAGCTCGAGCAGCGCTGGGACATAGACGTTTTCGGGTTCGACTCCGATATCCACCCCGAGGTGCTGCGCGAATACGCGCGGGCCGTCGATTCCATGATGGAGAAGTACCCCGCCACCAACCTGCGTTCGATCGGTATCGGGGACCTGCCCGAGGGTGTCTATGCGCGCTCGTCTCCGGAGAAGGGCAAGAACGTCGGCTGGTACGCCGAGAAGCTGACCCTCAACGCGGATCTCGCTCGTAATCCCGACGGGATGGCCCTGATGGCCCGTCTGGACGAGGGCTCGGGTCACCATGTGACGGGCGCGAGCGACCGTCCGATCTATGCGACGGTCCTGCACGAGTTCGCGCACGCCATGGACTGGACCGGCCAGGGCAAGGCCCGCCAGCGCATGATGGATGCGCTCACCCAGCACTTCGTGGCCGAGAACGGCAATATGGCCGGCTTCCGCCGCTGGCTGCAGCAAGAGCTCTCGCGCTACAGCTTCGAAGGAAAGACCTCTCGCACAGAGATCCCCGAGGCCTTGGCCGAGGCTTTCACCGACGTCGAGCTCAACGGTGACAATGCCAGCACCGCCGCCAAGATCATCCACAAAGTCCTCGTCGACGCCCTCGCCGAACACACGGCGAAGCACCCCGCCGAGGGCGGCCCCCGAACCCGCATCGAACCCCCGGAAGGCGAGTCCCACGCCCCGGCGGCCAACCGCGAATCGACGGGCACACACGACGGCCCGAACGCCCGCGACCCGCAGGAAGCACACAGCCCGGCAGCTACCCGTGATCCGGCAGCAGCCCATGACCCTTCGTCGTCCGGCGACCCGTCGGCCGCGCCGCATCGGCCGGAGTCCGACACCGCCGCGCGGCGCGATGACGCCTCGAATCCCCGTGCGAAGGAGGAGATTCCGCCATCGGGACCGCAGCGGGAAGCGGACGGACCGCACGAGCCGCGCGCCGTGGAGCGTCCGGCTGCCGGTGCGGTTCACGCCGAGGACGCCCGGTCGGAACCCACCAGGTCGGAACCGGGGCGGCCCGAGCAGCCGCGCGCTGATGAAGCGCGTCCGGAGCAGGCTCGGCCGGAAGCGCATCCCTTGGACGCAGAGCAGACCAGGGATTCTCGCTTCGGTAGGCGCTCCGAGCCTTCCGGGGAGGATCGCTCGGTCGAACATCCGTCGCAGTCGCACGAGGGCGAGCCGCCGCCGGTTCGCAAACAGCGCCCGACCGGATATGACGACGGAAAGCCCATCCCCCCGCCGGAATCGGAGCGGGGTCCTCGGGTGCCCAGGGAGGAGTATCTCGCCGCTTCGCCCGAGGAGCGGCAGACCATCAACCTGCCGCTCGACGAGTGGTCGTCGAAGTCTCCGTCGGAGGTGGCCGAAGAGCTTACCGAGCGTTGGGGATTGAAGGTCACCGGGTTCGACGACGCGACCGTCGAGCCGCATGTCGCACGGGAATTCGCGCGTGCCGTCGACGATATGATGCGGCGTTACCCCGCGGTCAGGAATCTGAAGCGGATTTCGATCGAGGCGATGCCGGACGACAATGTCTACGCCTTCTGCGAGCACGAGATTCCCGGGCGTTTCGACGGTGGGCCGCGGGTCTTGAAGGCCGACGCGGTCGTGTTGAACTCGCGTTACGCACACGAGTACACGTCGCTGCGGAAGGCGATCGCCGCCGAAGTGAAATCCGGTGTCACTCCGCGAGGTGCTGCCAGGCGCCCCGTGCACGCGGTGATCGTGCACGAGCTGGCGCACGTGATGGACGTCGAGGCCACCCCGGCCGGGTCGGTGCGGAATCGGCCGTCCAGCACCGCACTGCGGGTCCTGCGGGACCATTTCGAAGCGACTCGGCCCGATCTGGGCCGCCGGGAGTTCCGCGCCGCCTTCCAGGATTGGCTGGATCAACTCAGCGGGTACAGCCGCGGCGGGCAGGAACGGTTGAGCCGTCTGGGCCTGGGCGCCAAGTACGAGTTCCACAGCGGCGAGGCGATGGCCGAGGCGCTGCAGGAGGTCGAATACAACGGCGAACGAGCGTCCGAGCCCGCGAAGGTCCTGTACTGGCACCTCATGGACAGCCTGGACGAGCATGCGCGCATCCAGGCCGACTATCACATGCCGCCCGAGGCGATTTCGCGGCCGACGGGCCCGAACCCGGTGGAGGAGCACGCTCCCGCCGGCCGCCGCACCGCGCCGCCACCGAAGATCGAGATCACCGTCGATGATTCGCATGTCGGCGGCGCGCGACCGGAGTCGATTCCGTCGAATCTGGTGGGGGATTCGTCGGATCGACCCGGTGTGCAGCGAGATACGGATCCGGCTGAGCCTCAGGTCCGCCGCGACGACGCGGCAGCCGTTGCCGAGCCGGTCGATCCGGTGAAGTCCGACGGCGACGGTGACCAGGGCAACCCCGGCGTCCGCCAGAACAAGGCTGGGGACGGCAGCCAGAACGAGTCGGGGGACGGCAGCCAGAACGAGTCGGGGGACGGCAGCCAGAACAAGGCTGGGGACGGCAGCCAGAACGAGTCGGGGGACGGCAGCCAGAACGAGCCGGCGGGCGGGCGCCCCGGCGATCCGGCCGCCGGTGGCTCCGGAGGCGAGCAACCGCCGACGCCACGCAACGAGTCCGCGTCGAATCCCGAGCCCGAACCGAACGGTGGCGATCACGGGATTCCGTCCGGACAGCCCGAAACCGGTGGTCCGGCAGCGGGATCCGGGCCGGACGAGCGGAGCCCCTGGCTGCGGCGCGAGGAGGCCATCCAGGCCGACTGGAATGCCGACATGGAGGCGCAGAGCGCCGACTTCCTGCGTGAGATGGCCGACGGGATGCCGGAGGGCAGCCCCGATCGTGCCATGCTCGAGGAGCGTATCGCCGAGGCCGAGGATCGTGCCCGGGCCGCCAGGGACGATGCGGATCAGTTGTGGGCGCAGGCCGGCGGCCGACCGGGCGAACCGGTTCCGGAGCCCGGTGCCGCTGCCCCCGCCGCCGGGCCGGGCTCGACACTGCCGGATACGCAGCTGCACAACGTGTCCGGCGGCGAGGAGAACAGCTCCGAGGCCCCCACCCAGGAATTGACCTTGCCGTCGGGGGCTGCGGTGCGTCCGGCCGATCCGGTCGACGCTTCCCCGGCCCTGCATGCGGTGGCCGACTACTTGGGCCGGTCCGAGGCTCCGCCCAGTATTCGTGAGCACACGCCCGCCGAGGAGGCGTATGCCGCGCAGTTGATGGATGCGCTCGGTATGGAGCACCTCATCGGTCAGCAGCGGGATCCGCTGGCCGCCATGCGGGACGTGGCCGAAAACGCCCGTGTACGTGGTGGTTTCGGCGATCCGGAAGGTGATCGTCCGTCGCGCGCGCTGCGACCGGAGGACTTCCGTCCACTGTCGGCCGAGGAGCGTTTCGTTCCGGGGCCGGTGGAGCGACCCGAGGGGGAGGCGTCTCGGGCGCAGCCGCTCGAGCCCTGGTCCGAAGTGGATCACGGTCCCGCCGCGGGCGAGCCGCGCCTGTTCTCGCTTCCCGAGTTGCGGCAGGAACTGGCCGACCGCCTGGGCCTGCGCCCCGAGGATGTCACCCCGGAACGCCTGTCCGAGCTCGCGGGCGACCTCCAGTATCGGAACCTGCTGCGCGCCGGTGGGATCGAGGCGCTGAGCGATGCCGTGGACCGTCATGCCGCGTCGCCCACCTCGGAGTTGCGCGCCGCCTACGGGGCGGTCCGTGACGAGTGGGCGCGCCTGCTCGGCGTCGACCCCGAACACCTGGCCCGCGATCCGCAGGGCACGCTGACCCGGCTGCGCGACGAAACCTTGCGCCGTGCAAGCGATGTCGCGGACCTGATGGCCGCCACCTTCCATCAGCCGGATCCGGCAGCGGGAGCGCGGCTGGTGCTGGAGGCCGATGGTCATAGGGTGCACCTCGAGGTCACCGCGGGGCCGGACGGGGCACACCGGCTCGCGGTCACCGACCGTCCGGATGTGGCTTTCGAGACGAAACCCGGTGCCCCGGAACGCAAAATCGGATTGCTTCGGCGCGTATGGCGCAAGTTCAAGGGCTACGAAGGCCAGTATCCCAAGTACATGTCGGGCTACGAACACGGTGACGGCGAGGGACAGGCCGACGTGCTCAAGGGTGCTGCGCACCTGCTCGGCCACGACTTCCCCACCGAGGTGGAGACGAATCCGCACGAGCATCTCGCTCCGGGGCAGAAACCCCAGACGACGGAGTTCATGCCGGAGGCTCCCTTCGCCCGCATGATCAAGGAGAGCGCCACCATCTGGAAGGTGCGGGAGCGGATGCCGTTCCTGAAGCGCTGGACCAGCCGTGTCGCGGATGTGGCCGGGGATGTCGTGCCCATGCGCGATCGTAGCGGCGGCGAGTACGAGCCCTGGTTCTCCGAGGCCGATCCCGGACTCCGCGCCGAGAACGAGACCAGTCTGCGCCTGGGCGGCATGCCCACCGAAGCGGACTACATCCGCGAACGCGAGGGTCAGACATCGGAGCTTCCGGCCGGCTCGCAGGTCCCGGAGCTGCCGGCTCCGCCGGAACATCATTGGGCTTCGAACCTGCCCGAGCCCGTGGCGCACGCGATCGAGGCCCGCGATGCCGCGCTGAGCGACCTGGCGCGCCTGGCTGCCGAACACGGATACGAACTGTCCGAGGACTCCCCGGCCGCCCTGCGCCGTGTGGTCACCGAGGAGGCGTATCGGCTGATCCGCCGGGCCGGTGCGATCGAGGCCCTGAACCATGTCGCACACGAGTTCAACGAGGTGGAGGCGAAGGTCCCCGCCCGCCCCGTTGCCGTCAATGACAAGAATCCGCTGGGCCGCTTCGTCCGTGAAGTCCACGAGGTCAAGGAGCTGGAGCGCCGGCAGGCGCAGGCCGACCGGTTGCGGGAGAAATACGGTGCCGCGCCGGATGATCCGTCGAAGAAGTTCCAGCCGAAGCCGCCCCGGAAGACCTTCCTGGACGCGGTCGGCACCAACAACAACGGCGAGTGGGCGAAGCACTTCGAGGATGCCGACGAGGGATTCCGGCAGAGCGAGCGGGGTGATCTGTTCCAGGACGCCTTGAAGCGGGACCAGCTCGCCGAGGAGCGGTCGAACTGGGCGCAGTTGCTCGGTATCGGCCTGGATGAACTCGGCCCGGGTCAGGCCGAACTCGACCGCACCATTGCCGCGCACCGGATGGCGGTACGGGACGAGCGCGACCATCTGAACGAATTGTCGGCTGCGGTAGAGCATTTCATCGAGCTGGACGATGCCTCGAAGCAGCGGGGCCGCGAGCTGGTCGACCGCACGGCGCACGACTGGATGGACGCCAATGGCGGCGCCATGCTGGAGTCCGGGATCGGGGTACGCCCGGGCGAGCACCTCCACGAGCCGAACCGTCTGGTCGTGATCAGTGGCGACGAAGACCACCACGCCCGTCTGGCGGAAGCCCTCACCGAGTATCCGGAACTCGCCGGCATGCTCAATCGCGGTGAGCTGCAATTGGATTACCGCACCGTCGGCATGAACGACGACGGCGTACTGCACGTGGTCGACGAGGCCACACCGCAGGTCCGCTTCGCGAATCCGGAGCCGGGCGGCGACCGCGCCCCGGTGCTCATGGTGCGCGGCGATCACGGCACCTGGGATGTCGTCCAACCCGAACCAAGGCACGTCACGCCGGAGCCCGAGACCCCCGTCCAGAGCGAAACGCCGAGTGCGCCACGCGATCCGGAGGTGGTGAAGGCCGAACGCAATGCGGTCGCCGCCCGCCTCGAAGGCGCGACCCGGATGGACCTGGGCGAGCACCTGGACGAGACCATCGCCGCACTGCGCCAGGACAATATGCTGCGAGCCGCGCAGATCGAGGGCGCGGCGGATTACATGCGCAGCAGTGACGCGATCGACAATTTCCATGAGCTGAGCGACAAGCTCGGCGATCTGGGGCACGTACTGGGCATCGACCCGGAGCGGATGTCGCCGCAGCGTGTGGCCGAGGCGATCGCCGATCCGAAGCTGAAGCGGGCACGTCGCGCGCAGGCCATCGGCGACCTGATGGACTACGCGAAGCAGTTGGGCAAGACCGATGAGCCCGCGGTGATCGCGGCGCGGGACCGGTTGGCGCGGCGGCTCGGTGTCGAGCCGGAAGACCTGTACGGACCCAAGTACGAGAAGAACAAGATCAAGCCGGAGATCATCGGCTACGGGCCGGATCCCACCGCCACCCACAAGCCCGCGGTGCTGCGTGCTGTCAAGGCCGCGCTGGGTCGTGATGGGGAACACCCACACGTGGTCGCCGCGCTCGCCGAGTACGCGCACGCACTGGGCGCCGTCGACCCGTACCACCCGGACCTGCGCTTCGATCCGAGCACCGATCCGCGCGCGGCCGACGGCGTCGTGCCGATCCACCCGGGGTCCGCGCCGGAGCTTTTGCACAGTCTGTTGAGCGAAACGATCGGGGAGCACCCACTTTCCGGCAACCCCTCACAGGCCACCGGTGTCTGGTCGCATCTGCTCGGCGTGGACGTCCACGATATCGACCGCATGATCAAGTCCTACAGTAAGCAGCTGCCCGGCTTGCAGGACCGGATGTCGCCGGAACAGATGAGAAAGGCGCTGCAGTCACTGCCGGAGCCGCTCCCTCAGGAGCAGCCCACGCCGAAGAGCGCCACACCGGCGGAGGTCGCAGAGGCGAAGGCCGCGCGGGAGAACGCCGTGCGGGAGCACCTGGACGCTGTGCGGGTGACCTACGCCGAGTACATGATGGGGATGGATCCCGAGCATCACCCGCTGTCGGTCGGCGATTTCGTCGAACTGGTCCAGGGGGTCAGGGATGCCCGCTTCGCCGACGTCTACGAGATCTATCGCGACGGCAAGATCGAAACGGGGGAGCGGCCCAATCCGGCCGACCTCGCGAAGATGCTCGACGAGATGCGCGCTGAGGTCCGCGCCCGCGAGGCCGATATCAACGACCTGCAGCGGCTGGCCGCTGAACACCACGCGCTCACCTCTACGCCGGAACCGCCTGCGCCACGCAGCAGTCCGCTCGAGGCGGCGGGCGGCCTGGTCGAGGCCCGTCAGGAGCGGGACGCGGCCCGCGACCGACTCGACGCCGCTGTGGGCCGGATCGACACCGGCTCGGACCGGCCGCTGCGCGACGGTGATCTGAGCCCGCAACGGCTGCCCAGTACGCTCGAATACCTGGCCACTCGCACCAGCGAAGACGGGGGCCATCTGCTCAATTCCGAGCAGCACCTACAGGATCTGGCGCGCACGGCGTCCGAGTTCAATGCGGCCGATGCACGGGTGAACGACCACGAGGCGCAGTTGCACGCGGCCGTCGAAGTCACCGGTGATACGCCGGCCGAGGTATGGCAGCGCGAAGTCGACCGTGCGCGAGACGATCTGGTGACCGCGGCGGCCGAAGCGCCGGGGACCTGGCCCGACCACGCCGATCAGATCGTCGGTCGGTTCGACCGGCTTTCGCGCGGGGCCGATCACAACGGTCTGGTCCTCGACCCCGAGCTCGATCCGCTGCGCGAGGCTGTGAGCCGCTACCAGACCGCCATGGACTTCCAGGGTGCGGTGCGGCCCGAGCCGATCGAGGCGGTCCGCGCCGGCGAATCGCCGCAGGCGCAGGCCGAGCGCGAGTTGCGGTACGCCCGGCAAGACGCCGACATCGCCAAGTTGGCCATGGAGTCGGGCATGAGCGGCCTCCCGCTCACCGAGTCCGACCTCACCCGCGACTGGATCGCCACCACCCGAGCACAATTCGGCGACATCCCGCGCGACCAGCTCACCCCCGATCAGCGCAGCCGCCTCGACCTCGCCGGCTACGCCGAGCACTACCTCGACAACCAGGAACACGTCGCCCGCTGGCAGGCCCAGCTCGACCACCTCGCCGCCGATGCTCACAACGCCGCCGACACGCCCCGAGCCGCCGCGGCGCGCGCCGTCGACGCCGCCCGCACCGACCTGCGCACCGCCATCCGCGACCTCTTCGAAACGACCGGCCTGTCCACCGACGAATCCCAGCTCGCCGGCCCCGGATTCGGCGCGGCCATAGCCGACCTGGAAAACCAGACCATCCGCCGCAACAACGGCGACCCGCATACCGCCTTTGAAAACCTCCGCACCGCGGCTGAAACCTGGAATCGCGCAACAGAGTTCGCCGCCTGGGTCGAGGAACACATCGCCGGCAACAAGCCAGGAGGCGGCCCGGGAGGCGGCGGCCCCGATGGCGACCCGGGTCCGAAGCCGACCCCACCACCGCCCGGCGGATCCGGCGCCGAGCCCAGCTCCGGCGGCTCCGGGGGCAAGGATCCCGGTGACAATGGCTCCGGCGCAACGGGACCCGACTCCGGCGAACCGGAACCCGGCGGATCCGGCGGCAAGTCCGGCTCCGGGGGCTCCGGCGGCAACGGCACCGATCCCGGCTCTGAATCAGGAACCCCGGACCCCGAAGAACCGGAGGGCAATTCAGGACCGGGTGGCAATGCGGGCTCCGAGGACCCGACCGTCGAGCTCGAACACGGCTCAGGCTCAGAAGGTTCGGAAGACCCGACCCTCGAACTGCCTCCGGGTTCGACCCCGATGGGTTCCGAGGACCCTACGCTCGAACTGCAACACGCCTCGGGCCCTCCGGGTTCGGAAGATCCGACAGTTGAACTGCCGCCGGGTTCAAGCCCGGTGGGTTCCGAGGACTCCACCCTCGAACTGCAACAAGGTTCGGGCCCCGTGGGTGCCGTAGATCCGACCGTCGAGCTCCCGTCGGGTTCGATTCCGGTGGGTTCCGAGGATCCCACCCTCGAACTGTCGAATGGCTCGGGTCCAGTGGGCTCGGGTGATCCGACGTTGGAGGTTCCGCCCAGGTCTGGTCCGGGGGGCCCGACGGCGGAATTGCCGCAGGGTTCGGGTCCTGTCGGTTCGGGCGATCCGACAGTTGAACTGCCGCCCAAGGGTTCTGGCGAACCGACGGTCGAGTTGCCGGCGCAGCACGACCCGAACGCGCAGACGGTCGAGTTGTCGCCGCCACCTCAGCATGACCCCAATGCGCAGACGGTTGAGGTTCAGCCGCAGCATGATCCGAATGCGCAGACCGTTGAGCTGGCGTCGCCGCAGCATGATCCGAATGCGCAGACGGTGGAGTTGGAGCGGCCGGTGGAGGGTGCGCCGGAGTCGGTGAATCCGGTGGTGGCCTCGCCGACGCTGAAGGCTGTCGCGGACTTCCTGGCGGATGCGCCGCTTGAGCACAATGCGCGTCAGCGCAGCCCGGAGGAGCTGGCCTATCTGGCCGAGCTGGCCGATGGGCTGGGTATGGTCGAGCCGCTGTCGAAGCGGCCGGACGCGCTCGCCTCGTTGCAGGAAATGGCCGAGATGGCCAAGGCGCGTGGCTTTTTCGGCGATCCGGATACCGGCGCCGGGCCCGGGTCCATGCGGGGTGCGGAGGATTACCGCCCGCTCACGTTCGACGAGCGTTATGCCGGTGAGGAGCCTTGGCGTTCGGAGGTCGACCCGCGCGCGCTGGCCGCCATCGAGGCCGAGCACAGTGCCCTGGGTATCGACGATCGCCTGCGGCAGGCCGAAGCGGCCGAGGCCGCCGCCACCCGGCAGGCCCTGGAGCAGAACGCGTCTCACCCCGGCGCGTCCCGCGATCTGCCGCTCGAGCCGTGGTCGGATCCCACACACCAGGCGGGCACCCCGCCGCGTGCCATGACACTCGACGAGATGCGCCAGGACATCGCCACCCGTCTCGGCCTGTCGGACGCCGATCTCACGAAGGCGCGGCTACCGGAGGTCGCGGGCGAGCTGCAATACCGGAACATGTTGCGCGCCGGTGCGATCGAAGCGCTCGACGACGCCGCCGCCCGCCACGACGCGGCCACCGACCCGCAGGAGCGCGCGCAGCTGGCCACCGTCCGGGACGAGTGGGCGCGTCTGCTCGGTGTCGATCCCGATCGGCTCGCCCCGGAAAATCGCGCGGCGACGCTGGCCGGCCTGCGTGATGAAACCGTCCGCCGTGCAAACGATGTCGCGGATCTGCTGGCGGCGACCTTCCACGAGCCCGACCCTTCCGCGCCCCAGCGTCTGGTCCTCGAGGTCGATGGCGAGCGCGTCCACGTCACCGTCCGCACCGACGCCGACGGCACCCGCCATCTGGAACCGGCTGTCCGGCCGGAGCTGCCGGGTGATCGTCTCCCGGCCGCGAAACAGCCGGTCCGCCCGCCGTTCATGCGCCGGCTGTGGGACTTCGTGCGCGGCGGATTCAAGGGCCAGTACCCGAAGTACGCCTCGGGTTCGGGTCTCGACGGTACCGGGCAGAAGCAGATCATCAATGAGATCGGCGGCTGGCTGCACAACGACTTCCTGCACCATTTGGGCATCAATCCGTCCCGGCTCGGCAAGGAGTTCGCCACCTTCTGGAAGGCGCGCGAGAACCTGCCGTTCGTCAATCACCTGACCGCGCGGGTTCCCGACGTGGCTTCCGAGGCCGTGCCCATGCGCACCCGCGACGGCGGCGAGTACCAGCCTTGGATCAGCGAGGTGGATCCCGCGACCGTGGCGCGGGCGGCCGCGGATCTGCGCCTGGCCGGCATCGAGCAGGAAAGTCCGGTGGCCGCCGGTCAGCGGCCGGGAGCCGACCCGGGTACCGATCCCACCGCGGTCACCCAGCGTGAGCCCCTGCCGCAGCTGCCGTCCGGCGAGCATGCGGCCGGGTCCTCCGGGCATACCGGCGCACAGCCGGATCCGGCGGCAGCCCACTCCGCACAGCACCAACCGGCCTCGCGTGACGCGTTGCCGAAGACCCTCGCCGACGGACTCGACGCCCGCGACGCGGCGCTCCAGGAGGTGCTGAATCAGGCTGCGCGCCAGGGCATCGACCTGCGTACGGCCGATCCTGCGACCTTGCGCCGCCTGGTCGACGAGTCCGCGTACGTGATGCTGCGCCGGGCAGGCGCGGTCGAGGCGCTGTTCGACGTCGCGCAGCGCTACAACACCGAGCACGCGCGGGTCCCCTTCCTCGACAGCATCAATTTCTTCGACAAGGATCCGCTCGGCCGGTACCTGCGTGAGCTGGTGCACAGCGATCCGACCCGGGTGGACGGGCTGCTCGGCAAGGCGGCGCGCAAGCTCGGGCTGTTCGGCAAGGACGACCCGCTTTCGACCTTCCTGGATTGGGAGGGCACTCCCAACGGCGGCGAGCCGGCCCGCAATTTCGACGATCTGTCCCCGGATGAGCTGGATACCCGCAAGGAGGGCGTGCTCTTCAAGAACGCCCTGGAGCGCGATCAGATTCGCGAGGAGCGTTCGAACTGGGCGCAGCTGCTGGGTGTCGGTATCGATGAACTGACCCAGGAACGGTTGCCGCACACCGTTTCCGAATTGCGGATGGCGGTGCGTGAACACGCCGCCCAGGTCGCCGATCTGGGCCGTGCCGTCGACGACTACCTGCGGGCCGACGACCAGGTCCGCGGCGCGGCAACCGATCTCGCCGACGATGCGGCACGATCCTGGGCGAACGAAGAGGGCGGCGCGCCGCTCGACAATGGCATCGCCGTACTGCCGGGTAAGCCGCCGCGCCTCACCGTGATTCGCGCCGACGGCGAGCACACCCGGGCGCTCGCCGACTATCTCGCCGAGCACCCCGAGATCGGCCGCCAGCTCAATGACGGCCGTCTGCGCCCTGAATTCCGCACGGTCACCATGGACGACCAGGGCCGCCTGAGCGTCGTGGCCGAGCACACCCCCGAGGTGCGCTTCCACGAGCCCGAACTGAACGGCGAGCGGGTCCCGGCCACCACGGTGCGTGATCATCCGGCGGACCGCTGGCGGGTCGTCGAGCACACGCCCGCGGATCGGGTTCCGCACGAAGCGCCCGAGCTGCCACGCTCGCTGGCCGAATTGCGCACCGCGCGTGATGAACTGGCGAAGAAGATGGCCGTGTACCGGGAGGACCTCACTCCCGACAAGCTGGCCGACACCATCAAGGCCCTGCAGCACGACAATGCACTGCGCGCCGCGCAGATCGAGGGCGCCGCCGACTTCATGCGCAGCAGCGACAGCATCGAGTCGTTCAACGACTTGAACGATGCCCTGCAGCAGCTGGCGAACCGGCTGGGTCTGGACCCGGCCGAGCTGAGCCCCGAGAAGATGGTCGAGGCACTGACCGATCCGGGGATGCGCAATGTGCGCCGCCTGCAAGCGGTTCAGGATCTGGTCGGGTACGCGTCCACCCTGCGCGGTGTGGACGAACCGGCCGCGCTGGCGGCCCGCGACCGGCTGGCGGAGCGGCTCGGCATCAAGCCCGAGGACCTGTACTCCGACAAGTACAACAAGGTCGCTGATCGATTCGAGCCCGACCGCAAGAGCATCGCGCCACCCGCACTGCTGCGGGCGATCAACGACATGATGCATCGCTCGCTCGAACGGCCGGAACTGGTGGCCGCGCTGACCGAGTACGCGCACACCCTCGCCGGGATCGACCCGTTCCACGAGAACCTGCGCTTCGATCCGAACACCGATCCGCGCGTCGCCGAGGGCGAGCTACCCATCCGGGATGCGGCCGCGGTCGCGGCACTGCGCGACTTCAACCACGAATTGATCGGCGAGGCGCCGAGTTCGGATGATCCGTCGTTGGCGGGCTCGGCTTGGGCGAAGCTCCAAGGTCTGGAGCTCGGCGACGATCCGAAGCGCTGGGCGAAGGCCTACGAGGCCTATCGGGACGGCAAGATCGAGAAGTTCGAGCGCCCGGACGACGCCCAGACCCAGGCGAACGTCGACGAGTTGCGGGCCGCGGTACGCGATCGCGCCGCCGATATCGCGGCGTTGCAGCGGCTCGCACAGGATTACAACGACGTCACCACCGCGACGCAGCCGGAGCGCCCGCCGGTCCGCCCGACCGTGGCCGCCGCCGAACTGGACAACGCGCGAACCGAGTTGGAGTCCGCGGGCAACAGTCGCGACTACGCGCTGTCCCGCATCACGCACCCGGACGCGCACGAGCCGCACCTCGAGGGCGCCCCGGGCCGTCCGATCGACGCCCGGGATCTGACGCCGGGCCGGTTGGCGTCCACTATCGAACACCTCGAACAGCTGCCCATGCACCCGGCCATGCGGTCCGACCACGAGGCCAGGGTCTCCGAACTGCGTACGGCTGCGGAGCATTACAACGAGGCGGAGGCCAGGGTCCGCGCTGCCGAGCAGCAGCTGGATCGCTCGCTGATGGCCGGTGCCCGCCCGGATGAACCGCCGGTCGACACCTTGCGCCGCGAACTCGACCAGGCCCTCCGCGACCGGAAGCGCGCCATGCAGGGCGTGCGGGTGAACGAATCCGATCTGACGCCCGAGCATTTCCGCAATGCCCTCGACGAGGCCGCGCAGCATGCGCGCACACTCCAGGAGCAGGCTGCGGCGACGCCGCTCATCCACCGTCTGCACGACGCGACGGTGCGAGTGCATCAGATCCAGGAACTTATCGCAGGTCACGAGGCGGCCGCCGAGGCGCACGCCCGGGCAGCCGAGTCTCCGCTGGACACCGCCCGCCGGGAATCCCGTGCGGCGCAACAGGAACTGCGTGCGGCCCTGGCCGACGAGGCCGAGCTGGCCGCCACCCCGCCGAAGTCGGGCAGCGCCGCGGATATCGCGGCCCGCCTCGATGCCTTGCGCGCCGCGGGCGAGCGGGTCGATCAGGCGAAGGCGGCCGCCGGCCCGTGGTCGGACGAGCTGAAGCGGCTGTGGGCCGCGGAGCAGCGGGCCGCCGTCACCCCTCACGAGGCCGCCGCCGCGGCCCGCGATGCTGCCCGCGCCGCCCTCGAACAGGCCGTCGTGAATTTCCGCGCGGCGACCGAGTTGCCTGTCGCCGAGATCGATCTCACCCCTGACAAGCTCGAGCCCACCATCGAGTATCTGAAGGGCAAGACCGTCCTGGCGAACGGCCCCGGCAGCGGCACCGCCTTCGAGGACCTGCGCCGCGCGGCCGAGGAATCCCATCGCGCCGACGCCCTCGCCCGCTGGGTCGACCAGAACATCCCGCGCCCCGGCGACACCGCCACCGGCACGACTCCTGGCACCCGTGGCCCGGAAACCGGTACTGGCGACCCGAATTCGGGCACGGACGGATCCGGGCCGGACGGTGGCGGATCCGGTCCCTCCGCGGGTGGCCCCGCCGAAGGTGGTCCCGTCACGGGCGGCGGCCCGAAGCCGGACACCGGGTCCGGCGACGGCGCGGCCCAAGCCGGGCCCGACCCCGATTCCGTTGTCACCCAGGTTCTCTCCACCGGCGAGACCCCCGATGTACACGGCGCGGTGCTGCACGAAGGCAATCTGCCGCCCAACGACGACGCTCTCTATCGCGGCATCCCCCGCCTGCTGCCCGACGGTACGGTCAACCCGGCCTACCTCCAGGGCTTGCAGGGCGTCGTGCCGCCGCGCGGCGACCTGGACCTCGACTACGAGGGCCACACCTCGCACCTGGGTGAGCAGAGCGACGCCACCTCCTGGACCAGAAACCCCAAGGTGGCAGCGGTTTTCGCCAAGGGCGACGGCCTCATCATGGAGTGGCGCACCGGCGCGCCCCCCGAAGGCGCCGGCTGGCGCTTCAAGCCGATCTACGACCTCCCCGACGAGTTCAGCCAGGTCCTGATCCAAGGCACCCTCACCGACGCCCGCGCGGTGCGCTACCTCCCCGAGGCAGCTCTCCCCGCCCCGGACGGGGAGCCATCGGCCCCACGGAACGAACCGGAGGCGCCGAGCGCGAACCGGATACCCAGCGGCACTGCGCAATCCGGTCGTTCGGACGGCAACGAGCCGAATTCCGCTGTGCCGGATTCTCAGCGGTCGGGGCTGAACTGGGAGCATGTGCGGTCGCATCTGCCCAAGGTGCCGCGGGACTTCGATCCGCAGTTCCCGCAGTACACGCCGCAGCCGTCGCAGGAGGCGGCGCCGTGGTCGCTGCCGCCGGATGCGAATCCGCCGCAGCCGCAGCCGCCGAATCCGCCGCAGCGGCCGCTGCCACCGATCGGGCCGGGCGGACCTTCGGACCCGCAGGATCCCGGGATGCCGGGTGGTGGTGGGATGCCCGGTGGCGGGATGCCGGCGCAGCCGCAGTTGCCGACCATGCCGCAGCCGCCGGTGATGCCGCAGCCGCCGGTGATCCCGCCGTACCCGACGCCGCCGGGTGGTTCGTATCCGGGCATCCCGACGCCGCCTGACCCGGGCCGGCCGGGTGGCCAGTTGCCGCCTGATGGTCAGCAGCCGTGGGGTTCGTGGCCGGGTTCGCCGCAGGACCCGGGCGGCTCGTCGCAGTGGCCCAATGGATCCGGGCAGTGGCCCAACGGGTCTCAGCAGACGCCGAATGGTTCGCCGGAGTGGCCGGGCTCGCCCGGTGGGCAGCATCCGGGGTACCCGGGCTCGCCCTCGGCTCCGGGTGGGACGCCGCACGCTCCCGGTGGCCCCGGTGGACCTAATGGCGGTGCGCCGCAAGGTCCGAACGGTGCGCCGGGTTGGAACGGCCTGCCGGACAGCCCGTCCGACGGCTACGGCGCCGGTGCGAACGGCAATGGCGCGAATGGCAATGGCGGGAACGGCGCGTCCGGAGCTCCGGGCGGATTCCCGGGCGGCCCGATGGGCGGCGGCGCTCCGGGCGGGCAATCGCAAGGCGGGGCCAATGGCGGACGTGCGAAGGGTGGCAACCGCTTCCCGCGCGCATCGGGTCCGGCATCGTCCGGCACCGGGGTATTCCTGCGATCGCATTCCGGTTTCGGTGAGTTCGCCATGCTGAATCCGCTGACCGGTGAGCTGAACTCGGCTCCGGTGGGCGCGGGTTCGCTGGCGGGTGTCTACGACGATCTGGACGGGCTGCGGGTGATCCTCTACCGGGATCAGCAGGCCGGGCTGGTGCTCCGGGTGGGCGATCAGGCCATCGAGGTGGACCGGCTGGGTGCCGATGTGTACTGGGAGCGCACGCAACAGGGTTTCAACCGCCTGCTGGTCGGGGTGGGTGGCATGCCGCAGTGCGAGGTCCGCTACCGCACGGTCCCGCAGGACTCCGACCTGGGTCTGCTGATTCGCGATGTGCTGTCGGATCCGGCGCGGCGGGCGGGAATCTTCGGGTGAACTTGGCTGAGTTCGCCGATTCTTACGGTTCCTGCAACCGCATGGTCGTTTGGGATATGTGATGCTGAGTTCCGGCTCGGCTGAGGGAGGAGAGGAACATGCGGCACAGCGATCCCAGCGACGATGAGTTGCGGGCGAATTTCGACGAGGTGCTGTCGGACGTGCTGGCCGGCCGCGGCGTTCACACCGCCACCGGCCTCGACGACGACACTCAGGACGCCCTGTGGGCAATCGCAGAGGCCTATCCGAATGCCACCCCCGAGCTGATCGCGGCGGCCCGGCAGGCTCTCGCGGGTCAGCTCGACGGCAGCAATGCCGAGCGCTGGCGCGAGGAAATGGACAACTGGTTCGACGAACGTGAAGAACGCAAGGCCGCGCGCGACCAGCAGCAGGGGTCTGCGGAGCAGGGCTGACGGAGAAGATTGCGCGTGACGATTCCTGACAAGAACAGCGACCTCCCCGAATTCGACGGCCTGTCCGCCGTCATCGGCGTGGCGGACCCCGACGGCCCCCCGGCCGCGACCGACGCTCTCGAGATGGCCGAAACCCTCGGACCGCCAGCGGATTCCGATCCGGACATCGGTTTCAGCCTGACCGACTCGGCGCTCGACGTTCCGCAGCGCGCCCGCGGCCTGGCACACCGTATTGCCCAGGATCTGTTCGCTCTCGGCCCACAAGGCTGGGTGCGCCTGCATGCCTCGTTCGCGCTCACCACCACCGGCCAGCGTTCCCGCGTCGTCTTCTCCGATGATCGAGACCGCGAGGCCCAGGTGCTGCCATCCGCCGAGACCCTGGCCCTGGTCGCCGAGCATCGGCGGCTCTCGGCCGATCTCGGCGACGGACCATGGTGGCGGCTGGAATTGGAGCTCACCGCGGCGGGCGAGCTGAGCGTCGACCACGATTACGGTGACGAGCCTTTCCCGGCCGACCAGATGTTCGGCATCCAGGACTACCTGGCCGACCTCGAGGCCTATCCCCGCGACGGCGTGCCGACCTGGCTGGCCGCCTACTTGCACCACGACGGCCGACAGTCCCGCACGCCGCAGCAGGCGGCCGCGGCTGCCCGCACTGAACGCGAATCCGGCTATCTCCCGGTGGTTTCCGAGGATGACTTCCCGAACTTTCCGGTGCTGTGGGCGCGTTGGGCCGCGATCTCGGCGGCGTTCGTCGCGGTCCGCTCCGACTGGGGTCCGCGCGTCCTTCCGTCCTTCGCCTGGTTCGAGGGCTCGCGTCGTTCGGGCTCCTCGCTGTACATGCTGCCGGGCGGCCGGGCGGTGCTGTCCGGAGGCGTGTGGAACGCGCCGGAATTGGCGGCCGCGTACAACGGCACGACCCCGTTGCCGCGCCTGTATGCGGGCGCGCCCGAGTGGGTCGCCAACCCGGTGCTGAACACTCGGGCGGGCGGCGGCCTGCTCTCCTTCTGCTACTGGTGGGAGCGCGGACGCTGGTATCGCGGCGCGTCCCCGGCGGCCACCGAGCTGGCCGCCGCCGTGCCCGGCATCTGGACCGCGGGCACCGTCACCGACGTGATCAGTGGTCTGGTCGCCGAGCATCCCGCCCCCGAACAGCGTGCGGCGGTGGCGGAATTCGTCGCCGCCGCCGAGCGCCACGATGTCACCCACGCCGTGCTCGCCGCGGCCTTCGGCGGGATCGGCGACCTGGATGCCGCCCACTATCAGCTGGCTTTGGCGGGCGTGGCCCGGATCGGCCCGGATCCGCTGCCGGAAGGCGAGGCGCTGGACGCGGCGCGTCACCAGATTCGCTCGGAGGGGCTCGAATCCGCCGGCTTTCCACTCGATGATCTTCGTGCGGAACGGCTTTCGGTCGGCTGGCTGGTGTATGTTCCGACCGACGCGGAGGAGATCGTGATAGACCGCGCCCTCTTCTACGTCGCCGATGACGGAGTGGTCGAACGAGCGACGTCCAGCACGCCTGCCTCGGTCTACCTGCCCGGATTCGAACAGCGCTTTCGCCGACGACATTCGTGAAAGAAACAGGGCGGCGACGGTGTTGGTGATCTTCGACGCGATCGGTGAGTGAGGGACGGACAATGGGTGACAAGGTGGACAACCCCTGGATCGGGCTGTCCCGGCAGGCGCACAGCGGCCATCTGCACCTCGACGAGGGCTCCGCGAAGGAGGCGGCGAACTTCGCCGCCGAATGCGTCAACGCGTTGGTGGCGGCCAAGGGGCACACCGACAAGCTCTGCGACAAAACCGGTTTCAGCGGCCCACTGCAGTCAGCGCTGAACCTTGCCGACCGCTTCGCCTTGCAGGGCAAGCAGGTGAGCCCGATCATCGACAGCTACATCGACCTGCTCAACACCATGGGTGACACCTTCGTCACCGCGGGCAAGCTCTACCAGGCGCAGGACGGGGATTCGAAGGCGGCCTTCGACCGGTTCAAGACCGACGCCGCCAAGAGCTCCCCGGTTCCGGACTTCCCGGCCGACCTGAAGACCGACATCCCGTACGTGTCCGATCAGTCCAAGTCGACACTCAGCGACAGCGGTGATCTGGGCGATCTGAACACCGTCGCCGCCCGAAATTCGTCGTGCGATACCACCCCTATTCCGGTGGAAGACCCGAACTCGCATGACGGTGACTGGTTCCTGGCGATTCGGCAGGGCATGAATCCATCGGCGATCGCGGCGCGCAGTACGGCGTGGAAATGGATCGCGGACGAGATCACCACGAACTTCCAGCAATTGTCCGGTCGCGTCGAACGTCTCCAGGCGAACGACAACTGGACCGGGGAGGGCATAGACCAGGCCATCGGTGCAGCCAAACGGTTCGAGGGCCAGGCCACGGATTTCGCCACCGACTTGCACGCCATCGCCGAGAACATGCTGCACACCGCGGGCTGGATGAACCAGACCATGGCGGGTATGCCGACCGAATGGCAGCCCAAGTTGAGTGGGACCGCCGAAGGCAACGGCCTCGTCGCCACCGCGCGCACGGCCTTCAAGACCTGGTACATACCGAATATCCAGCCGGCGGGCACCACGATTCCCACCCTGGTGAATCCGACCGATCCGACCAAGCCGGTGACTTACAGCAACAACGGCAACAACAACGGCAACAACAACGGCGGCAACAGCAACGGCGGCAACAGCAACGGGGGCAACAGCAACGGCGGCAATGGCGGCGGCGGTACCGGTGGCGGCGGTGCCGTACCGCGAAGCGCGGTGAACGCCGGCCTGCCGACGGCGAAGGACGGATCGACCGCGAATCCGGACAAGGCTCCCGGCACCCAGGACAAAACCGGCCCCACCGGTGGCAATCAGGGCAAGGGCACCCAGAACGGCACCGACCCGAACGGCGGTAACCAGTCCGGCACGAATCCTTCCGGCACGAACCAGAATTCGACGAATCCGAGCGCTTCCACCTCGAGTTCGCCCGATTCGGGGATGTCGCAGCTGCAGAGCGCCCTGCAGTCGGGCATGCAGGCGCTGCAATCGACGACGCAGCAGAGCCCGCAACAGAACCTGGCGAACCAGTTGCAGAACTCGCCGTTGGCCGCTATTCCGAGCATGCTCGACGATCTCGCCAAGGAGAAGCTGCCCGGTGGCCTCGGTGGTCCCGGGGGCGGACCCGGCGTCGCGCCTGCCAAGGTGGAACCGATGCAGTCCAAGCTGTTTCCGCGTGCCGCCATCGCTACCGAGGCGACCGAGTCGGTCTCAGGTGTAGCGAGTGCGGGTGTCGCGGCGGGGAGCGCCACTCCGATGGGTGGCGGCATGGGTGGTGGCGGTATGGGCCATGGTGGCGGACACGGCGGTGGACAGGGCAAGGAACACAAGCGCATGGAGGCGCTGGAATCCTCGGAGTATCTGGACGCAGCCATGGGAACCGCGCCGATTGTGGCGAAACCGGTGGTGGAGGGCTGATTCGGTGCTTCGGACCTGGAAGTTCACCGATCTCGAGTTCCTGGCGTTGTGGGAGGACCTGGGGGAGGAGTCGCTGCCGTGCCCGTTGGTCTTTTCCAGCCGTACCGAGTGGTGGGACGACCACCTGGCGAACATGGCCCGCGCCCGGCAGGGGTTGAGCATGCGCGACGACGATTTCGACGAGGTGTTGCACGCCCTCCGGATGCCCGAGATCCGCATCGAGGTGCAGGGCTGGGACGGCCGGGATCGGCTGGCCGCGGAGTCGAGTATCCGCCTGTACGGCGTGCGGTCCGGCGAGGCCGGTTTCCTGGTGACGCAACAGCCCGGTGAAACCGTCAGGCACAGTGCGGGTTTCATCGTCGCCGAGTATTGGGCGTCGGAGCTCGCGGACGCGGTGGTGACCGCGCTGCCGGAGACGGCGGCCGGGCGCGGGCCGGAGATGGTGCTCGCCGAGGCCGAGGACACCGAGGAGATCGATTTCGGCTTCGGCCTGTCGCCGGCGCACGAGCGGCTGGAGGGCACGGTCGTCGATCAGGCCGCGGAGTTTCTCGCGGTCCCGGCGCAGAGTATGGGCACCATCGATATCGTGCAGGGCCGTTCGCGTTTCGGCCCGCGCGGTATCACCCGGCATCGGATCGAATGGCGCGATCTGGAGGACGACGGTCGTTATGTGATCACCGGCGAGCATCCGCCGGTGGCCGCGCCCGCGGATCGCCGTCGTATGGTCGCGACCCTGGAGGCGCATCTCTCCGAGGTGGCGCTGGTGATTGCGGACGAGTGAGCGGAGCAGCGATGACAGCGGAGCAGATGCCGTTTCCGACCGAGTTCACCCTCTCGTCGCGGACGGGGGCAATTGTGGTGACGACGACCGAACAGGGTCTGCCGCGGGCGCTTTCGGTGGATCGGGATCGGCTGCGCGATGACCCGGAACTGCTGGCGGGGGAGATCCTGCGGCTGTGCCGGCAGTCGGCGATGCGGGCGGGTGTCGAGCGGCGTGCGGCCTTGCGGGCGGCGGGGTTGTCGCCGGAGCTGCTGGCGCTGACCGGATTGCCGACGGTCGATGAGGTGACCAAGCAGGAGTACGCGGCGGAACAGGACTATGAGAACGAACCGGACAGTTGGCTCCGACCCATCTGATCGTGGTGAAATAGACGGCAGGGCAAGATATTCGGCAACGGCGCCGAAGGTCCGGCGAAGATGTAACCGATAACCCGGGGAATACCTGCCGTTCATTCGGGGGTTGCGGAGTTCGTGAACTTTTCGCTATGCCGCGCGAATCTCCGCTCTGTATAGTTCGATTTGAATTGATCTTCATGATGGGGGTCCCATGAGCAACCTCGTCGTCACGCCGGAGGCGCTCCACCGCTACGGGGACGCTTCGGCCGCCATGGCCTCGACCGTGGCGAGCGCCGCGGCCGTCGACCAAGCCGCCACCATTGCCGGGCTGGTCCCGTGTTTCGGCCTGATCGGGCAGGACTTTCTGCTGAGTTACGCGGGCGCGCAGGGCAATCACCTCGCCTCGACCGCCGAGCTCGCCGCAGTGCACGCCGGTACCGCCGCGACCGCGCACGAGGCCGCCGCGAGCTACGAGAACACCGATGCCCATTCGGGTGTCGACTTCCTCTCCTTGTCGCAGGAGATATGAGCACTCCTTTCGATGCGAACGCCGCCGCGGCCTCGGTGGCGGATACGCTGCGCGACACCGAGTTCGCGCCCCTGCTCGCCAGCCCTGTCGGGGATGTGCTGCAGCATCTGGGCCTGCCCCCGTTGCCGCAATTGCCGCCCACGCCGCCGCTGCCCGAACTACCCCCGCTGCCGACCCTGGATCTGACGGCCCTCACCAAACCGCTGACCGATCTGGCGGCCTCGTTCGGCACGGGCACCGTGGGTACGGACGCGACCAATGCGCTGCAAGGTGTTTCGACCGCGCTGCAGCAGGTCATGTCGATCGCCTCCACCTTCATGTCGCTGGCGAGCCAGTGGCAGGGTTCCGGGTCCGACAGCGCGGCGGAGAAAAGTACTGCGGCACAATCGAATGCGGTGGAGCTGGGTGCCCAGAACGTGGGTCAGAAGGCGGTGCTCGGCGGTGCGGCGACCACGGTCGGCACCGGCGCGGCCCTGATGTCGGCCGTCATCGCCAAGTTCGTCACCGGCGTGACGGTTTCCGCGCCGTTCCTGGTGACCCCGCCCGGTCAGGCGTTCCTGTTGTCGCTGGCGAGCGAGACGGCCGCGGAGGCCACCTCGGTGGTCGCGAAGACCCGCGCGGAACTGACCGTGCACAGCGCCAAGATGACCACCGTGGGCCAGAAGGTGAAGGTCACCGCGCCGCCGACGGGTGTCGCACCGTCGGGCGGGGACTCGAGTTCCGCACTGTCGCAACTGCTGAGCTTCGCGCAGCCGCTGTCGAGCGTGGCGAGCAGCGGTGTGCAGACGGCCCAGCAATTGCAGTCGATCAGCCAGCCGTCCGAGGCGCCGCCGCAGGTCCCGTCCGCCGATCCGGTCGCGCAACCGCTGAACATCGGCGGCGGACTCCCCGGCGGTCTCGCGCCGATGAGCGCCGGTCCGGCCGCCGCGCCCGCCCCGAGTCAGATGGCGAACCCGCGCACCATGAGCGCCACCACCACGCCGCCCACCGGTCCGGAGTCCGCGCCGTCCGCGCGGGCCGCCGCGGCGGGTCCGGGAATGGTGCCGCCGATGGGTATGGCCGGGGGTGCCCGTGCGGGTGATGCCGGTGCCGATGAAGAGGTCCGTACCCATATGGTCACCGCCGAACACGGTGACGAGGTGGTCGGCGAGCTGGGCAATACGGGCGTGGCGGTGGTCGGCGCCGCGGGCACCACGGGTCCGCGCACCGCGCAGTGATGTTCAGGTGCGGTGATGTTCAGGTGCAGGGCTCGGTGATGTTCATGCGCACAGCTCGAATCGCGTTCATGAACGTCACCCCCACGCGGTAGGATGCCGCTGAGAGGGAGGGATCATGAGCGATTTCACTACGGGGACGGTACGTTTCGACCCCACCACGGTCCGGTCCGCCGCGGCCGATCTGGATGCCTTGGCCGATCGCCTGGAGGCCGCGCTGAGCTTCGAGTCGCCCACCCTGTCGCCGCAGGCGGCGGGTACGGACGAGGTCTCGACGACGGCCTCGACCACCCTGCACACGGTCGCGGCGTCCTTCGTCGCGCAGTCCGGTCTCGGTGTCGGCGAGCTACGCAAGCTGGCCGCCGTCGTCCGCGATCAGGCAAGCACTTTCGGTCAGGTCGAGCAGTCCAACCAGACGGACTTCCTCAGCCTCTGATCGGGTCAATCTCCGCTGTCTGTCGTTCCGGGTCGGTCGATCCGGAGCGGCGGCGGGTCGCCCTCGTCCGACCCGGCGGGGAAGGGCGGCGTCGATCCGGCCAAGCTCAGGTATCCATTGATGCTCTGCGTGACGGTGAGTCCGTACCCGTCGGGCGTCGACCCATAGCCGGTGCGCGGCCGCGCATCCCGGTCGGTCCGCGTCGGCCAGCCCAGTTCGCGCCACACCTCCAGGATCAGGTCGAAGTATCGGTCGGAGGTATCGGGTGTCGTTCCGAGCACCCAGTACCCGAGGTCGAAGAACTCCAGGACGTCATCGGGGTCGCTTTCGTCCCAGGGCAGCGTGACGCCGCGCGGTAATCCGGCCTTGGGCAGCTCGGGATGCCACTGCACCAGCGCCAGCCCGGCGGGCAGCGCCCGGAGCGTTTCGGCGAAGTGCCGTTGCAGCTGGGCGCGGGCCGCGGCCTGCGTCGTCGCCGGTGGCATACCGTCCTCGTTTCGTCGATTCGAACTGTCGTGCACCGCCTTTCAGCGGAGCAGATGCGCGTTGCCGGTCAGGATCAACCCGAGCATCCGGAACGTTTCCTGGTGGCGGTTGAAGTAGTTCTTACCTACGTGGTCCGCCGGGTTCCATCCCAGCCGGGTGTCGCTCGGCGTGGTGGGGGCCTCGAAAACCGTAGCGCCGAACTCCGGCTCGGCCGGCGCCGGACCGTGCGTGGGCGGCATCAGCTGGATGGAGTCGTGCGCGGCCATGGTCGCGAAGACGTGATCGCCGTTGTCGGCGGGGTCGACGCCGGTCAGTCGCAGGTCCGCGACACTCGTGACGCCGGTGCCCCAACTGCCGATGAACACCAGCGCATCGGTGTTCAGTTCATGTCCGTGCCCGGCCGAATGCCCGCCGGTGACACCACCGTACGAGTGCGCGATGGTCGTCAGATGGGCGGGTGGTCCCTCACGGGTGACCCGGAGCCCGTCGTGGTACTCCCGGACCTTCGCCGCGCCGTCCTCCGCGTGCCCGGAATGGAGTGCCGAGACAAGTGAATTCGGGTTGTCGTAGGCGCCGAAGAGAATGGCCGACACCTCCGCGCCCGGATCGATCTGGAGGGCGGCCATCCGGACTTCCTGCAGCGTTTCGGTGGCGTAGCCGACTCCGCTGCGCCGCCGGAACGCGCCGGCCAGCTCGACCGCCACGTAGTCGGCGTGATCGGGATTGCCGAGGGCATAGATGTACTGGAGTTTCTCGTCGAGGTACGACAGGTAGACCTCCGGCACGCCTTGCGCGGGAGGTGCGTCGAGGTACTTCTGCATGTCGCGGATGACGTCGAGGCGCTCGGAGAGCTGTTCCCGCTCGGCCTGCTCGCGCAGCATGTCCAGGGTCCGGCGGTTGTAGTGGTCGCGATCCGCCTGCGGTATCCCGTCCCGGTTGCCGATGAACGGGTCCGCATGATGCCAGGCATCCTTCTGCTCTGTGGAGAGCCCGGACCACACGTCGTGCAGTTGCCGTGGCTCCTCGGGGAGCCGGTAGTCCGGATCCGCGGGTATCCCGACGTCCGGTATCGATGGGTGCTCCGGAGTCTCCTCGGTGCCCGGCGGCCATCTGAACCAGCGCGCGCCGGTCTCGGTGTCCTCCACCATGTGGTCGCCGAGGGGCCGGAGCCGTCCGGTGCCCGTATCGCCGCTTTCCCCGCCGGCAGCGCGCGCGAGATGCTCGGTCATCTCGGTTCGATAAGCCGTGTGGGCCTTCATGACTGCCTTGTGGAACGGCAGTGACAGGAAGTCCAGTGCGTCCGCGGCCCTGGCGTCGAGCCGGACGTTCGCGACGAGCTCCCGATCCGGTGCGGGGAGATCGGACTCGCGCCGGCCCACATCGGTGAGCAGCTCGTCTACCTGCCTGCGGGCGGGCTCGGTGAGCCGATCCGCCACCAGCGCACGTCGTTCGGCTGCGCCCGGTGTGTCCTCGCGCAGCCCGAGCCGTTCGACGAGCCCCAGCGCCTCGCGGCGGGCCGAATCGTGGTCGGCCCGGGCGGCGAGATCGTGCTGCCGTGCTTCCGGTGAGGTCTGGTCCGCTCGTTCGGCCAGCTCACGCAGCTGGCGGATTCTTCCGAGATCGTGTGCGGTCGGCTCGGCGTGCGAGTCGAATTCGCCCGGCCGCAGAATGCCCGAGTCCGGGGTCCGGGCCTGATCTATGCGGCGTGCGAGTTCGGGATCGTGTTCGGCCAGTAGCCGTTCCACGATGGGCGCGTGTTCCGGATCGTGCAGTCCCAGATGGCCGATCAGGTCGTTGAGGTCGCGGTACAGCTCCGGAAGTTCCGCCGCCCGGTTCCGATCCGGGACCACTTCGTCGATATGTGCTACCAGTGTCCGGAATTCGGCGAAGCGGCCGCCCAGATGGGATGTCATTCGGTTCGGGCGATCGTCGGTCGGGTCGACGAGCACATCCGGCTCTTGCGACAGCCGGATCTCGGCCAGCTCATGGGCGACCGCGCGGACGACGTCCTGGTCCCGGGCGCGCGGCGATACGTGGATCTCGTAACCGTCTGGTGTGGAATGGAATTCGGCCACGGCCCGGCCCTCGGTCGGCGCAACGTCGATGCGCACCGTGCGCCCATCCGGCAGCACGAAATGCCGCTCGTCGTTACTCCAGCTCACGTCCTCGGGCCGGATCAGCCCGAGTTCGTTCTCGACTCGATCGACGACATCCTCGCGGGTGAGATCCACCAGCGGGGAAGGCCTTGCCTCGCCGTGGAATTCGCCGACCGGACTCGCGGTGCCGTGCTCGGCCGGGCTCTCGTGTCCCGCCGCGCTGTCGTGTGGCTCGTAGACGATCACCATCCGGTGATCCGGCACGGGTGGGTTGTAGGTCGCCATCAGCGCGGTATTGAGTTTGTTGCTGGCGCCGGCGTCGATGGTGTAGATGTAGTTCTCGTTTCCCGGGTACGGGAACTCGGTGTACTCCTCGACTCGGAACGGGTTGACGGACTCCCCGTAGTGGCTGACCAGCGCCTCCCAGAGCTTCGTGCCGAGAATGTGATTGCGGTCGCCGGGTATGCCGTCCGTCCGCTCCGGCTTCATGTCCCATTGCAGCTCTATGCGTCCGCCGGGGGTGAGGGTGGTGGCCAGCTTTGCCGCGATCTCGTGGTAGGCGGAATCGGGCAGATCGGCGCTCACATTGTTGATGAAGATCCGGCCCACGGTGCCGTCCGGTCCGGTGGACAGCATGCTGCCCTGGGTGAGGAGGTCGCCGAAGACCGTCACGGTGCCCGGCTCGGTCAATGGACCGGGATCGAGGATGCCGAGATCACGGCGGCGCTGTCCCTTGATGGGGAAGAGCGAGGCCAGTTCGGTCTTGATGATCAGCGCGTCGCCGGCTCGATCCGCGGCGGGTGTCATTTCGACGGCGAAGGCACTGCGGCCGACGCCGACGTCGACGGTGTGGCCGCCGACGGCTGCGGCGGGGCGCGGCTGGTGCGGAATGCGGTGGTCGTCGTCGCCGAAGGCGTTCCGCTCCAGCGGAAGCCGATGCTGTGGCCGGGGACGGGGCAGCACCTCGACGGCGGACCTGCCGTCCACGGCGTCGTGGACGGCCACGGTGTACTCGACGTTCAGCGCGTTCTCACCGGCGCCGCGATTGGCTCGATCCACCCCACGCAGGAAGTCGGCGAGGTTCGTCCGTTCGCCGTTGACGACGAGCTCCCCGGTCGCGTGGTCGATGACGCCGGCGATGTTGTCCAAGCCGCGCGCGAATGTGTCTGCCGCGCTGCGCATCTGATCGAAGACGTGCGGTCCCACGGCTTCCTGGAACTTCTCGGGCATATCGTCGCGGAAGCGGTTGATGGCCTGGTGCAGGGCCTGGGAGCGCTCCGGTCCGCTCAGTGTCGGATCATTGATCGCCCTGTTGACGGGGTCGAGCGCGTCCAGCATGAACTCGACGTCCACGGTCTTGCGCGCGGCCTTCAGAGCCGGATCGAAGAGCGGGTCGAAGATGCGACGGGACAGTTCCTCGCGCATGCGCCCATCGAGCGCCATCCGTTCGGTTCGAACGACATCCTCGACGTGATCGCCGTTCAGCAACTGCTGCAACTGGTTCAGATGTTCGGCGCTCGATCGGTCGAATTCGGCATCGGTGAGGTGCTTGCCGAAGGTGGGCCGGTGTTCGTGCAGCCCTTGTTGCTCGAGTTCGAATCGCCGTGCCAGCGCGGGATCATGTTCGCTCAGCAATTGCCGTACGGTGTCGGCGTGTTCGGGATCGTGCAGCCCGATCCGCTCGGTGAGGTCGTGCAGGTCCTGCCGTAGTCGCGGAAGCTCTGTTGCGCGAGCCGGATCGACGGTCGCCCGGTCGATATGTGCCGTGAGCACTCGCATCTCGGCGAACCGGCCACCCAGGTGGGTGCTCATCTCGGAGGGCCGGTCATCGAAGGGATCGATGAGGATCTCGGGTTCCTGCGACAACCTGATCTCGGCCAGTTCGTGTGCGAGTGCGCGAGTGACATCTTCGTCTCTGGCCCGCGCGGACAGCACCACGTCGTAGCCGGAACCATCGGGCCGAGCATGGAATTCGGCCACATGGTCGTCGCTGGTCGTGCCGATGGTAACCGTCACACTGCGGTTGTCCGGCAGCAGGAAACGCTCTCGATTACCGTTCCAGGAGACATCCTCCGGCGCTATCAGTGCCAGATTGTCCGTGATCTGGTCGAGCACGAACTTCGGGGTGAGTTTCGGACCGTCTTCCGGGCGGGCATTCCCCTGGAAGTCGCCGATCGGTGCGGCCGCGCCGTGCTGAGTGTTGTGCTCCGGCGGGTTCGTCGTCTCGGCGGCCGTATGTTCCGGTGTTCCAGCGGAATCCGGCCGGAATTCCATGATCCACCGATGTTCCGGTTGCGGTGGCGAGAACTTCTCCATGCGCGCGTATGGGCGATCATTGCTGGAGCCGGCGTCGATGGTGTAGTCGTAGTCGCGATTGCCCGGATGCGGGAAGTCCTCGGGGTCTGCCAGCTGGAACGGATTGTGTCCGCCCTCGTAGAGCTTTTCGACCTCTCCCCATAGCTTGTCGCCGCGAATGTGCCCGCGGCTGTCGGGCTTGCCGCCCACCTCGTCCGGCTTCATATCCCACTGGATCTCCACGCGCCCGCCGGGCGCGAGGATCTTCGAAACAGCCTCGGCCATGGGGTGATACGCGGAGTCGGGCAGGTGCGCGCTGACATTGTTGATGTAGATCCGGGCGATGTCGCCATTGAGCAGGTGACCGTTGTCCAGCAGATTGCCGAAGACCATGACCGTGCCGGGTTCGACGAGTGGTCCGGGGTCGAGGATGCCGAGATCGCGGCGGCGTTGCCCGCCGAGCGGCGCCCCGTCGGCGAGTTCGGTCTTGATGATCAGCCCGCCGCCGGCGCGGTCCGCGGCCGGGGTCATCTCGACGCCGAAGGCGCCGCGGCCGACGCCGACATCGATCGTGTGCCCGCCCGCCGCCGCGGCCGGCACCGAGGGGCGCTGCTCGTGCGGCAGGGGCTGGTTGTCGGGCCCGAAGACCAGCTGGTCGATGGGGAGCCGGTGCTGCGGTCGCGGGCGGGGGAGCACCTCCACGGTGGACAGGCCGTCCACCGGATCGTGCAGCACCACCGTGTATTCGACGCTGAGCGCGTTCTCGGCCGCGCCCCGGTTGGCGTGATCGATGTCGTGCAGGAAGTCCGCGAAGGTCTTGTGCTCGCCGCCGATGTCCATGAGCCCGGTGGCGTGATCGATGACGCCGGTGATCCGTTCGGGCGCGTCGGCGAAGGCGTCCGCGCAGGCGTGCATATGCGCGAGCAGATCCGGTCCGAAGGCGGTGCGGCCCGCTTCGGGCATCCAGTCGTGGAAGTCGTCGATCGCGCGGTGGATCGCGGCGGCGCGCTCGGGTCCGTGCAGCGCGGGGTGGTTGATGGCGGCGTTGATGGGGTTGAGCGCGTCCAGCAGGCCCGGTACCTGGTCGCGGGCGGCCTTGGCCTCCTTGAGGAAGATCGGATCGAAGAGCCGGCGCGAGAGTTCCTCGCGCATGCGGCCATCGAGGCCTTGTTCCTCGGCGCGGAGCAGATCTTCGGCATGCTCGCCGGTGACCAGTTCGCGAAGTTGGTTCAGGTGGTTCTCGGTGCCGTGCCGGAAATCGGATTCGGTGAGATCCGGGTTGAAGGTGGGGCGGTCGGCGAACACCCTCTCGTCTTCGAGGGCGAGGCGGCGGGCCAGCACCGGATCATGTTCGGCGAGTAGTCGTTCCACGATCGGCGCGTGCTCGGGATCACGGAAGCCGAGATGCGCCGCGAGGTCCCGGAGATCGCTGCGCATGCCCGCGAGTTTGGGCGCCTGGGCCGGGTCCATGACCGCGCTGTCGATCGAGTCCGCCAGCGCACGCATTTCGGCGAACCGGCCGCCCAATTGCGTCGACATCTCGGTGGGCCGGTCATCGTGGGGGTCGATCAGGATGTCGTCGTCCTGGTTCAGCCGGATCTCGGCCAGCTCATGGGCCAAGGCGCGCATGACATCCTGGTCGCGGGCGCCCTTTGAGATCCGGATGTCGTAGCCGTCCGCGCTGGGACGGAACTCGGCCACATTGTTGTGCTCGGTGTCGCCGATCTCGAGCCGCACGACCTGGCCGCCGTCGAGTACGAAGTGTTGTTCGTCCCGATTCCAGCTGACGCCCTCGGGCGTGATGAGCCCGGCGTAGTCCTTGATCTGGTTGAGCACGAACTTCATTTCGAGCGGATCGCCGACCCGGGCATCACCGCGGAACTCGCCGACCGGTCCGGCTGCCGCGACATCGTAATTCCGGGGATTGTTCGCGGCGCGCGGATCGGCCAGGCCGGCGCGATGCGGGGTATCCATGGGAATCGGCACCACAGCCGGGGCGTCGTCGTGTTCGATGTGCTGCTGTGCATCGTGTCGCGGGAGGTCCGGATGGACTTCCGGCCGATCTATCGGGTTGCCGAAATCATCGGTGCGGCTGTGTGATCGACCGTTCTGCTCGCGGGGGAGGTGAGTCTCGTCCGCCGGCTCGGTGTACTCGCTCGCCAGCCCATTGCGATCGCCGGGCTGGGTATCGCGCGGGTCCGTCGGTGCACCGATGTTGTCCGGTTGCCGATCGTGTGGCGCCCCATCGGTGTTGTCCGGTTGCGGATGTTGTCCGGGCCGCGCATCGCGATCGCCGAGCTGCGGTTCGAGCGGGCTGGGCAGGCCCTCGCCGTCGCCGGGCAGTCCATCCCGGGTGAGCAGCCCGTCGAGGCCGGACAGTCCTTCTTGAATGCCTGCCAGGCTGGTGAGCGCGTCCAGGCCGGCGTTGTCCGCCGAGCCGTTCGTCGGAGCATCGGCTTCGGTACCGGTTCGGCCCGACTGCAGCGGCGCGGTACCGGGCCGGGTGGCGCGGTCACCGCCGGCGCGGGCGTCGGCGGCGGCGGGCTTGGCTGCGGTGCCGTCGGCCGGACCGGCGGTTCGGAGGTCGCGCGGGGTCGATGCGGCTCGGGCCGGATCCGCCTGGGACACACGGGAATCCGGGCCTGCGATACGGGTGTCGGCGGGCGAGACCCGAGCATCGGTCCCGGGTGTTCTGGCGTCGGCGCCGGGAGCCCGAGTGTCGTTCGCCGCGACGGCATTCGAATCGGCGCCATGCATGGGCGCGGCCCCGCCGAGCGAACCATCCGGTGTGACCCTGCCGGCCTCGCCCGGCCCGTCGAACCCATTGTGCGAAACATTGCCCGCTGCTTGGGGGTTGGCGTCTTGCGGGGTATCCGGGTGGCCGCCCGAATAGTTGTCGCCCACTGGGCTCATACCCGGCCCCGACGTCGTCGAGGACGTTTGATCCGTCGCGCCGTTGACGTCCTGCGGATTCGGGTCCGGCCGGTCCCGCCCACCCCCGGTGACCACGCCGCCGTTGTCCGTCGGGGCGGGGCCGTTGCCCTGGTTCGACGTGTCCCGTCCAGGAGCCTCCGGCGGCGCCGTATCCGCCGCGGTGGAGCTGGTGGGGTGCAGCTGCGGCCCACCGGGCTGTCCGGCGCCGTCGCTGTTCCCGCCGCTTACGTTCCCGTTCCCGCCGTTGACGTTCCCGTTCCCGTCGTTGACGTTCCCGTTCCGGCCGGTGACGTCCCCGTTTCCGCCGCCCGAATTCGTGGTGACGCTCGGGTTTCCGTCGACGGAGGGCTCGTGGAAGGTGACGGCGCTGCCGTCCCGTGTCCCCATGGGTGCGCCGGCGTGATTGGAGTCGCCGACGTAACCGTGCAGCGCGCTGGCGCCCGCGCCCATGAACGCTCCGCCGATCAGCGACCGTGGATCGAATTGCCAGTCGCCATTGACGAGTCCGCCGGTGAGCCAGGCCGCCCCCGAGCCGCCCAGGCCCGAGAGCCCGCCGGTGAGCATTCCGTTGAACGACCCTCGCAGACCGCCCATTTCGGTCGGGAACAGATGGTTGGCCCCGAGTCCGACCATGCCGCCCGCGCCGCCGGATACCGCGGAGACGAGCGCGTTCTTCCCGATCGCGCCCCAGTCGTAGCCGTGCCCGTGCCCGGACGCGTCCTGGATGGTGTCGACGAGCAGTTCCTGCGCGGTGCTCTGCGCCGTCGCGATGACCGCTTGCTTGCCGATCTCGTAGATGAGCTTGGGCAGCACCGCCTTCAGCACGTCATTGGTGATGCAGCGCTCGATCAGCCCGATGACGCGCTCGGAGAACGCCTCGCCGAGTTCGTGGAAGGTGACCCGCGCGATATTGATGACGGCGGTCTCGGATTCGGGCGCGAACGGTCCGGTCGCTGCGGCCCAGGCGAGTTCGCCGACCAGCCAGGCGCCCGCGATGTAGAAGTTGAGTTTGGCCGATTGCAGCTGATCGCCCATATTGTCGGCGGCGGTGGACAATTGCCGGAAGTTGTCGCCGAATTCGCGGATGGAGCCGTGCCCGGAACTGTCGCCATCGCGCAGCGGCGTCAGCCACTGGAGAATGTTCTCGCCGCCGTCGCCGTTCGGATAGGCGTTCCCGATCGCACCGATCAGTCCATCCAGATCGCCGAGCAAATCATCGGCTTGGCCTGCGACGGAATCGAGGTCGTGGGCCATCTGCCACATCAGGTCCTCATTGCCGTGCGGCCATGCGGAGCCCACCAACCAGCCCATCCACTCGAGCCATGATGGGAACTCCAGTGCCACAGGCCACCTCACGCCGATCCGATCTTGGCCAGAATGACTGTGCCACAGGGATGTAGGTGAACTCAACACGAACGGGCGATGGGTTGCCGGTGGCCGGGGCGAGTACACCCGGCGGTGATAGGGTCCGGCGGAGAAGGAGGCGGTATGAGCGACATTCCCGGCGCACGCGATGAACTGCACCGATTGGGCGGGATCCTGCGTACGCGGCTGGTTGAGCTCATCACCGCTCTCACCCCCGCCGCGGATCTGCGCCTGCTGTTCCTGAACGACCCCACGATCGCCGACTGGAGTGAACCGCCGCGCTATCACTACTCGGTCGTCTTCCGCGGTGAGCGGCCCGCGGGCGTCACCGCCGCCGCTCTCGCCGAGCATGCCGCGGCCCTGCTCGGTGCGGCCGGCTGGGCGGTCACGACGTCGGAGCGGATGGCCGGTGAGCAGATTCGGCTGGTGGTCGCCGGTCAGCGGGAGGGCATCGGCATCGAAATCCGTACAGGCGAGAACAATTCGGGCGTGATGTACGAGGCCGAGACGCCGTCACTGGTACTGGAGACGAGCGATTTCCAGCGCCCGGACCCGGTGCGTACTCCCGAAACCGTCACCCCTGGATACGTGCTCTGTTACGAATGTGACGGCTTGGGCTGGTGCCCCGAATGCGGTGGCCGTGGCTGGCTGGCCGGCCCGGACGGCAAGCGCAGGCGCTGCCCGGAATGCAACAGCGAGCGCGTCTGCCCCATCTGCCGCGGCGGCGGGGAGCTGGCGATCTCACAGCTGCAGCCCTTCCAGCGCGAGTTCTACCCGGAATTGCGCCGCGCGCCCGAGTAATTCACCACCCGGAGCTGGTGGCTCCCCGGTCGCTCTGCTCGGAACTCCATTCCTCGTAGTCCACGGCGTTGCTGTAGTCGGGCGCCGGCTCGGTGAGCCGCGCGAGCCGCTCCCGAGACTTGGGCGGCGCGAGCGAGGCGGGCTCGACCGTCGGCGCCGTCGCCTCCAGATCGGGCAGACCCTCGAACAGCTCCGACAGCCTGGGCATGGCGGCCCGCTTGTCGCGCAACGGCCGCAACAGCTCCTGTCCCTGTCGCTTCACCTGCTCGGCGGCTTGCTGTGCGGCGCTGGTCACCGCCTTGGCGATCTCCTCGTACGACAGGTCCTCGATATCGGAGCCGAACCGCGTCGCGATCACCACCCCATCGGCATTCACCGTGACTGTGACCCGCCCGCTCGCGGCGCTCGCACTGGCGACGAGCTGTGTCCGCTGCCGCGACGCCTCCGCGATCTCCTTCATCTGCTGCGTGAGGCCCTCCAGAATGGCGGCCTTCGCGAATTCCCCTCGTTCCCTTACCATCTGGTGCTGTCCTACCCGAAGCTGCCGGTGTTGCCGTGCTCCGTGTCCGTGAGGCGCTTGGCGGATGTGCTCAATCCGCCCGCCAGATTCCCGAACGAAGACCCCAGATTGTCGGTCCCCGAAGTCAAGTTGTCGGCGCCCGTCACGAACCCCTTGGCGCCGTTGGCGAAGTTGCTCCCGAAACTGTCGTTTCCCCAGGCGGATTGCCCCGGTGCGACCGCCTGCCGCGCCGCATTCGCGATCGCCGTCAGTCGCGCCTGGATGTCCCCCGCGATGGTCGCGGCCGACTGCACCGCCGCCGGATCAGCGTTCAATCTCCCGGTCATTCGCATGCCCCTACCGAGTAGCTCCGAGCAACAATGCCGTGACCAGCACAGCAAAACCGACTGTCCCACAGCCGATCGGTGAACACAACATGAACGCGACACATCCACCACCCGCCTGGCAAGATCAACCCCAACCGCGTTCGCGCCCCCGGCCGAAAGGAGTCCCATGCCCGACACCCTCCCGCTGGCCAGAACCAACGCCGAGGCCCGCCTCTACCTCACCCTCCAGCCCTGCCCCACCTGTGGCGAGACCCGCTGCCAATACCGCAGCGCGGTCATAAACATCGACGGCCTCCTGGCCAGCCGCTACACCGGCCAATGCCCTACCTGCGGCACGGCCCGCGAATACGAATTCCTCCTCCCGGATGAGATCCTCCCCCCACCGGCCGACTCCGTCCGCTTCGGCGCCGGCGATCCGTCCCAACTCCTGGACCCGGGCGTTTGGCTCTGGTACTCCGATGTGGCCATCCGCCAGGTCCCCGCCAACCCCGCAGGTCTGGATGCCGAGGCCCGCCGCAAGTCCCGCCACGCCCTCGCCACCGCCCTGGCCGCCGTCGAGGAAACCTTGAAATTCCTTCCCCCGGGCGTAGACCGAATCCCCGAGTCCGCCTTCACTTCTCAGCGAGGCATCGACACCTACAGGCAAGAGCCCGGCCGCTTCACCCGCCCCCGCCTGGAAGCCCTCCGCGACACCTATGCCGAATATCCAAGGTAGGCAGCATGGCTGAAGCAATAGCCCTCGCTGACCTGCTCGACGACGCCGCGTTGTTCTCCTACGAACACCAACTCCATCTGGCGGATGTACTCGGCGAACACTCGTGGAATGTCGACCTGAACGAGGGCCGCTTCGCCTTCGAAACCGAATTCGGCACGAAGGTTTGCACGGACTTCCACCTCCTCGGCTCGGCCGCCCCCGGCCCGAGCTCCTGGCTGTGGTCGTGGGCGAACCCCTCCGGCTATTCGGAAGAGGTGGTGGGGCTGGCGAGGTCGCTGCGGAATTTCGGGATCGCGCACGATGTCGACGAATTGGCCGATGAGGAGGTGCCTTTCGATGCCTTCTGGTTCGAGGAGCCGACCCCGGCGCTCGTTGCGGGCGCGATGATGGAAGCGGCCAAGGTCCTCAGCGGCCGTTGGACCAGTTACAGCGGTGGTGTGAATGCGGCGGGTACGCGTGCTGCGTTCCTGGTGGAGCATCCCGACTTTCAGCTGCCACCGCCGTCCGGGGCCCGAGTCATGCGAGTGCTCAACGCCGGCCTGGCCGAGATTGTGCTGCGTGATCACCGTCGAGCCCTCCACAGCTACCTCAGCCGCCGCGGCCTCAACCCGACTTTCACCGCCGACCTCTCCCACCTCACTTTCGATCATGAGGTCATCGGCGGAACGATCGACTTCGACGACCTCGGCCGGGCGTCCGCACTCAACATGCGCTTGTCCGGCGGACAGTAGAGAGGGCGTCCGGTAGGCGTCGGGATGTCCGAATCGCTAGGCTGCGAACGGGATTCAGTAGGAGGGCAGCCGTGGGCGACGATGCGTTGACCGGGCTCGCGAGTGATGCGCGGGCCGGGGTTTCCTTCAATTCCGGTGCGGCCACGGTGATGGCTCAGCAATGCGCCGAGATGTTGCAGGTGGTGGAGTCGGCTATTGCGACGATGGCCGCGCCGGATGAGCTGGTGCCGTTGAACCAGCGGAATTCCGGGGCGCGGCTGGCGGATGCGTTCAATGCGGCTGCGAAGCAGCTGGTCGACAGCGTTCTGATCGGACATAAGAGCGTGCTGACGGAGATGGGGGAGACGTTCGTGGCAGCCGGGGGGCTGTTCGAGCACACCGATGAGGCGTCCGCACGGAATTTCACTCAGCAGCAGGTGTCGGCGAAATTCACCAGCATGCGCTCCGGTGGCGGGCAGCCCGGCCTGGCGGCCACGACCGGGGGCCAGGCGGGTCTCGCGGCGCCCTTGAAATCCACTGATCCGGTGCAACTTCCAGAGTGGGGAGCGTCGCGGTGGAGTGGGACCGATAACGGGTATTCCTGGTCCGGGACGGCCAAGAAGGATTACAGCAATCTGCTCGCCGGTACTCAGGAGCAGATCGACCTCGCGGGCATGGCGGGCAAGAACGGCATTGCCATGCAAGGGACGTCGATCGTGGCGGAGCCCGGTGTGCAGTACGAGTGGGACGACTTCCACAATCATTGGGAGTACATCGACAACTCGAAGGCCCTCGACAAGCTCATTACCCGCGCGCAGGAATGGCACACGGCGGGACAGCGTCTGGGCTCACAGCTGAGCAGCTTCTACGCGGCCACCAACAGGTATCTCCAGGAATATCAGGGCGCCGCAGCCGACGATGTCTGGGCCTCGGAATCGGCGAAACTCGCCAAGACCGCCGTCAAGAAATACCTCGAGAATGTCGGATCGCTGGTCAGCTCGATCGAGATCATGAGTGCCAACCTCGCGTTCACCGAAGGCTGGTTGAAGAAACTCCAAACCTTCCTCCCGCACAGCGGCATTGCCGACACCTACGACACCAGCGCCGGAAGTGTGGGACACCTCTCGCAATCCGCCGTGGACCAGGCCCTGAGGGATCTGCGCCGGGCCTGGGACGACTGGTACGGCGAAGGCGTGAAGGATTCCAGTTCGGCGATTCCCGTTCTGCCGGAACCGAGTTCGACGATCGCCGCCCAACCCAAGGCCCCGACCCAGGACAAGCCCGCGCCGACCGACACGCACCAATCCCCGGACACACAAACCGCACCGACCGTGGAGACCACTTACAGGCCGACCGCCGCCGACCCGAGCACAACCGAGCCGACTACCACTGAGCCCAGCCAGACCGCACCCACGACTCCGGACCCGAGCACGCCCTCGACCACCACCGACCCGACCGTGTCGACGATCATGTCGTCCGTCAACACACTCGTACAGGACGGCACCAAGGCCGTCGAATCGCTTGCCTCACAAGGATCGAACATGGTGCAGTCCATGGTCTCGGCCCTGCAAAAGGCGGGTTTACTCCCCGCCGACCCGCCCCCCACCACGCCGGGTGACCAGAACCCACCCCCCGCCCCGCAGGCGGACCAGTGACATCCAGCTGGCAGTTCAGCGAGGCCGAGTTCTACGTACTGTGGATGGACCAGCTGGGCGAGGACCCACCCGACCCCTTCATGTTCACCTCCGCGACGAGGACCGCCGAGGAATTCGACGCCGAATTGCGCGCCGCGCGAGAAAGCCTGAGCCGGCAGTTCGATCGCGACTTCCGCTCGGCCTTCGACACCATCTCCGACCCGGACCTCTACCTGACCGTCTACGGCTGGGACGAGCGGGCTCGGTGGAGCGTAGGCCCGATGATCCGGATCCGTGCCCTCCGAAAAGGCCGGAAAGGCTATGTCATACGCCAGCTTCCGGGTCCGACCCATTGGCGTCGCGGCGGCTACACAGTCGACGAATGCGACCCGTACGAACTGGCGTCGGTTGTCGTCGCATCCTTACCTCCCGTCGATCGCGGCAACCGTGGCGATATCGAACTCGTGACCGACGACCAAGAACTGGACCACGACTTCCGGCACTCCCCAATCGCGGCCGGAGTCGAAACGGAAGAGTCGAGAACCAAGGAATTCCTCACGGCCCCGGCCGCCACCGCGGGCGAAATCCACATCGTCCAGGGCAAATCCGCCTACGGCCCCCGCGGTATCACCCACCACCGGGTGCGCTACCGCGACCTCGAGGACGACGGCCGCTACGCCATCACCGATAACCCCGCCCGAGCCCTGGCCGTCGACTCTTCCCGCCTGACGTCGATCCTCGACGACCGCGTCGCGAAAGTCCTGCAGGCAATGGCCGAGGAGGGCATGGACCCCTGGTGATCACGCGCTGGTAATAACCCGAACCGCCGCCTGTCGAGCCGGTTCGTCGACCTGCCCGATCTGATATCCGCGATCAGCAATGTGCTGCACCAGCTCCGGCTCCGGCGGCACCCCGTGCTTGTTCAGGTAGTGAGGCACGGCGCCGGCCCACACCCACACTCCGTCGGTCCGGAAGTTGAGCGGTACATCTCGCTCGCCCGGGGCGAACTCGTCCGCATCGAAACTACGCGCGGCCAGCACCATAGGCGCGGACTCCAGATAGGCGAGCAGGGCGGTCCGGATATTCGGATTGAGTTGCGGCCGGCTGATCGCGGGCCGCCCTTCGGCATCGCGCCCGTCGTATACCCGCGCCATACGAGGAGGCTGCGGGGTGAATGGCTGCTGGAAGGTCACGGGATTCGGCTGTGGAGCGAAGGCCGGTGCACCCACGGGCGGCCGAACCGGTTGCCTTCCAGGAGTTTCGAGGTTCGACACCAAACTGGCAACAGTTGTCGCGAACAACACCGGCACGGCGAATGTCAGCATCCACCCACCTGGCCCGACATGAACGAGGTTGTCGACGTTGAAGCCGTACCTGCCGAACGTGTCATCCAGCATGCTGGGCAGCACCAGGCCGAAAAGCGTTCCGACGGTGACCGATCCGATCATCCGCAACAGCCGTCCGCGCGCTCCGCCCCCCGCGATCAGCAGCATCGCCAGAACGATCGCACATACTCCGACGAGGATCATCAGCACACCGGAGAGATAAAACGGCCTGCCGTCGAACATGGCCTGAAACCAGTTCGAAATGGTCCCGCGACGCATCTCGCCTGCCGAGAAGAGCGCCCCGCCGATCACCAAAATCGCCGCCAGCAAAAGGAATACACCCATCACCCGACCCGCCGCACGTCCACCTGCGGCGGGCTCGGACGGCCGCCCTATCCCGGATAGAGAGGCCCATGCCGCACCGATCGACAGCGGAACGACCAGGACAAGCAACCAGAAACCCGCCCCCAACTTGTAATGGAAGTGACTATCCAAGCTGATCACGGTCGCAATCTGATTGATCACGATGCCCGCACCGAGGCCGAACCCCATCCCCGCACCGAACCCGCCGAACCATCGCACCACCCGATGACGGGCAGCAGGCCGTGTGAGCAACAGAATCCCGGCCACCCCTGCGACGACGGTGCACCCGGCGAACGAGATACCGACGATGTTGCCGCTGGTAAACCGGCTCCACAGCCCCACCGCATGGTTGTACGAAGGACCATTCAGCGTGGCCAACGTCAAGAACGACGCCACCAGAACCAGCCCCGCTACCGCGATCAGCAGCGCCCCCGCTGTCCGTCCGCCACTGCCATCGTGGTCCGTAACGCCACGTTGCACCATGGAATGGGCCACGACTCCCCCTGAGGTCGAGTGATCAAAACCCGTCCACCGTAACCCCACCGGCGACAAGCCGCCGATCGTGCGGTCGACGGCCCGAGTGCTCCTTGCCGGGGCTGCCGGCACTCACCAATCGTCCGCGCGGATCCGTCCCGGGGTGATGTCGTCGAGGTCCTCGACATTGGTGAAGGTCATGCCTCGCTCGTTGTTTTCCTGGCGCTCAGGGGAGTTCGGGGGAGCGGTGGAGGCAGGGATGGGTTCGGGGATGCGGGCATTGAGGTCGGGGAGGTCTTCGATGAGGTCGGACATCTTCGGCATGCGGCCGCGGCGTTCCTGGAGCGGGTTCATGAGTTCGGCGCTCTTGCGGGCCAATTCGGTGGCCGCGGCTTGGGCGGCCTCGGTGACGGCCTTGCTCAGTTCGTAGAGGGAGAGGCCTTCGAGGTCGTCGTCGAATCGGGTTTCGATGACCACACCGTCGGCGTTCACCACCACGGTTACTCGCTTCTGGAGTGCGAAGCCGGTGGCCATCAGCTTGGCGCGTTTCTGCTGGATGTCGCCGAGGACGTGCATTTGCTGCTGGAACTCGTCCAGCATCGACGCGAGTTCGGATTTGACGCGATCGTTTGTCATGGCTCAGGTCAGAAGGACTTGGCGCTGGACTGATCGGTGCCGTCGAGCTTCTTGCCGGACTGGTCCTGGCCGTCGGAGTTGTTCGCGGCCGATTTGGCTAGGGTGTCGGCGAGGTCTTTCAAGTTCTTCCGGGCGGCGAGATAGCCGCCACCGCCTTCTGTGCCCGCGAATTGGCTGCCGTAGCTGTCGGTTCCCCACGGTTCGCCGAGGCCGCCGAGCATGGATTCGAGATTGTTCACCACCGTGCTGAGGCGCTGGTTCACATAGTCGGCCTTCGTGGCCGCCTGGCGTAGTAGTTCGGGATCTACTTCGAGCTTGTCCGCCATGACTTTCTTCCTCCCCTATCCGAAGATGGTGCCGACAGTAGTTGGGCAGCTGCCCGGAAGGCAACGCATATCAATGCTGCTCAGCGCTTGGAGCGCTCGAGGAATCGCTGCGTGAATCCAGCGGTATAGACCGCGGGCGGCACCGACGACGAAGCGGGCTCGACGACACCGTCGTCCGCGATGTAGTAGATGGCGCGACCGATCATGATTTCGCCGGGCCGGGTCGGTACGTAAACCATCCAGCCGTGTTCGATGCGGTCGGCCGTCAACTGGTCCAGCGGATAACCGCTGGTATCCGACCCGCGTCCGAGGATGTAGCGCCGAATCTGTTCGATCGCGTCGATCCGGCTCAACGGCGGCGCCGTGACGAAGGCCCGCAGCCCCGCCAGCGAGAATTGGTTGAGCGCCGCGTCGACATCGTGCCGGGCCGGATCGAAGACGGTGGTGAGGGTTTCGTAAGTCACCACGCCCGCTTCCGCGGCTGAAATCAGCAGTGCGACAGCCGATTCGATGCGCTCGTCGACCGGTTCGCCGGTGGCGGAGGTCAGCACGTTCAGGATGAGGCCGGCGGTCGTCTCGTGAGTCCACACTCCGGGCACAGCCTCGACGAGTGCGGAGGCTGCCGGAGATTCCCCACGGAACCACTGCCCGTCCTCCCACCAGTAACAGAAGGACAGCTGCCCGGTCGCGGCACGCGGATTCAATACCGCGTCGGTAACCCAATCCGGTGCTCCCGCATACAGTTCGGGCATCCGGGCGCCCTGGTTGTATACGGCGTCGAGTTCGGGCGCATTCCAGACACCGCCGGAGATGACGGCCCGCTCGCCGATCAGATACAGCGTGCTGCCGCTACGGTTCCGCCCCTCGAACCAGGCGAGGGAGGGCAGAATTCGCGGCCCGTACGACTCGCCGAGTGCGGTCATCGTCGCGGCCAGCGCCGTCCAGCGCGCCCACAACAGCGGTAGCGCGGGAAAATCCTGCGTGGTCGCCTGTCCCCGAATCTCCTTGGCGCGATCCGCGCGCGCCTGTTCGGCAGCGGTACGCGGCGAGCGCAGTAGTCGTCCGCCATGACTCACATACGCGGCCAGCCACACCGGTAGTCGCTTGCGCGGATACTCCTTCAAATCGGCCAGGTACGCCTCGGCCGGGAACAGCTGTTCGTCGGGGAAGGGCTCGTCGCCGTAGTCGTAGTCGGTTTCGACCTGGCCGGCAGCGGTGAGGCTGACCCGCATCCGCCACCAGGGGCCTTCGCTCATCTGCGCGGCCACGTCGCGCTGTTCCTGAACCAGGATGAGCACGGCTTCCGACGGCTGCGCGCGCACGGCCTGATCGGTGGCCGAGTACACGACGTCCCAGGTCTTGGCCGCGACCGTCCAAGCAAAGACCGCGTCCACCCGTTCCCACCCGGCCGGCGCGGCGGCGGCGAGTTCGCGGGCGATCTGATGGCTCAGCTCCCGGGCACGCTGAATGATCTGCTGATCATCGACAACCGGAGCAGCTCCGGGATGCGAGACGAGCGTGAAGCCTACGTCGGGATCGCTATTGGCTTGCGCGAAGCCGTCCATGAACGACTTCATGAACTCCTCGTCCGGATTCCCGGCCTGCGGCTTGTCCATATCCCGAGCTCCCCTCCTCGACCGGGCCTCGCGTCCAGCGCCGATCGGATACCTTCGCGACCTTACACATTCGGAGGGTGGGTGTCGGGCCGGGTCGACGTTAGCTCATTGTTCGCGGGATCGGATGCGGCCGTCGTCGCCGATGTGGAGGCCGTCGAGTCCGGCGGTCGGACCGCCGGTGATGGTGATGTCCCAACCATCCGCTGCGCGCTGCCCGGCGAACTTCATGCGATCGGTATCGACGCCCGCGCCTATGAGATAGAGGCGGACTCGTTCCTCGGCCTCGGATTTCCGCAGCCCACCGGGCAGAGCGGCGTGTACCGGCCAAGGACGCTGGTTGTAGAAGCCCAGCCGCCGCTGTTCACGCTGCTGCCGTTCTTCCAGATTCTCGCTGTTGCCGTGGATCAGGATGCGCCAGAACGCGTCCCGTTTGGCCCAGCGATAGAAGTACGCGTCGCTGTGCAGACTCAACCGGGCGCTTATCTGCGACGAATCCTTGCGCTGCGACAGCGTGATACTGCTGTTGTGCCCGTACCGCTGCTTGGGCCACATGACAAAGCGGCGCCCGTGCCGAGGGGATTCGTCCCTAGAATCGAAGATGATGTTCGACGGCAGGGCGGCGAATCGCTGCATCAGTTCGTCGAACTCGCCGGGCGGGGCGGAGAACCAGATGGTGAGGGAGTGAACCCGCCCGTTGGATCCCTTGTCGAAGCGGTTGAACCCTTCGCCCACGAGGTCCGTCTTGCTCCAGGTCTCCGAGCCTTCGTCCTCGGCCGTGTAGCCGGCGCCTTCGAGTAGTGAAACCAGCTCTCGTGCACGATGTTGCCCGCGAGCGGCGACGGCGGCGGCCTGACGTCTGCTGATCGGATTCAGGGTCGAAGAGAATCCGCCGGGGTAGCCGGAGCTCCGTTCCGGCCCGGTGAAGGTAATGCCGTGCGGGATGAACCAGAGTGCGCGCATGGTTTCCCGCCCTTCTCCTCCGCTGTCCCGATACTGCCGCCGACCATAGCCGATTGCTCACGATCGGCAGCCGCCCAGTTGATCGTCGGCGGGTTCTGTGGCAGCGTGTCGCGAGATCGTGAACTGTTCCCGGTGAAACGTGCTGGTGGGCAGAGTATTAACCACGCAGGTCAGTGCATATCGGGGGCGGTAGTGGCGTCACGGGGGTGTCTGTTCGAAACCGCCGCCGCGCGAGTGATTCTCGTCGCAGGCGGTGCACGGTGATCTGGAAACCTCCGGCGGCGGGCGCGCTCGGCTGGCTGGTCGGCATGCAATGGCCGGACGGCAATGAAGACCGCATGTGGGACCTGGCCGACGACTGGAAATCCTCGGCCACGGATCTGCGCTCCATCAATGACGACATCGACGCGGCGATAGCGGCTGTACGCCAGGCCTATCCGATCGGTGACGGTGGCGATCAGATCATTGCCCAGCTGCAGGACATGCGCAGCGGCAATCAGTCGATCGACAAGCTGGCCGAATGGTTCGAGAGTACCGCGGCCTCGGCGAACAAGACCGGAACCGAGCTCGAATACACGAAGCTCATGTTCTACACCACGCTGGTCACTCTTGCCGCGGATATCGCGTGCGCGTGGCTGTTCCCGCCGACGGCGCCGGCCGCCGAGGGCGCATTGATCGGTGTCGCCAAGATCGCCGTGCGCCTGATAACGAGGAAGGCCGTCCAGGAACTCGGCGAGGAGGGGGTGAAACTCACCGCGCTGGCCTTGGTCAAGTACTCGCTGCGTACCGCGCTGATCGGTGGTCTGATGGGCGGTTTGCAGGACGGTGCCATTCAGGAGTATCAACACGAATTCGGTCGCCGCGATGACGTCGATCTCAGGCAGTTGGGCCTTTCTGCGCTCGGGGGTTTCGTCGGCGGCCTGGTTGCGGCGCCAATCGGCAAGCTCACCGAGCCGTGGGCGAAAGGTATCGAAAACCGGTTGGGTCGCGGACTGACCAACATGGGTATCGGTGCGATCGCCGGCGGCACCGCTGGTCTGGGGGGTTGGGCGGTCAGCGGCGGTTTCACGCACGATTGGCATTTCGATCCGCGAGTCATCACCGCCGGCATGGCCGGCGGTACATTGCCCGGTCTTGCTCATGAGATTCCCTCGCCCCTCAAGGGCGGTGCACCGCACGTATCGACCGGAGACGGAAAGCCTGGAGTCACGGTCGACACTGAGAAGCCCAGCACCGTCGACCCCGCTAAAGTGTCCGTCCCCGACCGCTTGACCGGCACGACGGAACAACTCGCTCAGCCGCAGGACAGCGCGCCGACCGGCAATATCGGCGGCCAGCACCCCGCCTCCATCGATCATCAGCCGCAGGTCGACCCGAATTCGCAAGTGCAAGCTCACGATCCGCAGTCGGTATCCGACGGACCGGCTCGGGTCGACCCCGGTCAAGGTCCGGTCGCGGGCATGCCGCAGGCGCAATCACCCGCCCACATCGCCCCGACCGATGTGCGAGCCCCGGACAACGCAGCTCCGCAGAACGCGAATCCCGGTCATACCGCACCCGAGACACGGGTGACGGACCAACGCTCGGTTCCCGCGGCACCGCGTGCGGATGCCCCGGCCGTACCTCGCGGTGGTGCGCCCGGAGCCGGTGTCCCGCCCGCCGAATCGCGGGCCGGCGCTGCCGTCCCGCGTGACGCGGGAAGTCCCGCAACACCGCTGGAGGCCAAAGCTACGGGCGCCGAGGTCACGTCACGCGCAAATGTGCAGGCGGACACCGGCAAGACCGATCGCACCCACGACGGACCACTGTCTCGTGTCGGCGGGCGGCCCGAGGATCCGGTCGGTGGGCGAGATCCCAAATCCGAAGGGCCTTCGGATCATTCGGCCGACCGGGACAGCCAGAACTCGGCCCGCGATCGAAACGCCCCGGGCGGCGACGATCAGTCGCGTACCCGTGACGACCAAGCGGACGTTCGTGATGGCCGGACGCGGGCTCGCGATGACGACGCGTCGAGCCACGACAAGGACCACGACGCGCCCAGCGACGGCAAGGACCACGACGCGTCGAGCCACGACAAGGACCACGACGCGTCTGGCCGCGACAAGGATCACGAGGCGCCCAGCCGCGACAAGGATTCGTCTGCAGACGGTCCGCACTCCCACGACGGGCACCCCGCCGATCCGAGTCCTGTGCATTCCACGGACTCCCTGCCGGAACATCGTGTCCTGCCGAAGGATTCGCCGATCACCGATGCCGAGCACGCGCATGCCCGCGACGCTCTGGATCGGCTCGGCCACGATGCGACTCCCGAGCATCTCCGGCACGACCCCGACACCGAGGTCTCGGGCGCGCACAATCGCGCGACCGAGAACCACGAGTGGTGGCATGACCTCACGCCCGAACAGCAGGATGCGATGGTCCGAGTCCATCCCCGCGAGATCGGCAATGCCGACGGCATCCCGGCAAGCGTCCGCGACGAAGCCAATCGCCTGGCCATCACGCGCGATATGGCCAACCTGCGCGAGCAGAATCCGCGTATCGGCAAGTGGACTACCCGCTTCACCGATCCGGAGAACTTCCGGCAGTGGAAGAACCTGGACAGCACCGTGCGAGCCCTCGACGAGGGCGAGAATCTGGCGGGGCGCTTCGCCGACGATTTCAAGTGCGACAAGCCACCCGTGCAGGTGCTGTCCTACGACTCCCGGGAATTCAACGGTGAGGGCCGCGCGGTCGTTGCCTTCGGTGACACCGATCGGGCGTCCACGGTGTCCTGGCACATTCCAGGTATCACGACTACGGTTCGCAGCCTCGAAGGCAACCTGGCCAACGCGTTCAACCACATGTGGGAGACCTCGACCCGCGCCGATGACCCCAGCCAGGTCGCGTCCATCGCATGGATCGGATACGACGCCCCGAGCGGTTTCCCGAAGATCGTCCGTGAGATGACGGACGCGCGCCTGGCCCAGCGCGGTGGGCAATTGCTCGCCCGAGATGTGTCCGCGTTCAACCAGACTCGCCGTCTGGCAGCCAGCCGTCCTGGCGGCGTTCCGGCCCCGGATACACACCTTTTCGGCCACAGCTACGGCTCCACCACAACAAGTTTCGCGGGCGCGGGCGGCCGACTATCCGGCGATGTCTCGACCATCACCTTGCTCGGCTCGCCCGGCGCCGGCCCGGTCGGACACGCGGCCGACTTCGGTATCGGCGCCCACAATGTCTTCGTCGGTTCATCGCCGCGCGATCCTGTCACCTGGATCGGCGCGAATACGCACGGCGAGCTAGGCCGCATAGCGCCGAAAATGGGCATGGGGCTCGGCATGGACCCCGCTATCGAGGCCTTCGGAGCCCGCCGTATTGCCGCGCAATTCCCCGGTGGCGCACGCACTCTCAGCGATATCTCCACCCACACCGGCTACTACCGGTACCTGGACGGCGACGGCCGTACCGTCCCGACCGAATCACTACACAACTTCGCCCGCATCGCCGCCGGCGAATCCCCGCACGTACTGCCGGAATACAACCGCCCCGGCCACGACGACCCCAATGCCTGGCAGCGCAATGTGGGTTCGCTACCCAACGACCCGGCCCGCCTACGCCCACCCGAACTCGAAATTCGCGATGGCGAACACCCGTACGGCTACCAGGACCTGATCGCCGAACACCAGCCGGCCGAAGAACACCAACCCACCCACGAGCCGGCCCCGGAACAGCGACCGCAGACCAACGACTGTGGCCCCCAAGCCCTCCGGCAGGTCCACGACCTGACCGGCAACGAGCACGTCCGTGTCCCCGAAGACCCGTCGATCACCGACCGTGGCATGACTGCCCGGGAACTGGAGGACGCGGCCGGCGCTCGCATGGAGCGCCTCGAAACCTACGGCGGCCTGGCCGACCGACTACACCGCCTCGGTGACGGCGCCACCGCTCTCGTGGTCGACGAATATCACGGCCCCGCGGACACCAACGGAATTGGCGCTCACGCCTACACGGTCACCAACGACGGCGGCCGCCTCGTCCTCCACGACCCCACTCTCGGCGAAGGCCCCCACCCCTTCCCGATGGATCGCACCAATGTCCGCTCCACCCACGCGATCGTCTACGACGAACACGGAAACCCCCAGCGACCGATCGAGTCGGGTGCTCCTGAGCGCCCGGCAGCATCTCGGCCGGAAGTACGTATCGGTCAACCGGATTCGCATCCCGCACCCGCTCGAGAGCAGCATCCGGTGCCGGAACACGACCCTGTTTCTCACGAACGCCCCAGGCATGCCGAACCCGACGGCGGATCACCCGGCCACGATCCGATCCATCGCTTCGACACCGATAATGCAGGCCGTCGCTACGGCGAAGACACCCTCGGCCCGATCCGGGACGCATTGCCCACCGATCAACTCCGTGAGCTACAGCAGTACAGCAAGAAGTCCTGGCTCAACGAGTTCCTGCGCGCTCCGGATCCCATGGGGCTCATTGCCAAGCTCCAAGACGATCACGCTCTCCACCAGCAGTTGCTGCGTCTCACCAACGGTAGTCCGGTGCCGCCCCGAGTCGATGTACTGGACCGCCTCGTGGCCGAGCATCCCGACCCGCGCGACCCGTACCTCGATCCGCCCTTGCGGGCCGCCATCGACAACGTACTGAGCGAGCTCAATCCACACGGCCGCATCGACGAACTCTGGCGCAACTCCGACAAACTGACCATGATGCGCGAGTTCTTCGGAACCGACCCGACCATGGACATGCTCAGAGACCGCGTGAACAACCTGGACCAGGCCGCCAATCACCCTGTGCCGGAAGGCATAGAGGTCTGCCGAGGCATCAGCCTCAACAGCCTCGACCGCTTCATCGACCACGAGGGCCTCCCCCTGAACGGCCGCAACCCCCGCGAACTGATCGGCACGATCCAACGCGAACGCGGCTACATGTCAACCAGCTTGTCCCCAACCCCGACCCAGGAATTCAAGCTCAGGGTCCGGATGGAGCTGGACGTCCCACCCGGTACGAAGGGCATCTGGGTCGGCGACCGAGGCCTCTCCGGCCCCGAGAACGAACTCCTCCTCCAGCGCGAATCCCGTTTCCTCATCACGGATGTCGTAGAGAAGCCCGGCGGCCCCCGCTACGACGACGGCTACGTCGAGTACCTGATCAAAGGCACCCTCGTCCCCGCCGACTACGTACACGAACCCGCCGGACATGTTCCGGCCGAACATGATTCACCTGCTCGGCCTGAATCTGAGATCGAGCACAACGCCCCCGAGGCGGATGCGTCGCACCACGCAGGCCAACCCGGCAAGCACGATGTTCCCTTCAACCTGAACAGCGAGCCGCACGCCCCATCCCACCCGGACGACCGCCAGTCCGCCCCGACCGTCGAACCTCCGAACGACCGCCCGGAGGTGATGACCCCGCATCTCGAATCCCGCTTCGACGAGATGAGAACCCGCGCCGCGGACACGATGCGCGCCATCTCCGACCCCGCTCGACTCAGCGAAGTCCCTTCCCTCAGGGAGGATTTCGCCAACCTCCTGGACCGCCTCGGCATGATGGACCCGACCACGGCCCAAACCCCCTGGCGCCTCCTCGCCGACCACGACCCAGCCTTCGCCCGCTTCCTGGTCGACAACCACAACACCCTCCTCCCACGCCCGGACGAACCCCACCTCACCCCGTCCGCGTCCCACCCCGGCGACGATCCGACCATCCACGACACCCCCACCCAGGACACCGCTGCGCACTCGAACGAGCCGCGCCCGAACGAGTCCCACCCCCACGACCCCGAGTCGCACCCCGACCCCACCCACCCCCTCGACGACCACCCAACGCACACTCCAGACCCTCTCCTGGATCTAGCGGAGCGAACCCCCGCCGGCGTCTCCATCCACGACGACCCCGAGATGCGAACTCTCGCCCACCTGGTCCCCGAGGACCCCCACTACTTCACCCTCGACGCCCACGTAACCGAAGACGGCCACTTCCTCATCGACGGCCGCAAATACACCCCCGAAGAACTAGCAGCCCGCCTCCCCGCCCTAGGCCACGACGGCCGCCCCATCCGCCTGATCGGCTGCGACGCAGCCACCAACGATGCCGCCGCCCGCCTATCCCGAGCCACCAACCGAAACATCCTGGCCCCCACCAAGTCCGCCTGGACCGACGACCACGGCCGGATCTTCTCCTCCACCCCAGAGCCAACTCCCGAAGGCACCCGGCGTCCCCGCATCCCACCGGACGGTGATTGGGACCTTGTTCATCCGGACGGTACGAAAACCAAAGCCACGAAGGACGGTTTTGCGCCTGGCACACGCGAGGAGGACAAGCGCGGTGTCACACCCGACGTAGCTCGGGCACGTGGTGAGGAGCCAACCAGAAAAGACGATTCCCATCACGGTGAGCCTCGGGTCGCGGAGCATCGCGACGTTGCGAATTCAGGATATGACGGGCCACTGCCTTCGAGTGACACCCACGATCAGCGGCCACCCGTCGACGGAACCAGACCAAGCATGCTTGAGAGGCTCGATCTCGCCGATACGGACCGGATTACGCTGACTCTGGACGGGCGGATCGAAACGATTGACGGTCTGAGCGTCAAAGCCTGGACGGAACAACGTGCGCTGCAACGTGGGTGGGAGATCCGTGAGCAGATAAGCGATCCCGGTAATGTTGGCAAAAATAAGATTAGTAAGAGCAGTATCGGTGGTGTATCCGCAGTGGGTGTGGACCGTATCACAGGGCAGGTATGGGAAGCGGTCAATGGCTCGACACGAAACTCGGTAATTCCGGAGCGTGAAGTGCATCCCGTCTTGAACCAGCGACAGGCTTGGCTGGACCGAGAGGGTCCGTACCCCGCCTATCCGCATCAGAATGACCCCAACCGGTTTATCGGTCCCGATGGGAAGGTTCAGCCACTGACCAATGAAGACGGTAGTGTTCTTACCCAGCAATACCCACAAGACGACGAACCGCTTCGTCACGCCGAGGTCAAGGTGCTCAATCAGATGATGCGCGATCACCCAGAGGTCGACTTCAGCGGCGATACTGCGACAATCAAACAAATGATATCCGACCGCTTCACTGCTGAGTCGGTTCGTCCTGTCGATAAGCGCCCTGTTATGGCAGTACCCTTCTGTGCAAATTGCAACATCATGATGGATGGCGTACAAAATATGGCACACAGGAACACGCATGCGGTGGGTCACCCGGACAACCAGGAAATTGAGTAGGGGCATGGTCATGCGGATTGATATCGACGACGCAGACACTGACGTCGGAGGAGTGAAGCTCTATGAGGACACTCCGTACACTGGCGAGATCGTCGAGACCGACGGGCTCGGGAATCTCATCTGGCTCGGCACCTACACGGGTGGCTACGAGGACGGACTGTTCCGCGAGTGGTTCTCGGACGGCAGACCGAAGAGTGAGGGGGAGGTGAAGCGGGGCGTCGGGCGAGTTGGTAGCTGGCGGACTTGGCATCCCAACGGTCAGCTGGCATCTGAGGATGTTTTTGGTATCGACGGAAAACTGCAGGTTCAGCGGCGTTGGAGTGAGGATGGCGAGCAGACGGAGCCTCGCCCTCGTGCATAAAGGTGCCTTCCGATTCGATAGGCGAAGGTAAAGCCGCCCGATGGCCAGAGCACGGTGAGGTACTCAATCGATGAGGAATCCGCGGTACCTATGACTACAAACTATGATTCCTGGACTCGTCTCCCGGTCTTCTACTTTCCGATCACACTGGGTGACAACCTGGTTGGCTACTTGTGGGGGGCACAGAACGGGAACGCGGCGGGATTCTTCCCTCATCTCGCCTCTGGCATCAACAATGTGAGGTCCTCGATCTTCTGGCAGAACCGGCTCGAAGAGATGTATCGCCGGGGTCTGAAGCCGGCTGAAGCAATCAGATACTGGGTCGGAAAGACGCCGGATTCTCAGTACGGCGGGATCCTTGAAGGTGTTGTTCAAGGGGAATCGCGCACCATCCAGGAGCTAGCATTGCGCCTCAATCCCGACCGCCCGTTGGGTGAGGGGCCATGGATTCAGGACGGTGTCTTCCCCAGCGGCACTCCTGATAATCGGTCAGAGGGGTTCAGTGCGATCGCTCCTGTGCCGACATCCAACTATGCCCATGAAACCGCTTCGCCTGTCACATTCTTGCCCGTGACGCTTAGTGGATCCGTGGTCGGGTACGTGTGGGCGTCGATCAGTGACGAAGCGGCCGGGTACCTTCCTCGAACGGCTGCTGGAGGAACAGGTTTGGTTGCCGGTGGGCTATGGCGAGCCCGCCTGTCGGATGCCCATGCCGCTGGGCTTCCGGTCCTCGAAGCATTGCGTCGTGTTCGCTCGCTCCCCGCCAACGCTCCCGGAACCTTCGGTGTGATCGATGATCGGGCAATCGAGCAACGCGCACCACACCTTTCCGACCTGCGCGGACTTGCTGAACAGGCATGATCTGATCGGCACTGTCGGCATCAATCGCATACTTGCGGCTATCTGGGTGTCGCACAGGTGTGACGGGCTCCGCCCGCTTCCATCAGGCGAGTAGTCGGTGCCGACCGCTGCTTTCGCGCTCGATGCGGCTGCGGATTTCTGTGACTGTTCTGCCGCCGGCATGGGGACCGGCCGGGCGCATAGCGGATGTAATCCAGCCGAGGGTTACGCCGGCGATTGCGCCGACGAGTATGAAGGTGATGTCGCCGATCATTCTTCTGTGCCTTCGTCACTCGTCTCACCGTGCGCGGTGGTTCGAGGCGTCCGGATGAGCTGGTCCAATGCACTGCTGCCTACTTGCAACAGGTTCTGCAAGGCTGTGGCGCTGACGAAGAGTTCGAATGCTTCGGGTGCGCCGAAGACGAGTGTTACTGCCCCGTCTTGGGTGTGGATGACGGGCCGGATGGGACATTGGTCGTCGACACAGGCCCAGGTGCCGACCTTCAACTGCTCGAACATGGACTCCCCTTGTGGTTTGGGCTGTCACGCATGGCATCTGGGATGCTGATCGAGAACGCTGATGTGGCGTAGGCCACATCATGAGAATAGGCTGATATATCAGCGAGTTCAACAGCTTTCGATGGATGATGTTGATCCGCAGGATGATTCGATCACTGTTGGGAAGGGCGGACGGGGTGAGCGAACGGTCGGATCCATCTGCGCTGCGGTTCCTGATCGGCCATGAGCTGCGTTCCGCGCGGGAGCGGGCGCGCGTCAAGCAGAGCGAGGCCGCCAAGGCGCTCGGTTGCAGTCAGCCGAAGATTGTTGCGATGGAATCGGGCAAGTATCTGCAGCAGCCGGAGGACGTCACGACCTTGCTCCGGCTGTACCGAGCGGATGTTGCCCAGATCGACCGGCTTGCATCCCTGGCCGGCCGGGCCGACCAGAAGACGTGGTGGGCGCCGTTCTCCGACGTGCTGCCCAACTGGTTCAAGACCTTCGTCGGTCTCGAGGGTCTGGCGCGGAGCCAATTCATCTACCAGACAGTGACTTTCACGGGGCAACTGCAAACGCGGGCCTACGCGACCGCCCTGCACGAAGGTAGTCCTTTGGTGGCATCGGTGGACGTACCGCAGATAGTTCGCGCGCGGCTGGCGCGGCAACGAGTGGCCGATAGGACGAACCCAATGGTGCTGACCACGGTTATCGAGGAGGTGGTTCTCTATCGCCAGGTCGGCACCCCTGACGTCATGCGTGAGCAGCTCACCCATCTCTGGGAGCTCATGAAGCACGACCACATCGATCTCCGAATCCTGCCGACCAGGGCCTACGCCCACGCGGGAAACGTCAGCGAATTCACCCTGCTGTACTTCGACCAGGCCCAGACCGTCGGATACATCGAGTACCCCACGGGTGCCCTCTACCTGCAGGATTACGATGGGGTGGCAGTGTACGAGATGCTGGCCGACCAGCTCCGCACGGCGGCCTTGCCGAAAAGTGAATCCGCCGAACTGATTCGGAGCCGAGCGGCCGAGTGGAAATGAGGGAGTCGGCGTATGGCCCCGTTCGCAGGTCGCGCATGGCGCAAGTCCACCTACAGCGGAAGCAATGGTGGCCAATGCGTCGAGATGAGTTTCGGGCCGGAGCGGGTCCTCATTCGTGACAGCAAGTACTCGGGCCCTGCTCTCGGCCGGCCGATAGTCTCGGTCTCCAACGCCCAATGGCCGAGATTCCTCGACCTTGTTCTATCGGGTGCAGTGGGCGATCTCGGGCAAGGAGTGAGAGTCGAACTCTGCTCGAATGGGGGCGTAATCCTCGCAGATCAGAGCCAGGCCAGGCTGCTGTTCACCGTCGCTGAATGGGATGCCTTCGCCAAGGGCATCGCTGACGGGCAATTCGTTCTCCCTCCGAGCGGCTCGGCTAATATCGGCGGCACTACGAGTGGGGGAGTGTCGGCCAATGAATGAAGAGTCACCGCGTCTGGCACGCGTCTACGACGGACGAGACGAAAGTGGCCACCCCGTTGCGGTGCGGGAGGCTCTGCCCTGGTGGTTGCGAGAGGGGATCATCTCCTACCTCGAGCACGCGCCGATCGTGCTTGCCGCGCGAAGCTTCGATGTCGATGAGTTCGCACCATCGGAACGTGATGTGCCGCTGACCTTCCGGACCGACGGAGTGTGGATCTGGTCGGGATCCGTGCCGCATTACCTGCGCAAGCACGATCTCCCGCCGGAGCCCGAATTGGTGCAGCACATCATCGACCGCGGATTTCAGCACGGTGAGATCACCGCCGAAGCAAAGGATCTGGCGCTGAGGGTGATCACCAGCGGGTAGGCATCGGATCGATGCAACATGCAACCGGCGAGCTTGGTATTTGTGAATAATGTTTCACCGAACCATGATCGGGAGAAGTTTCCGTCGGAGAGATCGACTTCGCTGAGATCGAGCTCTCCGGCATCGAGATCGCCTGCCTGGCGGTAGTGTAGCCACTCACGGAAACGTGCCGACGCCTCCGGATCAGGTGGAAATACTCGGGGTGCCGGGTCGCCATGGGTATCAGCTGACTCGGAGCCCATTGGCCCACCTCATTTATTCTGGTCGCTACGCGCCTGCGATAGTCCGGACGGCAGCCGCTGTTGTCGCTTCATCGATCGAGTTGATGAGGAAACCGCGATCTATGATGTGCCGCACCAGATCCGGTTCGGGAGCGATGCCGTGCTTGTGTAGATAGTGCGGGACGGCGCCGGGCCACACCCAGACTCCATCGGTCCGATAACTCAACGGCACGTCTTTGTCCGCTGGTTCGAACTCGTCCGTCCCCAGGCTGCGGGCTGCCAGTACCAGCGGCGCGGATTCGAGGAAGGCCAACACCGCAGTGCTCAGGTTCGGATCCAACGGTGCGCGGGTAATGACAGGTCGTCCATCTTCGCTCAGGCCCTCGTGAATGCGTGCCAGGCGAAGGCCGGGCTGCACTGCAGGGGAGTGATGTTGGTGAACAGGGGTCGAAGCGACGGGTGAGGGCATATGCGGTGTCGAAGAGATGGTCGGGTTGCTTTGGACGGCGGGATAGGCCGACTTGTGATCGGCCGCATTCCGCATCGAGACGAGGCTCGCGATACTCGCACCGAGTGAAAGCATCAAAGCTGCTGCCAGAACCCAGCTTCCGGGTCTGATGTACTGCACGACCTCCGACCGAACCCCCAACAGGTCGGGGCTCGACACGAAATTGAGCACTGTCGTGAGAGTTACTCCCGCCATCAGAGCGCCGGCGAGAGCCCCGGAAGATCGGGCCCACGGGCTGCGGGGACCGCGAATAGCGAATTGCAGGATGGCGGCTACGACGGCGGAGGCCACTGCCAACACTAAAGGGACCCAGGCCAATTGGTTCGCCATGTCAATGCCCAGAGTTGACCCCCACATCGACACTCCCCACTTATCACCGTCTCCGACCAGATCCAAGAATGAACCTGCCATCGCTACTGCCGCGGCAGCGATGAGGAGTGCACCGGTCACCGGTGCACCGGTACTTACTCGTGGTACCGGGACAGCTGCGGCGACGGTCAGAAGTACCGCGGCGAATGCAAAGACTGCGGCAAGGACGAGGACCCAGAATCCGGTATCAGGGTGGTACACGAGGTCTGGATCCCCGTTGTCATCCAGGCGCAGAATCGACACGGTCCCTGATATAGCCGCGAGCGAGGCGCCGAATGTCATCCCCGCTGCGAAGGTGCCGAGCCAGTGCACAACACGGCCCTGCTTTCCAGCCATCGCGAGCATCAGGGCGCCCGCCAGCATGGATGCTGCTGCGCAAAGGGCGAACGCGACTCCCACCAGACTGAGCTCGGTTTGCTGATCTGGCCCTCCACCGAGCTGCCAAGCGCTGACCTGGTGCGGGAACTGGTGTGCACGGTATGCGACGAGCGGTGTAAATGACGCGGCGACGAGTAGCGCCGCAGCAATCAATAGCAAGCCGCCGCCTATGCGGACTCTGGTGGATCGGCTCAGGGTGCTCACCCTTTTGGACCCTAGGGGATCCGGCGCGGCGGACGCACTTCGAAAGCTGTGTCACGGCTGCTGTGGACGGCGCTCGAGCTGGGCACGATACGGCACATGACTCTGCTGAACTGACTCGAATACGTGGATGCCCAGAGGATTACCGCATCCATCGAGCACCGTGGAAGTGCGACGAATCGTCCTGGGCGATAGCGGATGTAGGCATGATACGGTCGGGAAATGTCTACTCCGGGGGGCGAGCAGCACAGCAGCGCGATGGTGTCGGGTACGACTCCACCAGGGTTGATGGGGGATTATCCGCAGCCGCACCATTCGGCGCCCTCCAACTGGCCACCGCAGTACAGCCAGACCACCCAGGTTCCCGTCGGCGGCTTCCCGCAGCCAGTACAGGGCCGGCCGGGCCGGCGGGTTTGGCGCCTGATCGGGGCGATCATCGGAGTTCTGGTTGGGGCAGGGTTGATCGTGGGTGGGGGTGTCAGCTTGTTGCGCAGCGCACCGGCGATTTTCACCACTGACGAGATACGAAATCAACTGGCGGATCGCCAGTTCAGTGGTGCGGTCTTTCCCGACCTCGTGTTGACCGTTCAATCGGATACAGAAACGTTCGATTCGCCGACCAGCGCTACGACCTTGGGTCCGATCGTTGCCCAGATACGTGCGATGCCGAACGTAACTCTGGTCGAGTCCGATGGAAAATACCTGGTCAGTACGGATAAGCACACGCGGTTGATTCTGGTGACGGTTCGGAGCGACGGCGCGGACCATGCCGCGGCGAGGGCGACGGTCACCGCTGCGGTGGGCAACATGTCTGTGCCGAACGGGGTCACAGTTCATGTGCTCGGACCTGCAGCTCCGCCGTCATGGTACAAGCCAGTGGGCTGGGGAGCTCTCTGCGGAGGCGCACTCGTAGTCTTCGCTGCGGGCGCCATGGCTTTCGGAGGTTCGCGCCGTATTCAGCAGCCACCGATCGGCAATGCGTATCCGCCGCAAACGGTCCAATACTGAACGTGCATCTCTGACGTATCAGGTGACTAGGGCTGTTAGTTGACTGGTGGCGGTGGGCATCACGGCGCTCAGTCGCTACGCTACGACGAGATCATGTAGGAGGGGATGCCGGTGGCGGATAACGACGACTTCGTTGGTCTCAGAAGCGACGGCAAGAAGGGGGTGTACTTCGACTCCGGTGCGGCGCAAGCGATGGCGCAGCAGGCCGCCGATATGTTGTCGGTCGTGAACGCCGCCTTTGCTCTGGTACAGCCGGAACAGGATCTGCAGCCGTTCAACCAGCGAGACTCGGGCCTTATGCTCGCCAAGAAGTTCAACGAGGCGGTGAAGCGCCTGGGTGACACGGTTGCAAAGAGTCACCAAGCGGTTCTCACCAGTATGGGCGAGGCGTTCGTGGGGGCGACCAAGGAGTACGCGGAGGCTGATCATACGTCGGCCGTGAACTTCGACGCGAACGTAGCCAACAGGTTCGGGGGTATGCATACGGGCACTGGGCAGAACGGGCTGGCGGTATCGCCTCTGGCCGCGCTGCGCCAGCATGTCGATTCGGTGAGTCTTCCGGGGTGGGGACAATCCAACGGGGGGAACGTCTACGAGTGGTCGGGGACTTCGAAGGACGACTACTCCAACAAACTGCAGCACACCGACCAGGTGACCGAGCTGAACAAACTCAAAGGTGGAGCTGGGGTTTCGCTCGACAATAAGCAGGTTTCCCCCGAGCCCGGTAGCCAGTATGAGTGGGATGACTTCCATAACCACTGGCAATACATTCACGATTCCACGATTCTCAGTGTTCTCACGAACCATGCGCAGGATTGGAAAACTGCTAGTGAGTACATAAAGAGCCAGGCAGCTACCTTCTCAACCGCCAATGACCAGTATCTGACCGGCTTCCAAGGCGACACAACTGTCGGGGACAAGATCTGGGCTTCCGATGCCGCCAAGCAAGCTCAGACCGGTATCAAAAACTATCTGACGAACGTGACATCCCTCACCGATTCCATGGATCTGATGAGCGCCAACTTCGCGTTCGCCGAGGGTTGGCTGAAGAAGCTTCAGAATTTCCTTCCGTACAAGAGCATTTCGGAGACCACGGTGACCGTTGCGGCTGGATGCACGGTCGTGGATATGCCCATTTCGCAAAGCGCTGTAGATGAAGCGATGACCGAGATGCGGCAGGCGTGGGATGAGTGGTATGGCAATGGCGTAAGAGACTCCAGCGGAGCCGTGCCCATCATTCCCGACCCGAAAGACGCGGTCGCTGTACAACCGGTGAAACCGGGGGACCCCGCGGCGCCGGGACCTGGACCGGGGACTACTCCTCAAGTTCCGAGTTCGCCGAGCAGCCCGGGATCGCCGGTCACGCCCGACATTCCGAAGGTCGACGGCCCCACACAGCCGACCGATACGCAACCCACGAACACGAAGCCGTCGGATACCAATCCCACCACCACTGATACGTCGCAGACGCTTCAGTCGCTGCTTTCGCAGGCCAGTTCGGTTGTGCAGGCGGGTATTTCAGCTGTGGAACAGGGTGCGGAAAAGATCGTCTCGGCCGTTCAGCAAGCTGTGCAGACTACCCAGCCGACGACAACCAAGGACCCCGGCGATCCGACGACTCAGCCGCAGGATGATTTGACGAAGCAGTTGCAGAATCTGGGGCTCATTCCGAACGGGAGTCCTTCGGGGAGTCCTTCCGGTCTGCCTACTGGCGGCGTTCCCAGCAGCCCGGGCGGGCCCACGACCACCGAACCGAAGAGTCAGTTGTTCCCCCGTTCCGCGGCGCCGACAACGGCCGCGGACACCGAGACGGATTCGAGCACCGCATCTCGCGCCGGATTGGCGACGACGTCCTCGACTGCATCGACCGGGACGTCCGGTGGCATGGGTGGTTCTCCCATGGCGGCCGGTTCGCAAGGGGGCCAGGGTAAAGAACACAAGCGGCCTCAGTACCTCACCAGCCTCGAACATTTCGAGGAAGTCATCGGTGAGGCTCCGGCGGCGGTCACCCCGGTGGCAGAGAAATGACGCTGAGTTGGCGGTTCACCGAGGCCGAGTTCTATGCCCTGTGGATGGATCGGACCGGACAGGCGCCGCCCAAACCGTTCATGTTCACGTCGGCTACCAGGACCGCCGACGATTTCGAGTTCGAGCAGGCGCAGGCTCGGGAAACCTTGAGTCAGAAGACCGGTGGGGATTTCCACCTTGTCTTCGACGCCATGGCGAATCCCGATCTGTTCCTGACCGGCTATGGGTGGGACGAGCAGAATCGGTTCGGCACAGACGCGATGATCCGGGTGCGCGCCACCCGAAAAGGAACGAAAGGCTACGTGATCAGGCAGTTGCCCGGCACGAGTTTCTTCCATCGTGGCGGATACACAGTGACCGAATGTGATCCGATCCAGCTCGCCGATGAAATCGTCCGTGCGATGCCGTCGGCCGAACGGGGTGGCATGGGTGACATCAAATTGGCCTCCGACGAACAGGATCTCGACCACGACTTCGGCCGTTCCGCTATCGCTGCGATGCCGGATACCGCGGTGTCGAAGTCGCGGGAATTCCTGGCGAAGTCGTTCGCGACGTCCGGCGAAATCGAGATCGTCCAGGGCAGATCGGTTTTCGGCCCGCGTGGGCTGACCCGCCACACCGTTCGCTTCCGCGATCTCGAGGAAGACGGCCGATACGCCATTACCGACGCGCCCGACCGAGCGCTCGCAGTGGACGAGGCCCGATTCATCTCGGTGCTCAACAGCTATGTTGCGGCAGTGATCCAGGTCATCAAGGATGAACGCGGATAATCCGTGGAAGGTGTCGGTACCGTATGGTATCTCTACTTGAGCAGGAGGGGAGTTCTGTATGACCGACGCGGGGGCGGTGAGTTCTGGTGGTGCTGAGGGGGAATGGGCCTCGGTTGCTGAAGCGAACTTCACCGGATCTATTCGGGTGCGGACTACCGCGCAAGGGCTTCCCCTTGCTGTGAAGGTTGAAGCGGCTGAGCTGCATCGGGATCCGCAGCAGTTGGCTGGGGAGTTGCTGCGGCTTTGTCAGAAGGCTGCTAATCGGGCTGGGCTTGCGCTGCGGAAGCAGTTGGAGGAGGCCGGGTTGGATGCGGCTGGGCTCGCGCGGACCGGACTTCCCACGGAAGCTGATGTCGCTCGGCAGGAGATTGTCGCGGAGCAGGACTACGATACTGAGCCGCAGAGTTGGCTCAGGACGGTTTGAGAGGGGGAGCTGTGGTCTCGTCTATGGATGAGCTGCAGGAGCGGGTTCGGCGGCAGCTGTACCGGTTTCAGGATCTGGCCGATCAGATGGCTGCCGTCAGGGGGCGGGAGACTTCCGAGGACGGGGCCGTCACGGCTGAGGTCGACGGGAACGGCGCTCTCAAAGACCTGCAGTTCAGCAGTGCTGTTTCGCGGATGACGCCGGCGGAGTTCGAGCGGGTCGTGGTGACTACCGCGGCGCAGGCGGCGCGGCGGGCGTTCGAGCGGCGGGCCGAGGTTGTGAATCGGTTCAATGAGGAGATGGCCGGTTAGGCCGGATTGTTTACAAAACTTTGCGCCAGAGTTTGCACCTTGCGAGCTGGCACAAGGTATTTCGTACTTGTAGTCTGTGCAAGATCATAGGTAGTGGGAGGGACACTCATGGCTGATCATGTGGCGGCGGATTTCGCGCCCATCTTGGCGTACGGAACCCAGAAGGCGGGCATTGCCGCACAGGTCGCGGGGACGGCCGCGGTGGATGTGGGTACCGCGCTCGCGCAGGCAGTCCCGGTGTTCGGGCTGATCGGGCAGGAGTTCCTGGCGGCATTCGCTGTCGCGCAGGGCAACTTCCTGATGTCCTCGACGGAGATCGCGGCGGTGCACGCGGATACCGCGACCACCGCGTACGCGGCCGTCGGCGCCTACGGCAGCAATGAAGTGACCTCTGCCGCAAGTTTCCTGTCGACGGTGCTGTGACGACTCCGTCGACTCCGACCGTTCTTGACGAGCTTCGCAAGAGCGCGGTCGGCCCATACCTCGATACGCCGATTCCGGATGTATTGCAGAACTTGGGGTTGCCGCAACTGCCGCAGCTGCCGAACATGACGCTGCCGGATCTGTCGGGGATACAGCTACCCACGCTGCCGAGTATCGATCCGACTGCGCTGATCCAGCCGGTCGTCAGCCTGCTGCAGTCGTTCGGCACCGGGAGCCTGGGCAACAGCAGTTTCAATCCGGCGAGCATTCTGACCTCGCTGGTCAGCGCGCTGACTTCTGCTGCGTCGCAGAGCAAGGCGGCGACCAGCACGGTCATGAACACCTGGACCGGTGATGCCGCCGTCGCCGCGCAGAACAAGAGCGACGCGGTCGAGGCGCAGAGCGGCGAGGTGGCCGCGCAGGGCGCGCAGCAGCACGGGATCCTGCTCAGCGCCGAGGCCATCGTCGCCGAGGGCTACGCCGAAATCAGCGCGGTCATCGCGAAATTCGTCGCGGCGGTATCCGCCGGCATCGCCATGCTGGCGACGCCCGCGGGCATCCCGTGGCTGATCGCCACCGCGACCGATGCCATCAGTGAAGGCACGGCCATCGCCGCCAAGACCAGCGTGCAACTGGCGGGCAGCACCGCCGAGATCGCCGCGGCCGGAACGAAGATCATGATCGCGGGCGCGCCCATCGCCTCCAATATCGCGGACCTCGCGAACATGGTGGGCACCGCCCTGCAGCCCATCGCCAGCGTGGCGCCCACGGTGGCGACCAACCTGGTCGAGAAGGGCGCGTCGGTGGTGTCCGGTGGGACGGATGCGGCCAGCCAGATCGGCCAGAACCTGGTCAGCACCCTGACCGGCGGCAACAACAACCCCAGCACAACCACGAACAACACCACCAAGACGAACTCGCCGACGACGGTCCCGGACACCACCAAGACCGACCCGACGAAGACCACCAGCCCGGACACCACCAAAATCGATGGCGGCGGCATGCCGCCCGGCACCATCATCGGTGGCGGCGTCCCCAATACGACGAGTCCGTCGGGCACGCTCACCAGTGCGCGCGTCCCGACCGGGGAGATCAGCCCGACCGGCGCCGGAACTCCCAAAACCGCCACCGAGGCGGTCGGCCGCACCACCGCCTCGCCGAACATGTCGCCGGCCGGCGGCGCCGCGGGCCGGGCCGGGGCCGCCGACGAGGAATCCACCTCGGATCGCTCCAACCTGGTCACCGGCGCGCACGGCGACGAGGTGGTCGGCGTGATCGAGGGCGTCGTCCTCCCGGTGGTCGGGGCCATCGAAGCCATCGACGAGCCGCCGGACAAGGCGCTCACACTCTGACATCGCTCGGACTATGAAACTGCACAGCCAGGGGTAAACAGGAGGAATGGCATGAGCACCAACGCATTCGACGGTCTGCGCTTCGACGCGTCGACCGCGCGCGATGCCGCGAGCCAGCTGGACGCGCTCGCCGACCGGCTCGCGAGCGGACTACAGGTCGAGCAGGTCAAGCTGGATCTGACGCCGGCAGGTGCCGACGAGGTGTCGGTGCACGCGGCGCAGACCCTCACCGCGGTGGCCGCCTCGTTCGTCTCCTCCGGCAGCGACGGCGTCACCGAACTGCGCACTCTCGCAGCGACTCTGCGCAACCAGTTCGACACTCTCGGGCAGGTCGAGGACCAGAGCGTCCTCGGCTTCGCAGTCTGAGCGGATACCCTTTCCGATGCTGGAACCGACGAAACCCGGCTTCACCGACACGGTCTGGGAATCCAAACCGGCCGAGCAGCTGGCGCGCGACCTGGTGTCGGGCGCCGGTGCGGTACCCGCCGCCGAGGCGGGGACCGCTTGGGCGCGATTGAGCGCGGGTTTCGCGGCTGCGGCCATCGAATACGAGCGAATTCTCTCGGTCCTGGACAGCGCCTGGGAATCCCAGCACAGCGGTCCGTTCATCGAACGCATCAAGGCGCTGCGGGACTGGATGGGCGAATCCGCCGCCGCGGCGGCCGGGAATGCCACGCAGGCCGAATCCCACGCTGCCGCATACGAACTCGCCCGCTTGACCATGCCCGACGTGGACGAGGTCCAGCGGCTGCAGGACCTGCAAAAGCTGATGCAGAACGTCGGCCTCGCCTTCGGCATGCCCTTACTGGGCGGCCTGGCCACCACCGACACCGACGCCGATCAGGCGAAAGCCGCTGCGGCGCGGGTCATGCGGACCTACGAGGCCGCCACCGAAAACCTGGCCAAGCCCTGGGAACACCAGGCGCCGCCGCAGGTCACCGCCGGAATCGAGCCCGCCGCACCGGCGGCCGCACCCGCGGCGCCGGTGGAGACCCCGGTCGATATGCCGACCTCGTTGCCGACGCTCTCCTTCGCTCCGGTGAACCTGCCGCCGATGCCGTTGACCCAGTTGCGCACCACGGCCGTCGAGACCGACAAGACCACCACCACGCAACGTGTTGTGTCGCAGCCGGTTACGGTCCAGCAGAGCGGCGTCACCGCGGCGCCCGCCGCAATGGGCGGCACTGGTCAGTCCGGCGACGAAGAACACGTGCCGCGCGCCGGGCTGGTGGGCGCACCCGCCGGCGATGCCGAGCTCGGACTCACCTCCGGCATGCAGGTCGCGCCCGCCGTACTCGGCGGCCTCGACCCGAGCGCGCAACGCGCCCCCGTCGACATCGCCTTCAATGCGGGCAGCACCGGAACCGAAACGGCTTCTGCCACAGTGGATGCTGGTGCGGCCAAAGAGGCGGCATCATGACGACACTCACCAACGACGGCATGATCGCGCTCGCCGGGCACCTGGGCGTCCAGACGCTCCCGCTGGTTCTATCCATCGGGCCGCAACAGGACACCTACTGGGAATTAGAGCAGGCGCAAGAGCGCGCCCGCGCCGACCTGCGCGCCCAGCGCATCGTCGACGCGCACGGCGATGTCGACACCGACACCGCCACAGCGCTTTTCACGCTCGCCCAGCCCGACCGCGAACTGGCCATGCGCATCCAGACCGCCACCGGCACCGTGCGCGTCTGCGTAACCCGTCGCGCCGAGGACCACGCGGTAGCCATCCGCCGTGGCGACAGCCTCGAAATCCACACCCTGTGGTCCGACGGCTCCGGCGACTCTCTGGCCCGCCCCCTGCTCGGCGCACTCGGCCACTGCCCGCCCGCCGAACTCGTCGCCTTCAGCGCCGAATCCGCCGACCTGGCCGAACGCCTCGACGCCGCAACGACTTCCGGCGACTACGCGAACACCGTCTACAACCTGGGCGTCCCCGACACCGAGGCCACCATCTACGGCATGGCCCTCGCGTCCACCCACGCCTACGCCGAAATCGTGGCCTACGCCTACGCGGATGGCCTCACAGACCGATCACCCGGAGCCGTCGCGGTGTACGACACCGCACGGGGTCGCATCGTGGCCGCACCGGGGGTCGCATCGGACCAGCAGCTCTGGTCCACGCTGACACCGGGCAGTGATCACCGTATCGCGCAGTCGATCTCAGCTCTGATCGACTCGCTGCCTGGGGGGAGGTGGCTGGCGTGAGTCACGGGTGACCTACAACAGCTGATCAACCCGACGCGGTGATGCACAGCGCATCGCCTCTCTATCCCGAAGAAAAGGCAAGGTACAGACGATGGTTGCAGTAGATAAGGACATCGCCGTAAAGGCGCAGTCTCACATGGCTGATGTGGTTGCGTCTGTGAAGGGCATCCTGACCAAGATCACGGACCGGGTGGACTCGTCCAAGGGCAGCTTCCAGGGCGAGGCGGCCGCCGCGTTCCTGCAGGCCGCGCAGGCGTGGGACGACGAGGCCCAGCAGCTGAACAAGGCGCTGGACGAGTTCCAGGACAAGGTCGGCCAGGGCACGAACGTGTTCGAGCACACGGACATCGGTAGCAAGGACCTGTTCACGAAGGCCCTCACCAACCTCGGCTGATAGCCGTCAGCCCCTTTCAACTCTCCAACACTTGCAAAGGAATACACATGCTTTACGACAAGGGTGGGATGACCCAGCTCGTGGCGGACCTCCGGCAGTACCACAGCGACCTGGTCGCTGTCGCCGGTGACGGTACGTCCGGGAACGACACCTCCAGTGACCTCGGTCAGGCGTACCAGAACCTGAAGACCGCTTGGACGGACCCGAACACCGGCCAGGAGAACGGCTCGCTGCAGGCCGCTGCCCAGGCGAAGTCCGCCTGGGACACCGCGTACCACGACAAGGCACTCACGGTTCTGGACGCTGTTGCGACCGCAGTCGAGAACGCCATGAACAATGCCCTCTCGGCGGACGCCAAGGTCGGCCAGCAGTTCGGCGGCTAGAGACATCGGTGTCGCTCACAACAGCGCACTCCTCCGCCTAGGAGGGGTGCGCTGTCGGCGGCTGACACCCAGTAATCTACGTGCCCGTAGTTCCCGGTTCGACGGAGGATTTGGTTAGTGCCAGCCCAATTGACCACCCGTGCCCAGGTCAATGGGTACCGCTTTCTGCTGCGCAGACTGGATCACGCGTTGGTCCGTCGCGATGTGCGGATGCTGCACGATCCAATGCGGGCGCAGTTCCGATCCTTGATCTCCGGTGCGATCATCGCGATGCTCGTCGTCGCGGGCGCGGCAATCATGGCGTTCATTCGCCCACAGGGCTCCATCGGTGACGCGAACATCATCATGGGCAAGGACAGCGGCGCCCTCTATGTCGTTGTGCGGGACAAGAACGACAAGAACAAGATGACCTTGTACCCGACGCTGAATCTCGCGTCGGCGCGGTTGATTTCGGGCACCAGTGAAGATCCGAGGTCGGTCAAGGACAGCAAACTCAACTCGATCCCGCGTGGCCCGATCCGTGGGATCCCCGGCGTACCAGCCGCCTTGCCCGGCACCGGACAAGGCCAGCGGTCCCAGTGGACGCTGTGCGACAAGATTCCGCTTTCCGCATCCGGTGGTTCGGCATCCTCTACGGGGGCGGAGACCACCATCATCGCGGGAAGCCTGCAGCTCAATGAGCACATCAAGCCGGCCGATGCCGGCACGGCTGTGCTCGCGAAGAAGCAGGATCACACCTATCTGCTCTACGACGGCAAGATCGCCGAGGTCAATCCGCAGCATGACGGCATAACGCAGGATGCCGTCGCGCGGGTGCTCGATCTGTCCAACAAGAGACCGATTTCGGACAACTTGCTGGGCGCGGCACGGCATGTGGCTCCGCTGGTCGCCCCCACGATCCCGCATGCCGGTGAAAACGGCCCGGGTCGACTGAATGGTGTGAAGGTCGGCGGCATCATCAAGGTTGCGGCGCTGGACGGTTCGGGCCGATCCGATCTGTATGTCGTATTGCAGAACGGTCGGCAGCTCATTTCCACTTTCACGGCCCAGATCATCAGCTCCGCGAACTCCCAGGGGATGGACGACTTCCAGACCGTCACACCGGACCAGGTCGCGGGCGTGCCCGTCATCCATGCGACCGACGACGGCGGGCTGCCGGTCGATGACTTTCCGAGCATCGCGCCGAAGATCATTTCCGCGTCGGACAACCCTGTTTCCTGCATCACCTGGGCGAAGAAGAACGGTCTCGGCAAGGATCAGGCGGATGCGACCGAAGGTCCCGCAGACTGGGCGACCGTGCAGTTGTTGGTGGGAACCCGCTGGCCACTGAGCGACTCACAACTTCCGGTCCCTTTGGCCACCGCAGACGGACCTGGTGGCGATCGGGTCGACAGCGTGTTTGTCGCGCCCTCCACCGGAGAATTCGTGCGTACAACCAACATCGAACCGGGTAGCCCCGTACGCGGGAATCTGTTCTACATCGCGGACAACGGAATCCGATACGGCATCCCTGATCTCGATACGGCTCAGAAGCTCGGTCTGGGTGTCCAACCCCATCTGGCGCCGACGGAGATCGTCAACAAGCTGGTTCCAGGCCCCACGCTCTCTCAGCAAGACGCACTGAAGAGCTGGGACACGCTGCCACCGCGCTGTGACACGCCGTGCGGTCAGGAACCGAAGAACGGAACCTAATTGACGCTCTTGCGCAGGATCGGCAACAGCTTGTCGCGCAAGACTTGTTCGGAGCTGTCCGACCACTGACGTATCGCGGTGACTGCGGCCGGATCGTCGAGGACGATCACGGACGCCTTGGTCGCGGCGACGGACGAGGGAAGATTCACCAGACCGCCGCCGCCGGCATCGGTATCGCTCCGAACGGCAAGGAGATAGCCGGAGTTGACGCTCTGCAACGCGTTGAATTGGGTATCAGCACCCGATGCAATGGGCCGGGGGTTCGGCTCATCGCCGTTGCGCAGAAAGTTGGGATTGTAGGTAAAGCCCAAGTCCTCGAGGAACTTCGATTGAGGTCCCGGTTTGAGCTGGATATCCATGTTCGCGGAATAGCCGCTGGTGCCCGAGATATCCATGATCACAATGTATTTGCCGCTGAAGGCGGGGTTCTGCGCGCGAGCATCGACCATCGGGTTGCCCGTCGCGGAGGCCGTGGAGCCATGCTGAGTCGCCCAGATGCCCACACCCGCAGCCAAGGCGATAACCGTCGCGGCGACTCCACCGATGAGCCAGGCACGTTTGCGTGCACGGGATTTCGTGGGTACGACAGGCGCCGGCGATAGTGGCGAGGCGGTCGGAGCGTGCCTGTTGTGCGGCACGGTCTGCATGGACAGACCGGAAACACCATATTCGAGCGCGGATTTCAGAGCCGTCGTGAACTCGTGGCAGGTGTCGAACCGTTCCGCAGGGTTCTTCGCCAGAGCGACGGCGAGTACCTCGTCCACGGCGGGCGGCAGGGTGGAATCGATCGCGGTAGCACGCGGGGGCGGCTCGTTGAGATGACCCATCATGACGATCGCCGGTTGCGTTCCCGGATATGGATTCTGGCCGGTCAGCAACCGGAAGAACGAGCACGCGAGGCCGTAGATGTCGGCACGATGATCGAGCCGGTATCCGCTCAACTGCTCGGGTGAAGCGTAGGCGATCGTTGCTACGAAGCCACCGGCCTGGGTGAGTTCGCTGGCGTCCTCTGTGGACTTCGCGACGCCGAAGTCGGTCAGCAGCACCCGTTCGTCGCCGTTGTCGTCCATGGACAGCAAGAAATTCGCGGGTTTGATGTCCCGATGCAGCAGACCCCGGCGGTGTGCGTGGTCCAGACCCCGTCCGACCTCAGTGACGATGTGGAGTGCACGCCACGGCGTGATCGAGCGTGGATCCCGTTCGGCTGCAGCGGCCGCGTCGATGCCGTTGACGTACTGCATGGCAATCCACAGCTGACCGTTGTCCTCGCCGCGATTGTAGATCGAGACGATGTTCGGATGGTCCAGAGCCGCAGCGAGATTCGCTTCGCGCTCGAACCGCGCTCGATACTCGGCGTCCTGGCTGAACTGCGGGCTGAGCACCTTGAGGGCGTCCCAGCGCGGCAGTTCTGGATGCCTGGCCAGATACACCGTACCCATGCCGCCCGCTCCGAGTTCGCGCTCGATACGGTAGCCGCGGACGATGGTGCCCGGTCCGATGTTCATCCTAAATCCTCACATGTACTGACTATTCGCCAGCAGGGCGAATTGTGCTGCGGCCTTCTGCTGCGCGTCGATTAGTTGCGGGCTGGCCACACGCGCGACATAGCGGTCGTAGTGAAGGGTGCAGAGGTAGGCGGTGTCCGTTTCCGGGATGTCGTACTGAAAACGCAAGACATCGACGTCATCTGTGGGCACAACAGCGCACGAGACGTTCGGGACACCGGCGGGTGCGTCTACGGACTTGGCGGTGGTGCCGTTGATTCCGGACCACAACTGGGTTGCGGCCTTGGCGTCGCGCGCTCGGTACAGTAGTCCGCCGTAGCTTGCGGTGGATGTGCGATCGACGCCGCTGTCGTCCAGAAGCCGCTTCCAAGTCGTCTGATCATCCACAAGGTGGAGGTAGCCCCTAGCCGTACGGGTCGCTTCGCTTTTCACATTGGGTTTGGCTACATCCCTTGGGTGTAGCGTCCGGCGCAGCATATCGTCCGGGTCGTAGTCCAGCCGGAAGATCTCGTGGGGCGACAATGCGGGTGCCTGGTCGAGGAGAGGCAATTGCGCCGCGAAGACCTGCTCTTCGAAGCTGCGCAAGCCGTCGAGGTCAGGTTTCGGCTGTGCCACATAGACATTCACTACATACTGGCCATATGCGAGTGTGGCTGCCATGGACGGAACGCCGGGCCGCCAATGGGCCTTCGCGTTCGGTTGTTTGTCGAGGCTGATATGGACGTTCTGATCGGCGGCTACCGCGAAGTCGGCAGCCTCCATTTGATCGGCGGCGGCCTGTGCTCGCTGCTGGTCCGGGAATTGCAGCACAGTGACGTTGAAAACGGTTGCTTCAGGATCGGTTTCGGCACCGTCGAACGGGTTGAAGTTGCCGGAGCGATCGTGAGCGGTCGACTTCGGTACCGGGCGGGTGCTCGAGGCGGAAGAAAAGCCGAACATCATGCCGTTGCTGGCCAACACCGGTTGAACCGCACCGGCCAGCACTTTGGAGAACTCCGCGCTCGTCGGGTCCAGCCGGCCGCCGAGAACATTGTGGCTGAACTTCGGGTCGACATCAGCACCGATGACTACATGGTCGGCGAGCCGCGTCTGCGCCAGGGCCTTGCCGCCGGAACCGTCATGCTGGTAAGCCTCTCGGAGGTCGAACGGATCGGTCGGGTAGTTGCCGACAGCGAGTTTCCGCACATCGATCTCACTCGCTACCGCGGTGCCTGTTGTCTGGCCTCCACATCCGGAGAGCGAGGCCGCGACCAGAAGAACAGTCAGCGCACCGAAAACTGTTCTGCCAGATGAGCAGCGAGTTCCGAGGTTCTTCATGGTCCCCCTACTTGTTATTAGCCAGGATGGCGTACTGCGCGGATATTCGCTGATACGCATCCTGCTTCTGCCGAGACCACACTGTTGCGACATACCGTCCGTAGGCGAAGCTACATATGAACGGGGCCGAAGTGTCGTCGGGACCGTGATAGTTGGTGCACTGTGCGATAGGGAGTCCGGTTGGCGGGTCGATCGGATGTCTGAACTTGGAGGCGAATCCGGTGTCGAGGAATGTTTGGGCTGACGCGGTGTCCCTGGTTCGAATCAGGTATCCCGCACCGAAGCTATAGGCATCGGCACCCGCTCGGTCGAACAGTGCTTGATACTTCGCGGTGTCCCCCACCGTGTGCAACGCCCCATGCCGGTCGAGCGTTCCGGTAAAAGCATTTTCGGTCTGGTCTCCCGGCGGGCGTGGCAATGTCAATCGCCTCATGCCGTCGGGGTCCAGCGGTAGCTGGGCGAGTTTGTCAGGCGGTGTCGGCTGGAATTTCTTCAACCGATCGACAGTGACGTCAATGGCCTTATCGGCCAAAGCTAGTTGCGGAGGCTCGGGTGCAAGTTTGAAGTTGTTGTCGACAACGCGGTTCTCGACCTGATCGATCATGGTGAAGATGACGAATCTCCCGGTCGGATACCAGGAGGCGAGCATCTGTTCGCTGGCTGTCCAGATGATTTGGGCGGCCGGATGCTGGTCCGATTGCAGCGGCTCGACCACTATGTTGCTCTGCGCGAAGCCGCTGTGCGCGAGAGCGGCTGCCGCGGATGTGGCGTCGGCATCGCTGTCGAAAATCATGACGGCGTTGTAAAGGGTGGAGCCGAGGAATCCATCTGTAGAGGGCCGCCCGCTGGTGGCGAAGCCCGTGATGAATCCCGGTGTGTCAGTGGCGAAATGGTCGGTCTTGAGGAGGCCGTCGTACGAGTTGGCGTCGGTGAAGAGATTTGTGACGTACGCGCTGTGGGAAAGAGTCGGGTCGATCTCGGAGGCGAGCGGAAGGACGTTGCCGAGCCGCACGCCCTCGAGGACACGGCCGGTCGCCGCCGGATCCGAGGTGGTCGCGTCTTTCGGTTTGGTCGCATAGCTACCGGTATCGAGCTTGCTCAGATCGATCGTTTGCTCTTTGGCCGCATGGGATTCGGACCCGCACCCCGCGCCGGCCAGCACCGAAACCGCCAGCACCGCTGCGCCTGCCGCGCGCAGCCGGATGCGGGCCGACCGTAGTCGGCCATAGCTGTAACGCATGACGAACATCCCCCCGCCGATACCGAATTGCCTGCTATGCCTTGCTTCTGGTGTGCAGAGTGTACTGGGCGGTTGATGTAGGGGCCGCACCTGCCGATCGCCTGCGGCGCTTCTCACAGCGCCTGGCTGTTGGCGAGGACCGCGTACTGCGCTGCCGCCTTCTGTTGTGCGTCGATCAGCTGGTTGCTCGCGACGCGGGCGACGTAGCGGTCATAGTGCACGGTGCAGGTGTACTTGTTCTCCGCGTTCCAGGCGTTGTAGCCGTCGACGTCCATGGAGAAGCCGGACTTGGGGTTCGGGTTTTCCATGCAGGCCGCGTCGGGGACGCCCGCGGGTGGGTCGGTGGCTCCGGGGAGGAGCTTGTCGATGCCGGAGGACAGGGTGGTGGCGGACTTGGCGTCGCGGGCGCGGAACAGGAGGCCGCCCTTCTTGGCGGTGGACACCAGGTCGACGCCGCTGTCTTCGAGGAGGCGTTTCACGGTTGCCTGATCGTCCACGTAATGCAGGTAACCACGTGCGGTGTGGGTGATTTCGGTGAAGGCGTCGAGGTCCAGATACTGGTTGGGGTGCAGGGTGCGGCGCAACATGGGGTCGGGGTTGTATTGCATGCGGAAGATATCGCGCGCCGACAAGGCGGGTGCCTGGTCGAGGAGCGGTAGTTGTGCCGCGAAAACCTGATCGGCGAACTTCCGTAGACCGTCGAGGTCCGGGCTGGGTTGCGCCACATAGACGTTCACGACGTACCCACCGTGGGCGAGGGTGGCTGCCAGCGATGGAATGCCCGGCCGCCAGTGCGCTTTCGCGTCGGGCTGCTTGTCGAGTGTGACGTGGACGTTCTGGTCGGCCGCCACCGCGAAGTCGGCCGCCTCCATCTGTACTGCGGCCGTCTGCGCCTGCTGCGCATCCGGGAACTGCAGCACTGTGACATTGAACGAGGTCGCGTCCGGGTCGCCCTGGGCGCCGGCGAAGGGGTTGAAGGTGTCGTCGTCGGGGAATCCGGCGGACTTGACCAAGGCGTGGGTGCTCGCGGCCGCGGAATAGCCGAACATCATTCCGTTGCCGTCTAATACGGGTTGCACCGCACCTGCCAGCACCGAGGAATACTTCGCCGATTCCGACGACCTCAGATACAGCGACAGCACATTGTGGCTGAACTTCGGGTCGACGTCCGGCCCGGTGACAACACTGTCCGCCAGCCTGGCCAGGGCGCCCGATTCGCCGGTGTCCGTGCCGAAGTTGTTCTCCATGCGGACGTCGAGCGGATCGGTCGGGTAGTTGCCGACGGCGAGTTTCCGGACATCGATCTCACCCGCCGCCGGAGTTCCGGATACCGCACTGCCACAACCCGTGAGCGCGGCCGCGGCCAGGACCACGGCGAGCGCGCCGAATACCGTTCTGCCGACGGAACGTCGAGCGTAAGGACTCTTCACGATTCCCCCTACTTGCCGTTGGCGAGGATGGCGTACTGCGCGGAGATCCGCTGATACACGTCCTGCTGTTGTTGCGACCACACCGATGCGACGTACCGCCCGACGACCACATGGCAGTCGAAGGGGAACCTGTGCGGGTCGGGGCCGCGGTATTGGGTGCAGGTCGCATTCGGCAGTCCCGGCGGCGGCGCGATCGGATGCCGGAACCGGTCGATGAACGCCGCGTCGAGGTAGGCCCGCGCCGAGTCGGCATCGCGGGCCCGATTGAGTTGCCCCGCACCGTAACTCACCCTGTCGATGCCCGCCTTCTCGAACAGCGCGGGGGCCACGTTCGGATCGTCCTCAGCGTGCAGTGCACCGTGCCCGTCCAGGGTCCCGGTGAACGCATTGGCAGTCTGATCGCCGTCCGGACGCGGCAGGGTCAGCCGCAGCATGCCATCGGGATCGAGCGGCAAACCGGCGAGCTTGTCGGGCGGCGTCGCCTGGAAGGACTTCAGCCGGTCCGCCGTGAGGTCGATGGCCTTGTCCGCCAGCGCCAGTGGCGCGGGGTCGGCCGCGATATGCCAGTAGTCCTGCAGGTAGGCGTTCTCACCACGGTGGATCAGGGTGAAGATGATGAATCGGCCGGTCGGGTACCAGGACGCCAGAGCCTGCTCCTCCGGAGACCACCGGATCTGAGCGCTCGGATGCAGAGTCGACTGCGGGGACTGCGCTGTCGCCGAGGGGTCCCCGGTTTGCAGCGATTTCAGATCGAGGCCGCTCCGGGCGAGGGCACCGGCGGCATTGGTCGCGTCGGCGTCGCTGTCGAAGATCATGACCGTATCGCTGAGCGAGTACATCCCGGAGACCGGTGTCGTCTCCGCGGCGGTGGCGAAACCGGTGACGTAACCCGGCGCGTCGGTGCCGAAGTGATCGCTGTCGACCCAGCCGTCGTACGAGTCCCCGGTCAGCAGAACATGTTCGCCGAACGCATGGTTGGTCAACGCCGGGTCGATCTCCATGGGCAGCGGCATGATGTCGCCGAGCCGCAGCGCTTCGGCCGTGCGCGCCGCTGTCGCCGCATCCTTCGGAACGAAGTCCTGCGGCTTGGTCTGATAGTTGCCGGTGTCCAGCTTGCTCAGGTCGACCGGTTGATCCCCCGGCGAATGGGAATCGGATCCGCAGCCGGTCGCGGCCAGGGCCGAGAACAGCAGGATGGCCGCGGCGGTAGCGCGCAGCCCGAATCGGGCCGACGGTAATCGGCCTGTGTGGTGACGCATATGTGCGGATCCCCCCTGTAAATCAGTAAATCAGCGCCGGGCCGTGGCCCCGCTCAGGTAGTGCTGCTCGGCCGGCGTGGTGACCAGCTGGGCGGTAGTGGTGGTCGCGGGGGTGTGCACGGTGACCGTGTGCGGAGCGTTCGGATGCTGGACGATGGTCACGTCGGCATCGGGCTCGTAATCGGGGGAGAGCGCCTCGTGCACCGTGACCACGGTCGCCGAACCGGGAGGAGCGCTCGACGGGACGCCGTCGAAGACGATGACGGTGGCGGCCGGATGCGGCAGGCGGCCGGTCACCGTGGTGCCACGGGAACTGTGTGTGACCGAGGAAGCCAGCGAAAGCGCGTGCGGGGCGGCAATATTCGTCACCATGCCCTGCCAGGCCCAAGGGCGCGCGGTATGCACGACCGCGCCCGCACCCAAGGCGATGGCGCGCAGGATGACCTGCTGCACCAGTTCCAGATCGGCGATGATGTCGATGCGCCGCGAACCGACACCGATGAGCGGCACCGCGATACCACTGCCGGTGGCATCCGCACCGATGAGCTGACCGCACCCCGCGGTGGGCATGGCGATATCGGTGAGCACGTCCACCGGACCGCGATAGCCGCTGGGACGAATCTCCTGCGCCCCGTAGACCAGAATGTCCATCAGCGCCCACATCTGGCGGCGCGGCAGCTCCTTGAGACCCGCGACGGGCGGCTCACCGAGCTCATACGGAGTGTCGTAGCGGACCCGGGCATCCACCTCGATGATGCCCGCGGGCTGACCCGGCTTCGCGCCCGGTTCCGCCACCGGCTGCAGCCGCACGGTCACCGTGGTGGCGAGACTGCGCACCGCCCAGATCTTGGCCAGGCCATCGGAATTGAACAGCTGCGGGTCGATCTGGTAGCTCGTCAGGTGAATCCCGTTGTGCTCCAGGTTGTCCGGGTGCTCGGTGAGCTCGCCCACCGGAATGCCGCGGGTCAGCTCACGCAGCGCGGCCGTCATCTCCGAGGTGGTCAGCACCGACGCCGTAATGCCGTGCCCCGCCAGCCGATTGGCGACCCGGCGGGTGGCGACCAGCGCCGAGCGCAGCGCGCCCTCCGGACCGCCGCCGCGATTGTCGACCGCCTTCGCATTGTCGAGTGGGTTCAACCGCAGGATAAGCCACATGGTGCGATGCGCGATGGCCGGCAGCGGGCCGAGGATCTCGTTGTAGAGGCGGCCCAGCGGCGCGATGCTCGCGGCATAGCCGGAGATCACGGCCTCGGTGCTGGCCGTGCGGGTGCCGCTGCTGATCACGTCCGCCGAATGCAGCTCGACATCGTATTGCCGCAGGCAGGCGGCGATCTCGTCGAGCGGAAGCAGCTGGTCGGTGCTCAGCGAGCCACGGCGCAGCAGGGTCAGCGTGTCCGGCGGCGGGTCGATGCGCAGCATGGTGGTCAGCAGCGTGCCGTCCCAGCGCAATCCGCAGCTGCCACCGTCCGGCATCGGCACGTCGACCACGGCGTTCTCATCGAAAGCCTTGCGCCGCGCCTGCTTCCAGCGATACGCGACCCAGCGCCCGATCCGCAGTCCCACCGGGATGCCGCCGATCGGGGCCAGACCGATGAGCACGGGCACCAGCCCGGCCACCAGCGCCGCCCACCACTGCGTGTGCATGCCGACCGCCACCAGCGAAGCCGCCACCCCGATCAACGCCACCGGAACCACCAGCCGCAGCGGCAGATTCCGGAGCAGCCACAGATCGTCCGCGCGCAACTCGATCCCCGCGGCGGCCGGCTCGGCGGCACGATGCGCGGCCGGTTCGGTCACCCGCGTCGCCGAGCGCGGGGGAGCGGGGCGCGGGGGCGCCGCCAGCGCGACACCACCCGGCGCGCGGCCGTCGTCCGTATCCGGTCGTAGCTCGCCCGATCCGCCCTGTTCGAAGTCGCGGGATCCGTTCGGCGGCATACCACCGGGTCGTTGCGGCGATAGGTCGGCAGGCCGTTGCGGCGGCACGTCCTGCGGGTAACCACCTTGGTCGTGACCACCCTGGTGGCGCGGCGGGAAACCATGCCGCCCACCCTGCGGATAGCCGGGGCTCCCGCCGTATGGATCCGCACCATTTCCGCCCGGCCCGTAGTTGCCGGCTCCACCCCGCGGAAAGTCGTTCACAGTTCAGTAGCCTCTCAGCCGGCGGCCGACGACAGGCCCAGTGAAATGAGCAGGCTGCTCAGCGCGGCCTTCATATCGGGGCCCTCGATCCGCATGAGTACCGACTCGTCCACTGCGCTCAGATCGATGGATTCATCATTGGCCAGCCGGAATTCACGCTCTTCCTCGGCGGCCTCGATCAGGTTACGAATGAAGCGGCCATTGCCGGCCAGGTCGACACCGCGGCGCGGCTGCCCGCTCTGATCGGTGCTCTCCAGCTCGTACAGTCGCGTGCACGTCTCGACCAGCGCCGCCAGCGCGCCCTCCGACAGCTCCGAATCCCGCTTGGTCGCAACCACCTTGCCGATCTGACCGAGCTCTTCGGCGGTGTAGGACGGGAATTGCAGCCGCTTGGCGAAGCGGGAGGACAGACCGTCATTGGCGGCCAGGAAGCGGTCGATCTCGCCGTCGTAGCCGGCGATGATCACCACCAGCCGCTCGCGATCGTTCTCCATGCGCGCCAGCAAGGTGTCCACGGCCTCGCGGCCGAAGGCGTCCCCACCCGAAAGACCGGTCTGGATCAGCGTGTACGCCTCATCGATGAACAGCACGCCGTCCATGGCGGTATCGATCAGCGCCTCGGTCTTGATGGCCGTCGAACCCAGGTGCTGACCGACGAAATCCGAGCGCTTCGCCTCGACCACCTTGTCGGTCTTGAGAATGCCCAGACCGCAATAGATCTTGGCGACCACCCGCGCGATGGTGGTCTTACCGGTTCCGGGCGGACCCGTGAACGCCAGGTGCTGACCACGAGCGGAACTCGAAAGTCCCTTCTCCGCCCGGATCTTCGCCAGCTGCGCACTCGACTGCAGCTTGGCCACCTGGGTCTTCACCGCCGCCAAACCGATCTGCTTGTCCAGCTCGGCCCGCGCCTGCGCGAGTACTTCCTTGGCACGGTCCTCGTGCTCGGCGGCCTGCTTCTCCTCCAGCGAGGGCGCGGACGCCGGATCCCACTTGTCGGTGCGGGCCTCGATCACCTCTTTGGAAGTGAGCGTGATCCGGTAGGTGCGGTCGCGCATGGCCGCGGTATTGGCGTCGAAATTGGGCGCCTGCGAATACACGTTCTCGAAGAGCGCCTGCGCCTCCTCGGACTGGCCGTTCTCGCGCAGGCACAGACCGCGGCAGAACATGGCCGCGGTGCGCGCCGCCGGAATCGGGCCCGCCTCGGCCGCTTCCATGCGGCGGATCGCCTCACCGAACAGACCCAGCTGCGCACACGATGTGCCGACCATCACATGCGCACCCGCGGCGAGATACGGATCTTCCCACTCCGCGGACCCCGCCAGCACCGTCATCACATCGGGCCAGCGCTGGGTGTTGTAGTGCAGGATCCCGCGCACGTACTTGATGATGCGGCCGTCGATTTCGAAATCCGGCTCCGAAGCCCGCGCCCGGCGGTGCTTTTCGAGCTCGTCGAGCACGTGCTGCGCATCGTCGTACTGCTTCTCGGCGATCAGATGCGCGGCCCACGCCAGGTGAATTTCGGTGAAACTCGCCAGCGGGTAGTCGATGTAGAGGCCCGGCAGGAAACGTCCGGCAAGCATCCGCGAAGACAGCCCCAACCGGCGCTGTTCCCGGCCCAGCGAGACCGTGCTGCACTTGTAGAGGTTGGACAGAACATCCGTGGTGACCTCACCGGCGGCGGCCCGGCCGAGCCAGGCGTCGGCCATGGTCGGGTCCCACTCGGTGGCGCGCTGAAAGGCGAGTTTCGCGTAGTCGAGGTCCCGGTTCGATTCCTGGCCCTCGATGCTCAACCCCAGTGACAGCACTCCGGCATCGAAGGCGCGTTGTGCCTGGCGAGTGTCGATCATCCTAGTCGAACCCCGAATTCGTCGAACCTGGCTGGTCTTTCGTTCACAATCCCCACCCACACCGGTGTGATCGCACAGCTGCGGACAGTCGGATACATTATGGTTAACCGCCCTGGGCGGGCAACTGTTGAGAGCTACAGGGGAGCAGTTCAGCAAGTGACAGCACAGTCGATCAGCGGCTCGCGGGCCGCTGAGCCCGAATTGTGCCGAGTGTCCGTCATCGGGGGGAATACCCAGCTCGACGTCGGGCTGCCGGCCAACGTGCCGATCGCCGCGTTCATCGGTGATCTGGTACGCCTCATCGAATCCCGCAACCCGGATCCCATAGGCGGCGAAGAGGGCGGAACGCCACTCCAGTCGCAACATTGGACACTGGCCAAATTGGGACGCGACATGATCGCGCCCAGCCAGACCCTCAATGACGCCGAGATCTACGACGGCGAATTGCTGGTACTCCGATCGGTTTCCGCCAAGGAAGCCCCGGCGCTCTTCGACGACGTCATCGACGCCGTCTCCCGGCTGACCGCCGAAGAGTTCCGCAGCTGGTCGGCGGGCGCCGCCCGCTGGACCGGACTGGTGGGCGGCGTGGTCGCCGTGGTCTTCGCGGTACTGCTGGGCCTGCTCTCGCGGTCCGGCGGAGACAAATTCGTGGCGCCGCCGCTGCTACTGGCCGGCGCCCTCGCCGCACTGGTCGCCGCCGCCATCGCCATGCGCAAATACGCCGACGAGCAGACCGCGACCGTACTGACACTGTGCATGCTGTTGCTCACCTTCGGCGGCGCGACACTGGCGGTGCCCGGAACACTGGGCAGCCCACACCTCATGCTCGGCGCCGCCGCCACGCTGCTGCTCGCGGTGGTCGGATATCGCATCATCGGGGCGGGCGCCGCGGTGATCGCGGCCATCGTCACCGTCGTGCTGCTATCCGGCATCGGCGCGGCCGTCCGCATGATCTGGGACGCCGGACTGCCGAAAGTGGCTGCCGGAGTGATGGTCGCCTCGATAGTCGTGCTGTCCATGGTGCCGCGGCTCGCCGCCATGCTCGCCCGGCTGCCCGTGCCGCCCGTGCCCACCGCGGGTGAGGCCATCGACCCGGCCGACCACGAACCCCGGCCCACCATCGAAGGCATCGGCGCCATCGGCGCGACCGTACTGCCATCCGCGCACGGACTCGGGCAGCGCGCCCGCACCGCCAATCAGTTCCAGGCCGGCATCGTATTCGGCAGTGCCATCGGCGCGGTCGCCGGCGCGATCGGCGCGGCCGACCCGCTGCACTCCCATCGCTGGCAGGGCATCGCGCTCGCGATCGTGATCTCCATCATCCTGTGCCTGCGCGGCCGCTCGTTCGCCGATCTCACCCAGGCCGCCACGCTGATCGTCAGCGGCTGCGTCACTTTCGTCGCCCTCGCGGTGCTGCTCGCCCTGTCCGATGACGGCATGCTGCTGGTCTCGGCCGGGCTGCTGCTGGCATTCGCGGTGGGCGCCATCGGATTCGGCGTGATCGGACCACACATCCAGGCCACCCCGGTGACCCGGCGCTTCAACGAGATCTTCGAATACGGCCTCATCGTGTCGATCATCCCGCTGGTGCTGTGGATCATGGACGTCTACTCGACGGCCCGGAACATATGAGCGCGCGTCCCGGAAACTGGGCGCGAACACTGTGTGCGGCAGCGGTACTCGGTGGTGCACTGCTGGGTCCACAGGCCACGGCGGACGCCCGGCCGATGGCGACCGTCCTGAAGCCCGACCCGGATTACAAGCACCTCGGCGACGCGCAGGCCATCGCCGGTAAGCCCGCACCACTGGGCCCCACCGACAAGAAGATCGAGTGCGGCAGCACGTGGTTCCTGAAGAACAACGTCGTGCCGCGCGATCCGGCGGTCGCACAGAAGGTTCTCGACCTGCCCGCGGTCTGGCAGGCCAACCCGCTGCCGAACAACAAGGGCGCGGGACAGAAGATCGCGGTCATCGATACAGGCGTGGGCTTGAACCCCAGGCTCGACATCCAACCCGGCGGCGACTTCGTCTCCGGCAGTGACGGTACCGAGGACTGCGACGGCCACGGAACCGCTGTCGCCGGCATCATCGCCGCCAAACCCAGCGGCGACGACGGACTGGTCGGCGTCGCGCCGGACGCACAGATCCTGGCCATTCGCCAGTTCAGCGATCACTACCAGGCCAAGGACCAGAACGGCGACAAACCCCCGGGCAGCATGAGTCAGCAGGGCTACGGCCCCAGCCTGACCCTGGCCGCGGCCGTGGTGCACGCCGTCGACATGGGCGCCCAGACCATCAATATCTCCGAAGCGGCCTGCACCGAAGTGGATTCCGGCAGCGGGACCGGAGACGATGCGCTCGGCGACGCCGTGCGGTACGCCTTCGACCACAATGTGGTCGTGGTCGTCGCCGCGGGCAACCTGGACCAGAGCACCGGCTGCGGCACCCAGAACGGTTCGTACAGCAATGCGAAGGCAAGCTGGGAGAACGTGAAAACGATCTCCAGCCCGGCCTGGTTCAGCAAGTACGTGCTGTCGGTGGGCTGGATCGATCCCTACGGCAACCCATCCGGCAACTCGCTCTACGGCCCGTGGGTCGGCGTCGCGGCCATCGGCCAGGACCTCGTCTCCCTCGACGTCAACAAACCCGGCGGGCTGATCAACGCCACCGGCGTCGACAAAGAGGGAAAACCCATCGGCCTCAACGGAACCAGCTTCGCCGCACCCCAGGTCGCCGGACTGGCGGCCCTGCTGCGGGCGAAGAATCCGGAGTGGTCCGCGCGCCAGATCATGAACCAGATCATGCTCACCGCGCATCAGCCCGGCACCGGCCGCGATGACCGCATCGGCGCGGGCCTGATCGATCCGGTCGCCGCGCTCACCGCGCAACTGCCGCCGGACACGCTCACCGCGGAACAACCCGAGCTGCCGATCCACGTCGGAGCCGACAAGCCGCAAGCCTTTCCCATGCCCGACAAGCCCGCAGGCCCACCGCGATTCCCGCGACTGATCGCCACCATCGGCACCCTCGTCTGTCTGTCCGCGCTGGGAATCGGTCTCGCGATATCGATTCCCTTCCGGCGGCACCGCCGCGACGACGACCTGCCCGACCTCGATTCCTGACAACCCGGAGAGATACCCATGGCTACCGAAGGTTTCGTGCGTCGGCCCCGTATCGCCCCGCCACGCGCCCCCGGCGGTGAGATGGCGCTGACCGCACCGCCGGAAATCCCGCGCGCGGTCTCCGCGCCGCTCATGCAGAAGCTCATGCCGGTCGTGATGATCGTCGCCATGATCGGCATGATGGCGATGATGGCCATGATGGGCCGGTCCATGCTGAGCAACCCGTACATGATGATGATGCCCCTGATGATGCTCATGGGCATGGGCGGCATGCTGATGGGCCAGCGCGGCAGCGGCAAGAGCTCCGCCGAACTCAACGAGGAACGCAAGGACTACTTCCGCTACCTCGACCAGACCCGCCGCGAGGTCCGGCGCACCGGGCAGAAGCAGCTGGAGGCGCTGGTCTGGAGCCACCCGGAACCGACGGACCTGCCGTCCATCGTCGGCAGCCGGCGCATGTGGGAACGCCGCCCCAACGATCCCGACTTCGGGCACGTACGCGTCGGCATCGGTACGCATCGGCTCGCCGCCAAACTGGCGCGACCGGAAACCGGGCCGCTGGAAGACCTGGAACCGGTCTCCACGGTGGCGTTGCGTCGTTTCGTGCGTACGCATTCCGTGGTCCACCACCTGCCCACCGCGGTATCGCTGCGCGCGTTCCCGGCCATCAATGTCGAGGGACCGGCCGCGGACGCACACGGACTGGTGCGATCGATGCTGATGGAACTCACCGCGTTCCACGGACCCGACTATGTCGGAGTCGCCATCGTCACCGCCGAACCCGACCGCGAAGCCTGGTCCTGGGCGAAATGGCTACCGCACGTACAGCATCCGAGCCAGCGCGACGGCATGGGCGCGGCCCGCATGATCTACCGCTCGCTCGGTGAGCTGGAGACCGCGCTCTCCGACGACCTGCTCGAGCGCGGGCGGTTCATGCGCAATCCGCAACCCACACAGGGGCGTCAGCACCTGGTGGTCGTCATCGACGACGGATACGTCAGCGGCAGTGAGCGTTTGATCAGCGAGTCCGGGCTGGACGCGGTCACCGTCATCGACCTCAGCGCCGCCGAGAACAGCCTCGCCGCGCGGCGCGGGCTGCAACTGGTGGCCGCCGGCGGTGAGGTGTTCGCCAAGAGCGCGGCGGGCACCGAGAAGTTCGCCAATGCCGACCAGGTGATGCTCGCCGAGGCGGAGGCGTTCTCGCGCAGCCTCGCTCGCTACCGCATCGCCACCGCGGCGCAGATCGTCAGCCTCGGCGACAACACCACGGTCAGCGATCCGGGCCTGATGAACCTGCTCAAGATTCCGGATGCGGCGCAGATCGACCCGGCCAAGGTGTGGCGGCCGCGCGCGGGCCGCGAACGCCTGCGCGTGCCGATCGGCATCACCCCCGACGGGACGCCCGTCGAAATCGACATCAAGGAATCGGCCGAGAACGGCATGGGCCCGCACGGTCTGTGCATCGGCGCGACCGGTTCCGGCAAGTCGGAATTCCTGCGCACGCTGATCCTTTCGATGGTCACCACGCACTCGCCCGACCAGCTCAACCTGGTCCTGGTCGACTTCAAGGGCGGCGCCACCTTCCTCGGTATGGACCCGCTGCCGCACGTGGCCGCGGTCATCACCAACCTCGAGGAAGAGCTCTCACTCGTCGACCGTATGCGCGACGCGCTCGCCGGTGAGATGAACCGGCGGCAGGAACTGCTGCGCTCCGCGGGCAACTTCGCCAATGTCGTGGAGTACGAGAAGGCCCGCGCGGCCGGCGTACCACTGGACCCGCTGCCCGCGCTGTTCGTCGTCATCGACGAGTTCTCCGAATTGCTCTCGCAGAAGCCGGATTTCGCCGACCTGTTCGTCATGATCGGCCGGCTCGGCCGCTCGCTGCACGTACACCTGCTGCTGGCTTCGCAGCGGCTGGAAGAGAACAAGATGCGCGGCCTGGACGCGCACCTGTCCTACCGGATCGGTCTGCGTACCTTCTCCGCCAACGAATCTCGCGCCGTGCTGGGTATCACCGACGCCTACCATCTGCCCGGTATTCCGGGCTCCGGCTACCTGAAGAGTGACGCGTCGGATCCGTTGCGGTTCAACGCGACCTACGTCTCGGGCTCCTATGTCGCCCCGCGCACCGTCCGGCAGAGTGCCGACGGCCGCTCCGTGGCCGAGGCGCCGCCACGCGAATTCACCGCCGCGTCAGTGGAAATGCTGGAACTTCCCGAACCGGTGAACCCGCTCGATCCACTGGATCTGCTCCCTCCGCCCCCGCCTGCCGACGAAGGCGTCCCCGACAGCCTGCTCCAGGTGGTCGTGAAACGCCTGACCGGACACGGCCGCCCGGCCCACGAGGTCTGGCTGCCGCCGCTCGAGGAATCCCCGACCGTCGACATGCTGCTGCCGGATCCGGACTGGCGTTCGCCGGTCAACCGGCACGGACAGCTGTGGATGCCGATCGGCATCATCGACAAGCCCTACGAGCAGCGCCGCGATGTGCTCACCGTCAATCTCGCGGGCGCACAAGGCAATGTGGCCGTGGTCGGTGGCCCGCAGTCCGGTAAATCCACGGCGCTGCGCACCATCATCATGGCCGCGGCGGCCACCCACACGCCCGAGCAGGTGCAGTTCTACTGCCTCGACTTCGGTGGTGGCTCCATGGCGGGCCTGGTCGGCCTGCCGCACGTCGGTTCGGTGGCGAGCAAGCTCGACGTCGACCGAGTGCGCCGCACCGTCGCCGAACTGGCGACGCTGCTGCGGGAACGCGAGGAGCGCTTCGCCCAGCAGGGCATCGAATCCATGGCCGAGTTCCGGCGGCGCAAGCACGCCGCACTGGCCGCCGGGCAGACCGACGATCCGGTGCTGGCCGACCGATTCGGCGACGTGTTCCTGGTCATCGACAACTGGCAGGTCGTCCGCGAGGAATTCGACTCGCTGGAGCCGACCGTCGGACAGCTTGCCGCCCAAGGCCTTTCGTACGGCATCCACGTGGTGCTCGGCTGCAACCGCTGGGGCGAGCTCCGCGCCTCCATCAAGGACATGATCGGCACCCGCATCGAGCTGCGCCTGGGTGACCCCTCCGACTCCGAGATGGGCCGCCGCGTCGCCATCAACGTTCCGCTCAACCGCCCGGGCCGCGGTCTCACCGTCGACCAGCTGCACATGCTCATCGCCATGCCGCGCCTGGACTCCGACACCGACGCCCAGAACCTGGCCGAGGGCGTGGCCGCCGCGCGCACCGAGATGCAGACCCTCTGGGGCAACCGCCGGGCGCCCGAGGTCCGCACGCTGCCCGCCACCCTGCCCCGCGAGCAGGTGCTGGAACTGGCTCGCCGCCACGGGATTCAGCAGAGTCCCACCAAGGTGGTCGTCGGCATCGGCGAGTCCGAACTGCAGCCGATCGTCCTGGACTTCGGCAGCGACCCGCACTTCATGGTCTTCTCCGAGGTCGAGTCCGGCAAAACGACGGTGCTGCGCAACATCATTCGCGGCCTCGCCGAGAGCTCCAACGCCGACCAGGCCCGCGTCATCCTCATCGACTACCGCCGCAGCCTGCTCGGCGTCCTGGAAGGCGACCAGCTCGCCGGCTACTCGACGTCCTCCCAGACCTGCGGCGGCATGGTCAAAGAGGTCGTCAACTACCTCGCCAAACGCATCCCCGGCTCCGACATCACCCCGCAGCAACTGCGTGATCGCGACTGGTGGTCGGGCCCGGAGATCTACGTCGTCGTCGACGACTACGACATGGTCGTCGCCGGCGGAAACCCGTTGGGGCCCTTGGTGGAACTGCTCCCGCAGGCCCGCGACATCGGCCTGCACGTCGTCATCTCCCGCAATATGGGCGGCATTTCACGAGCCCTCTACGACCAGGTCCTGGGCTCCATGAAGAACCTGTCCGTCCCCGCCCTCCTGATGAGCGGCTCCCGGGACGAGGGCAAGGTCATCGGCGACATCCGCCCCATGCGGCTGCCCCCCGGCCGCGGCATCCTGTGGTCCCGCGGCAGCGACGACGAAATGATCCAGATCGCCGACGTTCCCGCGTTGTAGCGGAGCGCGCGCCGGGATGTCGATCAGCCGACGACATCCCGGTGCGTGGTCAGCGCGCTCGGCAATTGCGCTCGGCGAGCGTGCAACTGGATGGGTCCCTGGTATCCGGTGGGGAGTATCGCGGCGGGCTGCGGCAGCCAGCTGGCGGTGCGGCGTTCGAACAGGGCCCGCGAGGGGCCGGTGGCCTCGGGGCCCGCGATACGGGCCAGGGTGAAGCCGTTGCGGAGGTAGTAGTCGTGCAGGCCCTGGTTGGTGGTCCAGGCGTCGAGGCGGACCCAGCCGCGGTGCGCGGTGCGGGCCAGCTCGGCCGCATGCGCCAGCAGGGCCTCGCCGATGTGGTTTCCGGCGAAGCGGAGATCCACGATCATGTAGTGGACGATGACGGCGTCGGCGAGTTCGCCGGGGGACCAGAGTCCTTCGTCGGCGCGGTTATTGACGGTGATGGTGCCCGCGGGTTCGCCGTCGATCTCGGCTATCCAGGTCTCGCCGGCGCGCACGGCCCGGGCCACGGACCGGGCGAAGAGCTCGATGGGGAGTCCGCGACCGGCCCGGGTCCATTGATCACTGCCGCGTGCCGCCAGCCAATTGGTGCGTTGCAATCGCAATCGGGTGACGGTTCCTAGATCGCCGATGTCGGCGCGGCGTAGGTGCGGTTTCATGGCGAGCCGGGTAAAAGGGAATTACCGAATGAATGGGAATTGCCGGGCGGACACGGTGCGCCCAGGGTTTTACGAATAATGTCCGTTCCAGGGTCATCGCCCAATTCATAAGCCAGTCGGTTGCGGGCCGCAGTGGAACGGTGCCGTGTCACTCTGGTGATGCGCTCGTGATTTGCTCCGATACGCAAATGATCGAGGAGAACGGTGCCCGCTCCGATTCCGAGTACGGCCGCTTCTTCCGCCGTCGCCGGCCGCGCGACAATGGTGTCGCGATGCGCCGTCTCGGCGAAGCCCCGATCCGACAGCCGGCGCGTCGTGCCCTCCGGAATATCGTGCGGACAGTCGATTCCGGTGGCCTCGGCCAGATCTCGCGGATAGAAGCTCACCTCCCACGACCAGGGCTCGTTGTCCAGATACTGCATGACCGTGCGGGAAACCACCCATGCGTCCTGGTCCACGCCCAGCCAGTGCGCGACCTCCGGACTGGCCGGTTCCATTCGGGCACTGAACTGTTTGGACGGCTCGCGACCGGCGGTCCGGGCGATCTCGACGAAGATATCGTGCGCCGCTCGCGGCCGGTCCGGGCGAATATGGTTGGTGACAACGGATTCCAGGACTTCCTGACTCCGCACAATCGTGCCGCGGGAAGTCGCTGTGTAGACCAGATTTTCGGCGACCAGAAGCTGAATCGCATTGCGGGCCGTCGTGATCGAGACCTGCATCTGAACGGCCAGCTCATTGTGACTCGGTAGTCGATCGCCCGGTTCCCACTTGCCGGCGCGGATCTCCTCGCGGAGGAGGTCTGCGATCCGTTGATATCTCGGACCGTCCGCCATCTCGCTCCTCGGTTGTTGCTTCAAGGCTCAGAAGTCTACTCCGGGTGCCCTACTGCCGTGTAAGGCTTGACATACGCATTCCGAGGTTTATTGTAATGAACGTCCTGAATGCGGTGTTGTTATACGTCGATGAACGCGAGGCAACGTGGCAGGTTCGGAGACATCAAACACGGTCGTTGTGGCATTGCCCGACGTGTCCCCTGAGTATGCGGTCATGGAGGCACAGCCGTTCGCGGCGGGGCTCTTACCCACCTCCGACCTACTCTTGCGCGCTTGTCGCGGACACCGGGTGATCGGCGGACCTCTGCTGTGGTTCGCCAGCGACCTAGCGGTGCTGCACGAGCGCAGAGTGGTCGGCCGGGGCGGCGTCGGGCCGGAGACGGATCCCACCTCGATCATCGAAAACAAGCGCCGCCGAATCGAATTGGTCATGGCCATTGACGACTGGATCGTGCGCTCCGTGCCCCAGCACCGGCTGGGCGCCACGCTGCACACCGAAACCGTCGGGTCGGTCATCGACCGATTGGCCGAAGCCTCGGTGCGCGCCCATCACGCGTTGATGACTCTTGACGCGAATGATGAAGTGCTACACGGTGCTTGGCACCATTTGGCCGAATTGTCGGATGCCTACGACGATCTCGTGCGCGACGTGCTCGCGGGACGCCGGCGGCTCCCCGCCTGGTAGCCGAAGCTCAACGTGCGGTCCGGGCGCAAGGGCGGCCCGGACCGCCATTCGTTATGGCCTGGGCATCCGTGAAATCACGTCGGCCAGTACCTTTTCCGCCTTGTCACACGCGCCCGGCGTCAGGCCGCGATTGTGGGCGGCCACCGCGACCTGCTCGGCGCGGTCGTCGGAAGTCGGGCGCACGACGTAGGTCACCTCGCAGTGCGGGCTGTCCGAAGGGCTCAACGTGTACGCGGTGAACGACCCGACCGGCACCGCCGTCGGGTGGTCCGCCGACTTGTCCACGCGCCGGCCTTCGAAGAGAGCCACCTCGATCGAGGCGTCCACGCCGTCGACCGTGCAGGTGTGCGGAGTGGAGGTGTGCAGACCCGGATCGCCGGACACCGCCTCGGCGGCGGCCGGATCCAGGACCGTGCAGGGATCCAGCCGCAGGATCGAGCTCGCGGGCGGGTTCGACTGCGGGACAGCGTGTGCCAGCTGCTGACCGACCAGGGTCAGGGCCTGTTCGGCGATCGGGCAGGCATCGCCGCTATCGACGCCCGCCGACAACTGGAGGGTCACCGGGTCATCGGTCTGGGTGGTCACCGCGCGGGCGCACGTCGGGGAGGGACCGGCGGCGCCCACCATGGGAGCCCAGGCCACGGTCTTGCCCGTCGGGGTCGAATTCGACGGTGGCACACCGACCGACAAGGAGAACGACGCGGCCGGTTTGCCGGATTCGGTGAAAGTGCCACTGCAACCGAAGCCCTCGGGTTGCAGCGGATCGGCGGCGGTGCCCAGCTTGCCCGACAGGGAGAGGTCGAGGAGTTTGCAGGCATCCAGCAGGCGCAGATCCGACGCGCCCTGCGCCAGCGCGGGATCGGCCACCGACTGCGCCGCCTGCGCGGGCCGGCCCGAATCGTCCGCCCAGCGAGTTATGCCGAACGCGGCCGCGCCCACCGCCACCACGGCGACCGCGCCCAGGCCCGCCCAGCGCAGCACGCGGCGGCGGCGAGTCTCGATGTGCTCCAGTTGATCCCGATACGAGCTCTCGCGCTCGGTGGTCTGCACCCACCATTCCGCATCGGTGCGATGGGCCACGATGAAGTCCTGCACCTCCTGGGACCAGATCGGCTCGGCGGGGATGCGGGCGGCCGCCTTCAGGAGTTGGTCGGCGGTCGGGCGCTCCGCCGGGTCCTTGGTCATACAGGAATCCACCAGGTCGCGCAGGCCCTGCGGGACACGGGCAGTCAGGGGTGTCGTGTGCGCGACGCTGTAGAGGATCTGCTGGGTGGACTTGCCGGCGAAGGGGCTCTCGCCGGTCGAAGCCATGGTGAGGATCGAGCCGATGGAGAAGACATCCGCCGCGGAGGTCGGGCCGCGGCCCTCGGCCTGCTCCGGGGATGTATAGGCGGGTGAACCGATTACCGCACCGGCGGAGGTCGCCGGAGCGTCCCCGTCCAGGGCGCGGGCGATCCCGAAACCGACCACGCGCGGGCCCTCCGGGGTCAGCAGCACACTGCTCGGGCCGAGATCACGGTGCACCAAACCGGCCCGGTGAATCTCCGCCAGAGCGGCGGCGAGACCGGTCGCCAGCAGGCGCAGGCCACCCAGATCCAGGGGGCCGCATTCGGCGATCACCGTGCCCAGATCCGGGCCGGAAATGTATTCCGTGGCCAGCCAAGGGCTTTCGGTCTCGGTATCGCTGTCGACCACCGTGGCCGTGTACACGCCCGTCAGCTGCCGGCCCGCGTCGATCTCCCGCTGGAAGCGCTCCCGGAACTCCGGGGTCGCCGCCAGCTGCCGATGAATCTGGGTGACCGACACCAGCTTCCCGGCCGGCGAACGACCGAGTAGCACCTGACCCATCTCACCGCGGCCCATCACCGTGATCATGCGATTGCGGCCGAGCCACTTCGGGTCCTGCGGCGCCAGCGCCTTCATGCCGTACCTCTCACCAAATAGTCACTGCCGCTGTTTATCTCGTCCGCCGATGGCTTCACCGGCGGTCCGCCAGCACCGCGGACTCCGCCGCGGCCAGCTGCCGGACATCGGATTCCGTAGCGCTGTACACGCGCACCACGAATCGGTCGTGCACCACGAAACAGCGGTAGCGGTAAGCGGTCAGCTGGGTGGGAACCTGCTGGGTCGCCTGCGCACACGCGGTCGCACCCGAAACACCGGACAGGGGCACGTAATTCGCATCCGAATCCCGGCTGGTCAGATAGGCGGTGAAATCGTGGGCCGCCGCCGCGTCACGGAGGCGGAAAAGCTGATTGTTGTGGGACATGGCCATCGAGACCAGCCCGGCGCCGGACGTAGCCGCGAAATCGCCCGCCGGATCCGCGCCCAGCAGCGAATAGGCACGGACGCCGTAGACCGCGAAATTCTGCCGGTCCGGGGTACTGTCGCCGGTCTTCACCAACCGGGGCAGCAAACCATCCGGGTCCAGGCGCAGCGCCGCCAGATCGGCCGCCGCGGCCGGCGTGAACGAATCCAGCAGTTCCAGCTGCTTCTGATAGGCGACGGTCACCATGTTCACCAGCGCACCCAGATCCGGATCCGGTAACTGCGCGGAAACTCTGATCACCAACGACTTCCAGGCGAAGGTGCTCGACAGCGCGGGAATACCCGGCCGCCAATGCGCCCACGCCGTCGGGAAGGCATCCACCAGGACCGGCGCATTATCGGGGGCCAACCCGAAATCCGCGCGCTCCATATCCAGCGACGCCGCCGCGGCGGCCTGATCATCCGGGAATTCGAGCAGCGAAACGCTCAGCTGCTTCTTCGCGTCCGCACCCGGCTTATCCGCGGCCGTGACACCGAAAGCTCCCTGCACGCCATGGGCATTCGCCGCCGCGACCTGCGCACCGGGGATCAGCGTGTAATTCAGCCCGGTGTAGTCGGCCAGCACACCACCGCCACGACCTGCTTTCAGATCGGGATCGACATCGGAGGCGAAGACCAGACGCTCGCCGAGCCGCACCGACTCCGCCAGAATTCCGCGCGCCCGACTCGGCTGCGAGTCATAGTCACCCGCTATTCGCTGCGCTGGGTACTTACCGTAATCCGGTGCGCTTTCACTACCACAGGCTGCCGAAACCGCCATCACTGCGAGCCCGACCACGACCGCGGCGAACCTGTTGACTCCGAAAGACATACGCCCCTTTCCGAGCCAAGAACCTAACACCGCCCCGGCCGGAGGACCATTCGATCGGAAGAGCTCGTGCAGAACAGCGACTCCGCCGCCACTCAGCCGCGGTGCCGGCGGTGGTCGGTGGCGAAATCATCGGCGACCGTCGCCGCCAGTTCCACATAAGAGCGCTTGGTCTGTTTATGCAGCCGATGCAGATCGATTTCCGCGCCCTCACCCAGATGCGGGTCGTACGGGATGATGTGCACGGCCCGGCAACGCGACAGGAAGTAATCCCGGAGCTGATTGATACCCACATTCGGCGCACCCGGCCGCGGCAGGTTGATCACCACCACCGCATTCCGCACCAGATGATCGTGACCGTGCAGCGACAACCAGTCCAGCGTCGCCGCCGCACTACGCGCACCATCGATGGCCGACGACGAAATCAGCACCAGCGAATGCGCCAGATCCAGCACACCCGCCATCGCCGAATGCATCAGTCCCGTACCGCAATCGGTCAGAATGATGTTGTAGAAGCGCTGCAGGATCCGCGCGACCGCACGGTACTCCTCCTCGCTGAACGCCTCCGACGCCGCCGGATCCCGCTCACTGGCAAGAATTTCCAGCCGGCTCGTACCCTGCGAAGTATGCCGGCGCACATCCGAATAACGCTGAATATGCTCGTCCAGCAACAGATCCCGCACCGTCGAACGCGTCTGCAGACTCACCCGCTGCGACAAGGTACCGAAGTCCGGATTCGCATCCACCGCGATCACCCGGTCACCCCGGATGGACGAGAAGATCGACCCCAGACCCATCGTCGTGGTCGTCTTCCCCACGCCGCCCTTCAACGACAACACCGCAATCCGATAATCACCACGAACCGGCTGCCGAATCCGCGCCACCAACTCCTGCAGCCGCCGCTCCTCCGCCGACATCCCAGGATTGATCGACCCACCCGACATGTGATGCACGGCCCGCCGCCACCCCGACCCCGCCGGCGCCTTCTTGGCCCGCCGCAACGGCACATCATCCAACGACGGCCCCGGAACCCCATAAGATCCCGCCTGCCCCGGCCCGAACCCGCCCGCCTGCCCCTGCGGATACCCACCTTGCTGCCCCGGCGCGTACCCACCCGGCTGCCCTGACACGTAGCCACCGGGGTATCCCTGCCCATACCCACCGGGCTGCCCCGGCACGGGCGATCCACCGGCCTGCCTCGGCGCCGGCGAATACCCCTCCGGCTGTCCCGGCGCGGGCGCGTAGTCGCCCGGCTGACCCGATGTGGGCGCATAGCCATCAGGCTGGCCTTGTGCGGCAGCGTATCCGTCCGGTTGTCCTGGCGCGGGTGCGTAGCCGTAGTTCGGTTGTCCCGGCGCGGACGCGTAGCTGCCCGGTTGTGCGGATTGTGGTCCGTATCCGCCGGACTGCGGCTGCCCGGGAGCCGGCGGGTAGACGGACGGGTCACCCGTGGCGCGTGGATCCGCCTGTGCCCCATCAGTAGCCGGCATGGGTGCTGTCATCGGGAGGCCGAGCACGGTCTCGTCCGTCGGACGCGACTGCGTTCCGGGCTGAGCGGGCACGTGCCAATCGGGTTGCGAGACAGGAGCGCCCGGCTGGACGAATCCGCCCGGGGCCTGCTGCCCCGGGACACCGTAAGGCTGTCCGGGCCAGGGCTGAGACCCCGGCTGCGAGCCGGAGAAGCCGGTGGCCGGACTTGCCGTGCCGGGCGCCTGCGGCGGTGCACCGGCGATGTTCGGCATATCGGTGACCGTCTGATCCGATGGAAGCGAACTCCGCACACCACCATTCGCCCCATCCGGTCCGGGACCCTGCGGATTCGGCTGCGCCGGAGCCTGTCCCATCGGGGGATAAGGCGGCTGCGCGAACTGCGGCGTACCCGGCAGCGGCGGAGCCGACCGACCCGCCTGCGGCTGCGACAGGACACCCCCGCGCGGACCATAACCATCGAGACCGGAACCCTGGTGCGGCGCACCGGAAGCCGAGGAATCGGGCCGCAGCTGCGGCGCCGACGGCAGCCGGGCGTCCAACGCCCGATGCCGCCCCTGCGTCGAGTCCTCGCCCGGCAGGAGTTCGGCCGCCCGCGCATTCGCATCGGCCGAATCATCCGACCCGGCCTTATCGCCCGACCCCGCTGCATTGCCCGACCCCGCTGCATTGCCCGACCCCGCTGCATTGCCCGACCCGGCTGCATTGCCCGGTCCAGCCAAATCGTTCGCCCCGGCCGCATTGCCGGACCCGGCCGCATTGCCGGACCCGGCCGCATTGCCGGACCCGGCCGCATCGCGGGACCCGGTCGCGTTGCCGGACCCGGCGGCGTTGTGGGACTCGGCGAGTTTGTCGGACCCGGCTGCGGTGACTGAATCAGCGGCGCTATTGCCGTGTTCGGCAGCGGCACCGCGCATCGATCCAGCGGAGGAGGAAGTGTCGGGGGTGAGGGGGTCGACCGTGTTGAGTGGACCGCTCTGTGTCAGGGCATCGAGCAGCGCATTCGCCGTGGTGAGCGGATCGGCGTCGGTGAAGGCGCGACTCGCGGGAATCTCCGGGGGCGTGAACGGCGGTGTCTCCCGGGGCGGGAGCGGTACGGCACCGGCGGCGGCCCCTCCCGACAGGTCGGAGCTCGTCGACTCGTTTGGGGGAGAGGCGTTTTCAACGGCCTCCACCTCGGACGGTGAAGGCGGGAGCGGCATCCGTGTCGTCATGTCGGACACTCCGGGCCCGGCATTGCCCGGCAACGCCGGACCCGCGCCCGGCATGGCCGCACCGGCGGCATGCGGCTGGATTCGCGTCGTCAAGTCCGGTGTACCGCCGGATTGCGGTGCGGGAGGCAGGGTCTCGGCCCTGGTCTCCGACGTGTCGGCGGGCGAGGGCGCTCCACGCCCCACCGTGGGAGACGGCGGCAGCGAGGGCGGAGTGAAGCCCGGCTTGCCGTGCTGCGGCAGGGAACGCGGCTGATCACTCTCGGCCGCGGCCGGCGGTGCATCCGGCAGCGGCGGCGCGTCGAACCGCGGCCCCCCTGCCTGTCGGCTCTGAGGGACCTGCGCCCCTTCCGGTTTCTGCTGACCCGGCAGATAGAAGTGCGTGCCCGGATCCCGCTGCGGAATCTGGGGATGCTGCGGAATCGGCGGCTGCTGCCCGACCGGAGCCTGCTGCCCCGGCGGAACCTGCTGCGCCACCCGGCCATCGGCTCCCTGCTGCGGCATCCGCCCATCGAGCCCGGGCTGCGGCAGTCGGCTACCGAGCCCCTGCTGCGGCGCTCGGCCATCGAGACCCGGTTGCGGCAGTTGGCCTTCAAGCCCGGGCTGCGGCGAGCGGTGGTCGGGGCCTTGCTGCGGCAGTCGGCTATCCGGACCTTGCTGCGGTGCGGCGGGCAGGGGTGGCCGACCGGCCATGCCTTGTTGCGGCAGTTGGCCTTCGGGACTTTGCTGCGGCGCCCTGCCGTCGAGACCTGGTTGGGGGAGTCGGCTACCCGGGCCTTGCTGGGGCAGTCGGCTGTCGGGTCCCTGCTGCGAAATCTGGGTGTCGGGGCCCTGCTGGGGTGTTGCGGGCAGGGGTGGGCGGCCGAGGAGGCTCTGCTTGGGCCGGGCTTCGGCGGGTGCGTCGCCGTTCCGGGGTGGCGTGGGGTCCGGCGGGGACTGCCAGCGGGAGGCTGGGGCGTTGGCGCCCTGCGGGGCAGCCGGGCCTTGGGGGGAGCCGTTGGGGCCCTGTGGTCCGGGGGCGGGCGACTGCTGGCCGCCGGTTGAGGGGGAGCCGGCCGGGCCGTAGGAGCTCTGGGGGCCGGGCGTGGGGGGCTGCGGGTCGGGCGTTTGTTGGGCAGTTCGATCGGCCGCGGCCGGTTGGTCGTGGTCGTTGTCCTTGCGGGGTTTGCGCTTGCCGAAGAGGCTGCGGGGCGACTTCTTCTCGGGGATGAGGTCGTCGTGGGGCAGGTTCTCGACGGGGGCTTCGTACCCGGTGTTGGACTGGCTGACCTCGGACTCGGAGAGCCATGGCGGGAGCATGGGGAGCCCGTCGTTGTTGCGGCTCACGTCTACCCCCGACTGCTCGATCGATCTTGCAGGACAAGGCCGTAGTTTAGCGATTCCCCGTAAGTGCGTGCCCGGCAAGCGGGAGGCCGCCCGGCCGGAGTGTTCCGTCCCACGTCAGAGGGCCCGTATTTGGCCGCATCTGGGGAAACGGGTAAGCTAGGTCGGCGGTGCACCTACATAGTGGTTGTGGCATGTCCTCATGTCACCGCAGCTGAGTATCGCACCGGGTCGACTGGAGTGCACGACTAACTGCAGGTGACCGAGAAGCCGTAATGAGCATGAACCAACCAGGTTCAGCCTAACCGGGATCGCGGAGGATATGGCGAAGAAGGAAGGGGCCATCGAGGTCGAGGGCCGGGTTATCGAACCATTGCCCAACGCGATGTTCCGGATCGAGCTGGAGAATGGCCACAAGGTTCTCGCTCACATCAGCGGCAAGATGCGGCAGCACTACATCCGCATCCTGCCCGAGGACCGTGTCGTCGTAGAGCTGTCGCCTTACGACTTGACGCGCGGCCGTATCGTCTACCGCTACAAGTAGGCCCGACGGGGTGAAACCCCAAGGGCGCCAAAGATTTCCGGGGCTACGCGCCCCGGGTTTCCCCGGCCATTTCCGGTCGGGGAAAAACTGTGTTCACGGCCAGTGAACACCACAACCCAGATTGGATCTGACGTGAAGGTTCAGCCGTCCGTCAAGCCGATCTGCGAGAAGTGCAAGGTGATCCGCCGTCACGGTCGGGTCATGGTGATCTGCGAGAACCTGCGCCACAAGCAGCGCCAGGGCTGATCTCGGCCTCGTGCCGGGTTCGATTCTCGGCCACGGCCGGGCTCGACGCTCACCAGCCAAGCACCGAACGCAGTTCGGATTGGCAGCAACAAGAAGAAACTCCCAGCGCCAGTCGCCGTCGCCGAGCCCCGCACGGGGCGGATGGCGGCTCACCCCCGGTTACGGAGGCCGGGGCCCCGATTACGTGGGGACGGACAGGGAGCAGACCTCCGCAACAGTTAAGGAATGCCAACCATGGCACGTCTGATGGGCGTCGACCTCCCGCGCGAAAAGCGCATGGAGATCGCGCTGACCTACATCTTCGGCATCGGCAAGACCCGGGCCAAGGAGATCCTGGTGGAGACCGGCGTCAGCCCGGACCTCCGCTCGAAGGACCTCTCCGACGACGATCTGACCAAGCTTCGCGATTACATCGAGGCTTCGGACATGAAGGTCGAGGGTGACCTGCGCCGCGAGGTGCAGGCCGACATTCGTCGCAAGATCGAGATCGGCTGCTACCAGGGTCTGCGCCACCGGCGCGGTCTCCCCGTGCGCGGCCAGCGGACGAAGACCAACGCCCGCACGCGTAAGGGTCCGAAGAAGACCGTCGCCGGCAAGAAGAAGTAGGGATAGCGCATGCCTCCGAAGAGCCGGGCCGCTGGCCCGAAGAAGACACAGAAGGCCCGTCGCCGGGATAAGAAGAACATCCCGCACGGCCACGCACACATCAAGAGCACGTTCAACAACACGATCGTGTCCATCACCGACCCGGAAGGCAACGTCATCTCCTGGGCGTCCTCGGGTCACGTCGGCTTCAAGGGTTCGCGTAAGTCGACCCCGTTCGCCGCGCAGCTCGCCGCCGAGAACGCTGCCCGCAAGGCGCAGGAGAACGGCGTCAAGAAGGTCGATGTCTTCGTGAAGGGCCCGGGTTCGGGCCGCGAGACCGCGATCCGTTCGCTGCAGGCCGCCGGCCTGGAAGTGGGTTCGATCTCTGATGTCACCCCGCAGCCGCACAACGGCTGCCGTCCGCCCAAGCGGCGTCGCGTCTAGCGGGAAAGGATTTAGCGAAAAATGGCTCGTTATACAGGCCCCATCACCCGCAAGTCGCGTCGTCTGCGTGTCGACCTCGTCGGAGGCGACCAGGCGTTCGAACGTCGTCCTTACCCGCCCGGCCAGCACGGCCGCGCGCGGATCAAGGAGTCCGAGTACCTGATGCAGCTCCAGGAGAAGCAGAAGGCTCGCTTCTCCTACGGCGTCATGGAGAAGCAGTTCCGCCGCTACTACGAAGAGGCGAACCGCCAGAAGGGCAAGACCGGCGACAACATGCTGCGTCTGCTGGAGACCCGTCTGGACAACGTCGTGTACCGCGCCGGTCTGGCCCGGACCCGTCGTCAGGCTCGTCAGCTCGTCTCGCACGGCCACTTCGTCGTGAACGGCGTGAAGGTCGACGTCCCCAGCTACCGCGTCTCGCAGTGGGACATCATCGATGTCAAGGACAAGTCGCTCCCGACGCTGCCGTTCCAGGTCGCTCGTGAGACCGTCGGCGATCGTCCCGTCCCGGGCTGGATCCAGGTTGTTCCGGGTCGTCTGCGGATCCTGATTCACCAGCTGCCCGAGCGCGCTCAGATCGATGTTCCGATCAACGAGCAGCTCATCGTCGAGTACTACTCCAAGTAGCTCGAACCTATAGGTGCGCTGGCGCACCGCTGGTGGGAGAAGGCTTTTACTTGCCTCCGGGCCGAAAAGTCTTCTCCCGCAATCCAAGTCGTGAGCGTCAAATGGTGGGCGCTCTTGAAGGAGGAATAGTCCATGCTGATTTCACAGCGACCGACGCTGACCGAAGAGGTCGTGTCCGAGAACCGGTCGCGGTTCACCATCGAACCGCTGGAGCCGGGTTTCGGTTACACCCTCGGCAACTCGCTGCGGCGCACCCTGCTCTCGAGCATCCCGGGTGCCGCTGTCACGAGCATCCGCATCGACGGCGTGCTGCACGAGTTCACCACGGTTCCCGGCGTGAAGGAAGATGTCACCGACATCATCCTGAACCTCAAGGGCCTGGTCGTGTCGTCCGAAGAGGACGAGCCGGTCACCATGTACGTGCGCAAGCAGGGCCCGGGCACCGTCACCGCCGGTGACATCGTCCCCCCGGCGGGCGTGACCGTGCACAACCCGGACATGCACATCGCCACCCTGAACGACAAGGGCAAGCTGGAGATCGAGCTCGTGGTCGAGCGCGGTCGCGGTTACGTCCCGGCCGTTCAGAACAAGGCGTCGGGTGCGGAAATCGGCCGGATCCCGGTGGACTCGATCTACTCGCCGGTTCTGAAGGTGACCTACAAGGTCGAGGCCACCCGTGTCGAGCAGCGCACCGACTTCGACCGGCTCATCCTGGATGTCGAGACCAAGAACTCGATCTCCGCGCGGGATGCGCTGGCGTCGGCGGGCAAGACCCTGGTCGAACTGTTCGGTCTCGCGCGCGAGCTGAACGTCGAGGCCGAGGGCATCGAGATCGGCCCGAGCCCGGCCGAGGCGGACCACATCGCCTCGTTCGGCCTGCCGATCGAGGACCTGGATCTCACCGTTCGGTCGTACAACTGCCTCAAGCGTGAGGGTGTGCACACCGTCGGCGAGCTGGTCGCCCGCACCGAGTCGGATCTGCTGGACATCCGGAACTTCGGCCAGAAGTCCATCGACGAGGTCAAGGTCAAGCTGCACTCGCTCGGCCTGTCCCTCAAGGATTCCCCGACTTCCTTCGACCCGTCCTCCGTCGTCGGTTACGACGCGGCGAGCGGCACTTGGAGCGACAGCGGTTCGTTCAGCGACACCGACAGCGGCGAGCAGGACTACGCCGAGACCGAACAGCTTTAGGCCCGTCCGGGGCGCAGACCCCGAATCGGCCTTAGACACAGGAGATTCAAACAATGCCCAAGCCCAAGAAGGGTGCCCGCTTCGGCGGGACGGCGTCGCACCAGAAGGCGATCTTCGCCAATCTGGCGACGGCGCTCTTCGAGCACGGTCGTATCACGACCACCGAGGCCAAGGCCAAGGCGCTGCGCCCCTACGCCGAGAAGCTCGTCACCAAGGCGAAGGCCGGCTCGCTTGCCGACCGTCGCGAGGTCATGAAGGTGATCCGCTCCAAGGACGTCGTGCACGCCCTGTTCGCGGAGATCGGTCCCTCGTTCGAGGGTCGTGAGGGTGGCTACACCCGCATCATCAAGACCGTCCCCCGCAAGGGTGACAACGCTCCGATGGCGATCATCGAGCTGGTCCGCGAGAAGACCGTGACCAACGAGGCCGATCGGGCCCGTCGTGTCGCGGCTTCGCAGAAGGCCACCGAGGCCCCGGCCGCCGAGGCCAAGGTCGAGGATGCCCCCGCCGCCGAGGTCGTCGAGGACGCCCCGGCCGCCGAGGCTGCCGAGGACAAGAAGGAAGACTGAGTCTTCCATCCGGACTCTCGTGGGGTCTCAGGGGCGAGCCCCGGAAACCCCACAGGGTAGGGAAGTCATGAGTTAGCCCGCCGTCCCCTCCGGGTCGGCGGGCTTTCTCCATGTTAACCAGGAGATCGCTGTGACGGTGGAGGATCAGGAGCCGGAAGCGGTTTCGATTCGGGTACGACTGGACATCGGCTACGACGGCACCGATTTCACCGGCTGGGCCCGGCAGCCCGGCCTGCGCACCGTGCAGGGCGTCCTGGAGGACGCGCTGAGCAAGGTGCAGCGCGAGCCGATCCAGCTGACCGTGGCCGGGCGCACCGATGCGGGTGTGCACGCCGCGGGCCAGGTCGCGCACTTCGATACGCGCACCGAGGTGGACGGGCCGAAGCTGGTGCACCGGCTGGCGCGGTTCCTCCCGAAAGACGTGCGCGTCAAGGACGTTCGGCTCGTGCCCGCGGAATTCGACGCGCGGTTCTCGGCGATCCGGCGGCATTACGCGTATCACCTGACCACCGCCCCCTATGGCGCGGAACCGTTGCAGGCGCGCCACATTGTGCCGTGCCGCGATGTGGACCTGGACGCGATGCGCGAGGCGTCCTGGAACCTGTTGGGGCTGCACGATTTCGCGGCCTTCTGCCGTCGCCGCGAGGGTGCCACCACCATTCGCGAATTGCAGCGCTTCGATTGGGAGCGCGACGGCGATATTCTCACCGCTTACGTCAGCGCCGACGCCTTCTGCTGGTCCATGGTGCGCAGCCTGGTCGGCGGGGTGCTCGCGGTCGGTGAAGGCCGGCGTACGCCCGCCTGGATCGCGGGTTTGCTGAACGAACGCCAGCGCTCCAGCTCTATTACAGTTGCGCCCGCGCACGGCCTTTCCCTGATCGCCGTCGACTATCCGGCGGATTCGGAATTGGCCGCCCGCAATGCCCAGACCCGTGAGGTGCGGACCGTTCCGGACCCGGAGGGGTGCTGCGGCGACTGACCTACCGCCCCACGCCGACCGTCTGCCCGAATTCGGAGGAGCATCCGTGCACGCGTTCTTCTATGCCGTTCCGGTCGTCATCTACACGATCGTCGGCGCGGCCGTGATCTCCATAACCCTGCGCCGCACCGCCGATTCCGATCCGGCCACCCGGCGCGCCGAGATCTGGCGCGCCTTCACGGTCATTCTGATTCCGGTCCTGGTGGGACCGATCCTGATCGGTGGCATCACCGGCCGGCACCTGCTGCAATTCGTGTTCACCGAGGTGATTCTGGCTGCCCTGGTGGTGCTCACCGGAATCATCACGGTCCGCCGCGCCACCAAGCCGCTGACCGCGCAATCACGTACCGAGCGCGACGCGTAGCCGCGCGTTCGACGCGACGCGCCGAGTTCGTGGGGTGCGAGGTTTCGCCAGGGGATGTGTTCCGGGGACGCGGTGGCGACACTCGATTCATGACTCAGGGGAGGCGAAGCCGCAAGCGGCACAAGCGGAACAATCGGCGCGCACGGCAGGCGCGGGGGATGGAACGGCGGGGCCGGGCCGAACGGTGTGACTGCTCGGTTTGCGGGGGTTTCGATCTCGAGGCCACGGTGGCCGAGATAGATCTGGCCGCGGCGGAATTCGGGGCGGCCACCGACGCGTTCGATGCCGAGCTACTGGTGGCTTCGTTTCTGTCGATCGGGATCGAGTTGAGTCCCGGGGTAGGCAAGGCATTTGCCGAATCGCTCGTCACACGATTCGAGACGCGAGGGGATGCGATCGGCCTGGGTATGTTGCGGGCATTGGGTTCGCTGACCGCGGGATCGGTCGCCCGGGCCGGTGCCCGGGCCGCCGATCGGCTCACGGCGCTGGGTGTATCGGCGCCGGACTGGGCCGCGGAGCTGGCGGAACCCGTGGCGGCAGGGGACTTTCTGGTGCTGACCGATACGCTGGCGCCGCGCTGCCTGCTGTACGGCACGTTCCGGCGGGCCGGACGTGAGCACGGCTTCCTGCTGTCGGTGGACGATCTCGATTGCGGTGCGGTGCAGGAAATCCTGCCGCTGGGCGAGGGCGAGACGGCGGGCGCCCTCGGTATGGCGCACGAGCTCTGTCCGTCGTCGGAGGCGATCGCGCCGGATGATTTCCGATTGCGTGCGGTGCGTGCGTTGCATGCGCGGGGACTCCATGATGCGCAACTGGCGGCCCTAGGGCTCGAGGACGACGGTTACGGCGATTCGGTGGACGGCATGCCGCCGTATGGCGCCGCGGCTTTGGTGCTACAAGCACGATTGTCTGGTTTGTCTGCCTCGAAGTTGCTCATGCTGCCGCATGGGCGGCACTGCGAAATCCTCGGAAAGGTTGTCGCCCCCTTGCTGGGCTGTGTGGCCGGTTCGTAGGTGATGGCGCCGTATTCGGCTCTCGACCTGGTGCTACGTCAATTATGGTGCGGTGGACGGGAATTCGGCCGTGCGCTCGATGGGACTCCGATCGTGTCGTCTTGTGCGTTCGCATGATGTCGCAAATGCGCGTGCGAATGAATGACACACGCCGGAATGAGGATTCGTCGCGCAAGTTGCGGGCAATGGCCTAATTCGGACAGTGGCAATGAAAGTTGGAAGATATGAAGGGATTTCGGATTTTCCGAGCTGCGGTGGTGCGACAATCGGGCCATGAGGGGCGGCTCTGAGCCCGCAGTGGTGGAGGTTCGGTCGATGCCGGAGGTTTCCGTACAGGAGACATTCGAGCAATGGGAGGCCGCGGTCGCGCAGGCCTATGTGCCGCTGGTGGTGACACCGGTGCAGCCGGGGGAGTTCCAGGCACGCATCGTGCAGTCCCGGTTCGAGGACATCGACGTATCGACCGTCACCGCTTCGGGACAGCACATCAGCAGGATTCCGAGGTTGATCCACGAACCGGATGAACCCATCCTTTTCGCGACGGTCACCACGCACGGGCACGGGTGGCTGGAGCAGGACGGCCGGGTCGGGGAGATGGCCGACGGCGGGCTCATGCTGTACGTGAGCTCGCGGCCGTTCACCGCGCACTTCGAATCGAGCTGGGGCGTGGTGGCGGTGCAGGTACCGCTGTCGCAGGTGGTCAGTGCGTCGGGGGTGCCGGCGGACCGGATGCCCACCGCGGTGCGCTTTCCGCCGGAGGGCGCGGCCGGCATCGTGGGCCGGTTCTTCTGCGGGCTCGCGCATTTGCAGCACACCGCGCCGGATCAGGCGGCGGTGCTGGCCCGGCACGGCACCGGATTACTGGCCTCGGTGGTGCAATTGGCGGCCGGGGATCTGCCGCGTGACGAACCCGGTCACGCGCTGACCAAGCAGCGGGCGCTGATGTACATCCAAAGGCATTATGCCGATCCGGAACTCACCGTGGATCGGGTGGCGGCGGCCTGTGCGATCTCGCGGCGCACCCTGTACCGCCTGTTCGAGAACGGCGAGGACGGGATGGCCTCGATGTTGCGGCGCATGCGCGTCGAACGCGCGCTGTCGCTCATCCGCACCGATGCCACCCGCCCGCTGCAGTCGGTCGCGCGCGCATCGGGTTTCGTGTCCGAGCGGCAGTTCTATCGGGCCTTCAAACGCGAGATGGGCATGACGCCTGGCGAATTCCGTACAACCAGTGCCTGATCAGGGGCTTGTCGGCCCTGACGTGAAATGGCAGTGATCTGGCACGGCGGGACAGTCACAGTGCGGCAACCGATGTGAATACTGGGTAGGCATTCGGTTCGCGATGGCGCGTGGCGTCGCCCCGCGCTGCCAGTCGTCGACGAAGCCGGCGGGCCGGTCCTGCGATGAGGAGGCGCCGCCCGGTCGTCGCTTCGAGCCGCCGACGACCGGGCAGGCGGACTGGTCTTGATGAATTCACCACGGAACTGGTCCGTTTCGCCGGATTCGAACCGTCCCAATCGCGGTTTGCCGTGCTCCGCCGGGTGGGATGATGCACCTGTGGGTAACGCGGCAACTGCCAGCGCCGAGGTCTGTTCGACGTCGGATGTATCTGCGCGCCAGGCCTTCGAGCAGTGGGAGTCCATCGTCGCCGATGCGGTCGTGCCGTCGTCCATCGAGCCGCTGGCCAAGGGACATTGGCACGGCCGGATCACCAGCACCCAATTCGATCGGTCCAGCCTCACCCTGATGACCTCCAGCGCACTGCGCCTGACGCGTACCAAACGTCAGGTCGAGCAGGCCACCGGCGAATTCCTGCTGGTGAATATCGTGGTGGAGGGCGCGAACTGGACCGAACAGAACGGTCGCACCGCCGACAGTCCGGCCGGTTCCATTGCGTTCTTCGACAGCGCCCGGCCGATCGAGAGCCGCACCACCGAGAATTCCTCGTCCACGATTGTTCGCGCGCCGATGACTCTGGTGCTGGAACACGCCGGGCTGATTCGCGACGAACTCCCGATTGCCACGCCGATGCCGACGACCGGTGCATTGGGTGTGGTCGCAGGTTTCTTCCGGGGGCTGGCGGAATTGCCGTCGGACGAAACCGATAAGGCCGCAAACATTCTGGAATCGGAAATTGCCGGGATGCTCTCGTCGGCGGTGCTGCTGGCCACCGGGCAGAGTTCGCCCGCGCCCTCCGATTCGCTGTACACGCGCCAGCAGGTCCTGTCCTACCTGCGGAAACGCTATACCGATCCGGAGTTGACGGTCGACGAGGTGGCGCACGCCTGCCTGGTCTCGCGACGCACGCTCTATCGCGTCTGCGAGGACATCGGGGGCCCGGCGGCGCTGGTGCGGCGCATGCGGGTCGAGCATGCGCGGCGGTTGTTGCGTGCCGATCCGACCCGCCCGCTTTCCGCGATTGCGGCGGCTTCCGGATTCGCGACCGACCGGCATTTCTATCGAGCATTCCGCGAGGAAACCGGTCTTACGCCAGGACAATTCCGAGCTCAATTGGACGCAGGCACGCGCGGTCGGTAGCTCGGCACGGGATGTCGCTGCACCCAGCACTCGTTCGGCGAAGGGTGATGGCACAGATCAATCCGATCCGTGTCGAAGGAGCCGAGGTGCCTACCAAGGTGCGTGTCGCAGCCGTACAAGCCGAGCCGCGGTGGTTGGATTTGCGGTCCGGCGTCCAGCAGGCAATCGAACTGATCGAAAAGGCCGCCACCGGAGGCGCGCAATTGATTGCCTTTCCGGAGACATTTCTACCGGGCTATCCCTGGTGGCTGTGGCTGGATTCGGTGAGTTGGGGCCAGGGCTTCTTCGCGCGCTATCGGACGAATTCGATGACGGTGGGCCGCACCGAATTCCGGCGCATTGCCGATGCGGCGCGGCGGCATCGGATTCATGTGCTGCTGGGGTTCAGCGAGCGCTGTGGCGCCGCGCTGTATATGTCGCAATGCTTGATCGACGATCGTGGGGTGCTGCTCGGAGTCCGCCGTAAGCCCGAGCTGACGCCGTTGGAACACAGGATCTTCCGTGCCGGTGAAGCCGCGGAACCGTCCGTATTCCGCACCGGCATCGGCCGTATCGGGGTGCAAGGCGGCTCCGAGCAGCTGCACCTGCCCGCGCGCCGGGAGTTGGAGCGCACGGGTGCGCAGGTGCACATCGTGTCCTGGCCGGGGTTCATCGTGGCGCGGGACGTGGAATGGGGTGTGCGCGTGAACAATGCGGCCACGCTCTGGTACGCGGTGGTTGGCCATCTGAACGTGATCGCGGCCTGCGCGATCATGGATGTGGCGGGCAGCGAGAGCCGTCGTGGTGCCGAGCCGGCAAAGCAGCTGGTTCGTGGTCCGGGTGGGCATGCGCGCATCTTCGCACCCGGCGGGGAGGAGCTGGCCTCCCCGCTGGGTGGGCATGAGGAGGGTTTGCTGTACGCGGATCTCGAGCTGGATTTGAGCTGCGAATCCGCTGCGTAGCACAGGTATGACCATCCTGGATCGGTACGACCGTATTGGTCGGAGCCGTGGAAATCTGAGAAACTGCACCGTATTCGGTCGGATGCTGGCCGTTGATGGTCATCGAGGTTGCGGAGTGGAGCAGTCAGAGGCGGTCAATCGGATCGAAGTGCGGTCCGGGCCGGAAACATCGGCGTCGGAGGCCTTCGAGCGCTGGGAAGCTCAGGTGAGCGAAGCCTATGTCCCACTCGCTGTTTCACCCAAACCGAGCGGTCGTTTTCTTGGCTATATCGAGCACGCGAGCTATGGCGACCTCGAACTCTCGATTGCCGGGTCCACCGAACAGAAGATCCGCCGGACCGAGCGACTGATCGCGCGGACAAATGGCGAGTACCTGCTCGCCAGCATCCCGACCATCGGCAATGCGCGACTGTTCCAGGATGGCCGGGAAGCCGATATCGGCCCGGGCGGAATCGTGTTCTACGACAGCACGCGTCCCTATCGGTGGGATTTCTACGAACAGTTCGAACAGGTCGTGGTGCAGGTTCCACTGAGTCGGCTACGCGATCGATACGGCGTATCCAATCTCGATATACCCACGGCCACAACGTTTTCCAGAGGCACCACCCCGGGTGTCGTCGGCCGGTTCTTCCGGAATGTGGCGCTGTTGCAGAGCTCCGATCCCGCCGGCGCCGCCCTGCTGGCCGAACCCGGAATGGATCTGCTCGCCGCGGCCGTGGTGGCGGCCGCCGGCGGTATTCCGCGCGACCAATCAGCGGATGTGCTCAATCGGCAACGGGTGCTGGCCTTCATGCGCAGCCACTGCGCCGATCCCGATCTCGGCGTGGACCGGATCGCGGAGGGTTGCCGCATGTCCCGGCGCACCCTGTACCGGGTGTTCGGCGAGTTCGAGGGCGGTCCGGGAACGGTGTTGCGCCGCATGCGGATCGAACGCGCCTGCGATCTACTGCGCAATGCGCCGCAGTTGCCGCTCTCCGCGGTGGCCAAAGCGGCGGGGTTCCTGACCGAACGGAGTTTCTATCGATCTTTCCGATTGGAAATGGGTACCACACCGGGAGCTTTTCGGGCATTGGCATGATCAGTCGGTCGAACGGCACTGTCGGCCATTGCCCGGCCGGAAAGTGTTGGCGAGCATCACGACCCATGAGGGAAACGCGATGAAGAATACGGTACGGGTCGCCGCCGTCCAGGCCGAGCCGAAATGGTTGCGGCTGGCGGATGGCGTCGCGCAGGTCATCGACCTGATCGGCGCCGCCGCGGGTGCGGGCGCCCGGCTGATCGCATTCCCGGAGACGTTTCTGCCCGGATATCCCTGGTGGTGCTGGGTCGATTCCAACCAGTGGAACGTCGAGTATTCGACTCGCGCTCGCGAGAATTCGATGACTCGGGACGGCGCCGAAATCGATGCCATTGCCGATGCCGCACGCGCGCACGGTATTCACGTCGTCCTGGGATTCGGAGAACGGCAGGAACGGCGAATCTATATGGCGCAGGCCGTCATCGACGATTTCGGCGAGATCGTCTCGGTACGGCGCAAGGCCGGGCTGAACAGCGTGGAACGCAAGGTATTCGCCTCCGGCACCCCGAATCTGCCCGCGGTGCACCACACTCCGATCGGTAAATACGGCGCGCTGTCCGGGCAGGAGAATCAGCGCCCGCTGCTCACCCGGGCCCTACGCGCCGACGAGGAACAACTACACATAGCCGCCTGGCCCGGCAGCCCGGACGGTGATGCGGCAGGGCCGGAATCGAGCACCACGGTGAGCCGCATGTACGCCCTCGAGGCCGGCGCCTTCGTGCTCGCGCCCTGCGCCGTGGTGGGGGAGTCGGCCTGGGACGGCCGCGGGGCGTTCGCCGGACCGCGCACCGGCCGGGCGCACATCTACGCCGCCGACGGGGAAGAAGTGGTGGCCCCGCTCGAAGAGGGTGTCGACGGCATCCTCTGCGCGGACCTCGAACTCGGGGCTTCCGGTCTCGAAGCCGAGCACCTCGATCGGCAGTCCCGCAATCGCAAGTCGGCCGCTCCGGCGCGCCGGGGGACTCGCCGGGCCGTGCCCGGCTGGCAGTCCGGCCCCGACCGCTGGGCCCTGCCGCTCTCCCTCGGCGCCTACCCGGGCGGCATTGCCGCCTGCTAGGCGTGGGCCGATTGTCATGCGCCGGGCCGGAAACGCATGTGCTGGGCCGGAAACGGGTGGTCGCGCGCGGAAGCCGGTCGTCGCGCACGGAGTTCGGGCCGATCGTCGCTTGCCGGGCCGGAAACGGGTGGTTGCGCGCGGAAGCCGGTTGTCGCGCACGGAGTTCGGGCCGATCGTCGCTTGCCGGGCCGGAACCGGGTGGTCGCGCGCGGAAGCCGGTCGTCGCCCGCGGAATCGGAGCCGATCGTCGCTTGCCGGGCGGTTGCCGGTCCGTTAGGAGCGGACCAGGCGGGCGATGGCGTCGGTGGCTTCCTTGATCTTGGCCTCGGCCTCGGGGCCGCCCGCTACGGCGGCATCGACCACGCAGTGGCTGATGTGGTCCTCGAGTAGACCCATGGCCACGGCCTGCAGGGCCTTGGTCATGGCGGAGACCTGCGTGAGGATGTCGATGCAGTACTTTTCCTCTTCGACCATGCGCTGCAGGCCGCGGGCCTGGCCCTCGATGCGGCGCAGGCGCTTGAGGTAGTCGTCCTTGGCGGTGATGTAGCCGTGGCCGGCGTGGTCATGGCCGGGCTGCTCGGCGGTTTTCGCGGTGGTCTCGGTGGGCTGCTGGTCGGTCACCGGATTCGTCCTCATTCCGTCGTTGATACCCCCCTAGGGTACAGTGTTCGCCCTGGTGCCGCCATCCATGCACGAGTGCGCAAGAATCAGCGCATGAGTTCGGATCCTCGGGCCTCGCTGGCCATCATCGGCGGCAGCGGGTTCTATGACTTCTTCGGTGACGACGCGACGACCGTCGAGCTCGACACTCCGTACGGCGCGCCGAGCGCGCCCATCACCATCGGCCAGGTCGAGGGCCGCTCGGTGGCGTTCCTGCCGCGGCACGGCCGCAAGCACGAGTACTCGCCGCACACCGTGCCGTACCGCGCCAATATGTGGGCGCTGCGGACACTGGGCGTGCGCCGCGTCTTCGGTCCCTGTGCCGTCGGCAGCCTGCGCGCCGACTGGGGGCCGGGCACCGTCGCCGTTCCGGACCAGCTGGTCGACCGCACCTCCGGCCGCGACCAGACCTTCTACGACGCCGGCGGCGTGCACGTGTCCTTCGCCGACCCCTACTGCGCCGATCTGCGGGCCGCCGCCATCGCCTCGGCGGGCACCGAGCTGCCGATGAAGGATCACGGCACCATGGTCGTGGTGCAGGGCCCGCGCTTCTCCACCCGCGCCGAGAGCCGCTGGTTCGCCGGGCAGGGCTGGGAACTGGTCAATATGACCGGGCACCCGGAGGCCGTGCTCGCCCGCGAACTCGAAATGTGCTACTCCGCAATCGCTCTCGTCACCGACCTGGATGCCGGACTGGAATCCGGTGAGGGCGTCAGCGCCGCGAACGTATTCGCCGAATTCGAGCGCAACCTGGTGCCGTTCAAGGCGCTGGTCCGCCGCGCCGTGGCCGCCGTCGACGGCGACGACACCTGCGACAAGTGCCGGATCCTCACCGGCACCGGCGTGCAGCTGCCCTTCGAACTGCCGCAGTAACCGCCTCCCGCCGAACTGCTTTCGGCCCGGTCCGGTCCGCACGGCCGTGACCGGGCCGATTGCGTTGCGCGGCCGCCCGGCCGGAGTTCACCCGGCCGCGCCCGATAGCGGGGGCCTAGGCTGAGGAGATGAGCGCCGGCGGAGGACCCCAGGCCGACCGATTACGAGTGCTGCTGACCGGCGCCGCGGGCTATATCGGCTCCCACGTCCACCAGGCCCTCCGCGCCGCCGGCCACGAGGTGGTGGCCATCGACGCCCTCCTCGACTCCGCCCACGACCTCAATACCACCCTCCCGCACGATGTTTCCCTCGTCGACATCCGCAACCCCGAGGCCCTGGACGCGCTCCTGCCCGGAATCGACGTGGTCTGCCACCTCGCCGCCGCCGTCCCCGTCCCGGACTTCCCCGAGCCCCCGGCCCGCCCGGCCCGCCGCGGCGCGCCGCACGCGCACTCCGGCCTTCCCGGCCCTGAGTCGCGCGGCTCAGGCCCTGCGACCGGATCGAATCCCTTTGCGAGAGTGAGTCGTTCCACCGGCGACCCCGCGACCGGCCCGTCCGCCGCCGGTAGTCCGGAGGACGGAGACGGCAGCCGCGATGCGGGCAAGACGGCGGGCGCTCGGGGCATCGCTGGGCGGGGTGCGGACGGGCCGACCGACAGCGGACAGCCGGCGGCTGCCGACGAGAATGCGCGAGAGGACGCGGGCGGCGACCAGTCCCGCGAGGCGCGGCGCGATGACCTGGGACACGGTGCGGGGCCATGTGTGCGCGGGCCGAGCAGGGATGCCGAGCGCTCGGCAGGTGCCGGGGTGATCCCCACGGAGGGCGAGCGTGTGGTGGGCGCGGCGGCGACTCCCACCGGAGCCGAGCGGGCGGTGGGCTCGGGAGCGGCGGAGGCGGGGATGCGGCGGGCGGCGCTGTACGCGTCGCACAATGACGCGGGGACCGCGGTTCTGCTGGCAGCCATGGAGAAGGCGGGCGTGGGGCGGCTGGTGCTGGCTTCTTCGGTGGCGGTGTATGGGGAGGGGCGGTATCGGGGGGTGCGGAGTGGGCCGTTCTTTCCTGGGTTGCGGCGGCGGGCGGACCTGGATCGGGGGTTGTTCGATCATCGGGCGCCACGGACGGGGGAGCTGCTGACCTGGGAGCCGGTGGGGGAGGATGCGCCGTTGCGGCCCCGGAGCGCTTATGCGGCAAGCAAAGTGGCGCAGGAGCATTATGCGCTGGCCTGGGCGACGGGGACCGGATCCGCGGTGACCGTGCTGCGGTATCACCATGTGTACGGGGATCCGGCGGCCGGAATCCGTTCTCGCTCGGCCGCTTCCGGACTGGCCGCCCGGTTCCGGGCCGAATCGGCGGCGGGGCGGGCGCCGCGACTGTTCGAGGACGGCGGTCAGATGCGGGACTTCGTGCACGTGCGGGATATCGCCTCGGCGACCCTGGCGGCGGTCGAGCGGGCCTTGCCCGGATTCGTGCCGTTGAATATCGCGTCCGGCCGTCCGCTGACCTTGTGGGAGGTGGCGTCCATCATGTCGAAGACCTTGGGCGCGCCCGATCCGGTGGTGACCGGGCAGTATCGGATCACCGATATCCGGCATCTGGTGGCGAATTCCGAACGAGCCAGGGGCGCATTGGATTTCACGCCCCGGATCGCGCCGGCGCGCGGGTTGGCCGATTATGCGGTCCGCGCCCGATAGGCTCGCGGTATGGCTGCCCCATTACGGCTCGAAGTGATCGTCGCCAGCGTGCGCCCGCAACGGTTCGCGCCGGTGGTGGCGGACTGGTTCCTGCGTGCGGCGAACGCGGACGCGGCGTTCGAGGTGGGCGTCATCGACCTCGCGCATACGCCCCTACCGGTGGATCTCACCGAAGACGCGGAGGTGCGCGCGTTTCAGGAGCGGGTCGGCGCCGCGGATGCCTTCGTGGCGGTGACCTCCGAATACAACCACGGGTATCCGGCCGCGTTGAAGACCGCGCTGGACAGCGCCAAGCGGGAATGGCGAGCCAAGCCGATCGGATTCGTCAGCTACGGCGGGCTGTCGGGCGGGTTGCGGGCGGTCGAGCAGCTACGGCAGGTGGTCGCAGAGATTCATATGGTCTCGATCCGGGAGACCGTGAGCTTCCACGAGGCCAAGCGCAAATTCGATGCCGAGGGCAATACCCAGGACGGCGCCGCCATCGATGCGGCGGATCGGCTGCTGCGGCAACTGGCCTGGTGGGGAAGGGCTTTGCGGTCCGCGCGGGCGGCCGATCCGTATCCGGGCTGATCTCTCGCCATTTTGTACTAATCGTTTCAAAACGTGCTACGGTGAGCCCATGGCACGGCCGAAACAGTTCGACGAGGACCGTGCGGTCGACGCCGCCATGCGAGCGTTCTGGACCGCCGGCTACGAGGGCACCTCGACGCAGGACCTCTGCACCGCTACGGGGCTGGGGCGCAGCAGCATCTACAACACCTTCAGCAGCAAGCGCGATCTGTTCGAGCGGGCACTGCGGCGGTACATGGCCGAGAAGAACTCGGGCACCTTCGCCGTGCTCGACGGCCCGGGTTCGGCGAAAGACAAAGTGCACGCACTGTTCCGGCAGGTGATCGACGCGCCGCACGAGGATCCGCTGGGGTGCCTGGTGGTGAACGCGACCGTCGAAATGGGCCCGCGGGATACCGGGATCGCCGGGCTGCTGAAGCTCGATCAGGAGCGGCGGCTGCATGCCCTCACCGCGATGATCACCGCGGGGCAGCGTACCGGGGAACTCGACAAGAGCAGGGCCGCAACCGATCTGGCGCAGTTCGTGATCGCCGCCATCGGCGGTATGCGGGTCGCGGCGCGCGGGGGTGCGGGGAAGGAAACCCTCGAAGGCATCGCGAATACCGCGCTGAGCTGCCTGTAAACAATGCTGTCGCGCAGTCTCTTTCGCATGCGCAAGTTTTGAACTAATCGATCCAAAACTGAGATCCGAGATCGAAGGAAACACCTATGCCATTGGCCGTCTACATCCTGGGCCTGTCCATCTTCGCCCAGGGCACCTCGGAGCTCATGCTCGCCGGATTGCTCACCGGCATCTCGAATGACCTGCACGTCTCCATACCCCAAGCGGGACTGCTGATCTCGGCCTTCGCCATCGGCATGCTGCTCGGCGCACCCGTACTGGCCATCGCCACCCAACGCTGGTCCCGGCGCACCGCCCTGCTCGCCTTCCTCGCGGTCTTCGCGGCCACCCACGTGGTCGCGGCCTCGACCGCCAGCTACTGGCTGCTGTTCGCCACCCGCATCGTGGGCGCGTTCGTCTATGCCGGGTTCTGGTCGGTCGGCGCGGCCACCGCCATCGCGCTGGTACCCGAGACCGCACGCGGCCGGGCCATGAGCATCGTGGCGGGCGGATTGACGGTCGCCACCATCATCGGCCTGCCCGCAGGCACCTTCATCGGCGACCATCTCGGCTGGCGCGGCGCGTTCTGGACCGTCGCGGGACTGTCCATCGCCGCCATGATCGCCGTCTTCGCCAAGGTGCCCGACACCCGCCCGGCCGAGCCGCCACGGGTGCGAGCGGAGCTGCGAGCCTTGGCGATCCGGCCGGTGTGGCTGCTGTTCGGGACGACCGTACTGACCACCGCCGCACAACTGGTCTCCTTCGGCTACCTGGGTGCGCTGCTCACCGAGACCACGCGGCTGGCGCAGAACTGGGTGCCGGTGGTGCTCGCGGTGTACGGCGCGGGCAGCCTGCTCGGCATCGCCGTGGGCGGCCGGATGGCGGACACCCATCCCACCCGGACCCTGGTCGTCGGCATCTCGGGCGTGATCGTCACCTCGGCGCTACTGGCCTCGACGGCGCACCACCTCGCGCCCGTAGTGGTGCTGGTATTCCTGTTGGGCGCCTTCGCATTCGGCACCAACCCCGTGCTGAACAGCCGCGTGTTCACGCTCGCCCCGGCCGCCGTCACGCTGGGTCCCGCCGGCAATGTGGCCGCCTTCAACGTGGGCATCACCGTCGGTCCGTGGCTGGGTGGGCTGGCCATCGGTGCGGGACTGGGCTATCCGTCCGTCGCCTGGATCGGCGCGGCCCTCGGAGTGGGTGCGCTGGCCTTCGTCGGCTGGTCCCGGGCGCTGCGTCCGGCCACTGCCACTGCTGCCGTGGCTGAGCCTTCTGTCATTGCGTGACAGCGTGAGCGGCTCGCGGGTGGCCGATGTAGGTGGATTCGCGCGGGATGGAGACCAGGGTGAGATCCACCTGGGTGGTGCCGGTGCGGAGGGTGATGCGGTTGCCCGCGGCGTCGGGCTGGTGGATCGAGAGGTCCGGGCGGGTAGCGGGCCAGCCGAGGGGAGTACCGGTGAGATAGAGGGTGGTGACGCCGGCGTGCGGTGCGGGGGCCAGCACACCGTCCACGACCGCGCCGGTGAAATCGGTGTCGGACTGGTGGGTTTCGACCGCGATGGTGAGGCGCTCCGGGTTGCCGATGGTGGTGACCAGTTGCTGCCAGGTCTGGGGGCGGTCGGTGCGGATGAGAATCCGTTCGCCGACCGCCAGCGCCCGGAAGATCAACTGCTGGGCCAGATACAGTTCACCCGCCACGTACACACTCGAAATGCCTTGGCCGATAACCCGTATCGCGACGCCATTGCCCTCGTCATCGGAGCCGAGGAGCTGGCCGCAGCCGGCGGACGGCAGCCACAGGGCATCGGTGTCCTCGATGCCGCGTTCGGCCGTGGGCACGGTGGCGTCGAGACCGGGCACCGCGAAGGGCAGGTGGGCGAGCAGGCTCTCGCGCTGCCGGCCGTTCATGGAGATCATGTGCTGCTGCACGGGATCCAACGGCAGTTCGCGGGTGGTGAGCCGCCAGGCCGCGCCGATGCGCACGGTGCGGGCGTCGCGTCCGGGGCGCAACCGCACGGCCACCGTGGTGCCGCGGGAGGCCGGAACCCACAGCCGGGCCAGTAGATCCGAGTCGATATCGCGGGGATCGACTGCCGCGCCGATATTCACGCTGTTGTTCAGATCGACGCCGCGCCAATGCTGTTTCAGCTCGGCGGGATCCACGCCCGCGGTCACCTGCAGCGCCGCCTGCGCGATCTCGGGTGCGGTGAGCAGGCGGGCGGTGCAGTCGGCGTCCTCGAGGGCGCGCACGATGCGCCGCGTGGCAATGGTGACCGCGCGGCAGGCCCCGTCGAGTCCGCCGCCGCGCCGCTCGGCCGCTTCCGGGCAGGTGAGCGGGTCGAAGGCGATGGCCAGCCAGACCGTGCGATGGGCGGTCGCGGGCAGCGGGCCCAGCAGGGATTCGTAGATCGCGCCGGCGGGCGTACCGGAGCGGCTGCGGTATCCGTGCGAGACGATGTCGATGCCGGTGAGCCGGATATCGTGCTGGCTCAGGCATTTCGCGAGTTCCGCGAGCGGCAGTAGATGCGAGGCCCGGACCGTCGACCGCCCGAGGCGGGTGAGTCCGCCGCGGGGCGGCAGTACCTCGACCACCGCCACGACTCGGCTGCCGTCGCGGTAGAGCCCGAGTGAGCGGCCATCCGCGGCGCGGAAGTCGATGATGTCCGCGGGGGCGCGTCCGCGCCGGGAGCGATAGCGGAGGCGGGTGGCGATCCAAGAGGAAACTGTTCGTTTGCCCAATTCCACTAGAAGCAGCCCGCCGAGCACCACACCCACGCCCAGCGCCCACCGGAACGGCAGCCCGCACAGGCATGCGACCGCCAGCACGACGAGCGCGACCAGCTGTGCCACCAGCACATCGGTGAGCGACGCATGCCCGGAGATCCGGTGCCGCCGCCCGCGCCGAGCGCTCATCGTCATCCCCCAACTGCCGTGCCGGCCCGCCTCGGCGGGACCGCGCGCGAATCAAGGTCCTGGGGAAATGTACTGTATTCGGCGAATCTGTTCCCTGCTCGGGGGAGTTTTCGATGCCGTCCAGACCCACAACGCGATGGCAGGTGAGCGGTTACCGCTTCCTGGTCCGCCGCATGGAGCACGCCCTGGTCCGCCGGGATGTGCGAATGCTGCACGACCCGATGCGCTCGCAATCACGCGCGTTCATGGCCGGATTGATCCTGGCGTGCGTCGCACTGGCAGGTTGCGGTGTATTAGCTCTACTGCGACCACAGGACAAACTGGGCAGCAACAAGATCCTGCTCGGCAAGGACACCGGCGCGGTCTACGTGGTCATCGACAATGTCGTGCACCCCGCCCTGAACCTGGCCTCGGCGCGGCTCGCGGCCGGGGAGGCCGCCAAACCCGCCACCGTCAAGGAATCCGAGCTGGCCAAGAAGCCACGCGGACAACTCATCGGCATTCCGGGCGCCCCCGCCTCACTGAACTTCGACAACAGCGGGAACGGCCGCGCCTGGACCGTCTGCGACATGCTCGCCAATGACGGCAGCCGCAACCTCACCACCTCCGTCCTCGCCGGGACACCGGACCTCGGCGACAAGGCGTCGGCGCTGCCGTCCGGGAAGGCGCTGCTCGTGCAGGGGCGGGACCACACGTACCTCGTCTATGACAATCAACGCGCCCAGCTCGATCTGAACGATCGCGCGGTCGCCGACGCCCTCGACCTGCGCGGCCAGGCACCGCGGCCCATCAGCGAGGGCCTGCTGAACGCCATTCCCGAGGTACTGCCGCTGGCGCCGCCGCGCATCGACAATGCCGGTGCGCCACCGAACTATTCGATCGGTGACCACCGCATCGGCGATGTGGTGCAGGTGCGCACCGACGACAAGTACTACGTGGTGCTCGGCGACGGGCTGCAGCAGGTGTCACCGCTGACCGCCGACATCATTCGCAATGCCTACAAATCCACGGCCGCCGACGACCACATCGCGCAGGCGGACCGCACCGGCGCACCCGTCTCCGCGGCGCTGCCGGTATCCCGATATCCCGATCGCGCACCCGAATTGGTGGACGGCAAGGATCAGCCCGCCGACTGCATGTCCTGGAAGCCGGTGCAGGCCGCCGACAAATCCGACGGCTCCACACACGCCGAGCTGACCGTGCTCACCGGGCATGCCGTGCCGATTCCCGACCGTGCCGCGCTGGTTCCGCTGGCGCAAGCCGACGGCAGCGGCAACAAGGCGGATTCGTTCTACATGAAGCCCGGCGCCGGGGCGTACGTGCAGACCACCGGGCTCGAACCGGACAGTCAGCGGCACGACAGTCTCTACTTCGTCTCCGATTACGGTGTCCGGTACGGCATTCAGAACCTGGAGGCGGCCAAGGCGCTGGGTATGGATCCACAGAGCGTGCGGCCCGAACCCGCGCCGTGGCAGATCGTGGGACTGCTCGCACCGGGGCCGACACTCAGCCGGGAAGCGGCCATGGTGGCGCACGACGGGGTCGCGCCGGATCCGAATCCGGCGAAAGACCCGGTGAAGACCCAGAATTAAATATCGTCCTCGTGCAGGCCGAAGCGGCGGCGCAGGGGGAACGACGCCAGATAGCCGAGTACCAGCAGCAGCACGATGACGCCGCTGCCGATCAGAGCCACATTGCGGGCGGTGTGATCGGGCGCCGGAAGTGGCACGGGGATCGGTAATTGCTTGTCCGCGGCGGGATTCGGCCGTTTGGGCGGGAGATCACCCGGCACCTCGGCGGTCAGGGCGGCGACGGGATCGACGGTGCCGTAACCGATATAGGGATTCCAGCCCTCGCCCGGCGCATGGGCGGTGGACTCGATCCGCTTGACGACATCGGACGCCCGCAGATCCGGGAAGCGTGAACGAACCAGCGCCGCCACCCCGGACACATACGGCGCCGCGAAACTCGTTCCGCTGTATGGCGTCACCTGACCCTGATTGGTGATCTTGGCGGTGGTCAGGCCATTGCTGCGCGGGTCCAGGGAGATGATGTTCTCGCCCGGTGCGGCGACGCCGAGCCATGGGCCGGGCACGGTGAACTTCGAGGGCTGGCCGAACGCATCCACCGAGCCCACCGACAATACGTAGTCGTCCCACCACGCCGGGGCCACGTACGACGACACGTTATTCCACAGATCCGCATTGGGCTGCAAGGGATTCCACCCCGGATTGCTCGCCTTGCAGGTGTCGTTATTGCCCGCCGAGGTGACGATCACGACATCCTTCTCCACCGCCGCGTACTGCACGGCCGCGCCCAGCGCCCCCATTTCGGGACCGTCGGGTTCGCTGGTCGGGCAGGCCACCAGCGAGATATTGATGACCCGCGCCCCCGCATCGGCGGCCCGGCGCACCGCCGAGGCGAGCGCGGAGATCTTGCCGTAGCCGTCGGGCATATCGTCGGGCCCCTTGCCCTGGCCCGCGCCTTTCGCCTGATAGAGCGCACTGGTCTGGCGGATGGTCATGATCCGCGCATCGGGTGCGACACCCGCGAACCCCTGCCCGTCCACCTGCGTCGCCGCGATCAGCCCCGCTACGAGCGTGCCGTGCGCATCGCAATCCTCGGTGCCGTCGCCACCCGCCGCCACATAATCGCCGCCCGGAATGAGACCCGGGAGCCGCGGATGCGGTGACACACCGGTGTCGATCACCGCCACCAATTCCCCTGCCCCACGCGAGAACTGCCACGCCTGCGGCAGATCCAGGGTGCGCTGGGTCGCGGGAACGGTCGGCCCATCGCCACCGGTTTGCGTGCTTATGCACGGCGAATTCGCCGGATGCTCGGTCTCACCGGGCGGCGCCGCCGGACCGCCCGGAGGCAAGAGACCCGGATCGATGGCAGGCGGCCGAGCGAGATGAGCCACGCCCGGCACCGCCCGAGCGGCAGCCGGTTCCGTACCGCCGATCGAAACGCTCAGCGCGAGTATCGATGCGGCCCCGGCAACGCGCCACCAGGCGGCACCGGGTGTGCGGTGCATAGGCAGGGCGCGGTTCCACCGGACTGGAGCGGAACTCCGACGCGAGGTAGGGGCCAGTGCGGCGATCGTCGCCGGCCGGCCCGTCGGCGGGGGTCCGAGCGGCGCGTGCGGGTGGGCGCGGAAATCGCTGCCGCTCACGGTGTGACGTGCCATGGGACCGGTCGGCTCACAGCCCGCGGACCAGTGTGTACAGGCCCGTCACCCAGAACACCAGCGGCACGATCGCGGCCACGAAGGTGTACTCCAGCAGCTCCACTGCGCGGCGCATGGGTGGGGTGGCTTGGCGGCGGGGGACGACGATGCCCAGGACCAGCGCGGCGATCAGGAGGACCAGGGCGGCGGCGAAGACGGCGAGAGGCCGGTGGGCGGTGAAGGAGGCGAATACCAAGAGGGTCAACAGGATTGCGGCGCCACCCGCGATGAGGACCACCGCTTGTTCGGCGCCGGCGTAGGTGCGGCTGCGGAACATCAGGACCACCGCGCACACCAGGGCGAGGGCCAGCCCCGGCCAGTATGGGATGTGGGCGCGGGGTTCGACGGCGGCGACCGCGCCTACGGCGGCCACCACGGTGGTGGCGGCCACCAGGCCGGCGAGGTACTTGCGGGCGCGTTCCGATTTGATGCGCAGCGCCTCCAGGGTCGGCAGGGCGCGGTGATCGTCGGGGTCGTCCTCGGTCGGGTCGATGGGGGTGCCGGGAGCGGGGACCGGGGGCAGCGGGAGTTTGGCGAGCAGCATGGAAAGCCTTGGAGCGAGCGACAATCCGGCCAGTCCGAGTGCGGCGGCGCCCGCGCCGATGGCCTTGCCGGGTACCTCCGTGAGCAGTCCGACCAGTGCGGCCGGGGCGGCATAGAGCGCCAGGACGGCCGCGCCGATGAACAGTCCGAGGCCGACGCCGCTCACGCGCCACGCCAGAATCGCTGTGGCGCCGGTCAATACGGCGCCGAGCAGGATATTCGCCCAGCCGTAGGAGCCGGGTACGAAGAGCATGCCCGCGCTGAAAGCCGGTGGCAGCGCGCAGCCGCCGAGGACGAGGGCGCTGGCGGTGTCTGCGTACATGCGGCTCAGCACCATGCTCGCGATCACCAGCAGCACGGCGACGAAGGCGGCGACGATGCCGCTCACCCAGCCGGGCAGGGCATCCGGCGTGGCGAGCAGGCCGAAGCAACCGGCCAGCATGGTCAGGACCGCGAGAATCGAGCCGGTGCGGCGGGCGGTGCTCGGGGTCCAGCCGCGGAAGCGGTCGGCGTCGGCATTGGCGACGTTGTACATGATGTCGTCGAACAGCGGTGCGGGCGCGGTGTGTTCGGCGCTCTCCAGCATGAGCAGTTCGCCGTCGCGGACCTGCTGTTCGGCGAGGCTGAGCGAGTTGGAGAACGGCGACTGCCCGATGCGGGCGAGCACCCACTCGTGCGGCTCGAATTGCTCGCCGTCATTGTCGAAGTCATTGGCGCGCCCGTGCTGGGCGACCATATCGACGACGCTGGGGATGACGAGCGCGACCGGGACGTCCACCGGGATGGCCATATCGACCTGGGTGTGCTTGGCCAGGATGGTGACCCGCGCGAGATCGGGGGCACGGACGGTGCCGCGGAGGTCCTCGAGCTGATCCGGTCGTGCCTGTGTCACACGTCCCCCAACGTTTGTCGTCGTGTCGTGCAGCCGCGCCGCTCTGAAATGCGGAAATGCTGCCAGCACTCTAATCCATCGAGGATGCTGGACGTACACTGAGCCGCAGTCCAGCCACTCTATGGGGGATTTATCCGATCCATGAGCACTGTCCGGTTCCAGCGCCGTCCACGCCGGGAGACGCCACGTTCACCGGGCGGTGAAGTGACTCTGCAACCGCCGCCCGAGATCCCGCGCGCGGTCCCCGCGAACCTTTTCACCAAACTCATGCCGCTCGTCATGGTGGTCGCCATGCTCGGCATGGTCGTGCTCATGTTCACCTCGGGCAGCGGCATCGCCACCAACCCGATGAGCCTCATGTTCCCGGTCATGATGGTCTTCTCCATGATCGGCATGTACGCAGGTCAAGGCGGCAAAGGGCAGAAGGCCGGAGAAGCCGACGAGGACCGCAAGGACTACCTGCGCTACCTCGATCAGGTACGCCGCGACGTCGAGGTGACCGCACAGCAGCAACGCGCCGCCATCGAATGGAGTCACCCCGAACCCGGCCTGGTGTGGATGCTGGCCGGCACCTCCCGCATGTGGGAACGCAGGCCCGGCGACAAGGACTTCTGCCACGCCCGCATCGGCCTCGGCAGCCAGCGGCTGGCCACCCGGCTGGTGGCCCCGGAGACCGGCCCGGTGGAGGAACTGGAACCGATAGCTGCGGTGTCGCTGAGGCGCTTCGTGCGCACCCATTCGACCGTCCCCGAACTGCCCACCGCCATAGCCGTGAAGGGCTTCGCGAGCATCCAGCTCACCGGCGACCGCGCCCAGGCCCGCGAGATGACCCGCGCCATGCTGCTGCAGCTCGCCATGTTCCAGGGACCCGATCAGATACTCGTCGCCGTCGTCTGCGGACCGGACACCGCCCGCGAATGGGAATGGGTCAAATGGCTGCCGCACACCCAGCATCCGGAATCCCAGGACGGCGTCGGCACCGAACGCATGCTGTACGGATCCATCCGGCAGGCGCACACGAGCCTGCAACCACTGCTGTACAACCGGGTCCGCTACTCCCGCAACCAGCCGCCCGACCCGAACCTGGTACAGATCGTGCTGGTGGTGGACGGCGGACTCCTCGAAGCCGAGGAAGATCCCTTGCGGGAGACCGGATTCGAAGGCGTCACCGTCATCGACCTGTGCGGGTACGCACCACGACTGGCCGCCTCCCGCGGGATTCAGATGGTGGTGGAGGACGGCGAATGCTCGGGCCGAGGCGCCACCGGCGTCATGGAACGGTTCGCCGGCATCGACCGGATCAGTGTCGGCGAGGCGGAACAGGCCGCGCGGCGGCTCGCGCCCTACCGGGCCGCGACCCAGCGCGCCGCCGAGGCCACCGGCGAAGCGGGCGAAGTGATCTCGACCTGGAACCAGCTGCTCGGACTCGGCGATATCGGATCCTTCACGCCCGAGACGGCCTGGCAGCCGCGCTACGGGCGGGAGCGGCTGCGCGTCCCGTTCGGTGTCGGCGCGGACGGGCTGCCGGTGGTGCTGGACATCAAGGAGGCCGCCGAGGGCGGCATGGGACCGCACGGTCTGTGTATCGGCGCCACCGGTTCGGGCAAGTCGGAATTCCTGCGCACGCTGGTGCTTTCGCTCATCGCCACGCACTCACCGGATCAGTTGAACTTCGTGCTCGTCGACTTCAAGGGTGGTGCGACCTTCCTGGGTTTGGAAGGGGTCGCGCATGTCGCGGCCATCATCACCAACCTGGAAGAGGAAGCCGACCTCGTCGACCGCATGCGCGACGCGCTCGCCGGAGAGATGAATCGGCGGCAGGAACTGCTGCGCGCGGCAGGCAATTTCGCGAATGTCTCCGAATACGAGAAGGCGCGCGCGGCCGGCGCGGACCTCGACCCCATGCCCGCGCTGTTCGTGGTGCTGGACGAGTTCTCCGAACTGCTGTCGCAGCATCCGGATTTCGCGGAACTGTTCACCATGATCGGGCGGCTGGGGCGATCACTGCATGTGCATCTGCTGCTGGCTTCGCAGCGGCTGGAAGAGGGGCGGCTCAAGGGACTCGAGAGTCATCTGTCCTATCGGATCGGCTTGAAGACGTTCTCCGCCAATGAATCCCGGCAGGTGCTGGGCGTGCCCGACGCTTATAACCTGCCAGGCAATCCCGGTGGCGGGTACCTCAAGTCCGACTCGGGCGAGATCCAGCGCTTCCAGTCCGCCTACGTGTCCGGGCCGTATATCGGCGGCGGATCGCAGGGGGACACCGCCGTCGCCACCCGGCGCGGCGATATCGATGCCACCGCGCGGCCCTTCACTGCCAACCATGTGGGATTCCGTGCCAGTGACCATATTCCGGCTCCGGAACTGCCCGAACTCGTCGAGGCGCAGCCCGATACCGATCAGATCTCCAACCTGCAGATGCTGGTGTCACGGGTGCGCGGCCACGGCCGGCCCGCCCACGAGATCTGGCTGCCGCCGCTGGACGAGGCGCCCACCCTGGATCAGCTGATCCCGCGCTCGGTGCTCACCGGGGACTGGAATCCCGTTGCCACCCTGCGGGCCCCGATCGGCATCGTGGACCGGCCCTACGATCAGCGGCGCGATCCGCTGATCGTGGATCTGTCCGGTTCGCGCGGCAATGTGGCGGTGGTCGGCGGTCCGCAGTCCGGTAAGTCCACGGCCTTGCGGACGCTCGTAATGGCAATGTCGTTGACGCACACCGCCGAACAGGTGCAGTTCTACTGCCTCGACTTCGGTGGCGGCACCATGGTCGGGCTGGAGGGGTTGCCGCAGGTCGGCGCCGTCGCCGGGCGCATGGAGGGCGACAAGGTGCGGCGCACGGTCGCCGAGACGGTCAGCATCGTGCGCCAGCGCGAGGCGCGGTTCCGGCAGCTCGGCGTCGAATCCATGCCGGAGTTCCGGCGGCTGCGGGCCGCCGACCCGGCCACCGCGCCCGCGGTCATGGGCGTGCACGAGGATCCGTTCGGTGACGTATTCCTGGTGATCGACGGGTACGGGATCTTCCGGCAGGAGTTCGAACTGCTGGAACAGACCGTCATGAACCTTGCGGTGCAAGGACTTTCGTACGGGGTGCACGTGGTCATCGCGCTCAACCGGTGGGCGGAGGCGCGGCCCGCGCTCAAGGATCAGATCGGGACGCGCGTCGAACTGCGGCTGGGCGATCCCATGGACTCCGACCTCGGGCGCAAGTTCGCGGCCCAGGTACCCATGGGGCGGCCCGGTCGCGGTATGACCGCCGAATGCCTGCACATGCTCACCGCGGTACCGCGCATCGACTCCGATCCGGATCCCGCCACGCTGGGAATCGGTGTGGCACAGGCTGTTTCGGCCATCGCGCAGGCGATGCCCGGGCGGCCCGCCCCGCGGGTGCGGATGCTGCCGGAGCGGCTGCCCCGCGAGGAACTGCTGCGGTTGTGCGATGACTGGCCCGCTCATCTGGAATCGGCCGGCAAATGCCTGCGATTCCCGCTCGGCATCAACGAATCCGAGCTGGCGCCGGTGTTCCTGGACTTCGCGTCGAGTCCGCACTTCGTGGTCATCGGTGATTCGGAGAGCGGGAAGACCACGCTGCTGCGGTCACTCGTGGAGTCGATCTGCGCGGCGAACACACCGGACCAGGCGCGGATCATCCTGGGCGACTATCGGCGGACCATGCTCGGCACGGTGCCCGAGGGATACCTCGCCGGATACGGCACGACGGCGCCGCAATTCACCCAGCAGATGGCCGATCTGGCCGCCTACGTCACCCAGCGCCTGCCGGGACCGGACGTGACGCCGCAGCAGCTGAAGGATCGTTCCTGGTGGAGCGGACCGGAGATCTACCTGATCGTCGACGACTACGACCTGGTGGCGACCGCCAGCGGCAATCCCATGCACGCCCTGGTCGACCACCTGGCCCACGCCCGGGACCTCGGATTCCACGTGATCATCGCGCGCCGCTCCGGCGGCGCCGGCCGGGCCATGTACGAGGCCACCCTCAACCGCATGAAGGAACTCAACGCCGCCTCCTTGGTGATGAGCTGCAGCCGCGACGAAGGCATCCTCTTCGGCACCACCCGCCCCGCCCTCATGCCGCCCGGCCGCGGCACCTACGGCACCCGCGCCGGCGAGGACCTCATCCAACTCGGCTGGCTACCCACCCTCTGACAGTCCGAGGCCTGGCCTCCCCTCCGAACGCACGAGCGCCCCGGCATACCTGCCGGGGTGCACGTAATTCTGCTGCCGCTGGGCAGTTCAGAAGAGGCCCGCGAGGGCGGTGTCCTTGGCCTGGAGTTCGGCATTGCCGGTGCGGACCAGGGTGGCCGCGCCGCCGAGGGTGGTGTTGAGCTGGCCGACGTGGACGTTCCACGTGCGCTGCAGGTCGGCGAACGCGTCGTTGGCGTCGCCCTTCCAGTTGTTGGCCACGAACTCCTCCACCCGGCGGTGGAAGGCCTCCAGCTGGTCGCGGATGCCTTCCGCGCGCCGCAGGATGGAGTTCGCGCCGTCCTCGACGCCCGCGAAATGCGCCGAGATGACCTGACCGTTTGCTGCCGACATAGTTTGTTTCCTTTGCCGAGTTATCGAAAAGCGAATGATTCGAACCGGGTTAGACCGGAGGCAGATCCAGACTGGAAATCTGCGCATTGACCTGGGATGCGTAGTTCTGGTCGTGCTCTTCGTAGTTCGAACCGACCTTGACGAGGTTCTCGGCCGTGTTCATGAGCTTGTCGTTGAGTTTCTCGGCCTGGTAGTAGTAGCGCTGCATGAAGGCATCGAAGGCCTGGCGCGCGCCGCCCTCCCATTTGGAGCCGACGGTGGTGGCCTCCTCGTCGCGCTTCAGGTCGCTGATCAATTGCATCAGTTCCTGATGGGTCTGCTTGAACTCCTGGGCCTTGGCCTGGATGAGCTCATTACTGGCTTCGAATGCACCGGCCACGGTGCCTCCTTTCGATACGCGGGCTGACGACCCCTATGCAGTGATTGGACGTGGGTCGCGTCCCGGCGGTTCCACCCCTGCTACAGCAATTCGTCAGCACACTATCGAAGTATCGGTACCGCTGACCAGCCCTTACCGGTCACGCGTGACATCCTCCACGCGAGACGGACCTCACATCCGGGCTACCACGTGCTGTTCGCCATCAGGGCGTACTGCGCCGCGACCCGCTGCTGCACATCGGCCAACTGGTCGGATTCCACGGTCGCGACGTACCGGCGATAGGTGACCGCGCACCGATACCGTTTGATCGTCAGATCATCCTTGGTGGCCGACTCGCCGCATTTCGCATCGGGAACCGCCGCCGGCGCGTCGGCGGCGCCCGGATAAGCCGGATCCAGAATTGTGGACCAGAGTTGTTTCGCCGCTTGCGGATCCCGCGCCCGGAACAACATCGTGATGCCCGAGGTGTTGTATCCGGACAGCGAGAAACGATCCACGCCGCTCGCGGTGAGCAGGCGCTGCCAGTAACTCTGATCCTTCACTCGCTGAAGAAATCCGCGCGGCTCGTAAACGCCTTCGGAGGTCAGATCGGGCATACCCAAGCCATCGGTGCTGAGAGTTTGCCGGAGCATACCGTCCGGATCGTAGTCCAAACGTAGAATGGCTTCACGGTCAAGCGGTTTCAGCGAATCCAGCAGCGGCACCTGCGCGTCGAAGACCTGCTGCGCGAGCGCGGACAGCTGATCCAGATTCGGATCCTTCACCCCCGCGAAGACGTGGATGACATAGCTGCCGTGCGCCATGTAACTACCGATGGAAGCGATGCCGGGCCGCCAATGCGTATGCGCTGCCGCGTATTTCGGTAGCGAGACGCGCTGATTGACATCCGCCGCGACCGCGAAATCGGCATCGTCGAGCTCGGTCGCCGCCTTGGCCGCGGCCGCGTCGTCCGGGAACTGCATGACGACCACGGAGGTCCACATGCCCTCCTTGACGCGTTTGCCCGCGTCGCCGAGGGAGTCGGCGGCGCTCGCGGCGACACCGAACATCATCCCGTTACCGGTGAGCGCGGGCGCCGCATTGGCGGCCAGCACCTGGGTGGCCCCGTCGGTATCGCTGAAACCGGCTGTCCCGGTGCCGTATTTCAGCTTCGGATCGACATCCGGCCCGACCACCACCTGCCCGGCCAGGCGCATGGTCGCCAGCGTGGTCCCGTTGTCCAGGGCGTGGAAGTAGTGATAGCGCAGGTCCAGCGGATCGGTGTTGTAACTGCCGACATCCAGTTTCCGGACGTCGATCTCGCCGGGCAGGGCGGTGCCGTTGCGCGTACTGCCGCAACCCGTCAAGGCCAGCGCGGCAATGACGATGGCGGCCCACCGAATTCGTCGTGAATGCATCGAATGTTCCCTCGGCACTTCGTCAGTGGGCGTTGACCAGCATGGCGTACTGCGCGGCAATGCGCTGCTGCACGTCGAGCAACTGGTTCGCCGAGAGCTCGGCGACGTAGCGATCGTGGGCGACCCAGCAGTAATACGAGATCGCGGCGAAGGCGGGACCGACATACTGCCGGCACACGGCATTGGGCAGGTTCGGCGGCGGATCGATGGCCTTGAAGGTCCGCGAGGTCTCGGCGCGCTCATCGATCAGCTTCTCCGCCGACTGATAGTCGCGGGTGCGGAACACGTATCCGCCCTTCCAGGCGACCCGGTCCACGCCGGCCTCGGTGAGCGATCTGGTGTCGTCGTCGCCCTGGATCAGCTGCAATCCGCCGTGCAGTTCATAGATTCCGGGGATACCCGCCTGCGAGGCGTCGTCCAGGATCGTGGGCAGGGTGCGGCCGAGTACCCCGTCCATATCGATCGGCAGGTCCGCCAGCTTGTCGCTGGGCGTGGCGGGGAATTTCGCCAATGCCGGCGGGATGACATCCAGGCTGCGCTGTACGTGCGCGGCGAGTTTCGCCTGATCCTGGTTTTTCAACGCACCCATGACATTGTCGAAGACCCGGGTGAAGACGACGAATTTGCCGGTGGCGTACCAGGATCGGATGAGACCGGGCATGGTGTCGTCGGTGTAGGCGAAGGCGGCCGAGTACTTGTCGATCGAGACCCGCTGCTTCGGATGGTCGGCGGTGAGATCGGTTTGTCCCAGGGCCTGCGCGGCGGCGGTGGCGGAGGCTTCGTCCGAGAAGATCAGCACTATGTTCTCGAGCTCGTACGACAGCTCGTCGGCCTCGTCCGACTTCCCGGTGGTGACGAATCCGGATACGAAGCCCTTGGCGGCCGCGTTCATGGCGCCCGCGTCGGCGTCGATGCGCTGCTTCATGGCCCCGGACCCGAAGTCGATGAACGGGCGGATCGCCGCGGCCATGGGCTGGCCGGCGTACTTCACGGCCGGATCCACCTCGACGGGCAGCGGAATGTAATCGGCCAGTCGCTCCGCCTCGAGCGCCCGCGCCTGATCCAGATTGACCGCCTTGCCGTACAGCTTGGGCTGCGTCGCCAGATTGCCGGTATCCAGTTTCGACAGGTCGATGGCCGGTTCCGGCGGATACGCCGGTTTCGCGGGCCCGGAATCGGATCCGCAGGCGGCGGTCATGACGACCGCCAGCGCCGTCCCCGCGGTCACCGCCGCACGCACGAATTTCCGCATGTTCTCCCCCTCGAAATGGCCGATCGGCCACACCCTACTTCACGCGGTTGTGCAGCACCGGGACCAACTTGTTGATCAAGGTCTGCTGCGAATCGGGCGTCCAATTGCGCATGGCCGCGACCGCGGAAGCATCGTCGAGCGGAATTACCACGGCCCGTGAGCTGGTGATTTCACTGGGCAGGCCGAGTAGTCCACCGCCACCGGCCTTCTCATCGCTGCGGACGGCGATGATGTACGAATTGTCCGGCACGGTCAGGGATCCCCAGTCACCGGACGGCCGCGGCGAGGGCTCGTTGCCATTGGGCGCGTAATTCAAGTTGTAGACGAAGCCGAGGCTCTCCAGGAACTTCGCCTGCGGGGTGCCGTCCAGATAGATGCTGTACTTCGTGTCGTACTGCGTGCCCGTGACATCGACCATGGTGACGGTCTTGCCCTGGAACGCCGGATTGTTCTGACGGGCCTGATCCAGCGTCGCCGGCACCGCGGCCGCGGTCGTGCCGGCCGGCGCGGTGGAGCTGGCGGCCGCGACATTCTTGCTGTCACTACCGCCCAGGGTCACGATGCCGATGCCCACCGCCAGCGCGACGACCACGGCCGCCGCGCCCGCACCGATGTACAGGCGTAGTCGCTTCTTCGACGGCGCCGTCCGCTGCTGCGTACCGGTCAGCGTGGCGGAAGCGGCCGTGTAGCTGCCGGTTTCACCGCGGTGCAACAGACCCGGCGGGGCGACCTGAATCGGATAGGTCGGTGAGGTGTTGTTGCCCAGCGGATTCCAGCCGGGCGTCAGCACATTGGCCACCGCATCGGTGAACTCGCGGCACGAGTTGTAGCGGTCCGCGGGGTTCTTCGCCATACCCCGCGCGATGACGGCGTCGATCGCCTCCGGCAGATGCGGGTTGACGGCCGTCGCACGCGGCGGCGGCTCGTGCAGATGACCCATCATCACCAGCGCGGGCTGCGTTGCGGGATAAGGATTCTGGCCGGTCAGCATCTTATAGAAGGAGCAGGCCAGGCTGTACAGATCGGAGCGGTGGTCCAGATGATCGCCCGCCAGCTGCTCCGGTGGCGCATATGCGATGGTGGCCACGAAACTGCCGGTCTGAGTGAGCTCGGTGGTGTCCTCGGTGGACTTGGCCACGCCGAAATCGGCCAGCAGCGCGCGCTCCTCCTCGCCGTCCACCGTGGTGAGCAGGAAGTTCGCGGGCTTCACATCGCGGTGCAGCAGATTGCGGCGATGCGCGTAATCCAGGCCGCGGCCGATCTGCGCGGTGATGCCGAGCGCGCGCAGCGGGGTCATGGCGGTGGCGTCACGCTTCATCTCCGCGGACGCGTCGGTGCCGTCCACGTACTGCATGGCGATCCAGAGCCGGCCGTTCTCCTCACCACGATTGTGCACCGCGACGATATTCGGGTGATCCAGCCCGGCAACGACATTGGCCTCGCGTTCGAAACGGCCACGGAACTCGTCATTGCTGGTGAGATCCACCGACAGCACCTTGAGCGCGTCCATGCGCGGCAACTGCGGATGCTTGGCGAGATAGACGGTGCCCATCCCGCCCGAGCCGAGGACCCGAACGACTCGGTAGCCGCCGACGATGGTGCCGGGACTCATCGCCATGCTCGGAACTCCTGGGTCGACTCGGTAGGTGCTAGCCGGAGCTTACTGGAGGGCTGACCAGGTGTCCGGGTCGATAACCCCGGCGCCGCCCGGCGTGTGGCGCCGCCCGGACGCGACGGCACGTAACCTGGTCCATGTGCTGCACATGCCCTGCCCTGCCCAGTCCGGGGGCCGGTTCCATTGATGGATCGGCAGGTCGAGGTTGTCGCGGGCAATCATGTGGTCAGCAGAGTGGCGGGAGCCCTGATCGTGGTCGCGCACCGCGAACGCGGCCGATTGACAGCGGAATCCCGGGCCGCGGTCGCGGCCCGCGCACTGTCCGAACTGGTCACGGCGGCCACCGAACAGGCACCGGACGGTCCCGGGCGGCTGGTGGCACGGCACGCCACCCGCTGGCTCATGAAGGACGCCGAACGCATTTCACCCGGGGAGGCCATCGAGTTCGGCATCCTGTCCGCCGCGGACATCGGGGGAGTGGCCATCTTCCTGCACGGCTCGGTCACCGCGGTGCTGGCCGGGCAGGCCGTCGAGTACTACCGCGGCAGCGATGCCGCCTTCACCGTCGACCGCGTCGCCGAACATCCGGCGCGGGCCGCCGCACTGTTCATCGACGAAGAACGCCGCCGGCCACCGGAACTGCCCGAACGCGGAATCGGTTCACTGATCGAGGGTGTCGCGGCGGCCGCGGGCGCCGTGGTCTGGTTCGACGGCGACGCCGCACGCCCCCGGCCCTCGGCGCGCGCCGAGGCGGGACGCCACCGGGCGGAGGTACCGCCGCCGACCGCCGCCTTCGACGCGGAACCGCGGCCGATCGCGCTGGACCCCGACCTGACTCCGACCCGCACCTCCAACCGACTACCGGCCGACCTCTACCTGGACACCGAAACCCCGGAAATCCAGCGCGAATCGAAGTCGAGCGTGGACCGCCCGGCCGATGCACGGGTACGTGCCGGATCGTCGGACTCCGATGATTCGGGGGTGAGTGCCGAATTACCGGTCTCCCCGGTCGATCCGGAGACGGAGACCGATATTCCCGCTGCGACGGCCGATCCGGAGACCGATATACCTGCGGCCGATCCCGCGACCGAAGCCGTCGGTTCGGTTGCGGCGGTGGATCTGCATCATGCGCCGACCGAGATGGGCGGGGCGCCCGAGACGGCCGGCACCAATCCCGCACCCAAACTGGATCCGGATCTGCAGCGGCGGCTGGAGGCCACCGCCAAGGCCAGTGCGCTCACCGTGAAGGTGCTCGGATTCAAATGCGCGCGAGCGCATCCCAGTGACCCGCGCGCGGCGTTCTGCACGGTCTGCGGGATGCCGGTGGATCAGACCCAGCAGGTCGCCGAGGTGATCCGGCCGCCACTGGGCATGCTGGTGCTCGACGACGGTCTCACCTATATGTTGTCCGCCGACGCCGTGGTGGGCCGGGATCCGGAACAGTCCGACGCGGCCCGGGCGGGGCTGTCGCCCTTGCGGATCGAGGACTCCTCCGGCGGCATGTCCCGTGCGCACGCCGAAATCCGGCTGGTGAAATGGGATGTCACCGTGGTGGATCGGGGCTCGACGAACGGCACCCGGGTGCGATTGCCGGGTTATCGGGATTGGGTTCGGCTGCAACCGAATCAGCCGCTGACCCTGACGCCGGGCGCGGAGATCATGCTCGGGAATCGGATGCTGCGGCTGGAGCCGGTCGCGCCACCGCCGTTCGGCTAGGCGCCACAGCCGTTCGGTCCGTTGGTCCGGCGGGTCACGAATACCGTGCGGCGCAGGTCTGCTGGCTGCCCAGGATGCCCGCGCGGAACGCGTCCACGCGGGAGAAGCCGCTCGGCACGGTCTTGCCGTCGGTATCGCTGGCGGCCAGGCCGTCGGAAAGCAGGCCCGATACCGCCTCGTCGATATCGGCCGAGGACAAGGTGATCCCGCCCGACGCGCCGGACCGATCGGGATCGGCCAGTTTCGCCGTGATCACCCCGGACAGGCAGGCCGCCCGCAATCCCGTCTTCGCGCCGGTCAGCTCCTGCCCGGCCGCATGCTGCACGGCCAGCGCGTACCGCGAGATGAAGACGAGGTAGGCGGTGTAGACGCCGGTCACCTTGACCGGCAACCCATCCTGCTCATCGGTGTCGGCGGCGCCACGCTGACGCAGGGCGGACAGATCCGTGCCGATGATGCCGGTGGCGGGGCAGTAGGTCACCGGTGCGGTGTCGGCGCCGTTGCGGCAGTTCATCTTCGCGGTGTCGAAGGTGTATTTCGGCTGTTTGCCGATCGGCATGATCGCGGCCATGGCCCGGGCCAGGTTTTCCAGGGCGGCCTGATCGACAGTGCCCTCGCCGTGCGCCGGATCGGCGTTGTTGGTCTGCGGGAGATTGCCGCGCCGGTGCTCGATCTCGTGCATGTCGATGGCCTTGCAGCCCTTGGGCCCGTCGGTGAAGCCGATCTGCACGGCCGTCACCCGCTCGAACGCCGAACCGTGCACCGACTCCGGATCCTCCGGGTTCTGGTCGCGGATGGCGACCGTGGTGGCCAGCACCGCGTTCAGGCCGTCGGAAGTATTGATCCGGAAATGCTTCGAATTGCCTTGCGCGACAGAACGCATGAACGCGCCCGCGAAACAATCGGCCTGCTGCTCCTTGACGATGGTCGGCGTCTTGCGGCTGACGAGCTTGGCAATGCTCTGAATGGCGTGCCCGTATTCGTGGGCCAGCACCATCACCACCGACATCTTCCCGAAGGTGTCCTGCACCGACGGCAGCAGCATGGTGCGATCCCAGCCGATCGAATGGTCCAGGCCGCAGTACGCGGCATTGTCCAGCCGGTAGGTGGTGTCCGCGCAGAACTCCACATCCTGCGAATGCGGCGCGCGGGAACTCCACGACAACAGTTTGGTGACCGGAACGAAATCCCCCTGGAAATCCGCCGGATACTCACCCTTCCAGTAGGTCTCGATGTCCTCGATGGCATTCATGGCCAGGTGGTCGATCTCGCCGCCATCGGTATTGGCCGGCCGCAGCAGCGCATCCGGGACGCCCGCCCGCGGACCACTGGGACCGCTGGTGGTGGGCAATCCGGCCACCTTGAACGGGTCGTCGTAGATGGACACGGCCCGACCGTGAACACTTCGTATACAACCGGTCAACAGCGTCGCCACCACCGTGAGAATGCCGAGCGTCACCACCGCCCGCCACAGTCCACCCCACCGGCGCGGAGGTACCGCCACCCCCTGGCGTCCAGCCACGTCCACTCCTCGCCGACCGTTCCTGCTCCACCCCGGTATCGGCCATACCGCCGATAAACGCAACACCATGGTCCGGGCGTCCGCATACTATGCTGCGCCCATGTCTTCACCGGGGGCGCAGCAGATCACCGTGCGTCATGCAGGAACCGATCGGGTCTTCGACGCGAGCCAGCAGATCACCATGGGGCGGGCCCCCGAAGTGCTGCTGTTCGTCGACAGCCCGCTGGTTTCCCGGGTGCACGCGATCCTGTCCTACGACGGCGGATCGTGGAAGCTCACCGACAACGGCAGCACCAACGGCGTTTTCGTGGACGCGCGGCGGCTCACCGCCCCGATCGTCATCAACCGGCCCACCCAGGTGCGGCTCGGCGATGCCATCACCGGACCGCTGCTGCACCTGCTGCCCGCGCCGGCCCGCGGCGGATTCGTGCCCGAGCAGCGGCCCGCACCACAGCAGCAGCGGCCGCCGGTCCGGCCACAACCGCCCGCGCAGCAACCGCCGGGGCAACCGTACGGGCAGCGGCAGCCGTCCAATCCGATTCCGGCGCAGTCGGCGAATCCGCCACAGGCGCGGCCCAATCCGCAGGCCTCGCACCCGCAGCCGGTGGTGCCGAACCCGCAGCATCGTCCGCCCGCGACGCCCTGGCAGAACCAGCCGGTCTCCAATGTGCAACCGGCCGTGCCGAACTTCCAGCGGCCGCCGGTACAGCAGCCGCCGAGCCGGCCACAGCCGCCCGTGCAACAGCCGCCGAGCCAGCAGCCGCACGCGCAACAGCCGCCGAGCCAGCAGCAGGCGCCGGTGAGTCGCCCCCAGCATCAGGTGCAACCGCCCAGCCAGCAGCAGCCGCCGGTACCGCCGCAGAGCGGGCCGCAAGCGCAGCCGCCGCAGAGCGCCGCGCAGCCGGTGCAACCCGCGCCGAACCAGGACGCGGCCGTCAATATCAATATGACCACCAAGGCCGACACCTCGATGCTGCCGCCGGTGCGGGCCCGCGCCGCCACCGCCGCCATCGCGCGCGCCGACCGGATTCCGCAGGGCGGCTTGAACATCGGCCGCACCAGCGACAACCAGATCGTGGTCAACGATCCGCTGGCCTCGCGCAAGCACGCGCGCCTGGTCCGGGACCGTGAGGGCCTGGCCATCGAGGATCTCGGCTCGGCCAACGGCACCTTCGTGAACGGCCGCCGCGAACAGCGCACCGTGCTGCGCGAACGCGACATCATCACCATCGGTAACGTCGACTTCGTCGTGCAAGAGGGCACGCTGGTGCGCCGGCAGCGGCCGGTCGCCGAGCAGGGCCTGCACGTGCACGGCGTCGGATTCACCGTCGAAGGCAACAAGCAGCTGCTGGTCGACGTGAACATGCAGGCCGGTCGCGGTTCGCTGACCGCGCTCATCGGGCCGTCCGGCGCGGGTAAGTCGACGCTGTCGAAAGTCATTGCGGGAACGACACATCCGTCCTCGGGCGTGGTCACCTTCGAAGGCCGCAACCTGCACGCCGAATACGAGGCGCTGCGCTCCCGCATCGGCATGGTGCCGCAGGACGATGTGCTGCACCGGCAGCTCACCGTCAAGCAGGCGCTGAACTTCGCCGCCCAGCTGCGGCTGCCGCCGGATACCAGCAAGGCGGACCGCAAGGCCGTCATCGAGGGTGTGCTGGACGAACTTTCGCTCACCCAGCACGCCGATACCCGCGTGGATCGGCTCTCGGGTGGTCAGCGCAAGCGCGCCTCGGTGGCCATGGAACTGCTCACCGGTCCGTCGCTGCTGATCCTCGACGAGCCCACCTCGGGTCTGGATCCGGCGCTGGACCGGCAGGTCATGACCATGCTGCGCGAGCTCGCGGACGCGGGCCGCACCGTCATCGTGGTCACGCATTCGGTTGCGTGCCTGGACATGTGCGATGAGGTGCTGTTGCTCGCGCCCGGCGGTAAGACCGCCTACGCCGGGCATCCGGGCCGGGTGCGGGAGTTCCTCGGCACCAGCGACTGGGCGGAGATCTTCTCCCGGGTCGCCGCCGACCCGGACCGCGCCTTCGCGGATTTCCGCTCCCGCCAGGCGTTCACGCCGCCACCGCCGCCGGCGAAACCGGCCGAGAAGGCGAAGGCGCCGAAATCCAGTCCGCTCAAACAGTTCTCGACACTGTCGCGGCGGCAGGTGCGGCTCATCTTCGCGGACCGCGGTTATCTGGCGTTCCTGGTGGTGCTGCCGTTCGTGCTGGGTGCGCTGTCGCTGGTGGTGCAGGGCAAGGCCGGTTTCCAGAAGGGCGCGCTCACGCAGCTGCCGGACGGCACGTTCGTGCCCAGCGGCGGCAGTGAGGCCCAGCAGTTGCTGGTGGTGCTGATCCTGGGCGCGTGCTTCATGGGTTCCACGCTGACCGTGCGTGATCTGGTGGGTGAGCGGGCGATCTACTTCCGGGAGCGGGCCGTCGGGCTGCGTTCCGGCTCGTATCTGATGTCGAAGATCATCGTGTTCAGCCTGGCGGCGCTGTTGCAGGCGGCCGTGATGATCGGCATCGTGCTCGCGTTCAAGAAGGGTCCCGGGCCGGGTGTGGTGATCCCGCCGGGCAGTGTCGAGCTGTACGCCGATATCGCGATGACGGCGGTGACCTGCGTGGTGCTGGGGCTGGCGCTGTCCAGCCTGGCCAGGTCCAGCGAGCAGGTGATGCCGCTGCTGGTGGTCGTGATCATGGGGCAGCTGGTGATGGCGGGCGGCATGATCCCGGTGACGAACCGGATCGTGCTGAACCAGGTCTCCTGGCTGTTCCCGGCGCGCTGGGGTTACTCGGCGGGCGGGTCGACGGTGAACATCCGGAAGCTGTCGGCGTCCGCGCAGGCGGACACGCTGTGGCAGCACGAGCCGGTCTACTGGGCCCTGGACATGGGGATGCTGGCCGTGATCCTGATCGTGCTGGCGCTGTTCACCTGGTCGCGACTGCGGTTGAAGAAGTCCGCGGCATGAGCGGGGGGTGCGAAGTATCGGTTCGGGTACGCGCCCTGCGGGTTCAGCAGGCAGACTGATGAACGTGACAGCGCGAGTTGGAGCAGTGCATCTCGGCTGGGACGTGGTGTCGGTGGCCGCCGGTGGCGGCGGCACGCCGATCCGCCCGGTCGAGGTCGAAGGCACGTATACACCGCCCGCCTACCTGCTGGCGGATTCGTCCGGCCGGCTGCACACGGCCGGCGTGGACCGGCGGCCCGATGTCGGCATCGCCATTTCCGATGTGCGCGACATCATCGGTCACCCGCAGATCGTGGTGGCCGGGGCGACCTGGCCCGCCGAACTGGTCTTCCGGGCCCGCATGCACAACCCGCTGGCATCGCTCAACGAACGCCTCGGCGGGCCGCCCGACGTGATCGCCCTGCCGTTCCCCGACGATTGGCCGGATCAGAAGGTCGAGGAATTCATCCGCCTGGTCGAGCAGCTCGGCGTGCCTGCCGAGGCGCTGCCCGAATCCGTGGCGCTGTCCGGGTACGTCCGCGCCCTCGGCCTGGTCCGCAGGCCCGGTCGCGGGCCCGCGGTGGGTGCCGTCGGCGTCTACTCCGACGGTCGCGAATGCCTGGTGGTCGCCGTCCACGGCGATGACGACGAGCCCACCGAATCGGTCAGCGTCGGCATCACCCAGGAGGCCCTGCACGAGGCCCGGGCCGCCGACAATGTGGTCATCGAGGTCATGGCCGCCGCGCGCGCCATCAACGCCGACACCTCGACCATCCTGCTCACCGGCAATGTGTGCTTCAACGACGCCCTGCGCCTCGCCTTCCAGAACCACCTCGGCCACCGCTTCCAGGTCGCCGACCACCCCATGCACGCCCTGGTCCTCGGCGCCGCCCACCTCATGGTCACCGACGCCGAAACCGACGAAACCTACGGCACCGCCGGCGCCCACCAGGCCCAGAGCGCCGCGCCCGGGCAAGCGGCACAGTCGGATCCGCGTGCGGCGGGCGCATCCGGCAGCGGCCCACGCCATTCCGAGGGGCGACATGCCACCGGCGAACGCGCGGTGGTCAGGCCCGGCGGCCAGGCCGCGCAACCCGGTTCTCCGGCGCAATCCGCGCATGCGGCAGCGCAACCCGGCCAGGGCGCAGCGCAACCTGGTCATGCGGCGCCGCAACCGGGAGATGCCGCATCGCAAGCCGGTCAGGGTGTTGCGGGCGGATCGACGTCCGAGGAGGCGCGCCCGATCGAGCAGGGCCCGCGTCATCTGTCGCAGTTCGCGGGCATGGAGGCCATGCAGCGGCAGCCCGAGCCCTTGGCGCAGCAGCCGGAACTGATTCCACGGCATATGGATTCGCCGCCTACCGGTGATCCGCGCGCACGGGGCGGGGTCGGTGCGGCCGAGGACGTGACGCAGAAGGTGAGTGCCGAGGAAGCGGCGCGGCTCGCGGCCGCGGCCGGTTGGCAGGCCGGGGGCTCGGGGCGGCCGGGCGAAACCGGTTCGCGGACAGGGGAACCTGTCCCGGGAGCGGAGCCGGCCGACGCCGGGCTCACCCGCCGGATGACGACCGATGACCTGTCGTCGTTCGCCGACCCATCGGGGGCCGCCGGTCCGACCCGGCGACTGACCGCCGAGGAGGCCGCGAAGGCCGGCGCCGGGCAGCCGCCCGTCGATCCGGCCGGCGCACAGGGTGCCGGGGTGGAAGATCCCGCTGCCGGTCGGGGCGGGTTGCCGCCAGGTCTGGCCGGGGTGGGCGGACGCTTCACCCGGCCGCCGGTGGGTTCGCCTGCCGACGATCAGATGACTGCCGTCGTCGGCCGCACCCCGCAGGGCGATGCGGCCCAGGCCGGATACGGTGCTGCCGGTGGGCAGTCCGCGCCCGGTCAGTCCGCCAGCGGCGCGAATCAGGCCGGTGCGCAGCAGGGCTCGCCCGCTGCGGCGTACGGCCAGGGCTACGGGCCCGCCGGTGCGCCGGGTTCGGCTGGTGCGCAACAGGGTTCGGCCGGTACGCAACAGGGCGCGGCCCAAGGACAATACGGCGCCGGAAGTTACGGCGGCCAGCCCGGTGCGGCGAGCGGTTACGGCGGATCCGGCTATTCCGGTGGCGCGCAACAAGGTACCGGCGGGGTGCCGGGACCCGGTGGCGCGCAACAGGGTCCCGGCGGGTCACACGGACCCGGTGGCGCACAGCAGGTTCAGGGCGGCGCGCAACAGGTTCCCGGTGGTGCACAGCAGGGGCAAGGTGGCGGATACGGTCCGGGTGGTGCGCCGCAGGGGTACAACACCGGGCAGTATGGGCCGGGCGCCGGTGGTTACGGTGCGCAGAATCCCTATGGCGCGGGCGGGTACGGCCAGGGTGGGTACGGCGCCGAGCAAGGCGGGTACGGGGCCGGGGGTTCCGGAAACGCTCCTGGTCAGGGCGGGGCAGGGTACGGTGGATCGATGCCGTCCAGCGGGTCGCGACAGGATCGATCGCCGGAAAATGCCGCCGGTCAGGAAGATTCGGAATCCGGGTCCGAGCGGGATCGCAAGCGCAAGGGCAAGCTCTGGAACAAGATGAAGGGCACTTTCGGCGCGCCGATCGTGATCGGCGCGACGGCCCTCGCGGCCATGGGCATGCACACCGACGGCCGGCCCGTGCAGGTCGCGGACGCCACGATTCAGGTGTTCGGTCCCGCGCTGTCCGCGCGGCCGGTCGAGAACTCGTGCCCCGTGACCCCGTTCGCGTCGGGTGACGCGCGGCCGGGCATCAGCACGGTCGGTGATACGAAGCAGCCGGACTGCCTACGCCTGGGCATCGACACGCTGCGGTACACCATCCCGGGTCCGGCTCGCGGCATCGATCCCGGTCCGCCCGTTCGCATCTGACGAATCGGCGGCAGCGGGCGCGGCGTCATCCGGCGCGGCCGCGGTGGCGTTGAACTCGTAGAGCCAGGCCGCCGTGGCCAGCAGCCCGATCCGGGAAACCTTGGGCGTGGGCCCGGTGTGCCCGGTCAGCGCCCACGCCAAATCGAGATTGATCCGGAACAGCCGCCGGGCGGCGAAGAACAACAGCGCGGCCAGCGGTAGTTCGCCGACGGCCGCGGTGAGCACCGAGAACCACAGCCCCGGCGTATTCCAATCCATCACGATGTCGAACCAGGCATCGCAGGTCAGCAGCGTGCCGGTAATGATCGCCCAGGGGATGAAGAGCTGCCGCTTGCGCCACGCGCACCAGGCCGTGATGCCGACCGCGACCACGAGCAGGCAATCGAATCCGACCCAGGCGATGTCCCACTGATGGACCTTGTACTGCGCGGGCAGGCTCACCGACAGGTAGCCGATCCAGGGGAACAGGAAGATGAAACTCGCCGTCATCACGCCCAGGAACAGTCGCCGCATCGACTGTGCGCGGGGATGGCTCGGCGGAATTGTGATCGCCATGGCGTCCTCCGGTCTTTCAGTGACGATGCAAGCGACAGAGATTGCAACGCCTCCGGTGGCACCGGCCATTTCCGCTCTCCGGTATGCCGGATGTCACAATCCGGTCGCCGCGTACCCGGCTCGATCCCGATTTCGGGTGGGCGATACCCCGCTGGTATCGTGGTCCGCTGGTGTGCGGTACGGCCGGGTTTGCCCGGTTGTCGCACGAGCCCCGGGTCTCCACCGGCCGCCGGGATCAGCTCGACCACGCACTGGCTGGCAAAACCTACGACAGACAAGGGATGCACTGTGCCTACGTACAGCCCCAAGGGCGGTGACGTGACCCGCAAGTGGTACGTCATCGACGCCACTGACGTAGTGCTCGGTCGTCTTTCCGTGCAGGCTGCGAACCTGCTGCGCGGCAAGACCAAGCCGACCTACGCTCCGAACGTCGACGGTGGCGATTTCGTCATCATCATCAACGCCGAGAAGGTTGCCGTCTCCGGTAACAAGCGCGACGACAAGGTCCTCTACACCCACTCCGGTCACCCGGGTGGTCTGAAGGGCCGTACCGTGGGCCAGATCCTGGACACCCGCCCCGACCGTCTGGTCGAGCGTGCCGTCAAGGGCATGATCCCGAAGAACAAGCTGGGCAACCAGATCATTCGCAAGCTGAAGGTCTACGCGGGCCCGAACCACCCGCACGCCGCCCAGCAGCCCATCCCCTTCGAGATCAAGCAGGTGGCCCAGTGACCGCTCCCGAAGAATTCAACGACGACGAGTTCGTTGTCGAGGACACCGCTGTGGAGGTCGTCGACGAGGCCGGCTACGAGGCCGAGGGTGAGTTCACTTCCTTCGCCGCCGCCCCGGTCGTGATCGACCGCCCGATCCAGACCGTCGGCCGCCGCAAGGAGGCCGTGGTTCGCGTGCGCATGGTGCCGGGTTCCGGCAACTTCGTGCTGAACGGCCGCACCATCGAGAACTACTTCCCGAACAAGGTGCACCAGCAGCTGGTCAAGTCGCCGCTGGTCACGGTCGAGCGCACCGAGTCCTTCGACATCTTCGCCCGCCTGGTCGGCGGCGGCCCGTCGGGTCAGGCCGGCGCTCTGCGCCTCGCCATCGCCCGCGCGCTGATCGAGGTCACCCCGGACGACCGTCCCGCCCTCAAGCGGGCCGGCTTCCTGACTCGTGACCCGCGTGCCACCGAGCGTAAGAAGTACGGCCTCAAGAAGGCCCGTAAGGCGCCTCAGTACTCGAAGCGCTGATATTGCGCCGTACGGCCCTACCGTGCGCGTCCCTCTGCTGGGCCGGGCACGGTACGGTCTATACGGCAACCTGTACGAGAGCAGGCTCCCAGCAACGGTTTTCGTTGCTCCTTCTTCCTCCTGGGTGTTTCCCGCCGCGGCACGCGGCGGGAAACGAGAGGCGGGGAGCGGGTCGGGCGCCTGCTCTTGTGCTGTAACGACCGACCAGCAGGGGTGTTGAGGTAGGTATGGGACGTTTGTTCGGCACCGACGGAGTCCGCGGACTCGCCAACGACTCACTGAGTCCGGAACTGGCGCTGCAGGTTTCGGCCGCGGCAGCGCAAGTGCTGAGCCGGGGGAAGAAACGCGCGCTGGCCGTGGTCGGCCGGGATCCGCGCGCCAGCGGTGAAATGCTGGAGGCCGCGGTCACCGCGGGCCTCACCGCCGCGGGCGTGGACGTGCTGTCGGTGGGGGTGCTGCCGACGCCGGCCGTCGCCTACCTGACCGGCGTGTACGACGCCTGCCTGGGCGTGATGATCTCCGCCTCGCACAATCCCATGCCCGACAACGGCATCAAGATCTTCGCGGCGGGCGGCCACAAGCTGGACGACGCCATCGAGGATCGCATCGAGGCCCTGGTCGCCGCGGGCACCTTCGCCCGGCCGACCGGCGCCGCCATCGGCCGCATCCTGGGCCGGACCGGACTGGGTGGTCACGTCTTCGACGCCAATGACCGATACAGCCTGGAAGGCACCCACGAACGCTATGTGGAGCACCTGGTGGAAGCCACCGGGCGCGACCTGAGCGGACTCACCGTGGTGGTCGACTGCGCCAACGGCGCCGCCTCCGAGGTCGGCCCGGCCGCCTACCGGGAGGCCGGCGCGACCGTCATCGCCATCAATGCCGAACCCGACGGCCTCAATATCAATGAGGGCTGCGGCTCCACCCATCTGGACCAGGTCCAGCACGCGGTGCGTGAGCACGGCGCGGACCTCGGCCTCGCCCACGACGGCGACGCCGACCGCTGCCTGGCCGTGGACGGCAAGGGCGGGGTGGTCGACGGCGACGCCATCATGGCGATTCTGGCTCTCGCCATGCGGGATTCGGGTGAGCTGGCCGCGAACACGCTGGTCGCCACCGTCATGAGCAACCTCGGCCTGCATATCGCCATGCGCGGCGCGGGCATCGAGGTGCGTACCACCGCCGTCGGCGACCGCTACGTCCTCGAGGATCTCCGCAACGGCGGCTTCACCCTCGGCGGCGAGCAGTCCGGGCATGTGGTGTTCCCCAAGTTCGGCACCACCGGCGACGGCATCCTCACCGGCCTGCGCCTGATGGCCCGCATGGCCGAAACCGGAAGCAGCCTAGCGGAATTGGCCGCGGTGGTGCAGACGGTGCCGCAGATCCTGATCAATGTCCCGGTCTCCGACAAGGCGGCCGTGGCTTCGGCGCCCTCGGTCCGCGAGGCCGTGGCGGACGCCGAACGCAGCCTCGGCGACACCGGCCGAGTGCTCCTGCGGCCCAGCGGAACCGAGCAGTTGGTCCGCGTCATGGTCGAAGCCACCGACCTGCAGGCAGCCCAGCGCCTGGCGGATGACCTCGCCAAACTCGTAGCGGCCGTATAGGTCTCGCAGCGCCCGCCGCCGGACCGGCGACGGGCGCTCACCGCTCATCCGATGCGTTGCAGGTTCCGGTCGCGGCGGGCGGCGACGCTGGAGCCGGATTCGCGTCTTGCCATGCGGCGCAGCACGATCGGGGTGCAGAGTATGCCGATGATCGCCCAGGCGCCGAGGACGCCGACCGTCTCCAGGTGCCGCCAGGAATGGCCGAGTTCGGCGGCGACCGCCGACGACGGCAACATGGCCGAACGGACGCCCAGGCCCAGCCAGTACACCGGGAAGAGCTGTGCCACGGCCTGCAACCAGCCCGGCATCGCGGTAATGGGATAGAAGATGCCGGAGATGGCGATCAGGCCGACAATCGGCACCGAGACATAGCCCGCGCCGCGTGCGCCCTCGATCAGTGACCCCAGCATGGCCCCGATGGATTGGGTGGCAACGAATCCGAGTGGAATCACCCAGGCCAGGGTGAGCCAGCAGGAGGCGGAATCCAGGCGCAGGCCGTGCACCAGGAACACGCCGGGTATCAGCAGTACCGCGAGGTAGAAGAGCACCGTTGCGGAGACCGTCACGATCTTGCCCACGTAGTAGCCGGTGATGCCGCCCGGAATTATCCTGGCGCGCAACAGGGTTCCGTCCTCGCGTTCCGCGGCCAGATACTGGACCTCCAGCAGCATGCCCAGCGCCACGTACATGCCGAGCACGCTGGGCAGCATGAAAGCGTCCAGGGATGTGCCGCCGGGCACGGTCTTGTGCCGGAGGAAGAAAACGGCCACCAATGTGGCTGCGGGCCAGAAGATCTGGCCGATCAGGGTGCCGCCGGTGAAGGCTTGGCGCAGCTCGACCAGTCCGCGGGCGATGCCCGATCGCACGGCTGTCGAGCGGCCGCGCAAGGCGCTGCCCGATCCGGGTACTGCCGCGGTCATGATGCTGCCTCCAGCGGTGTCTCCTCGGTTTTGCGGACCAGATCGAGGTAGGCGTCTTCGAGGGTGGCGCGGTGGATCTCCAGTCGGGTGATCTCGCGGCCGTATCGGGTGAACAGGTCGAACGCGAATGCGGTCGAGTCCGTGGTGGTTTCGAGGTGCGACCGGCCGTGCTGATGCCAGCGCACTTCGTCGTGGCCGGCGATGCGGGTGGTCAGTTCCGCGGTGGTGCCCTCGGCGATGATGCGGCCTCCGTCCAGGACGGCGATCCGGTCGGCCAGTCGTTCGGCCTCCTGCAGGTCGTGGGTGGTGAGCAGGACGGTGGTCGCGCGGTCGCGGGCCAATCGCCGGATGAGGTCGTGGAATTCGTGCCTGGCGTGCGGGTCGAAGCCGGTGGTGGGTTCGTCCAGGAACAGCACCTCGGGGCGGCCCACCAGGCCGACAGCGACGTCCAGGCGGCGGCGTTGCCCGCCCGACAGTCTGGCGATCCGGGTATGCGCCTGTTCGGCGAGACCTACCGCGGCGATGAGATCATCCGTATCCCAAGGGCGTCGGATGGCAGGGGTGCTGTAGTCGGCGTAGTAGGAGCCCAGCTGGGCAAGCAGTTCCCGCACCTGCCATTTGGCGTGGTCACGCCAGGATTGCAGGACGACGCCGATCCGTGCGCGCCAGGCGTCGCCGCCGTGGGCGGGGTCGACGCCGAGCACGGTGACCCGGCCGGCGGAGCGGAGGCGGAAGCCTTCCAGGATTTCGATGGTGGTGGTCTTGCCGGCCCCGTTCGGGCCGAGCAGGGCCAGGACTTCGCCGCGTCGAGCGGTCAGATTCACCTCGTGCAGTACATCTTCGGCTCCGTATCGCATGCGGAGTCCTTCGATTTCGATCGTTCGGTCAGCGTCGGGCATGGCTGGTCCTCTTCGATTCAGTTTCGACAGCGTTAAGCAACCGTAGTTGACTAACTTCGATTTAGTCAACCAAGGTTGCTATTCGGATCGGAACCGGGGCTACAGCGATTCGGTGAGCTTGCCCGCGTCCATATGCCAGCGGCGGGTCGCGCGCACGGTGTCGAGCATGCGGCGGTCATGGGTGACGAGCAGGACCGTGCCGTCGAAGGATTCGACCGCCTGCTCGAGCTGCTCGATGGCGGGCAGATCCAGGTGATTGGTCGGTTCGTCCAGGACCAGCAGGTTGACGCCGCGCGCTTGCAGCAGGGCCAAGGCGGCGCGGGTGCGTTCACCGGGGGAGAGAGTGTCATTGGGGCGCAGTACATGCGGGCCGCGCAGGCCGAACTTGGCCAGCAGGGTGCGCACCTCGGACTCGGGCTGATCCGGCACCTCGGCGCTGAAAGTGTCGGCGAGAGTGGCCGTGCCGCGGAACAGTCCACGCGCCTGATCCACCTCGCCGATGGCGACGCCCGAGCCGATGGACGCGGAACCGCTGTCCGGCTTCGTCTTTCCGAGCAGCAGCGACAGCAGGGTGGATTTGCCGGAGCCGTTCGCGCCGGTGAGCACGATGCGGTCACCGGCATCCACCTGGATGGTCACCGGGCCGAGGGTGAAGTCCCCGCGGGTGAGGGTCGCGCCGGAGAGGGTCGCCACCACGGTCCCGCTGCGGGGTGCGGCGGCAATCGTCATGCGCAGTTCCCACTCCTTGCGGGGTTCCTCCACCTGGTCCAGGCGTTCGATGCGCTTGATCGTCTGCTTGATCTTGGAGGCCTGCTTCTCGGTGGATTCGGCGCGCATCTTGCGGCCGGCCTTGTCGGAGTCCACTTTTCGCGGGTCGCGGGCCTTGCGGCGGGCATTGCGGACGCCGTGTTCCATCCAGTTGCGCTGCATGACGGCGCGGGCCTCCAGGCCGGCCTTGGTGTCGGCGAACTCCTCGTAGGCCTCGCGGGCGTGTCGGCGGGCGATATCGCGTTCCACCAGGTAGGACTCGTAACTGCCGTCGTAGATGTCGACCTGCTGCTGAGCCAGGTCCAGTTCGACGATGCGATTCACGGTGCGGGCCAGGAACTCCCGATCGTGGCTGATCACCATGAGCGGGACGCGGACCTCGTTCACGAACTGTTCCAGGCGCTCCAGGCCGTCCAGGTCCAGGTCGTTGGTGGGCTCGTCGAGGAGCAGGATGTCGAAGCGGGACAACAGGACCGAGGCCAGGCCGGCACGGGCGGCCTGACCGCCGGACAGCACCGTCATCAGGGTGTCGAGGCCGTGCGGGAGGCTGACGGTGAGGCCGAGGTCGGCGGCGATCTCGTCGGCGCGCTGTTCGAGATCCGCGCCGCCGAGGGCCAGCCAGCGCTCCAGGGCGGGGGAGTATTCGTCGTCGCCGCCGTCCGCCAATCGTTCGGCGGCGGCGTCCATGGTCTGCTGGGCGGTGGCGACTCCGGTGCGGCGGCGCAGGAATTCGAGCACGGTTTCACCGGCGAGGCGTTCGGGTTCCTGGGCCAGGTAGCCGACGGTGGAATCCGGTGGGCTGAGGGTGATCTCGCCCTCGGGGGCGTGGCCGTCGGCGAGCATGCGCAGCAGCGTGGATTTTCCGGCGCCGTTCACGCCGACCAGTCCGATCACGTCGCCGGGGGCGAGTACGAGATCCAGGTCGGCGAAGAGGGTCCGCTCGCCGTGTCCGGCGGCGAGTCCGCGCGCATGCAGAGTGGTGCTCACCAGGGCAATTCTGCCGTGCTCAGGGTGGCACCCTGACTTCGGGCCTCCCGAAGTTCAGGGTCGGAATGGGTCGGGGGACCGATGTCGCGGGCGTTCCCGATCGGCAGAGTGGAGCTATGACCACACCGACCAAGCGATTCACCCGTTCGACCTCCGACAAATGGTTCGGCGGTGTTTGCGGCGGCATCGCCGAATACTTCGGCTGGAGCGCGACCCTCGTACGCGCCCTGTTCGTCCTTTCCTGCCTGCTGCCCGGACCGCAGTTCCTGCTTTACATCGCGCTGTGGATCGTCATTCCCAAGTACTGATTTCATCCACAGCCGGGAGTTATCCACAATCGGTATCAAGGGGCTGCGGGGGTCCACCGCGAGTGACAGGATGATAGCCACGTCACTGCGGAGGAGCGCACATGGTCACATCGGGTGATCTGCCAGGACTTGATCTGCCGAATCTCGACGCGCATTCGGAACTGGGTGCGCTGGGCGCCGTGGAGCTACAGCACCCGACCCAGGACATCGACGGCGACGGACTAGCCGACACCGTGACCACCACCAGCGACAACGCCATGCAGGTGTGGACCGACCTGGATCACGACGGCTACGCCGATCACGTGACCGTCGTCGACAGCGGCGGCGACTACGCGGCGTGGGAGTTCCACCACAACCCGGACGGCACCACCGCCTGGGTGCGCACCGATGAGGGCCGCCTCGGGCACTGACGCGGCCACCCCGGCACACGGCCGGGGACAGGGGGATTCGAGCTAGGGGGGACGGATGGGTGGATCCGATGTGCTCGGCGTCGACACCGGCGCCCTGCACGCGGCGGCGTCGGCCCTGCGAGGGTGCGCGTCCGCACTGGAAGAGCAGTCGCGCCGCGTCGGCACGCATGGTCTCGCAGACAATGTGGCGGGCCGCAACTATGGCCGGCAGGGCCTGGCCCTGCACCACGGCTTCGAACGGATCGCGTCCTGCCTGCACAACTGGGGTACGGCCGCGGGCGTCACCGCCGATGTATTCGAGCGCGCGGCAACGGAATACGCGCGACTCGACCAGCAGAACGCCGCCGCCGTCACGGGGGCGGGGCGATGAGCTTCGACATCACCGGCAAATCCATCGACCAGATCCTGGACCACGGTGCGCCCGGATTGCAGTACTGGGAGCGGTTCCTGCCCCTGTACGAGAAGGCCTTCGGCATCCCACGCCCCGGAACCGGGGAACTCCAGGCCCGCTACGACGAACAACGCGGTACGAACCTCGCCGAACTCGATACGGCCCGAGCCGAATTGGCGAAGGCGCTGACCGAGGCCGAAACCCAACTGGCCGCCCACCGCGACGTGGCGACCGGTCTGCCCGGCATCTGGTCCGGCGGCGCCGGTATCCAGGCAATCGGTATCGCCGAGGCCCAAGTACGCCAGGCCCGCGGCGATATCGATGCGGCGCAAGCCGCCGCCAAGGCATTGGAGGCGGTGCTCCAACCGCTGCGTCAGGCCGCACTCACCAAGGCCGAGCACACCTTGGCCCTGCTCGAGGAAAACCCTGATGGCACAAGGACTGTCGCGATCGGTGGCAAGACCCCCGGCGAGATCGATGCCCTGCTCACCGAGCACCCCGATCCCTGGCTGACAAACACCTTCAAACGCGACGTCGAAAGCAAGTTGGACGCATTCAACGCCGCCTGCAGGACCGCGGACGAATTCTTCGAATCCGAATACGAATCCGTCATAGCCGCCCTGGGCTCGGTCGTCGAGGCACCGTACCCACACCCCGTAGACCTCCCCATATCGAACATTCCGCAGCCGCCACCCCGAGCAATACCGCTTGCGCCGCAATCGCCTGCCCCGCAGCCGATCCCGCAATACGCGGTCGCACCGCAGCAAGCCCAGCCCGCGGTGAACTCCGTCCCGGTGCAACCACAGTCCGCCCCGTCGCACGACAATCCGCCGCAATCGATCCCGGCATCGAGTCATCCGGACCCGATGCCGGTCCAAAACGAGTCCCCGCGCGGCGCCGCCGCGCCGGATATGGCGGTCCGATCCCAGCCGCAGTCCTCATCGACCCTGCCGGCCGACAGTGCGCCCGCATCGATGGAACGCGCTACGTCGCAACCCGAGAGCATGCCGCAATTCGACAATGCGGGCCGCTCGATCATCGACAGCCTGAGCCGACTCGCACCCACCCTGGGCGAGGGCCTCACCGGAGCCGCAGACAAGATCCGCACCCTCATCGAGTCAGCCACTCCGAAACCATCCGATCCCACGAACCCCGACCCCGCCACCACCGACCCCGGTCATGCCACCGACAAGGCCGAACTCGACATCGCCGGAAAGCATTTCACCCTCGAGCGAACCCCTACGGGTGAACTCCAACTCACCGTCACCGACGAATCCGGCGCCACCCACACCTACACCCTCGGACTCGACAACCACGGCCTCCCGACCGTCACTGAATCCACTACCCCCGCCAAACCCGAAGCCCCATCACCCGACCACCAATCCTCACCATCGACAAACAATCCTGCGGCCTTCGAATCCGCTGCCCCACCATCGATTCCGACCTGCCCGAACCCTCATCCACAGGTCGACCAACCCAACCCGGCAGCCTGCCCCGGCAACCCGCAGCCCCCGGCCGGCGATTCCCCGCCACCAAGCGCGGACAGCACGCAAGGGACCTGCCCACCGGTTCAGCCGCCGTGCGTTGATGATTCGCATCCGGGCCACGACGGCCCGTCGATTCCCGATACAGGCGCCCCACAACCTGGCTGCCCCGCATCGTCCGAGCCCGAGAACGACAGCTTCCCACCTCCTCTCGCGGGCAAAGGTGCGCTACCGCCTGCGCAGAGCGATCACTCGCCGCTGGACAGTGACCAGCCGCCGGAACCGGGTGGGGTCAATTCGTCACAACCGGACACGAACGGGGCGATCCCGCCCGCCGGCAGCGGCCCGCTGCCAGGCGCTCCCGGTGCGTCGCAGCCCGACGGTTCGGTGCCGACGCAAGGTGGTCAGTCTGAGCCGAATCCTCCACCGGCCCTCGGTGATACCGACCCATCGGTCGAAATCCCCGATAGCGGAGTAGAGATCCCCGAACCATCCCAGGGTCGGTCGTCAGAGATGAATCCGCAGTGACGTGGTGAGACTGGTCCATCGGTCGGGATTCGCCAGGGCTCGGCCGACAGTCGGGGCGGCGCGAGGTCCGGCAGCGGCGGCGTGGGGGTCGTGTCGCCGTTACTTGCGGAGGGCCTGGATCAGTTGGAGGACGGGGAGTTTTTGGGGCTGTTCGGGTTCTTCGTCGATGGCTTCGGGGTCTACGAGGTCGGTGTGGGGGATTACGGCCTCGGGGTCGGCGAAGGGTTTGTATTTCTTGTCGCCCAGGACTGCGTAGTTGAGGAAGCCTACAAGGAGGGCTCGGGTGAGGCGTTCGGTGCGGGGCTCGTGTTTGCCGGCGCCGAGGGCGGCGAGGGCGCGGCGGCCTTCGACCATGCCGTTGTGGGTGGCCTTGTCGAGGGAGCGGAAGACTGCGTCGTCGCCCCAGGCGGCGGCCAGGGGGATGGCGTTTGAGCTGACCGAGTCGATGTCGGCTGCGCCCGCGAGGATCAGGGCGGGGGCGTCGATCTTGGGGGCGAGGGCCTCGGCGGACGGGGCCGTGGGGGCGGGGAACAAGGCCGCTACGGCGGCTACCTCGCGCTGGGACGCCGCGATGACGGCGGCGCCGGCGCCCATGCCGTGGCCGGCCAGGGCGAGTTTGTCGGGGTGCACGCTGATCTCGCCGGTGCCCAGGCGGACGCCCGTGCAGATGTCCAGGGTGGTCAGCAGATCGGTGGCCAGGTTCAGGTGCGAGGGGATCGGGCCACGCTCGGTGTCCGGCGCGGCGGCCACATATCCCCAGGAGGCCAGGTGTTCCAGCAGCCGGCGATAGTTGCCCGCACCCGTCAGCCAGCCGTGCCCGAACGCCACCGCGGGCAGGTTCAGGCCCTTCGCGGGCGTGTACACCACCCCGGGCTGCCCGGCGATGCCGAGGTTCCCGCGCAGCACCTCCTGCGGGCCACGCGCGGTCAAGGTGCTCAGGAGCGATTTCACAGACGCCGACACGCTGTTGAACTTAGCCGGTATCCGCCCCGAACGCCGCAGCCGCCGCGTGTTCGATTCCGGGAATCCACCGGGTCGGCGCATAGTGTCGGCCGTCGCGCCCAGCCCGATTCGCGATACGTATCACTAGACGTAAGCTGTGGGCCCATGTGCGGAATCGTCGGGTATGTGGGGTACCGGGATGCCCTCGGTGTCGTGGTGGACGCGTTGCGCCGCATGGAATATCGAGGTTACGACTCCGCGGGGGTCGCGATCCTGGACGGCGCGGGCGGCCTCGCGATCGAACGGAAGGCCGGGCGGCTCGCCAATCTGGAGGCCGAACTGGCGGACATCGGCACCGAACGCTTCACCGGCGGCACCGGTATGGGTCACACCCGCTGGGCCACGCACGGCGCCCCCACCGACCGCAATGCCCACCCGCATCGCGACCACACCGGCCGGGTCGCGGTGGTGCACAACGGCATCATCGAGAACTTCGCACCCCTGCGCCGCGAACTCGAGGAAGCCGGAATCGAACTCGGCAGCGATACCGACACCGAGGTAGCGGTGCACCTGGTGTCCCGCGCCTATATAGAGGGCGAGACCGCCGGCGATTTCGTGGCCGCCGCACTGTCGGTGGTCCGGCGCCTGGAGGGCGCGTTCACCCTCGTCTTCACGCACGCCGATCACCCCGGCACCATTATCGCGGCCCGCCGTTCCACCCCGCTGGTGGTGGGCGTCGGCAAGGGCGAGATGTTCCTCGCCTCCGATGTCACCGCCTTCATCGAACACACCCGTGAGGCCGTGGAACTCGGCCAGGACCAGGCGGTGGTCATCACCGCCGACGGCTACCGCGTCACCGACTTCGACGGCAATCCCGACGGCGTCCGCACCCGCCCCTTCACCATCGACTGGGACCTGGCCGCCGCCGAGAAGGGTGGCCACGACTACTTCATGCTGAAGGAGATCGAAGAGCAGCCGCAGGGTGTCGCCGACACGCTGATCGGGCATTTCCAGGGCGGCAAGATCGTGCTCGACGAGCAGCGGCTGGCCGATTCGGAACTGCGCGAATTCGACAAGGTCTTCGTGGTCGCCTGCGGCAGTTCGTATCACGCCGGACTACTGGCCAAATACGCCATCGAACACTGGACGCGGCTGCCCGTCGAGGTGGAGCTCGCCAGCGAATTCCGTTACCGCGACCCGGTTCTGGACCGTTCCACCCTGGTGGTCGCCATCTCCCAGTCCGGTGAGACCGCGGACACGCTGGAGGCCGTGCGGCACGCCAAGGAGCAGAAGGCGCGAGTCCTGGCCATCTGCAATACCAATGGCGCGCAGATCCCGCGCGAATCCGATGCGGTCGTCTACACCCGCACCGGTCCGGAGATCGGGGTCGCCTCCACCAAGGCGTTCCTGGCGCAGATCACCGCCAACTACCTGGTCGGCCTGGCGCTGGCGCAGGCGCGCGGCACCAAGTACCCCGACGAGGTGGCGCGCGAGTTCGCGGAACTCGAGGCCATGCCGAAACTCGTTGCGCGCGTGCTGGAATCGGCTCCCCAGGTGCGGGAGATCGCCCGCTCACTGGCGCATGTACCGACCGTCCTGTTCCTTGGCCGGCATGTCGGCTACCCGGTGGCACTGGAAGGCGCGCTGAAACTCAAGGAACTCGCCTACATGCACGCCGAGGGCTTCGCGGCGGGCGAACTCAAGCACGGCCCCATCGCCTTGATCGAGGACGGGCTTCCCGTCTTCATCGTGATGCCGTCCCCCAAGGGCCGCGCCCAGCTGCACTCCAAGCTGCTGAGCAATATTCGCGAGATCCAGGCCCGCGGCGCCCGCACCATCGTGATCGCCGAGGAAGGCGACGACACCGTGCGCCCCTACGCCGACCATCTCATCGAAATCCCCATCGCCCCAACCCTCTACCAGCCGCTGCTGTCCACGGTGCCGCTGCAGATCTTCGCCGCCGAGGTGGCGCAGACCCGCGGCTACGACGTCGACAAGCCTCGCAATCTGGCGAAATCGGTCACGGTCGAATAGGACCCGCCTACTGCACGGTGACGGTGCCCTTCATCTCCGGATGCAAAGGGCACAAGTAGCGGTAGGTGCCCTTGGTGGTGAACTGATGACTCCACTCGCCCTTGTGGATGATCGGCGAATTGATGCCCAGCGCGGAATCGCCGATCCCCTGCACGGCATGCGGGAAACGATCGTCGAACTTCCAGGTGACCGTATCGCCGGCCTTGATGGTGATGTCGGCGGGCGAGAACGCCATGTCCTTCACTTCGACGGTCACCGCGGCCGCGACGGCCGGAGCGGACGAGGTGGCTCCGGCGGAGGTCGAGGCCGCCGCTGTCGTGGAGCTTGCCGCCGGCTTCGAATTGTCCGAACCGCAGCCGCTCACGATCAGCGCCCCCGTCACCACGGTCGCGAGGAGCAGGGCACGGGTCGGTGTGCAGCGGCGGATCGACATGTCAGTCAGGGTAACCCTCGCAGGTAGCAGGCAATTCGCAGGCATCGCCGAACGCGCCGCGGCGTAGGCTCTGAGGTCGCAGGCGAGCGGGGCACGCGCCCCGCGCAACCGACTCCCGGGAGGCGAACCATGACCGCACCGGCGGTACGCGGGTACTACACGGCCGCCGAGGTGCGCGCCGCCGAAGCCGAACTCTTCACGCGGGTCCCCGACGGAATGCCCATGCGCCGCGCCGCCTTCGGCCTCGCCGACCTCGTCGCCCGCGAACTCCGCGCCCGCACCGGCGCCACCGCCGGCCGCACCGTCACCCTCCTGGTCGGCTCCGGCGATAATGGCGGCGACGCGCTCTGGGCCGGCTCCTTCCTCCGCCGCCGCGGCATCACCGTTACCGCCGTCCTCCTGTCTCCCGACCGCGCCCACGTGCAGGGCCTCGCGGCGTTGCGCCGCGCCGGCGGCCGCGTCATCGACGGATCCGCGGCACCGGGTTCGGCGGCCGCGCAGCAGGATACGCAGGCTGCGGCAGTGGCCCGCGCCGCGGCGCAACGCTCGGCGGACCCCGCGGTGGCGGCGCTCAGGGCCGCCGATCTGGTTGTCGATGGGATCGTCGGGATATCCGGGCGCGGGGCATTGCGGCCGCGGGCGGCGGAACTTGTTGCGGCGGTGACGGCGCCGATCATTGCCGCTGATCTGCCGAGTGGGGTGGACACCGATACCGGGGCCGTTTCGGGGGCCGCGGTGCGGGCGGCGGTGACCGTTACGTTCGGGGCTTACAAGCCGGTGCATGCGCTGGCTGCGCCGTACTGCGGGCGGATCGAGTTGGTGCCCATCGGGTTACGGCTGCCGGAGGCGAATCTGGCGGCGCTGGAACCGGAGTCGATCGGGGCGGACTGGCCGGTGCCGGGGGCGGCCGATGACAAGTACACGCAGGGGGTGACCGGGGTTTGCGCGGGCAGCGCAAAATATCCGGGGGCGGCCGTGCTGTGCACGGGGGGTGCGATCTCGGCGACGTCCGGCATGGTGCGATACGCCGGGACCGGGGCGGCGCAGGTGCTCGCGCATTTTCCTGAAGTAATTGCCGCCGATACCGTTTCGGCTACCGGACGTGTTCAGGCCTGGGTGTTCGGCCCCGGCGCGGGCACCGATGCGGCGGCTCGCGAGCGGCTGGCCGAGATCCTGGCCACCGATCTTCCCGTCGTGGTGGATGCCGACGGCCTCACGCTGCTGGCCGCCGACCCGAGCCTGCTCACCGGCCGGGCCGCGCCCACGGTATTGACACCGCACGCAGGTGAATTCGCCCGGCTCACCGGCGCCGATCCCAGTCCGGACCGGGTGGCCGCCGTGCGCAAACTGGCTGAATCCTGGAATGTGACAGTGCTGTTGAAGGGCCGCGCCACGCTGGTGGCGACGCCGGGCCGGCCGGTGCTGGTGAACGAGGCCGGCGGATCCTGGGCCGCCACAGCCGGTTCCGGTGATGTGCTGTCGGGCGTGATCGCGGCGCTGCTCGCCGCCGGGCGGGATCCGGCGTGGGCGGCGGCCGCTGCGGCTCGCGTGCATGCGCTCGCCGCCAATCTCGCCGCGCATGCGGCCACCGCCGCGGGCGCACCGATCTCCGCGTCCCCCTTGCTGTCCCACCTGCGTGCGGCCATCGGCACGCTGCGTGAGCTCGCCGCCGGCTGAGGGCCGGAATCTGTCGGACCTCCGGGCAATACTTGTCGTAGAGCGGTCAGTGCCTGCGTTACTCATCAACCCGGCTGACGAGGCGCATCGTGCTCGACACCGTGACCATACGATCGGTGGAGCTGGTTCCGATAGTTGCCGCGGTGATCAGTGGTTCGCTGCGGCGAGGCGGGTGGAGTGGTTGGCGGTGGCGGCGGTGTGGAGGGCGGCGCGGGCGGCGGTGATCACCGGATGGTGGGCGGTGCCGCGGCGGTAGGCGAGGTGGGTGCGGCGGCGGGTGGGGAGGGGGACCAGGGTCACTTCGGCTGGGACGGAGAGGGTTCCGAGTTCGGGGACCAGTGCCACGCCTTGGCCGGCGGCCACGAGCGCCAGGACGGTGTCGAAGTCGTCGGCGTGGTGGCGGATGCGCGGGGTGAAACCCGCTGCGCGGCAGGCGCGGACGGTCACGGCATGGCAGAGGGTGCCGGGGGTGCCCGCTATCCACGGGGAGATGCGGTGTGCCGCAAGGGGGTCGGTGTGCGGACCGTGGTGGAGGGTGGCGAGGTAGACCGTTTCCTCCAGGAGGGGTTCGGTGTCCAGGGCGGTGTCGGGGTCGACGGGGACGTAGTCGTATTCCTGGACCAGGGCGATATCGAGGGCGTCGGCGCGCAGGGCGGCGGGCGCCAGGGCCGGATCCAGCTCCGTGACGAGCAGTTCCAGGTGCGGATGGTCGCGGCTGAGGGAGACCAGGGCGGGGGAGAGGATGGTGCGGACGGCGCTGGGGAAGGCGCCGATGCGCAGGGCGCCGTTGAGTTCGGTGCGGGCGGTGGCCAATTCGGCGGTCGCCTGCTCGAGGACGGCGAGGATGGTTTCGGCGTGCGCCACGAGTCGTTGTGCCGCGGGGGTCAGGACGACGCTGCGGCCGGTGCGCTCCAGCAGCGTGACGCCCGCCTCCCGTTCCAGCGCCGTCAACTGCTGCGATACCGCCGACGGCGTGTACGAGAGCGCCTCGGCGACGGCGGTGATGGTGCCGCGGTGCGCGAGTTCACGCAGCAGCCGCAGGCGGCGTACATCGAGCATCAGCTGAGCTTACGCTCGGCGGCAGAAACGTGAAATGGACCTGAAGCCGCATGCCGACAATTCTGATGGCATGACTTTCACAGGGCTGTATGTACCGCTCGTCACGCCGTTCACCGCCACCGGAGAAGTCGCGCTCGAGGCCCTGTCCGGGCTCGCGCACCAGTCCCTCGACGCGGGTGCGGCCGGTCTCGTCGTGCTCGGCACCACCGGCGAACCCGCCACCCTCACCGCCGCCGAACAGCGTCAGGTGGTCGATGTCTGCGCGAGCGCCTGCCAGGAGCGCGGTGCGCAGCTGATCCTCGGCGCGGGCACCAACACCACCGCCGGTTCGGTGGATGCCGTCGCCGCCCTCGATTCCCGGGCCGCGGCCGCGCTCGTCGTCGTCCCCTACTACACCCGTCCCTCCGAGGCCGGAGTGATCGAGCACTTCCGCCGGGTCGCGGCGGCCAGCCCGGTGCCGGTCGTGATCTACCACATTCCGTATCGCACGGGCCGCACGCTCGGTGCCGAAACCCTGTGCCGCTTGGCCGAATTGCCGAATGTCGCCGGGTTCAAATATGCCGGCGGCGGCATCGACGACACCGCCATCGGCTTCCTGAGCCAGGTTTCACCCGGCACCTCGGTCCTGGCCGGCGATGACATCTACACCGCGCCGCTGCTCGCGCTCGGCGCCTCGGGCGGAATTCTGGCTTGCGCCAATGTCGCTCCCGCCGCGTATGTGGAACTCATCGCCGCTTGGCGAAGTGGTGAGATCGAGCACGGTCGCCGGCTCGGCAACAGTCTCGTTCCACTGGCCTCGGCGCTGTTCGCGGAACCCAATCCGACTGTCGTGAAGGGGGTGCTGGCCGCGCAGGGCCGCATCCCCAGCGCCGCGGTCCGCCTGCCGTTGCTCCCGGCCGCCGAATCCTCGGTTTCCGCTGCACTGGCCGCTCTCGAGGGTGTTTCGGCGCAACTCGTTCCGGCTGCCCGATAGTCGGCCGGATTCGGCGTGCACGGCCGCGGTGCGCTGGCGGCGGCGGTCGTGCACGGTCGGACCGCACCCCCGTTCCCATTTGAGTCACTGACATTTCCCATTCGCGCCAAGCCACTCCCGCCCCCGGGTGTGATCCGTGCCGCTCCGTGGCGGATGGCAGGATCGGTAATTGTGAACAACCCCGAACCGCAGGTCGAGACGCTCGTGGATCTCGATGCCATCGCGCACAACGTTCGGATTCTGACCGAGCACGCCGGTGACGCGGCAGTGATGGCAGTGGTCAAGGCGGACGGGTACAACCACGGCGCCATCGAGGTGGCCCGCGCGGCCCTCGCCGCCGGCGCCCGCGAACTCGGCGTCACCACCGTCCCCGAGGCCGTCGCACTCCGGGCAGCGGGCATCACCGCACCGATCCTGTGCTGGCTCAACACTTCCGACGCCGACTTCGCACCCGCCGTCGCCGCGGACATCGAACTCGCCGTGTCCTCACTCGCGCACCTGGACGCCGTGGCCGCGGCCGCCCGGCAGACCGGCCGCACCGCCACGGTCTCGCTCAAGGTCGACACCGGGCTCAACCGCAACGGCGTACCGCAGGCCGAATACCCGCAGGTCCTGCGGCGGCTGAACCAGCTGATCGCCGAGGAGGCGGTCCGCTTCCGCGCCATCTTCTCGCACCTGGCGCTGGCCGACGAGCCGCAGCACCCGGTCAACGACATGCAGCGCGACCGCTTCCTCGAATTCATCGCCACCGCCAAGGAACACGGCCTGCAACCGGAACTGGTGCACCTCGCCAATTCCGCTGCGGCACTGACCCGTCCGGACCTCGCCTTCGACATGGTGCGGCCCGGCATTGCGGTGTACGGGCTTTCACCGGTCCCCGAGATCTCGGACTTCGGCCTGCGCCCGGCCATGACCTTCCGATCCCGCGTCATCCTGGTCAAAGACGTCGCGGCCGGGGAGGGAATCTCGTACGGGCATCAATGGATCGCCGACCGCGGCACCACCGTCGCCCTCATCCCCGCCGGCTACGCGGACGGCGTACCGCGCAACCTGAGCGGCCGGATCTCGGTATGGCTGGGCGGCGCCCGCCGCCCGAACCGCGGCCGCATCTGCATGGATCAACTCGTCGTCGACCTCGGCGACAATGCGGCCGGCGTCCGCGAGGGCGACCTCGCCATCCTCTTCGGCGCGGGCCCCGAGGTTCCGGCCGCGCAGGAATGGGCAGACCTACTGGGCACGATCAACTACGAGATCGTGTGCGGACCACGCGGCCGCGTGACCCGTGACTACATCGGAGGCCGGCGATGACCGACAGCCGCGGGCATCGCATGCTCCCCACCGTCGAGGACACCGAGGCGCTCGGCCGCGAACTCGCGGACCAATTGCAAGCCGGTGACCTGGTCATCCTGGACGGACCCCTGGGCGCGGGCAAGACCGCCCTCACCCGCGGCATCGCCTCCGGGCTCGGCGTCGAAGGACGGGTCAGCTCACCGACTTTCATCATCGCCCGGCAGCATCGCGCGGGTGAGCATCCCGGCGCGGTGGGCCTGGTGCACGTGGACGCCTACCGGCTCGGCGGCAACCTCGACGAACTCGACGCCCTCGACCTCGACACCGATTTCGATCACGCCGTCGTCGTCATCGAATGGGGCCTCGGTGTGGCCGAGCGCCTGGCCGACCGCCACCTCCGCGTCCAGCTCCGCCGCGAACCCGAATCGGATGTGCGTACCGCGGACTGGGAGTGGGTCGCCGCCAACTAGCAGGTGAGGCGCTGCCCACAGGACGGGCAGCACGACATCGAGTGGCCTCGACCACCCGGTATTGTTGACTCAATCATGCTAATTCTGGCTGTCGACACCGCGACTCCGGCCGTAACGGCGGGACTGGTGGAACTGGAACCGGCGGACGCTGAGTCAACGGCACCCCGCATCACCACGATCACCTCCAAGGTGACCGTGGATGCTCGCGCACACAACGAGGTGCTGACCCCGCAGATCCTGGCCTGCCTCGCCGAATCCGGCCGCTCCCGAACCGAAATCGACGCGGTCGTCGCCGGCGTCGGACCCGGACCGTTCACCGGGCTGCGCGTGGGCATGGCCACCGCCGCCGCATTCGGTGACGCCCTCGGCCTTCCCGTGTACGGCGTGTGCAGCCTCGACGCCATCGCCGCCGACACCGAAAGCTACCTGCGCGACCGCACCGAACCGGTCGAACTGCTCGTCGTCACCGACGCGCGCCGCCGCGAGGTGTACTGGGCGCGCTACCGCACTGTGGCAGCGGCCACCACGATCGCGGACACCGTCAGCGGCACCGGCGCCCACGCCCTGATCCGCGTCGAAGGCCCCGAAGTGTGCAAGCCCGCCGATCTGGATCAGGGCACCGCCACCTACATCGCCGGGTCCGCCTCGCACGTCGACTATTTCGACCTGCCCGTGCTGCCCGTGGAAACCCCGTCCCCGGCCGGCCTGGTGCGCTGCGCCGCCGCCGAACTGCTCGCGGGCGCCGAACCGCAGCCGCTGGTCCCGCTGTACCTGCGCCGCCCCGACGCGGTCGAGAAGAGCTACGCGCAGGTGGGCCGATGACCATCCGCATCGAACCGATGCGGCCGGCCGATGTCACGCGCTGCGCGGAACTCGAAAAGCTGCTGTTCCCCGAGGACGATCCCTGGCACGAGGTTTCGTTCCTGTCCGAACTGTCCGGACCGCACAACCGGTACATCACCGCGCGCGACAACGAGAACCACATGCTCGGCTACGCCGGCATCGCGCTGCTCGGGGATGCCGAGAACCCGGAAGCCGAGATCCACACCATCGGCGTCGATCCGCGGTTCCATCGCGGCGGCATCGGCACGCTGCTGCTGGAAGCCCTGCTGCGTGAGGCCGGACGCCGCGGCGGACCGGTGTTCCTCGAGGTCCGCACCGACAACGCACCCGCCATCACGCTGTACGAGAAGCACGGCTTCCACATCATCGGCCTGCGGAAGAACTACTACCAGCCCAGCGGCGCCGACGCGTACACCATGCGCCGGCCCGCCATGGCCGGATTCCCGCGGCCCGCCGCCGGATCCGTGAGTGAAGCCGCCGGAAACGGATCGGACGCCGGGTCGTCCAAGGACACCGAGGTCTTGTCATGATCGTCATGGGTATCGAAAGCTCCTGCGACGAAACAGGAGTCGGCATCGTCCGGTCACTGCCGGACGGGACCTGCGAACTGCTCGCCGATGAGGTCGCCTCCAGCGTCGACCAGCACGCCCGCTTCGGCGGCGTGGTGCCGGAGATCGCGTCCCGCGCGCATCTGGAGGCCATCGTGCCCGCCATGCGAAGGGCCTTGGCGGCAGCGGGAATCAGCAAACCGGACGCCCTCGCCGTCACCATCGGACCCGGCCTCGCCGGCGCGCTGCTGGTCGGCGTGGCCGCGGCGAAAGCCTATGCGGCGGCGTGGGACATCCCCTTCTACGCGCTGAATCACCTGGGCGGTCACGTCGCCGTCGACACCCTCGAACACGGGCCGATGCCGCCGGCGGTGGCGCTGCTGGTGTCCGGCGGGCACACCCATCTGCTCCAGGTCACCGATCTCGCGCAGCCCATCGTCGAACTCGGCAGCACCGTCGACGACGCCGCCGGTGAGGCGTTCGACAAGGTGGCCCGGCTGCTCGGCCTCGGCTACCCGGGCGGCCCGGTGCTGGACAACCTTGCCGCGGACGGCGATCCGAATGCCATCGCCTTCCCGCGCGGCATGACCGGTCCCCGCGACGCGCGCTACGACTTCTCCTTCTCCGGCCTCAAGACCGCGGTCGCCCGCTATGTCGAAGCGGCGCAACGCGAAGGCCGCGACCTGCCGATTCCGGATATCGCCGCGTCCTTCCAGGAGGCGGTCGCCGATGTGCTCACCATGAAGGCGGTGCGCGCCGCCCAGGACATCGGGGTCGACACCATCGTGCTGGGCGGCGGCGCCACCGCCAACTCCCGCATCCGTTCCCTGGCCGAGGAGCGCTGCACCGCAGCCGGTCTCACCCTCCGCGTGCCGAAACCGCGCCTGTGCACCGACAACGGCGTCATGATCGCAACCCTCGGCGCCCATGTGATCGCGGGCGGCGCCCGCCCCTCCGAACTCACCGTCGCCACCGACCCGGGCCTGCCCGTCTCCACCAGCCGACTCTGACCCCGCCCCGATCCGCGGCAGGGACGGCCGGGATGTGCACGGCAGTGTCGTCGGGCCTTGCCGCGCAGCGTCGTTCCGGATGTGCGAGGTAGCACCCTCGGCCTTGCCGGGCAGCAGCGTTCCGGATGTGCGAGGTAGCACCCTCGGCCTTGCCGGGCAGCAGCGTTCTGGACGTGTGAAGTGGCGGTCTCGGGCTTGCTGGGCAGCAGCATTCCGGATGTGTGAAGCGTCGGCCTGGGGCTCGTCAGGCAGCAGCGTTGCGGATGCGTGAGCGTCGGCCTGGGGGCTTGCCGGGCAGCTTCATTCCCGGCCTGTGCGGCGGGGTGGGGCTGGTCCGGCGCGGTCTGCTGGTCAGTCGGTCGGGCGGGCCATGGTCGTGGGGCCCGTGCCGGAGCCGGAATTGTTGCGGGGCAGCGCCGAATTGGTGGTGCCGGGGGCGTTCGGATCGGGTTCCGTCGTCGTCGGCGCCAGCGTGGAGCCCAGCAGTGGGCCCAGCAATCGGGGTAGGTCCGCGGGGAAGGGGATCTGGGGTAGGTCCGGATCCGGGCGCAGCGGCGGCGACTGCGGCGTGGTGGTGAGCGAAGTCTGCGGCACCGCAGAAGGGCCTGGCTGGCCGCTCGGCGGGCCGGCGGAGGGTGAGACCGGGTTGTGGGTGCCGGTGGTGATTCCGCCCGGCAGCGGGACAACGGGAGCCGATGTCACCGGTTGCTGGGTGCCCGTGGTGCTGGGGGAGTAGTTGGTTTCCTGATGCGCCGGCACCAGTTCCTTCACGCCGTAGCCGACGATCAGCCCGACCACCACGATGGCGCCCGCCAGCGTGCCCGCCAGCTTGGTGAAGGTGCCGACCGGCGCATCCGAATTCAGGCTGATCACCGGGAACGCCGACTGTGACGGCGAATCCGCCACCAGCGCAGCGCCTTTCGCAATGGCCGCCTCCGGCTCCGGCACGGTGAAGACCGGCACGTCCAGCTGCCGCTCCAGCCCCACCACCACGGCCGGCACATTCGCGCCGCCGCCGATGACGGCCACGGCCTCCGGGAACTTCGGCGAGCGCGCGAACACACCGCGGGCGAACACCGCCAGTTCGCGCAGCAGATCCGAGATCAGTTCCTCGAAATCCACCCGGGTGAGTTTCAGCGGCTGCCCGGCCACATGGTCGATGGTGACCGCGGGCGCGATGGACAGATGCTCCTTGGCCGCGCGGCTGCGGTTGAGCAGCATGCCCCGGTTGGGCCGGGTGCCGCGGCGGGCCAGGTGGCAGTCCAGCAGGTGCTGCAGGATCAGTTCGTCCACCGCGGTGCCGCTGATGGCGGTGGTGCGCTCGGAACGCAGCACGGTCTCGTCGGCGTGATCGGCGACCGTGACCGTGGTGCCGGTGGCGCCGATATCGAGCACGGCGACCGTGTCGTAGCGGTCGAGCAGGCCGGTGTGCCGCAGAAAGGCGAGGGCCGCGGTGCTTTCCGGGATGAGACGCACATCGCGGCGTTGCCGGCCGATCGCGGACCGGATGATCTGGGCCTGTTCCCGGTCGCGGTAGGCGACCGCGATATCGGCGGGCGCGCCGGTGTCCGGATCGTGGCGGGCCGCCGCCATGGCCACCGGATGAGAGCCGAGCGGATGCACGATGTCGCGGGGAATCTGGGTGGTCATCAATTCGATGGAGGATGCCACGAGATCGCCGAGATCGGAGTGGGCCGTATCGGCGGTGACCACCCGGTAGTCGAAGTTCTGGGCGCCATTGGGCGCAGTGACGACCGTCGCCGAGCACACCACCTCGTTCCCGGCGGAGATGCCGAGGGATGTTCGCATGTTCACCTCCCTTCGAGCGGATGGTCCTGGTGGAGACGACCATCTCGAACGGACTGCGGAAGCGGCCATTGGGTTGTGGTCGATTCCGAGCTACGGATCCTGCCGGGCCCCTGTCCGATGGGGCATCGGGGCCGGCCACTGATCACTTGCGGTCTTGCTCTCTTCTCGAGACCGTGCGGCGGTGACCGCACAGAAAGCGGGGTGAAGCGTTTGTGTAACTGTCGACGGTGCACATGACGGGGCCGATGTGGTCCTGCCGCGTGGCCGTCGTCAATGGTGTCACAATCCGTTATCCGAACGTTACAGATTTTCGTATTTCTATGGAAGCCCTCAGATTCCCTGCCCGTTCGCTCGGCGAGTCGCGTTGTCCAGCGGCATTGCAGCTCTGTCCTGCGGTGTTGCAGATGCAAGTACATTCTGGGTAGCAGTGGCTGCCCTTGAGCGCTGGCACTCCCGTGTATAGAGTGCTAGGTGGCACTGGTTGTGTGCTCAGGTGCCGGCAATTGACTACTGAGCAGGGTTCCCGGCACCCGCGACGACGGGGCTGTGCGCAGGGTCAGCAAGAACTGAAACCGTGAGCCCGGGGCAACCCGCCCCGGGTGAGAAGAATCCCCTGAAAGTGGAGGGCTCAACGTGGCGAGCGTGAACATCAAGCCGCTCGAGGACAAGATCCTCGTCCAGGCCAACGAGGCCGAGACGACGACTGCCTCCGGCCTGGTCATCCCCGACACGGCGAAGGAGAAGCCCCAGGAGGGCACCGTCATCGCCGTGGGTCCGGGCCGGGTGGCCGAGGACGGCGAGAAGCGGATTCCGCTGGACGTCAAGGAAGGCGACGTCGTCATCTACAGCAAGTACGGCGGCACCGAGATCAAGTACAACGGCCAGGAGTACCTGATCCTGTCGGCCCGCGACCTGCTGGCTGTCGTAGCCAAGTAAGCCGTCAGGCAACGTGTTCCGCCCCGGCGTCGCGCCGCTGGTAATTGGCTCCACAGGCCTGTGCCGGCGCCGGCCCGGGGCGGAGTGCGTTCCGCCGCAACCACTTCAGGAGTAGGTACACACATGCCAAAGCAGATCGAGTTCGACGAGAAGGCGCGCCGGGCCATGGAGCGCGGCGTCGACAAGCTCGCCGACGCCGTCAAGGTCACCCTCGGCCCGCGTGGCCGGCACGTGGTGCTGGCCAAGGCCTTCGGTGGCCCGACCGTCACCAACGACGGCGTCACCATCGCCCGCGAGATCGACCTCGAGGACCCGTTCGAGAACCTGGGCGCGCAGCTGGTCAAGAGCGTCGCCACCAAGACCAACGATGTCGCCGGCGACGGCACCACCACCGCCACCGTGCTGGCGCAGGCCCTCATCAAGGGCGGCCTGAAGAACATCGCCGCCGGCGCCAACCCGATGGTGCTGGGCAAGGGCATCAGCAAGGCCGCCGACGCGGTCACCGCCGCCCTGCAGGCCGCCGCCACCCCCGTCAACGGCGAGAAGGCCATCGCGCAGGTCGCCACCGTGTCCTCGCGTGACGAGGAGATCGGCGCCCTGGTCGCACAGGCGCTGACCAAGGTCGGCAAGGACGGCGTCGTCACCATCGAGGAGTCCTCGAGCCTGCAGACCGAGGTGGTCATCACCGAGGGCGTGCAGTTCGACAAGGGCTACCTGTCCCCGTACTTCGTCACCGACCCGGAGACCATGCAGGCCGTCCTCGAGGACGCCTGGATCCTGCTGAACCGGGACAAGATCAGCTCGCTGCCCGAGCTGCTCCCGCTGCTGGAGAAGATCGCGGAATCCGGCAAGCCGGTCGTGATCATCGCCGAGGACGTCGACGGTGAAGCGCTGTCCACCCTGGTGGTCAACGCGATCCGCAAGACCCTCAAGGTCGTCGCGGTCAAGGCGCCGTTCTTCGGTGACCGCCGCAAGGCGTTCCTGGACGATCTGGCCATCGTCACCGGCGGCACCGTGATCAACCCCGAGCTGGGCATCACCCTGCGGGAGGCCGGTGTGGACGTGCTGGGCAAGGCCCGTCGCATCGTCGTCACCAAGGACGAGACCACCATCGTCGAGGGCGCCGGCACCCAGGAGTCCATCGACGGGCGAGTCTCGCAGCTGCGCAAGGAGATCGAGAACACCGACTCCGACTGGGACCGCGAGAAGCTGGAAGAGCGGCTGGCCAAGCTGGCCGGCGGCGTCGCCGTCATCAAGGTCGGCGCGGCCACCGAGACCGAACTGAAGGAGCGCAAGTACCGCGTCGAGGACGCGGTCGCCTCCGCCAAGGCCGCGGTCGCCGAGGGCATCGTCCCCGGCGGCGGCACCGCCCTGGTGCAGGCCGCTACCAAGCTGGTCGCACTGCGCGACTCGCTGTCCGGTGACGAGGCCGTGGGCGTCGACGTCGTGCGTCAGGCGCTGACCGCCCCGCTGTTCTGGATCGCCTCCAACGCCGGCGTCGACGGCGCGGTCGTGGTCTCCAAGGTGGGCGACGGCAAGGAAGGCTTCAACGCCGCCACCCTCACCTACGGTGACCTGGTCACCGAGGGCGTCATCGACCCGGTCAAGGTCACCCGCTCCGCGGTGGAGAACGCCACCTCGGTGGCTCGCATGGTCCTCACCACCGAGTCCGCCGTGGTCGAGAAGCCCGCCGAGGAACCGGCCGGCCACGACCACCACGGCCACTCGCACTGAGCGACGCGCTATAAGCGGTGAAATCGGGCCCCGGACAGCAGTTGCTGTCCGGGGCCTGATCCGTATCGGGAAGGTCTGCGTCCAGGTCAGGTGAGGCCGCAGCGGGCCAGCAGGGCTTCGGCCGCGGCGGGGTCGAGTTCGCGGGTGAGGTCCGCGGAGGCTTTCAGGGCCTGGTGGGCTATGCCGTACATATCGGCCGGATTCCAGCCGAAGTGAATGCCTTTCGGCTCCACGACCAGGACGCGTCTGCCGTCGTGGAGGGGGAGTTCGAAGGGGGAGCCGGAGCCGGGCATGAAGAGACCGCCGGGGAAGGTGAAGTTGAAGCGCTGGTGGTCGAGGAGGGTGCGGGCCTCGAATTCCGCTTGTGTCAGAGCGTGATTGCGGGCATAGCGGACCACGGCCGGGTCCACCGGTTCGGCATCGAGGTAGCCGGGACCGGTGTGCTGCAGTAGCGCGTCCTGGAGCAGGGCGTAGGCGTGGTAGAGGCGGTCGCGTACGCCGGTCAGGCGGAATTCGAAGGCGCGGCGGTTCTTCGGATCCAGGACCAGCAGCTCCAGATCGTCGTGCAGCGTGAAGATCTCACGCAGGAACCAGGGCACGAGCTGCGAATCCTCGAGGTCGTCGAGGCGTTCGATGATCCGCGGGTGGGCCCGCCACCGTTTACGAGTCTCCTTGGAGCGGCTCAGCATGGTCATGGTCGCCATGAAGGTGAGTTGCCCTGCCGCTCGCACCATCTCGTCCGGCTGCTCGGCCAGCGCGTCCAGCACCTCGAGGAACAGGTCCATGGTGGCGTCGATGGCGGCGCCCGGATCGGCCCCGTTCTCGACCAGCGTGCCGCACATGAGCGCGAGCACCGAGCTGTGGAACAGATCCCCGCCGGGCATGAGATTGCGCAATTCGACCACGCCCGCGGTCATTTCGGCCACCGATTCCGCGGACAGCAGCTCGGATACCTCGGCCCCGGCCTCGGGCGGCAGGTAGAGCCCGCGCCCTCCGGTGATCGCCTCCGACTCGTGCGAAGCCGACGGCCCCTTCACGAACTCGTGCAGAGCCTGCAACGCCATGAGATCCTCGCTCCCCCAACCTGATCGCGTACGCAGACGGTAACAGTCCGCCCCGGCAATGGGTCGACCGAAATATTGGGGGGTCGCGCGGGGGAAGCCGCGAGAGAATTTGGACGTTTGCGCCCAATCCGACGGAGCGAACTGGGCGGGCGTCCTGGACCGCGGGTATGCGAATCAGTCGTGAACTGCGCGGGTGCTACGTCCGTTTCCGGTGTGGAGCGGGGGACGGCTGTGGTGGATCGCTGTCGGCGGAGCCTGGTCTGCTGCTACGGCGGCGAGTATGCGATCGCGCAGTGCGGGCGGTGGCGCTGCGGCCACCGACGACGCGCACAGGGCGAGGGCTTCTCGGGTCTGCTGCACTTCCTGGGTGAAGTCCGCGCGCAGTACCGGGTCGCCGGTATCCAGTAGCTCTCGCACTGCGCGCTGATCTTCGTCGCCGATCGATCCGAGCGCGACACAGTGCGCGAGATCGATCTGGCTTTCGTTCATCTCACGTCACTCCCAAACTTTTCTTGAGTCGTGTCAGTCCATCACGTATACGGGACTTAACGGTAGGTAACCCTACGCCCAGGTAAGCCGCTACCTCGGCATACGTCCGCCCGCCGAAATAGGCGAGCGAGATCGCCTCCCGCTGTGTCTCCGTCAAGGTGGCCAGCCCCTGCAGCACCGCCTGCTGTTCCAGCCGTCGTCCGACTTCTTCGGTGACCTCATCGAATTCGTTACCGAGGGTGCTGGTTCCGTAGGCGACCTCGCGCTGAGCATGTGCCTGCTCGGCCCGGACCCGGTCGACCGCGCGCCGATGGGCGAGGGTCATCAACCAGGTGACCGCCGAACCCTTGGCGGGGTCGAAATTGGCGGCCGTGCGCCATATCTGGAGGTAGACCTCCTGAGTGGTCTCCTCGGCGTAGCCGGGATCATGTAGCACGCGTAGGACCAGGCCGAAGACCCGCGCACTGGTGCGGTCGTACAGTTCGGCGAAAGCCTGTTGATCCTGTTCACCGCAGCGTTCGAGAAGTGCGGCGAGTTCGAGGCTTTCGGCTGCGCGCGCCGTCACTACAGAGTCTGCGCGCCCGTCCCGAGAACTCTGGAACGAGTCGCCCTCTGCAGCCGGCGGCCGCGCTGTCACAACGCTCCGTTCTGTGTCATCGGCCACGAGGGTAGCCTGCCGCTATAACCTCCTCTCGGTGGGGGGTATCGGCAAATCCGCTGTCGCACAATGTTTTTCCGTTTTGTACCGACACGCCGTAATCGTGACCTTGTGGACACGCCGTGACACGCCGGGGTTTTCGCGAAACGCCGTTCCGACGGACAACAGCTTCTGGCCATGTCGTGCGAAGCCTCATCAGGTACTGCCCGCGGGGCGCCGCGCATCGGTCGGTACACACCACCGCGCATCGGTTCGGAACGTCGCGGTGGTGGGCGCGTACAGCGCTTACCAGCCACAACCGGCTCTCCGTTCAGCAGTGGCCGGTTGTTTGCTAGAGATTCGGCGCGCCGCGGCACGCGGATGGGAGGAATTCTGAACTCACAGCACCGCGGCGCATCGGTGACATCGCAGGTAGGCACCCGCCCGCGGGCTAGGCCACCACCCGGCGCCGGCTGCGGCGGGCGTGCATCTCCCGCTCGGTCTCGGACATCCCGCCCCAGATTCCGTAGGGCTCGCTCACCTTGAGCGCGTGTGAGCGGCACTGCAGCAGCACGGGGCACGACTTGCAGACCTCTTTGGCGCGTAGCTCGCGCTGGGCCCGGGCGCGGCCGCGCTCGCCGTCGGGGTGGAAGAAGACGGACGAGTCCTGTCCCCGGCAGGACCCGCGCATCTGCCAATCCCAGACATCGGCGTTCGGACCAGGGAGGTGGGTTGGCATAGGCATGGTGAACTCCTGGTGGTGCGAGCTCGTCGGCATTGTCGAGCGGTGCTGGTTCGCAATCAGTGGGCCGCATCGCCGCGTGGCGATCGCACTCCGTGGGCTCCGCAATTTCGAGCGGCGCCAACGGTGGCGATGTCGTACGTTAGGTCGGAGAACGAAATCGAGTCAATAGTTTCTCCTCCCGCGATCCGAATGCCGATCCTTTAGAGAATTAACATTTCCTCTATTTACAAATCGGCCCGCCTATGGTGATACTGATCGGTTGCCCAGCTGGTCGGGCAGCTCATCGTGGCCGTTCGGACTTGTCAAAAGCGCTGGTGGGACTGCATTTTCCCGCACGAATGCGTGCAATCCAAGCTATGCACGCATCGCGATGTGAGTGATCTCAGCCATTGGACAACTCGTCGTGAGTAGGGTAGAGATGGCCGCATCGAGGCCGTCAGGTTAATAGCGCGAAACGCCATACGAATTCCTAACGGGCGTGCTGGGCGATAGCGACGACAGATTTACGGAGTGGAAACACAAAGGCCCTTGCGAATGCTGAAGAGTTGCTAGGTATCCATGCTATGGCGCCCATCCGGCGCCCGCGCCGCACTGGCTACAGTGCGGCGGTGCCTGTGCTCGAAGTGAACTCCGTGCTCGCCGCCGTCGCCTTCGGCGACGCCCCCGGCGATGCTGCCATCGGATTGCCGGCCGCCACCGATGCCACCGATTCCTGGTTGCGGGCCGTCGCCCTGAGTGGCGTCGGGCACTATTCGGCGGCCCGCTCCGAGCTCCGCCGCACCCGCCGCACCACCACCGATCCGGCACTGCTGTCGCTCACCCACAGCACCGAGGGTTCCCTGCTCCGCCAGCTCGGCTGGCATGCGCACGCCGCCGTCGCCGACGGCCGCGCCGCCGCCCTGGTACTGCCGCCGAGCCCGGCCCCCGGCTCCGCCCCGGCCTCGACGCCCGCGGAAATCCTTCGCGCCGAGGCCGTTTGCGATGCGTTGACCGGACTGGCCGCGGACGCGCTCGGCACGCTGCGCCCCGCGCTCGCCGCGCGACTGCTGCACCGTTGCCGCACGCACCTGGACTTTCATCTGCGGGATGTCGAGTCCGCTTGGCGCCCGCGCATTCGATTGCATTGGGTGTCCGCTGAAACTGCGCTGTCCGCTCCCGGCGCGAATCTGATCTCCGCTCCGGCCGATTCGAGCTCCGCGGGGTCCGATTCGAGCTCCGCAGCGACCGCCCGCGTTCCGGCGGCCGTCAACCGTGTTCCGGCGCAGCCTGATTCCGGACGGAATCATCCTGAAGTCGTACTACTTCAGGATGATCCTGCGCCGCTGCAGGAAGATCCGGCGCTCGCGCACGCCGAGGCGGCGCTGGTGCTCGCCGAAAGTTCGCCCTCCCTGCGACATCGCGTCAAATCCCGGCTGCTGCTGGCCGCCGCGAGCGCCGCCGCGGGGGATCTCGACCGGTCCCGTTCGCTGGCAACCGAAGTCGCCGCGCAATGCCGTGCGCTCGAACTGCTGCCGTTGCGCTGGGCTTGCGCCATGCTCCGCTCCGGCATCGATCCGGCAGGTGACGGCGCCGCCGAAGCCGCCGAGTGCGCTCGATTGCTGGCGATGCGCGGCGGGCGATTGCGTTCTCCCGGCGACCTTCTGGCCCGACCCTGAACGTTCTCAGGGAAGTCCCTGAGTCCTCCCAGAGAGTGACCCCCGTATCGGGTGTCACAAATGTGATAGCCGCTATTGTTGGACCGTTCCGCCCCTCCGCGGAAGCACCGTCTCTCGCACCGCGGTGCCACTCGTAACGCCAGGAACAGCTCTGACGATGAACAACACGGGTGAGGAGTTGGATCCCGCCATCGTCGCTGCGGCAGCGCAGGGCGATCGGACTGCTCTAGCCCAGGTACTGGAGAGCATCCGCCCCCTTGTGGTGCGGTATTGCCGTGCGCGGATCGGGTCGGCCGAACGGGGTCAGCTCTCCGCGGACGACGTCGCGCAGGAGGTTTGTCTGGCCGTCATGACAGCCCTGCCTCGGTATCAGGATCAGGGCAGACCGTTCATGGCTTTCGTGTACGGCATCGCTTCCCACAAAGTCGCCGACGCTCACAGAAATTCCGCCCGTAACAAGGCGGACGCCATGGCCGAAGTACCGGATGTCATATCCACCGACCAAGGGCCGGAGCAGCGAGCTCTCGAATCCGAAACGAGCAGGCAGATGAACGCTCTGCTGGCGACGTTGCCGGAGAAGCATCGGGAGATCCTCATCTTGCGCTTGGTCATGGGTTTGTCGGCCGAAGAAACCGCAACCGCTGTGGGCAGTACAGCGGGGGCTATACGAGTCGCCCAGCACAGGGCACTCGCGAAACTCAAGTCTCAAGTGGCGAGGGCAGGTGAAATGTATGGCTAGGGATGGCGAGCGCGGTCGGGGCGACTGGAAGGCGCGATCTGGATCGCAAAACAGCGGTCCCTATGCCGAGGCGTCCGGTGACACCGGGCCGGTGGACATCGCGGCGGTGCGCCGCGATGACGCGTTGATCGATGCGATTGCCGGTGACGGCCCCGTGCAGACGGGGAGCACCGAGGAGTATCAGCTCGCGGCAGTGCTCGCGAACTGGCGCGCGGAGATCATGGCCGAGCCGTTGCCGGCCGGACCGGACCTGGATGCCATTGTCGCAGCGGTCAATCAAGAGATAGGCGCCCGGCAAGCGCGTATCGGTGCGCAGTCCAGAGGGCGACTACGGCTGCTGCGTCCCATCGCCGGTGCGGCGGCCGCGCTCGCGCTGGTCATCGGTGGTCTGACGGCCTTCTCGTACAACGCGAACCCGGGCGATCCCCTGTGGAAAGTCAAGGAGGTCGTGTTCAGCGAGCAGGCCCAGTCCACCATCGTGCAGAACGCGAGCAGCGATCTGCAGCAGGCCCAGCAGCTGGTGCAAGCCGGTAAGCCGGAGCAGGCCCAGGCGCTGATGGAGCGGGCGGCCAGCAATGCGACCCAGGTCAACGACAGCGGTAAGAAGGACGATCTGCTGAACAAGTGGCAGCAGGTGCTGTCGCAGATTCAGACGGTCGCGCCGAGCGTGGCCCAGCAACTGGCCACGATCGTTCCGACGACCACGCCGCCGGTGACCACCGGCCCGCCCGTGACCACCACACTGGTCGTCCCGACGACGGCGCCGAATCCGGGCGGCGAGATTACGCCACCGAGCACCAGCATCAACCCGATGACGGTGCCCTCCCCGGAGACGAATCCGTCCCAGGGCGGCGGGAATCCGAGCCTGCCGAGCACACCGCCGGTGAATACGCTGCCGGCGCAACCGTCTTCGGAACCATCCGAGCCCGCCACGCAACCCTCGGCCGGAGTGCCGACGACCGTCCCGGTGCAACCGTCCGCGGGTGCACCGGGCACGATCTCGAACCCCGGGCCGAACCCTGGCGGGCATGAACCCGGCTCGAATCCCGGTGGGCACGAGCCGGGCTCGCAGCCGCCGGTCGAGAAGCCGCCGATCGCCGCCCCGCCGGTGGTGCCGACCACGATTCCCGTGGTGCCGCTGCCGGTTCCGGGCGGAATTCGCTGATCAACCCGAAAAGGGCCTGCATCCATGGGATGCAGGCCCTTTTTCGATGAGTCAGACGTCGAACCCGTCGAATCCGTCGCCGTGCAACGCCTCGTTCATGGAAGCGTCGGCGTAGCCCCGGCAGTAGTCCCAGGTGACGTACGCCTCGGGGGTCGGATCGTAGGCGGGCTCGTGCGGGCGCACCGTGCCGTCCACCAATAGCTGGAGGAGGTTGGCGCGCAACATGTCCCAGTCGTGGTAGTGGTCCTGCCGACAGTCCTCGCAGCTGACCACTAGCCCGCGGATGCCGCGGTGAGCCAGCAATGCCTCGTAGACGGCGAGATCGGCGAGATCCTCTTCGACCGCTAGGCGCTCGTGAGGATCCAGCGGCTCCCCCGGCTCGATGGCATCGAGCGCGGCCGACGGGTCGGAGGGGTCTCCGGCGAACGGATCCGGCGGCAAGCCAGGTGGTAGATGGTCACGCACAGTCCCACGGTACGCAGAATCACCCCCTCCGCGCCAGCGCTGAAGCCTATTTGCCCTCACTTCGCTGGTGGTACAGCACACAGTGTCGGCGGTTTTGCAAGCCGGGTCATCACTTTTGCCGCCGGTGTCCCTTCCAGCGGCAACGGTAGGCCGCACGTGGGTGCCGTCAGGAATCATGCGACCGATACCATGGTTCCTCAAAGGCCGGGTCGCAAACGCCGGCTTTGTCATTCATCCCAACGTCCACCGGTGCCCGGTCCGGTGGATGATGCCGAGGTCCAGGAGGGGTCGATCCGAATGAGCAGTCCCGTGACGGGCGAACGCAGTGATTTCGCCGGACGCGCCGGCCGCCCCCATACGGGCGGAGATGATCCCGGCAAGGTCGCCATGCTCGGCCTGACTTTCGACGATGTGCTGCTGTTGCCCGCGGCCTCCGATCTGATCCCGAGCTCGGTCGACACCTCCAGCAAGCTGACTCGCGACACCACGCTGCGCACCCCGCTGGTGAGTTCGGCCATGGACACCGTGACCGAGGCGCGCATGGCCATCTCCATGGCGCGCGCCGGCGGTATGGGTGTGCTGCACCGCAATCTGTCGGTGGCCGATCAGGCCGCGCAGGTGGAGACCGTGAAGCGATCCGAGGCGGGCATGGTGACCGATCCGGTGACCTGTCGCCCGACCGATACGCTCGCCGAAGTCGACGCCATGTGCGCGCGATTCCGCATCTCGGGTCTGCCCGTGGTGGACGAGACCGGCCGGCTGGTCGGCATCATCACCAACCGCGATATGCGCTTCGAGGTGGATCAGAACAGCCGCGTCGCCGAGATCATGACCAAGGCGCCGCTCATCACCGCCCAGGAGGGCGTGACCGCCGAGGCCGCGCTGGGTCTGCTGCGCCGGCACAAGGTGGAGAAGCTGCCGATCGTGGACGGCGACGGCCGGCTTCGCGGTCTGATCACCGTCAAGGACTTCGTCAAGACCGAGCAGTACCCGAACGCCACCAAGGACCGCGACGGCCGCCTGCTGGTCGGCGCCGCGGTCGGCGTCGGCGAGGACGCGTGGTCGCGAGCCATGACCCTCACCGAGGCCGGCGTGGACGTGCTCGTCGTCGACACCGCGCACGGCCACCAGTCCGGTGTGCTGCAGATGGTTTCCAAGATCAAGGCCGAGGTCGGCGATCGCGTGCAGATCGTGGGCGGCAATATCGCCACCCGGGCCGGCGCGCTCGCGCTGGTCGAGGCGGGCGTGGACGCCGTCAAGGTGGGCGTGGGCCCCGGCTCGATCTGCACCACCCGCGTGGTCGCGGGCGTCGGCGCGCCGCAGATCACCGCCATCCTCGAGGCCGTCGCCGCGTGCAAGCCGCACGGTGTGCCGGTCATCGCCGACGGTGGCGTGCAGTACTCCGGCGATATCGCCAAGGCCCTCGCGGCCGGCGCGTCCACCGTCATGCTGGGCTCGCTGCTGGCGGGCACCGCGGAATCCCCGGGTGAACTGATCCTGGTGGGCGGCAAGCAGTTCAAGAGCTACCGCGGCATGGGCTCGCTGGGCGCCATGCAGGGTCGCGGCGAGGCCAAGTCCTACTCCAAGGACCGCTACTTCCAGGACGACGTGCTGTCGGAGAAGAAGCTGGTGCCCGAGGGCATCGAGGGCCGGGTGCCGTTCCGCGGCCCGCTGGATCAGGTCATCCACCAGCTGGTGGGCGGTCTGCGCGCGGCCATGGGTTACACCGGCTCGCAGACCATTCCGGACCTGCAGGCCGCCCAGTTCGTGCAGATCACGGCGGCGGGCCTGAAAGAGTCGCACCCGCACGACATCACCATGACCGTCGAGGCCCCCAACTACAACGCCCGTTCGTAGCCGGACGCCGCCGGTTCGCGGAAAGTCCGCGGACCGGCTTTGTCATGTGCGGCAAACGAACCCGAAAGGACTGAACGATGCGCGATATGGTCGAGATCGGCATGGGCCGGACCGCCCGGCGCACCTATGAGCTGGACGATATCGACATCGTTCCGTCGCGGCGGACCCGCTCCTCCAAGCAGGTTTCGCTGGCGTGGCAGCTGGACGCCTACCGATTCGAGATCCCGTTCCTGGCGCACCCCACCGATGCCCTGGTTTCGCCGAAGTTCGCCATCGAGCTCGGCAAGGCCGGCGGCCTCGGCGTCATCAACGGTGAGGGCCTGTGGGCCCGGCACACCGATGTGGACGCCAAGATCCAGCAGCTGACCGAGGTCGCGGAGAAGGAAGGCACCGAGGCCGCCGTCGCGCTGCTGCAGGAGCTGCACGCCGCGCCCATGAAGGCGGACCTGCTGGCCGCCGCGGTCGGCGAGGTGCGTGCCGCCGGTGTCACCACCGCGGTGCGGGTCAGCCCGCAGAACGCGCGGGCGCTCACCCCGGCGCTGGTGCAGGCGGGGATCGACCTGCTGGTCGTGCACGGCACCATCATCTCCGCCGAGCACGTCGGTGACGGTGAGCCGCTGAACCTCAAGACCTTCATCGCCGAACTGGATGTGCCGGTGGTGGCGGGCGGCGTATCCGATCACCGGACCGCGCTGCACCTCATGCGCACCGGTGCGGCGGGCGTCATCGTCGGTTACGGCTCCATGCAGGGCGCGACCACCACCAACGAGGTGCTGGGCATCGGCGTGCCGATGGCCACCGCCATCGCGGATGCCGCTGCGGCGCGGCGCGATTACCTCGACGAGACCGGTGGCCGCTACGTGCACGTCATCGCCGACGGCGAGACCCTGACCTCCGGTCACATCGCCAAGGCCATCGCCTGCGGCGCGGACGCGGTCATGCTGGGCGTGCCGCTCGCCATGGCGGCGGAAACCCCTGGCAGCGGCTGGTATTGGCCGTCGGCCGCCGCGCACCCCTCGGTGCCGCGCGGCGCGGTGCTGCCGTACGCCATCGACGAGGAGCGCGTCCCGCTGGAGCAGGTCCTCAACGGCCCCTCCAACGACCCGTTCGGCTCGCTGAATCTGGTTGGCGGCCTCCGCCGTTCGATGGCCAAGGCCGGTTACAGCGACCTCAAGGAATTCCAGAAGGTCGGCCTCAACGTGAGGTAATCGCCGTGCTGTTCCGCCTCCCCGGGACTTTTGCGCGCGGCTGACATCCGTTGGCTGTCGTGCATGCGGGGTGCGGTCGGGTGCCGAGACTATTTTGGGGGTACCCGGGGAGTTACCCCGATTGCCGCGAAATCTGTTGTCGCCTTTGGTGACGAAGACAGCGAACCGGTAGCGGATGCTGACAGCGGGTTTCTACATCGTGCCTCGCGTTGCTTCGGCTGCGCGGGGCACGAGTCGTCTGTGGCGGGTGTGCTGTGGGGTCGCCGGGGTGCGCGGAGACCGATGGTGTTCGCGCTGGGCGTATTCGGCGCGTCGTTCTGCAAAGGCGTCAACTGATTTCGTGCCGGCCCGCATGCAGTGGTGTCAACGGCTCCCGAGCCGGGCGCTGAAGTCACGGAGAGGCGGCGCGGCTTGATCGCGGAGGAATTCGCGTATTGCCGAGTTGACGGCTACCGGGTGGGTGAGGTTGACGGTGCGGCGGGCGCCTTCTACTTCGACGTAGCGGGCGTCGGGGAGGCGGGCCGCCAGTTCGAGGGCGTGGGTGTGCGGGATGCCGCTGTGGGTGGGGTGGATTATCAGTGCGGGGCAGGTGATTTCGGATAGTCGCTCGAGGAGCGAATCGCGCTCCAGGAGGGCGCCGGCGGCCACGGCGAGGGTGGCGGGGTCACGGGCCAGCCAGTGTTTCGCCCAGACGCCGCGGTACCAGTCGTCGTCGCCGATGAGGCTGCGGGCGAGGTGGTCGGCCAGGGCGGGGCGGAGGGGCTCGTCGTGCCACTTGTCCAGGAAGCGGCGGGCATTCGCGAGTTCCTGGGGAGTGGGCTCCTGTGCCTCGGCGCTGATGAGGATGAGGGCGGCGACGCGTTCGGGGGCGAGCAGTGCGGTGCGCAGTGCGATGAACCCGCCCTGCGAAATTCCGCCCAGCACGGCGCGTTCCACGCCGAGTCGATCCATGACGGTCAGGGCGTCCCGGGCGCAGGTCCAGTAGGTGAACGGCAGCCCCTCGTCGCGGGTGTTGCCGTGCCCGCGCGCATCCCAGGAGACCAGCCGGAACTCCGGTGTCAATGCCGCGTCCTGCGACGCGAACATCGTTCGGTCCATGAGGAATTCGTGCCCGAGCAGAACTACCGAACCGTCGCCCCCGCTGTCCTCGTAATGGATCTCGGCATCGATCGCACGGGCGAATGGCACGGATAGAGGATAGCCATTGACTCTGACTCTTTTCGCCTCTCCGCGACTTTGGCGGGCGGCCGAGTGCCGTTGCCCGTCGCGCGCCCGTGCCGGCGGTCGGGTGCCGAACCGATTTCGGGCGTACCCGGGGCGTTACCCGCACCTCGCGAGATCAGTTGTCACGTTCCAACTCGCGTCGCCCGGGTCAGGTGTGTCCTGTGTCGCTCCGTAGACTGTGCCGGTGGCAGAAACCCAGCGACCAGTCCTTGTTGTCGACTTCGGGGCGCAATATGCGCAGCTGATCGCGCGCCGGGTGCGCGAGGCCAGCGTCTACTCCGAGGTGGTTCCGCACACCATCACGGTCGAGGAGATCGCCGAGAAGAAGCCCCTCGCGGTGATCCTCTCGGGCGGCCCGTCCAGCGTGTACGCCGACGGCGCACCGCAACTGGATGCGCGACTGTTCGATCTGAACCTGCCGGTCTTCGGCATCTGCTACGGCTTCCAGGCCATGGCGCAGGCGCTCGGCGGCACCGTGTCCCACACCGGGACTCGCGAATACGGCCGCACCGAACTGAGCGTCGACGGCGGTGTCCTGCACGGCGGGCTGCCCACCCGGCAGCCGGTGTGGATGAGCCACGGCGACGCCGTCACCGACGCCCCCGCCGGCTTCGAGGTCACCGCGACCTCCGCGGGCGCGCCCGTGGCCGCGTTCGAGGATCGTGCGCGCAAGCTGGCCGGTGTCCAATACCACCCCGAGGTGCTGCATTCGCCGCACGGGCAGCAGGTGCTGAGCCGCTTCCTGCACGAGATCGCCGGGATTCCGGGCGCGTGGACGCCCGCCAATATCGCCGAGGCCCTCATCGCGCAGGTGAAGGAGCAGGTCGGTGGCGGGCACGCCATCTGTGGTCTGTCCGGCGGTGTCGACTCGGCTGTCGCGGCCGCGCTGGTGCAGCGTGCCATCGGCGACAAGCTGACCTGTGTGTTCGTCGACCACGGTCTGCTGCGGGCGGGCGAGCGCGAGCAGGTGCAGCGTGATTTCGTCGCCGCGACCGGCGCCAAGCTGGTGACCGTGGACGCGGTGGACAAGTTCCTGGGTGAGCTGAAGGGCGTCACCGACCCGGAGGAGAAGCGCAAGATCATCGGCCGGGAGTTCATCCGGTCGTTCGAGGACGCGGTCGCCGAGGTCGTCGGCGAGCAGGGCGAGGCCAAAGTCGAATACCTGGTGCAGGGCACCCTGTACCCGGATGTGGTCGAGTCCGGTGGCGGTGCGGGTACCGCGAACATCAAGTCGCACCACAATGTCGGCGGTCTGCCCGACGATCTGGAGTTCTCGCTCGTCGAGCCGCTGCGCCTGCTGTTCAAGGACGAGGTGCGGGCCGTCGGCCGCGAGCTCGGCCTGCCGGAGGAAATCGTTGCGCGCCAGCCCTTCCCGGGCCCCGGCCTGGCCATCCGCATTGTCGGCGAGGTGAACTCGGACCGGCTGGAGACCCTGCGCCAGGCCGATGCCATCGCCCGCGAGGAGCTCACCGCGGCCGGTCTGGACAAGCAGATCTGGCAGTGCCCGGTGGTGCTGCTGGCCGATGTCCGCAGCGTCGGCGTGCAGGGTGACGGCCGCACCTACGGTCACCCGATCGTGCTGCGCCCGGTCTCCAGCGAGGACGCCATGACCGCCGACTGGACCCGCCTGCCCTACGAGGTACTGGAACGCATCTCCACCCGCATCACCAACGAGGTGGCGGAGGTCAACCGCGTGGTCCTCGACGTGACGAGCAAGCCGCCGGGCACCATCGAATGGGAGTGAGCCGGAACGGTTCTCACGACCTGCCCGGAACAGTGTGAAGGCCCCTCACCTTGTGGTGAGGGGCCTTCGGCCTTCTCCGAGGGCAGTTCATCGAAGGCCGGGTGGCGCTGCCTCGGCGAGGGTGAGGCAGCGCGGTGGTCAATCCCGGTTCTTACGCGGGGTCAGAACCAGAACGATACCGACCACGATGGCCGCGATGACCACAATCCAGCCTAGAGATACTCCGCCCGACACGGGCCAGTAATGCGGGCCGATGAAGGCCCACACACTCACGCCCAGACCGAGCAGTCCGGCCAGCAGCAACGAGAACGAGGGACGACGGGTCTTGTTGTTCTCAGCCACGTTTCACCTCCGCATTTCCCATTTGCACATCGACGGTCAGGTTCAGGGCGGGACCGGTCGCCGGACCGGACCAGCCGGTCAGGCAATTCGAGTCGCCCATGCGCACGGTGCACTCGGTGTGCACCCGCAGGTTGGGTGGCAGCACCACCCGGGCATCGCCCATCCGCACCTTGACCGTGGTCGCACGATCCTCGGTCAACTGCAGCCTGGACAGATCGAGCGTGGCCGACCCCATGGTCACGTGATAGACCGGCTCCAGTTCGCTACCGGTCACCGCGGCCCACCGGTGATCACCCATGGCGCCCTTGTCGAATTGGATCGGGCCGATGAGCGAGGCCAGGATGACGAATCCGGCCAGCGGCGCCAGCAACACCATCAGACCGTGCCCGCGCCGCATGAACGCGCCGATGACGAGACCGATACCGAGCACCGCGAGCGCGGCCGCGCCGATGCGTCCGGGCGTCATCCAATCGATGCCCGAGGCGGCCATCGCGCCGGCGGCCGCGGCAGCCAGAATGGCCAGGCCGATGGTCACCGGGGTGAGCCGGGAGCGCGGTCGCGACGGCAGCGTCTGCACCGGCGGCTGTTCCCGCACCGCCGTCCGAGGTTCCGGTAGATCCCAGGCCAGCGGGGCGACCCCGAGCGGATCCCAGCCGGGCGGCGTGGGGCCGAACTCGGGTGAGATCGGGGCCGGGCCGTAGCCGCCGAAGCTGCGGGGGGCGAGTGGGGAGGTCGGTGGAATACGGTGCAGGGCCGGGGGTTTGCTGTCGGTGGGCGGCGCGTCCTGCGGGGTGTCCTGACCTGAGCCTGCGGCGGACTGCGCGGCGGAGTCCTCGGCGCCGGACACGTCCGGCGCTCCCGAGGTGCCGGCCGGAAGGCCCTTGTCCAGGTCGACAGGGGTGCCGGGTCCGCTCGCATTCTTGTGCAGCACAACCGTTTCGGCGTCATCCTTTGCGAGATCGCCGTCGGCGCGCAGGTTGATGGTGGGCGCCTCGTCCGACGGGCCGGTCGTGTTCAACACCGCTGTCGCCGTATCGGTGACCGGAATGCGCTGTGCGGCGAGGACTTCGGTGGGTGACTCGTCGGCCAGGGGCTGCTGCGCCAGGTTCGGGTCGGGCTCGTAGTGGTCCGGGAGTTTGGTGTACGGCCCGTAGGCCTCGAAGGTGACGGCATTGCCGGGCACTCCGGTCCAGTACGGGTTGGTGGTGCCCGGGTATCCGGTATTGAGGAAGCTGTCCGGCGCCGCCTGCTCCAGGTATCCGGCGGGCGGTACCGGTTGCCGCTGGTAGAGCAGCCACCAGCCGCCCAGCATGAGCAGGAAGCTGATCACGCCGGATCCGCCGAGCCCGATCCCGACGGGTCCCATCGTGCTCACGGCGATCCCCAACGCCACCATGAGCACGATGGTCTTGGACGAGTTCTGCGAGCTCTGACCCTTCCCGAACAGCGATTCGGCCGGCGAGTTCCGATCCCCGTTCTGGCTCAGCAGCAGCCAGCACAGCAGATAGAGCACGATCCCCGCCCCGCCGAACAGCGCTGACACCACGAACGCCACCCGTACCAGCACCGGATCGACCCCGTACCGTCGCCCGAACCCGGCAGCGACACCGGCCACCGGCCCGTGCTTGGGCATCCGTAGCGGCCGCGTCCGCCAAATGTCGTGAATCTGATCGGAGAAGCCCGCCCGCCCGGCGCTCCTGGACCAGTCGCTCGTTCTCGTCATGCGTTCTATCGTGCTGTCCGATGCCGTTCAGGCACATCAGGGTTCACCCTGAACAAGCACCTGAACTTGGCATCGGGCGGGGTCACCGGCAGGGCGGTCGACGGCGTGCTGGACATCGAGATCCCACCAGCGGAGGCCCCCGTCCCCGGCGGTGGCGACCACGGTCCGATCACCGGGAGCGAAGGATGCGACCCAGGTGGTCGACCGGATGCCATGAGCGGTCCGCCGAGAGCAGGGATTCGAAGCGGGCGGGCACATTGCGCCCGGCTCGATCCCCACCCGCATGAGCCCAATTCAGCGGCTGCAGTGGAAGATCCGTCCAGCGGCGCCGTCGATCCCGGCGCATCACAGCACCTCGGGATCGCCGAGGACGTACTCGGCGACGTTCGCCTCGGGTGAGGAGGCTTCGATGACGGTGTACGCCTGCACGGTCAGCGGTCCGCCGCAGTTCTGCACGGTGAGTCGGTAGTCGCGGTCGATGATGTAGCCGGTGTCGTTCGCCGGGAGTTCCTTCTCCCGGAGTTCGGGCGGCAGTTCGACGTCCACGATCTTGCCGGGCCGGATGGACAGGTCGACGCCGATATTCGCGCCGATCGTCGGGGTGATGGCGACGCTCGCGCTGGGTGTCACACCCGTCAGGTCGGCGGTCACGCCCCCCGACACGTCCGCGCCGATGCCCGCGGTGGCGTTGATGTCGAAGCTGACGTCCAGGTCCACCGCGCAGGCGATGAAGAAGCCGGTGCGCAGCTTGCCGATGCCGCCCTCGACGCGCCCGTACGACGTGTTGTCGAGGTACGCCTCCCGATTGGTCGGCATGCCGTTCAGCGGTGCGACCGGGCGGACGGCATTGTCGCGGTGGCCGACGGTGACGGTCATGCCATTGGGTGCGGTGACCGTCTTCTCGTGCGACGGCAGTGTGTCGGCGTGCGCGACTCCGGCGGGGCCGGTGATGAGTCTGGCCACTGTGACGGCGCTTGCGATGACACCGGCGATGGCGGTTTTGACGAGCATGGTTCCTCCCCGAACCGGATGCGCCGCTGCGGTAGCGGACACGAATGGGGCTGTCGCCCCGCGGAATCCGGTCCCCCTGGGCCGGTTCCGGTGGGGCGCGGCCGTCTCGGGAAGAGACGCGGTAGCCCCGGGAAGAACGGTAGGGATGCGGGGCCGGGCCACGCCGGGGGCTGCGGGCGGAAGCGTCGTGAAACCGCTGGCCGGGCCGGGCGCGGCGGGTTGTCCGGTCCGGCGGCGCAGGCGGGCAGGCTGCGACGCCGGGGCGTCCGATCCGGACCGCGAGGCGCTCGGAGATCAGGTGGGAGTTGCATTCCTGCGCGGCGCGGTAGGGCCGACTCTGCCCGAGCCCGACGCCTGACCGTGCAGGTCAGTGGCTTATTCCTGTCCGGACCGGACGGTCGATCAGGGTGGGAATCGGGGTGTTTCCCGATGTCGCCTGTCGGGGCCGCGTGCCAGTATCGAAGGCATGTATCCGTCGCTGCCCTTGTTCGACCCCGCTCGCGGGGCCGTCGCCGATGTGCAGCCACCGAAGCTGATGCGGCGGTCCGGGGGCCGGATCGTCGGCGGGGTGGCCGGGGGGATCTCGGATCACCTCGGGGTCGACGTGTTCAAGGTGCGGATGGCGTTCGTGCTGCTGTCCGCGCTGGCGGGGGCCGGGATCGTCGCCTACGGGATGCTGTGGATCTTCACGCCGGCCACGGGGGCCGCGGTGGCGCCCACGGCGGCGGAGCGGCGGCAGGCCGTCGGGCTGGCATTGCTGGGATTGTCGCTGTCGGTGGTGACGGCATGGTTGTTCAACGGGACGGCCGCGCACGTGGTGGGGCCGATCATCGTGGTGGCCATCGGTGCGGCGCTGGTGTGGCGCGAATTCGATGCGGACGGGCCGAGATCCGTCATCGGGCTGCCGGCCAAGGCGTCGGTGGTGACGTGGGCGCGCATCGTGGGCGGGGCGACGCTCATCGTGGTGGGGCTCGGGGTGGTGGTGCTGGCGCGCATCAATCTGAGTTCGCTCGGATCGGCCCTGCTGGCGGTGGCGGTCACGCTGATCGGGGCCGGACTGCTCACCGTGCCGCTGTGGCTGCGCATGGTGCGGACGCTGAATGCCGAACGCGCGGCGCGTATCCGCAATGACGAGCGCGAGGAGATCGCCTCGCATCTGCACGATTCCGTGCTGCAGACGCTCGCACTGATCCAGCGGCAGGCCGAGGATCCGCAGGAAGTGGTGCGGCTGGCGCGCAGTCAGGAACGCGAGCTACGCAAGTGGCTGTTCGACGACACCGCGCCGGCGCAGTCCAGTCTCGCGGCCGCGCTGCGGACCATCGCGGGCGAGGTAGAGGACCAGCACGGCGTGAAGGTGACGCCGGTGACCGTCGGCGATGTGTCGATGGATCTCGACGACAGCGGAATCGGGCTGCCCAAGGAGCATTTCACCGCGGTCCTGGGCGCCACCCGGGAGGCGCTGGTCAATGCGGCCAAGCACGCCGAGGTGCCGTCCATCGACCTGTTCGCGGAGGTGGAGCCGCATCAGGTGAGCATCTTCGTGCGCGACCGCGGCAAGGGCTTCGACATGGATCAGGTCTCCTCCGACCGGCAGGGGCTCGCGAAATCCATTCGCGCGCGGATCGAGCGGCGCGGCGGGCGCGCGGAGATCAAATCCGCGCCGGGCCGGGGCACCGAGGTGCGAATCTTCATGCCGCGCAAGGACGGCGGCGATGAACGGCTCGTCGTGCAGCCGGAGACCGCGGACAGCGGAGACACCCAGGACACTGTGGAAGGCGCCGCGCAGCGGTGAGCCCGATGAGGCAAGCTGTGTGGGGGGAGACCCAGGAAGCTGGATCGGCGAGCGTCAGGTGAGGAGTAGCAGGTGAGTGTCCGGGTGTTTCTGGTCGACGATCACGCCGTGTTCAGGTCCGGGGTGCGGGCGGAGCTGAGCCGGGAATCCGATATGGAAGTGGTCGGCGAGGCCGGCGGGGTGGCCGAGGCCATCGCCGGAATCAAGACGGCCAAACCGGATGTGGTGCTGCTGGACGTGCACATGCCCGACGGTGGCGGCGTGGCCGTGCTGCAGGGCATCGATCCGGGGCCGGTGTGCCTGGCGCTCAGCGTCTCCGACGCCGCCGAGGATGTGATCGCGGTGATCCGGGCGGGCGCGCGCGGGTACGTCACCAAGACCATCTCCGGTCCCGAACTGGCGGACGGTATCCGGCGGGTATCGGGTGGGGACGCCGTATTCTCGCCGCGCCTGGCCGGTTTCGTGCTGGACTCGTTCACCGGCCGCTCACCCGTGCCGGAACCGCCGCTGGATCCGGAGCTCGACTCGCTCACCCCGCGTGAGCTGGAGGTACTGCGCCTGCTGGCGCGCGGCTACACGTACCGCGAGATCGCGGAAACCCTCTTCATCTCGGTGAAAACCGTTGAAACGCATGCCTCGAACGTGCTGCGTAAAACCCAGCAGTCCAACCGCAACGCCCTCACCCGCTGGGCACACCGCCGCCGCATCGACTGAGGTAAGCAAAGGCGCGCCAACCGATTTTGAGGTAAGTCAACGGCACTTGGCCGCGCGCCAAAGTCTCGGGGAGGCGGGGGAGTGGCGGTCAGAGCACGACGACGAGCACGATGATGATCAGGATGCCGATGAGCAGTCCGATCGCCACGGCCAGCGGACCGGCATTGGGGCCCAGCGCGCTCAGGTCGAAGCCCTTCGACTTGGGTTGCGGGGCAGCCGGAGTCGCGGCGGGCTGCCGCGGCGGGCGGGGCAGCGGGCTGGAATGCGGGCTGCGCAGGCCGGCGGCGGAATTGCGGGCCGCCCACGCCGGAATGGTGCCGTCCTCGGTGCGTACCGGGGCGCCGAGAATGTAGGGCGCGGTGCCGGGACCGAAGACGGCGGTGAGGATTTCGTTGCGCGCCTCGGTCATGGTGGGGCGGCGTTGCGGCGCCGGTTCCATCATGTGCAGCAGGGCCGCGGTGAGCGGTCCGCTGCGTTGCGGCGGAATGATCTGCGCCATGGCCGCGCGTTCCACGACCGCATCGCTGTCGTCGTCGAAACCGTAGGGCGGCTGGCCTTCGATGGCCGTGTACAGCGTTGCGCCGAGCGAGAATACGTCGCTGGCGGTGGTGGGCCGGGCGCCGCGCGCCACCTCCGGCGGCAGGTAGGCGGGGGTGCCGGTGATGACGTCACCGATCTCCTCGCTGGTGTCGTTGGCGCCGCTGGAGATGCCGAAGTCGCTGAGCTTCACCATGCCGACCTCGTCGCCGCGGTCGGCGACCAGGATATTGCCGGGCTTGATATCGCGGTGCACGATGCCGGCGGAGTGCGCGGCCGCGAGCGCGTCCGCCACCTGCGCGCCGATCTGCGCGACCTCGATCGGGGAGAGCTGATCCACCAGCGCGAGCGCCTTGGCGACACTGCGGGAGGGCAGGTACTCCATGACGAGCCAGGGTTCACCCGCCTCCAGCACCACGTCGTAGACGGCGATGGCGTGCTCGTGTGAGAGCTTCGCGGCCACCCGGCCCTCGTGCATGATGCGGCTGCGGACCGCATTGGCCTCCTGCTCGCTGAGGCCGGCCGTGGAAAGCACCTGCTTGATGGCGACATCCCGCTTCAGCATGCGATCGTGCGCCAGCCATACGGCGCCCATGCCGCCACCGCCGAGTTTCGATTGCAGGCGGTAACGGCCGGCGACCAGGGAATCGGGGCCGAGAATGGGACGGGCGCGTTCGGTCACGGGTGCAGGGTAGCGGAAAACCGTGCTAACCGGCCTGCTTCGAAACCCGAGGTTTGCGCCACTGCCTCTTGACGCGCGCCCGGCCTCGAGTTCTACTGTGCATTGATCGAACATGCATTCGATCAGAATCGTTAGCTGAATCGGTGCTGTTTGTAGTGTGCGGTCCGGAGCAAATGGGTGGAGTCATGCGCTCCCGGGAGTCGGGTCCTCCGTCGATGGGGAGAGGTGGTCGATAGATGGGTTCGGCGGTGGAAGCGAGACAACGGCAGCTGGCCGAGCTGCGCAAGCGCATTGCCGCAGTTCCGGCGCGTGGCGCGGGCGCACACGACCGGGCCCCGGTCGCGGCGGAGAAACGGCGCGAGGCGCTGCCGGTGCCGCCCGCCCTGGAGGGTCTGCTGCCGGACGGTGGATTGGCGAAGGGCTCGGTGGTGGCGTACCGGGGCGCGAGTTCGCTGCTCGCCGGTTTGCTGGCTTCGGTCACCGCCGCGGGCGGTCATGCCGCGGTGGTGGGACTGCCACGGCTGGGCTTGCTGGCTGCTGCCGAAATGGGTGCTCGGCTGGACCGTTTGGCCGTGGTCGCCGAGCCGGGCGACGACCCGCTGGAGATTGCCTCGGTTTTGCTGGATGGGCTGGATCTGGTGGTGCTGGATCTGGGCGGCGCGTCGATCCCCATGTCCCGCACTCGAATTCTCACCGCCAAGGCGCGCAGCAAGAACGCCACGCTCGTGGTCACCGGCGGGGCCTGGGCGGGGCCGGTGCTGCGAATCGACACGCGGGTCACGGGGTACAGCGGTCTCGGCCGCGGCTGCGGGCGGCTCCGCGGCGTCCGCCTGAATGTCTCTGTGCACGGTCGTTCCGCGCAACCGCGCACCGGGCACCTGGCCATGAGTCCCTGCAACGGCAGGGTCGAATGGGTGGATACGGAACCCGCCGTCGTCCAACCTCTTACAGCAGAGCCGCTACCTATCAACCGCCATGCCGCTTCCTGACCCTTCCGTCATTCCCAGCGCTACCGGCCACGCGGAGAGCGCGTTCTACTACGCGGAGAGTGCGTTCGGCCACGCGGAGAGGGCGTTCGATCATGGGAAGAGTGCGGTCGGTCATCTGAAGAGATGGGTGTGAAGGCTCGGCGGGTGCTGGCGGTGTGGTGCCTGGACTGGCCGGCGGTGGCGGCGGCCGCCGAGGCGGGGGCGCCGGCGACCCGGGCGGTCGCGGTGCTGGCGAACAACAAGGTGGTGGCCTGCAATGCGGTGGCGCGCGCGGAAGGGGTGCGGCGTGGGCTGAAGAAGCGGGAAGCGCAGGCGCGGTGCCCGGAACTGCTGGTGGCGCAGGAGGATACGGACCGGGACGCGCGCTCGTTCGAACCCGTGGTGACGGCGGTGGACGCGACCGTACCGGGCGTGGAGGTGCTGCGGCCGGGACTGCTGGTGCTGGGCGCGCGCGGTGCGGCGCGGTTCTTCGGCTCCGAGGCGGCGGCGGCGGAACGACTGGTGGACGCGGTCGCGGCGGTCGGCGTGGAATGCCAGATCGGGATCGCGGACGAGTTGTCCACCGCGGTCCTGGCGGCGCGGCGCGCCACCCTCGTGCCCGCCGGTAAAGGCGCGGAGTTCCTTGCCCCGCTGCCGATCTCCGAAATCGCGGGCGAACCGGTGCTGGCGGCCCCGGAACGCGGTGACCTGATCGATCTGCTGCACCGGCTGGGCCTGCGGCGGATCGGCGATTTCGCGGCGCTCACCCCCGCCGAGGTGTCGTCCCGTTTCGGCTCGGATGCCATTGCCGCGCACCGCTGTGCGCGCGCCCTCCCCGAACGCCCGCCCTCGGCCCGCCCCATCCCCCCGGACCTGACCGTCCAATACCGTTGCGACCCACCGATCGACCGCGTCGACGCCGCCGCCTTCGCCGGCCGCATGCTCGCCGCCCGCCTGCACGAGCAACTCGCCAACGCGTCCGTGGCCTGCACCCGCCTCGTCATCCACGCGGAAACCGAAGCGGGCGAACATCTCTCCCGCACCTGGCGCTGCGCCGAACCCCTCACCCCCGACAGCACCGCCGACCGCATCCGCTGGCAACTCGACGGCTGGCTCACCCGCCGCAGCCTGCGCGGACGCCCGGGATCGCACCGCCCTCGCGCGTCCGAGCGCGGCAGCGGAAAACGACGCACCGGCGGGCCGGAAGGCGTGCCCGGCCGCGGCGGGCGGGAGTTCATGTCCGGCTCTCGGCGCGGATCGGGCCGTGCCGTGGCGGACACGGGTTTCGGCGGACAGGAGTACGTGTCCGGCTCTCGGCGCGGATCGGGCCGTGCCGTGGCGGACACGGATCGCGATGCCGGGGAATGGGATTCGGCGGGTGAGTCGCTGGTCGGCCTCGGCTCGCCTATTACCGTGCTGCGCTTGGAGCCGGTGGAAGTGGTTGCGGCGGGGGCGTTGCAGCTCGGACTGTGGGGTGGGGTGGGGGAGGACGAGGAGCGGGCGCGGCGGGCGCTGGCCCGGGTGCAGGGGTTGCTGGGTGGGGGTGCGGTGCGGATGGGGGTGTTGAGTGGCGGGCGGGGGCCGGCGGAACGGGTCACCATGGTGGCGTTGGGGGATGAGCCGGTGCCGGCGGCGGATCCGGCGCAGCCGTGGCCGGGACGGTTGCCGGAGCCTGCGCCGACCGTGATTCTGGCCGATCGGCCGGAGGTGCGTCTGGAAGCGGAGGATGGGGAGCCGGTCTGGGTGACGGATCGGGGGTTGTTCACCGCTGAGCCGGCGCGGCTGCATTGGGGGAGTCGCAGCTGGGATCTGGTCGGGTGGGCGGGGCCCTGGCCGCTGGATGACCGATGGTGGACGCACCAACTTCAGCACGGGTATGCCGCTCGCGCGCAGGTGCTGCTGCCGCCGGACGAGCAGCGCACCCTCCCGGCCTTGCTGCTGCTCGGTTACAACCGCGCCTGGCATGTGGAGGGGCTGTACGAGTGAGAGCGTGCTGGTCACGGGTGCTGTGCGGGCCGGTTGCGGAGCTATGGCAGTGCACACAAAGTGCGGCGCGCGCCCGGCGGCGGTCCGTACCCTGGTTGATCGTGGAGTTGACGGTCAACCGGGTCGAGTTGGACGACGTGCTGATCGCCTACCGGGATTCCGGGGCGGCGGCGGGTCATCCGCTCAGCGATGTCCCCGTGGTGCTGGTGCACGGTATGGGCGGAGACGGGCACACCTGGGATCGGCTGGCGGCGCGACTGGTGCAGTACGGGCGGCGGGTGATCATTCCCGATCTGCGCGGGCACGGCCGCAGTGCGCACACCGGCTCATATCGTTTCCCGGAATTCGGGGCGGATACGCTGCGGTTGTGTGAACGGCTCGGGGTGGAGCAGGTCGATCTGGTCGGGCATTCGCTGGGCGGTTACGCCATTTCCTGGACCGCCATGGAACGGCCGGAACTGGTGCGGCGCTTGGTGATCGAGGAGCAGCCGCTGCCGCTGCGATCCGGCGACGAGCAGATGACATTCACCCGCCGCCTGCCTTCGGTCCCGGAACTGTGGCACGCGACCAGCAGTCTGATCCGGCATCCGCGCGCGGTGCTGGCCTTCGACCGGTCCATGACGGGTGCGGCGCTGGAACAGTTCCGCAAACCGTATCCGGAGTGGTGGGCGGGCCTGTCCGACATCACCGCGCCCACCCTGTTCCTGCGTGGCGGCCCCGGCGGCATGGTCGACCCGGACAAACTCGAGCAGATGCGCGCCACCATCCCCGACTGCACGGTCCGCACCTTCACCTGCGGCCACAGCATCCACCGCGACCGCCACCGCGAATTCGAAGCCGAAGTCCTCCCCTTCCTCGGCCACTGAGGGCCCACCGAGTCGCGAGTGGGCAATGGTTGCGGCATCGCCCGAGAGGCCGCCACCACCAGTTCCCGCTCGCTGCCTACTCACGCGTTCGCGCGGCAGGTGGCGGGGGTTTGCGGGCGGGAATCTACAGTTGACTCGTGTCCGCATCCGAGCGTCCCACGCTGTTGTTTCCCGACGAGCAGTCGTTCCGGGAATGGCTGGCCGCCAACCATGCGGCGGTGGACGGGATCTGGCTGAAATTCGCCAAGAAAGGCTCGGGGCAGGTTTCGCTGGACTACGAGGGGGCGCTGCGGCAGGCCCTGTGCTTCGGCTGGATCGACGGGCAGTCCCGGCGCATCGACGACGACTTCTTCCTCATGAGCTTCACGCCGCGGCGGCGGCGCAGTCAGTGGTCGCAGCGGAATGTGGGGATCGCGGGGGAGTTGATCGCGCAGGGGCTCATGCATCCGGCGGGGCAGGCTGAGATCGACGACGCCAGACAGGACGGGCGCTGGGACAATGCCGTGGGCGGTGACCTGCCGGAGGATTTTCTCGCCGCGTTGACCCGGTACCCGGAGGCGGCGGCCTTCTTCGAGACGCTGCCCGTGCAGTCCCGCATCGCGGTCGGGTATCACCTGGGCAGCGCGGCCCGCCCGGAGACACGGGCGCGGCGCCTGGACCAGATCATTCGCAAGCTGATCGACGGGCAGCCGTTGTGACGAGGCTCGGAGTGCCGATGAGATCGGCCGCGGTACGGGAGTTTTCGCTGTGACGGGTTTCGAGGGCATGCTGTGTTCGGCTGCCGCGCAGGAGATTCCGCTACCCGGCAGCGCGACCCGCATCACCGGCTGGCTGTGCGTGGAACAGCCCGGCGCGTGGGGACGGGATGTGATCGGTGACGAGGTGCTGGGCGCCGAGATCACCGTCGAACTGGCCGCCCGCACCAAGGCCGCGCAGGTGCGGCCCATGCTCATCCGGCGGCCCGGGCGCAATGAATTCGAGGGCGTGCGAACGATTCTCATCGCGAGTTCGCGGCCCGAGGGCTCCTGGTGCGAGCGGTTCGAGATCACCGACCTGAAACAACTCCTGGACCTGGACCTGCACCTGCTGAACGGCCCGGCCCCGGGCATCGGTGTGCCCGTGACGGATCCGCTGGTCCTGGTGTGCGCGCACGGCAGACGCGACCAGTGTTGCGCCCTGCTCGGCCGCCCCATCGCCGCGGGCCTGGCCGCCGCCTGCCCGGACGTGTGGGAGTGCTCCCACACCGGCGGCCACCGTTTCGCCCCCGCCGTGGTGCTCCTCCCCACCGGCCTGACCTACGGCCGCCTGGACCAGGATTCGGCCCTGACCATGCTGGCCGCGGCCCGCCGCGGCGAGGTCTCCCTCACCGGCCTCCGCGGCCGCAGCTGCTACACACCGGTCGAACAGGTCGCGGAAGTGGCCGTCCGCCAGCGCATCGCAGACGAATCCTTCACCGCCGACAACCCGGCTCCCGTGCGCGCAGCTGACGGTTCGGTCCCTGTGCGCGCAGCTGACGGTTCGGTCCCTGTGCGCGCAGCTGACGGTTCGGTCCCTGTGTGGGCTGTCGACGGTCCGGCTATGGCGCGACCGGCTGTCGATTCCGGTACCGGGGCGGGGCGGTCTGCCGCCATCGGTGCGGACGATCCGGGAGTCGGCGCCGGTGATGCCGACTCTCATGTCTGCGTCGGCGATCTCGTGGTGGCGGCGGCTCCGGCCGGTACGCCGGTTTCCGGTGATCCGGCGACTTTCGCGGGTGCGGCGCTCGTGACGCATCGGGACGGCCGCCGGTGGCTGGTTACCGCGCGCACTGTTGCCTACGCGCCGCGGCAGGCGAGTTGCGGGGCCGGGCCCAAACCGGCTACGGCGGTTGTCGCCGATTCGGTTCGGCTGCTGGACTGAGTCCACCGGCCGGTAGTGCGTCCTGCCTCGTCGGCGATGCGCCCTCCGGTGATCCCGCCGGTGCGGTGCGGCCGTAGATTGCGCTGCCAGGGTCTCGTCAGTGGACGCTTACCGAATTCGACTGGCGCTCAGGGATGTTGATTCGCGGGCTGGGACGGCGGAAGGCGCTGAGGATGGTGAAGGCGAGGAGGAGGGCGGCGGGCCGGGCTGTCCAGTCACCGAGGCGGGAGTAGAGGGTGGGGGTGGTGGGCTGGGGGAGGGTGGCGAGGGCGGAATGGGTGGCGGCGGTGCTGGTGTTGACGGAGGCCAGGACTCGGCCTTGGGCGTCGCTGAGGACCAGGTCGCCCAGTTGGGCGGGGCGGGCCAGGGCCAGGCCGGATTCGACCGCGTGCAGGACGGCCATGCGACTGTGCAGCCAATGGTCGTCGCCGAAGTCGAGAGCGGGGACCAGGAGCATGGTTGCGCCGGCGGTTCGGTTGGCGCGCAGCAGGTCCGGGAAGTCGAGGTCGAAGCAGACGGCCAGGGCCCAGGAGGTGCCGGGCACCTTCGCTACACCGGTGCCTGGGGTCAGGTCGGCTTCGAGGCCGGGGACCAGGTGGTGTTTGGCGTAGACGGTGCCGGTCGGGTAGTCGATGGCGACATTGGTGGTGGTGTCGCCGCGGGTGAGGAGTAGCCCGGCGATCACGTGCACGCCGCGCCGCGTAGCGACCTCGGTGAGCGGACCGGAGAGAGCAGTCAGGCTGGAATCCGTTGCCCGCCAGGATTTCTCCGGCAGCACCACGATGCGTGCGCCACGGTCAGCGAGTTTGTCGACCTCGCTCACCACGCGGGTGATCATGTCCCGGCCGTCGGCCGAATCGACCGGCACATAGTCGTCGGGTTGCGCGACCGCGAGTACAGCCACCGGCACCGGGTTGTCCCCGGCGGGTTCGGACAGCCGCCAGAACCCGAACCCGAGCACGACGATCAGCACAGTGAACGCGGCGGCGGCGCAACGGATTCGCGGCATACGAGGCGCATCGGTGCCGAGCAGTACGGCCGTTGCCGCCGGCACCAGCATGACGAGGAACGAGACGCCCAGCCATCCGGTCAGCGACGCGACCTGGATCAGCGGCAGCACCCGCACCTGCGTATAGGCCAGGCTCCACCACGCCCCGAACGGGGCTTGCCGGGAGATCAGGTACTCCATCGTCACCCACCCCGCCGGTAGCGCGAGCACCGCGGCGGCGAGCCGGCCGCGGCGGATCAGTATGCGGGTCAACGCGATCAGCGCCGCATACGTCGTGGCGGTGACCCCCAACAGCACGACCGTCGCGAGCGGTGGCTGCTCCAGCGTGCCGGTGAAGTAGGGGATATAGCCGTAGGCCCCGGCCAGCCAGGACCCGAATCCGGCCGCGAAGGCCAGCGATGCGGGCACCCGCGGCGCGATGAGCAGCACGGGCAGCGGCGCGAACATGACGACCACCGGCACGGGATGCAATCCGGTGCCGAGCCACCACAGCACCGCCGAAATCCCCGCCGCGGCAAGCGTAAACAGAAGTCGTTTCACCACATCAATGCTGGTCACCGCGGTTACCGCGCACATCGCCGACACGAGTGAACCGATGGTCGCTCCTATGGGCGAGTCACTTCGGGCGGATATCCGGCAGCGCGCTCAGCCGTCGCGGCCGGGCACCACCAGACCGGATTCGTAGGCGAAGACCACGGCCTGCACCCGGTCACGCAGGGCGAGTTTCGAAAGTATCGAGCTGACATGGGTTTTCACCGTGTGCTCGGTGACGGTGAGAGCGTCGGCGATCTCCGCATTGGATTGGCCGCGGGCCAGTTCCCGGAGGGTGACGCGTTCCCGGTCAGTCAATTCGGTGAGCCGCCGCGAGAGTTCCGGGCGTGCGCTGGAACGCTGCGAGAGCTGCGCGATGACGCGCCGGGTGACGGCGGGCGCGAGCAAGGCTTCGCCGGCGGCGACCACGCGGACGGCCGTGACGAGTTCCTCGCGGCGAGCATCCTTGAGGAGGAACCCGCTGGCCCCGGCCCGCAGCGCGGCATACACGTATTCGTCCGCGTCGAACATGGTCAGGACCAATACTTTCGCGGCGGTGTCCGCGCAGATGCGGGCGGTGGCCGCCACCCCGTCCAGGCGCGGCATGCGGATATCCATGACCACCACGTCGGGGGCCAGCGCCGCGGCCTGGCTGACCGCCTCGAGCCCGTCGGCGGCCTCACCCACCACGGTGATATCGGGCTGGGCGGAGAGGATCATGCCGAAACCGGCCCGGAACAGGTCCTGATCGTCGACGACGAGTACGCGCATCACGGCTCCCGATCGAGCGGCAGTTCGGCCGCGACGGTGAACCCGGTATCGGTCCGCCCGGCGTGCAGACTGCCGCCGCAGGCCGTGACCCGTTCCCGCATACCCGTCAGCCCCGACCCGGTGCGCCGGCCGGGTTCCGGGGTGCGGAGCCGGCGGCGCACGGCGGCGATCCCGTTGTCGCGGGCGGTACTTCCGTCCCCGGTACCCGTCGCCGTGGCGCCGTTGTCGCTGATCCGGACGGTCAGGTGGGATTCGGTCCAGTGCAGGGTGACCGCCACCCGGTCGGCGCGCGCGTGTTCGAGGGTGTTGGTGAGGGCCTGCTGGACGACGCGGTAGGCGGTGACGCCGGTTTCGCCGGATACCGTTCGGCGGTCGCCTTTTTCGTCGAGGGTGGCGGTGAGGCCGCCGCGCTCGCAGGTATCCACGAGGTCCGGGATGGCGTCGAGGCCGGGCTGATGGCGCGGGGCGCCCGCATAGGTGGCGGCGAGGCTGTCGTGCGCGGTGGCGAGACCGTCGGGTCCGGTGGTCAGGCCGTCGCGCATGGCGGCGAGGCTGAGGCGGAGTTCGTGGACGGCGCTGCGGCCGGTGTCGGCGATGCCGGCGAAGGTGGCGTCGGCGCGGTCCGGGTCGGTGCGGGTGAGCAGGGGGCCGGTTTCGGCCTGCACGATGATCAAACCCAGTGAGTGCGTGACGATGTCGTGCACGTCGCGGGCGATGCGCACCCGTTCACGCGCCACGGCGGCCACCCGTTCCTCGTCGAGGCGCAGGGCGCGTTCGCTCAGCAGGTCGATCTGGGTGCGCCGCGCACGCACGACGGTGCCGAGCGTCCACGCGGTCAGGAAGGACAGTGCCGCATAGGCATACGATTCCGGTGGTTCACCCGGCAGCACGAGTGACACCAGAATGCCCAGCACTCCGGCGATCATGGCGACGACCCGGACGGCCGGAACACCGTAGGCCGCGATCGTGTACGCGCACACCACCGTTCCGTAGGGCAGCGGCGGCAGTGCGTGTGTACAGGCCAGCGCGATGATCCCGGAGCCGACCGCCCACAGCGTGGTCAGCGGGGCGCGCCGGCGCCAGAACAGCGGGACCGAGGCCAGCAGGGCCAGACCGATCACCCACCAGGGCCGTCGTTCCGCGAGTTCCGGTCCGACGGTGGCGATGGTGACCAGGATTGTTATGCCGGCGTCGCTGACCCACGCCGGTGGTCTCCACGTCCGCTCCGGCAGCCTTCCCAGCAACCCCTCGATGATGTGAAAGCCCGGGGCGGCAGCGCAAGTACCCATAACGCTTCGAGTTTCCCCCGGGCAGGCCCCGCGCGTCCTCCCGCCCGAGGATGATTCCGCCCTCATCCCTGGGAGTGGCTCGCCGGAGGGTATCGGCCGTCACAGTGCGGCGAGTACGGGTGAACGACGAGGCGCCGGTTCGCCGGGAGGACTACCCGGGCGGACCGAGGCGGCTGACCCGCGGGTTTACCAGTAGGTGCCCGGAACCAGGCGGGCGGCGCGGCGGAGGACGGTGCCCGTGGCTCGGACCGCGGGCGGGACCGGGCGGCGACGGCGTTGCGGGGCAGGGGTTTCCGCGTCGGCGGCGGGGGTGTCCGCGTCGGCGGGGGCTTCGCCCTTGGCGGCGGCGGAGTCGCCGATGGCGCGGTAATAGCGGTGCAGGACACGCTCTTTCACGCCGGGGGCGAAGAGGGTGCCGTATTCGGCGAGGGTGCCGAGGGGGACGTCGATGCGGCGGGGTCGTTCGGTGAGGGCGCGCACGATGGTGGCGGCCGCCCATTCGGGGGATTGGGCGGAGGTGCCCTGGTCGCCGGACGGGGTGATCATGGGGGTGCTCACCAGGGGCATGTGGATGGTGGTGAAAGTGATGTTGTCGGCGCGCATTTCGGCGGCGGTGACCTCGGCGAACTTGTCGAGGGCGGCCTTGGAGGCCAGGTAGGCGGCGAACCGCGGGGTCGCCACCTGCACCCCGGCGCTCGAAATGTTCACGATGTGACCGTCTTTGCGTTCCCGCATCTGCGGCAGCAGCGCCAGGGTCATGCGGACGGCGCCGAAGTAGTTGACGGCCATGGTGCGCTCGAAGTCGTGCATGCGGTCGGTGGACCGGTGCACGGCGCGGCGGATGGAACGGCCGGCATTGTTGACCAGCATGTCGACATGCCCGTGGGTGTCGAGGATGGTCTTGACGGTGTGGTCGACCGATTCGGCGTCGGTGACATCGCACTGGTAGGCGAAGGCGCTGCCGCCCGCCGCCTGGATCTCGTCGACCACGCCGGCCAGTTCGTCGCCGCGGCGGGCGAGCAGGAACAGGACCGCGCCCTTCTCGGCGGCGGCGACGGCGGCGGCGCGGCCGATACCGGAGGAAGCGCCGGTGATGAGGACGTGTTTGCCGGTCAGGTCGCGACGGGCGCGCCGACGGGCCAGGTAACCGTTGTCGACGGAGTTATCGGGCCCACCCGCCGCCCGGCCGCCGCCCCCCGTCGAATCGCTCCGCGATACCGCGTTCATTGCTGCTCCCTTGCAGATCGAATTGCCTCGAACTTACTCCAAAGTAAGTTCCAGCGCCACGAAGGGGTGCCCTGCGACACGCCCGCCGCTGTAGAGACTGCTCGGTATCGAATGTATGTTCGATACCGAAACCGGTCGGTCGGCGGAGGAGGTGGGCATGGGCTGGCACAACGGACCCCCGTCATGGGCGGAAATGGAACGCGTCCTGTCCGGCCGCCCCGACCGGCAGCGACCCGAGATCGACGCGGACGGCGGCGACGGCCCGGCCTGGTCCCGCAAACGCGAGAAATACGAAGCGGGCGAACTCCGCCGGCCCGACGGACCGGTCGTCCCGTACGCCGAACTGCACACCCACTCCGCCTACAGCTTCCTCGACGGCGCGAGCCAGCCCGAAGAACTCGTCGAGGAAGCCGTCCGGCTCGGACTCGAGGCCCTGGCCCTCACCGACCACGACGGCTTCTACGGCGTCGTACGCTTCTCCGAGGCCGCCCGCGAATGGGGCATGCCCACCATCTTCGGCGCGGAACTCTCCCTCGGCACCGCCGCCCGCCCCGGCGCCCACCTCGCACCCCGCGGAGTACGGCGCGGAAAGGCCGGTGAGCCAGGCGATTCCGCGCCCCGCACCGGCGCACCGGACCCGGCGGGACCACACCTGCTGGTGCTCGCCCGCGGACAGGAGGGCTACCGCCGGCTGTCCCGGGAGATGGCGGCCGCGCACATGGCGGCGGGCGAGAAGGGCATCCTGCGCTACGACCTGGACCGGCTCACGGAAGCCGCGGGCGGGGAATGGCACATCCTGACCGGCTGCCGGAAAGGCACCGTGCGACAAGCCCTGCAACAGGGCGACGCCGCGGCCGAGGCCGAATTGCGGGAACTGGTGGAACGATTCGGCCGGGGCAATGTGAGCGTGGAACTCACCCACCACGGCGTGCCCGAGGACGACGAACGCAATGCGCGGCTCATCCAGCTCGCCGAGCTGATGGGGCTACCCGTACTCGCCACCACCGGAGCGCATTTCGCCGCGCCACCGCAACGCCGCCGGGCCATGGCGCTGGCCGCCATTCGCGCCCGCACCGGCCTCGACGACATGGCCGGCTGGCTCGCCCCCACCGGCGGCGCGCACCTGCGCTCCGGTGCGGAGATGGCGCGCCTGTTCGCGGCCTGCCCGGAAGCGGTGTCGAATGCCCTTGCGCTGGCCCGCGAATGCGCCTTCGACCTGCGGCTGATCGCCCCGAAACTCCCGCCCTACGATGTGCCGGAGGGCCACGACGAGAACAGCTGGCTGCGGGAACTCACACTGCAGGGCGCGGCCCTGCGCTACGGTGCGCGCGCCGGGAATCCGAAGGCGTACCAGCAGTTGGAGCACGAACTGCGGGTCATCCGGGAATTGAAGTTCCCGGGCTACTTCCTGGTGGTGCACGACATCGTGAGCTTCTGCCACGACAACGACATCCTCTGCCAGGGCCGGGGTTCCGCCGCCAATTCCGCGGTCTGCTACGCCATCGGCATCACCAATGTGGATCCCGTCGCCAACAAACTGCTGTTCGAACGCTTCCTGTCGCCGGAGCGGGACGGGCCACCCGATATCGACGTGGACATCGAATCCGATCGCCGCGAGGAGGCCATTCAGCACGTCTACGCCAAATACGGGCGCGAATACGCGGCGCAGGTCGCCAATGTGATCACCTACCGCGGCCGGTCCGCCGTACGGGATGCCGCACGCGCCCTGGGCTTCTCGGTCGGGCAGCAGGACGCGTGGAGCAAACAGGTGAGCCGGTGGACCGGGGTGGCGCAGGAAGAACACACCGAGATCCCCGCGGACGTGCTCGCGCTGGCCGGCGAATTGGAGGGCCTGCCAAGGCATCTCGGCATTCACTCCGGCGGCATGGTGATCTGCGACCGGCCCATCGCCGACGTATGCCCGACCGAATGGGCGCGCATGGCCGACCGCAGTGTGCTGCAGTGGGACAAGGACGACTGTGCCACAGCGGGATTGGTGAAGTTCGACCTGCTCGGGCTCGGCATGCTGTCCGCCCTGCACTACATGATCGACCTGGTGCGCGAGCACAAGGGGTCGACGGTCGAACTGCATCGGCTGGACCTCACCGAGGAGGCCGTCTACGACATGCTGTGCCGCGCCGACTCGGTCGGCGTGTTCCAGGTGGAATCGCGGGCGCAGATGGCGACCCTGCCGCGCTTGAAACCGCGCAATTTCTACGACCTGGTCGTGGAGGTGGCGCTCATCCGGCCGGGACCCATTCAGGGCGGGTCGGTGCATCCGTACATCCGGCGCCGCAACAAACAGGAGAAGGCCGAATACGACCATGCGGCGCTGAAGGATTCGCTCGCACGCACGCTCGGTATCCCGCTGTTCCAGGAGCAGCTCATGCAGATGGCCGTGGATGTCGCGGGTTTCACCGCCGCCGAAGCCGATCAACTGCGCCGCGCCATGGGCTCCAAACGCTCACCGGAGAAGATGGAACGGCTGCGCGCCCGCTTCTACCAGGGCATGCAGGACCTGCACGGCATCACCGGAGAAGTGGCCGACCGCATCTACGAGAAGGTGTGTGCCTTCGCGAATTTCGGCTTCCCGGAAAGCCATTCGCAGAGTTTCGCCTCGCTCGTGTTCTATTCGGCGTGGTTCAAACTGCATCATCCGGCGGCGTTCTGCGCGGGACTGCTGCGCGCCCAGCCCATGGGGTTCTACTCGCCGCAATCCCTGGTCGCCGATGCGCGCCGGCACGGGGTGGCGGTGCACGGGCCCGATATCAACCACAGCCTGGCCGAGGCCACCCTGGAGAGTGCGGGCATGCAGGTGCGGCTGGGGCTGGCCGCGGTCCGGCACATCGGCACCGAACTGGCCGAGCAGATCGTGACCGCTCGCGCGGCCGGACCGTACACCTCGTTCCTGGATCTCACCGGACGCGTGGAATTGACGGTGCCGCAGGCGGAATCGCTGGCCACCGCGGGCGCGCTGGGCAGTCTCGGCGTCACCCGGCGGCAGGCACTGTGGGCGGCCGGGGCGGCGGCGGGAGAGCGACCGGACCGGCTGCCCGGCACCGGCGCGGCCACCGCCGCACCCACCCTGCCCGGCATGAGCGAACTGGAACTGGCGGCCGCCGACGTGTGGGCCACCGGCGTCTCCCCGGGCAGCTATCCCACCGAATTCCTGCGCGAACGCCTGGACGCCCTCGGCGTGGTGCCCGCCGCCCGCCTGCTCGATATCCGCGACGGCGCAAGGGTGCTGGTCGGCGGCGCGGTCACGCACCGGCAGCGCCCCGCCACCGCCGGCGGCGTCACCTTCCTCAACCTCGAGGACGAAACCGGCATGGTGAACGTCGTCTGCTCGGTCGGCCTCTGGGCCCGCTACCGCCGCCTCGCCCAATCCGCCCCCGCCCTCCTCATCCGCGGCCGCATCCAGAACGCCGAAGGCGCGGTGACAATCGTCGCCGAACACCTCCAGCGCATGGACCTCCGCATCACCGCCCGCTCCCGCGACTTCCGCTGACCCACCCGCAGCGAGCGAAGCGGCCTCCAACCGAATGACCGCGGCTCCCCGCACATGCGGGGAGCCGCAGTGAGTATCAGCGGAGGTTGTTGGCTGTGGCCCAGTGCCGCCCGCATCGCGGCGGTCGCGGCGGTGGCCTGAAGACAGCGGCGGCGCCCCGCTTTTGCGGGACGCCGCCGTGAATGTTGTTGCGGGGCTAGAAACTGCCGTCGCCGCCCCCGCCGGAGTCGCCTCCGCCGCCGAAATCGGAACCGCCGCCGAAGTCGCCGCCACCGCCGAAGTCGGAACCGCCGCTGCCGAAGTCGCCGTCGCCTCCTCCGCCGCCCCACTGCTGCTGGCCCTGGTCGCCGCCCCATTGCTGGTTCGGGTCGTAGCCGTAGTTGGTGTCGTCGCGGCGTTCTTCGCGTTCGCCTTCCATACGGCCGAGCTCGTAACCGAGCAGGCCGCCGCCGACGGCACCGCCGACCGCGCCGAGACCGGCTGCGGCGCCGGGGCTCATGCCGGGGCGGGGAGCGTAGCCGCCCGGACCGTAGTTGGGGTCGTAGCCGGGGGCTCCGTAGCCGGGACCGCCGGGGCCGGGGCCGTAGCCGCCGGGGCCGCCGAAACCGCCCGGGCCGCGGGGGCCGCGGCGACGGCGGATCAGGGAGACCACGAGGGCCACGATGCCGGCGATCACGATGATCGGGCAGAGCAGGCCCAGCCAGCCGAAGCCGCCGTGGTTCTTCTTGGGTGCGGCCGCGGGCGCGGGCGCACCGGCGCGGCTGGGCGCGGGCTGGTCCGCGGCGGTCTTCAACGCGTTCAGGGAGGCGACGGTCGCGTCCGTGTAATCGTTGTTGCCGAACGAGTTCTTGAAGGCCGTCAGGGCCGGGTTCGCATCACGGATGTGCGAATCGGTGCCGGTCCGGATGGAGATGAAGTGCGACTTGGTGTTGATGGCCAGCACCACGTCGGTCGTGCTCTTCACATGGCTCTGGGCCTCCGCGTCGAACTTGGCCCGATTGTCGGAGAACTTCTCGGTGGTGAAGATCTGCACCGGATCCGGCAGCTGGTTCGCCGCATCGGTGACCTTGGTCTGGTCGAGCACGTGCGAGTCGTCCTTGATGGTGACCGGACCGGCCGCAGCCGTCCCCGTCGCCAGCAGGATCACCCCCAGCACGGCCGTCAGCAGTAGTAGAGAACGCTTGACCATCTCCGTCTTTCCTTCCAGGTCAGCCTGCTCGCCCGAGCGTACGGGACGATGCTGGAACGAGCAGAAGGGAGCACACGTGCCCACCGTCGTCCGGGCGACCATCAAACCGAACAGTAAGAAGGGGCCACTCGTCGAACTCCTCGGCGACGGCACCCTGCAGCTCTATGTGCGTGCGCCCGCCGTGGAGGGCAAGGCCAACAAGGCCGCCATCGAACTGCTGGCTGCCCATTACGGCGTGGCGAAAACCTCGGTGCGCCTGACGGCCGGCGCCACATCCCGCTTCAAACGCTTCGAGATCGACGACTGAGTGACCGGAAACTACACGGCGCCTGGGAAACCCAACTGCCGCCAGGCTTCGTAGACGGCTACGGCGGCGGCATTGGAGAGGTTCATGGAACGGCGGCCCGGCAGCATGGGGATGCGCAGCTGCGCGGTGACGCGGGGATCGTCCAGTACTTCGGCGGGGAGGCCGGTGGGTTCGGGGCCGAAGAGCAGGACATCGCCCTTGCGGAAGGCGATCTCGGTGTTGTGCGTGGTGGCGGCGGCGGTGAAGGCGAAGACCCGCTCGGGCTGGATGGCCTCCCAGGCGGCCGCGAGCGATCGATGCACGGTGACCACCGCCAGATCGTGATAGTCGAGCCCGGCCCGGCGTAGCTTCGGCTCGGATAGGTCGAAGCCGAGGGGCTCGATCAGGTGTAGCTCACAGCCGGTACCGGCGGCCAGGCGAATGGCATTGCCGGTGTTGGGCGGGATACGAGGTTCGAAGAACACCAGATGGAACACGCGCTACAGCATCCCAGAACGTAAGCTCGGGGCCGTGACTGGAGCCCATACCGCGCCCGAGAGCCGCAGTAGTCGTTTCTGGGCGTCCGTGCGCGAGAACCTGCCCATGCTGCTGGTCGCCGCGGTGCTGGTGGTGGCCGTGGTGCTGTTGTCCGCGGACCGGTGGCGGCGCGGGACCTACGTGTTCGGCGGTGCGGCACTGGTGGCCGCGGCCCTGCGGCTGTTGCTGCCGGCCGACCGGGTGGGTCTGCTGGCGGTGCGGAGCAAGCCTTTCGACGTGGGCTGGCTGACCGTGACGGGCGTGGCGATCATCGTGCTGGCGGCCACCATCAGTCCGCTGGGTGTCACTTAGAGCCCTGCGGGATGTCTGGAGCCCTGCGGGATTCGGGGCTGCGGTCGGAACCGCAGCCGGAATTCAGCGGGTGGTCGGGTGGCCCGGCCGCCGGGTGGCGGTCAGACCGAGGTGAGGCGGCGGCAGAGCTCGCGGCGGAGTACCTCTTGGTCGGGAAGTCGGTTCAGTACCCGGAGTACGGCCGGGCGTAATTCGCGTTGTTCCTCGTCGTTGAGCAGGTCGACGAGAGTGCGAAGATCCAGGTCATCGAAGGCTGCCATGCCTGACACAGTAATCGTCCGCGGCGCTTCGCAGAAGGATCTCTACGGGACGGTTACGGCGGATTCATGCGCGCGAAACCGGCAGTGCTTCACGACAATTCGCACGAAACAGACTCGACACGCGACGTTAGCGCGCACCCTCTATGGGGGAACGTGCGCGCATATTCGAAGGAAACCCTAATTATTCGCGCGGCACATGTCAGTGATGCGGCTCACTCGCGGCAATGTCATTCGGCCCACGTCAGTGCCGTTCGGCCGCACGCGCAGTGTCATTCGCGTGCGGAACGCGCCGCCCGCGCCAGGTCCATGGCCTCGGTCATGAGCTTGCCGACCGCCTCGGTCTCGGTGAGGAAGCCGTCGTGCCCGTCCCGCGAGCGCACGATCTCCAGGCCCTTACAGCCCGGCAGCAACTCGGCCAGCTCCTGCTGCGTGCGCAGCGGGTACAGCCGATCGGAATCCACGCCGCCGATCACACACGGCACCGGCGTCGCACCCAGCGCCGCCTCGATACCGCCCCGGCCACGGCCCACATCGTGCCGGTTCATGGCCTCGGTGAGCAGCACGTAGGTGGCCGGATCGAACCGTGCGACCAGCTTGTCGGCCTGATACTCCAGGTACGACTGCACCGCGTAACGCCCACCCGCCCAAGGGTTCTCGTCCCCCTGGGCATGATTCTCGAAACGATGATCCAGCTCGAACTCGGTGCGGTAGGTCAGGTGCGCGATGCGCCGCGCGATGCCCATGCCGGCGATCGGGGTGCGGCCGCTGCCGTGGTAGTTGCCGCCCTGCCAGTCCGGATCCGCCTGGATGGCGGCGATCTGGGTGGTCTGGGTGCCGATCTGATCCGCGGTGGCGCGCGCGCCGACCGCGAGCACCAGTGCGGCGCCGACCCTTTCGGGGCTGCCGACCATCCATTCCAGCACCCGCATACCGCCCATGGACCCGCCGACCACCGCGGCCAGCCGGTCGATGCCGAGCCGGTCGAACAGCTTCACCTCGGCGGCCACCTGGTCACGGATGGAGATCTCGGGAAACCGTGCGCCCCAGGGCTTTCCGTCCGCCGCCAGCGATGCCGGCCCGGTGGAACCCTTGCAACCGCCGAGCACATTGGTGGCGATGACACACCATTCGCGGGTGTCCACCGGCGCTTCCCGCCCGACGATGCCGTCCCACCATCCCGGCGAGACGTGATGTACATCGGCGGGGCCGACCACATGCGAATCACCGGTCAGCGCATGCTCCACGAGCACCACGTTGTCGGCGTTCGCGGAGAGTTCGCCCCACCGCTGCACGGCCAGCGTCACGTCGGGGATGACGTCGCCGTTCTCCAGCCGGACATCCCCGATCGCAATGCTGCCGAGCGTCCCATCGGGCGGCGGAAGCAGGAGTTCCGCCGCATGCCGGGAGGTGCTCGAGGTGGTTTTCACGGTCAACTTGCCGCCGCCGTCAGCCCGGCCCGCAGGTCCGCCAGGATGTCGTCGAGGCCCTCGATACCGACGGCCAGACGCACCAGACCAGGCGTGACACCGGAAGCAAGCTGCTCCTCGGGGGTCAGCTGGGAATGCGTGGTGGAGGCCGGGTGGATCACGAGCGAGCGCACATCCCCGATGTTAGCGACGTGGCTGTGCAGGGTCAGGGCGTCCACGAACTTCTTGCCCGCATCGATGCCGCCGGCCAGTTCGAACGACACGATGGCGCCGACACCCTTGGGGGCCAGTTGTTTGCCGCGCTCGAACCAGGGGGAGTCCGGGAGTCCCGCGTAGTACACCGTGGTCACGCCCGGCTGCCCGGTCAGGAATTCGGCGACCGCCTGCGCATTGGCGACGTGCCGCTCGACCCGCAGGCTCAGCGTCTCGATACCCTGCGCGATGAGGAAGGCGTTGAACGGCGCCACGGCCGAACCCAGATCGCGCAGCAACTGCACGCGCGCCTTGAGTGCGTAGGCGGGTGCGCCCAGGTCCGCGAACACCACGCCGTGGTAGCTCGGGTCCGGGGTGGTGAAGCCGGGGTACTTCGATTCGCCCGCAGCGTCTTTCACGGTCCAGTCGAAGGTGCCGCCGTCCACGATCACGCCCGCGACGGCCGAACCGTGCCCGCCCAGGTACTTGGTGGCCGAATGCACGACGATGTCCGCGCCGTGCTGCAGCGGGTTCAGCAGGTAGGGGGTCGCGACCGTGTTGTCCACGATCAGCGGCACGCCCGCGGCGTGCGCGACCGCCGAGATGCCCGGCAGATCGAAGATCGAGCTGCTCGGGTTGGCGACCGTCTCACCGTAGAAGGCCTTGGTGTTCGGGCGGACCGCCGCCTTCCACTGCGCCAGATCGTCGGGATCCTCGACGAAGCTGACCTCGATGCCCAGCTTCGGCAGCGAGTAGTGGAAGAGGTTGTAGGTGCCGCCGTACAGGTGCGGGCTGGAGACGATGTGGTCGCCCGCCCCGGCGAGGTTCAGGATGGCGAAGGTCTCCGCGGCCTGGCCGGAGGACAGCAGCAGCGCTGCCACACCACCTTCCAGGGCCGCGATGCGCTGTTCCACCACATCCTGGGTGGGATTCATGATGCGCGTGTAGATATTGCCCGGCTCGGCGAGCCCGAACAGCGCTGCGGCGTGGTCGGTATCGCGGAAGGCGTACGAGGTGGTCTGGTAGATCGGCAGGGCGCGGGCGCCGGTCGCGGCGTCGGGGGCCTGGCCGACATGAATCTGCTTGGTCTCGAAGGACCATTCCGAGGGGTCGATGCCCTCGGACGCGGGGTTCGCGGGCGCGGTCGAGTCACTCATGTTCAACTCCGGGAGAACAAGGTCGCCGAATGGCGGAAGTCTGACGTTATCGGAAGACGGATCGGCTTCGACAACAACACATTTCGGGAACCTCCTAGGTGCGCTTGCGCTCGGCCCTCGAGCGCCCGGTCCTCACCCGGAGCACCCCACCGCAGCTGGAGGGTTGCCGATCAGCAAGCCGGGGCTACGCGCTGATGCTCTTGACCTGATGCGAGATTCTAGCGGGCGGTCGCTCCTGTTTCCGCAGTGGGGCTTGCCACATTCGATTTGCAGCAGCAACGTCGGAATTCGTTGTATGCGGCGCGAACATTGTCGGCCAGCATGCGCGCGGTCGAGGCGGTGGTGCAGTCCGGGAACTCGGACTCGGCGTCGAATTCGCACTCCATGCCGACCCGCACGATGCCGTGCCAGGTGGCGGCGATGATGCGGACCGTCAGGTGGTCCTGGGGCAGGTGCAGGCGTTCGGCGAGCACCTCGGTCATGGCGCGGGTCTTGGTGTCGGCCGATTCCATGCTGAGGGCGCGGACCGCGGTGCTGTCGCGGCTGATGCGCTGCATTTGCTGGAACCAGCGGAAGGGCACCGGCTCGTCGGCCTCGATGACGCGGTCCACGATGACGAGGAAGGCGGCGAACAGGGCCTCCATTTCGTCGCCGCTGTCGGGCTGGGCGCGCAGTTCGTCGGCAAGTGCCTGTCCCCAGCCTTCGATGGGGGCGATGACGATCGCCTCCTTGCTCTCGAAGTACCGGTTCACGGTGCGGGGGGAGACATCGGCGGCGTCGGCGATCTGCTCGACCGTGGTGGCGTCGAAACCCTGCTCGTCACAGAGCTGTAGCGCGACGTCGATGATCCGTGTCCGGGTCTGCTGCTTCTTGCGTTCGCGCAACCCGGAGCTGCGGCGATGCAGCAAGCCGGCACTTGACAAATTGGCGGACATGGTTCCCATGGTATCGCCACCGGGGCGGATCGCGTCGCCGTATGACAACTGTCGCAGTCAGACATTTTTCGCTTGACGCCAATTGTCGGTGGGGGCCAGTATGGTCTCAACCGCCCTGGCCCATTCGTGAGGAGACGACATGACAGCCTCGCAAGACGCTCTCGATTTAGAAGAAAGATCAAGTGGCGCAACGGATTCGCGCCGCTGGTTCGCGCTCGGCGTCATCGCCATGGCGCAGCTCATGGTGGTGCTGGACGCCACGATCGTCACCATCGCCATGCCCTTCGCGCAGAAGGACCTGCACATCAGCGACGGCGACAAGCAGTGGATGCTGACCGCCTACACGCTGATCTTCGGCGGTCTGCTGCTGCTCGGCGGCCGGCTGGCCGACTACCTGGGCCGGCGCCGCATCCTGATGATCGGCCTGGTCGGCTTCGCCGGGGCGTCGGCGCTGGCCGGGCTCGCCCAGAGCTCGACCGAACTGTTCGCGGGCCGCGCACTGCAGGGCGCCTTCGGCGCGCTGCTGGCCCCCGCCGCCCTGTCCCTGGTGTCGGTGACCTTCACCGAGGCCAAGGAACGCGCCCGCGCCTTCGGTGTGTTCGCCGGTGTGTCGGCGGGTGGCGCGGCCATCGGCCTGATCGCGGGCGGCGCGCTCACCGAGTTCGCGAACTGGCGCTGGTCGCTGCTGGTGAATACGCCCATCGCGCTGCTGGCGCTGATCGGCGCCTTCGTCTTCGTGATCAAGGATGTGCCGGCGCCGCGGACCGGTGGCTACGACCTGCCAGGTGCGGTCACCGTGACCCTGGGCCTGATCTCCATCGTGTACGGCTTCAGCCGCGCGGCCTCCGACGGCTGGACCGCGTCCACCACGCTGGGGCTGCTCATCGCGGGTGTCGCGCTGCTGGTGGCGTTCGTGGCCATCGAACGCCGGTCGGCGAATCCGCTGCTGCCGCTGCGCATTCCGGGTGAGATCAACCGGGGTGGGTCGTATCTGGTGGCGTTGCTGGTGCCGATCGCCATGTTCGCCATGTTCCTGAACCTGAGCTTCTACCTGCAGATCACGCAGCACTACTCGGCGCTGAAGGCGGGCGTGTCGTTCCTGCCCTTCCCGGCGGGGATCGCGATCTCGGCCGGTGTCGCCTCGGCGCTGCTGCCGAGGATCGGGCCGCGGCCGCTGATGCTGGCGGGTTCGGTGCTGGGTGCGGCGGGCCTGCTGTGGTTGTCGCGGCTGGAGTACGGCGACAGCTACGCCAGCAGCCTGCTGCCGGCCATGCTGCTGATCGCGCTGGGTATGGGCGGGCTGTTCGTCTCCATGCAGACCACGGCCCTGCATCAGGTCGAGGCCGAGGATTCGGGTGTGGCCAGTGCGCTGCTGAACGCGGCGCAGCAGGTCGGCGGTTCCATCGGTACCGCGCTGCTGACCACCATCTCGGTGCAGGTGGCCGACCGGTACGCCCGCAACAACGCGACCGTCGACCACTTGATGGAACGGGCCGCCATCCACTCCTACGACATCGCGTTCCTGATCGGCGCGGGCTTCTTCCTGCTCTGCATCCCGATCGTGGCCTTCATGATCAGGGACAAGCCGCAGAACCTGCTCGAAGGTTCGGAGGTCGTGCACGTGGGGGTCTAGGAACCCCCGAAGCGAACCCGGGCGAAACAGCTACTTGCTGCTTCGCCCGGGTTTTCGCATGCTGGAGGGTGCGTAAGGTCACACAAAACGCTACTGATCGGTAATCGGCGTAAGTCCCGCAGAGCGGGGGCCACCTATCCGGTGAGATCGAGAGCAGCAGTACGCTTGTCTTGCTTGACGCCCGCGTACGTGCCGAGCGCCATGCGTATACGTTGTCTGTTGAACAGCTGGGGTCCGCTACAAGCGGTGCTCACCGGCCGTGCAATGGGAGCACCACCTTCCTAGGAGGACACGAAGATCCATGTCCAAGATCAAGGTTGAAGGGACCGTCGTCGAACTGGATGGCGACGAGATGACCCGGATCATCTGGCAGTTCATCAAGGACAAGCTGATCAACCCGTATCTCGATGTGAACCTCGAGTATTACGACCTCGGCATCGAGTACCGCGACAAGACCGATGACCAGGTCACGATCGATGCGGCGAACGCGATCAAGAAGCACGGTGTGGGCGTCAAGTGCGCCACCATCACCCCCGATGAGGCCCGAGTCAAGGAATTCGGTCTCAAGAAGATGTGGCGGTCGCCGAACGGCACCATCCGCAACATTCTGGGTGGCACCATCTTCCGCGCGCCGATCATCATCTCGAACGTGCCGCGTCTGGTTCCGGGTTGGACCAAGCCGATCATCATCGGCCGGCACGCCTTCGGCGATCAGTACCGCGCCACCGATTTCAAGGTGCATCAGGCGGGTACCGTCACCCTGACCTTCACGCCGGAGGACGGCTCCGAGCCGATCCAGCACGAGGTCGTCCGCATGCCGGAAGACGGCGGCGTGATCATGGGTATGTACAACTTCCAGGACTCGATCCGGGACTTCGCGCGGGCCTCGTTGAACTACGGCCTGCAGCAGAACTACCCGGTGTACCTCTCCACCAAGAACACGATCCTGAAGGCCTACGACGGCATGTTCAAGGACACGTTCCAGGAGATCTACGAGACCGAGTTCAAGGGCCAGTTCGACGCGGCGGGTCTCACCTACGAGCACCGGCTGATCGACGACATGGTCGCCTCCGCGCTCAAGTGGGAGGGCGGCTACGTCTGGGCCTGCAAGAACTACGACGGTGACGTGCAGTCGGACACGGTCGCGCAGGGCTTCGGCTCGCTGGGCCTGATGACTTCCGTGCTGCTGACCCCGGACGGCCGGACCTGTGAGGCCGAGGCCGCGCACGGCACGGTGACCCGGCACTACCGGCAGCATCAGCAGGGCAAGCCCACCTCCACGAACCCGATCGCCTCGATCTTCGCGTGGACCCGTGGCATCGCGCACCGCGGCAAGCTGGACAACACCCCCGAGGTCATCGGCTTCGCGCAGACCCTCGAGGATGTGGTCATCAAGACCGTCGAGAGCGGCCAGATGACGAAGGACCTGGCGCTGCTCGTCGGCGGCGATCAGGGCTATCTGACGACCGAGGAGTTCCTCGGCGTGCTCGACGCCAATCTGGCGCGCGAACTGCGCTGAGTCTCGGCCGAACGGCACGTGCCCGGGCTGTTGGCACGTACCGTGACGCCGGATCAGCGCACAACGCGAATGCGGCGATGAGGGCGGCCGGGACCGATCGTCCCGGCCGAGACCATCCGCCGCCACCATTCCGGGCACCTGCCACCACTGTGATCAGTGGCGAGCGGGTGCCCGAATTGCGTTTCCGGGATGCCGCGGTGAGTGAGATCACCGGGGCGGCCGCGGGACGGAAGTCATTGCCCGGCAAGGTCTTCGGATTTCCACGGGGCTGGGCCCCGGGCGGGGTGAGTGAGATCACCGCGGCAAAGGGTTTCGGGAGCATTCGCTGCGGTGTTGCGATTGACCGTGGCCGAATCCTTTCCCCAGCCCGTTGTGGCCGAGTCCCCGTCCGTAGCCACCCCGCCCGCCCCCGTTCCGTCGTCCGCCGCCGCCGAGCCGCGGACGACCTGGCATGTGCCGGCCATGCTGGCGCTGGCGCTGGGCGGGTTCGGTATCGGGACCACGGAATTCGTGACCATGGGGTTGTTGCCGAACATCGCGTCGGCCATGAAAGTGTCGGAACCTACGGCGGGATATGCGGTTTCCGCGTACGCGCTGGGTGTGGTGGTGGGTGCGCCGGTGATCTCGGCGCTGTGCGCGCGGATGCCGCGCAAGCGGCTGCTGCTCGTGCTCATGGCGGCGTTCGCGCTGGGCAATGCCGCGAGTGTGGTGGCGCCGACCTTCGCGACCTTGACGCTCGCGCGATTCGTGTCGGGTCTGCCGCACGGCGCGTATTTCGGGGTGGCCTCATTGGCGGCGGCGTCGCTGGCGCCGGTGGGTCAGCGGGCGAAAGCGGTTGCCGCGGTTATGCTGGGCTTGAGCGCCGCCAATGTCGTCGGCGTTCCCGCAGCCACCTGGCTGGGCCAGAATCTGGGCTGGCGTGACGCTTTCATCGTGGTGGCGATCATCGGATTCGCGACGGTGGCGGCCATATATCGTTTCGTGCCGGAATTGCACGGCATCAGACTTACCGATCCCCGTACGGAATTGGGTGCGTTGCGCCGGCCGCAGGTCGTGCTCACGCTGCTGGTCGGTGCGGTCGGATTCGGTGGCATGTTCGCCGTTTATACATATATAACTACGACACTCACCGACGTGGCGGGTTTGCCGGTCGGCCTGGTGCCGATCGTGCTGATGCTGTTCGGCCTGGGAATGGTGGCGGGGAATATCGCCGGCGGCGTGCTGGCGGACCGTGGGGTGGATCGCGCGATCTTCGTTTCCATGGTGTCGATGGTGGTGATTCTCGCCTGTTTCGTTGCGGCCGCGCACAATCCGTACACCGCGGCGCTGGGTGCCTTCCTGGTGGGCGCATCGGGTGCGTCGCTGGCTCCGGCCCTGCAGACGCGGCTGATGGATGTGGCGCACGATGCGCAGACGCTGGCCGCGGCGCTCAATCACGCGGCCCTGAATATCGCGAATGCGGGGGGCGCTTTCCTGGGTGGGCTGGTGATTGCCCGGGGGCTGGGATTCACCGCGCCGGCGGTTGTCGGGGCGGGTCTCGCGGTGATCGGCACGGTATTGTTCACGATGACCGTGTTCTTTTCTCGGGCGAGGAATGACACGTAGAAACGGCGGCAAAGTACCTGTTGTGTACGAAAGGAATCCGTCATGCGTGCTGTTCGATTCGGCGTTCTGGCCGCCGGCCTGCTGATCGGCCTCGCTGTTCCCGCCGTCGCGTCGGCGGGCGACAATAATGGCCCGATCTCCTGTAGTGACATGAATGGTTGTGCCGCGCAGTGTCAGCAGCAGATCGGGAGTCCTTCGGTCCGGCTGGAGAACTGCGTGAGCAATGCCGACGGCTGGTACTGCACGGCATGCGAGGACAACTCCGAGCAGTAGTAGATTACATACACTCCTGTATGTAAGTGTACTATGCGGGAATGACCCGGACCGCTACCCCGAAGCAGCCTCGGCGCACCCAGGAACAACGCAGCAGTGAAATGCGCGTGCGGCTCCTGGACGCGACCATCGAGTGCCTGGTCGAGTACGGGTATGCGGGAACCACCACACCGCGGGTCGCGGAGCTCGCGGGAGTGACCCGGGGTGCGCAGGTGCACCATTTCGGGTCGAAGACCGATCTGGTCGTGGCGGCGGTCAGTCATCTGGCGCAACGCCGCACCGAGGCCGCCATGAAGGAGATCTCGCGCATGCGGGTGGGCGACGACCCGCTCGGCACCGCGCTGGAATTCCTGTGGGAGCTGCACCAGGGGCCGTTGTTCGTGGCCGCCATCGAACTGTGGGTGGCGGCCCGTACCGATCCGGCGCTCGCGGTCGAGGTGGAGAAGGTCGAGCCGTACGTGAACAATGCGGTGCTGCTGGCGGTGGCGCAGCTGGTGCCGAATGAGATGCACCGCAAGAACGTTCGCGATTTCGCCTATACCGCCATGGATACCCTGCGGGGGATCCTGGTGACCAACTTCGTTTCACCCGATCCGGATCGGGGGCATCGTCGCTGGTTGCGAGCCTCCGCGCAGCTGCGCCTGGCGGCTGCGGCCGTCATGCCCGACCTGCATATAGCCGGCCGGTAGCCGGTCCCCGGAGCGCCCGTTGCGAATTGTTCGCAACGGGCGTTCCGTCGTTTCCGGGCGGGTTTTCGGCCGGCACGGCGGTATGTCCGCGTGCACTGTTCCTACCTGCTGATCTTGTGCAATCCGGCAGCACTTCGGGGTACCCCCTTGCTCATTAACATACAGCTTTGTATGTTTGTTTCGTTCCCTTATGTGAGGAGTTCGATGACGAACAAGGTCTACGTCGTCGGCGTCGGCATGACGAAGTTCGAGAAGCCGGGGCGGCGCAAGAACGAAGACGGCAGTGACTGGGACTACCCGGACATGGCCCGGGAGTCGGGGACCAAGGCCCTCGCCGATGCCGGGATCGATTACCGCGAAGTCGAGCAGGCCTACGTCGGCTACGTCTACGGCGAATCCACCTCCGGCCAGCGCGCCGTGTACGAGCTGGGCATGACCGGTCTCCCCGTCGTCAATGTCAACAACAACTGCTCCACCGGATCCACCGCGCTCTACCTTGCGGCGCAGGCGATCCGGGGCGGGCTCGCGGACTGCACCCTCGCCCTCGGGTTCGAGAAGATGCAGCCGGGCTCGCTGGGTTCCACCTGGGACGACCGTGAACAGCCCATGGCGCGGCACATCATGGCGCTCGCCGAGATCTCCGAGGTGCTGTTCCCGGTGGCGCCGTGGATGTTCGGCGCGGCCGGCCGGGAGCACATGAAGAAGTACGGCACCACCGCGGAGCATTTCGCCAAGATCGGCTACAAGAACCACAAGCATTCGGTGAACAACCCGTACTCCCAGTTCCAGGACGAGTACTCGCTCGAGGACATCCTGGCCTCGCGGATGATCTACGACCCGCTCACCAAGCTGCAGTGCTCGCCCACCTCCGACGGCTCCGGCGCGGTCATTCTGGCCTCCGAGGATTTCGTGGACCGCCACGACCTGTCGCGGCAGGCGGTGGAGATCGTCGGGCAGGCCATGACCACCGACTACGGCTCCACCTTCGACGGGTCGGCCAAGAACCTCATCGGCTACGACATGAATGTCCGCGCCGCACGCAAGGTTTATGACCAGGCCGGGCTCGGGCCCGAGGACTTCCAGGTCATCGAACTGCACGACTGCTTCTCCGCCAATGAGCTGCTGACCTACGAGGCGCTCGGACTCTGCGCCGAGGGCGAGGCCGCGCGGCTCATCGACGAGAACCAGACCACCTACGGCGGCAAGTGGGTCGTGAACCCGTCCGGCGGGCTCATCTCCAAGGGACACCCGCTGGGCGCAACAGGTTTGGCGCAGTGCAGCGAGCTCACCTGGCAGCTGCGCGGCACCGCCGACAAACGACAGGTCGGCACCGTGACCGCCGCCCTGCAGCACAACATCGGACTCGGCGGCGCGGCCGTCGTCACCGCCTACCAGCGCGCCGAGCGCTGAGCACTCGACGAGGAGCGAAAAACCATGGGACACATCGAAGCCAGCAAAGAACTGAACGCGACCCCCGAGGGGCTGTGGGCCGTCGTCTCGGACCCGCAGACCTGGGACAAGTGGTTCTCCATCCACGAGCGCTGGATGGAGGAGCCGCCGGCCGTGCTGGCTCCGGGCGCCAAGCTCACCGCCAAGATCATGATGCTGGGCATGGCCAACAAGATCGAGTGGGTGGTCGAGTCCGTCGATACCCCGACCAAGCTGGTGCTCAGCGGCACCGGTATGGCGGGTGTGAAGGTGCAGTTCGCCTTCGACATCACCCCCGAAGGCAATGGCAGCAAGTTCTCCGTCTCCGGTGATTTCGAGGGCGCGCTGATCAAGGGTGCGCTGGGCAAGGCGGTCGAGAAGGATGGCCTCACTCAGCTGGACAAGACTCTCGCCGCGCTCGACGCTCTCGCCACGGCGGCCTGATATGGCTTCGACGGCAGTCGAATTCGATCAGTCGGGGCTGAACACCTGGTCCGACGACGAGAAGTTCGAGGTCACGCGGGAGCGGATCGCCGAATACGCCGCCGCCACCAACGATCCCATTGCCGCGCATCTGAAAGGTGATGTGGCGCCGCCGGTCTTCGCCATCGTCCCGGTCTTCGAGGCCATGATGATGCCGGTCATCGACGTGGCCCCGATCGACATCTTCGGCCGGGTGGTGCACGGGGAGCAGGACTTCCACTTCCACCGGCCGATCCGGCCCGGCGACAAACTCGTAGCGCGCGCCAAGGCCATCGGGTTCGAGGGCAAGGACAACGGGTCCACCATCACCATCCTCATCGAAACCCGTGCCGAGGACGGGGAACTGGTCAATGAGCAGTACCTGACCGCGTTCTTCCGGAATGTGAATGCCGGTCCGCAGGTCGGTGAGAACGCTCCGGCGCACCGGTTCGATGCGGCGCTGGCGGAGCAGTCGCCGCTGGCCACGGTGGCGGCGCACGTGGACGCGGACCAGACCTACCGTTACTCCCCGGCCTCGGGTGATCCGGTGCCGCTGCACCTGGATGACCAGGTCGCGAAGGATGCCGGTCTGCCCGGGATCATCGCGCACGGCCTGTGCACCATGGCCATGTCGTCGTGGGGTGTGCTGTCGCAGGTCGCGGATTCGGATGTGAGCAAGCTGCGGCGTTATGCCGTGCGCTTCTCCAAGATGGTCTTCCCCAATGACGATCTGGAGACGCAGATCTGGAAGGTCGGCTCGGAGAACGGGATCACGACCTATGCCTTCCGCACCGTCCGTGGTGATGACGTCGTCCTCGGCGACGGTCTTGCCGAGATCGCCGATTGACGGCGAACAACTTCCGACTTCCTGCCCGCCTGCTGTGGCAGGCGGGCAGGGCTGAGGTTCTTACTCGTAGAGGAGACATTTCATGGGTGCACTCGACGGCCGGGTTGCGATCATCACCGGTGCCGGGCGCGGCATCGGCCGGGAGCACGCGCTGCTGTTCGCCCGGGAGGGCGCGGCGGTCGTGGTGAACGACCTCGGCGGCAGTAATGCCGGTGAGGGCGCGGATGCCGGTCCGGCGCAGGAAGTCGCGAACGAGATCGTCGCCGCAGGGGGGCGAGCGATCGCGAACACCGACAGCGTCGCGGACTGGCAGGGCGCGAAGAGCCTGGTGGATCAGGCGGTTTCGGAGTTCGGCCGGCTCGATGTCGTGGTGAACAATGCGGGCATCCTGCGGGATGCCTTCCTCGCGGGCATCGATGAACAGCAGTGGGACGCGGTGATCGCCGTGCACCTCAAGGGGCATGCGGCGGTGCTGCATCACGCCGCCGCGTATTGGAAGGACCGGTCCAAGGCGGGTAATCAGCCGAATGCGGCGGTCATCAATACCGCGTCGGCGTCGGGCACCACGGTCCCGAACGCCGGGCAGGCCAATTACGGTGCGGCCAAGGCCGGTATCGCGGCGCTCACCCTGGTGGCGGCCGATGAGCTGGCCCGCTACGGCGTGCGGGTGAACGCCATCGCGCCGATCGCCCGCACCCGCCTCACCCTGGCCACGCCGGGTATGGGCGACATGATGGCGGCCGAGGCGGCGGTGCTGGAGGCCGATGATTTCGACGCCTTCAGCCCGGCGAACATCTCGCCGCTGGTGGCGTATCTGGCCACCGAGAAGTGCCCGATCACCGGCAAGGTGTTCGCGGTGCAGGGCGGGGCCATCTCCGAGCTGGCCGGCTGGCACGACGTCAAGACCATCGAGACCGAAGGGCCGTGGCTGATCGACGATATCGGCGCGCGCCTGCCCTGACCCCCGAATCCTCTGGGAGAACAACGATGTTCGAATGGTCCGAGACCGATGAACTGATCCGTGGCGCTGTCCGCGGTTTCATCGACAAGGAGATCCGCCCGCACCTGGACGAGCTGGACAGCGGCGAACTGCTGCCGTATCCGATCATCCGGAAACTGTTCAGCGAGTTCGGGATCGACGCGCTCGGCGAGGAGTCGATCACCAAGCTGCTGGCGCGGCAGCGCAAGCGGGAGGAAGCGCTCGCGGCGGGGGAGCCGTTGCCGGAGCGCAAGGAACGCTCCGGGGACGGGGACGGCGGGCCGTTCTCCGGGCAGGAATCGCTGATGGCGGTGCTGGTCAGCGAACTGTCCGGGGTGTGCATGGGCCTGGTCACCGCCATGGGCGTGAGCATCGGTCTCGGGGCCACCACCATTCTGTCGCGGGGCACGCTGGCGCAGAAGGAACGCTGGCTGCCCGATATCGTGACCATGAAAAAGGTTGCGGCGTGGGCGATCACGGAACCGGACTCCGGTTCCGACGCGTTCGGCGGCATGAAAACCTATGTGCGCCGCGACGGTGAGGACTACATCCTCAACGGGCAGAAGACCTTCATCACCAACGGCCCCTACGCGGACACCATCGTCGTCTACGCCAAGCTCGACGAGGGCGCCGAGGTCGCCAAGCGGGATCGCAAGGTGCTGACCTTCGTGCTGGACAAGGGCATGGAGGGCTTCACCCAGGGGAAGCCGTTCAAGAAGATGGGCCTGCACGCCTCACCTACCGGGGAACTGTTCTTCGACAATGTGCGGCTGTCCAAGGACCGGCTGCTCGGCGAGACCGAGGAGCACAAGGGCGGCGACGGACGCGAGAGCGCCCGTTCGAGTTTCACCGCCGAGCGCATCGGCGTGGCGTTCATGGCGCTGGGCATCGTGAACGAATGTCACCGGCTCTGTGTGGATTACGCCAAGCAGCGCACGCTGTGGGGTCAGGAAATCGGGCGTTTCCAGCTCATCCAGCTCAAGCTGGCCAAGATGGAGGTCGCCCGCATCAATGTCCAGAACATGGTGTTCATGGCGCTGGACCGTTCCCGCGCCGGTAAGCCGCCGACGCTGGCCGAGGCCTCGGCCATGAAACTGTACTGCTCCGAAACGGCCACCGAGGTCGCCATGGACGCGGTCCAATTGTTCGGCGGCAACGGCTACATGTCCGAGTACCACGTCGAGCAACTGGCCCGCGACGCCAAGTCCCTCATGATCTACGCGGGCTCCAACGAGATCCAGGTGACCCACGTGGCGAAGGGCCTGCTCGGGCAGTGACCGGCGTCGAGGAGGAAGCGAAATGACCGAAGCGGCAGTAATTTCCGGCAAGGTCGTGGTGATCACGGGCGGGGCGCGGGGCATCGGCCTCGCGACCGCGCGGGCGCTGCGGGACCTGGGGGCGCGGGTGGCCATCGGGGATGTGGACGAGCCGACCGTGAAGGAATCCGGGGCGGGGCTCGGGCTGGATGTCTATGGGCGGCTGGATGTGACGGATCCGGAATCCTTCACGGCCTTCCTGGACGAGGTGGAGCGGCAGCTCGGGCCGATCGATGTGCTGATCAACAATGCCGGGATCATGCCCGCCGGAGCCTTCGTCGATGAGCCGGATCGGGTGACGCGGCGGATTCTCGATATCAATGTCTACGGTGTGCTGCTCGGCAGCAAGCTCGCGGCGCAGCGCATGGTGCCGCGTGGGCGCGGGCATGTGGTGAACATCGCGTCACTGGCGGCGGAGACGCCGACTCCGGGGCTGGCCACCTACTGCGCCAGTAAGGCGGCGGTGCTGTCGCTGACCGAGGCGCTGCGGGTCGAGCACCGGGATACCGGAGTCGAGTTCTCCGCGGTGCTGCCCACCTTCACCAATACCGAACTGGTGGCGGGGACCAAGGGCGTCAAGGGTTTCCGGAATGCGGAGCCGGCGGAGATCGCGGCCGCCGTGGCGGGCCTGCTGGAGAAGCCGCGGGCGCGGGTATCGGTCACCCGGACGGCCGGGGCGCTGATCGCACTGCAGAAGGTGCTGCCGCGTGCGGTGACCGAATTCCTGGGCCGCCGCTTCGGGCAGGAGCACCTGTTCCTCGACGATGTCGATCAGGCGGCCCGGCAGGCCTACGAGCGGCGGGCGCGCGGCGAAAACGACTGAGCGCGAACCTGTTTCCGTCGGGCGATCGCGGCGGTGGAACAGCGTCCCCGGCTGGACCTTTGCGGTCCGGCCGGGGACGCGGGCTTGCGGGCGGGGCTAGGGTTTGCGGGCCAGAGCGGCGGCGATGAGCTGTTCCCACACCGTCAATTCGTGTGTGGCGGAGCCGATTCGGGTGATGCCCTCGTCCTCGTCCTCATCGTCCTGCTGTGCGGCGGGCCGCCACTCCGAGCAGGGCACCAGGCCGGGATCCTGGATCTCGAGGTCGCCGAAGAGGGCGAGGATCTCGTCGTCGGTGCGCCAGCGGCCGCGGCCGAAGGTGGTCTGCAGTTTCGCCTCGGCGGCCTGGGTCTCCTCGGTGCTGCCGGAGCGGAAGTGCGAGATGTAGACGGGACTGCCGGAAGGAATCTGCTCGGTCCAGAACCGCACGACCTCCGACGGTTTCTCGTCCTCGTTGAGGTGATGCAGGATGGCGCTGAAGATGATCGCCACCGGCTGGTCGAAGTCGATGAGCCGCTGCACATCCGGATGCTGGCGGATGGCCGCGGCCTCGCGCATATCGGCGTGGATGACGGTGGTGCGGTCATCGGTTTCCAGCAGGGCGCGGCCGTGCGCCAGCACGATCGGGTCATTGTCCACGTACACGACGTGCGCATTCGCATTGTGCCGCTGCGCGACCTGATGCACATTGTCGACGGTGGGCAGGCCGCTGCCCATATCGATGAACTGGTACACCCCGTCCGCCGCCATCTCGCCGACGGCGCGTACCAGGCAGTTCCGGTTCGCGTACGCGATATCGACCGAACCGGGCAGGTCCTTGATGAAGAAATCCCCGATCTCCCGGTCGGCGGCGTAGTTGTCCTTGCCGCCGAGGAGATAGTCGTAGACGCGCGCAATGCTGGGCTTCGTCTGATCAACCTGCGGTTGGTCGGTCATTACTGCTTCACCCCTGTCCGAGTGACTCCGTTGTGCCAGTAATCCTATGGAAGCGGGCAGGTTCCGGCGCGCGGTTCCCGGTAACCCGTGATCAGCCGGGCGCGTGCGAGGATCGGGGCATGACGGCCGCCGTACCTCACCGTCGAGGCCACCGACACCATCTCCGCCAAGGGCAAGGCCGGGGAGGCGGCGGCCGTGCTCACCTCCGGTGCGATCGCCGTGCAGGTCACTGTGGTCGCGAAGGGCTGGGATCCGGGCGCGGCCCGTTATGCCGCGCTCGGAATCGAGGCCGCCCCGGCCGTTTCCGCCGTGACGACGCAGTCGGGCCTGAAAACCTATGCCCGCATCCCGATCCCGCAGGGTGCTCCGGCACCGCCGCCGCCACTGGATTGAGCAGCGCTTCTCAGGGGCCTTGCCCCTGAGAAATCAAACCGCGCGCAGTCGCGTGCGGGAGGCGTAGACGTGTTCCGCGATCAGGGTCGCGATACGGTCCGGGGCCTCGAGCATCGGGACGTGGCCGACATCGTGGACCAGGATGCGGTCGGCGGAGTCGGGGAGTTCCTGCAGGAACCGCTTGGCGTACAGCCGATTCGGAATGACCCGGTCGTTCTCGCACATGAGCAGTCGCACCGGTGTTCTCAGCGTCGACAGATCCGCCAATGCCGGGAAGCGCAGCCCGCTGACCAGCATGGGCAGCATGGCCGTGCAGTTCATGGCGGACGTGATGGCCGCCTCGATCCCGCGCCGCGGGGCCGCCGACGTGTTCTTGCTGAGCAGGAACGCCACGGCCTGTCGCGCGGGTGCGCTGTAGGAGATGGCGTGCGGCAACCGCTTGCCGATCTCCACGAACGGCACCATGGACAGGAATTTCAGGCCGATCCGCAGTTGCAGCGTCGAGGGCGTCTCCCAGCCGCCCGCGGGCGCGATGGCGGTGAGGGTGCGGGCGCGTCCCCGCCGGGCCAGTTCGAATCCGACCCAGGCGCCGAGCGAATTGCCCGCGATATGGCAGGTGCGCCACCCCAATTCGTCGAGTTGATCCTCGACCCGGTCGGCCAGGGCGCTCACATCGATGTACCAGCCGGTGAAATCGGGCCCGCCCCAATGCCCCGCGAAGGCGGGAGCGAATACCTCGCAATGTCCGGCCATCCGCTGCGCGACCTGCTCCCAGCAGTGCGGGGACATCATGAACCCGTGCAACAGGAGCAGCGGGTCTCCGGAGCCGGTGTGAATCGCCTTCATGGGCGTGAGCGGGGGTGTGGGCCTGGTGGTGCCTGACGTCATCGTCGTCACCCCTTCCTGGACCTCGGTGTCCGCGGAGAAGTGTGTAAGCCGCATTGTACGGTCGTAGTGTGCCCAAAATCATTAGTACGGTAAACGTCAATGGCGTGCGCGCGGCCGCGGGCAAGGGGCTGCTCGCGTGGCTGGCGGACACCGAAGCCGACATCGTGTCCCTGCAGGAGACCCGGGCGACCGATGAGCAAACACGTGCTGTGCTCGCACCCGCACTGGACGCGGGCTGGTTTCTGAGCCACGCCGAACCCGGGGTGAAGGGGCGTGCGGGCGTGGCGATCCTGTCCCGGCACGAACCCGATGCCGTGCGCGTCGGCGTCGGCGTCGACCAGGCCGGAACCTGGTCTCCCGTCGAGGAATTCGCGGAGCTGGGCCGCTATATCGAAGCGGACTTCGGTGAGCTGACCGTCGCGAGCGTGTATGTCCATACCGGCGAGGCGGATACGCCGTTGCAGGACGAGAAGTACCGCTTCCTCGATGCCATCGGTGCGCGCATGACGGCCATCACCCGGGACTTCGTGATCATGGGTGACTGGAATATCGGGCACACCGAACTGGACATCAAGAACTGGAAGGGCAACGTCAAGAACGCCGGATTCCTGCCGCAGGAACGCGCGTGGGTGTCGTCCGTGCTCGCGGCGGGGTACCACGATGTCGTGCGGGAGCTGCATCCCGATGAGCCCGGCCCGTACAGCTGGCACTCCTACCGCGGCCGCGCCTTCGACAATGACGCGGGCTGGCGCATCGACTACCAGTTGGCGCGCGGCGATATCGCCACCCGCGCCAAGCAGGCCGTGGTCGAGCGGGCCGCCACCTATGCCGAGCGGTGGTCGGACCACGCACCGGTGACGGTGCAGTACCGATGAAGGTTTCGGGTAAGTCGCGCGCCTGGCTGCTGCTGGGCGTCGCGCTCGTTCTGGTGCTGGTTGCCTTCATCGCTACGCGCGCCAACGAGCACAAGAGTTCCACTGGCTCGCCGGCGGCGACCTCGTCGGTCGCCAAGACGACCGCGCCCAAGCCCGGCGCCAGACCGCCGGTGAGTGAACAGCTCGCCAAGGTGCCCGGGGTGCCTGATCAGGCATACCGGACGCTGACGGAGATCGATGCCGGGCGCTGGCCGGGGTCCGCCAATTCGCCCGGCACGCACGGTGGCGACACCTGGAACAATCGGGACGGGCAGCTGCCGCGGACGGATTCGTCCGGGAAACGCATCAATTATCAGGAGTGGGACGTGAATCCGAAGATTCCCGGCCAGACCCGAGACGCCCAACGCATCATCACCGGCAGTGACGGTTCCGCCTATTACACCGGTGACCACTACAAGACCTTCACGAGGATGCGCTGATGACCGAGCCGCTGCCGCTGTCGGAATTCCTCACCGCCCCCGCCGTTTCCGATGTCGCGGCGGCATCGGCAGCGGCGGGGTCGGCCCCGGTGCTGGGCGTGCTGCCGATCGGGGCGGCCGAGTTCTCCGGTGTCCGCTACCGGATTCCGGACGACTACCTCGCGCGGGAGGTGCGCGGCCGCAAGATGCGCACGGTCGCAGCGGTTTTCGACGAGTTCGCGGCCGCCTTCCAATTTCCCTACTATTTCGGCGAGAACAAGGACGCCTTCGACGAATGCCTGCGTGACCTCGACGATTTCATCGGCCTCGCGGCGGGATACGTGGTGGTGGTGCGGAATGCGGCGCTACTGCTGGATCAGCAGCCGGCCGAACGCGACTGGTTCGCCGCGGCCATGGCGGACTGCGCGGCCGCGTGGGCGAAGCGCGGCATTCCGTTCCGGGTGGTGTTGCAGGACGCCACCCCGCCCGGGGTCGACGCGGTATCGCTCGTCCTGGATCCGGAAACTCCGCAGGCTTGATTCACCGGAGTTTCCGCTCGCGTTCACCTGCGAACCCCCAACCGTCCGGTACACGCTGCCAAGGTCTCGCTTATGTGATCGCCGCTTTCGGCGATCCGGATCGATCCTGGAGGTTCCATGCCTGCCTCGGCTCGTAGTCGCTTCGGGAAACGAAGCCGCGCTGCCGCCGCGTTCACCGCGCTGCTCGCGCTGAGCGCCACCTCGTGTTCGTCGGACAAGGCCGCCGGACCGGACACCGATACGGCCACGCCGATCAAGCATGTGGTGGTGATCTTCCAGGAGAACGTCTCCTTCGATCACTACTTCGGCACCTACCCGAAGGCCGCGAACACCGACGGCACCCCGTTCACGGCGCTGCCGAACACGCCGCAGGTGGACGGTCTCACTCCGGACCTGCTGACCAAGAACCCCAACCAGTTCCAGCCCGTCCGCCTGGGTGGCCCGGATCAGCAGATCACCTGCGATCAGGACCACACCTACAAGGATGAGCAGGCCGCGTTCGACAACGGCAAGATGGACCAGTTCGTCCAGAAGACCGAGGTCGCGGCCGGCTCGTCCTGCAAGTCGCCGTTGTACGGGCCGAAGGGCCTGGTCATGGGCTACTACGACGGCAATTCGGTGACCGCGATGTGGAATTACGCGCAGCACTTCGCGATGAGCGACAACTCCTACAACACCACCTTCGGCCCGTCCGCGCCCGGTGCGATCAACCTGGTCTCGGGCCAGACGCACGGCATCGCGAAGGAATTCATGCCGGGCGGCAAGCCTTTCCCGGTGTCCGACGTGGTGGACAACCCGGGTGGGCAGCCCACCCTGGTCGACGACGCGCAGCCGCTCGGCGACGACTGCTCCAACCGCGATCAGGTGCAGCTCTCCGGCACCAATATCGGTGACCTGCTGAACAAGAAGAACGTGACCTGGGGCTTCTTCCAGGGCGGCTTCAAGCCGACCGACACCAAGAGCGGTCAGGCCATCTGCGGCGCCAACCACAATGTGGGTGTGGCACTGGGCGGTACCGGCAAGACCGGCGACAAGGCGTTCGACACCAAGGACGACTACATCCCGCATCACGAGCCGTTCCAGTACTACCCGTCCACCGCGAACCCGCACCACCTGCCGCCCAGTGCGGTCGACAAGATCGGTAAGACCGATCAGGCCAACCATCAGTACGACCTGTCCGACTTCTGGTCCGCCGCCGACTCCGGCAACCTGCTGTCGGTGAGCTACCTGAAGGCGGCCGGCTTCCAGGACGGGCACGCCTCCTACTCGGATCCGCTGGACGAGCAGCAGTTCCTGGTGGACACCGTCAATCACCTGCAGAAGCTGCCGGATTGGAAGGACACCGCGGTCGTCATCGCCTACGACGACTCCGACGGCTGGTACGACCACAAGTCGCCGCAGAACGCCATGTCCTCCAAATCGGACACCGACAGCCTCAACGGCCCCGGTGTCTGCGGTAACGGCAGCGCCCGGTACCAGGGTCGCTGCGGCTACGGCCCCCGCCTGCCGCTGCTGGTCATCTCCCCGTACGCGAAGGCGAACTACGTCGATCACACCCTGACCGACCAGTCCTCCGTCCTGCGTTTCATCGAGGACAACTGGAAGACCGGCCGCATCGGTGACGATTCCTTCGACGCCAAGGCGGGCGCCATCGACTCCATGTTCGATTTCAACGCCAAGGCCCAGCCGGTGCTGACGCTCGATCCGAAGTCGGGTGCGGCGAGCTAGCTCGTATTCCCCTGACCGCCCGGCCTTTTCACTGCGAAGAGGCCGGGCGGTGCTGTTCTGCCAGGTCCTCGGCGAGCAGGACGAAGACGTCGGTGGTGTGGTCGATGAGTTCGTCGCGGGTCATCGGGAGGACGCCCTGCAACCAGGAATCGAGTGCCTGGACCAGGCCGCCGACGAGATAGGTCGCGCGGAAACGGATTACCGGATCCGCCTCGGTGTCGGGCCGGTAGAAGTCGACGCCCTCGGCGGCGACCAGGTTCGCGAAGGCGCGAATCGTGTGGGTGGTGCGGGCGCGGAGTTCCGGTGTGGCGGAACTGATCAGGAGGGCGACGCGGGCCTTGCGGGGATCGTCGGTGAGGACGTGGATGCCGGCGGTGATGGCGGCGTGCGCCTTGCCGCGGGAGTCGGCGGGGGCCTGCTGCAGCGCCGCGAGGAGGGCGGTGGCGAGTTCTTCGGCGATGGCGTCGAAGAGGGCGGTGAGTACGGCGTCGCGACTGTCGAAGTTCTCGTAGTAGTAGCGCTCGTTGAGGCCCGCGCCCTGGCAGAGGGCGGAGACGGTGAGTTTGTCGATGCCCTGGTCGCCCAGGATGTCGAGGGCGGCGTCCAGCAGGGCGGTGCGGCGCTGGGCGCGGCGTTCTTCGGCGGAGACGCCGCCGTAGGTCCGTTGGCCGGTCACGGTCCGATTCTGACACGGCCGCAATTCTGGTGACACACCTTGCCAGATTCGCACATCTGGGGGAGTCTGTTTCCAGATGTGATGAGGAGGCAACGATGCCCGCACCCGACGGCTACTTTTCCGACGATTCGATGATCCGGCGCGTCATGCGCAAACGGGCGGTCGGACTCACCTACGGGCAGCGCGCGCTGGTCATCGGTGCCGTCCATCCGCTGCTGTACGTCGGCACCGCCGAGAACACCGAGCATCGGACCACGCCCTACACGCGACTCGCCCTCACCGGCAGGCTCTTCGAAGCCGTCTCCCTGGGCAGCAAGGCGGAAGCCGATCGGGCGCGGGCCTTCACGCACAAGAAGCATATGAAGGTCAACGGCGTGCTGCCCGAGGACGCGGGCGAACACCACCCCGCCGGCACCCGGTACTCCGCGCGCGATCCGCAGCTCATGTTCATGACCATGGCCTTCACCTTCGATTCGGCCGAGGTCATGCACGATCTGCTGGTCCGCAGGCTCAATGACAAGGAGCGCGAGGGCCTGTACCAGGACTATGTGCGCTGGGGTGAGCTGTTCGGCATGCCGCGCGACGCCGCGCCCGGCACCTACCGCGAATTCCGCGAGTACTTCGACGGCTACCTCGCCTCCGACGAGCTGTACCTCACCGAAGAAGCCGAACTGGTCGGCTCGTATTTGATGGGCACCCGCATCGCCAACCCCCTGCCCGCCCCGCTCAACCAGGCCCTGAGCAGCTTCTCCCTGCTCGTCCAGGGCAGCCTCCCACCCCGCATCCGCGATATGTACGGCCTGGATTGGGGAATCCGCGAGGAACTCGCCTTCCGCGGCCTCACCCGCGCCATCCGCACCGCGCACTTCGCCCCGCCCCTCATCCCCAACCCGCTGCGCGGCCCCATGACCGGCCCCAGCCACCCCTTCTATCGCATGCTCACCCGGCGCGAACAACAGCTGGTCCACGCCGGACGGCCGAGTATGCCCGGGGTGGATCCGCGCAACTGGGTGGCTCGAAATACGGCCTGAGCGGCATGCGAAGATCGGGGCATGTCGAGTCCTGAGCCGACCGCTGAGCGTAAGCAGCGGGTCCTGTCCGGAATCCAGCCCACCAGCGATTCCTTCCACCTCGGCAACTACCTTGGCGCACTGCAGTATTGGGTGCGCCTGCAGGACGACTTCGACGCCTTCTACTTCATCCCCGACCTGCACGCCATCACCGTGCCGCAGGACCCCAAGGAACTGCGCAAGCGCACCAAGGTCTCGGCCGCCCAGCTGCTCGCGCTCGGCCTGGACCCGAAGAAGTCCACGCTGTTCGTGCAGAGCCAGGTGCCCGAGCACGCCGAACTCGCGTGGGTGCTGAACTGCATCACCGGCTTCGGCGAGGCCGGCCGCATGACCCAGTTCAAGGACAAGTCGGTCAAACAGGGCCAGGACAATGCCACCGTCGGCCTGTTCACCTACCCGGTGCTCATGGCCGCCGACATCCTGCTCTACCGCGCCCAGCTGGTGCCGGTCGGCGAGGATCAGCGCCAGCACCTCGAGCTCACCCGAAACCTGGCGCAGCGCTTCAACACTCGCTACAAGAAGACCTTCGTGGTGCCCGAACCGCATATCGTCACCGGCACCGCCAAGATCTACGACCTGCAGGACCCGACCGCCAAGATGAGCAAGTCCGCCACCAGCGACGCGGGCCTGCTCAACCTGCTCGACGATCCCAAGGTGTCGGCCAAGAAGATCCGCTCCGCGGTCACCGACACCGACCGCGAGATCCGCTACGACCCGGAGACCAAACCGGGCATCAGCAACCTGCTGGTCATCCTCAGCTCGCTCACCGACACCCCGGTCGTCACGCTGGAGCAGGATTACGCCGGTAAGGGTTACGGTGACCTGAAATCCGATACCGCCGACGCGCTCATCGAGTTCGTGACACCGCTGCGCGCGAAGGTGCAAGAATACATGTCTGACCAGGGTGAACTCGATCGCATCCTCGCCGCGGGCGCGGAGCGGGCACGGGAGGTCGCCGGGAAGACTCTCGCGCAGGTGTACGACCGGGTGGGCTTCCTGGCCCGCTGAACCCGGCCGCCGCCGCGCGCCCGAGCGTGCGGAGGTGGCGGTGTTCGGCAGGACGATCGACCGGGCGAAGTCGTGGCTCCGACGGCAGGTCCAGCGTCGGCCCTGGCTCGACCACGTGGTCCGCGCGGCCGGCCGGTACCAGCGGCAGCGCGGCGACTACTACGCCGCGGGCATCACGTATTTCACTGTGCTGTCACTGTTTCCGCTGCTGATGGTGGGCTTCGCGGTGGCGGGCTTCGTACTGTCGCGGAATCCGCACCTGCTCACCGAGATCCAGGACAAGATCGTCAAGAACATCCCCGGCGACGCGGGCGGGTCCATCAACGACCTGATCCACAAGGCGGTGGAATCCCGTGCGGGCGTGGGCACCATCGGCCTGGTGACGGGTGCCTACGCCGGGCTCGGCTGGATCGCGAACCTGCGCGCCGCGCTCACCGAGCAGTGGGCGCAGCCGCCCAAGCCGCGGAACTGGTTCGTCAGCAAGGCCTCCGACCTGCTGGCGCTGATCGGGCTGTTCCTGGCCATCCTGATCTCGATCGGACTGTCGGTGCTGGCCTCCAGCGGAATCATCAGCACGCTGCTGCAGCGTATGCACATTCACGAATCCTCGTGGGTGGAGCCGCTGCTCATGATCGCCTCGCTGCTGCTGGCGATCCTCGCCAACTGGGCCGTCTTCGTCTGGATCATCGCGCGCATGCCGCGGCATCCGGTGACGCTGCGCAGTGCGGCCCGCGCGGCGCTGATCGCGGCGGTGGTCTTCGAACTGTTCAAACAGCTCGCGTCGCTGCTGTTGAAATCGGTGATCAACGGTCCGGCCGGGGTGGTGTTCGGTCCCATCCTCGGCCTCATGGTGTTCAGCTACTTCACCGCGCGGATCATTCTGTTCTCGACGGCGTGGGCGGCCACCGCCAAGGAAAACGAAGTGCCCGAGGACATTCCGCCGCCCGGCCCGGCCGTGATCGAGCCCCGGATGCAAGGCCCGGGACTCACCGCCGGCGCGGGTATGGCCCTGTTCGGTGCGGGCGCGGCGACCGTCGCACTACTGAACTCGCTGCGCCGCCGCGCCTAGCGGATATCAGCGGCGGCGATTGAGCTGTCGCGCGCCCAGCAGCAGGACCAGCACCAGGATCACGCCACCGGCAATGAGGACGAGCCGCAGCGAATCGTGACCCGACTCGGAGTGCGTGGCATCGTCACCGGGGGCGGCTACCGGCGGACTCGCCAGTGCCACCGAGGAATCCGCGGAGTCCGCGGACGGCGCCGCATCCGGCAGGGTGCCGACACTCGCCCCGGCGGGCAGTGCGAAACCCCAGTCCAGCAGGCGCGCCGCCTGTTCCGGCGGGCGGATGGGCAGCACATCGGCCTTCAACAGCGTGATCGACAGCCGATGACCATTGCGTTCCGCGCCCGCCACGAAGGTCTGCCGGGCGTCGTCGGTGTAGCCGGTCTTGCCGCCCAGGGCGCCGTCGTAGTCGTAGAGCAGGCGATTGTCGTTGGCGATCGCGAAGCCCGGGTGATCCTTGTCGTCCGGGTTCTTCGGGTCCGCCGGGTAGCCGGGGAAATCGAACTGCTCGGTGTGAACGATCTTGGCGAATTCCGGGATGGCCAGCGCCTTGTGGAAGAACACCGACAGGTCGTAGGCCGAGGTGCTCATGCCGGGCCCATCCAGTCCGGACGGCGTTGCGGCCCGGGTGTCGAGGGCCTGCAGGCTCTTGGCCAGGTCGTTCATCTTGCCGATGGTGGCCTCGTCACCACCCAGTTGCGTCGCGATGGCGTGCGCCGCATCGTTGCCCGAGGCCATGAGCAGCGCGTGGAACAGCTGATCGTTCGAATACCGTCCGCCGGGCCCGATACCTACCCGGGTGCCGTCCGCGTTCGCGTCGTCCTGGGTGCCGGTGACCACCGTGTCCGGGTTCAGCTGCGGCAGGGCGGTGGCGGCCAGCAGGATCTTGATGCAGGACGCCGGACGATACCGCCCGTGCGGATCCTTGGCGGCCAGCACCTTTCCGGTATCCAGATCCGTCAGCTGCCAGGCCGTGGCCGAAATCTCCGCCGGCAGCGGCGGAGCGCCCGGCGGCAGCACCAATCCGCATCCGCGCATCTGCTTCCCGCCGATCGGCGGATCCGGAATCGGCAGGGCGGCCGGTGCGGTCTCACCGGGCGTCGGCACCTCGGAGGCATCGATGGGTGGCGGGGGACTGTCCCGCTCCGGGCAGTTGTCGGTGTCCGGGGTGGTGAACGGCGTTGTCGTGGTGGACGGTTGCGCCGACGCCGCCGGGAGCGGCGCGAACGCGGTCCCGGTGCACACGGTGAGCCCCGCCGCCACGGCGGTGGCGGCGAGAAGGCCTGCGCGGTGCGAATACCTGCGGATACTCATCGATTTGCACCCTATCGGTGTGCCGGATCCCCCGGCCGCAAGGGGGCTGGATGGCCGGGGGAGAGACACGAGAGTGGCTGGTGGCGGGGCTATTCCGCGGTGTGGGCCACCGGGCAGCCGTGCGCCAGCGGGCCGAGCAGCTTGTTGTTGTCGTAGAAGTGCTCGAGCTCGAGGATGCGGAGGTCCTCGGAGACCTTGGCAATGGTGATGCCGGTCATCTCGATGAGTTCGCCGGTGGGCTGGTGGCCCTTGTACTCACCGGTGTAGCGGCCCCAGTGCCGCCACTTGAAGGTGACGGTCGGCGGGCCGGACAGCACCTCGAGCACCTCCCAGAAGAAGCCGCCCGGGAACGCCGTGTGGAAGATCTTGTGCGAGGACTCGAAGGTCTCGCCCTGCACGTCATAGAACGGGTTCTCACCGATCAGGATGTTGTAGGAGCCGATGCGCGCGAACTCCTCGGCGTCCTGCCACTGGCCGCCGTTCACCCGGCCGCGGTAGTGCTCGGCGACGAGCGAGACCCACTTGGCCGGATCCTTCTTGTGCGAGACCTCCATCTCGAAGACCTTCACGAGCTCTTCGACGATGAACTCGAGCGAGTCCGGTGCGTGATTCGTGGTGCGCTCCACCGGCATTACCACTTTGGAGAGGTGGTAGTCCGGGGCGCCTTCACGCCAGTCCTCGGCCGCGGCGGCGGCGATGACGGCGTCCCGGCCCTGCAGGTGCAGCGGAGCATCGACGGATTCTGCTGCTTCAGTAGTCATTTCATGCCTCATGCGTCCAGACCCGTTGCGGGGTCTTATATCTCGAAAACGGACCGCACGACGGTAGCAGCGAATCCTTACCGGTGCCGCATCAAGTGTTGACATGATCTCCAAAATGGGAGACTCTCTCATTATCGAGTCAATCCCAAATGATTGGATCTGTCATGCAAGCTCCAGGAGTGCGCCGCTGGCTGGCGCTCGGCGCCCTGGCGGTGGCGATGCTCACCATCGGCCTCGACGTCACCGTGCTCACCGTGGCCCTGCCCACCCTCGCCGTCGACCTGCACGCCGGCACCTCCGACCTGCAGTGGTTCAGCAGCGCCTACACCCTCGCGCTGGCCGCCGTCATGCTGCCCGCCGGCGCCCTCGGCGACCGCTACGGACGCAAGAAGTTCCTGCTCGGCGCGCTGCTGCTGTTCGGCGTCGCCTCCGCGATCTGCGCCTTCGCCGGGTCGTCCGGGGAACTGATCGCCGCGCGTGTGGTGCTCGGCATCGCCGCCGCGGTCATGATCCCGCTGTCCATGGCGGTGCTGCCCGCACTCTTCCCCGAACCCGCCGAACGGCAGCGCGCCATCACCATCTGGATCACCTCCACCGCCATCGGCATGCCCCTCGGCCCGATCCTGGGCGGCTGGCTGCTGCAGCACTACTGGTGGGGCTCGGTGTTCCTGATCAACGTGCCACTGGTCATCGTCGGCGCCCTCGCCGTCGGCGCGCTGGTACCGGAATCCCGCAGCGAGCACGCCTTCCGCATCGACCTACCCGGCGTGGCCCTGTCCATTCTCGGAATGCTCGGCATCACTTACGGTTTCATCCGCATCGGCCAGAAGAACTGGGGCGACGTCACCGCCTGGGCGACCATCGCGATCGGCCTCGTCGCCGCCGTGGCATTCGTGCTCTGGCAGCGCCGCAACACCCAGCCGCTGGTGGACCTGAAACTGTTCGCCTCGTCCGGATTCCGCTGGGGCACCATCTATTCCATCATCGTCAACTTCGCGATGTTCGGACTGCTGTTCACCATGCCGCAGTACTTCCAGGCGGTGCTCGGCACCGATGCGCTCGGTAGCGGGCTACGGCTGCTCCCGATGATCGGCGGGCTCGCCGCCGGCACTCGCCTGGTCGACAAACTGCTGGCGAAAGCCGGCATCCGGACCGTGCTGACCACCGGATTCGCCTTGCTGGCAGCCGGACTCGTGCTGGGCGCGCTGATCGGTGCCCACACCTCCTACGGCCTGGCCGCCGCCGCCCTGGTGCTGCTCGGCTTCGGCATGGGATTCGTCATGCCCTCCGCCATGGGACTGGCCATGGGTGACCTCGCCGCCGAACGCGCCGGCTCGGGATCGGCGCTGCTGCAAGCACTCCGGCAGGCCTCCGGCACCATCGGCGTCGCCATCCTCGGCACCGTGCTCGCCACCCAGTACCGATCCAGCCTCGGCGCGGCGAATCACGAGCCCCTCTCCGACGGCGTGAACGCCGGTGTCGCCGTGGCCCGCAAGCTCGGCGATCCGGCTCTGCTCGGCCACGTGCAGTCCGCATTCACCGACGGTATGAGCCTCATGCTGTGGGTGTGCGCCGCCATCGCCGCCGCCGCGGCGGTCCTGGCCGCGACCATGACCCGCGGCGGCCACGCGAGCGACACCCCGGACCGGCCCGCGGATACCCCCGTTCCCGATGCGGGACAATCGGTTCATGTCGGCTGAACCCGAGTCCGCCACGCTCCCGGCCGGGGTGAAACCCACCCCGGCCGGGAGCCTGCGTGAACGCAAGAAGGAACGCACCCGCAAGACGATCCGCACCGAGGCGTTCCGCCTGTTCCGGGAACAGGGGTACGGCGAGACCACGGTGGAACAGATCGCGGCGGCGGCCGACGTCTCGCCCAGTACCTTCTTCCGCTACTTCCCCTCCAAGGAACAGGTCGCCCTCGCCGACGACCTCGACCCCGTCATGATCGCCGCGCTGGAACGGCAGCCACCGGAACTGTCCGTGCTGGCGGCCTTCCGGCAGGCCACCTTCGAGTCCTTCGACCTCCTCACACCCGAGGAGATGGCGTTCGAGAAGCAGCGCGTGGAACTGATCTACTCGGCGCCGGAACTGCGCGGGGCGGTGGCCCGGGAGATGGAACGCGGCATCGACCTGATCGCCCAGCTCGCCGCGCAGCGCACCGGGCGGTCACCCGACGACTTCGAGGTGCGCTGTTTCGCCGGCGCGCTCACCGGGGCGATGTCCGCGTTCGTCGACCGCTACCCGTTCTCCCCGGAGCAGATCATGCGAGTCGTGGAATTCCTGGAAGGCGGCCTGCAGCTCTAAGCGTGTTGCGCGGCAAGCAGGCTCGCGACCGTATCGTCGGTCACGGTGTCGAAGAAGCCGCCCACCACATCCTCGATCTGCGCGACCGAATCGGCGCAGTACAGGATCGGCTGGTAATGCGTGATGTCGTAGGCGATGGTGCCCATATCGTGAATGTCGAGCGGGCGCAGTTCGGCCTGGCGGAACTCCTCGATCTCACCGAACGAGGACAGTAATCCCGCTCCGTAACAACGCACTTCGCCCTGCTCGCGCAGCACACCGAATTCCATCGAGAACCAGAACACATCGGCCAGGAATTTCAGCGCCCGCTCGGTCTCGATCCGGGCCACCGCCGCCCCCACCGTCTCGTAGACGGCGGCGAAACGCGGACTCGCCAATTGATTGGCGTGCCCGAGGATTTCGTGCACGGCATCCGGTTCCGGCGTGTACAGCGGCGCGGAATGATGGCGAATGTACTGGGTGGAGTGGAAGGTTCGGTCCTTGAACGAGCCGAAGAATTCCCGGAGCGGCACCAGGCCGGCCGCGGGGACGTACTGGAATCCGGTGAGCGGCACCAGCTTCGAGGTGACCTCGTCCAATTGCGGAATGTGATCGGAAGGCAGGTCCAGCCTGTCGGCCGCCTCGATCACTTCCCGGGAGGCGTACTTGTCGCGTTTGCGCGCCAGTTCCACCGAGACGATCCGCCATACCTCTTGTTCCTCGGCGGTATAGGCGATCTGCGGAACCGGCCCGCCCGGCCGGAAATCCAAGGCGAGAGCGGCGATTGCGTTGCGGCGCGTGCGGTATTCCGGATCGTGCACCCCGGGATGCTCGGCACTCAGGTGCACGGTCACATCACCGTCGGCGCCCTTGGTCACTGGAGAATACAACTGAGCCTCGGTGAACATACCTCGATGCAATCACCAGACGGACAATTGGACAACAAAAGCCCGTCCAGCTGATCAGATTGACCAGTTGGACGGGCTTTTCGACCTTGATTCAACGCGGAGCGTTCTCCGGATCCAGCAGCGTCGGGGTACGGCCCGCTCGGTGCGCGGCCCGGGCGTCGTCCAGGAATTCCCGGGAGAACAGCGCCGACAGGATGGCGATACCGCCACGGTGGATGCGGAATTCGCTCTTGGCGCTGGCGCCCGTGAGCCGGATGACCCGGCCGGCGGCGTCCTGCGGCCGGGACATGTCCTTGACCTTGCCGCGGCCGGTCCACCGCAGCCCGGTCTGATCGATGACCGCGTCCTCCGGGACCAGCAGCTTGACCATGGCGTGGTCGAGATCGGCGTGCACCACGATCTCGTCGGCGCCCTCGATCCACGGCGAGCGCAGGTCGATGACGACCGAGCCGTAACGGGCCTTGACGTCGAAGTTCTTCTCGTGGGTCCAGTCGCCGAGGCGCTTGGTGGTGCCGTGGTCGGCGTGGATGCGAACGGTGTCGGTGGTGGTGGTCATTGTTCTGGTCCTCTCGGGGCGGTGTGGTCGAGTTCGCCTGCTCCTCAATAGTGGCACACGAACTAGTTTCCACACAACTAGTTCTGTGTAACTAGTTTCAGGACACCTAGTAGGATTGCGGACATGACAGCATCGACGCAGGCCACCGCCTTCAAACGCTCACCACTCGCCATGGCGGTGCTCGGCATCCTGCACCTGGAACCGATGCACCCCTACGCCATCCAGCGCCGCATCAAGGAATGGGGCAAGGACAAGGTCGTCAATGTGGGTCAGCGCGCCCAGCTCTACAAGACGATCACCCGCCTCCAGGAAGCCGGCCTCGTCACCGTCCGCGAAACCGGCCGCGACCAGCAATACCCCGAACGCACCGTCTACGAGATCACCGACGCCGGCCGCACCGCCTGCCTCACCTGGATCAACGAGATGATCAGCACCCCCCGCAACGAATTCCCCGAATTCCCCGCGGCCCTCTCATTCCTCATGCTCCTCGGCCCCGACGCCGCCCGCGCCGAACTGGAACGCCGCGCAATCGCCCTCCGCGCCAACCGCACCGAACTCGAGGAGGGCCTGGCCGGCGCCCACCAGATCAACCTCCCCCGAGTCACCATGCTCGAGGACGAATACCAATTGGCCGTCGTCACCGCCGAATTGAACTGGCTCGAAACAGTTCTCGCCGACCTCACCACCGGCACCCTCACCTGGTCCTGGCAATCCCTCGCCCAATTCCAGAACCGAACCACCGCCTAACTCGCGAGCCGGTACACGGTCCGCTGGCCACGCCCACCGATCTGCTCGACCATCCCCGCATCCCGCAGTTCGGCGAGCGCCTTGCGAATCCCGGACGCCGACAATGAGAGAAGCGGCTGAAGATCCCCAACGCCATGTGGTCCCGTGCTCAGGATCTGGAGGATCTTTTCCTGTGTGGCTGTCGGCTGCCGCTGGTGTGTGGGCCGGGATAGCTCGGGCGGTGTCGACCGCGTCTGTTGTTCGATACCACGGTGAACGCCACCGCGAGAAGAAACCGAGCCTGATTTCAGGACGGCGGTGAACCGGATCCCGGCGTCCGAATATTGGGCAGGTGGCAACCCGGAATCGATCAACGCCTGTGTGATCGTGGGGATCCCGGTGGCGAGGGCTTCGATCACTCGCCCACCGGACTCCGGCGAACGAAGGTACTGGGATATGGTGACCAGCCACATATTCCGCGCTGATGTCACCGCTTCCCGACCCAGCCGATCGACCGTAATGCCGTACAGACCACCGGGATTGGTAACGACCAGTCGATCCTTGCGCAGCCGCACCTCGACGGCCATACCCCGCGACCAGCAGTCGAGATCCCGGTGCAGCAGGGCATTGGCAATCAACTCGCGGAACGCGACGAGTGGATAGGACTGCACGTCCACCACGGTGCCGTCCGGTCGGGTCACGATGGCGGTGTCGAATGTCTGCTCGGCCCATTCCAACGCCGCATCGAGCATGCGAGGGATCGGGCCTGTGATGGTTACCTGGTTGCGCGCGCGAGCGCCCGGCGTGTCGGCTGGTGACGGCTCGGCGGCAGCTTGAATGACCAAGCGCGGGAACCACTGCTGTGGGTACGTGCCGAGCGTGAGCAGCCCGGCAACCGTAGGAATCCCATCTGGAGTGGTCACTCCCGCGCGACGCAGCAGCTCATCTCCGTCGAATCGGCCGAGCCCCCGCCGGTCTCGCAGTCGCACGGTGCGGGCGAAGTCGTCGACCAGGTCATTGTCCAGGTCGTCCCTCGTTGCTCCCACGACCGGTAAGCGGTCGAAATGTGGCGGCTGACGTGATGCGAGAAATGCCTGCTCCTCGAGCTCCGACATCTGGAAGTCGCCGTCGTATCCGCGCAAATAGGCTGCGCCCGTGGCATTTACGCGACACGGCTTGGCGGATGGTGTGCACTCGTGGACGGTGGCGACCACTACCGGCTCGCCATCGACCGTGCTGTCTTCGATGGTGAGTTGTACGGGTGGCGTGAATGCCCGCGCCTTCTTCGCCAGGCTCTGCTTCAGGATCTGTGGATCGGTCAGAGCAACCGGACGGAAGTCGTTCCGTTCGTCGAGCCCCAAGATGATGATGCCGCCGCCGGGGTGGTTCGCCAGAGCGGAGAGCGTGCTCGTCAATGAGCTGGGTAGTCCTCCAGCGGCGGACTTCACCTCGACATTCGTGTAGTCACCACCGGACGATCGCAGTTTCTCGACGAGGTCACGCAGGTCGGGGGCCATTTCGCAAATGCTACTGAAATAACACCAATAATGGGACTGAAATGTCCTCAGCGTTTTGGTGGCATTTCGACTACCACTCTGTCACCGCGCGGCCGGGCGGGCCAGGGCTGCGGTGAGGAGGGCTGTGAGGGTGAGGGTGGGGGCCAGCCACATCGGGGCGGTGGGGGTGAGGTGGTCGGTGGCCAGGCCGCCGAGGAGGGCGCCGGAGGCTATGGCGGCGTTGAAGACTGCGGTGAAGAGGGAGGCTACGGATTCTCGGTGGGTGGGGGCGGCGTCGAAGAGCCAGGTTTGGGTGGCTACCGAGACGCCGCCGTAGGCGAGGCCCCAGAGGATCAGGAGGATTGCGGCCAGGAGGGGGGTGGTGGCGAGGGTGGGGATGGAGAGGACGGTGGCGGCCAGGACTGTTGTGATGACTATGAGGGTGTGGCGGGGGGAGTGGGCGGAGGTGGCGCCGGAGAGGAAATTGCCTGTTATGCCGGCGATTCCGTAGATGAGGAGGAGGGTGCCGATGGTGGTGGGGGTGGCGTGAGAGGTGGATTCCAGGACGGGGCGGATGTAGGTGTAGGCGGCGAAATGGGCCGTGACCAGGAAAGCGATCACCAGTAAGGGGGTGCGGACCGCGGAGGTGGTGGCCAGGGTGAGGATGCCGCGCAAGGGAGTGACGCGTTCGGCGGGGAGACGGGGGAGCAGGGTGGCGAAGGCGAGGGTGATGAGGAGGGCGCAGGCCGCGGTGGCGGTGAAGGCCGCGCGCCAGCCGAGGGCCACCGCGAGATAGGTGCCGGCGGGGACGCCCAGCACCGAGGCGGCCGCTACGCCGCTGAACACCAATGACATTGCCGTGGCGGTCCGGGCGGGCGGGGCGACGCGCATCGCGACACCCGGGGCGAGCGACCAGACGCCGCCCATGGTCAGGCCGATCAGCACGCGGGCCGCGAGCAGACCGGCGAAGGAAGGCGTCACGGCGGCAAGCAGATTCGCGGCGGAGAGCAGCGCCATCAGGGTGGTCAGGATCCAACGGCGGTCGAAACGGGCCAGCCAAGCCGTCAGCAAGGGCGCGGATATCGCCGCCATCAGGCCGGTCACCGTGAGCGACAGGCCGATCGCGCCCTCGGAGACGTGCAGGGCGCGGCTCATCGGCGTGAGGAGACCCACCGGCAGCATCTCCGCGGTCACCACCACGAAGGTGCCGCCCGTCGCGGCGGCGACACCCAGCCAGCCGCGCACGGTCGAACTCTGCGGGCCCGTCGCCGAATCCCGCTGTGGTGGAGTCGAATTCTGCTGTGGACCCGGATTGCCGATCTCGCCGGTCGCTGTCATGTTTTCAGCAAACCGGCGGTGAGCTGCGGGAACAACGACCGAACGCTCATCGTTCGATTAGCTGTACTCATAGATCGGGGTGGGAGCGGAAATGACCGGAGTCGAGATACGGGAGCTGGAGGCCTTTCTGGCGCTCGCCGAGGAACTGCACTTCGGGCGCGCCGCCGCACGCCTCTACCTCACCCAGAGCCGGATCAGTCAGTTGCTGCGCGCGCTGGAACAACGCATCGGCGCCCGCCTGGTGGAACGCACCAGCCGCAGCGTCCGCCTCACCCCGCTCGGCGAACAATTCCTTACCGGTCTGCGGCCGGCCTACACCGCCCTGCACACCGTCCTCGACGATGCGCGCCACGCGGCGCGCGAGCTGAAAGGCGGACTGCGCCTGGGCTTTCAGGGCGTGACCAACGACTACCTGCTGACGGCCCTCGACACCTTCCAACGCCGTTTCCCGGACTGTGTCACGGACCTGGTGGAGGTGCCGCTGTCCGATCCGTTCGGCGCGCTGTATCGCCGCGAGGTCGACGCCGCGGTGGTCCTGCTACCGGTGCACGAGCCGGATCTGATTGTCGGCCCGGTGTTCTCGCGTCAGCCGCCCATGCTGGCGGTTTCCGGCAAGCATCCGCTCGTGGGCCGCGCATCCCTCACCGCGCAGGATCTCACCGACTGCCCCCTGATCGAAGTGGGCGGTCCCGCACCGGATTACTGGACCCGGGCCCAATCCCGCGCCGGCCTTCCATCCGACCCCGGCACCCCGCCGCCCCCGACCGTGGGCACCCTCGCGGAGGGCCTGGCCCTGGTGGCCGCCGACCGCGGCACCATGCTGCTGTGCCGCCCCACCGGCACCTACCACCAGCACCCGGCCGTCACCTACATCCCCGTCACCGGCCTGCGGGATTCGGCGCTGGCCCTGGTCTGGCACCGTGACCGGACCACCGCGCGCATCCGGGCCTTCGCCGAATCCCTCACCACCGCAACGGAATCCGCTGCGGATGAGCCGAGTCAGGGTCAGAAGAACCCGTCGTCGTTGTTGTTGTCGTAGCCGCCGTCGTTGTAGCCGCCGTCGAAATTCTGCTCGTCGCGGTATTCGGCGTTCTCGTAACCGCGTTCGTAGGCGCGCTCTTCGTCACGATTGTCATCGTCGGCGAGCATGTCACCGATCAGCATGCCGCCCACCAGACCCGCAGCGCCCGCGCCGATCACGGCGCCGGTGCTGTGACCCTGGCGGGGCGGCGGGGGAGCGTAACCCGGCTGGGGCGGGTAGCCGGGCTGCGGTGCGTAACCGGGCTGGGCCGGATAGCCGGGGGCCGGGTAGCCGGGCTGCGGGGCATAACCGGGCTGCGGGTAACCCTGCTGCATCGGCTGATAGAAGGGCGGCTGGGTGGTCTGGATGCGCTGCGCGCAGAACTGGCAGACCTCGACCTGGCGAGGTACGCCCCACTGCGGCTGCCACATCGCATTGACGGCGGCGGGGCCGTGGGACGGATCGAAGAAACAGATCACGGGACTTTCCTTCTACTGCGCCCGGAACCATAGGGAGCCGGGCTCGGAGCCTTCCGAAGAGGGAACGCCGGGGGAGCCGGGCTCGGTTCCCGTTCCGGCACCGAGTTCCTCGCCACAGACGAAACGCCGCCCGCATCGAAAGATGCGGGCGGCGTTCGTGTTCAGGTAGCGCGTTATCGGACGAAGAGCAGGGCGCGCTTCACTTCCTGGATGGCCTTGGTGACCTCGATGCCACGCGGGCACGCGTCGGTGCAGTTGAAGGTGGTGCGGCAGCGCCACACACCCTCGACATCGTTGAGGATGTCCAGACGCTCACGCGCGGCTTCGTCCCGGCTGTCGAAGATGAAGCGGTGCGCGTTCACGATCGCGGCCGGCCCGAAGTAGCTGCCGTCACTCCAGTACACGGGGCAGGAGGTGGTGCAGCAGGCGCACAGGATGCACTTGGTGGTGTCATCGAAGCGCGCCCGGTCGTGCTGCGACTGGATGCGCTCGCGGGTCGGCTCGTTGCCGTGCGTGATCAGGTACGGCTTGACCGCCTTGAACGCGTCGAAGAACGGATCCATGTTCACCACGAGATCCTTCTCCACGGGCAGGCCGCGGATCGGCTCGACGGTGACCGTCAGTTCCTTGTCGCCCTTGGGCAGCATGTCCTTCATGAGGATCTTGCAGGCCAGCCGGTTCACGCCGTTGATGCGCATGGCGTCCGAACCACACACGCCGTGCGCGCAGGAACGCCGGAAGGTGAGCGTGCCGTCCAGGTAGGACTTGATGTAGATCAGCACGTTCAGGAACCGGTCGGTCGGCAGCACCGGCACCTTGAACGAATCCCAGTGCTGGCCCTGGCCGTCCTCCGGATTGAACCGGGCGATCTTGACCGTGATGATGGTCGAGCCGTCCGGCACCGGGGCGGGCTTCTGCGGAGTCTCGGCGACAGCAGTCATCAGTACTTACGCTCCATCGGCTCGTAACGGGTCTGCACGACCGGCTTGTAGTCGAGCCGGATATCGGAGACCAGCTCCGGGCTCGTCTTGTACGCCATGGTGTGGCGCATGAAGTTGACGTCGTCGCGGTCCGGGTAGTCCTCGCGCGCGTGGCCGCCGCGAGACTCCTTGCGGTTCAACGCACCCGCGACCGTGACCTCGGCCAGCTCCAGCAGGAAGCCCAGTTCGATGGCCTCCAGCAGGTCGCTGTTGTAGCGCTTGCCCTTGTCGTGCACGGTGATCCGCGAGTACCGCTCCTTGAGCAGCTGCACCTCTTCGAGCATGGACTTCAGCGACTCCTCGGTGCGGTACACACCGGCCTTGTCGTCCATGTTCGCCTGCAGCTCGGCGCGGATGTCCGCGACGCGCTCGTTGCCGTGCTCGGACAGGATCAGCGTCAGCCAGTCCTGCACCATCTGTGTCGGGTTCTCCGGCAGCTCCACGAATTCGGCGCGGGCCGCGTACTCGGCGGCGGCGATGCCCGCGCGCCGGCCGAACACGTTGATGTCCAGCAGCGAGTTGGTGCCGAGCCGGTTCGCGCCGTGCACGGAGACGCAGGCGCATTCGCCGGCGGCGTACAGGCCCGGGACGATCTCGGTGTTGTTGCGCAGCACCTCGCCGCGGATGCGGGTCGGGATGCCGCCCATCACGTAGTGGCAGGTCGGCATGACCGGCACCGGCTCCACGACCGGGTCCACACCCAGGTAGGTGCGGGAGAACTCGGTGATGTCGGGCAGCTTCTCCTCGAGCACGTCCGCACCGAGGTGGGTCACGTCGATGAGCACGTAGTCCTTGTTCGGGCCGGCGCCGCGGCCCTCACGCACCTCGAGCACCATGGAACGCGCGACGATGTCACGCGGCGCCAGGTCCTTGATGGTGGGGGCGTAGCGCTCCATGAAGCGCTCACCGGAGGCATTACGCAGGATGCCGCCCTCGCCACGCACGGCTTCCGAGATCAGAATGCCCAGGCCCGCAAGGCCTGTCGGGTGGAACTGGTGGAACTCCATGTCCTCCAGCGGAAGTCCCTTGCGGAACACGATCGCCATGCCGTCACCGGTGAGGGTGTGGGCATTGGAGGTGGTCTTGTACATGCGGCCCGAACCGCCGGTCGCGAAGATGATCGACTTCGCGTGGAACACGTGCAGTTCACCGGTGGCGAGCTCGTACGCGACGACGCCGGTGGCGACGGGTCCGCGCTCGGTATCGGTGAGAATCAGGTCCAGCACGTAGAACTCGTTGTAGAACTCCACGTCGTGCTTGACGCAGTTCTGGTACAGCGTCTGCAGGATCATGTGACCGGTGCGGTCGGCGGCGTAGCAGGCGCGGCGCACGGGCGCCTTGCCGTGGTCGCGGGTGTGCCCGCCGAAGCGCCGCTGGTCGATCTTGCCTTCCGGCGTGCGGTTGAACGGCAGGCCCATCTTCTCCAGGTCGAGCACGGCGTCGATGGCTTCCTTGGCCATGATCTCCGCGGCGTCCTGGTCGACCAGGTAGTCACCACCCTTGACGGTGTCGAAGGTGTGCCACTCCCAGTTGTCCTCTTCCACGTTCGCGAGGGCGGCGCACATGCCGCCCTGCGCCGCACCCGTGTGGGAGCGGGTCGGGTAGAGCTTGGTCAGCACCGCGGTGCGGACCCGGGGACCGGCCTCGATCGCCGCGCGCATGCCCGCGCCACCGGCGCCGACGATGACGACGTCGTAGCGGTGCTCCTGAATACGACGAGATTCACCCGCGACGTTGATTCGTTCGCTGCGCTCACTCATGCGAGGTGGCCTGTTCCTAACTGATGTTGGGGTCGAAGGTGAAGATGACGTACGTGCCGGTGACCATGATCAGAATCATCGAGACGGCCAGCAGCGTCTTCAGCCAGAAGCGGGTCTGGTCCTTGCGCGCGTAGTCGTCGATGACGGTCCGCAGGCCGTTGCCGCCGTGTAGCTGGGCCAGCCACAGCATGCTGAGGTCCCAGATCTGCCAGAACGGGGAGGCCCAGCGGCCGGCGACGAAGGCGAAGTTGAGGCGGTGCACACCGCCGTCGATCATCAGCATGATCGTCATATGGCCGATGACCAGGACGACCAGCAGCAGACCGGAGAAGCGCATGAACAGCCACGCGTACTTCTCGAAGTTGTTGCCGCCGAGCCGGCGCGGTGCGCGCGGGGCGTCGAGGGAGGCGGGGCGGTCGTAGGACTTGCCGAGAACGGGTGCGGTCATGTCGGCTCTCACTTCGTCAGCAGGTAGAAGAACTGGCGACCGATGCCGGCGCCCGCGACGAGGACCCAGATCGTGAGCACGATCCAGAGCATCTGCCGCTGGTAGCGCGGGCCCTTCGACCAGAAGTCGACGAGGATGATGCGGATGCCGTTGAACGCGTGGAAGAGCACGCAGACGACGAGTCCCATCTCCATGAGGGCGACGAGCGGGTTCTTGTAGGTCTCGATCGCGCGGTCGTAGGTGTCGGGGCTGACCCGCACCAGCGCGGTGTCGAGGACGTGGACGAACAGGAAGAAGAAGATCGTCACGCCGGTGATTCGGTGCAGAGCCCAGGACCACATGCCGGGGTCGCCTCGGTACAGGGTCCGCTTCGGCTTGGCCGGAGCTTCTAGCGTGGTCATAGAGTGCGGTGCCTCCAACGTCGTTGATGGACCCGGTCAGATCCGGCCGCGGAGCCATTGGACTGTCGATAACACCTGCTCACGCGCGTAATCGACGATCCGTGGCAGTGCTGCAGGCCCGCTTTCGGGAACCTGAACCGATCTGAGCTGAACTCTAATCCCCGGGTGTTGGGGGAACTAATTCGGCGTGCCGCTCGTTGGTCCGAATTGTTGTGAGTTAGGTTTGCCTCTCCTGATTTTCGGAGCCGTGCGGAACGGCTATCACACGGGTACCGTCACGTCCATAGGAGGATGGTCCGATATGCCGGAAATTGAATGGAATGTCTTGCGCGACAAGGCAATCGAAATCATGCGGAATGCCTATGCGCCGTACTCCCGATTCCCCGTCGGGGCCGCCGCCCGCACCGCCGACGGGCGAATTGTGAGCGGCTGCAATGTGGAAAATATCTCATACGGTTTGGGCCTCTGCGCCGAGTGTGTACTCGTCGGTAACTTGATTGCGAGCGGCGGCGGGCGACTCGTCGCGCTTTCCTGCTGCGACTCGCGCGGCGTCACCCTCATGCCCTGCGGACGCTGCCGTCAGGTGCTCTACGAACACGGCGGCGCGACCTTGCTGATCGATCACCCGAAGGGCCCTGTGCCCCTGGGCGAGCTACTGCCCGACGCCTTCGGACCCGACGATCTCGTTGCGGGACAACAATAGCCAGACGGTAACTCGACGCGCCGGATGACGAGACCACCCCCGGCATGCCAGGGTGGAAACCGTGACGGTCCATTCGGCGGTATCCGTAATCACGGCCAAACGCGACGGCGGCGAGCTCACCGACGCGCAAATCGATTGGGTGGTGGACGCCTTCACCCGCGGCGAAGTCGCCGACGAACAGATGTCCGCACTGGCCATGGCCATCGTGTGGCGCGGCATGACCCGGCGCGAGACCACCCGCTGGACGCACGCCATGATCGAATCCGGCAAGCGCATGGACTTCACCGGCCTGCCCCGCCCCACCGTCGACAAACACTCCACCGGCGGCGTCGGCGACAAGATCACCCTGCCGCTCGCACCCCTCGTCGCCGCCTGCGGCGCCGCGGTACCCCAGCTCTCCGGACGCGGATTGGGCCACACCGGAGGCACTCTCGACAAGCTCGAGTCGATACCCGGCTGGCAGGCCGACATTCCGGCCGGCCGCATGCGAGAGATCCTCGCCGATCCGGCCATCGGCGCCGTGGTGTGCGCCGCCGGCGCCGACCTCGCACCCGCCGACAAACGCCTCTACGCACTGCGTGACGTGACCGGGACCGTCGAATCCATCCCCCTGATCGCCAGCTCCATCATGAGCAAGAAGATCGCCGAGGGCACCGGCGCGCTCGTCCTCGACGTGAAGGTCGGCAAAGGCGCCTTCATGAAGAAGCTCGAGGACGCCCGCGAACTGGCCACCGCCATGGTCGAACTCGGCAACGACTCCGGCGTGCGCACCGTGGCGCTGCTCACCGCCATGGACAGTCCGCTCGGCCTCACCGCGGGCAATGCCCTCGAAGTCCGCGAATCCCTCGACGTGCTCGCCGGCGGCGGACCCGCCGATGTCGTGGACCTCACCCTCGCGCTGGCGCGGGAAATGCTGACACAGGCCGGAATCGAGGACATCGATCCCGCCGACGCCCTCGCCGACGGGCGTGCCATGGATCACTGGCGAACCATGATCCGCGCCCAGGGCGGCGATCCGGACGCGCCGCTGCCGCAGGCGCGGCACACGGAGACGGTGCGCGCCACCGACTCCGGCACGCTCACTCGCCTCGACGCCATGGGCGCCGGCCTGGCCGCGTGGCGGCTCGGCGCCGGGCGCACCCGGCAGGGAGCGCCCGTGCAGGCGGGAGCGGGCCTCGAAATGCATGCCAAGCCGGGCGATTCCGTCAAGCAGGGTCAACCGCTCTTCACCCTGCACACCGACACCCCGGAGACCTTCCCGGCGGCCCTCGAAGCCCTCGCCGGCGCGTACACGATCGGCAGCCCAACGGATTTCGACCCGGAACCCCTGATCCTCGGCCGGATCACGGCCTGACACACGCCGGTCCGGCAGCCGATCGTGCCTCGCCTGCGCGGGACGTTTCACCTGCTCAGCGGGGAACGGTCCGGTGAGGTCGATGTGATTGACCTGCGCGTGTCTCCGAATCGGGCAATTCGGCCTAGCCTGGGAATCGTGAAACAGCGAGCAACCATCCGATCGTGCGCGGCGGGGCTGGGCGCGGCAGCGCTCTTCGTCGCCATGCCGCTCAGCATCGCCATGCCCCTCAGCGTGTGGTCCGCACCCGGCACGGCCTCGGCGGCGCCGAGCACCGGCACCGGCGAGGGCAATGCGGGCGGCAACAACGCCCCCGCGACGACCGGCACCGGTGAGGGCTGGGCGGGCGGCGGCAACGGCCCGAGCCAGCCCGACTCACCGCCGTACTACACCAACTGCACCGAGATCCTCTCGCAGGGCAAGGGCCCGATCTACGCCGGCCAGCCCGGCTACAACCCGCTGCTCGACCCCAACCACACCGGCGTCGACTGCGGGTAGCGATCGACGGCTCGCCGCACCCGGGTCCGCCGTGGATCGGCCGGCTCTCCCTCCCGCGTCCCGTCCGGGATCGGCTCTGATGCGGCTCTCCGTGGCGGTGGCCCCGGTTGCCCGCGCGGTGGCCGGCCGCCGCGCACGTGGCTGCCTGCCCGTGGATGGCCGGTGACGGTTGCGCAGCGGCCAGCTACGCGAGGGCAACGAATCACCCAACAGTGAGCAGACACACGTCAACAGCCATGCCGCCGAACGGGAATGCGGCTAACGTTGCTACATGACTGGACCGACGCCCCTCACTCTCGCCTCGATCCGCCAGGCCCCCAAGGCGGTCCTGCACGACCACCTGGACGGCGGCCTGCGACCCGCGACGGTGCTCGAACTCGCCCACGCGTCCGGCTACGACCAGCTACCCGCAAGTGACGCCGAATCCCTGGGCAACTGGTTCCGTGACGCGGCCGACAGCGGCTCCCTCGAACGCTATCTGGAAACCTTCGCGCACACCGTCGCCGTCATGCAGACGCCCGAAGGCCTGCGGCGGGTGGCCCGCGAATGCGCCGAGGACCTCGCCACCGACGGCGTCGTCTACGCCGAAGTGCGATTCGCGCCCGAACAGCACCTGGAAGCCGGGCTCAGCCTCGACGAGGTGGTGGAACACACCCTCGCCGGCTTCCGCGAAGGCGAACAGCACGCGGCCGCCGCGGGCAACCCCATCCGGGTCGTCTGCCTGCTCACCGCCATGCGGCACGCCGCCCGCTCCCGCGAGATCGCCGAACTCACCGTCCGCTGGCGCGACCGCGGCGTCGGCGGCTTCGACATCGCCGGCGCGGAGGCCGGCTTCCCGCCCACCCGCCACCTGGACGCCTTCGAATACATGCGGGCGAACCACGCGCACTTCACGATTCACGCGGGCGAGGCCTTCGGGCTGCCGTCCATCCACGAGGCGCTCGCCTTCTGCGGCTGCGATCGGCTCGGGCACGGCGTGCGCATCACCGACGACATCACCGACTCCGCCGCCGGACCGCAACTCGGCGTGGTCGCGAATTACGTTCGGGACCAACGGATCCCGCTGGAACTCTGCCCGAGCTCCAATGTGCAGACCGGTGCGGTGCCGTCACTCGACAAGCACCCCTTCGACCTGCTGGCCCGCCTGCGTTTCCGGGTCACCGTCAACACCGACAATCGCCTGATGAGCGACACCAGCATGAGCGAGGAAATGTTCAAACTGGTGCAGACCTTCGGCTACGGCTGGAGCGACCTCGAACGCTTCACCATCAACGCCATGAAGTCCGCCTTCATCCCGTTCCCGGATCGCTTGCGGCTCATCGACGAAGTCATCAAGCCGGGCTATGCGGTACTGATCGGCTGAGGCAGACCCGATCGGGGTTTCAGGGGTGGGAACCCCTGAAACCCTGCTCAGCCCTTCTGCAGGCGCGCCTCGAAAGCCACCTCGAGCGCCCGCCACTGCTCCGCCTCCGCGGTGAACGGCGGGTTCGGGGACATCCGATTCGGGTCCGGGTTCAGCAGGTAGGAGACATACCAGCCGAGCGGCGTGGAGACCGCGAGGGCGCTCTCGACCGTATCGTCATCCGCGTAATCCGCTGCGTCGGTGAACAATTCGACCGCCAGATCGAGCTGATCGGTGTCCACCGACTTCGGCCCGGCGGTCAGATCCTCGGCGATGCCGGGCAGCACGTAGACGTTCTCCTCGTCCACCTCGACCTCGAGCGAACCGTCCACGGCCGCGGTCTGCACCTCACCGTAGGTGCTCACCCGGGCCAGATCGTGCTCGTGATCATCGGCCAGGTAGCGGGCCAGCGCGCGCTCGGAGCCGAAGACGGTGATGACGCCTTCGCTGCCGAGGAAGATCGGCTCATCGTCCACGTAACAGCGCAGCGTGTACAGCTCGCCCTCGGAGGTGATGATCTTGACCGGGTCGATGCCGACCTCGTGCCAGAACGAGAGCTCCTCTTCTTCTTCCTCTTCTTCGTCTTCCGCGTTCAGGTCGACGGTCTCGATCTCGTCGTCGGTATCCGCGGCATCCTCCGCGTCGACGATGTTCTCTTCCGCCGCAAGCAGTTCCGCCTCGGCCACGGCCACCGCGTCGGCGTCCACGTCCGGGATGGTCACCACCGAGTCGATGGCGTCGAGCACGGCCTCCCAATCCTTGGCGATGGCCGCGCCGATCTGATCCCACAGCTCCTCGCCCTCGCGGCCCGCGAAGGCGCTCATGCCGCCGGGCAGCGCACCCAGCACCGGATGCGAGCCGAAGAACTTGGTGACGGTGTCGAGTTCACAGACGTCGCCGATATTGCGGACCATCTCGAGGGTCTCCTCGAGCTCGCCCACCACCTCGGGATCCGGATCGTCGGCCGCCAGCTCCGGCACGCCGACGAGATCGAAGACGAACTGCTCCTCGGGCTCCAGTTCGGCCGCCGACAGCCCGGCAATGATCTTCCAGGCCGGATGGTCGACCAGATCGTTGTCGGAGTCGGTGCGGATGAACGCGGCCAGCTCCGCCACGGAGTCGAATCCGTAAAGGTCCTCCTCGTGACCGAGGAATGCCTGCCACTCATCGTCACCGTCTCGCCAGCGCGGTGCCCACAGGGTGACGAGATCGCCTTTGGTCAGGCCGAGCGCGATCGGGACGATGTCTCCAGAAGCCATGACCGGAAGCCTATCTAGTGCCCGCCTCAGGCACTATCCGGGCCGCCCCCAACATTTCCCGGAGCGAACGACTCGTTCAATCGGGCAACGACCTCGGCCCGTCGCGCGGTCGCCGCGGCGGCCGCTTCCCCGCACGCCCAGAGGATCGCGCGAGCCACCTCCGCGGGCGGTCGCGAGGTCACCGATTCGGCCAGCCACAGCCCGGTCAGCGCACCCTCGGCATCCACTTCCGCGGTCACCGAACGGTCCTCGGTGGTGAACTTCGCGCGCACCTGCGAAAGGCCGTGCAGCGCTGCTTCCAGCGCTTCCAGGCGGGCGTGCACGCCGCCGACCAGAGCATCCATCTCGCCGCTCATACGTCACGCATCCAGGTGGTGCGGCCGGTGTCGGCCTCGTCGATACGGTCCAGTTCGTCGACGGCGGCGCGGCGGGTGGGGAGACCGAGACGGTCGAGAACCTCGTCCGGAATACCGGCCTCGGTGAGCAGTTCGCGGCGGCGGGACTTGGCGGCGATCGCCGAACGCCGGGTGAGGCGCAGGATCTCGTCGGCGAGAGCCTGTGCACCGTAACGGTATTCACCGCGCTCGAAACGGATCTCCACCGGCAGGCCCTGATCGGTGGCGCGCACCGTCACCGTCCCCGAGCGATTACTGCTCGCGGCGACGGTCACCGCCGGAATGTCCGGGCCCGTCATGCGGTGGGCCGGTAGAAGCCGAGGAAACGCATACCCATGTTCTCCGTTCGAATCGGTCCGACCTGGACGGGATCACCAGCTTCCACGATTTCGCCATGTCCGATCACCATGGCCACATGCCCGTCCCACACCGCGAGATCACCGGGCATCAAGTCCCCTGGACTCACCTGCGCATGCCCGAAACCCTGCTCCTGCGCCAGCCGCGGCAACCGCACCCCCGCCTGCGCATAAGCCCACTGCGTCAACCCACTGCAATCCAATCCCGCACCCGGAGTCGTACCGCCCCATACATACGGCGTCCCGACCGCACTCAACGCGGCCCGCACCGCATCCGCGGCCTGCTGGTTCGGCGCCTCCACGGTACTGCCGTCCGGCAGCGTCACCCGCACCCCCTTCGACTGCTGCCGCGCAGGCCGGGGATCCCGCCGATGATCCGGCCCATGCGAATCCCCATACGACGCCGGCACCGTGTCATAGGACGCCGGCGCGGTGCCGAGCCTGTCCGCTGTCTGCACTCCGGCCCCCAGCGCCCGCCCGCCGTCCGACGCCACCGTCGCGGCCTGCCGCACGCGATCGCCGGATTCGACCGCCGCGGGAACCACTCCGGACGCTCCCGGCGAAACCGCCGCGGCACCCGCCGGCGGGACGACCGCGGGCGCCGCGGGTTCCGGCATCGGCGGCGGCGCGACCAGTTCGCTCATCGCCGCTGTCGCTCTCGCCAATTCGGCCCGCACCCGCTCCACCACCCGCACGGCTCGCCCGACATGATCGATCGCCGACCCGACGATCGCGGTCACCGCCGCAGGCGTCACCCCACCGGCCTCGAGCCCCTTCACCGATTCGAGAAACGACCGCAGAATCTCCTGCACCTCCCGCTGCCCACCCGACACCTCGTCCCCGACCCGGTCCAGCACCGCGGCAATATCCCGCCCCCGCTCGGAAACCATTGCCGCCCCGTCCTGTACCTGCAACGCCTTCCCCATGGCCGCATCCCCACCCCGCCCCCGCCACGCCTCATACATCCCGTCCACACTTCCGCGCCCGCCCGCATGCACGTCGTCGACCGTCGCCGAGGCCGCCCGCAACCCGTCCGCCGCATCCCGCACCCCCGACCCCGCCCCGAACCCGGCCAGCAACTCCACAATCGGCGCCGCCAGCCCCACCCCCTCGAACTCCCCGCTCACGATTCCCCCCACTCGCCGCCTTCACCGCGACCTACCCCACCCGACAACGTCGCCCATTTGCGGTGAGGGGGAAATGGTTGCGGCATTTCGCGAGTGGCCGCCACCATGAGTTCCCTCTCGTGGCGGGACACCGTGTGGTGCGCGGTCATTGGATGCTGTCGGGTGAGTCGGTGTGGCGGTGGTGTGGCGCGTAGCGGCATCCGTTCATGCGGTCTTCGCCTGCGGGGTGTCGCAGATGGGCAGGCGCCGGTGAGCGGCGGGTATTGCGGTGGGGGAGTGCGGGTTCGCGGTGGGAGCGATGGCGGGTCATGCGGGGATCTCCTCGGTGGTGGCCTGGAGGGCCGTGGCGTAGGCGGTGTCGTGGGAGGTGCAGGTGGTGGTTGCCGTGGTGGTTGCCAGGCCTAGGGATGCGAGGACGGTCGCGAGGGATTCCAGGGTGGTGAGGTGGGTGGCGTGGGCTGCCGCGTAGGTGGTGAGGAAGTCGGCGCCGATGAGGCCGAGGGCGGGGGCGAGTAGGAGGGGGCCGGCGGCTGCCGCCTGGGTGGTCGCGGCGGTGAGGGCGGCGGAGTGGCGGGCTGCGGTGGTCGCGTAGGTGGCCAGGCCGGTCGGGTCGAGGGTGAAGCGGTGCATGAAAGCCCCCTTCATGCTGGTTGATTGCGTCTTGTGTGGGTTGGACGAGGGATGGCGGGGGAAGGTTCCGGAGGGGCGGCGGTACGGCATGTCGCGGGTGTGTCGGGGGCGGTAGCGGGCAAATCGGGCGGGTGGGGAGATCGAATCGCGGGGCTGGCCTATCGTTTTGCTATGCGCACTCTCATCGTGGAACATCCGCTTGCTGCTGCTTTGCTGACCACCATGCGAGATGCCCGCACCACCAACCCGACATTCCGGGCGGCATTGCGCGACCTCACCGGCCTGCTCGTCTACGAGGCCCTGCGCGACGCACCCGTCGAGCGCTTCCCCATCGCCACCCCCGTCGCCGCCGCCGAGGGCACCCGCCTGGCCACCCCGCCCCTGCTGGTCCCGGTGCTGCGCGCCGGCCTGGGCATGGTGGAGACCGCCGAGAATCTGGTCCCGGACGCCCGCATCGGCTTCGTCGGCCTCGCCCGCGACGAGACCACCCACCAGCCCACGCCCTACATGGAATCGCTGCCCGAGGACCTCTCCGACACCCCGGTCATCGTGCTCGACCCCATGCTCGCCACCGGCGGCTCCATGGTCTACACCCTGGACCTGCTGGCCACCCGCAACGCCCGCGACATCACCGTCATCTGCGTGGTCGCCGCCCCGGACGGCATTGCGGCCCTGGAGAAGTCGGGCCACCCGATCACCCTGGTCACCGCCTCGGTGGACCGCGGCCTCAACTCCGACGCCTTCATCGTCCCCGGCCTCGGCGATGCGGGCGACCGCCAGTTCGGCCCCCGCTGAACGACTTCCGGCCGGTTGCCGCCGAACGCACTCCGATCGGCTGTCGCGGGCGGACTGCTCGGCGGCCCGCAGCCCGAACGGCGAGCGGCCGTCTTGGTTGCGTGCCGCCCGAACGGCGCCGGCCGTCTCAGTTGCCGGTGGAACCTGTGCCCGGCAGGACGGGCTGCGCACCCTCGATGCTCCAGACCCCGCATCCGGAAGTGGTGAACCGGGCATCGGTGGCCGGAATCCGCACCGTCAGTGTGGGATTGCCACCCTGCCCGCTGGACAGCACCGCGCCGGTCGCACTGAGCCGCGCCCACGTGCAGGGGCCGTCGGCGGCGTGCGTGGTGTAGTTACCGGGGGTGATGTCGGCGTTCACCTGGTAGGTGCCGTCGTGGTCCATGACCGATCCGGCGGCGCCGGCGGGTGCGGCGCCGGTCAGCAGGGTCAGGGTGGACGAGAATCCGAATCCGGTGAGCAGCAGCGTTTTACGCATGGCGGATCGACCCCTTCGTGCGCGGCGCTCCCTCAGAGCTTCTCGCAGAATTCCCGGATATCCGAGAGCCGTTGCCCGGCAGTGGCTCTCGCCACACCCAGTTCGCTTCCAGATGGTACCGGTTCGAAGACCTCGATGTAGCACTTGAGCTTCGGTTCGGTCCCGGACGGCCGCACTACCAGGCGCAGCGAATCGCCCTCGAAAACCAGTGCATCGGTACGCATCCGGCCCCGCAGCTGCGCCATATCGGTGCAGGTGACCTTCTCGCCCGCGATCTCGGTGGGCGGTGTCTCCCGCAACCGCGCCACCACGGCAGCGGCCTCGTCCGCATCCGCCAGCCGCAGCGACACCTGCGCGCCGGCATGCACACCGAATTCGACCGCGTACTCGTCGAGCACATCGAGCAGCGTGCGACCGTCCGCCTTCAACTGCGCCACCAGATCCGCGGCGGCCACCGCCGCGGAGATCCCGTCCTTGTCCCGCACGGCGGCCGGATCCACGCAGTGCCCGATGGCTTCCTCGTACGCGTAGACCAGGCCCTCGCCCGCGCGAGCCAGCCATTTGAATCCGGTCAGCGTCTCCGCATACCGCGCACCCCGCGCCGCCGCCAGCTTGCTCAACAGCCGCGACGACACGATGGTGGTAGCGACCAGTGAATCCGCCGGCGCGGTCCGCAGCACGAAATCGCCCAGCAGCACCCCGGTCTCATCACCGCGCAGCATCCGCCACCCGTCCGGCCCGGCCACGCCCACCGCACACCGATCCGCATCCGGATCCAGCGCGATGGCGACGTCGGCACCCACCTTCTCTGCCAACGCCAGCAATAGATCCGACGCCCCGGGCTCCTCCGGATTCGGAAACGCCACCGTCGGAAAATCCGGATCCGGCGCGAACTGCTCCGTCACCACGAGCACATCCGTGAACCCGGCGGCCCGCAGCGCGGCGGTCGCCGGTTCCCCGCCGACCCCGTGCATGGCCGTCAGCGCAATCCGAATATCGCTACGCCGCACGCCGTCATCGCCGTTCTCGCCGCCGATCAGGTGGGGGAGGGCGGCGACGCGGGCCAGGTAGCGGCGGACGATCTCCTCGCCCATCTCGTCGACGGTCTTGCCTTCGGGCAGCGACAGTACGGAGGGGTCGGGCGCCGTAGAGGCCGGGTCGGTCCGGGGGATCGGGGTGGTGACCGCGTCGATGGCGCGTTCGATTTCGGCGTCCGCGGGCGGGATGAGCTGGGAGCCGCCGTCGAGGTAGACCTTGTAGCCATTGTCGGTGGCGGGGTTGTGGGAGGCCGTGATCTGCACGCCCGCCACCGCATTGAGTTCGCGGACGGCGAAGGCGACCAGGGGGGTCGGGAGGGGGCGGGGGAGGGGGAGGACGGAGAACCCCGCGGCGGCAAGGACTTCCGCGGTGGCGTCCGCGAATTCCGCGGAACCGTGCCGTGCGTCGCGCCCGACGATCACCAGCCCGCCGCCCAGGCAGCGGTCGCGCAGCCAGGCGGCGAGCCCGGCGGTGGCGCGGCTTACGGTGTCCACGTTCATGCCGTCCGGGCCGTCCTGGAGGGGACCGCGGAGCCCGGCGGTGCCGAAGCGCAACACGGCGGCGGCCTACAGCCGTTCCAGCACGCCGCGCAGCAGTTTGCCCAATCGCGGTGCGGCGGCATGTCCTTCGGCCAGTACCTCGGCGTGTGACAGGTGCGCGCCGGTGACACCGGCGGCCAGGTTGGTGACCAGGGAGATGCCCAGCACCCGCACTCCGCCCCCACGGCAGGCGATGGCCTCCAGCACGGTGGACATGCCGACCAGGTCGGCGCCCATGGTGGCGAGCATGCGGATCTCGGCGGGGGTCTCGTACTGCGGTCCGGTGAGGCCCGCGTAGACGCCCTCGGTGAGGGTGGGGTCGATTTCCTTTGCCAGGGCCCGCAATTCGGGATCCCACGCGTCCACCAGGTCCACGAAGTCGGCCCCGACCAGCGGGGTGCGCCCGGTGAGGTTGATGTGGTCGCTGATGAGGACGGGCTCGCCCACCCGCATGCCCTCGCGAATGCCGCCCGCGGCATTGGTGAGCAGCACGGTGTCCGCGCCGGCGGCGATGGCGGTGCGCACATTGTGCACGACCTGCGCCGGTTCGTGGCCCTCGTACAGATGCTGGCGGCCCATGAGCAGCAGCACCGGCGACGAGCCGACCACCACGGAGTGGATGGTGCCCTGATGTCCTTGCGCCGTGGGCGATTCGAAGCCCGGCACTTCGGCCATGGGGATGGAGGTGGCGGGTTCCCCGATCTCGGCGGCGGCCTCCTGCCAGCCGGATCCGAGCACCACCGCGACCCGGTGGCGCTGCACTCCCGTTCGTTCGGCAATGGCCGCGGCGGCCGCGTCGGCGGCAGTCACGATGGCCTGATCGACTGGCATGTAGCCCAATTTAGTACCACGCGATCACTACTGCGCGGCCACGCCGCGGACCTGCCGTTTTCGCACCGTTTCGGGCACTCCAGGCGGTGCAACGAATTGGCTACCCGCGGGTAGGGAACGGGTCGCGGCCCCGCTACGCTGCACACATGCCGTATTTGAAGCGTGATGGGGACGTGTTCGTCCTGTACCTCGGCGCCGAGGGTCAGAACATCGACAGCGACAACCGTTTCCACCCGGATTGGATCACCGAGGTCCACGCGCTGCTCGACGAGGTCGAGGCGTCCGAGGGCCCGGCCGCGCTGGTGGTCACCGCCAACGGCAAGTTCTTCTCCAACGGCCTCGACACCGACTGGCTGTTCGGCAATTTCGACAAGAACTGCTGGTACCTGGACCGCGTGCACTCGCTGTACAGCCGTCTGCTGGCCTTCCAGATGCCGACCGTGGCCGCGGTGAACGGGCACGCTTTCGGCGCCGGCGCCATGCTCGCCACCTCCTGCGATTTCCGCGTCATGCGCGCCGACCGCGGCTTCTGGTGCCTGCCCGAGGTGCACCTGGGCATGCCGTTCACCGTTGCAATGAACGCCCTGGTGACCAACCGCCTCACCAATCAGGTGGCGGTGGAGGCCATGACCACCGGCCGCCGCTACGGCGCCGATGACGCCATCGCCGCGGGCATCGTGGATGGCAAGGCGGATGCGGAGTCGTTGCTGAGCGTGGCCATCGCGCGCGCCGAGATGCTGAAGGGCAACCGCAAGCCGAACCTCCCGGTCATCAAGCGCGCCCTGCACCAGCACGCCCTCGCGGGCCTGGCCGTGGAGACCACCCCGGAGAACCTGGCCTTCACAGCCGGCTGATCCGAGCCCGAGTCGCGGGCCGATCGAACCCGACCCACACAACGTCCCGGGAGCCGGGTCGTCCGAAACCTTTCCGGTGACGGGCGGCCCGGCTCTCGGTTTTTCGGCGGGGATCGCGTAATCGGCACGCCGCAACGCAGATTTCACGGTAACCCGGTGCGTCTTTGTGGGTAGGGAGTGCGAGGATGGCGTTATGTCTCCCCCACGCAGTGGCTTTGACCGGGATGCGGCGTTGTTCGCCGCTGCCGACCACGCCATTGCCGCGTGTCGCACGCAATTGATCGCGTTGTCGCACGATATTCACGCCGAGCCGGAACTCGCGTTCGAGGAATTCCGCAGTGCCGCCAAGACTGTCGAGCCGTTGCGGGAAAACGGTTTCAAGATCGAAATGGGGATCGCGGATCTGCCGACCGCTTTCGTGGCGGAGTACGGCAGTGGTGACCTAACGGTCGGTATTTTCGCCGAGTACGACGCCCTGCCCGAAATCGGCCACGCCTGCGGCCACAACATGATCGCCGCCTCCGCGGTCGGCGCCGGCCTGGCCCTGGCCGCCGTGGCCGATGCCTGCGATATCACCGTGAAAGTGCTGGGCACGCCCGCCGAGGAATCCGGCGGCGGCAAGGTGCTCATGCTCGAGCGCGGCGCCTTCGACGATCTGGCCATGGCGCTCATGGTGCATCCGGGACCGGAGGATATTGCCGGCGCGCATTCGCTGACCCTCGCCGATTTGTCCGTTGTTTTCCATGGCCGCGAATCGCATGCCAGCGCCGCGCCGCAATACGGGCGAAATGCCGGAGATGCCGTCACCATCGCCCAAGTTGCTTTAGGTTTGCTCCGGCAACATCTCCTGCCCGGACAGCAACTGCACGGTATAGTCGGGTCGGGCGGCGTAGCCCCCAATATCGTGCCCGGACACGCGGAACTGCTGTATTACCTACGGGCAGTCGACTCCGCGACCCTCGACGATCTGATGCAACGCGCATCGGCATGTTTCGAGGCAGGTGCCCTGGCGACCGGATGCACACACGAAATCCGGAAGCTTGCGCCGACGTACACCGAGCTCGTTCCCGATGCGGCACTGCTGCGCATCTACCGCGAGCAGATACGTGCACTCGGACGCGAGCCCCTGGCCCCGGAACTCGAGGCGCAACGGCCACTGGGCAGCACCGATATGGGCAATGTCACCAAGGTGATACCCGGTATCCATCCCGTCATCGGGATCGACGCCGGGGGTGCGGTGACGCACCAGCCGGCATTCACGGCGGCGGCCGTGAACGCCTCCGCCGACCGGGCGGTCATCGACGGGGCAACGGCTCTGGCCCGCACCGCGATACAACTGGCAGGCGATCGATTACACAGGGACAGGTTGTCGGAACGAGTCATTCAACGGCAGTTTCAGCGACAGGAGGACATTCGGTGAGCACAACCGGCCGGTCCGCGGCGCGTACCAATAACGGACCACTGGCTGCGGGCTGCGTGGCGACGCAGCCGGCGGCGAGCGTCGCGATGGAACCGGCTACCGGGCACGAGGCGGTCGAAGCATGGCTCGCGGAGCACATGGAAGACCTCATTTCATGGCGCCGGCATATTCATGCCAATCCGGAGCTCTCCCGCACCGAGTTCGGTACCACCGAGTTCGTCGAGTCCTGGCTCATCAAGGCCGGTCTCGAACCCCGCAAACTACCGAGCGGCACCGGCATCATCTGTGATCTCGGCCCGTCGGACGGTCCGCGCATCGGCCTGCGCGCGGATATGGACGCGCTGCCGCTGCAGGAGTACACGGGCTTACCGTTCGCTTCCACCGTGCCCGGCGTCTCGCACGCCTGCGGGCACGACGCGCACACCACCATCCTGCTCGGCACGGCCCTCGCACTGGCCGAGATGGACAGGCTGCCGGTCGGTGTGCGGCTGGTGTTCCAGCACGCCGAGGAGGTCATGCCCGGCGGCGCCATCGATATGGTCGCCGCGGGCGCCATGGAGGATGTGTCGCGGGCGTTCGCGCTGCACTGCGATCCGCGCCTGGAGGTGGGCCGGGTCGGTATCCGGGTCGGCGCCATCACCTCGGCCGCGGACACCGTCGAACTGGTGCTGGATTCGCCCGGCGGGCACACCTCGCGCCCGCATTTGACCAGTGATCTGGTGTACGCCATCGGCACGGTCATCACCGGCCTGCCGGGTCTGCTGAGTCGTCGTATCGATCCGCGCACCAGCACGGTCATGGTGTGGGGTGCGGTATCGGCGGGCAAGGCGCCCAACGCGATTCCGCAGACGGGCATGCTCACCGGCACCGTCCGCACCGGCGATCACGCCACCTGGTCGCTGCTGGAGCCGATGGTGCGCGAGATCGTGGAGGGCCTGCTGGCTCCGACGGGCGTGCGCTACCAGCTCAACTACAAGCGCGGCGTGCCGCCGGTGGTGAACGACGAACTGGCCGTGCGCATGTTCGAGGAGGCCATCCGCGGCATCGGCCCGGACGCGCTCGCGGACACCCAGCAGTCCGGTGGCGGTGAGGACTTCTCCTGGTACCTCGAGGAGGTGCCGGGCGCCATGGCCCGCCTGGGCGTATGGTCCGGGCAGGGTGAACAACTCGACCTGCACCAGCCCACTTTCGACATCGACGAGCGCGCCCTCGCCGCCGGTGTGCGCGTCCTGACGAACATCGTCCTGAACGCCTGAGACCGGGGGAACAAGAACAGCCGGGCCGCACCGAGGGGTGCGGCCCGGCTGTTTCGTTGTCCGAGGGGTTACTTCGCGTCCGCGTACTTGCCCCAGCCGTGCCAGGATTCGATCTCGATCCAGGCGCTGACCCGCTTCTGATCGCGCACCCCGTACTGGGTGCCGAGGTAGTGCTGCGCGATGCGGTCGATGACCGAGGAGTCCGGATCGTTCTCCAGCGAGACGATGCGCCCCTGCACGCTGACGTGGGTGTACCAGCTGTCGGAGCCCAGCACGGTGAGCGTGACCCGCGGGTCCTCGCGCAGCCAGTCCAGTCGCTTGCGGAAGTCGGCCAGGTTCACCAGGATTCGCCCGTCCTCGTAGAGGTACCAGGTGGCCACGGAGACCGGCTGGCCGTCGGGCTTGTTGGAGGCGAACACGGCCGGATTGGGCTGTGCCAGGAACTCGGCTACTTCGGCGGGCAGGGGTGTGGTCGGCATCGCGATCCTCTCGTGGAGTGGGTTCGGTTCTCCGCGCACAACACCCGCCCTGCCCGAGATCATTCCGGGGATTACGGCCCGAAGGTGCCGGGGCCCACGTTCTTCGAGTTCCGGGTGCGTAGCGCGTGTGCGTAATCGCTTGGCGCGCCCGCTTTCTCGGCGGCGTCGGCGATGACGCCGAGGTAGCGGGCGGAGGGCAGGCCGCCCTCGTAGGCGTCGAGGACGTAGAGCCAGGCCAGCACCGGTTCGGCGGCGGCGCCCTGGTTGGTGGTGACGCGCAGGCGGATCTTCTTGTGGATGCCGAAGTCGGAGCCCTCCCAGCGGTCGAGGCTGAGCTCGTCCTCGCTGGGGACGTCGTAGAGGACCACGAACACGCGTGAGCCCGGCTCTTCGACCACCGTTGCGAGCGGTCCCTCCCAGCCGATGTCGTCCCCGGCGAAGGTGAGGCGCCACCCCTCCAGCCAACCGGTTCCGTACACGGGGGAGTGCGGACAGCGCTTGAGCATCTGCTCGGGATCCATGTTGGACCCATAGGCGGCGTAAATCGGCACGATAGAAGCCTATCGAACAATCGGCGAACACCATCCCCGATCCCGATCACAACGCGGTTCGCCCGAGCATGAATGATTGCCGTCGCATCGCCGAACCGGTGCCGTGACCCCGGCGATGAGGCGGGGTATGGGTCCTGGTCCAGGACTTTCGATGCCCTCGTGGCAGTTGCCGCGGTATCGCCCGGCTCGGCTCGGTGGCTCGGTGCGTCCGGATAGTCCGGCGTCGATATGGCCAGACCTGTTGTGGCGCCGGGCGTGGCGAATGGCGCGGCAGGCCGTGTCGAGTGGCCCGGGACCCGTGTCGAATGGCGTGGGACACAGTGGGCAACCTCTCCGCTGATGCGGTCGAGAGTGTTTGGACCTGGGCGGATAGGGTTGTATGCCGGGAACCGGAGATCCCGGGGCCGAACTTGAAAGCGGAGGAACAATGACCCGCATTGCGATCATCGGAGGCGGCCCCGCCGGCTACGAGGCGGCGCTGGTAGCGGCACAGCACGGGGCGCCGGTCACGCTGATCGACAGTGACGGCATCGGCGGCGCGTGTGTGCTGTGGGATTGTGTGCCGTCGAAGACTTTCATCGCCTCCACCGGCGTGCGCACCGATCTGCGGCGGGCCCGGGATCTGGGCATCACGGTGCATCCGTCGCAGGCGCAGGTGCGGCTGGCCGAGGTGAATTCGCGTGTGAAGGCGCTCGCGCAGGCGCAGTCGTCCGATATCCGGGCCAAGCTGCAGACCGCGGGCGTGACCGTGCTCTCGGGCAAGGGCGAGCTGATCGATCAGGCGCCGGGCCTGGCCACCCACTTGGTGAAGGCCACCCTCGCCGACGGTCAGGAGCGGCTCATCGAGGCCGAGGTGGTGCTGCTCGCGACCGGCGCCAGCCCGCGCGTGCTGCCGGGCGCGGAGCCGGACGGTGAGCGAATCCTCAACTGGCGTCAGCTCTATGACCTCAAGGAGCTGCCGGAGACCCTGGTGGTGGTCGGTTCCGGTGTGACCGGCGCCGAATTCGTCTCGGCCTATACCGAGATGGGCGTGAAGGTGAAGCTGGTCTCCTCCCGCGACCGCGTGCTGCCCGGCGAGGACGCCGATGCCGCGCTGGTGCTGGAGGACGCGCTGGCCGAGCGCGGTGTGGAGCTGGTGAAGCATGCGCGCGCGGATGCGGTGGAGCGCACCGCGGACGGCATCGTGGTGAAGCTGTCCGACGGCCGCACCGCGACGGGCACGCATGCGCTGATGACGGTCGGCTCGGTGCCGAACACCGAGGGGCTGGGCCTGGCGCGGCTGGGTATCGAGCTGGACAAGGGCGGATACCTGCGCGTGGACCGGGTTTCGCGGACGAGCGCGCCCGGCGTGTACGCGGCCGGTGACTGTACGGGACTGTTGCCGCTGGCGTCGGTGGCGGCCATGCAGGGCCGGATCGCGATGTACCACGCGCTGGGCGAGGGTGTGCAGCCGATTCGCCTGAAGACCGTTGCGTCCGCGGTGTTCACGCGTCCGGAGATCGCGACGGTCGGTGTCTCGCAGACGGCGATCGACAATGGCGAGGTGCCGGCGCGCACGGTGATGCTGCCGTTGAACACCAATCCGCGGGCGAAGATGTCGGGCCTGCGGCGTGGTTTCGTGAAGATCTTCTGCCGCCCGGCGACGGGTGTGGTGATCGGTGGCGTGGTGGTGGCGCCGATCGCGTCGGAGTTGATCCTGCCGATCGCGCTGGCGGTGCAGAACAATCTCACGGTGAACGATCTGGCGCAGACGTTCTCGGTGTATCCGTCCCTGACGGGTTCGGTGACCGAGGCGGCTCGTCAGCTCATGCGGCACGACGATCTGGACTAGTCCCGAGCGGGCTTTCGCGAGCTTTGTGACGTGTTCGTGTTGCTCTGTTGTCTCCCTTGTGATTCACTTCGCGCGGAAGCGATCGACAGGGCGGTCGCGAGTGGCGTAGCGGGGGAAGGGATTACGTACCCCCGTCTCGGGGCTCCAATCTGCCTTTGTCCAGGTCGCACCGACGAGGGACGAAGGAAGAAGCGAAACGTGAAGCACCGCAAGCCGAGTCGGATCAAGGCGAGCACCTCTCTGACGTTGGCCGGTGCGGCAGCGGTGGTGTCTCTGCTGTCCGCGCCCGCGAACGCCGCCCCCGCCGATCCCGGCGTGGTTCCGGCAGATCAGCAGCAGCCCGGGGATCAGCCCCCCACCACCGATCCCGCCGTTCCGGCGCCGGATCCGAGCGTGGGCGTGAATCCGGCGCCGAAGCCGGACAAGTCGCAGCCGGCCGTGAATTCGCAGCCGGGTGTGACCACCCCGGGCGGGCCGTCGGCGGATCCCAATGCGCCCAAGCAGGATCCGGGTCAGCCGCAGGGCGCGACGCAGCCCGAGAACCCGGCCAACCCGAATGCGCCGAAGACGACGGATCCGAATGCGCCCAAGGTGGATCCGAACGCCCCGCAGCAGGCCGGTGTCGGTCCGCAGCAGGCGAATCCGCCCAAGACCCTGAACCCGTCGCAGCCGGGCGTGACCGTGCCGCGTGAGGCGCCGCTGCCGGTGCCGGGTCAGGCCGTACCGGTGCAGGTACAGCAGCAGCCGGGTCAGCAGACGGTGCCGAACCAGACGGTGCCGAACCAGCAGCCGGGTCAGCAACAGCCGAACCAGCAGCAGCCGCAGCAGCCGGGTCAGGCGGAGCCCGCGGTGAACAACCAGAAGCCGCACCAGGATCCGGACAGCACCGTGGTCGCCCCGGCGGTCGTGGAGACCCCGAAGTGGCAGGCCCCGGCGGTGAACACCGCTCCGGCGGCGCCCGTGGTGCAGATGAACGGCCCGCACACCGAGGTGGGCGCGAACATCGACGGTGGCGCGCTGGCGCCGGGCTGGGCGGCCAACACCCACCACTTCAGCAATCTGGACGGTTATGTCGGCACGGTGGGCTACAACACACCGGGCGGTTCGAACGAAGCCGGTGTCTCGCTGGACTTCACCACGGTCAATCGCATCAAGGTGACGGCCTTCGCCGGTACCGGTGCGGACAACGACCAGAAGATGGAGTTCGTGCTCGACACCACGCTGCCGAACGCGGCCAAGGCGAATGCCGAGAACTGGATCCGCCTGATGCCCGGTGGCGCCACCATCCTGGATGCCGCGGCCCAGATTGGTAAGCTCCCGGCTGGTGAGTACCCCGCACAGACCGTCGACGTCGGTGGCCTGACCACGCAGGTGGGCGGTTCGGTCCAGAACTGAACACCGGGCCCGGGGTGCCGGTGGAAGCAGAGTCGCGTGGGGCGGTCGTGAGCGACGACCGCCCCACGCGTGTGTGGCGACGTGTGTGGCGAAAGGACGGGTGATGGTTTCCGGCAAGGACGACGCCGCGGATCGCCCGGAGCATGTTTCCGGGTCCGAGGCGGGCGCATCCGGCTCGGCGCAGCCGGAGTCCGAGTTCGGTCCGTCGCTGAACGATTTCGGCCCCGCCATGAACGAATTCGGGCCGTCCCTGCAGGGTTTCGGGCCCGCGCCGGAGTCGGGTGCGCCGGGCTGGACGCCGGCTCCGGGGGCGCACAATCCGGACCTGTCCTGGGCTCCGGCGTCGGGCGGGCAAGCGCCCGAGGTCGGCTGGTCGCCGGCGCCCGCCGCGCCGGGTCCCGAGGTGGCTTGGTCCCCGGCGCCCGCGGCGCCGAACCCCGAGCTCGCGTGGCGTCCGGCCGAAGGGGACTCACCGTTCCCGGCGACCGGGCAGTTCCCGGCGACGGGTCAGTATCCGCCGGTCGCGGATCCGGAGCAGACGGTGAAGTTCGGCACCGCGGCCGCCGCGCCGTTCGGTGATCGGGTGACGGAGCATATTGCCGCCCAGGGGAATTCGCAGCCGGAGGAGTCCGCCGCGGAGGCGCCGGCCTCATGGTGGCGGTCGGCCCCGTCGGGCTTTCCGCCCGTGCCGCCGCCGGAATCCGGTGATCCGCGGGAGTCGCTGTCCTGGGCCGATGATCCGATCGCGCAGGCGCTGACGCCGAAAGCGCCTCCGCCGCAACAGCAGCCCGGCAGGTCGAAGGGGAAGATCGCGGCGATAGCGGGTGCGGTGGTCGCCGTGGTGGCCGTGGCCGGCGGCGTGGGTTTCGCGCTGACTCGTGACAATGACAAGCCCGTGCTGCCGCCGACCGCGGTGGCCACCGCCAAGCCGCCGGTGACCGGTACCTCGGCGGGGACCACCCCGGCCGAGCTGAGCTGTCCGGCCAAGCACGACGGTCCGCTGACCATCGGTAACGGCCCGGGCGGGATCGGTAGCGGGGTGGATGCGATTCTCGGCTTCCAGCACGCGTTCTACGGTGATCGCAGCGGTGTGAAGGCGCGGTCGTTCGTGGCGGCGGATTCGCCGACGGTGTCGCCGGCGGAGACCATTCAGCAGGCGATCGACACGGTCATTCCGGCGGGTACCAGCTATTGCCTGCGGATCGTCGAAACGGGTGCGGAGGCCTACGACGCGGATCTCACCGAGCATCGCCCGGACGGTACGACCACGGTGTACCGGCAGCGCATCACGACGGTGACTCGCGACGGTAAGCACCTCATCTTCTCCATCGACGAGCGCTGACCCTCGCCCCGGCCGCGGGCCAGTTCCCGATCGGTGGACTTGTCGTCTCGGAATGTGGGATTCTGATTTCATATTCTGAACGGGATGTGACAGGGTGGAATTTCGCATACCCCGGCGTTCCTTCGGAGGTGTTTCATGTCCGCGACCATCCCGCCGCTGTCGCGGCGGCTCGACGGCATGCAGAGTTCGGCCATTCGCGATCTGCTCAAGCTGACTTCGCGCGCCGACATCATCGGCCTGGCCGGCGGTCTGCCGGACGCCGAACTCATGCCGCGGGATCGGATCGCGGTAGCCGCGCAGGCCGCGCTCGCGGACCGGTCCCGGCTGCAGTACACCGAATCGCCGGGCTGGGGCCCGCTGCGCGAGGTGCTGGCGGCGCGGGAATCGGCGCGCATCGGCCGCCCGGTCGAGGTCGACGAGGTGTTCGTGACGCACGGCTCGCAGCAGGCGCTGTCCTTGCTGGCCGAGGTGTTGCTGGACCCGGGCGCCCTGGTCATCTGTGAGGATCCCGCGTATGTCGGTGCGCTGCAGGTGTTCCGGGCCGCGGGCGCGCGGATCGAGGCGGTGCCCCTGGATGCCGACGGCATGCGCCTCGACGCGCTGCGCGAACTGCTGGCGGCGGGGGAGCGGCCCGCGGTCGTCCACACCGTCAGCAACTTCCACAATCCCGGCGGCGTCACGCTGAGCTCGGAGCGCCGCAGTGAACTCGCGGAACTGGCCGAGACGCACGGCTTCTGGGTGATCGAGGACGATCCGTACGGTGAGCTCTGGTTCGATCGCCCGTCGCCGGAGCCGGTGGCGGCGTACTCGCGCAATGTGATTCGCCTGTCGAGCGTCTCGAAGATCCTGGCCCCCAGCCTGCGCGTGGGCTGGATGGTCGCGCCGACCGAGGTCTGCCGAGCCGTCGAACTGCTGAAGCAGGGTGCGGACCTGTGTGGTTCGGCGCTCACCCAGCAGATCGCCGCGGACCTGCTCTCGGATACGGATTGGCTTGCCGCGCAGGTCGATTCGGTGCGCACGGTGTACGGCGAGCGGGCGCGGGCGCTGGTCGGCGCGGTGCGTGAGCGGTTCGGTGATCGTGTGGTGAGCACGGATGCGGCCGGCGGCATGTTCGTGTGGGTCGACTTCACCGACGGCACCGATACCCAGGCCATGCTGCCGCGGGCGCTGGACGCGGGTGTCGCCTACGTGCCCGGTAATGCCTTTGCCGTGTCGACGGACTATTCGCACTCCATGCGGCTCTGCTTCACCACCTCTGACCAGGTAATTCTTGGAGAGGCCGTGGATCGCCTGGCGAAGGCGCACGCGCAGTAGCCGGTGGCCGCGCAGCGCGGGTGAGCCCCGTCACATAACGGTTTTATAACGGCGAAGTCGGGTAGACCAGTTTGGGTTATGACTGCGAACCTGATGATCGTGGAGGACGACGACCGCGTCCGGGCAGCCCTGCGGCTGGCCATGGAGGACGAGGGCTACGACGTCGCCGAGGCAGAGGAAGCGGAGGTCGCGCTCGAGCAGCTGCGCGAGCACGGCGCACCGGACGTGGTCATCATCGACCTGATGCTCGGTGACATGGACGGATTCACCTGTATCCGGGAGATCCGCAAGGAGCACGACGTCCCCATCATCGTGGTCAGCGCGCGTGACGACACCCACGATGTGGTGGCCGCGCTGGAGGCCGGGGCGGACGACTTCGTCACCAAGCCCTTCGAGGTCAAGGAGATCACCGCCCGCATGCGCGCGGTCCGCCGCCGCATGCAGCTGGCCGTCGAGGCCGCCGCCGACGAGACCGAGGACCGCGAAATCACCGCCGTGGTCCTCGATGCGGACGGCGCCGCCTCCCTGGTCCTGTCCCCGGACAGCGGCACCGTGCGCCGCGGTGACGACGAGATCCATCTGACCCTCACCGAATACCGGTTGCTCTGCGAGCTGGCCGAATCGCCCGGCCGGGTGCTGAGCCGTGCGGGTCTGCTCGAACGTGTCTGGGACCGTGGGTTTTTCGGTGACGAGCGCATTGTGGACGTCCATATCCGCCGCCTGCGCACCAAGATCGAGCGCGACCCGTCGGATCCGCATCTGGTCGTGACCGTGCGCGGTCTCGGTTACCGGCTCGACCCGCAACGGTGATCGCGGCGCGTTTCCGCGCGCGGGCGCCCCAGACCTTGCGTGGCCGCGTGGTTTTCGCGTTCGCGCTGAGCACCGGCCTGGTGTCGTTCGTGCTGGCCCTGTTCATGTTCGTGGTGGGCGTGGACTACGCGGGTGACCGGCACGGCCGTCCGACCGCGGGGCTGGTCTTCGTGCTGATCTGCGGGGCGATCGTCGCGACCGGTATCGGTGCGGCACTGGGGTTCTGGGCCAGCCGCCGGGTGCTGGAGCCGCTGGGCCGGCTGGCGGGCGCGGCGACCCGGATCGCGTCCGGTGAGCTGGGCACCCGGTTGCCGCGTCCGGTGGATCGGGACCTGTCGCCGACCGTGGACGCCTTCAACAGCATGGTCGATTCGCTGCATCGCAGGATCGAGCGGGAGCGGCGGCTGGTCGGTGATGTGAGCCACGAGTTGCGTACCCCGTTGACCACTCTGGTCACCAGTGTCGGTGTGTTGCGAAGGCATGAAGACGAATTGCCGGAGCGTTCCCGCCGCGCGCTGGGGCTGGTCGGCGAGGAGCTCGAGCATCTGCGGCGGACCCTGGACGACATGCTGGCGCTGGCGCGGGTGGAGGCGGGCGTGCACGCCGGTGACGCCGAGCCGCTGGCGCTGGGTGAGCTGCTCACGCATACGCTGACCGGTCGCAAGCATGCCCTCGAACTGCTGACCGTCACCGAGGAGGCGGTGGTCAGCGGTCGCAAGCTGGAACTCGAACGCGCGGTGGCGAATCTGCTGGACAATGCCGTGCGGCACGGTGGCGGCATTGTGGCGGTGACGGTGTGCCGGGCCGAGGGCGAGGCGTTGATCATGATCGACGATGCCGGGCCGGGGGTGCCGGTGGCGGAGCGGGAGCGCATTTTCGAGCGTTTCGCGACCGTGCGGGCCGGTCGGCGGAATGCGAGCGGTACCGGGATCGGGCTGGCCTTGGTGGCCGAGACGGTGTCGGCGCACGGCGGGCGGGTGGAGTGCGGGGACCGGCCGGGTGGTGGTGCGCGTTTCATGATTCGGTTGCCGGTCGTAACACAACGGTAATGATCTCGACCGGTCGGTCTCAAGATTGTCCCGACAGGCTGAATAGGTCATGCAGACACAATTCAGCCAATTCCCCGTAGCAATCGAGCAAATACGCCCCGACCGGCCACGCACGTGGTCGACCTCGACAAACGATTCGTCTCCCGTCATCCGGCCGCCCCTGGTCGAAGACGGAGCCGACATCTGGCACATCGCGCGCGATTCCGGTGTGCTGGATGCGAATTCGAGCTATGCCTATCTGATGTGGTGCCGGGACTTCGCCGCAACGTCCGTGGTCACCGAAATCGGCCGCACCGTGGCCGGATTCGTCATCGGATACCGGCGACCGCAGGAGCCGGGCACGCTGTTCGTCTGGCAGGTCGCGGTCGACCACGCCTACCGCGGCTTCGGCCTCGGCGTGGGCATGCTGGAACGCCTGCTGGACAACCTTGCCGGACAGGGCATCTCGGCGCTGGAGACCACCATCTCCGCGGACAATGCGGCCTCGATCGCCATGTTCGCCGCGCTCGCCCGCCGCCGCGGCGCGGTCATGACCGACCGCCCGCTGTTCGAGAGTCACACCTTCCCCGACCCACACGAGTCGGAACGCCTGTACCGCATCACCCCGATGGACCCGGAGGAACTGCGATGACCAGCATGGATATGGCCATTTTCGACCATGTCGAATCGAATGTGCGCGGCTACTGCCGCTCCTGGCCGACGGTGTTCGACACCGCGAGCGGCGCCTGGCTGCACGATGAGAGCGGCCGCGACTACCTCGACTTCTTCGCCGGCGCGGGCGCCCTCAACTACGGCCACAACAATCCGGTGCTGAAACGGTCGCTGCTGGAATACCTTTCCGGTGACGGCATCACGCACGGCCTGGACATGTCGACGGTGGCCAAGCGTGAACTGCTGGAAACCCTGCAGCGCACCGTGCTGATGCCGCGCGGCCTCGACTACAAGGTGCAGTTCCCCGGCCCGACAGGCGCGAACGCCGTGGAGGCCGCGCTCAAGCTGGCGCGCAAGGTGACCGGCCGCACCGACATCCTCAACTTCACCAATGCCTTCCACGGCATGACGCTGGGCGCGCTGGCGGTGACCGGCAATGCCGGCAAACGCGCGGGCGCCGGTGTGCCGCTGTCGCATTCGGCGGCCATGCCCTACGACGGCTACCTCGACGACTCCGACGGCCTGGAGTGGATGGAGCGCGCACTCGACGACACCTCCTCCGGTGTCGACCTGCCGGCCGCGGTCATCGTGGAGACCGTGCAAGGTGAGGGTGGCGTCAATGTGGCGCGGCCGGAATGGCTGCGCCGGCTGTCGGAACTGTGTGCGGCGCGCGGCATCCTGCTGATCGTCGACGATGTGCAGATGGGTTGTGGCCGCACCGGGCCGTTCTTCTCCTTCGAATCCGCGGGCATCACGCCCGATATCGTCACGCTGTCGAAGTCGATCGGCGGCTACGGGCTGCCGATGGCGCTGGTCCTCATGCGCCCCGAACTCGACCAGTGGGCGCCCGGCGAGCACAACGGCACCTTCCGTGGCAACAATCCGGCGTTCGTCACGGCAAACACCGCGCTGCAGCACTATTGGTCCGACAGCGGGCTGGAGACCGCGACCCTGGTGAAGGGGGAGCAGGTGCAGCGCGCCCTCTCCGGCCTGTCCGCCGTGCACTCCGGCCTGTCCACCCGTGGCCGCGGACTGGTGCAGGGCCTGGTCTTCGACGATGCCTCCAGTGCCGGCAAGGTCTCCCGCGTCGCCTTCGACCACGGCCTGCTGGTGGAGACCTCCGGCCCGCAGGACGAAGTGGTGAAACTGCTGCCCCCGCTGACCATCACGGCCGACGAACTGGATCACGGACTCGAGATACTCGCCGCGGCAGTCGATGTCGTGTGCGAGGGAAAGTGACACTGCCATGATCGTGCGCACCACCGCCGAAATCACCGGTACCTCCCGCGATGTCGCGGGCGCGGGCTGGCGCAGCAAACGCATCGTCCTGGGTGGTGACGGCGTCGGGTTCTCCTTCCACGAGACCACCATCGAGGCCGGCACCGTCCACGAATTCCACTACCGCCACCACATCGAGGCGGTCTGGCTGGTCGAGGGCGAGGGCACGCTCATAGACCTGGACAACAAGACGGCGTATCAGCTGGCGCCCGGATCCATGTACCTGCTGGACGGCCACGAACGGCATCAGGTCGAGGCCCGCACCACCATGCGCATGATGTGCGTCTTCAATCCGCCGGTCACCGGCCGCGAAGTACACGACGAGAACGGCGTCTACCCGCTGGTGGCCGCCGCCGGACAGTAGCGAGGTGAAGTGAATGACGTTGTCCGACAACACCCTCATCGACAACTACCCGACCCGCAGCGCGGCGCCGGCGCGGCATATCGAGCGGGTCGATCCGGTGGTGTGGGGCCGCGTGGACACGCCCGCGCTGGCGACCTTCGACCATGCCGGTCACACCGTGCTGGACGGCCTGCTCACCCCCGCCGAGATGGCCGAATTCGCCGCGGAGACACAGCGCCTCGCCGATGATCCGGACCTGTGGCTGGACGAGCGGCTGGTGGTGGAGAAGTCGTCGCGCCGGGTGCGCTCCATCTTCGAGGTGCACAAGCTCAGTAGCGCGATCGCCGAGCTGGTGCGGCAGCCGCGCATCGTGGACCTGGCCCGGCAGCTGCTCGGCTCGGAGGTCTACATCCACCAGAGCCGCGTCAACTACATGCCCGGTTTCACCGGCGCCGGTTTCTACTGGCATTCGGACTTCGAGACCTGGCATGCGGAGGACGGTATGCCCGCTCCGCGGGCGGTGAGCCTGTCGATCGCCTTGACCGACAACTACACCCACAACGGCAGCCTGATGGTGATGCCCGGCTCGCATCGCGTGTTCGTCCCCTGCCCGGGCGAAACCCCGCCCGACCATTACCGGGAGTCCCTGCGCGAGCAGCAGATCGGCGTCCCGTCGCAGGCCGACATCGGCACGCTGGCACAGCGTTTCGGCATCAGCCAGTTCACCGGCCCCGCCGGTTCGGCGCTGCTGTTCGATTCGAACATCATGCACGGCTCGTCCAACAACATCACCCCCTTCCCGCGCTCGAACATCTTCCTGGTGTTCAACAGCGTCGAGAACTCCCTCACCGCCCCGTACTCCGCAGCCGAACCGCGCCCCGCCCACATAGCGGCGCGCGACTTCACGCCCCTGCGTTGACTTCCGGACGACTGCGTTGAGGGGACGGCCGGGTCGCAATGACGCGACCCGGCCGTTTATTCACACCCAGTCGTAGGTGCGCTCGACCGCCTTGTTCCATTCGCGCATGAGTTCGTCGCGGGTGGGAGCGGACATGGTGGAGGTCCAGCGCTTGTCCTCCGCCCAGTTCGCGCGGATGTCGTCGGTGCCGGACCAGTAGCCCACAGCCAGGCCGGCGGCGTAAGCCGCACCGAGAGCGGTGGTTTCGGTGACCACCGGGCGGACCACCGGGGCATCGAGGATATCGGCCTGGAACTGCATGAGCAGTTCGTTGACGACCATGCCGCCGTCCACCTTCAGCGTCACCTTCTCGACATCCAGGTGCTGGGCGGCGGAGTCGGCGCGCATGGCGTCGATGACCTCGCGGGTCTGGAATGCGGTGGCCTCCAGCACGGCTCGCGCGATGTGACCGCGGTTGACGAAGCGGGTGAGGCCCGCGAAGACGCCGCGGGCATCGGGGCGCCAGCGCGGCGCGAACAGGCCGGAGAAGGCGGGGACGATGTAGCAGCCGCCATTGTCGTCGACGGTGCGGGCCAGCGGTTCGATCTCGTCGGCGTTCGCGATCATGCCGAGGTTGTCACGCAGCCACTGCACCAGTGAACCGGTCACCGCGATGGAGCCCTCCAGCGCGTACACGGCGGGCTGGTCGCCGAGCCGGTAGCAGACGGTGGTGAGCAGGCCGTGCTCGCTGAACACGGGAGTGGTGCCGGTGTTCATGAGCATGAAATTGCCGGTGCCGTAAGTGTTCTTGGTGTCGCCCGGCGACAGGCACGCCTGCCCGAAGGTGGCGGCCTGCTGATCGCCCAGGATGCCCGCGACCGGCACTCCCCGCAGCGGCCCGGAGGTGATGTCCCCGTACACCTCCGAGGAACTGCGGATCTCCGGCAGCATGGCCACCGGCACACCGAACTCCGCGCAGATCGCCGGATCCCATTGCAGTGTGCGCAGATCCATCAGCATGGTGCGGGAGGCATTGGTGACATCGGTGAGGTGCTGCCCGGTGAGGTTCCACAGGATCCAGCTGTCGATGGTGCCGAAGCACAGTTCACCGGCCTCGGCGCGGGCCTGCGCACCGGGCACCCGATCCAGGATCCAGCGCAGCTTCGGCCCGGCGAAGTAGGTCGACAGCGGCAGTCCGGTGCGTGCCGTATACCGGTTCGGCCCCTCGTCGCCCGCCAGTTCGACGGTGAGATCGGCAGTGCGGGTGTCCTGCCAGACGATGGCATGGTGAATCGGCTTGCCGGTGGCGCGTTCCCATACGACGGTGGTCTCACGCTGATTGGTGACGCCTACCGCGACGATGTCCGCGGACCCGATGCCGCAGTTGCGCAGCGCCTCGTCGATCACGGATTCGGTATTGCGCCAGATGGTTTCGGCATCGTGCTCGACCCAGCCGGGCTGTGGGAAGATCTGCTCGTGCTCGCGTTGCGCGACCCCGGCTATTCGTCCCTGCTGGTCGAAGACGATGCACCGACTGGATGTCGTACCTTGATCGATGGCAGCCACGAAGCGACGCATTGCAGCAGGCTACTGCACGCGGGTCGTTCCATGGGCGATTAGTGTGGGTTACGGTTGCTATCGGATAGCCAGACGGAGCGTTTACGAGACGAGCGCCGCGCCGGCACCCCGGCGAAGGCTGAGGAGTCGAGCAATGACCAATCCGCATTCGCAGTTTCTGGGTCCCGAGCAGCGGGAAGCCGCCTGGGCCCGGCTCGGCAAGGATCACTTCGACGTCATCGTGATCGGCGGCGGCGTGGTCGGCGCGGGCATCGCCCTGGACGCCGCCACCCGCGGTCTCGAGGTCGCCCTCGTCGAGGCCCGTGACCTGGCCGCCGGCACCTCCAGCCGCTCATCGAAGATGTTCCACGGCGGCCTCCGCTACCTGGAGATGATGGAGTTCGGCCTGGTCCGCGAGGCCCTCAAGGAGCGGGAACTGGCACTGTCCACGCTCGCCCCGCATCTGGTGAAACCGCTGCGCTTCCTCTACCCGCTCTCGCACTACGGCTGGGAACGCCCGTACGTCGCCTCCGGCCTGTTCCTGTACGACACCATGGGCGGCGCGAAATCCGTTCCCGGACAGCATCATCTGACCAAGTCGGCGGCAATGCGGCTGGCGCCCGGCCTCAAGGACGGCGTCCTGACCGGCGGCCTCACCTACTACGACACCGTCGTCGACGACGCCCGCCACACCATGACGGTGGCCCGCACCGCCGCCCACTACGGCGCGGTCATCCGCACCTCCACGCAGGTCGTCGGCTTCCTGCGGGAGGCGGACCGGGTGATCGGCGTGCGGGTGCACGACAGCGAGGACGGCCGCACCACCGAGGTCCGCGGCAGTGTCGTCATCAATGCCACCGGCGTCTGGACCGACGAGATCCAGTCGATCGCGAATCAACGCGGGCGGTTCCATGTCCGAGCGTCCAAGGGTGTCCATATCGTGGTCCCGCGCGACCGCATTGCCTCCGACACCTCGATCATCCTGCGCACCGAGAAGAGCGTGCTGTTCGTCATCGCGTGGAGTACCGACCACTGGATCATCGGCACCACCGACACGGACTGGAATCTCGACCTCGCGCACCCGGCCGCCACCAAATCCGATATCGACTACCTGCTCGAACACATCAACAAGGTGCTGGTCACCCCGCTCACGCACGCCGACATCACCGGCGTCTACGCCGGCCTCCGCCCGCTGCTGGCGGGCGAGAGCGACCAGACCTCGAAACTGTCCCGCGAACACGCCGTCGCCCGCATCGCCCCCGGCCTGGTCGCCATCGCCGGCGGCAAGTACACCACCTACCGCGTCATGGCCTACGACGCCGTGAACGAAGCGGCACAGGACATTCCGCGTCGCGTCCCGCCCACCATCACCGAGAAGGTGCCGCTGCTCGGCGCCGACGGCTACCACGCGCTCATGAACCAGACCCCGCACCTCGCCGAGAAATACGGCATCCACCCATACCGGGTACAGCACCTGCTCAACCGCTACGGTTCCCTCATCGACGAGGTCCTGGGCCTGGCCGACGGCAAACCCGAACTGCTGCAGGCGATCACGACCGCACCCGGCTACCTGCAGGTGGAGGCGCTCTACGCGGCCGCCGCGGAAGGCGCCCTGCACCTCGACGACATCCTGGCCCGCCGCACCCGCATCTCCATCGAATACGCGCACCGCGGCGTCGACTGCGCCGACCAGGTGGCCCGCGTGGTGGCGCCGATCCTCGGCTGGGACGAGGCCGACATCACTCGTGAAGTGACGCTGTACACGGCCCGCGTCAAGGCGGAGATCGAATCCCAGACCGCACCCGACGACGCCACCGCCGACGAACTCCGCCTGGAGGCGCCGGAAGCCCGCGCGAAGGTGCTCGACCCGGTCCTCGAACGCTGAAATGCCGCCGGGCCCGGGGGTTTCCCGCCCTCGGACCCGGCCCGGCTCAGCGAATCAGCTTGTAGTTGAAATGCGTGGTGCCGAGCGTGCCCATCAGCCGGACCCACAGCGGCAGCAGCATTTCCGTGCCCCGCGCCGTCGTGATGTCGCCGACGTCGATGACGTCCCGCCACCCGAACTCGCGAAGCAGCTGCACCACGGTCGATTTGGCGTCCTGATCATTGCCGGACACGAAAATGGTGTGGTCCCCGTCCCCCACCTTGTCCGGGTACGCCATGACATCGGCGGTCACCGTATTGAGCGTCTTCACCACCCTGGCCTCCGGAAAGGCCCGCTGAATCTGCTCGGCCACCGAATCGTCATTGCAGACGGTCAGCCGCGGCGGGAACCCCTGCGAAAAGTCCAGCGGATTGGACACATCGACGATCACCTTCCCCGCCAGGTTCTCCGCCCCCGCCCCCTGCAACGCGGCGACACTCACCTGCCCACCGGTCGCATTGATGACCACCTCCCCGTGCGCCGCCGCCTCCGGCGCGGTCCGCAACTCCACCGGAAACGGCTCATCCGCCCGCTCCTCGGTCGCCGCCACATCCCGCGTCCCGATCACCACGTCGTGTCCCAGCTCCACCAGCCGCTCCGCCAGCGTCCGCCCCACCGCCCCGGTCCCCAGGATTCCGATCCTCATGCAGCTCACCATAGGAGCGCACGCGGCCGGGGGGAACGGGTTTCGCTATCGGACGAAGGCTCGGCTCGGGCGCGGCAGGCTCAGTCGACCGGCGGCTGACAACGCGGGCAGAAGTAGATGCCGCGTTCGGCGCGGGTGGGCTCGTCGTCGCCCAGGAGGTGGACCACCAGGTTGGTGCCGCAGCGCTTGCAGGGGCGGTGTTGCCGGCCGTAGGCGAGGTGCCGCCAGGGCGGTTCGTGGGCGGCCTTCACCAGTACGCGATGCGCCTCGTCGACCAGGCCCGGCAGATCCTCGATGGCCTCGACGGACATGGCGGGATTGACGCGACGCAGGTAGCAGATCTCGCTGCGGTAGATATTGCCGATACCGGCCAGGTTTCGCTGATCCAGCAGGGCCAGGCCGATCGGGCGGTCCGGGCGCTCCAGGAGGCGCCGGACCGCCTCCGCCGCATCCCAATTCGGTCCGAGCAGATCGGGGCCCAGGTGTTCGACGGCGGTGTGCTCGTCTTCCAGCCGCAATACCTCGACTAGGCCGAGGGAGAACCCGACGGCTTCGGCATCCGTGTTCGCCAGGACCAGCCGAGCTGCGAATCCGGGCTTGGTCCAGCGCTGTCCGGGCTGGTAGACCCGCCATTCGCCTTCCATTTTGAGGTGGCTGTGGATGCTTACCGAGGGGGTGCGGACGAAGAGGTGTTTGCCGTAGGTGCCGACGCTCTCGACTTCCTGGCCGCGCAGGTCGAGGGTCGCGTATTTCGGTACACGGAAGTCACTGCGGTCGAGGATCTTGCCTGCCAGGGCTTTCCGCAGGCGTTTGGCGGTCAGGAAGACGCTGTCGCCCTCAGGCATGGGGGCTCACGGGTGGCTCCGGAGGCGGAAACCCTTGGGGGTCGCGGCGAATCCGGCTTCGGTGAGGAAGCCCGCGAAGGTATTGCCGTGCACCGATTCCCCGTTCACCCGGTCGATCACCAGTGAGTCCACCCGCCGATCGCGCACCAGCCCGGCCAGTGCGGCGGCCGCCGCCGTGCGTACCGCCGGATCCTCGGTGAAGGTCAGCAGCGTCTTGCCGCCGCGCTCCAGGTAGAGCGCGAGTTCGCCGCCGACCAGTACCACCAGGGCCCCTGCCTTCCGTCCGGGCCGATGCCCGGCTCCTTCGGCGGCCGCCTTGGGCCAAGGTAGCGCCGCCCCATAGGGATTCGCCGGATCGCAGGCGGCCAGTGCCAGCGCGGGTCCCGCGACCTCCGCGTCATCGGGGCGGTCGGTGTCGAAGGAGCGTAGCCGGTCCACCACATCCGTGGTCGAGAACTGGGCCCCGCCGAGCGAATCCACGAAGTATCCGCGCCGGCACCGACCCCGATCCTCGAATTCGGTCAGCACCCGGTACATGAGCGCGAACCCGCCCGGCACCCCCTCACTCTGCACCGAGCCCCGGGTCAGCACCCCATACCGTTCCAGCAGCACATCCGCCGTGGCATGCGCACGCACGGTATTGTCCGCCACCCGCTCCGGTAGCAATGACCACCGCCCCGCCACCTGCGGCGGACTGGTCCGGACCGGAATCCCCGTGCGCGGCAGATACATCCGCCCGCGCGGGGACCGCCGCGGCGTGCGATGCGCCGTCGTGGTCCGCGCGGTCCCACCCAGCAGGGCCCGCACCGGCGCGAACGTATCCCCACCGACCTGCCCCGCCCACACCAGGTCCCACAGCGCGGACACCACCGCGGACTCACCCTCGATCCCGGCCGCGTCGGCCAGCTGCCGGAAGAAGAATGCTCCGCCGCCCACCGGGCGGCTGATATCCGCGGTGGCGGGTTGTTCCCCCGGTGTGGGTGGGCTGCCGATGACGGTGGCGCCCAAGGCCATCAGCAGACCGATGTGGGTTTCGGTGAGGTCGATGTCGTCGGGTGGGGGGAGGGTGAGGGGAGCCTGGTCGGCGGGGTGCAGGGCGATCCAGCCGTCCTTGGCGGTGATCGAGCCGTGGCCCGACCAGAGCACCTCGCCGGTGGCCATGAGTTCGTCGAGCAGGGCGGGGGAGTAGTCGCGGACCCGGGTGGGGAGGATGAGCGATTCCCAGGCGGAGGCCGGAATCGGTACGCCCGCAAGCTGTTCCACCACGGCGGCCACACCGTCGACGCCGCGGAGTTCGCCGGTGCCGATGTGCTGCCAGGCCGGGAGGAAACGGGCCAGGGCGGCGGTGGGGACCGGTTCGACTTCCTTGCGGGCCGCTGCCAGGGAGCGGCGGCGCAAGCGGCGCAGCACCTCGTTGTCGCACCATTCCGTACCGGCCGAACCCGGCGTGAATTCGCCCTCCACCACCCGCTTTTCGAGGGCGAGGCGGTGCAGGGCGGTCGCGGCCACCGCCGGCCCGAGACCGAAGCGGTGCGCGACCTGCGTCAGCGTGAACGGCCCGTGCGTGCGGGCATACCGGCCCACCAGGTCGCCCAGGGGATCGGCCACGGGCTCGATGAACGCGGCCGGAACGCCGATGGGAAGAGGCACACCGAGGGCATCGCGCAGCCGGGAGGCATCCTCGATGGCCACCCACCACCGCGATCCCGCGAACGAAACCTCCAGGGCGCGATGGCTCTTCACCAATTCGGCGAACCACTCGCGCGGATCCTCGGTAGCCCGCTCGCTCGCCTCGGCGGCGGTGACGGGTCCGAGCAGGCGCAGCAGATCCGCCAGCCCCTCCATATCTCGCGCTTGCCGTTCCGGGGTGAGCCGCTGCAGTTCCCGCTCGGTCTGCTCCAGCACCGCCGCATCCAGCAGTTCGCGCAGTTCGACGCGCCCGAGCAGCTCGGCGAGCAGGCTGGAATCCAGCGACAGCGCCGCCGCCCGCCGTTCGGCGAGCGGGCTGTCACCCTCGTACATGAACTGCCCGATGTAATCGAACAGCAGCGAATTCGCGAACGGCGACGGCGCCGCCGTCTCCACCTCCACCAGCCGCAATTGCCGCCGCGCCACCCGCCCCAGCAGATCCCGCAGCGACGGCAGGTCATAAACGTCCTGCAAGCATTCCCGCACCGTCTCCAGCAGGATCGGAAACTCCGGGAACTTCCGCGCCACATCCAGCAGTTGCGCCGCCCGCTGCCGCTGCTGCCACAGCGGCGCCCGCCGCCCCGGATCCCGCCGCGGCAGCAGCAGCGCCCGCGCCGCACACTCCCGGAACCGCGAAGCGAAAAGCGCCGACCCCCCGACCTGTTCGGTCACCAGCTCATCGATCTCATCCACCTCGAACACGAACAACTCCGCCCCCGGCGGCTCATCGGTCGTATCCGGTAACCGCACCACGATCCCGTCATCCGACGGTGTCGGCGCCGCATCCACCCCGAATCGCTCCCGCAGCCGCGCCGCCACCGCCAGCGCCCACGGCGCGTGCACCGCCAGCCCATACGGCGAATGCAACACCACCCGCCAGTCCCCCAACTCGTCCCGGAACCGCTCCACCAGCAACGTCCGATCGGTCGGCAACTGCCCCGTAGCCGCCCGCTGCTCCTCCAGCAGCGCAACCAGATTCGCCGTAGCGTTCCCATCCAGCCCCGCCGCCGCAGCAACCCCGTCCAGCCCCGCCGCCGCGGCAACCCGATCCAGCCCCGCTGCCGCGGCAACCCGATCTAGCCCCGCTACTGCGGCAACCCCGTCCAGCCCTGCCGCTGCGGCAACCCGATCCAGTCCTGCTGCCGCGGCGGCGGCATCGGCGTGGGGGGCCGGCTCCGTTGTGGGCGGGCCTTGCGGGAGGCCGCCGCGTTCCAGGACTTCGGCCGCGTCGCGCACGAAGTCGTCGAGGGCCGTGTCCAGTCGCACCGGGGTGGAGCCGTTCTTGCGTGCGCCGCCGGACTTCGTGGACTTGCCGTTGCTCTGCTCGATCGCCTGGCCCGTGATGCGCACGAATTCGCCCAGGGCCGCGCCCAATTCGGCGGGGCGGCCGAGGGAGTCGCCGTGCCAGAAGGGGAGGCGGCCCGGGAGGCCGAAGGCGGGGGTGACGAGGACTCGGTCGAAGGTGATCTCTTCGATGCGCCAGCTGGTCGCGCCGAGGGCGAAGACGTCGCCGACCCGGGATTCGTAGACCATTTCCTCGTCGAGTTCGCCTACGCGGGAGGCTTTCTCGCCGACCATGAAGACGGGGAACAGGCCACGGTCGGGGATGGCGCCACCGGAGGTCACGGCCAGGCGCTGGGCGCCGGGGCGGCCGGTGAGGGTGCCGGCGTCGCGGTCCCAGACGATGCGGGGGCGCAGTTCGGCGAACTCGTCGGAGGGGTAGCGGCCGGCCAGCAGGTCCAGCACGGATTCGTAGGCCGAACGGGGCAGCGCCGCATAGCTTCCCGTGGCGCGCACGGTCTCGAACCAGGCGTCGGCGTCGATGGGTTCCAGCGCGCAGGCCGCCACCGTCTGCTGGGCGAGAATGTCCAGCGGGTGTGCGGGCACCTGCAATTGCTCGATCTGGCCGCCCGTCATGCGGATGGACGCCACCGCGCAATGGATCACGTCGGTGCGGTGTTTGGGGAAGATCACCCCGCGCGAGATCTCCCCGACCTGATGCCCGGCACGCCCCACCCGCTGCAGCCCCGACGCCACCGAGGGCGGCGCCTCCACCTGCACCACCAACTCCACCGCACCCATATCGATGCCGAGCTCGAGACTGCTGGTGGCGACCACGCACCGCAGCCGCCCGCTCTTGAGGTCGTCCTCGATGATGGCCCGCTGCTCCTTGGACACCGACCCGTGGTGGGCGCGCGCCAAAAGCGGTGCCGCACCGTGGATCACCTCGGTGGAGGCCCCGAGCTGCGCGGGCGGCGCATGCTCGCTCTCCACCGGCTCCCCGACCCGCGCCGCATACGCCTCGTTCAAGCGTGCGGTGAGCCGCTCCGCCAGTCGCCGCGAATTCGCGAACACGATCGAGGACCGATGCTCCAGCACCAGATCCACGATGGCCTCGTCCACATGCGGCCAGATCGACCCCGGCTGATCCGAATCCTCGCGGCCCGCATCGGGTTCGGTCATATCCGCCACCGGCACCCGCACCGACAGATCGAAGGTCTTCGGCGCGGGCGGCGCCACGATCGTGATGGGCGCACTTCCCACCAGGAACCGCCCCACCTCCGCCGGCGGCCGCACCGTAGCCGATAACCCGATCCGCTGCGCCGGCTGCCTCTCGGCCTCGGCGCGCAGCAAATCCAGCCGGGCCAGCGAAAGGGCCAGGTGCGCACCGCGTTTGGAGCCGGCGATGGCGTGCACCTCGTCCACGATGACGGTGTCCACCTCGCTGAGCGTCTCGCGGGCCGCCGAGGTGAGCATGAGGAAAAGGGATTCGGGGGTGGTGATGAGGATGTCCGGTGGTGTGCGCTGCAGGCTCCGGCGCTCGGCCGGGCCGGTATCGCCGGAGCGCACCCCCACCCGGATCTCCGGTGCCGGCAACCCCAGTCGCTTGGCGGTCTGTGTGATGCCCACCAGCGGGGCGCGCAGATTGCGCTCCACGTCCACGGCCAGCGCCTTGAGCGGGGAGATGTAGAGGACCGAGGTCTTGCGGCGCTCGGTGGGCTCCCGGGTGGCCAGCCGGTCGATCGCCCAGAGGAAGGCCGACAGCGTCTTGCCCGAACCGGTCGGGGCGATCACCAGCGTGTGCTCGCCCCGCGAGATGGCGTCCCACGCCCCCAGCTGGGCGGCGGTGGGCGCGGGAAAGGCGCCGTCGAACCACTGCCGGGTAGCGGGGGAGAACCGATCCATGCCCCCAAGTCTGCACCCGGCCACCGACACTTTCCCGGGCCACCGGCGCCCCGGCCGCGATGAGATCGTCCCTGTTCAGTGCCCGAGCGACCGATCGGCGGCCGCCCGAGCGAAGGACGAGCAATCGAAGTACGTGCGCGGACGCCGCGCGTAGGCTTCGGTCCGTGCAGAATGTGCTCCGACTCGACCTGGTCAGTCACGGCATGACGGAGGCAATGCGCAAAGCACGTTTCCCGGTGGACGAACCGCTGACCGAGGCCGGTCGCCGGGCCGTCGCCGCCTGCGGCCGCCTGCACGCCGCCCGCGTGATCACGGCCCCCGAACGCCGCGCCACCGAGACCGCCGCCCTGCTCGGCCTCATGGGCGACGAGGACGACCGATTACGTGACCTCGATGCCGGAGCCTGGCGCGGTGGCGAACTGCTGTCGGTGCCGAAGGAGGACCTCTACCTCTGGCTCACCGACCCCACCTACCGCGGTCACGGCGGCGAATCCGTCATCGAGGTGATCGAGCGGACGGGGGAGTGGCTGGCCGATATCGCCGCCGACGGCGAACCCACCATCGGCGTCACCCACCCGTCGGTCATTCGCGCCGCCCTGCTGGTCGCCCTGGATGCCCCGGCGAAGTCGTTCTGGCGCATAGACGTTCCCCCGGTGTGCGTGACCCGCCTGCACTATCGCGGCGAATGGACCGTCCACTTCCGTTCGTGAATCGGCTCAGGCCATGAATCCCCCGCGCAGCATGGCGCGGATCGCATCGGTGATGAGCCGTGCGGGCAGCGCGGGGTCGACGGCCCGCTGAATGCCCAGTCCCAGGCCGAGACTCAAGACCGCGGTGGCGGCGTCCTCGGCGGGCAGCGGCAACTTCAGTTCCATGGAATCGGCCAGCATCTGCAACTGCCCCGCGACGGTGCCGCGCATCAGCCCGAGGCTGGAGACCAATTCGGCCTGTAGCGCCGGATCGTCGCGGGCCACGATCGCGAACTCGAATTCGAGCATGGTCCAGCCCACGTCGCCGAGGGTGCGTTCGGCCCAGCCCTGGAACCGTTCGAGCCGGGCCTCCAGCGTGTCGTCCCCGTCGAGCAGCGCGGTGACCTCGGTGAACTTGGTCTCGTGAATGAGCGCCAGCACTTCCAGGCAGAGTGCCGACTTGGTCCGGAAGTTGGAGTAGACGGCCCCTTTGGAATACCCGGCTTCCTCGGCGACCCGTTCCAGGCTGGTCTTGGCGTACCCGTCGGCCAGGAACATGTCGCGAGCCGTGGCGAGCAGATCCGCGCGGGTACGGGCCTGGCTTTCGGTCCGGGTCATTCGTGGCATGGAGGTAATTCTATGTACTCGCAGATTTGGGATACCGTCGGTATCTGAAAGCTGTTAGTGTTCGAGACTATGAGTAACGGGAACCGGCCACATCGACGTGGCCTGGCGATAGGTTGCGGCGGCACCGTCGGCATGGCCTGGATCGTCGCCGCGCTGGCCGCGGCCCAGGAGGTACTCGACTGGGATCCGCGCACCGCGGACGTCATGATCGGCACCTCCGCCGGCGCCGAAGCCATCACCATGCTGGGCAGCGGCATCGGCGTGGACGAGCTGGTCGCCATGCAACGGGGCACCTCCGGCAACCCGATCCTCACCGCCCACATGCGCTGCGAGCCAGGACGATTCCCGCCCCTGCCCCGGCCCAGGCTGAACGCACCCGGCCGCGCGGTCCGCGAACTGCTCGCCCGCCCCGGCAACGGTCACGCCCTGCTCACCGCGGGCAGCGGCCTGCTCCCGCAGGGCAGCGGCGACCCGGCCTGGCTGCAACGCCTCGCCGAACGGTTGAATCCCGGCCGCACCTGGGTCCCGCACCCCGCCACCTGGCTGGTGGCCATGGACGACGCCACCGGCGAACGCGTCGCCTTCGGCTCGCCCTCCGCACCCGACGCGAATATCGGTGCGGCCCTGCGCGCCTCGTGGGCCGTCCCCGGCTGGTTCCCCGCGGTGACCATCGCGGGCCGCGACTTCATCGACGGCGGCGCGGCCTCCACCGCCTCGGCCGACCTGCTCATTCCCGCCCAGCTCGATGAGGTCCTGGTGCTCGCGCCCATGGCTTCTACCGGCCGTATCCCCGCCACCAGCGCGGGTCACTTCCTGGAACGGCAGCTGCGAAACCGCATGAGCGAGAAGCTCGATGCCGAGATCGCCCTGTTGCGCGCCGGCGGCGCCAAGGTGCTGCGCCTCGACGCCACCGCCGAGGACCTCGCCGTCATGGGCCCCAATTTCATGGACGGCAGCCGCCGCCTCGCCACCCTCGAACACAGCCTGCAGAGCACTCGCAAGGCCCTGGAACAAGGAGACTTCGCATGAGCATTCTCGGAAGCCGCTATCCGGCCATCGATCTCAACGGCGCCCGGGTGCTGATCACCGGCGCCGGCCGCGGCATCGGCCGGTCCACCGCGGAACTGTTCGCCCGCAAGGGCGCCGAGGTCGCCATCGCCGATGTGGACATCGCCGCCGCCCAGGCCGCGGCGGCCGCCCTGGGCGCGAAGGCCTTCGAACTCGATGTGCGCGACCGCGGCCAGTGGGACAAGGCGGTCGCCGACTTCGGCCGTGTCGACATCCTGGTCAACAATGCCGGAGTCATGCCCGCGGGCGCCTTCCTGGACGAGCCGGATGCCGTGGGGCACACCACCATCGACGTCAATGTGTGGGGTCTCATCCACGGTATGCGCGCCGTCGCGCCCGCCATGATCGACTGCGGGCACGGCCATATCGTGAATGTCGCCTCACTGGCCGGCAAGATCCCGATCGCGGGTCTGGCCGTCTACAACGCCAGCAAGTTCGCGGCCGTAGGGCTTTCCGCCGCAACGCGACTGGAGTTCGAGCCGCACGGCGTGAGCGTCAGCTGCGTGCTGCCGTCGGCCGTGCGCACCCGGCTCTCCTCGGGCCTGGCCCTCGGCCACGGCATGCCCACCGTGGATCCGGAGGATGTCGCCGAGGCCATCGTCGGCACCGTCCGCACCCGCCGCGCCGAGGTCGCCGTCCCGAACTACCTGGGCCCCATCGACGTCGCCCTGGCCGCCGCCCCCGAACCCGCGGTCCGCCTGGTGCGCCGCATGTTCGACGGCGACCGCGCCCTGCACCCCACCGACGAGACCACCCGCAAGAAGTACGAGGAGCAGGTGCGCGCCATCAGCTCCGAAGAGCACTGAGCCCGGCCGGGGCGATCCGCCCGCTCCCGGTGGCAGCGGGCGGCGTCGACGCTAGTTCGGGGCGCCTGCCTGTACCGGCTGGACGTCGAGGATGTTGATCGTCGTGCCGCTGCATTCGGTGCCGGGCCGCGAGACGTACAGGGACGCCTTGTTATCGGGCGGGTAGATCCGGACTCCTTGCACCGGTACCGGTTTGCAGTCGGCGGTCGAGTAGCCGCTCTGCCCGTTCGCCGACCGCACCTGTGCCCAGGCCTGTCCGCCCGGCGCCAGGACGACGGACGTCACCGCGACGCTCCCGTCGCGCTGGGCCGGGTTCCCGATGGGATCGCCGTTGGGTCCGTCGGTGTAGGAGACGCCCGGGTAGCCCTGCATGGTGCAGGGCGCCGAGCCGTTATTGGTGAAGATGATCTTGAAGTAGATGCTGCCCATGGCCGCACCGCCCCGATCATCGATGCTCGCGCTCAACTGATCGGTGCGGCATTCACCCGTACCGCCGGTGTTCACCGTGGTGGCCGTCGGCTGACCGCCGTCGTTCGCGCCGGTGCTCGGCGTCCCCGAGGTGCCGGACGGCCCGCCGGAATTCACCGTGCTACCCGGCGTACCCGTCGGCCCGGACGACACCGAGGACGAACTGCACCCGGCCAGCGCGACCAGTCCGGCCGCGATCACACCCACTACCCGAAGGTCCCTGCCCCGCATGATGTCTCCTTTCGCACCTGCATATCGGTGTGGGCGGGGATTTGGTTTCCGGCGGGCCGAACCCGAGTTCTCGGGGCTATTCGAATCGGATGCCCTGAGCCAGCGGCAGCTCGGTGGAGTAGTTGACGGTGTTGGTGGCCCGCCGCATATACGACTTCCACGAGTCCGACCCGGACTCACGCCCGCCGCCGGTCTGCTTCTCGCCGCCGAACGCACCGCCGATCTCCGCACCCGAGGTGCCGATATTGACGTTCGCGATGCCGCAGTCCGATCCGTCGGCCGCCAGGAAGCGTTCGGCCTCGCGCTGATTCTGCGTGAACACCGCCGACGAAAGCCCCTGCGGCACACCGTTGTGCAGTTCGATCGCGGACTCGAAATCGTGGTAGGTGAGCACGTAGAGGATGGGTGCGAAGGTCTCCTCGCGCACCACGGCCGTCTGCGCGGGCATCCGCACCACCGCCGGCCGGACGTAGTAGGCGTCCGCGCCGAAGCCTTCGACACGCTCACCGCCGCAGAGCAGTTCACCGCCGTCGGCCTGCGCCCGTTCGAGCGCCTGCTGCATGCCCTCGTAGGCGCGCGCATTGATCAGCGGCCCGACCAGCACGCCGTCGTCCAGCGGATTACCCACGCGCAGTTGCCGATACGCGGAGGTGATGCGATCCAGCAGCGGCCCGGCCACATCCGCGTGCACGATGAGCCGCCGCAGCGTGGTGCAGCGCTGCCCGGCCGTGCCCGCCGCCGCGAACACGATGCCGCGCGCGGCCAGGTCCAGGTCCGCGGTCGGGGTGACGACGGCGGCATTGTTGCCGCCGAGTTCCAACAGGCAGCGGCCGAAGCGCGCGGCCACCCGCGGCGCGACCAGCCGGCCCATACGCACCGATCCGGTGGCGCTCACCAGCGCCACCCGCTCGTCGTCGACCAGTTGTTCGCCGACCGCCGCCGGTCCCTGAACCAGCTGGTGCACTTCGGGATCCGCGCCCACCTCGACGGCCGCCCGGCGCAGCAGCGAGTGGCAGGCCAGCGCCGTCAGCGGCGTGGTTTCCGACGGCTTCCACACCACCGTGTCCCCGCATACGAGGGCCAGCGCGGTATTCCACGCCCACACCGCGACCGGGAAGTTGAACGCCGAGATCACCGCGACCACGCCCAGCGGATGCCACGTCTCCATGAGCCGGTGCCCGGGGCGTTCGGAAGGCATTGTGCGGCCGTACAACTGCCGTGACTGCCCGATGGCGAACTCGCAGATATCGATCATCTCCTGCACTTCGCCACGCGCCTCGGGGCCGATCTTGCCCGCCTCCAGCGTGACCAGCTCGCCGAGTTCGTCCTGATATTTGCGCAGCAGCTCCGCCAGTCGCCGCACCACGGCCGCCCGTTGCGGGGCGGGCACCGTGCGCCAGGCGCGAAATGCGCTGTCCGCCCGGCCGATGGCGGCGTCCACCGCCGCGGTGGAGGTCGCGGTCAGGCTCGCGATCTCGCCACCGGTGATCGGGGTCCGGGCGGGGAGTTCGCCCGGTGCGGGCAGCTCGGCGCCCAGCCTGTGCAGCAGGGTCTGGGTGCGCTCGCGCAGTTCACGTGTGCTGCGCTCGGCGGTTGTCTGGGTCATCGGCACCTCCGTACGGGATAGCGGTGTGGGTTCCGGCCACGAGTTCGGTTCGCTGCGTTAGCCTTCGCTGATGGCGGATACACCGGCGAAACCACAACTCGACGACATCGATCGTCTGCTGATCCGTGAGCTGATTGCCGATGGACGCGCCACGCTCTCGAATCTCGCGGAGAAGGCGAATCTATCCGTGTCCGCGGTGCAATCGCGAGTGCGGCGGCTGGAGGCGCGTGGCGTGATCCGTGGTTACACGGCCAATGTCGATCCCGAAGCGCTCGGACAGATGCTTTCGGCATTTGTCGCGATCACTCCTCTCGATCCATCGCAGCCCGATGATGCGCCCGCGTTGCTGCAGCACATTCCCGGCATCGAGGCCTGCCATTCGGTGGCCGGTGACGAGAGCTACATGCTGCTGGTGCGCGTGGCCTCCCCGCGGCATCTGGAACAGCTACTGCAGGAGATCCGCGCGACCGCCAACGTCCGGACTCGCAGCACCATCATTCTGCAGACATTCTATGACAAGTAGTTGTGGGCTGTAATTAATCTCGTCGTTTACGGACAAAACCGTAAATATTCGTTTACGCTGGGCGTGTGACCCTCGAACTGGAACGGCTTGGGGCGGTTGCCGATGCGACGCTGGTCACCCCCGCCCGGGTGCATGAGATCCTGAGCGAGAGCATTCTCGCCGACGGCTTCGAACTGGTCCTCGACCTGCGTAAATCGCAGGGCCGGCGACTGGTCGACGCACGCGACGGCACCGAATATCTCGACATGTTCGGTTTCTTCGCATCCTCGGCGCTGGGGATGAACCATCCGGCTCTCACCGAGGATCGTCCCTTCCTCGCGAGCCTCACCACGGCCGCGCTCAACAAACCCAGCAACTCCGACATCTACACCGTCGAGATGGCACGCTTCGTGGATACCTTCGCGCGTGTCCTCGGCGATCCCCGACTACCGCACCTCTTCTTCATCGACGGCGGCGGCCTCGCCGTCGAGAACGCGCTCAAGGTCGCCTTCGACTGGAAGTCCCGGCACAACGAAATGCACGGGCGGCCGGCCGATCTCGGCACCAAGGTGCTGCATCTGACCGGCGCCTTCCACGGGCGCACCGGATACACCATGTCGCTCACCAACACCGACCCGGTGAAGACCGCGCGCTTCCCGAAATTCGGCTGGCCGCGCATCGATACGCCCTACCTCGGCCCGGATCACCCGGACATCGAGGCCGCCGAACGCCGTGCGCTCGACCAGGCCCGGCAGGCGTTCGACGAAAACCCTTACGACATAGCGTGTTTCATCGCCGAACCCATCCAGGGTGAAGGCGGGGATCGGCATCTACGGCCGGAATTCCTGCGCGCCGTGCAGGAACTGTGCCACGAGCACGACGCCCTGTTCATCCTCGACGAGGTGCAGACCGGTGTCGGCATGACCGGCTCCATGTGGGCCTATCAGCAGCTCGGCCTGGAACCCGATGTGGTGGCCTTCGGCAAGAAGACCCAGGTATGCGGGATCATGGCCGGCGGACGCGTGGATGAGGTGCCGGACAACGTCTTTCACGTCAGCTCCCGGATCAACTCCACCTGGGGCGGCAACCTCACCGATATGGTGCGGGCGCGCCGCATTCTCGAGGTGATCGAGGCCGGCGAACTCGCCGACCGGGCCGCCGAACTCGGCCCGCATCTCCTCGGGCGGCTCACCGAACTGGCCGCGGCGCACCCCGTCGTGACCGATCCGCGCGGGCGTGGACTGCTGTGCGCCATCACGCTCGAATCGTCCGAATTGCGTGACTCCGTGGTGAATCGGCTGCGGGAGGAGGAGCACGTGCTCATCCTCGGCACCGGCGCCCGCAGTATCCGATTCCGGCCGCCGTTGACCGTCACCGTCGCGGAACTGGACGAGGCGATCGACGCACTGGAGCGGATCCTGGGTTGAAACGCGGTCCGGGCTGACACGTCGGCTGACACACCGCTAACTTTCAGCGAAACCTGCAGCGGCCCCCTAATATTCGACGGCATGTCGGGTAGCCGTATTGCGGGTGTTGCACGGTGCTGCGCGTGATCGCACCTCGTGCACGTCATGGTCTGATCGTTTCGGTGGTGCTGCTGGCCGGTTGCTCCGGCGGCGGATCCGGCACCGCGGATAAGACATCCGCGGTGCCGTCCAGCCCGGCAGCAAATGTTCAGCAGGGGATGGGAAACCTGCTGCCGGGCATGCCGCCGCCACTATCCCCGGGCGACGTCTACGCGGGCGGCCGGAAACTCAGCGCGGCGGTGGCCGACCAGCCGACCCGGGTGTACGTGCCGAACAGTGAGTCCGACACCGTCACCGTCATCGATCCCGACACCTTCCAGGTGATCGACACCTATCCCTCGGGCGGGCGGGAACCGCAGCATGTGGTGCCCGGCTACGACCTGCAGACGCTGTACGTCAACGACGATCTGCCCATCGGCAGCGGCGCCCTGCTGCCCATCGATCCGCGCACCGGGAAACCGGGCGACCCGATCCCGGTGCGGGATCCGTACAACATGTACTTCACGCCCGACGGCAAATACGCGCTCGTGGTCGCCGAAGCCGACCGGTCCCTCGACTTCTACGACCCGCACAGCTGGCAACTCCAGCACTCCGTCGAGGTACCCGACTGCACCGGCGTCAACCATATGGACTTCACCACCGACGGCCGCACCGCCCTCGTCAGCTGCGAATTCAGCGGCCGCATGGCCGTCGTCGACATCGCCGGCCGCACCCTGGTCCGCATGATCGACCTGCCCGGCGGCGGCAGCGGCATGCCGCAGGACGTGAAACTCGGCCCGGATGGCCGGACCTTCTACGTGGCCGACATGATGGCCGGCGGCATGTACAGCTTCGACGCCCGGACCTTCGACAACACCGGCTTCATCCCGACCGGCGCCGGCACGCACGGCCTCTATGTGACACGTGACTCGAAACGGATGCTCATCACCAACCGGCACGCCGGCAGCATCTCCGTCTGGGACTTCGCCGAGAACAAGATCGTCGACAGCTGGTCCATCCCCGGCGGCGGCAGCCCCGATATGGGCAATCTCTCCGCCGACGGCCGGGTGTTCTGGGTCTCGGGCCGCTACAACTCCGAGGTCTACGCCATCGACATCGTGGACTGGAAACTGCTGGCGCGCATCCCCGTCGGCCGCGGACCGCACGGGCTCACCATCTGGCCCCAGCCCGGCCGCTACTCCACCGGGCACACCGGCGTAATGCGTTGAGAATCAACGACTGTGGATCACATCCAAATCCGCATCGAATCGACTGTCCGGATCCACTATTGAAACGGCCCGGGTGCCGGGTGCCGGCAAACCCGAATCGCACGCTCTACCTGCGGGTTTCTACTGGCGGGTAGCCAATAACGATACTGGCGAGTAGCCCGGACTCGATTACATAGGGGCTCTGGTACTGGTTACACTCCCCGTCATGACGAGTGTCCAGCAGCAGCCTTCGCCGGGGTCGGCGGGCGCCCCTGATATCCACACCACCGCCGGCAAGCTGGCTGATCTGCGCAATCGGCTGGAAGAGGCCAAGCACCCCATGGGTGAGGCCGCTGTCGACAAGGTGCACGCCAAGGGCAAGATGACCGCGCGCGAGCGCATCCTCGCCCTGCTGGACGAGGGCTCCTTCGTCGAACTCGACGCGCTCGCCAAGCACCGCAGTGTGAACTTCGGCCTGGAGAACCAGCGTCCGCTCGGCGACGGCGTGGTGACCGGCTACGGCACCATCGACGGCCGCGATGTCTGCATCTTCTCCCAGGACGTCACCGTCTTCGGCGGCTCGCTCGGCGAGGTCTACGGCGAGAAGATCGTCAAGGTCATGGATCTCGCGCTCAAGACCGGCCGCCCGCTCGTCGGCATCAACGAGGGCGCCGGCGCGCGCATCCAGGAAGGCGTTGTCTCCCTGGGCCTTTACGGCGAGATCTTCCACCGCAATATCCAGGCCTCCGGCGTGATCCCGCAGATCTCGCTCATCATGGGCCCGGCCGCCGGCGGCCACGTCTACTCGCCGGCGCTGACCGACTTCGTCGTCATGGTCGACCAGACCTCGCAGATGTTCGTCACCGGTCCCGACGTGATCAAGACCGTCACCGGTGAGGAAGTCACCATGGAGGAGCTGGGCGGCGCCCACACCCACATGGTGAAGTCCGGTGTCGCCCACTACGTCGCCTCGGGCGAGCAGGACGCCCTCGACTACGTCCGCGACCTGCTGAGCTACCTGCCCAGCAACAACCGCGCCGAGGCCCCCCGCTTCCCGGCCACCGCCGCCGCGGGCGCCATCGAGGAGAACCTCACCGAGGCCGACCTCGAACTGGACGACATCGTCCCGGACTCGCCGAACCAGCCGTACGACATGCACGAGGTCATCAAGCGCCTGGTGGACGACGAGGAGTTCCTCGAGGTCCAGGCCGAGCGCGCGATGAACGTCATCGTGGGCTTCGCCCGCATCGACGGCCGCAGCGTCGGCTTCGTGGCCAACCAGCCCTCGCAGTTCGCGGGCTGCCTGGACATCGACGCCTCGGAGAAGGCCGCGCGCTTCGTGCGCACCTGCGACGCCTTCAACGTCCCGATCATCACCCTGGTCGACGTGCCGGGCTTCCTGCCGGGCACCGGCCAGGAATACAACGGCATCATCCGCCGCGGCGCGAAGTTGCTCTACGCCTACGGTGAGGCCACTGTGGGTAAGATCACAATCATCACTCGCAAGGCTTACGGCGGCGCCTACGACGTCATGGGCTCCAAGCACATGGGCGCCGATGTGAACCTCGCGTGGCCGACCGCTCAGATCGCGGTCATGGGTGCATCCGGTGCGGTCGGCTTCGTCTACCGCAAGCAGTTGAAGGACGCCGCCGCCGAGGGCGCCGATGTCGACGCCCTGCGCCTCGAGCTGCAGAACGAGTACGAGGACACGCTCGTGAACCCCTACGTGGCCGCCGAACGCGGCTACGTGGACGCGGTCATTCCGCCGTCGCACACCCGCGGTCAGATCGTCTCGGCGCTGCGCCTGCTGGAGCGCAAGATGGTCAGCCTGCCGCCGAAGAAGCACGGCAACATTCCGCTCTGATTCGACGATATGCGCGGTATGGGGCGCACACTGACTATCTGGACCGGTGACTCATACCGCGCAAGAACGCCTCATCCGAGCAAAGATGGTAAGAGCGAAACCCTCGATTTCGGGGATCGCAACGAATACCGTTTGCGGACCGGAAAACCTTCCACCGCGAACCCAGCCGCGCTCCGGCGCGGCGATTGGACAGGAGGACTGGCGCTGTGACGACCATGGCCGACGAAGAAGTACTGCGCGCCGCCGAACTGGATCTAGCCGTCGACACCGAGTTGGCGGAAGCCGTCGAAACGGCCGTAGCCGACGCCGGACCGTCGAACGCAGGGCCGGTCATCCAGGTCCTGAAGGGCAACCCGACGGAGCTCGAACTGGCCGCCCTGGTGGCCGTGTTCGCCGCCGCCTCGGCAAACGGTTCCGCCGGCACCGCCGACAACGGCCCGGCCGACAACTGGGGCCGCCCCACCCTGATGCACCGGGGCAGCTCCCCCTTCTCCCCGTACGCCTTCCCGGCGCTGTCGCAGCTGCGCGACTGAGCCCGCCGTCCCGCGAATCCTGCTCCGCAGCAGCAGGATCCGGGCCGCACAGGGGGGACCGAGTCCCGCACCGGGTGGATGACCCGGCGAGGCGACGTATCCGCGGCACGCTGCGATTCGCCCCCGTCCGCGCGTAGTCGCCGGTGCGGCGAGGGCCCGGCTCTCGCGAATCCGATGGCACCGGCGCGCCCGGCTGGGTGCGCTCGGGAGTCGGGCGGTATCAGCGGTCTCCGGGGACGTCGATAGACTCCCCGCCGTGACGATCTTCGTGCTGGCCTCCGCGTCTCCGGCGCGATTGGGCGTACTCCGCAATGCGGGTGTCGAACCCGTCGTCCGGGTCTCGAACGTGGACGAGGACGCGGTGGCCGCGGCGCTACCGCCCGGCACCACACCCGATCACGTGGTCACCGAACTGGCGCGGGCGAAGGCGCACGATGTGGCTGCCGCACTGGCCGCCGAGTACCCCGATTCCATTGTGGTCGGCTGCGATTCGATGCTGCTCGTGGACGGAAATCTGCAGGGTAAGCCGCATACGCCCGAGGTGGCGAAGGCGCGCTGGGCCGAGATGGCCGGGCGCAGTGCGGATCTGCTCACCGGGCATTGCGTGCTGCGTGTACAGGACGGTGCGATCACCGCCGAGGCCGCCGATTGCAGTTCCACCACAGTGCATTTCGCCGAGCCGGCCCCGGCGGAGCTCGACGCCTACATCGCGACCGGCGAGCCGCTGCAGGTGGCCGGTTCGTTCACGCTGGACGGTATGGGCGGCTGGTTCGTGGATCGCATCGACGGTGATCCGTCCAGTGTGATCGGGATCGGGCTACCGCTGGTTCGTCGACTGCTTGCCGAAGTTGGTGTCGGCATTGCGGAGTTGTGGGTCGGCGGTGCGGAGTTGCGGAGCGACGCGGCTCGTTGACGGCGCCAGCCGGGGTTCCCCGGTCTCCGCGCCGTCTTCCTCGTTGTTGCCGGACGCCGTTTCGGGCGGGCGGACGCCGCCGATGAGCTCCAGCCGCGCCACGCACAGTTCCGGCTCCACGAACGGGTGCAGGCGCACGTTCACGTGCTCGCGGGTGCCGTTGCGGTCCAGCACCTCTCGCATGAGTCCCAGATGCACGCCGCACACCACCTCGGAGTGGGTGCGGGCGAGTTCGCGCAGCGGACAGGCGGTCATGCGGATCATGGCCTGTTCGTCGGTCTCGGTGGCGTGGTCGCGTTCGGGTGCGAAGCCGAGCTCGGACATCAGCGTGACGGTGAGATCCTTGGCGTCGTCGAGGGATTCGACGGGCTGGTCCACCGATTCCATTTTCGCGCCCCAGGCGCGCCCGGCCGCGATGGCGGCATCGGAGCGGCGGCGGGGGTCGCTGCCCAGCTGGTCGGCCAATACCTGGGCCAATTCCTGGTAGCCGACGGATCGCTGTACGGCGGTGTAGCCGATGCGCGGGCGGCCGCGGCCGCGCGGGGGCTGCTGGAATTGGCGGACCAGGGATTCGCGGGTGAGGACATCCAAATGGAAACGAACCGTAGTCACATGCTGGCCGGTGACGCGCGCCAGTTCTTGCGCGTCGAGAGGCTCGCTGGCGCCACGTAGGATCGCGAGCAGTCGTCGTCGCGGCCAAGAATCGGACATAGCTCACCCCTCCTCTCGGGAGACTTTATCGGATGAAGCTGCGCTTAATTCGCCCAATCACCCGATTCGTGATCTGAACCGAGTTTCGTATCCAGTACATGCCTACGATCGGTGTCGAGATTCGAACCGCAAAATCTACCTACACCCATCCCACCACGTGTGAAGGACCAACAACGTGCCCGTCGCCCCGGATCCGCGTCCCTCGTTCGGCTCCTACGCATATCCTCACCGACTAGTAACCACAGAGTGGCTGTCGGCAAACATCGGCGCGTCGGGACTCAAGATCATCGAGTCCAACGAGGACATATTGCTATATGACATCGGCCATGTCCCGGGTGCCATCAAGATCGATTGGCGAACCGAGCTGATCGACCCGCTGACCCGGGATGTCATCGATGGTGCCGCTTTCTCTCGACTCATGCGTGTCAAGGGTATTGAACGCGACGATACGGTTGTCATCTACGGCGACAAGGCCAATGGCACCGCGGCCGCCACCCTGTGGGTATTCACCCTTTTCGGGCATACCGACGTTCGCCTGCTGGACGGTGGCCGCGACGCCTGGATCTCCGAAGCCCGCGACACCACCTTCGAAGTGCCCGATGCCGGCCTCGGTGAATACCCGGTCCTCGATCGCGACGACAAGGCCGCCCGTGCCTTCCGCGAGGACGTGCTCGCTCATCTCGGCGGAACGCTGATCGACGCGCGCGTGCTCGAGGAGTACACCGGCGAACACGTCGTGCTCGACCGCCCCGAGGAACAGGCCTTGCGCGCCGGGCACATTCCGACCGCGGTGAACATCCCGTGGACCGCCTCGGTCGGCGCGGATTCACGGTTCCGCCCCCGCGCCGAACTCGACGTGATCTACGGTGGAGTCTCCGATGGGCATGCACCCCTGGTGTACTCGCGTATCGGAGAGCGGTCGGCGCTCACCTGGTACGTCCTCACGTATCTGCTGGGCGTGCCCGGAGTGCGTAACTACGACGGCTCCTGGACCGAATGGGCTAATGCGGTCGGTGCCCCGATCGTCGTCGGTGACGAAGCTGGTGTCGCGCCTACTGCTCGGTAGCCCTATCCCGGTTCGGTGGTTGTTGGCAGACTGCCTACACTCGCCCAAGACGAAAGTTTTCAGAGCACAGGAGGCTCAGTGCCCAACCATGCCAACGCGCAGATCACGAAGGTCCTCGTAGCCAATCGAGGCGAGATCGCCGTGCGCGTGATCCGGGCTGCCAAGGACGCCGGGATCGCCAGCGTTGCCGTGTATGCGGAGCCGGATGCGGATGCGCCGTTCGTGAAGCTCGCCGATGAGGCGTTCGCGCTCGGTGGGCAGACCTCGGCCGAGTCGTACCTGGTGTTCGACAAGATCCTCGATGCCGCCGCGAAGGCCGGCGCCGATGCGATCCACCCCGGTTACGGCTTCCTGTCGGAGAACGCCGATTTCGCGCAGGCCGTGCTCGATGCCGGTCTGATCTGGATCGGTCCCTCGCCGGAGTCGATCCGTGATCTGGGTGACAAGGTCACCGCCCGCCACATCGCGCAGCGCGCGAACGCGCCGATGGCCGCGGGCACCAAGGACCCGGTCAAGAACGCCGACGAGGTCGTCGCGTTCGCCGAGGAGTACGGCGTGCCGGTGGCCATCAAGGCCGCCTTCGGTGGTGGCGGTCGCGGCATGAAGGTCGCGCACACCATCGAGGAGATTCCGGAGCTGTTCGAGTCCGCTACCCGTGAGGCCATCGCGGCCTTCGGTCGTGGTGAGTGCTTCGTGGAGCAGTACCTGGACAAGGCCCGCCACGTCGAGGCACAGGTCATCGCCGACAAGCACGGCAACGTGGTGGTCGCCGGTACCCGCGACTGCTCGCTGCAGCGGCGTTTCCAGAAGCTGGTCGAGGAGGCCCCCGCCCCGTTCCTGTCGGATGCGGTGCGCGCCAAGATCCACGAGTCCGCCAAGGCGATCTGCCGCGAGGCCGGTTACTACGGCGCCGGCACGGTCGAGTATCTGGTTCAGGGCGAGACGGTTTCGTTCCTCGAGGTCAACACGCGCCTGCAGGTCGAGCACCCGGTCACCGAGGAGACCGCAGGAATCGACCTGGTGCGTCAGCAGTTCCGCATCGCCGAGGGCCACGAGCTCTCCATCACCGAGGACCCGACCCCTCGCGGGCACTCCTTCGAGTTCCGCATCAACGGTGAGGACGCGGGCCGTGGCTTCCTGCCCGCCCCCGGCCCGGTCGTCGTGTACAAGGAGCCCGCGGGCCCCGGTGTGCGCGTGGATTCCGGTGTGGTCGAAGGCAGTGTCATCGGTGGCCAGTTCGACTCGATGCTGGCCAAGCTGATCGTGACCGGTGAGAACCGGGAGCAGGCGCTGCAGCGGGCCGCGCGGGCGCTGGCCGAGTACCAGATCGAGGGTCTGGCCACGGTGCTGCCGTTCCACCGCCACATTGTGGAGAACCCGGCGTTCATCGGTGACGGCACCAAGTTCGACATCTACACCAAGTGGATCGAGAACGAGTGGGACAACCCGATCGAGCCCTACACCGGTGGTCAGCCCATCGATGACGAGGACGACGCGCCGCGCCAGAAGGTGGTCGTCGAGGTCGGCGGACGCCGCCTCGAGGTCTCGCTGCCGGGCCAGTTCTCCGTCGGCGCAGGCGCTTCCGCCAATGGCGCGGCCGCGGGTGTGGTGCGCAAGAAGCCGAAGCCGCGCAAGCGTGGTGGCGGTGCCGGTGGCGCCGCGTCCGGTGATGCCGTGACCGCGCCCATGCAGGGCACCGTCGTGAAGGTCGCCGTCGAAGAGGGCCAGTCCGTCGAGGCCGGTGACCTGGTGGTGGTGCTGGAGGCCATGAAGATGGAGAACCCGGTCACCGCGCACAAGGCCGGCGTCATCACGGGCCTGTCGGTGGAGGCCGGTGCGGCCATCACCCAGGGCACCGTGCTCGCTGAAATCAAGTGAGCACAGCGCTCGCTGAGATCAAGTGAGATAAGAACTCTCGGGAAACTCTGCTGAATGGGCCGCTCATCTGATGAGCGGCCCATTCGCCATTCCGGATAAGGTCGTTGTATGGCTGAACCACCCGAGATCCGCATCGGCACCGCGGAGCGCGAGGACGCGATGAAGCGGCTCTCCGATCACTTCGCCGCCGGCCGGCTGAGTGTGGCCGAATTCGATGAGCGCAGTGGGGTAGTCGCGGCGGCGATGACCCGCGGCGACCTGGAGCAGGTGTTCACGGATCTGCCGGAACCGGTGGCGGAGAAGCCGGCCCCGGTCGCCAAGCGGTCCGGATTCGGTACGCAGTGGCCGGAGCGGGTCATGCCCGTGGTGCCGATCCTGTGCGTGATCCTGTTCTTCGTCACGCATCAGTGGTGGATCTTCCTGCTGATCCCGCTGGCGGGTGCGGTGCTGTTCGGCGGCCGCGACAATATGCGCCGCCGCGAGTATCGGGATCAGCGGCGCCGGAATCGCCGGGATCGCCGTGACGAGCGGCGCGGCTACTGATGGAACCCATTGAAATCAATGCGGGCAGTTGGTATCTGCGCGCCCTCCGCGCCGACGAGCGCATCGACGACCGCCCGGCCCTCGCCGACGGCGGCATCACCGATCCCGGCTATGTCACCCGCCGCACCGCGGAATGGGCCGACGAGACCCACTTCTCGTGGGCGGTCTGTATCCCCACCACCGCGGAACTGGTCGCCGAGATCGGCGTCCACCCCGGCCCCGACGGCACCGCCGAGATCACCGGCTGGGCCCGTGACGGTTACGCGGACGCCCTCGCCGACGGCCTGAGTTCGGTCCGCCGTTTCACCGCCGGAGCACTCGGCCTGGAACCCGTCGGACCTGCGTAAACGTCTCGCAGCACGGCAAAAATCATTGGTGCAAGGCCTTTTTGCCGTGGACTCTGGGAACCGCCAATCCGAACCGATGAAGGGGAGGCGGTCATGTGGCACTGGAGCAGACACCAATCGGAGAGAGCAAGCGCGGCCTCGTTCACGCAGTGGCAGGTGTGTGAGCCGCGGCCGACCGTGACGGATCCCGAGCCGTTCGGGCCGGGCCCGGGTGCGCCGGGCCCGGAAGCCGGTGCGGGCGAGCGCGACTCCGGTCGCGTCGAGGCGGTGGTCGCGGGGGCGACCGCCGCGGTCGGCATCGGCGGAGCCGGTGCGGGACTCGCGCAGGCCGGCAATGACGTCGCCGGGGACGGTGCGGGGTCGTACGACACCGATCCGGAGGACACGATGGCGGGCCTGTTCGAGGCTCTCGCCGGAATGCTGGAGGCGTTACAGACGGCTCCTTGAGGGCTTTCGGGTACCGGTGCAGGCGGATGCCGAGGGGTTGCCTGCACCGGGTCGCACGGTTCCCGCCGGGTACGACCCGGCGGGGTGGTGCCGGGGGATCGGTGGGGTAGCGTCGGCGCTATGAACCGGGCACCCCTGGAAGTCGAGCGGTTGCGGCGCGAGGCCGGGTCGTTCTTCACCGAGATCGATGTGGTCGAATCGACCGGATCCACCAATGCGGATCTGGTTGCCCGCGCGGCGGATTCGACGGCCGATCGGGTGGTGCTGATCGCGGAGGCGCAGGAGCGGGGGCGCGGCCGGCACGAGCGGGTGTGGGTGAGCCCGCCACGGGCGCAGCTGGCGATGTCGCTGCTGGTCCGGGTGCGGGGGATAGATCCTGCGGTCATGGGGTGGCTGCCGCTGCTGACCGGAATCGCCGCGGTCGACGCGGTGCGTTCCACCGCCGGGGTGAAGGCGGTCCTCAAGTGGCCGAACGACGTTCTGGTCGAGGGCCGGAAGCTGGCGGGGATCCTGGCCGAGGTGGCGGCGGTCGGGGCGGATCCGGCCGTGGTGGTGGGGATCGGCTTGAACGTGAGCCTCGCCGAGGCGGAACTGCCTGTGCCGCACGCGACTTCGTTGTCGCTGTGCGGCGTGCCCGGGGCCGACCGGACCGCGCTGGCGGCGTCGATCCTGCGCGAGTTCGCATACCGTTTCACCGCGTGGGAGGCCGCGGGCTGGGATATCGCCGAGTTGGCCGCCGCCTATCGGGACCGGTGCTCCACCCTCGGTGCGCAGGTCCGGGCCGAACTTCCCGGTGGTGAGATCCTCACCGGTATCGCCACCGGAATCGATGAGCACGGCCGTTTGCTGATCGGCGACCGCGCCGTTTCGGCCGGTGACGTCACGCATCTGCGCGCCGAATACTGAACCGCCGCAAGCGGTCTACACGGGCTGCAGCTGGCCGCGGGCGGCTTCGCGGGCGAGCAGGCGGTCGCGCTGCTCCTCGAATTTGCCGACGTCCCGCTGCAATTGGCCGACGAAGACGGCGAGTTCGTCGCGCGCCTGCTCGCCGATCGGCCCGAAGTCGCTGCGCTCGAAGACGTTCCAGTTCTTCAGCACCGGGTTCACGACTTCTTCCAGGTGCTGGCGCAGGTCGTAGATGCCGTGCTTGGCCATGATGACCCCGTTGCGCCGCCAGTTGGGCATGCCGGAGCCGGGCATGACGAAATTGGTGAGCACCTTGGTGATGGCGGCCATGGCCTGGTCGGGCACCAGATCCAGGCCGGCGCCGCAGAGGGTGCGGTAGAAGATCATGTGCAGGTTCTCGTCGGCGGCGATGCGCTGCAGCATGCGGTCGGCGATGGCGTCGTTGCACACCCTGCCGGTATTGCGGTGCGAGATGCGGGTGGCGAGTTCCTGGAAGGTCACGTAGGCGACGTTCTCCAGGAAGCCGCCCCAATCATCGGGGGACTGGGCGCCGTTGGTCATGTGGATCATCCGCGCCTCTTCGAGCGCGACCGGGTCGACGCCGCGGGTGACCACGAGGTAGTCGCGGATGACGATGCCGTGCCGGTTCTCCTCGGCGGTCCAGCGGCCGACCCAGGTGCCCCAGGCGCCGTCCTGCGAGAAGTTCTCGGCGATCTCGCGGTGGTACGAGGGCAGATTGTCCTCGGTGAGCAGGTTGGTCACCATGGCGATCTTGGCGACCTCGCTGAGTCCGGATTGCGACGGATGCCAGTCCTCGCCGCCGAGGGCGGCGAAGTTGCGGCCCTGATCCCAGGGCACATAGTCGTGCGGGTGCCAATCCTTGGCCATCGAAAGGTGTCGGTTCAGGTTCGCTTCGGCTACCGGTTCGAGCTCTTTCAGTATTTGGAACTGCGTCAACTCTCGGGTCACACACGCCTCCGTAGTGTCTTTGAAGCACTTGCGAGTGTCTTTGAAGCACTTGCGCGGGACTGCTGAAAAACAACGCGGGATCGTGCCGCCGATGCCGGGGCAACCGCACGATTGTGCTCCAGACCGCTGTTCGGCGTGCGGCATTCCGGCATCTCCGCGCGATAGGGTTTCGGTATGGGTTACCCGGAAGAGACACTGGCGCCGGAGGAGCGGCTGCTACTGCATCGGCATCCGCATTGGAAGATGTTGTTCTGGCCCGCTGTGGCTTTCATCCTTATCACCGCATTGGCCGGATTCGGCGCCGGTGTGACGATGCGCAATACGGACGGCACCCTGCAATCCGGTCTGCTGCTGGGGATTCTGGTGGCGTGGGTGCTGATCGTGGTGTGGCGCAGTATCACACCGTTGATCCGCTGGAAGTCGACGCATTTCATCATCACCGACCGCCGGGTGCTGATTCGGCAGGGCGTACTCACCCACACGGGCAACGATATTCCGATGAACCGCATCTCGAATGTGCAGTTCCGCCATGGCCTGTTCGACCGCATGCTGGGCACCGGAACGCTCATCATCGGGTCGGCGTCGGAGGAACCGCTGGAGTACGACGACATCCCGCATGTGCAGCAGGTCCACGCCCTGCTCTACCACCAGGCGTTCGATGTGGTGCAGAACAATCCGAACAATGGTGGTGGCTTTTACGGATCTTCGAACGCGTATCCGTAAGCTTGTCCCGTGACCGCCGTACTGCTGGCCGAAGACGACGAGGCCATTGCCGCGCCGCTGTCGCGAGCGTTGGGGCGTGAGGGCTACGCGGTGACCGTGGAAAGCTATGGTCCCGCCGTGCTCGAGCGGGCCCTCGAAGGCGGCCACGACCTACTGATCCTGGACCTCGGCCTGCCCGGCATGGACGGGCTCGAGGTGTGCCGCCAGGTCCGTGCTCGCGGCGCCGACCTGGCCGTCCTCATGCTCACCGCCCGCACCGACGAGGTGGATTTCGTGGTCGGCCTGGACGCCGGCGCCGACGACTATGTCGGGAAACCGTTCCGGCTGGCCGAGCTGCTGGCCCGGGTGCGGGCCCTGTTGCGGCGCAGCGGAATCGGTGACGAGGCCGTCGAGGTGGGCGGCATCCGCCTGGAACCGGCGGCGCGCCGGGTGCTGGTGAACGGTGTCGAGGTGAACCTCGCGAACAAGGAGTACGAGCTGCTGAAGGTGCTGATCGATCGGGCCGGGCAGGTGGTGTCGCGGGAGACCATTCTGCGGGAGGTGTGGGGCGACGCGGATCTGCGCGGCTCCAAGACTCTCGACATGCATATGTCGTGGCTGCGCCGGAAAATCGGCGACGAGGGACCGGTGGCCGAACGCCGCATCGTCACGGTGCGCGGCGTAGGCTTCCGCTTCAACACCGATTAACGCGTCAGCTTCACCCGGATTCTCCGTGCTGCTCCGTGCGCCCTGGCTGTCCCGCAACAAGTCCGGTCCATCCGATAGCTCCGTGAAGCGAGGCATCTCGACGATGAGACGCAGAATTCTGCTGTCGATGGTCGCCGCGCTGACGCTCACCACTCTCGTGCTGGGCGTGCCGCTGGCGTTCACGGCGTGGCAGTGGGTGGAGGACATCACCCGCAACGACCTGCGCACCCGCCTGGATCGCATCGCCGAGGAGGTGATGGCCCAGGAGGGCACGCCCGACGGGCTGGTGCACGGTGAACTCGATGTGCGGTCGGTGCGGCTGCTGGTCCCGGCGGACGGCAAGCTGACCATCGTCTATCCGACGCCGCAGGACAATGCCTCCCGCATCGATATCGGCGTGAACCAGGTGAACGATCCGGTGGTGGAATCGCTGTCCATGGGGACCTCCGGGTCGCTGCGGATGGAAACCCCTGCCGCGCCCATGCATTCCATGCAGCAGCAGGCGCTGTTCGCGGTGTTCGGTCTGGTGCTCATCTCGCTCGGTGCGGGTATCGCGGTGGCGGTGGTGACCGCGCGGCGGGTGGCGGATCCGCTGCGGGATGTGGCGGCTCGGGCCGCGCGACTGGCCATGGGGGATTTCCGGGCCGATCCGCGCCGGCACGGCATCACCGAATTGGACCGGGTCTCCGATGTTCTCGACTCCGCGACGGTGGAGATCGCCGGTCGGCTGCAGCGTGAGCATGCGCTCGTCGCGGATGTGTCGCATCAGTTGCGTAGCCGCCTGACCGCGGTGCGCCTGCGATTGGACGAATTGTCCACGCACAACGATCAAGCGGTGGTGCACGAGGCGGAAGAGGCCATGGCACAGGTGGATCGGCTCACCGATGCCATCGATGAGCTGGTCCGCGCCTCCCGCGACGAGGGTGCGGCGGACCGTGATCCGGTGCCGGTGGTGGCCGAACTGCGCAGTGTGGTCGCCGAATGGCGGCATCCGTTCGCCGAGGCGGGGCGCAAACTGGTGTTGCTCGGCGACCCGACTCTCAAAGCGCCCGTGACGGGTTCGCGGTTGCGGGAGGCGGTGGCGGTGCTGGTGGACAATGCGCTCATGCACGGTGGCGGCACCTGCACGGTGTCGGTGCGGACGGTCACCAGTGGCCGGCTCGACGACCGTGAACCCCTGGTCGTCGTCGAGGTGGCCGATGAAGGCGACGGTGTCCGGGACGAAATGGCGCCGCACATCTTCGACCGGGGGTTCTCCGCCGCCGGTTCCACCGGTGTCGGCCTGGCCCTGGCCCGCGCGCTGGTCGAAGCCGACGGTGGCCGGCTCGAACTGCAACGCCGCCGGCCTGCGCTGTTCGCGGTCTTCCTCGGTTCCAGCACCGGTTCCTTCCGCAATACCGGTGGGCCCAGTACGGAACCGCGCTGACTTCTATCACTTCTCTAACTGTTCGCTAGCGGTCGCTGAGAAGTCGCCTCATACCTTCGGATTCGTCAAGAGGAACCGGCGAACGATCGCCGGCGAACGAAGGAGAAGTCATGCAGAAGCGCAGCGTGCGCCGTGGTGTCGTGGTCGGCGGGCTCGCCGGTGTCGCGGTGGTGACCGCGTTGGTGGTGCCGGGTGTGGCCAATGCCGCACCGGCCACGGCGTCCCCGTCGGACACCATCACCGTCGCGAGGAACGATGACGGCACGGTGTCGGTCGTGCCCGCGTCTCCCGGTTTCCCGCCGGGTGTGGATGCCGTGCCCGCGACGCCGATCCAGCCGGGGCAGCGGGTGCAGATCCGGCCCGGTGACGGGCCCGCGGTGACGGTCGCGCCGCAGCGGGCGATGCCGTCGACGGGCAGTGCGGGCTGATCGTTCGCTGAGAGTTGTCTCAGGTCGCGTCAGTAGGGTCGGTGCCGTGAACAGCCCGATGGCCGGTGTGGTGAGCAGCCCCCGGATTCTGGTCGTGGACGACGACGTACGAGTGCTGGCGTCGGTGGCGCGGGGGCTGCGGATGTCGGGTTTCGAGGTCGAGACCGCGGCGGACGGAGCCGCCGCGCTGCGGCATATCGGCACCGACGCCCCACAGGCCATGGTGCTGGATCTGAACATGCCGGCCCTGGACGGGGTACAGGTGGTGACCGCCCTGCGGTCGCTGGGCAATGACATTCCGATCTGCGTGCTGAGCGCCCGCTCGGAGGTCACCGACCGCATCGACGTCCTGGAGGCCGGCGCCGACGACTACCTGACCAAACCGTTCGACCTGGGCGAGCTGGTGGCGCGGTTGCGCGCAATGCTTCGCCGCGCCCCCACTCCGGCGCCCGAGGGTGACGACCGCATCGTGGTCGGCCCGCTCACCGTCCGCCCCTCCGCCCGCCGCGCCTCCGTCGACGGTGTCCCGCTCGATCTGACCAAACGTGAATTCGATCTGCTGGCAGCGCTTTCGGCCGCACCGGGACAGGTTTTCTCCCGCACTCAGCTCCTGGATCGCGTGTGGGGCTACGACTTCGAGACCCAGACGAAAGTGGTCGACGTGTTCGTCTCTTACCTGCGCCGCAAACTGGAGGCCGGCGGTGCGCCCCGCCTCGTTCACACCGTCCGCGGCGTGGGTTTCGTGCTGAGGCTCGAACCATGAAGCTGCCGGGTTCTTTTCGAGTCGGACGGCCGTTCTCGCTACGCGCCCGGGTCGCGTTGGCGAGCGCGGTGACGGCGGCCGTCGTGGTGGGGGCGATGAGCGCGGTATTGTTCGCGTTCGCGCCGAACGATGCTCGGACACAGGTCGTTTCGGTGGTGAGTGCGCTCGCCGTCACGCGGGCCGACGACGGCACGGCCACCACCGAGAACCCCGTGCCGGGCCACACGGTCGTCGTCCCGGCTCAGCCCGCGGTGCCGCGCCGGTCGCCCGCCGACAGCGGCACCGCACAACCGGCCGTCCCCGCTCTGCCGCTGTCGAATGCGGAGTTCGCGCGCACCGTCCCGGTGGACGGCAGTCCGGTCGTGCTGGCCGTCCCGCAGAGTGTGGCCGCGGATTCCATTACCAAGCAACGCCTTCGCATCATCGCCATCGGTGTTGCCGCGACCGTGCTGGCGGCCCTGCTCGGCTGGTATCTCTCCTCCCGCGCGGTCTCCCCGCTGCGCCGCCTCACCGCCGCCACCGCCGGTCTCGGCGACCGCCTGGAGCTGGACCCGCCGCGGCAGCCCGCCGCCAGCGAGACCGCCGAACTGGCCGACGCCATGAACACCATGCTGGCCCGCATCTCCGACGAGCGCCGCCACACCACCGAAGCCCTGGTCACCGCACGGGATTTCGCCGCCACCGCCGCCCACGAACTCCGCACCCCCCTCACCGCCATGCGCACGGACCTGCAGGTCCTGCGCTCGATGCCGATGTCGGAGTCGGAGCGCACCGAAATCATCGACGAGGTCCTCACCACCCAATCCGCCGTCGAATCCACCCTCGCCGCCCTGGAACGCCTCGCCCAAGGCGACCTGACCACCGAATCCGATTGGGAAGAGCTCGATCTGGGCGAAATCATCGACCAGGTAGTGGACGACGCCACCCGCCTCCACCCCGCAGTCACCATCACCACGACGGCCGTGGACTCCCTCCGCCTCCGCGGCCTGGCCCCCGGTCTCCGCTCGGTCGTCGAGAACGCGGTCACCAATTCCCTGCGTCACGGCGCCGCCACCCGCATCGACATCGCCGCACATCGCCTGCGGGACAAGGTGATCCTGACCATCGACGACAACGGCACCGGCATCCCCGCCGCCGCCCGCCCCCGCGTCTTCGACCGCTTCTATCGCGCCAGCTCATCCCCCGGCAGCGGCCTCGGCCTGGCCCTGGTGGCCCAGCAAGCCCGCCTGCACAACGGCACCGCCACCATCGAGGACAGCCCCCTCGGCGGCGTCCGCCTCACTGTGACATTGATGCCCGGTGAGGCGGCGCCACACCGCTGAGTTTCACCCCTGCGGCTGTTCCCGCACACACGACCCATCCGCATTCCGCTTGATACAGAGCCCCGGGGCCAGCCAGGGCATGGGCCGCCGCGAGCAACTCCCGTTGTCGATGAAGTTCCCATCGCACAACGAGTTGTCCGCCCGCATCGGCATCGCGGCTCCCGCGACGGCGTCGGTACATCCCAACGCCATCACCGCCGCGATCCCGACGCCGACCAGGTTCCGGGTAACCGCACTGGTTCCGATCCGTGGACTCATTTCCGTTCCCCCTAGTTTGTTTCCGCTTGGAAACGTTAGAAGGAAAGAACCCCGCCGATCCACCGAATAATGCTGAATATGCAGGTCAGCGCCCCCTCCGGGCTTTCCGGTCCGGAGGAGACGACAGGCTCAGCCCAGGAGTTGGGTGCGGAGAGCCTGGTCCTTTTCGAGGACCAGCTTCTCCAAGTCGGCCTGGAATTGCTCCATGCGGGAACGCAATTCGGGGTCGGCCGCGGCGAGGATGCGAACTGCGAGCAGCCCCGCGTTGCGGGCGCCGCCGATGGAGACCGTGGCGACCGGGACACCGGCGGGCATCTGGACGATGGAGAGCAGGGAGTCCATGCCGTCCAGGAACTTCAGGGGGACGGGGACACCGATGACCGGGAGCGGAGTAGCCGAGGCGACCATGCCCGGGAGGTGGGCGGCGCCGCCCGCGCCGGCGATGATGACCTGGATGCCGCGGCCCGCGGCATCTTTCGCGTAGTCGAGCATGCGCTGGGGAGTGCGGTGCGCGGAGACCACGCCGACCTCGAAGCGAACGCCGAACTCCGCCAGCGCTTCCGCGGCCGCCACCATGGTGGGCCAGTCGGAGTCGCTGCCCATGATGAGGCCGACCTGGGCTGTGGGGGTGTCAGTCATGATGCGGATCCCATCCGTCGGTCCATACCGCGTGCGACATCCAGTGCGCCGCGCGCTCGGCCAGCTCGCGTGTGGCGGCGACCTCGTCGCCGAGGATATTGATGTGCCCGATCTTGCGGTCGGGGCGTTCGCCCTTGCCGTACAGGTGCACCTTCGCCTCGGGGATGCGGGCGGCCAGATGATGCAGGCGCTCGTCCATGGACATCTCGGGCGCCTCGGCCGCGCCCAAGATGTTGGCCATGACGGTGACGGGCGCCAGCGGCTCGGTGCTGCCCAGCGGGTAATCGAGGACAGCGCGCAGATGCTGCTCGAACTGACCGGTGCAGGCGCCGTCCATGCCCCAGTGGCCGGAGTTGTGCGGGCGCATGGCGAGCTCGTTGACCAGCAGCTCACCCGAGTGAGTTTCGAAGAGCTCCACGGCCATCGCGCCGGTGACGCCCAGTTCGGCGGCGAGCCGCAGGGCCAGCGCCTCGGCCTCGGTGGCCTTCACGTCGTCGAGATCGGGAGCGGGCGCGATCACAACGGCGCACTGGCCGTTGCGCTGCACGGTCTCCACCACCGGCCAGGCGGCGGCCTGCCCGAACGGGGAGCGCGCCACCATCGCCGACAGTTCCCGCTTCAGATCCACCTTGGTCTCGGCCATGAGTGAAACGCCGTGCGCCAGTTGATCTTCCACGAGGCCGGTGGCCTCGGCGGCGTCGGCGGGCATCCACACGCCGCGGCCGTCGTAACCGCCGCGCACGGCCTTCAGCACGAACGGCCAGCCGTGCTCGTCCCCGAACGCCACCGCATCCGAGACCGAAGTCACTTCCGCGAACGCCGGGATCGGCACTCCGAGTTCGGTCAGTTTGCGGCGCATCCGCAGCTTGTCCTGGGCGTAGATGAGGGCCTGTGGCGTCGGCTGCACATTGACGCCCTCGGCGATCAGCGCTTCCAGGTGCTCGGTGGGCACCTGCTCGTGATCGAAGGTCAGGGCATGCGAGCCGACCGCGGCCTTGCGCAGCGCGGTCAGGTCGTCATGGCTGCCGAGCACGACCTCGGGCGTCACCTGCGCGGCCGGGTCGTCCGGCCGTTCGGCGAGCACACGCAGCCGCTGGCCCAGCGCGATGGCCGCCTGATGGGTCATGCGCGCGAGCTGACCGCCGCCGATCATGGTGACGGTGGGCATCGCGGAGGAATCGAAGGAACGGGCGCTCACGCTGGTCAATGTTGTCATGGCACCCACCCCGGCCCTCCCGGCGGGTGCCCGCCGCGAATTCGAGCGACGTAGACTCGTTCCGTGTCATTTGTCGACAAGGTGGTCAACCGCCTGCCCAACCCCGCGCGGGAGCTCGCGGACCGGCATTACGAGCTGATCAAGTTCGCGATTGTCGGCGCCACCACTTTCGTGATCGACCTGGGGATCTTCTACGTCCTCAAGTGGACGGTCATGGATACCAAGCCGACGATCGCCCGCATCATGTCCGGCACCATCGCGGTCATCGCCTCGTACGTGCTGAACCGCGAATGGACGTTCGACAAGCGCGGCGGCCGCGAGAAGCATCACGAGGCCCTGCTCTTCTTCATCGTCAGCGGGATCGGCGTCGGCCTGGCCAGCCTCCCGTTGTGGGTGTCCAGCTACGTCTTCGACCTGCGCCAGCCGAACGTCAGCTTCACCACCGAGAACATCGCCGACTTCTTCAGCGCCTTCATCATCGGCAATCTCCTGCAGATGGCCTTCCGCTTCTACGCCATGAAGCGCTGGGTCTTCCCCGATGAGATGAAGGAACTCCAGGAGGAGTTCGAAGACCTCATCAACGAGGAACAACTCGGCCACAGCTGATCGATCGCTCCGTGCGGCCGGGCTACGGTGTGCGGATGCCTCACGACCTCAATGAGACTGCCCGCCGGCTGACCGTGGTGGATCAGGCGTTGCGCCTGTTCGCGGAAAAGGGTTACGAGGCAACGACGGTCGATGAGATCGCGGAGGCGGCGGGGATTTCGCGGCGGACCTTCTTCCGGCAGTTCCGGTCGAAGGAGGATGTGGTTTTCGCGGATCACGAGTCGCAGTTGCAGCAGGCGCGGGCCTTCTTGGAGAGCACTCCGCTGGATGCGGCGCAAGGGGATCCGTGGGATGCGGTGTGCGCGGCGGTGGTCGAGGTGTTCGAGCGGTTCACGCAGTGGCGGGAGCTGGCCGCGCGGCGGTATCGGGTGGTGCGGCAGGTGCCGGCGTTGCGGGAGCGGGAGATCGTGACCGTCTTCCGGTATGAGCGGTTGTTCACCGATTATCTGCGGAGCCGGTTGCCGGGTTCGTCGGATCTGGCGTTGGTGCAGTTCACGGCGGCGGTGACGGCGACGCACAACTATCTGCTGCGGCGGATGGTGCGTGGGGAGTCGGATGCGGGGGCGGCGGATCTGCGGTCGGCGCTGGCGGGGATTCCGCGGGGTACGGGGGCGGTGCGCGGGGGTGAGGACGAGCTGGTGGTGGCGGTCTTTCCGCGCAGCATGCCGTCCCGGCAGGTCGCTGATCTCCTGGCGCGTCGGCTCGATACGCTGTGAGATGCCCGCAGTGGCGAATCTGACACTGCGTGCCACGCATTGACCGGTAGATACCTGCACGTGGTCGCGATATCGCGGCGTATACTCGGCTTCGAATGGCACTGAGTGCCGCGCAGTTGGAGATGCTGGACAACCAGCGGCGATCCCCCCGACGACCAGGAGACGAACCCCATGGCGGGCAACCCCGACTTCAACCTGTTCCAGCTCGAGGACTTCCACCACGAGCTGCGCGAGGCCATCCGCGGCCTGTCCGAGAAGGAGATCGCCCCGTACGCGAAGGATGTGGACGGCAACGCCCGCTTCCCGCAGGAGGCGCTGAACGCCCTCAACGCGGCCGGCTTCAATGCCGTGCACGTGCCGGAGGCGTACGGCGGCCAGGGCGCCGACTCGGTCGCCACCTGCATCGTGATCGAAGAGGTCGCGCGCGTCTGCGGTTCCTCCTCGCTCATCCCGGCGGTGAACAAGCTCGGCACCATGGGCCTGATCCTGAACGGTTCCGAGGAACTCAAGCACAAGGTCCTCTCCGACATCGTCGCGGGCAAGATGGCCTCCTACGCGCTGTCCGAGCGTGAGGCCGGCTCCGACGCCGCCTCCATGCGCACCCGCGCCAAGGCGGACGGCGACGACTGGATCATCAACGGCTCCAAGTGCTGGATCACCAACGGCGGCAAGTCCGATTGGTACACGGTCATGGCCGTCACCGATGCGGACAAGGGCGCCAACGGCATCTCCTCGTTCCTGGTCCACAAGGACGACGAGGGCTTCGTGGTCGGTCCGCTGGAGCACAAGCTGGGCATCAAGGGTTCCCCCACCGCCGAGCTGTACTTCGAGAACTGCAAGGTTCCCGGCGACCGCATCGTCGGCGAGCCCGGCACCGGTTTCAAGACCGCCCTGCAGACCCTGGACCACACCCGCCCGACCATCGGCGCGCAGGCCGTCGGCATCGCCCAGGGCGCCCTGGATGCCGCGATCGCTTACACCAAGGACCGCAAGCAGTTCGGCAAGACCATCGCGTCCTTCCAGAACACCGAGTTCATGCTGGCCGATATGGCCATGAAGATCGAGGCCGCCCGTCTCATGGTCTACACCTCGGCCGCCCGCGCCGAGCGTGGCGAGAAGAACCTCGGCTTCATCTCCGCCGCGGCGAAGTGCTTCGCCTCCGATGTGGCCATGGAGGTCACCACCAACGCCGTCCAGCTCTTCGGCGGCGCCGGCTACACCACCGACTTCCCGGTGGAGCGCATGATGCGCGACGCCAAGATTACCCAGATCTACGAGGGCACCAACCAGATCCAGCGCGTCGTCATGAGCCGTCAGCTGCTCCGCTGATCCCGCACTGATCCAATACCTCTTCTTCCGGAGGCGGTTCCGAGTTCCACTCGGTCCGCCTCCGTTCCCGTTTCCGGGCGGGCCGAATTCCGGACCGGAAACCCGAAAGTTCCCCCTGAGCAGCGCATTCCAGGCCCGTTGACGGTCCCGGCGGTATTCACCCGACCCGATTCTTCCTAACGTTTCCACCAGGAAACATCTAGGAGGAGACATGACTCCACGATTCGGAACCCGCACTGCCGGAAGGATTCTGGCGGGAGCCGGCATCGCCCTCGCCCTGTCGTTCGGGGCCCTCCCCGCGGCCACCGCCACCGCCGGCGCGCCGACCCCCATGCGAGACGGCTACTGGACCTGCGACGAGTACTACACCGACGACGGCACCTGCGCCCACTGGACCTGGATCTGGCAATACCAATGGGTCTGCACGGTCTACAACTGGGACGGTTCCTGCGCCTACTCGCAAACCCAGGCCTACTGACGCGGTGGTGGATCGGTTGGCTGCGGAGTGAACTCTCAGCGTGTCGTGGTGCCGCGCCATACGGTGAGGTGAATTCGTTTGAGTTGCTGAAGGTTTGCTTTGGGGCCGGGTTCGCCGCCGATGTGCGGTGTGGGGGTTCGCCGGGGCTTGTCTTGACGGATTCCCGCGGTAAATCGGAGGTTTGAGGGGTGTTGGTGTGGGAATGCCGGGGGCACTATGGACCCATGGCCGGAGTCGAAATCAACGACACATTCGTTCGGCGCACACTGGCCGACGGACGGGTGGAAGAGGTCGCGTGGACGGAGCTGGCGGAGGTCCGGTTGATCACGACGGCGGACGGGCCGTTCGCCGATGACGTGTTCTTCGTGTTGATCGGGGCGACGGGGAAGGGTTGTGTGGTGCCGCATTCGGCGGCCGATACCGCGTTCCTGTCGAAGTTGCAGGCGCTACCCGGATTCGACAACGAGAAGGTGCTGGAGGCGATGCTGACCGTCGCCGACCGGCAGTTCCTGGTGTGGCGCCGGCCGCTCCCGCGCCAGCGCCTCAACTAGGCGCGCGAACTACCCGACCAGGTCGGCGTATTCGGGGTTCGCCGCAATGTACTTCTCGACATACCAGCAGGTGGGGATGATCGAGAAGCCTTGTGCGCGGGCATCGTTCAGCGCGAATTCGACGACCTGCGCCGCCACGCCGCGCCCCCGGAACTCGGGGAAGGTGAGGGTGTGCTGGATGTCGCGGATCTTCTTGTCGCCCTCGACGCGCTCCGCGTAGTCGGCGTAGCCCGCCAGGGTGTCGTCGAGATAGATCTCGTAGCGGGTGGCGTCGGTGTTGTGTTCCAGCCTGGTACTGCTCATGTCGGGTGAAAACTCCCTCGGGACGGTGATTTGTTCCGGCAGTTACTCAGAGCACGGCTCCGGGATTGAGTATCCCGTGCGGATCCAGCGCGTCCTTGATGCGACGCGTGAGCGCCATCACGTCCGGCCCGAGCTGATCGGGCAGCCACGCCTTCTTGAGCCGCCCGACGCCGTGCTCCCCGGTGATGGTGCCGCCCAGCCCGATCGCGAGGTCCATGATCTCGCCGAAGGCCAGATGCGCGCGCTCGGATTCGTCCGGGTCGTTCGGGTCGTGCACGATGAGCGGGTGGGTGTTGCCGTCACCCGCATGCGCGATGACGGAGATGAGCACGTCCCGGCGCCGCGCGATCTCGGCGATCCCGTCGACGAGATCGCCGAGCCGCGGCAACGGCACCCCGACGTCCTCCAGCAGCAGCGGGCCCCTGCGCTCCACCGCGGGAATGGCGAATCGCCGCGCGGCGCAGAAGGCTTCGCCCTCGTCCGGATCGTCGGTGCGGAAAGCCTCTGTCGCCCCGGCCTTCTCACAGGCCGCGAGCATGATGTCGGCCTCGTGTCCGGCGAACTTGCCGGGCGCGTCGGATCGGGCGACCAGCAGTCCGGCCGCGTCCCGGTCCAGTCCCATACGCAGTTCGTCCTCGACGGCATTGATGGCGACCGAGTCCATGAATTCCAGCATGGAGGGCCGTAATTCGCCGGTGATGGCGAGGATCGCCGAGGTGGCGGCGCTCAGTGTCGGGAAGGTGGCGACGACGGTGGACTGCGGCGGTTGTGCGGGCAGCAGCCGCAGCGTGAGCTCGGTGATGATCCCGAGCGTGCCTTCGCTGCCGACGAACAGCTTGGTCAGCGAGAGCCCCGCGGAATCCTTGAGCCGGGGCCCGCCCAGTCGCACCACGGTCCCGTCGGCCAGCACGACTTCCATGCCGAGCACGTAATCGGTTGTGACACCGTATTTCACGCAGCACAGCCCGCCGGCATTGGTGGCGGCGTTCCCGCCGATGGAGCAGATCTCGAAGGACGACGGATCCGGCGGATACCAGAGCCCTTGTTCGGCGACGGCGCGTTTGACTTCGGCGTTCAAGAGTCCGGGTTGCGCCACCGCGGTCCGGGTCACGGTGTCGACGCTGATCTCCCGCATCTTCTCGGTGCTCAATACCAGCGCCCCGTGCTGTGCGGTGGCCCCGCCGGACAGGCCGGTCCCGGCCCCGCGCGGCACGATCGGCATCCGATGCTCGTGTGCCCATCGAACGGTTGCCGCGACGTGTTCGGTGGTCAGTGGCCGGACCAGCGCGAGCGCGGTCCCCGCGTCCGGATCCAGCGCCCGGTCCTGTCGATAGGCGTCGAGGATATCGGGATCGGTGACGACCATGCCTTCGGGCAGCAGGCTGCGCAGGGTATGGATGTCGGCGGCAGAACGGTTCGGGTCCACTCTCCGAAAGTAGCCGAATGGGGTGTGACATCCCGCGGATGTCACACCCCTATTCTCCGGTTTTCAGTTGCTGCGAGCCGCCCGCGGCAGGGCCAGCGCCGCCGCCAGTACGACGGCCAGCACCGCGACGCCGCCGATGGCGGCCATCTCCATGGCGGTGACGTATCCGCCGATGCTGTGGTTGTTGCCCAGCGCGGTGAAGAAGATCACGCCGAGAACCGTTGCGCCGATGGCGTTTCCGAACTGCTGCGAGGTGGTGAGCACGCCGGCTGCCATGCCGGCCTGCTTGGCGGGAATGCCCGACGACATGACGGCCCCGACCACCGAGGGGATGGTCAGCCCGTTGCCGGTGCCGACGATCATCATGCCGGGGATGAGGGCGAGCGCGGTGACGTCGCGTCCCATGGTGATCAGCACGGTGAGGGTGATGCCCAGTCCGATGAGGCTGGTGGTGGTGCCGAGCACCATCACCCGGTTGCCGATGCGCCGCGCCACCCGCGGTGCGAGGAAGAACGAGGCGCTCGCGAAGCACACGCCGAGCGGCGCGAAGGCCAGTCCGGCTCGCAGCGGCGACAATCCGAGCCCGTTCTGCAGCATGAGGGTGAGGCACAGCATGAATCCGGCGAAGAAGGTCAGGTATCCGCCCGCGATGACCAGTCCGAGGCTGAAGCCGCGTTCGCTCACCATTTCGGTGTCGAGGATGGGTTCACCGCCGCGGTTCCGCAGCCGGGCTTCGTAGCGCAGGGTGAGCAGCAGCACCGGAATCGATGCCAGCATGCTGATCCAGGTCCACGCCGGCCAGCCTTCGGGCCGGCCCAGGGTGATGGGCACCAGCAGTAGTGCGAGGGCGGCCGAGATGCCGAGCGCGCCAATGGGATCCAGCTTGGGCCGGTGGGTCTGTTCGTGCTTGGGCAGCCAGCGGAAGGCGAGCAGTGCGGCGGCGAGTCCGATGGGCACGTTGATGTAGAAGATGCTCCGCCAGCCCCAGCCGAACAGGTCGAGGTCGAGCAGGACGCCGCCCAGTACCTGTCCGGAGACGGCGCCGATGCCGATGGTGGCGCCGAATGCGGCCATGGCGCGGGGCCGTTCGTGCGGCGGGAAGAGGGTGTTGATGAGGGCCAGCATCTGCGGCACCATCAGCGCCGCGGTGGCGCCTTGCAGGATGCGGAATCCGACGAGGGCCCAGGCGTTGGGTGCGAGGCCGCACAGCAGTGAGGCGGCGGTGAAGGCGAGCATGCCGATGACGAACAGTCGCCGGTGTCCGTGCAGGTCGCCGAGTCGTCCGCCGGTGATGAGCCCGCTGGCATAGGCGAATCCGTAGCCGCCGACGATCAGTTCGAGTGCGGCTTCGCCGGCGTGCAGGTCGTGCTGCAGTGAGGAGGCGGCCACATTGACGACGAACCAGTCGAACATGGCCATGAACATGGCGGTGAGGATGACCGGCAGGACGCGCCACCGGGCGGCGAATTCCGTGTCGCCGAGCGCCGGAACCGTTGTGGCGGTCCTGTTTTCGAGAATGGTCACGACAGTCTCCCGTTGGGGAAGCAGGGGTGGGAGGGGGTTGGCGCGCCATTGCGCCGGAAGCTTTCGAGGGTTGTAACTAACCGGTTGGTTGAAGAATTCCATTCCCATCCCCGCCTTGTCAACCAATTAGTTGGTTACCATCGGAGGCATGGCTGCTACCAGGGATCCGGAGGCTACGAAGGCCCGTATCTTCGAGGCCGCGACGGACGAGTTCGCCCGATACGGCATTGCCGGCGCCCGCATGGACCGCATCGCACGCAATGCCAAGGCCAACAAACAGCTCATCTACGCCTACTTCGGCGATAAGGAAACCTTGTTCCGGCAGGTGCTGGAGAAGACGATGCTGCAGGTCGCCGCCTCGGTCACCACCGATATCGAGGACCTGGACACCTGGATCGACCAGCACATCGACTACCACCGCCGCCACCCCGAGCTGCTGCGCCTGCAGATGTGGGAGGCCCTGGAACTGGGCCCCGGCCAGGCCTCCGCGACCGAGCTGCGCTGCAGCCGCTACCAGGAGAAGCGCGAGAAGGTGGGCGTCGCGCAGGACAAGGGCCTGATGCGGCAGGATATGCCGCCCGGTCAGGCGCTCATGCTGCTCATGAGTGCGATCAACTATCCGCTGGCGCTGCCGCAGGTCGCCGAGTTCCTCGTCGGCCCGGACGCCGATCCGGAGGAGGTGCGCGCCTGGACCAAGGACGCCATCCGCCGCATCGTCGCTCCGCCGGAGCGGAATGACTCGGCTCCGCCGGAGCGGAATGACTCGGTTCCGCCGGAGTCGAAGGACTGATACCCGCGCGGTGTCCCGGCGCCCGCGCAGTACACTGCCGCGGTGCCCGATCCCAAGCTAGAGATTCAAATGCTGCACGACCGCGTCATGGTCAAGCTCAATCAGGATGCGGGCGAGCGGCGCAGCAGCGGTGGCATCCTCATTCCGGCCACCGCACAGGTGGCCAAGCGCCTGTCCTGGGGCGAGGTGTGCGGCGTGGGTTCGCATGTCCGCGCGGTGCAGGTGGGCGATCAGGTGCTCTTCAGCGCCGAGGACCAGTACGAGGTCGAGATCCAGGCGCAGGCGTATTACATACTGCGGGAACGTGATCTGCACGCGGTGGCCAACGAGCGCTCCGAGCACGGCACCGGCCTGTACCTGTAGCCGCTGAGCTGTCTCCGTAATGCCGACGGCCCGTGACCCTTTCGAGTGCACGGGCCGTTCCTGCGCGGGCAGCCGCTGGGCCGGGGACCGCCCGCCGCGATCAGACCGTCTTGACGGTGCCGCCGTCGATGACGACGTCCGCGCCGTTGATGTTTCCGGCGCGCTCGGAGGCCAGGAAGGCCACCAGCGCGGCCACTTCGGCGGGTTCGCTGATGCGTCCGGTGGCGACGCCGAACTGCCCGGGCATGGCCGCCACGAACTGCTCCTGCGTAATGCCGTTGGCGGCGGCCATTTTCGCCCCGATATTGTCCTCGGACAGCCATATCGCCGTGGCCACCGGCCCGGGCGCGACGGTGTTCACTCGCACGCCCTGCGGCCCGAACTCCTCGCTGAGCCGCTTGCTGAAGGCGGTGAGCGCGGCCTTGGCCTCGCTGTAGCCGGCCGGTCCCACCGCGGGCAGCCGGGAGTTGATCGAGGACACGGTCACGATGGCGCCGCGCCGCGCGATAATGCTGGGCAGCGCCGCGCGGGTGGTGGTGACGACGCCGAACAGGTTGAGGTCGAACAGGTTTCGCCACTGCTCGTCGGGAATGTCGAGCACGCCGCCGAGGACGAGATGTTTCGCGTCCCCGCCGCCGACATTGTTGACCAGGATGTCGATCCCGCCGAGTTCGGCGAGCGCTCCCTCGACCGCGGTGCGTGCGCCTTCGCTGGTACTGAGGTCGGCGGAAATGGTTGCGGCCGCGACTTTTTCGAGTTCGGGCGTGATGGTGCGGGCCACGCCGACGACGCGAACTCCTTCGTCGGCGAGGGCTTCGGCGACGGCGAGCCCGATGCCGCGGCTGGCGCCGGTGACGAGAGCGGTCTTGCCGTGCAGTCCGAGATCCATGATGCTGCCTTTCTTGAACTTAAGGTCAAAAATTGGGGTAGAAGAAAAGGCCGCGGGTAGCGGCCCGGAATTCAGAGTGCGGCGAGTGCGGTGTCGATGATCCGGTACAGCACCGCGGCGTCGCTGGACTTGGCCAGCACTCGCATGCCCTGGATGGTGTTGAGCACGAACTCGGCGAAGGCGCGTGCATCGGTCCCGTCCCGCACGTCGCCGTCCCGCAGTCCCTGTTCGATGCGTTCGGTGAACGCATCGGCCATGTGCCCGTTGGCGATCTGGACGGCGCGGGTGGCCTCCGCGTCGAACGCCGCGAGTTCCAGTGCGGTGTTGGCGATCAGGCAGCCGCGCTTGACCGGTTCGGTCTGGTCGGAATCCACCGTGAATCGCATCCATGCCCGGAGTCGTTCGCGCGTGCTTCCCGGCTGCGCGAGCGTGTCGCGGCACAGGGCAACGCCGATCCGGTCGTACTCCGCGAGTGCCAGCTCGAACAGCTCCCGCTTGCTTCCGAAGGTGTTGTACAGACTGCCTTTTCCGACTCCCATCGCCTCGGCGAGTTGTGCGGGAGAGGTGTTGGCGTAGCCATGGGTCCAGAACGTCTCCATCGCACGCTCGATGGCGGTGCCGGTGTCGAAGTTGCGTGGCCTGCCCATATGGCAACCGTACAAGTTTTGGACCTGTAGGTCAATAATTGGCGGAGAGAATCGGCCCGCACCCCTGGGTACGGGCCGATTCGCCTGTCCTGCAGTTGCTTACAGGGCCTTGAGCTCCTCGGTGACCGCACCGACGGACTTCTTGGCGTCGCCGAACAGCATGGAGGTGTGGTCGGCGTAGAACAGCGGGTTGTCGATGCCGGCGAAGCCGGAGTTCATCGACCGCTTGAGCACGATGACCGACCGGGCCTGATCGACGTTCAGCACCGGCATGCCGTAGATCGGCGAGGACGCGTCCTCGCGGGCGGCCGGGTTGGTGACATCGTTGGCGCCGATGACCAGGGCGACATCGGTGCGGGCGAATTCGCCGTTGATGTCGTCCATTTCCTTCATGGCGTCGTACGACACTTCGGCCTCGGCCAGCAGCACGTTCATGTGCCCGGGCATGCGACCGGCGACCGGGTGGATGGCGTACTTGACCTCGACCCCCTTGGCCTCGAGCAGCGCCGCCATCTCCTTGACCGCGTGCTGGGCCTGCGCGACGGCCATACCGTAGCCGGGCACCACGATGACCTGGTTGGCGTAGGCCATCTGGATCGCGGCATCGGCCGCGGAGGTGGCCTTGGCCTGCTTCTGCTCGCCGTCGCCGGAGGCGCCGGGAGCCGTTCCGCCGCCACCGAATCCGCCCGCGACGATGGCGGGGATGGACCGGTTCATGGCCTTGGCCATCAGGTTGGTCAGAATCGTGCCGGATGCGCCGACGATCATGCCCGCCACGATCATGGCGGTGTTGTTCAGCGCGAGACCCGCTGCGGCGGCGGACAAACCGGTGAGCGCGTTGAGCAGCGAGATGACGACCGGCATATCGGCGCCACCGATCGGCAGCACCACCATGAGGCCGAGTACACCGGCCAGCACCAGCACCGCGATCATCCAGTACTGCGGCACCCCGCCGTTCATGGCGCCGATACCGATGACCACGGCCGCGGCGACCGCACCCGCGAACAGCAGCAGGTTCAGCGGCTGCTGCAATCGGCCCAGGGTGATCGGCTTGCCGGGCAGGATCTCCTGCAGTTTGCCGAAGGCGATGACCGAGCCCCAGAAGGAGATCGAGCCGATGATCGCCGCGAACAGCGAGGCGATCGTGATGTGCACGGTGGGGGATTCCCCGTGGGTGAACTTCGAGAACCCGGTGGTCTCATCGAATTCCGCCCAGGCGATGAGTGCCACGGTGCCACCGCCGACGCCGTTGAACGCGGCGACGAGCTGCGGCATGGCCGTCATCTTGGTGAACTTGGCGGGTGGCACGCCCAGCAGCACACCGACGACGAGGCCGGCGACGATGAGGATCCAGTTGTTGGTATTGCGGATGGAGATGAGCGTCGCGACGACCGCGATCACCATGCCGGTGGCCGCGATCCAGTTGCCGCGCACCGCGGTCTTGGGCCCGGTCAGGCCCATCAGACCGTAGATGAACAGTGCGAAGGCAAGGATGTAGAGAACGTTGACCAGATTGTCCATCGGTTACTCGCCCGCCTTCACAGTGCTCTTCTCCTGCGCGGCAGGCTTCTTCGACTTGAACATGCCGAGCATGCGGTCGGTGACGACGAAACCGCCGATGACGTTCAGGGTTCCGAACACCACCGCGATGAACAGGATGATCTGCATGAGCACGGACGGGTGCTCGACCTTGCCGAACACGACCAGCGCGCCGAGCACCACGATGCCGTGAATGGCGTTGGTGCCGGACATGAGTGGGGTGTGCAGGGTGTTGGGCACCTTGGAGATGACGGCGAAGCCGACGAATCCGGACAGCACCAGGATCGCGATGTTCGCGAGGAGTTGGGTGTACATCAGGCTTTCACCTCGGGTTCGGTCTTCTCGCGCGTCACGCAGGAGTCCGCCAGCACCTGATCCTCGAAATCGGGCGCCAGCGCACCGTCTTTCAGCATGAGTTCGAGCAGGGCCGAGATGTTCTTGGAGTACAGCTCGGAGGCGTGTTCCGGCATGGTCGCGGGTAGGTTCAGTGGTGAGGCGATGGTGACCCCGTGGCGCACAATGGTTTTGCCGGGTTCGGTGAGCTCGCAGTTACCGCCGGTCTCACCGGCCATGTCCACGATCACGGAACCGGGCTTCATGCCCTCCACGGCGGCGGCCGTGACGAGCCGCGGCGCGGGCCGCCCGGGCACCAGCGCGGTGGTGATGACCACGTCGAACCCCTTGATAGCGTTCTCCAGGGCCTGCTGCTGCTGGGCGCGTTCGTCTTCGGTGAGTTCGCGGGCGTAGCCGCCTTCACCGGCGGCGTCGATGCCCAGGTCCAGCCATTGCGCACCGACCGAACGCACCTGGTCGGCGACCTCGGGGCGGACGTCGTAGCCGGTGGTGCGCCCGCCGAGTCGTTTGGCGGTGGCGAGGGCCTGCAGCCCGGCGACGCCCACGCCGAGGACCAGCACGGTGGCGGGTTTCACGGTGCCGGCGGCGGTGGTGAGCATGGGGAAGAAGCGGGTGGATTCGGAGGCGGCCAGCAGCACGGCCTTGTAGCCGGCGACGTTGGCCTGGGAGGAGAGCGCGTCCATGACCTGGGCGCGGGAGATGCGCGGGATCGCTTCCACCGCAAAGGCTTGTACGCCCGCGGCTTTCAGCGCGCCGATCTTGGTGTCGGCATTGCGCGGGGCGAGGAAGCCGATCAGCGTCTGCCCGGCGGACAGTTTGGCGATTTCGGCATCATTGGGTGCGGCCACCTTGACCACGACGTCGGCGCTCCACGGGTCTCCGATGGTCGCGCCCGCGTCGGTGTAGGCATCGTCGGGAATCAATGCGCCCAGACCGGCACCGGCCTCGACGATCACTTCCACGCCCTGCTTCAGCAGCGAGGGAATGATCTTCGGCACCAATGCGACACGTCGTTCGTCCGCGTTGGTCTCGCGAACCACGCCGACGCGCGCGCTGCGTGGAACGCTCGAATCAGCGCCGCGGGGCGCAGCCGTCTGTGCGCTCTGCGTTGTGTCCACTTGTCAAACTTCCTTCTCGTGGTGAGCCCAGGCCACCCTGTTGCCATGATGGGCCGTGTCACCGGTCCAACGGTGGGCTGAACTTACTTTTGGGTAAGTTCGTGAGAATTCTCGCAACTGTACCCGGTTCGCGGTGAGCGTAGCGGAGACAGGCGTCACATGGTGTGGCGAGAAATCCGGACAACTCCATGCTCGGCGGCACTCTTATCGGCGACAAGTACGAACGATCGAGTGGGCTACCTACCGGTGGGTGAGTGCCCAGTTGAGGCGGCCGAAGCGTGCGCCGGGGGTGTCGCGCATCACCTTTACACCGTAACCTCTGCCCTGTGAGTGGCTGTATCTTCTGCGAGATCGTGGCGGGCCGCGCGCCCGCGACCAAGATCTACGAGGACGACACCCTGTTGGCGTTCCTGGACGTCCGGCCCATCACCAGGGGACACACCCTGGTCATCCCCAAACAGCATGCGAGCGATCTCGACGAGCTCGATCCCGCGCTCGCCGCCCACGTCTTCGCGTTCGGGCATCGCCTCGCCAAGGCCGTGCGCCGCGGCGACCTCGGCGCCGATGCCGCCAACCTGTTGCTCAACGACGGCAAGGCCGCCTTCCAGACCGTGCATCACGTACACCTGCACGTCATCCCGCGGCATCGCGGCGACACCCTGATCTTCGCCAAGGGTTTCGTGCTGCGCCGGCCGCACGACCGGGAATCCACCGCGGCCGCCCTGCGCGCCGGCCTGGACCGCCTCGCCGCCGAAGACAAGGCCGTCTGAGCAGACAAGGCCGTCCGAATTGAAGGGAACCCACGCATGACCGACACCGTGCCGGACCGCGCGCATCTCGTTGCCACCTTGACCGACCAGTGGGACGCCCTGGCCCGGCTGGTGGACGGACTGGACGAAACAGCCTGGCGGACACCGTCGGCGCTGCCTGGCTGGACCGTCTTCGACGTGCTCGCCCACATCATCGGCACCGAATCCATCCTGCTCGGTGAGCCCACGCCGGACCAGGACGTGACAGGCGAACACATCCGCAACGACGTCGGCACCCTGAACGAGAAGTGGATCGAATCGCTGCGCCCGCTCACCGGACAGCAGCTGCTGGAACGCTTCCGCGAGGTGACCGCGAGGCGCGCGAAGGCGCTGGCCGAGATCAGCCCGGAGAGCTGGGCCGAGGAAGTACCGACCCCCGTCGGTATGGCCTCCTACGGCCGGTTCATGCGCATCCGGCTCTTCGATTGCTGGATGCACGAGCACGATATCGCCGACGGCTTGGGCGTCTCCGTCGACGAAGGCGGCCCGCGCGCGGCGGCGGGGTTCCCGGAACTGCTGACCGGACTGGGCCGCAGCGCGGTGAAAGGCGCGGGCGCACTGGACGGTTCGGCCCTGACCATCGAGCTGACCGGTCCGGTCCCACGGACCCTGCACATCGCCGTGACGGGCAAGCGCGCGAACCTGGTCGAAACCCTGGACGGTCCCGCCGATACCACCCTGACCCTGGACTCCCGCCTCTTCGCGCGGTTCTGCGGCGGGCGCACCCTGTTCGCGGCGTCGAGGTGGAAGTACGCGGTCAGCGGCGACTTCGACCTCGGTGAACGCCTGGCCCACAGCCTGGCCTTCACCCTCTGACGCCGGTGCGACTCTTCCTGTCCAGCTACCGATTCGGCGCCCACCAGCAGCGATTACTGGACCTGGTGGGCGAGCCCGGCCGGGTCGCCGTCATCGCCAATGCCTGCGATGCCTGGCCCGCCGCCTGGCAGAGCGCCGTCACCAGCGACCTGTATCCCTTGCGCCGCGCGGGTTTCCAGCCGGAGGTGCTGGACCTGCGGGATTACCTCGGCCGTCCCGCCGAGGTGGAGCGGGCCCTCGCCGCATACCCGCTGATCTGGGTCCGCGGCGGCAATACCTTCGTGCTGCGCGCTCAAATGGCCCGCAGCGGAGCCGATCTCGCCCTGCGGCGGCTGCTGGCCGACGACGCCCTGGTCTACGCCGGTTACAGTGCCGGCGCCTGCGTCATGACCCCCGACCTGCACGGTCTCGAGTCCGCCGACGACCCCGCCGAGGTCCGCACCGCCTGCGGTATCGAACCCCGCTGGGACGGACTGGGGCTGGTCGACAAGCGCATAGTTCCCCACCTCGACTCACCCACCGACCCGGAGGGCTTGTCCCGGAAGCTGGTGCGCCGGTTCACCGCCGAGGGTATTCCGCACTGGGCCCTCACCGACGACCATGTCGTACTGGTCGACGGTGAGGGCCCAGTGCTGCTGACCTAGTTCTTATTTCCCGTTGTGGCGCAGGCCGTGTCCCAGCGCGACAGCCGCGGCGACGAATGCGCCGACGGCCAGCACCGCGAAACTCGCCACGTAGGCGTTCACGGTCGGCACCTGAGTGTGCGCGATGACGTGCGCCGACAGGATCGACGCGGTGATGGCGCCCGCGATACTGCCGCCGGCCGTACGCACCAGCGAGTTGATGCCGGAGGCGATGCCGGATTCGCTCATCGGCACATGCTGCACGGCCAGGGTGCCCAGCGCCGCGTACGCGATGCCGAAACCGGTGCCCTGCAGGATGTTCGCGATGATCATGTCGTAGCCGTGATCATGCGAGAAGGTCAGCCACCCCATGGAGAGTCCCGCGAAGAGCGACCCGATGGCCAGCGTGTAGGCGGGCCCGATCTTGGCCGCGATCCTGCCGGTATTGAACGAGAAGAACGTCATGAGCACGGCGCTCGGAATGCCGTACAGCCCCACCGAGAGCACCGACCCGGAGAGCCCGTATCCGACCTTGTCCGAGGGCGTCTGGATGAAATTCGAGATCAGCGTGAACGATCCGAACAGCGCGAATCCGAGGGTCGCGGAGGCGATATTGGCGGACAGCGACTGCGGCCCGACCAGCAGCTGCAGCCGCACCAGCGGCTGAGCGACCTTGAGCTCCACCAATACCCAGATGACCGCGAGCGCGACGGCGCCGGCGAACAGTCCGATGACCGAGCCGGAGCCCCAGCCCCAGCGCGGACCTTCGCTGATGCCGAGCAGCAGGCAGATCAGCAGTCCGGCCAGCAGCGCCGCGCCGAGGTAGTCGGGCTTGCCGCCGTGCCGCACGCCATTGTTCTTGGCGCTGAACTGGATCAGCACGACCGCGACCACGCCGAGGCCCGCGGTCATCCAGAACACCGGGTGCGGATCGGTGGTGTGGTTGGCGATGACGCCGGTGATGAGCAGGCCGACGGTGCCGCCGACGCCCATGGTGCCGGAGACGATGCCGATGGCGCTGACCAGTCGTTCGCGCGGGAAGGTATCGCGAATCATGCCGATGGCCAAGGGAATCATGGCCGAGGAGATGCCCTGCAGCGAGCGGCCGATGATGTAGACGCCGAGCGTGTCGGCGAGGGCGCAGACCACCGAGCCGATGATGAGGACGGTCATGGCGACCATGACCATCGGCTTCTTGCCGTACATATCGCCGAAGCGGGACAGCAGAGGAGTGAAGACCGCGCCGGTGAGCAGCGCGGCGGTGAACAGCCAGGTGACACCGGAGACGTCGGTGTGCAGCTGGACGATCATCCGCGGCAGCAGCGGGATCACCACTGTCTGCTGCAGTGATACGACCAGACCGGCCGCGGACAGGGCGAGCAGGGTCAGGCCGAGATGGGCCTGGGGGCGGTCGTCCGTCTTGCTGGTGGAGACCTGACCGCTTGCGGTCGTAGTCATGCTGGCAATCCTCTTTGGTTTACTTACCAAAATTAAGTAAATGGGTTTCGTAAGATAACCACATGCCGCATCCGGAATCCACCCCAGCCAGTCCAGTGGACGCAGGTCATATCGTGGAACTGGAGCGCGCGCTGGCCCGGGTCGCGTACCTGCTGACCCGCGTCCGCCGCCACGAACAGGCACTGACCCAATGCGGGGTCCAGATGGATCGGGCAAGTGTTCCGCTCATGCGGCTGCTGGCCGATTCCCCGGAACCGCTACGCCTCGGCGAACTGGCCACCCGCCTGGATGTGGAGGCCCCGCACGTGAGCCGCCAGATCCAGCGCCTGGAACGCGCGGGCTACATCGAACGCGTCCCCGACCCCGCCGATCGCCGCGCCCAGCGCGTCAGTCCCACCGTCGAGGGCCGCCGCGCCGTGGACGCCGTCCGGGACGTGCTGCGCGGCTGGATGCGAGAGGCCCTCTCCGACTGGACTTCCGAAGACCTGAAGGCCCTCGCCGTCCTCAATCACCGCATGGTCGACGCGTTCCTCGATCACGCCGAGGTCACCGGCGACGACGGCGCGACCGCCCGCGACCGCCCCCGGCGCTGATCACCCGTCCGCCGCCGCGACCCGGCGCTGCCCGGCCGTAGCCGCGCCCACCGCGCGAGCGCCGATGGCGCACAACACCATTGCCGCCAGCGGCACCAGCATGGCCGTGGTGAGCGGCACCAGCTTGTTGATCCAGCCGATGATGGCCGGCCCCGCGAGCAGCCCGACATAGCCGAGCCCGAACACCCGCGACATATCCGTCGCATGCGCCGCCGACCCCAGATTCCCCGCGGCCGAGAACACCTGCGGCACACAACCGGACAACCCGATCCCGCACAAGGCCCACCCCGCCAGCGTCAGCGGCAGCCACCCACTGGATACGACGAGCGCGAAACCCATTGCCGCCAGCGCCGTTCCCCAGCGCACCACGGCCACCCGCCCGACTCGCCCGCTAACCCGATCCGCGCAGAACCGCCCGGCCGTCATGGTGAGTGAGAACCCCGCATACGCGAGCCCGGCCGTGGCGACCCCGACATCCAGCCGATCCCGCAACTGCAGCGCACTCCAATCCGCCGCCACCCCTTCGGCCATCAGCAACGCGAACGCAATCCCCCCGAGCGCCAGTACTTTCCGCGAGATGCTCCGCTCCCGGCCATCGGTGCGTGGCCGTCGCCGGAGTAGCGCATCGACGCGCCCGCCACCTTCGTGGGCGGTGCCGGTGTCGGCGGTCCCGGCCCCGGTGACTCGCTCTTCCGCGTTGTCCGGCGCCGGCTCCGGTGCGGGCGGCGGTGACGAATGCGCCTTCCGGGCTTCGGATCCGGCGTGCGGGAGGAGCCGGGGCGTGGCGAAGGCGGTGATGGTGAGGCCGAGGGCGGCGAAGAGGGGGAGGGTGAGGTGGGTGGTCCAGCCGAGCTGCTGGGTGGCGGCGCCGGCCGCGGAGCCGAGGAAGCCGCCGCAGGAGAAGAAGGCGTGGAAGGCGGACATGATGGGGCGGGGGTAGGCGCGTTCGACGTGGACGGCCTGGGCATTCATGGAGACGTCGAGGGCGCCGTTGCCGAAACCGAAGGCGGCCAGGGCCAGTGCGAGAGTGGCGGTGGAATCGGCGAAGGCGGGGCCCAGCAGGGCGAGGGAGAGTTCGAGGGCGGCAGCGGTGGTGAGGGCGCGGCTGCCGAAACGGTCGGCCAGCGGACCGGCGGCCTGCATGCCGACGATGGCGCACCCTGCCATGAGCAGGATGAGCATGCCCAGCGTGGTGTGCGAGGTCCCGGTCCGTCCGGTGACGGCCGGAATGTGGACGATCCAGACGGCGGCCAGCATCCCGTTCAGTCCGAACACTGCGAACAAGGCGGCACGGGCGCGTCGGGTACGCGGAGCGAGCGTCGTAGCGGCCATCGATACGACGCTACCGGGCGGTCCCGGCAGCTCCGCGTTCCCCCGGCCCGTCACGACAGCGTCGGCATGGCGGACCGAGATCCGAATCGTCTGTAGTACAACCTTTTTCGTCTTCCAGTGTATTCCCGGGTACCGACAGGTTACGTCTGCGCCGGGACCGCCCAGGCCCCGGAATTCGCCACCGCGCGGGCATAGTCGGCGAAATCCCGCGGCGCCCGCCCGAGCGCCCGCCGCACCCCGTCGGTGGTGGCCGAATTGCGCCCGTCCAGCACAGTGCCGAACAGGTAGTCCAGCAGGCTGATCTCATCGGCGGGCACCCCGTACGAGGTCAGCGCCGCCGCGAAAGCCGTTCGCGGCACGGGAATGTACGCGATCTCCCGCCCCGTCGCCGCCGCGATCGCCCCGACCGCCTCGGCGAAGGTGAGGGCGCGCGGCCCGGTCAGCTCGTAGATCTGCTCGCCGTGCCGCTGCTCGGTGAGCGCCGCCACCGCGACATCGGCGATATCGTCGACATCCACGAAGGGTTCGGGCACGTCGCCCGCCGGCAGCGCCACCTCACCGGCCAGGATGTAGTCGGCGAAGGCGCCCTCGTCGAAATTCTGGGCGAACCAGGAGCAGCGCACGACGGTCCACTGCAGGCCCGAATCCCGCACGATCGCTTCGCATTCCAGCGCCTCCGGCTCGCCGCGCCCGGACAGCAGCACCAGCCGCCGCACCCCGGACACCTTGGCGAGCGCGGTGAACGCCTGAATATCGGCGGGCGCGCCGGGCACCGCCAGATCCGGCTGGTAGGCGAGGTAGACGGCGTCGACGCCGGCGAGCGCCGCCGCCCAGGTGCCGCGGTCGGTCCAGTCGAAGGGGACGGCCGCGGTCCGCGAGCCGGGCCGCACGGACACGCCACGCGCGGTCAGCCGGGCGGCGACGCGGCTCCCGGTCTTTCCGGTGGCGCCGAGGACGAGAACAGTGTTTGCGCTGGTAGCAATGTCTTTCGTGGTCATGAACCAAGTACACCCGCCGGGCTCGTGATCGAACATGGTTGAGAAGCGCCCGGGCATTTGCCATCGTCTTTGTTATGGATGCGTTGGCCAGCCTGCTCGAAGGACCACGAGCACGGGCGGCGTTCGTCATGCGCTCGTCGTTCGACCCACCGTGGTCGCTCCGCATTCGCGACGAGGCGCCACTGACCCTGGTCGCCGTGGCGCGCGGCGGCGGCTGGATCGTGCCGGACCCCAAGGGCGGCAAGCCGGTTGCGCCACGGCAGTTGCGGGGCGGCGATATCGCGGTGTTCCGCGGCCCCGACCACTACACCATTGCGGACGATCCGGGCACGGCGCCGCAGGCCATCATCCATCCCGGCCAGGTCACCACCACCCCCGACGGTGAAGTGCTGTGCGAGACACTGAGTCTCGGCGTCCGGAACTGGGGCACCAATGCCGATGCCGACACCGTCCTGGTGACCGGCACCTACGAGCACGAATCGGCCGCCAGCCGCCGCCTGCTCCGCGCGCTACCCCCGATCGCCGTGCTCGGTCGCGGCGAAATCGATTCGCGCGTACTGGATCTGCTGGTGGAGGAGGCCGCCAAGGATCTGCCCGCGCAGGGCGTCATGCTGGACCGCCTGCTCGACCTGCTGCTCATCGCGACCCTGCGGGCCTGGTTCTCCCGGGAGGATGCCCCGGCCTGGTATCACGCCTACGCCGATCCGCTGGTGGGCCGGGCGCTGCGGCTCATGCAGCACAATCCGGCGCACGCCTGGACGGTGGCTTCCCTGGCCGCCGAGGTCGGCGTGTCCCGCGCCGCGCTGGCCAGGCGTTTCACCGAACTGGTCGGCGAGCCGCCCATGTCCTTCCTCACCGATTGGCGGCTGGCGCTGGCCGCCGACCTGCTGCACGAATCCGACGCCACCCTGGAGGCCATCGCCCGCCGCGTCGGTTACGGCAGCGCCTTCGCCCTGAGCACGGCCTTCAAACGCCACTACGGCCTCAGCCCGCGCGATCACCGCAACGCCGACCAGCGCACCGCCTGAGACGGCTGCCCGATATGGTCGGGCTTGTGAGTGAGGATCAGGGATATCCGGTGCTGTGGCCCGTACCGACGCGCTGGGCCGACAACGACCACTACGGTCACGTGAACAACGTGGCGTATTACAGTTTTTTCGATACCGCAGTCAACGGCTGGCTGATTCATGCGTCCGGCACGGACATCCGGGATCTGCCCGCCATCGGGATCGTCGCGGAGACGTCCTGCAAGTTCCTGGACTCACTGAGCTTCCCGGACATGCTGAAGGTCGGTATCCGCATCAAGCGTCTCGGCAGATCGAGCATCAGCTATGAGCTCGCCATCTTCCGGGACGCCGGTGACGACCTGCAACTGGCCGCCACCGGCACCTTCGTCCACGTCTACGTCGACAACGAGACCCGCAAGCCGATCCCGATCCCGGCCGTCATCCGCGCCGCCGCCGAACCGCTGGTGGTAGTCCCCGTCGAGGGCTAGACCTTCCCGAGCAGGATCATCGGATCCTCCAGCAGCGCAGCCACACTCGCGAGGAACCGGGACCCCTGCTCCCCGTCGATCAGCCGGTGATCGAAGCTCATGCCCAGCATGGTCACCCAGCGCACCGCGAGTTCGTCGCGATGCACCCAGGGCCGCTTGCGGATCGAACCCAGGCACAGGATGGCTGCTTCGCCCGGATTCACCATCGGCACACCGGCATCCACGCCGAACACGCCCACATTGCTGATGGTGAACGTGCCGCCGGTCAGATCGGCCGGCGTGGCCGTGCCCGAGCGTGCCGTGCCCGCGGCCCGGCTGATCTCCAGGCACAGGTCGCGCAGGCTCATGGTCTGCGCTTCCTTCAGATTCGGCACCAGCAGCCCGCGCTCACTGGCCACCGCGATTCCCAGGTTCACGTAGTGTTTGACGACGATCTGCTGATTCTCGTCGTCCCAATACGAGTTGAGTTCCGGGAACTCGTGCAGCGCCACCAGCGCCGCCTTGGCCACCAGCGCCAGCGGCGTGAGCGACAGCCCCTGGAACGACGAGGTGGCCCGCAGGTGATCCAGTAGCTCCATCGACCCGGTGAAATCGGTGGTCACGAACGTGCTTGCCTGCGGAATGTGCTGCGCGCTGGCCACCATGGCCGCCGCGGTCCGCTTGCGGATACCCGCGATGGGCGTACGGGTTTCGCGTTCGGACGGCGTCCTCCGGGCCGTCCCGACCGGCGTCACCGGCGGCACGGTGTGGATCGGGATGTGCTCGCTCCCGGCCAGTGGTTCCCGCGGCGTACTGAATCCGCGTTGCGCGCCGTGCAGATCCTCCAGGGTCACGGCGCCGTCGGGCCCGGTGCCGAGCACGGCCGCCAGATCGATGCCGATCTCGCGCGCCAGCTTCCGGGCGGCGGGTGTGGCGGCGGGCCGTCCGGCCGGTGCGGGCAGTCGCCGCCCGAGATCACCTGCCGCCCCGGCGATTCCGCGTACGGGCAGGTCGGTACCCACGACGGCTGCCCCGCGACCGGTGGTGTCGCCGCCCGGCGCATTGGTTCCCCAGGCGGCCGCCGCACCCGCGGCAGTTCCGGACGCGGTGTTTTCCCCGGCGAGACGTGCGGCGGTTGATTCATCCGCTGCCGCTGCGCTTCCGGGGGCGGCCGAGTTGTCCGGTTCCGTGCCGGTCCGGCCGGCGGCGGCCGGGTCCGCGGCGGCTCGGGCCGCGTCGTTCTTCGCGGCGGCCGCGCGGGCGCGCCGCGACACGGTTTCGTTGTCCGGGCCGTAGCCGACGAGGACGGCCTGCCGCTGGGCGGGCGTCGCTCCGGCGCCGGCGTCCGTGCCGATCCGGATGAGGGGTGCGCCCACCGGCACCGTCTCGCCGGGTTGCGCGAGTAGCTCGAGCACGGTGCCCGCGTACGGGGAGGGCAGCGCCACCTGAGCTTTCGCGGTTTCGACCTCGGCGATGGTCTGGTTCAGTGTCACGGTGTCGCCGACTTTCACCGCCCACGACACCAATTCGGCATCGACCAGGCCCTCGCCGAGATCGGGCAAACGGAATTCCATGACGTGCTGCTGATCTTCCACCGAGCGTCCTCCGAAAGTGACCGTCAGGCTGCGAGCGTGCGATCGACCGCGGCGAGAATGCGGTCGGGGTCGGGCAGGTGGTGCTTTTCGAGTTTAGCCGGGGGATAGGGGATGTCGAAGCCGCCGACCCGCATGACCGGCGCTTCCAATTGATAGAAGCACCTTTCGGTGATGCGCGCCGCGATTTCCGCTCCCAATCCTCCGAATACGGGCGCCTCATGGGTGATGATGAGCCGTCCGGTCTTGCGCACCGACGCCTCGATGGTGTCGAAGTCGATGGGCGAGAGGCTGCGCAGATCGATGACCTCCAGCGAATGACCTTCGGCGGCAGCGATATCGGCCGCGGTCAGCGCGGTGGCGACGGTCCCGCCGTACGCCACCACCGTGGCGTCCTCGCCGCTGGTGCAGACGCGTGCCATGTCCAGCGGCAGGCCGCCGTCCCGGTCCAGCGCGTCGAAATCCACGTCGTCCCGGTCCCGGTAGCGGCGCTTGGGCTCGAAGTAGATGACCGGATCGTCGAGTGCGACGGCCTGCCGCATCATGAGATACGCATCGGCCGGATTGCTCGGCGACACGACCCGCAAACCGGCCGTATGCGCGAAATATGCTTCCGGCGATTCGGAATGGTGTTCTACTGATCCGATGCCGCCGCCGAACGGAATGCGAATGGTGATCGGCGCGACCACCTTTCCCTGTGTCCGATAGTGAATCTTGGCCACCTGGCACACGATCTGGTCGAATGCCGGATACACGAATCCGTCGAACTGTATTTCACATACCGGCCGCAGTCCGCGCAACGCCATTCCGAAAGCCGTTCCGATGATGCCGGATTCGGCCAGCGGCGTGTCGATGACCCGGTTGTGCCCGAAATCCTTCTGCAGTGTGTCGGTCACCCGGAAGACGCCGCCCAGCCGGCCGATGTCCTCACCCATCAGCACCACCTTGGGATCGTCCTCGAGCGCCCGGCGCAGTCCGAAGTTGATGGCGCCCGCGAATGTCGTCTTCATGATTGGGCTCCTTCCAGGTGGGCCTCGTGCTCCAGATAGGCCGCGTACTCGCGCCGCTCTTCCTCGATCAACCGGTGTGGCGTGGCGTAGACGTGGTCGAACAGCCGCATGGGTTCGGGATCCGGCATGCCGAGTGTGGCACTGCGCAGCCGGGCCGCCACCTCATCGGCGCGGATCACCACATCCTGTTCGAAATCGCTGTCCCACAGGCCTTCCCGTTCCAGCAACCGGCGCAGCCGATCGATGGGATCGCGGCGCTGCCAGAGCTCGAGCTCGGCGGCCTCGCGGTAGCGGGTGGGATCGTCGGCGGTGGTGTGCGGGCCCATCCGGTAGGTGATGGCCTCGATGAACGAGGGCCCGCCGCCGGAACGCGCCCGGATCAGCGCCTGCCGGGTCACCGCCAGCACGGCGAGAGCATCGTTGCCGTCGACCTGGACACTCGGAATGCCGTAACCGAGGGCGCGGCGCGCGATCGGCGTGACGCTCTGGATCCGCACCGGCGCGCTGATGGCCCAGTGATTGTTCTGGCAGAAGAACACCACGGGCGCACTCCAGCTCGCGGCGAAGCCGAGCGCCTCGGCGATATCGCCCTGACTGGTGGCCCCGTCGCCGAAGTAGGCGATGGTGGCGATCTCGGCGCCCTCCAGATGGGCGGCGTAGGCGTAACCGGTGGCGTGTAATCCCTGGGCGCCCACCACGATCGCCGGATTGGTCATCCGCACGGCGTCGGCGTCCCAGCAGGAGTGGGCGGCGCCGCGCCAGAGCGTGGTCAGCTGCTCGGGCGGTACCCCGCGGCAGTAGGCGACACCGTGTTCGCGGTAGCTGCAGAAAACGTAGTCGTCGGGGTGCAGGGCGTGGGCGGAACCGATCTGCGCGGCCTCCTGGCCCAGCAGCGGCGGCCACAATCCGAGCTGGCCCTGTCGTTGCAATGCGGTGGCCTCGATATCGATGCGGCGGGCCACGGTCATATCGGTGAACATGGCGCGCAATCGCCCGGCATCGACGTCCGCGACGAGCGGGGCGTGCACTCGGTCGAGTACGCGGCGGCCGTCGGGCTGTACGAGTTGCACCGGATAGGTGTTCTTCTCGGCCATGGGTATCGCCTCCCTGAGCACCGGGGACACCGTCGTCGCCGGGGGATCGTGTCCCGTGAGCAACCAGGTGTGTCCTGTATCACCCAGCATCCTCCATCGAGCGATCTGCGCAAGTATCTGGCGACATACTGTGCAGAATGCGCGGTAGAAGGGGTGTCGGGCGTGTCATACTGCCCCTCGTGAGCAGCAGGGAACCCGTGAACGGGCCATTGGACTCGACCGATGCCAGGCTGTTGCTGGAACTGGTGGCCAATCCCCGCGCGACAGGCGTGGAACTGGCCGCGCGCCTGGGCCTCTCCCGCAATACCGTGCAGGCCAGATTGGCGCGCTGGGATGCGAACGGGGTGCTGGCCAGCTTCGAACGCCGGGTCGACCCGCGGGCCATCGGCTATCCGCTGGCGGCATTCGTTGCAGTGGTGGTGGATCAGCATCGGCTGGATGCCGTGGTGGCCGAGCTGGCCCGGATCCCCGAGGTCACCGAGGTCTGCGGCACCACCGGGCCCACGGATCTGATGGTCCGGGTGGTCGCGCAGGACGCCGACAATCTGTACCGGGTGACGGGCGCGATCCTGAAGATTCCGGGGGTGGAACGCACGAATATGTCCCTGGTCATGCAGTCGTTCGTGGGTCCGCGCACGGCTCAGTTGCTCGAAGCCGATTGATGCGGCTGCCCGAAATCGATTAATTCAGGCCAGTTTCGGGCGATTGGCCACAGACCCGGGGCCAACTGGACCGGGACGATGACCCGATGAGCACCACGAGCAGTCCCGCCGCCGAGCGCCCGGCCACGGCGGGCATCGGCCAGCCGATCGGGGCCGGCATCGTCACCGCCCTGGTCGGATTCACCAGCTCGTTCGCGGTGGTACTGGCGGGGTTGAACGCCATGGGAGCGACTGCGGCACAGGCGGCTTCGGGGCTGCTCGCGGTGAGCGTCACACAGGGTGTCGGCATGCTGCTGCTGTGCCGGCGCTACCGCATGCCGATCACACTGGCCTGGTCCACCCCCGGCGCCGCGCTGCTGGCGAGCACGGGCGCGGTGGCGGGTGGCTGGCATGCCGCGGTCGGCGCCTTCGTGGTCGCGGGACTGCTGATCGTGCTGACCGGGTTCTGGCAGCGGCTGGGCGCGCTCATCGCCGCGATTCCGGTGGAGATCGCGCAGGCCATGCTGGCGGGCGTACTGCTGCCCATGTGCCTCGCACCCGTCAAGGCGCTGCAGGTGAGCCCCGCGGTGGTGGTGCCGACCGTGGTCACTTGGCTGGTGCTGCAGAAGTTCGCACCACGCTGGGCGGTACTGGCCGCCTTCGCCGTGGCGGCCGCGGGTGCGGGCATCGACATTGCCGTCACGCACCGGCACATGGACGTGGCCGCGATGGTGCCGCGCGTGGAATTGACTGTGCCGCACTGGAGTTGGCAGGCCATCATCGGCGTGGCGGTGCCGCTGTATATCGTCACCATGGCCGCGCAGAACATCCCGGGCACGGCGGTCATGGCCTCGTTCGGCTACCGGGTGCCGTGGCGCGCCGCCATGGCGGTCACCGGCCTCGGCACCATCATCGGCGCCCCCGCGGGCGGTCACGCCATCAACCTGGCCGCCATCAGCGCCGCCCTCTCGGCCGGGCCGTCCGCGCACCCGGATCCCAAACGCCGCTGGATCGCCGCGAGCACCGCCGGCTTGACCTACCTCGTCCTGGCCCTGGCCTCCGGCGCCCTGGTCACCCTGGTGGCCACCGCCCCGAAGGGCGTCCTGGAAACCGTTGCGGGCCTGGCCCTCATCGCCACCCTCGCCGGCGCGCTGACCGCCGCCCTCGCCCCCGCCGACCACCGCCTCTCCGCAGCCCTCACCTTCCTGGTAGCCGCCTCGGGCGTCACCCTCCTCGGCATCGGCGCCGCCTTCTGGGCCCTGGTCGCCGGCCTGGTCGTCCGCTGGCTCCTGCGTCCCGCCGCCGCGAAACCGGACGCCTCGCGCTCCGGCGCTGCGAGCTCCGAACCCGCGCGGTCGGATGCGGCGAGCGCCATGGCTGCGAAGTCCGATGCGGTGGAGTTCGATCGCACGCGGTCCGATGCCGACGCGGTCGGCTCTGAGGCGTAGGGGCGGCGGGGGTTTCGGGGCGGGTCGCCTGCGGGGTGCGGGCGGGCTGCGTAGGGTGGGGACGTCGGCGTAATGGGTTGGGGGGATTCGCGAGGAGGAGTTGGCTTGAGCGCGGTGTTGATCTCGGCCGAGGAACTGCGAGAGCTGCTGGACGGCGGGGATTCCCGGGTGCGATTGCTGGATGTGCGGTGGGCCCTGGGCGATCCCGATGGGCCGCAGCACTATCTGGACGGGCACCTGCCCGGCGCGGTGTTCGTCGATATGGAGACCGAGCTGGCCGATCCGGCCTCCCCCGCCAAGGGTCGCCACCCGCTGCCGGAACTGGCCCATCTGCAGAAGTGCGCCCGCAGCTGGGGCGTCCGCACCGACGACACCGTGGTGGTCTACGACGCCACCGGCGGTATGGCCGCCGCCCGCGCCTGGTGGCTGCTGCGCTGGGCCGGCGTGCCCGAGGTGCGCATCCTGGACGGCGGCCTGCCGGCCTGGGAGCGGGCCGGCGGCAAGGTGGTCGCCGGCGAGGAACCCGATCCGGAACCCGGCACCGTGGTGCTGACCCCCGGCAATATGCCGACCATCGACGCCGATGCCGCGGCCGGCTGGGACGGCGTACTGCTGGATGCCCGCGCGGGCGAGCGCTACCGCGGCGAAGTGGAGCCCGTCGACCCCCGAGCCGGCCACATTCCGGGTGCGCACAGCGCGCCGACCGCGGAAAACCTCACCGCCGACGGCACTTTCAAGAGTCCCGCGGAATTGCGTTCCCGCTTCGCCGAATTCGGCTCGGGTCCGGTCGCCGTCTACTGCGGTTCGGGCGTGACCGCCGCCCACCAGGTGGCGGCGCTCGCATCGGCCGGCATCGACGCCGCGCTGTACCCGGGCTCGTGGTCGCAGTGGTCGAACGACCCCAAGCGTCCCGCCGCGACCGGAGCCACTCCATAAGCTACGCCGGCTTGACGGCCGTCAGGATCGCGGTGGCGAAGCGGTTGGTACCGAACTCGATCCGTTCGAAGCCCAACTGCCGCAACGATTCCTGATACTGCCGGATATCGATGACCGACGACGGGTCCGCCCCGTGATCATGACCGTGGCCGTGCTCGTGGCCATGGGAGTGGTCGTGCTGCTGCTGCGCGGCGCGCCGGGCAACCCGGAGCGCGACCCGCCGCGCCATGACGCCGACCAGCGCGCCACGCACCTCGTCGCTGGGATGCGCGTCGGCGAGCAGTAGCCGCCCGCCGGGGCGCAACATGCGGAACATGGCCGACAGGGCCGTCTTTCGCTCGGGTTCGGGTATGTGGTGCATGACATAGGTCGCGGTCACCACGTCGAAGGAGGCGTCCGCCGCTGAAATTGACTGCGCCGCACCGACTTCGAACCGCACATTGCCCGCCGCGTGTTTCCGGGCGTAGTCGATCATCGGCGCGGACGGATCCACACCCAGCACCCGCCCCTGCGGTCCGACCCGTTCGGCCAGCGCCGCGGCCAGCCGTCCGGGCCCGCAGCCGATATCGATGGCATGGTCCCCGGGCCGGGCCCCGCTGGCGGCGGCCATCTCGCGCCGCAGCGTCCGATCCCGGCCCAGGAAGTAGAGGGTGGTCATCAGCACGTAGCGCCGCGGCCAGGTGATCAGCTCGCCGATTTCGGAGGTTTCGGGGGCCGGGGCTTGTTTGTCGTGTGTCATGTGGCCAATCATCGAAGGGTGGAAAAGACCAGGCCAGACGCAGAATCTGGATTTCCGTCCGTTTCCGCACAGAACGGCGGGAACTGTGCGGAAACCGCGGTCGCACCGGATCGCCGGGTGCGCCGCACGCGCATGGCCCTGCACATGGCCTTGATGGGGCTCATGAAGCAGCGCCCCTACGAGCGGATCACGGTGCAGGACATCATCGATCGCGCCGATGTGGGCCGGTCCACCTTCTACGCCCACTACCGCGACAAGGACGATCTGCTCATGGTCGGGTGCGCCGAGCACATGCGCGGGGTGATCGCGGCCGAGCTCGCGGCCTGTCCCGGCGAGCCGCCGCTGCTGGCCCCGATCGAGATCATGTTCCGGCTGTCCGCCGAGAATCCGGAGGTCTATCGTCCTCTGGTCGGTCAGCGCGCGAATGCGACCGTGCTGCGCTCGATGCAGCGCACGTACGCCGAACTGCTGGCCGAACACCTCGGCCCCCGGCTGCACCTGGCGCCGGAGGACCTGGACGCGACCGTCACCTTCCTGTCCTGGGGCTTTTCGGCCTGCAGGAGGCGGTGATCGATCCGCACCGGCCGATGACCGCTGTGCAGGCGTACCACCATCTGGGCCGGTTATGGGCAGGCTCGGGCTACGCGCTGCAGCGCGGCTCGGTCGCCCGCGGTGACGGGTAGCCCGTACCGGGCCGCCGCGGTCAGGTACTTGCCCGCGTAATAGCAGTGGTAGGCGCGCGCGGGCGGGAGCCAGTCCGCGGGTGTCCGATCGCCCTTGTCCTCGTTGGTCTTTCCGTCGACGGCCAGCAGATTGACGTCGATGTCATTGGCGAAGCGGACCCGGCGTTCCAGCGGCCACCCGGCGGCGCCCATATCCCAGGCGGCGGCCAGCGGATACACATGGTCGATCTGCACCGCCTTGGCCTCGCCGCGCGCGAAGCCGATGCGCCGCCCGGTGTACGGATCCTGCAGGGTGCCGGCGGACACCACGCAGGTGCTGCCCGCCCGGAACGTCACCTGGGTGAGCTGCCGGGCCAGCACGGTATTACGGCTGTCGCAGCCGTCGTGCCCGCCCGGCCCGTCGTGGTCGTCGGTCCACGCGGGCCCGAACACACAGCCCTGCCCCGCCGCGCAGCCCCGTTCGTAGCCGCCCGGCCGCGGCCGTGACGGCACCACCCGGATCCGAGTCAGCAACTGTTCCAACTGAATTCGGCTCGGACTCCCCGGCGCGGGCGGAACCCGTCCGATGGCATCGCACGCGATACCCCCGAGCAGCAAGGCGATACCGACCACCAGGACAGCCGCGATCCGCGCGGCGACCACACACGGGGTGATCGACGGCGGGATCGCGCGAGAAACTATCGCGCGCGCCGGAGCGAGCGTGTCGGACGGAGCGCCCTTGGGCCACACCGGATTACATGTACTCGCTCACCGCGCGTCGGTGACGCGCTTCCGCGACTTCGCACCCCCCTCGAGGGGTGCGAAGTGAACGGTGTGCCTGCCTAGAGCCAGGCGTGGGCCAATAGGTCGTCCGCCGCGGTCTCGGAGAGTTGCGGTGGGAAACGCATGGCCGCAATGGAATCGGCGTGCGCTCCGTCATGACCGATGAGCCATGCCCCGCCCCGCTCCTCGCATTCTGCGATCTTCGCGAAGGTGGTGAGCAGGAAGGTGATGGCGTCACGCGGGTCGGCGGTTCGCGCCAGCCGCTGTGATTCACCCGGTCGGGACAGATCCAGCCACACCCCGGACTGGCCGTCCAAGCGCATGTCCACGATCTTGCTGGTGTCCACGAAGGTGAATTTCCGCCGCTCCCACGGCGTTGTCGGCGTGAAGCTCTGCTCGAGCACTTGGAGCAGAATCGTCATCTTCACGGCCTCCCTACGGTATCGAAAGTGCCACGGCTCCGGCTCGAGTCGCGGTTGATTGTTGGGTGCACCCCCGCTTCGGCGTCACTGAACGCCACTCGGCGTTGAGCACAGCAAACACCGCCGAATGCGGTGACCTGCGGATATATCCAGTATTCCCCGGTTCCGATCAAAAATGAAGACCCGGCAGGGGTGGTGATTTGCCGGATTGCCGTTCGATGACGGAACGGGGCCGCGCAGCGGTGTCGGTGACGGCTGCTTGGATGGTCAGATGCTGCACGGACTGTGGTCGCCGGGATCGGGATTGGTGCTCTGGCACGACCCCGAGACCAGCGGCGATGCGGCCGGGGTGCCGGAACCGCTGGGGGCCATCCTGCACACGGCCAAATTCCGGCACCGGGCGGAGGTGCTGGTTCCGGGCCCCTACGGGCAGGAGAAGGCGAAAGTTCGCGCGCACGCCCTCGCACCCGATTCGGCGGCGCAGGTGCTGCTGCAGACCCTGCCCCACGCCGCGGTCGCAGGAGATTTGCGGTTCCTCTCGCATGTGGCGCGCGGAGTGGATCGCTGGGCGGGCGCGGGCCGCATCGTGCCGGAAGTGCGGCGCGACGACGGCGAATGGTGGGTGCGCTGGCGACTGCTCGGCGGACAGCGTCAGCGGGCCTGGCTGGCCGAACTCGCCGTGGCCATGCCCGCGGCCCTGAAGGTCGCGGGCCGCCCGGCCGCGCTGCTGGAAGACCTGATCGCCGAACTCGCCGACCCGATCGCTCGCCTGCGCCTCGCCCGGTACCCGGCCCTGGCCCTGCCGGACGCGGAATCGGCGGGGTCGCGGGCGCATCCGCTGGTCGCGGCGCTCATCGAGGGCGGGCCGGTGGAGTCCGGCTCGCATCGGCTGGCCGCGGTACTCGACGACTGGCGGACCAGCCTGACCGCCGACGAGCCGGACCTGGTGTTGCGCTTGCTGGAACCGGCCGAGAACGACACGTCCGGGTTGTGGCGGCTGGAGGTGTGCCTGCGGGTGGAGGGGGAGGCCCCGCAACCGGTGCTGCTGCCCGGCGATCCGCATCTGGTGCGCATTGCGGGGGAGAAGCTGGCGGCGGCCAAGCAGGCGTATCCGCGATTGCGGGACCTGCCCGGTGATGCGCGCAGCATGGATCTCTTCCTGCCCACCGAGGTCGTCATGGATCTGGTGGCGCACGGCGCGAATTCCTTGCAGGGTATGGGCATTCGCCTGCTGCTACCGCGGGCCTGGCGGATCGCGGCGCCGACCATGAAGTTGCAGGTGCAGAGCCCCGCCGCGACCGAGACCGCGGTGGGCTTGCAGGGCCTGGTGTCCTTCCGCTGGGAACTGGCCCTCGGCGATATCGTGCTGTCCCCGGCCGAGATGTCCCGTCTGGTGCAGGCGAAATCGGATCTGGTGCAGCTGCGCGGCGAATGGGTGCAGGCCGACCATCGCATGCTGGCCGCCGCCGCGGACTATGTCTCCGGCCGCACGGACGGCACCGAGACCACCATCGGCGCCCTGTTCGCCGAGCTCGCCGCCCACCCGGTGCTCGGCGTCCCGCTCGAGGAGGTCAGCGCAACCGGCTGGGCCGCACAGCTTTTCGGCGGTGAGAGCACCACCGAACCGGTCCCGGACCCGGCCGGACTGAAGGCCCAGCTGCGGCCCTATCAACAACGCGGCCTGAGCTGGCTGGCCACCATGAGCCGCCTGGGCTGCGGCGCCGTGCTGGCCGACGATATGGGCCTCGGCAAGACCATCCAGGTGCTCGCGCTGCTGCTCCACGAACGCGAGAACTCGTGGGCCGCAGGAGAATCCGATACGAACATCGCGGCCGGGGCGCCACACGGCGAAGCCGCCGCAGGCCGGATGGACGCCGCATCGGCGGCGGGAGTCGGGCCCACTCTATTGGTGTGCCCGATGTCGGTGGTGGGCAACTGGCAGCGGGAGGCGGAGAAGTTCGCGCCGGACCTGCGGGTGCTGGTGCATCACGGGGCCGGGCGGCGGTCCGGACCGGAACTGGATGCGGCGGTGCGGGATTCGGATCTGGTGGTGACCACGTATGCCCTGCTGGCGCGGGATGTGGAGGAGCTGAAGGAACAGCACTGGCAGCGGGTGGTGCTGGACGAGGCGCAGCACATCAAGAACGCCGGCACCCGGCAGGCCCGCGCGGCGCGACTGGTGCAGGCGCGACATCGGCTGGCGCTCACCGGAACTCCGGTGGAGAACCGGCTGGAGGAACTGCGGTCGATCCTGGACTTCGCCAATCCGAAACTGCTGGGGCGGCCCAAGGACTTTCACGCCCGCTTCGCGGTGCCGATCGAACGGGAACAGGACGAGAACGCGCTGACCCGATTGCGCGCGATCACCTCGCCGTTCGTGCTGCGCCGGGTGAAGACCGATCCGCAAGTGATCTCGGATCTGCCGGAGAAGATCGAGATGACGGTGCGGGCCAACCTCACCGTGGAGCAGGCCGCGCTGTATCAGGCGGTGCTGGACGATATGTCGGCCAAGCTGAAGTCAGCGGAGGGCATGGAGCGCAAGGGCGCGGTGCTGGCCGCGCTCACCCGGCTCAAGCAGGTGTGCAATCACCCGGCGCACTATCTGAGCGACGGTTCCGCGCTGCTGCGCCGCGGCCACCATCGTTCCGGGAAGCTGGCGCTGGTGGAGGACATTCTGGAGTCGGTCATCGCCGATGGTGAACGGGCGCTGCTGTTCACCCAGTTCGCCGAGTTCGGCACCATGCTCGCCCCCTACCTGTCCGAGCGTTTCGGCTCGGAGGTGCCGTTCCTGCACGGCGGTGTCTCCAAGACGCGCCGCGACGCCATGGTCACCGGCTTCCAGGAGGAGGAAGGCGCACCCCTCATGCTGCTGTCCCTGAAGGCCGGCGGGACCGGTCTGAACCTGACCGCCGCCAATCACGTGGTGCACCTGGACCGCTGGTGGAATCCGGCGGTGGAGAACCAGGCCACCGACCGCGCCTTCCGCATCGGCCAGCGCCGGGACGTCCAGGTCCGCAAGCTGGTGTGCGTCGACACCATCGAAGAGCGGGTGGACGACATGCTGAAGGGCAAGAGCCGGCTCGCCGACCTCACCGTCAGCTCCGGCGAGAAGTGGATCACAGAACTCGGCAATGACGAACTCCGCCAACTGTTCGCCCTCGGCTCCGAGGCGGTGGGCGAATGAGTGACGACCGCGCCCGGAGTGGCGGCCGGCGCCGTGCGTGCCACCGCGGGCGGGCGGAAAGGGCCGGCGAATGAGGAATCACATCGACTTCTCGGAGTTCGGGCCGCGCCGCCCGGTGCGAGGTGGAGTGCAGGCGCGCAGTCAGCGGGGTGCGGCGTTCGCGCGAACCTGGTGGGGGCGTTCGTTTCTGGAGGCGGTCGAGAAGGTCGCGGATCAGGGGCGGTTGACACGCGGGCGGTCGTACGCGCGGACCGGTCAGGTGGTGAGTTACCGGCTGGAGCCGGGCGCGGTGAGCGCGGAGGTGCAGGGCAGTCAGCCGCGCCCGTTCATCTCGGTGCTGACCCTGCGGCAGCTGCGCGACGATCGGCTGGACGAACTCGTCGACCTGGTGCGCGGGACCCCCGGCATGCTGGGCGAGATCGCGGCCGGCGCCCTCCCGCACACCCTGGGCCCGCTGCTGTTACCCACCACCGCATCGGAATTGGACTTCTCCTGCACCTGCCCCGACCACGGCTGGCCCTGCAAGCATGTGGCCGCGGTCTGCTACGTCATCGCCGAACGCCTGGACGAACGCCCCAAGGACCTCCTGACCCTGCGCGGCGTAGAACTCGACGCCCTCATAGGCAGCGTCCAACAGGACTCGGCCGCCACGGATTCCGGCGATCTCTACGGCGAAGAGCTGAACCTTCCGGCCTTGCCCAAACCCGACTTCCGCCCCGCCCCCGAAGATCTCGACGCCATCCTCCTCCGCCAAGCCCTCCGCATGACCGCCGAAGACGAACCCACCACCGCCTCGGGCCTCCGCCACCTCCGCGCCCTCTACCGCGCCCTGGACGATTGATCACCGGGAACTCATTGCGGCGACACGCCGTCGACTGCCGCCCTGAGTTCCCGGTGATCGATTGATCAACTCGCGGTCGCGCGTGCTGCGGGGGTTCCGGCGGTGCGGTGGGAGCCCGTTTTCTCGAAGCGGTAGTCGGTCAGGCTGAAATGGGCCGCGCGCCAGGCGGCTTCGGGGGTGCTCATGGCGCGCAGCGGGACGTCGCCGTTCTTGTCGAAGTAGTAGCTGTTGGCCAGGGCGCAGCTGTCCTGCCAGAACACCTGGGTGCCGCGGCGGCTCAGCATCTCCTGGAAGTAGCGGTCGTTGGCCTCCGGGGTGACCTCGATGCGGGTCGCGGCGTGGCGGCGGGCCTGGCGGAGCAGGCGCAGGATGTGCGTGGTCTGCATCTCGATGAGCGTGAAATACGATGCGCCGTTGTAGCCGTACGGGCCGATGATGGTGAAGAAGTTGGGGAAGCCGGGCACGCTCACGCCCTCGTAGGCCTGCAGCCGGCGGGTGTCCCACCAGTCCTCCAGCCGGATGCCGTTGCTGCCGTGCAGGTCGAAGGTCGGCATATTGCCGGATTCCATGACCTTGAAGCCGGTGGCCATGATCAGCACGTCGACCTGGTGGTGGGCGCTGGTGGTGCGCAGGCCGGAGGCGGTGATCTCGGTGATGGGATCGGTCTCCAGCAGGACGTTCTCGCGGTTGAAGGTCTTCAGGTAGTCGTTGGAGAACGACGGCCGTTTACAGCCGAGCGCGTACTCGGGCGTGAGCTTCGCCCGCACCTCCGGATCGTCCACCTGGTCGCGCAGATGAGCCAGTCCGGTGCGTTCGCCGACCTTCGACATGGGCAGCACCTTGTAGTAGTGCGCCGCGAGCGGGAAGGTGATCTCCACGAAAGCCTGGCTCAGCCAACGGGTCAGCAGCTGCCCGCCGGGCAGCCGCATGAGCGTGCGGGCCGCCGACGGCATGGGTGCGTCCGGGCGGGGCAGGCACCAGATCGGGGTGCGCTGGAAGACCACCAGTTCCGCCACCTCGGGGGCGATCTCCGGAATCACCTGGATGGCGGAGGCCCCGGTGCCGATGATCCCGACCCGTTTGCCGCGCAGATCGACGCCGTGATCCCAGCGCGCGGTGTGCATGGTGAGGCCCCGGAAGCGTTCGGCGCCCGGGATTTCCGGCAGTTTCGGCCGGGTCAGGACGCCGGTCGCGCCGATGAGGTAGCGGCAGGTGAGTTCGTCGCCGTCGGAGGTGCGCACCTGCCAGAGGTGCAGGGTGTCGTCGAAGTCGGCGCGAGAGATGGTGGTGCTGAAGCGGATTCGCGGGCGCAGCCCGTATTTCTGCACGCAGTACTCGGCATACGCCTTGAGTTCCCGCCCCGGCGCGTACACCCGGGACCAGTTGGGCCGCTGCTCGAACGAGTACTGATAGCTGAACGACGGAATATCCACGGCGATACCGGGATACGTGTTCCAGTGCCAGGTTCCGCCAACTCCGTCGGCCTCGTCGATCATGACGAAGTCGTCGAACCCGGCCTTGCGCAGGGCGATGGCGGTGCCGATCCCGGAGAATCCGGCGCCGACGATAATGATCTCGTGATCCACCACGGTGCTGTTCACGGTGTGTCCTCCGCGTAAATGATGCAGTCCACCCGATGCTCGATCCCGTCCACGGTGCGAATGCCGAGCGGCGCGAGCCGGGCGATGGGCCAGGTGACGAGGCGGCAGTTCGGCTGCCGCAGGGCGCGGTAGTAGTGGTTGTGCAGCCGGAGCCCGGCCGCGGTGTCCGGAGTCAGCTGTCGCCGCTCCCACGAATCGCCGACCTGCACCCGGAGATTCGCGGCGGCGGCCCGGCGTAACAGGCCCCCGCCCAGCCGCCCGGCCAGGGCGGCGGCGAACCCGATACCGGCGCCGAGTCCCGCAATGCCCGTGCGGCTCGCGGGATCGGCGCCGGTGCGGGTCGTACCGTCGGCCGGGCGCGGCGTGGTGCCGGAGACCTGTGCCGCCAGGGCCGCGGTGAGCGGCGGCGGCGTGGCAGCCTCGGGCAGCCGCCCCACCAGGTCTTCGGGCAGCAGCCGGAGCAAGGGGCGCACGCCCGGCAGCGGTGGCGTGGGCAGTACCCAGACCGGATCATGCTGGAAGACGGTGACTCTGCGGGCTCGCGCCGCCACCGGCGGCAGCACCCTGGCCACCGCGGCGCCGCTGCCGACCACCGCGACATGCTGTCCCCGGATATCGTGATCGTCGCGCCATCGGGTGCAGTGATACTTCGGCCCGCCGTAGCCGATTTCGCGCACTCTCCCGGAATTGCCCCGGCGCAGTGGCGCGCTCATTTCGCGACCGGCTCGTAGGTGAGTGCCTCGGACCAGGACGGGGTGCGGCCGAGGATGCGGACCGGGAAGTGGTCGATGGCCTTGTTGAGGGCATCGTTGATGCCCTGGATGGGCTGCAGTTTGTCGATGGTCGCCCGGCCGTGCAGGCGTACGACATGGAACAGCGGCAGGCGCTTGATATCCGGCGCGCGTTCGCCGGCTTTCTCGTAGCGGCGCACGGCATTCCAGAGTTTCTCCTCGTCCAGACCCATCGCCATGATGTTGGTGGACATTCGGGACAGCAGCGGCGTGTAGAGCAGTGCGCCCATCAGGAGGGTGGGCCGCAGTGCGTAACCCGCCGATTCGATGGCGATCCGGCGCGCGGGTCCCGCACCGAGTTGTTCGAGCACCTGGAACCCGACTGCCAGGTGCCGGGATTCATCGCTGTTGATGTGCCGGAACACCTCGTGGCACAACGGATCCTGCACCTCGTCGAGCAGGAATTTCACCAGCGCCCCGTCCAGCGCGCATTCCAGGGACGGAATGACGGTGCCGAGGACGGGGAGCGAGAGACTGTCGCCGTACCGATCCAGCCACTGGATGACGAGCCGGATGTTCTTGTTGGGCACCGGCATCGCGTCGCCGCGCAGCATGCCCCAGCGCCGCATGAGGGCGAGCTCCGCATTGGCGTGCTTCTGCTCTTCGGCGTGGAAGTACCGGTAGATCTCCTTGAGCGGCCCGTCGGGCGCGCGCAGGGTGAGGGCGGCGAAACCGCGCGCGCCCACGTGTTCGATCCACACCAGGTCGGCCATGAATTTCGTGAGGCCGGGCCGCTGCTCCTCGGTGATGAGGTCGGCTCCGGGTGCGTCCCAGTCGAGGTCGGCCAGCGCCCACTGCCGATCCTTGATCGTGGTGAGCATGTCGGAATATGCGAACGCCATTGTTCAACTCCTTGTTGCCGCGTGCTACCGCACGGTCGTGCTGCGAACTACCGCACCAGCCGCTCCAGCAGTCCGGCGGCGCGGGTGTAGGGCTCGGGGAGCAGTCGCTTGGACTGCCAGATCAACTTGGCCTCGAGCTGCGGGACCACATACAGCTGGCCGCGGTCCACGGCGTCGAGGGTGGCGCGGGCGATGCCGGCGGGCGGGCGTCCGGTCCAGCGGATGAGGCGCTCACCCCACTTCTCGATGCCCGGGTCGCCGAGCGAAACGCCCTCCAGGATATTGGTTTTCACGCCGGTGGGGCACAGTGCGGTGACGGTCACGCCGGTGCCGGCCAGTTCCGCGGCGAGCGTTTCCGACAGGGCAAGTACGCCGGCCTTGCTCACGTTGTAGGCGGCCATGCGGGGCGCCGATCCGAAGGCGGCGGCGGAAGCGGTATTGACGATGGATCCGTGCCCGGCCGCGCGCAGGCGGGGTGCGAAGACGTGGCAGCCGTGGATGACGCCCCACAGGTTGATGTCGAGCACCTGATGCCATTCGGGCAGTGGCGTATCGCCGATGAGGGCGCCGCCGCGGCCGATGCCGGCATTGTTCACCACGATGTCGGCGGTCTTGCCGAACCATTGTTCGGCGGTGTCGGCGAGTGCGGTGACCTGTTCCAGGCTGCTCACGTCGCAGCCGGTGTCGAAGGCCTTACCGCCGGTGGCGGTGACCAGTTCGACTGTCTCGCGGGCTCTTCCGGCGTCGATATCGGAGCAGATCACCCGCCCGCCGCGGCGTCCGAGCTCGATCGCGAAGGCCCGGCCGATACCGCTACCGGCGCCGGTCACCACCGCGTCGGCGTGCTGGGTGCGGCGAGTGCCGCCGAAGGGATTGAGACGCATGGGAACTCCCGGGGGTGTGCATCCGGCAGTCAAGTGGTGGCATGTGCCACCATTGGCCGCACCTGCCACCAATTAGGCGCGTGGTGCGGTATTTTGTCAACCATGGACGTGCACGCAGTCCCGTCTTCGCAACAGCACGGTGACCCGGCCGCCGCCAAGCGGAACGGCACCTGGGGCGGCCGCACCCAGGCGGAACGCCGCACCGAACGCCGCACCCGCATCATCGACGCCGCCCTCGCCATCTGGCTCGAAAACGGCTGGGCGGCAGTCACCATGCGCGGCGTCTGCACCCGCGCGGGCCTCAACGACCGCTACTTCTACGAGCACTTCGCCGACCGCGACGAACTGCTGGGCGCGGTCTGGGACGAGGTCTGCTTCCACGTCTTCGGCGAACTCTCCGCCGTATTCGCCGAACACCTCGGCCAACCCCCGCTGGACATCCTGCACCTGGCCATCGCCCGGGCGGTCGCCCTGCAATCGGAAGGCCCCGCCCGCATCCTCTTCGGCGATCACGCCGGCAGCCGCGTCCTCGAGGAACGCCGCAAGGCCACCCTCACCGAGGCCACCGACTTCCTCATCGCCACCGGCCGCCCCTACCTGCGCCCCGGCGTCGACGAATCCGACCTGCGCATGGGCACCCTCATGGGCATAGGCGGCTTCACCGAACTCCTCACCGCCTGGCGCACCGGCACCATCACCACCGACGCCCCCCACATCATCGACCACGTCACCCGCACCGCCCGCCTCATGGGCGCCCAATACCTGGCCTTCCCGGACTGAGCACCATCACCCGGGACTCCCGGAAACCCATTCCGATCCCGAGGATCCGCTCCATGGCGACCCACCCCAGCGACCGCTATCCGCTGATCCGGGGAGGCGCGGCGCCGGAACGATCGTCAGAGGTCGTCGATGCCGTAGACGCGCTGCGCCGTCGTCCGGAACACCTGCTCCAGCGCCGCGGCATTCGCGCCGTGCTCGGTCAAGGACGTGGCTACCGCCGCGGCCGCGTTCGGGATGCTCGTAATGGGCTTGTCCACCGGGAAATTGGAACCCCACAGCAGCCGCTCCGGGCCGAAGACGTCCAGCGCGTGGTGCAGCAGCGGCGAAATGCGTTCCACCAGCACCGGAACCGGCGTCGGCCGGCCGCGCGGCGGCACCGGATGCCCGAGGATCGGCATCATCAGGCCGCTCACCTTGGCGACCACATTCGAATGCGCCGCCAGCGCGGTCAGATCGTCGCGCCAGCGCACGAACAGTTCGCGTCGCTGACCCGGATTCTGCCCGGTATCGTCGCCGACCGGCCCGAAAATGCCTGCGGGCGTACCGAGATGGTTCAGCACGATGGTCGCGTCGGGGAACCGCCCGGCCAGCGCCGTGACCTCGGGCAGCTGTCCCGAATACACCCACGCCTCGAAGGACAGCTTGCGCTCGGCCAATACCGAGAAGCCGTTCAGGAAGGCGGCGGAGGTGAGCGCGCCCGGCGCCGCGCAATGCGCGCGCACATCGGGATCCGGGTGATATTCGACCCGGGCGCGGATGCCGCGGAAGCGCGGCGAGGCCGCCTGATGCGCGTCGAGGAGCTCGGCGAATTCGGGTGCGGCCGGATCGCCCGCGCCGACGATGGCGCCCAGGGCGGGCGTGTCCACGCCGAACGGCAGGCTGGCCACCCAGCGGGTCTCGTCGGCCTGGGCGAGGCGGCCCGGGCCGTTCCACTCCACCTCGATGTGCACGATGGCCTCGACCGGCACCGCACCCGCGTCCTCGCGGTAATCGGCCGGGAGATACGGATGCACGAACGGGGTTGGATCGCCCACGAATTCACGGTCCCGCCGCGGCGCGAGCCGCTTGGCGATATCCATGGGGAGGGGCACATAGCGGAACAGTTTGGCCAGCCCGCTGAACTCGCGCGGCGTCGTCAGCGGATCCCACTGATGAATATGCGCGTCGACGACAGTCATTCCCGCCAGGTCCATGATGTCCCTTCAGTCCGGGTCGGCCTGTTCCGGATTCTTCCACGCGGGTACCTCGGCCAGCGCGGAAAAACAACAATGCCGCGCCCGGAGAACGGGCGCGGCACGGTCGCGAGCACTGCCGATCGGTAAGGGCCTCAGGGCAGGATCTGCGGCACCACGTTCGGGGCCAGCACGCCGACCAGCGCGCCGATGGCGGTGCCGATCACGGTGCCCCACAGGGCGCCGGAGATCGCGCCCGGAATCGAGCCGAACGCGGAACCGGTCGCGGCGGAACCGACACCGCCGACCAGCGCGCCGGCCGCGATGCCGTTGTGCACCGGATCGGAGTCCTGCGCGTTCGGGTCGGTGGCGACATCCTGCAGCGGCACACCGGCGGCGACCGGGGCGGCCTGCACCGGTGCGGCCGGAGCGGCGGCGACCGGCGCGTCGACGGTCTGCACGACCGGCGCGGGCGCGGCGGCCGGCGCGGCCTGCGCCGAGGCGACACCCGAGAACATGGCGGCGACGGTCACGGGCAGCGCCACGGCGATGACCTTGACGGTGTTCTTGACAGCGGTACGACGGAACATAGTTTTCCCAGTCCTCCCCGACCTCGATCCCCCGGCACGAATCGAACGTCAGCAACGAGCGAATACGAACGCCTCATACATAGCCCAGGAATTGCGTCCCGTAAATCAGCTGTGGGAGGGGGAAATTCACGCACGACCCTATTTCGCGAGGAAAGTCGATAGCGAGTCACCGTGCGCTGCAAGCAACATCACATCGCGTCCAGGAGTTCACACATTGCGCCGATACTGACCGCCCACCGCGAAGAACGCATCGGTGATCTGTTGCAGTGTGCACACTCGCGCCGCATCCATCAATACCTCGAACACGTTGTCGTCGCTGCCCGCCGCGGCGCTCAACCGGGCCAGCGCCGCGGGCGATTCGCCGCGATGCCGCTCGATGAATTCCCGCACCCGCCGCAGTTGCGATTGCTTCTCGTCCTCGGTGCCGCGCGCCAATTCCAGCACCCGATGCTCTTCGCCGTGCGGATTGCGGAAGGTGTTCACGCCCACGATGGGCAGGCTGCCGTCGTGCTTACGCCGTTCGTACAGCATGGATTCGTCCTGGATGCGCCCGCGCTGATATCCGGTCTCCATGGCCCCGAGCACCCCGCCGCGTTCGCTGATCCGCTCGAATTCGCACAGTACCGCCTCCTCGACCAGATCGGTCAGCTCCTCGATGACGAAGCTGCCCTGCAGCGGATTCTCGTTCATCGCCAACCCCCATTCCCGGTTGATGATGAGCTGAATGGCCAGCGCCCGGCGCACCGATTCCTCGGTGGGCGTGGTCACCGCCTCGTCATAGGCATTGGTGTGCAGGCTGTTGCAGTTGTCGTAGATCGCGATGAGCGCCTGCAAGGTGGTGCGAATGTCGTTGAAGTTCATCTCCTGTGCGTGCAGGGACCGCCCGGAGGTCTGGACGTGGTACTTCAACTTCTGCGAGCGCTCGTCGGCCCCGTACTTGTCGCGCATGGCGACGGCCCAGATGCGGCGCGCCACCCGGCCGATCACCGAATATTCGGCATCCATGCCATTGGAGAAGAAGAACGACAGATTGGGCGCGAAATCGTCGATCCGCATGCCGCGCGCCAGATACGACTCCACATAGGTGAATCCATTGGCCAGCGTGAAGGCCAGCTGACTGATCGGGTTCGCCCCCGCCTCGGCGATGTGATAGCCGGAGATGGACACCGAGTAGAAGTTGCGGACGCCCTGCTGGACGAACCATTCCTGGATGTCGCCCATCATGCGCAGGCTGAATTCGGTGGAGAAGAGACAGGTGTTCTGCCCCTGATCCTCCTTGAGGATGTCGGCCTGCACCGTCCCGCGCACCGTCGCCAGCGTGCGGGCGCGAAGATCGGCCGCCTCCGCCCCGGTCGGCTCCCGGTCTTCCGCCGCCGAGAACTGTTCCAGCGCTTGATCGATGGCGGCATTGAGGAAGAACGCCAGAATCGTGGGCGCGGGCCCGTTGATGGTCATCGATACCGAGGTGGCGGGCGCGTCCAGGTCGAATCCGTCGTAGAGCGCCTTCATATCGTCCAGCGTCGCAATGGAAACGCCGGAGGTGCCGACCTTGCCGTAGATATCGGGACGTTCGGCCGGATCGTGCCCGTACAGCGTCACCGAGTCGAAGGCCGTCGAAAGTCGTTTGGCCTCGGAATGTTCCGACAGCACCTTGAAGCGCCGATTGGTCCGGAAGGCATCGCCCTCACCGGCGAACATCCGCGCCGGATCCTCATTGTCCCGCTTGAACGGGAACACGCCCGCCGTGAACGGGAACCGGCCCGGCAGATGCTCCGACCGCAGGAATCGCAGCAGCTCACCGTGATCGGTGTAGCGGGGTAGTGCCACCCGCGGAATCGAACTGCCGGACAAGGTTTCCCGGCGCAGCGGCGTGCGCAGCTCGCGGTCCCGCACCCGGACCACCTGTTCGTCACCCCGATACGACTCCGCGATGGCGGGCCATTCCGCGAGCAGGGCGGCATTCTCGGGTTGCAGTCCGGTCTTCGCCTTCGCGAGCAACTCCGACACCTGGACGTCGTCCGGCAATTCCGCGAGAACCTGCTCGACGCGCTGCACCCGCTGTGCGGCGGCGACCTGATGCGCGGTGGCCGCGTGGTAATCCCGCACGGTCTCGGCGATCTCGGCGAGGTACCGCACCCGGGCGGGCGGAATGATCTGCGCGAAGCGGGTCGAGGCCCGGGTGCTCACCCGCGGCAGCGCACCCTGTTCGAGCGGCAGCCCGTGCTCGGCCAGCAGTCCGCTCAGATGCTGGTAGAGCGCCGTCACGCCGTCATCGTTGAAAGTGGCCGCGCTGGTGCCGAATACCGGCATGTCCTCGGGAGTGGCGTGGAAGTCCTCCCGATTCCGCACCAGCTGCCGGGAGACATCGCGCAGCGCGTCCGCCGCGCCGCGCCGCTCGAACTTGTTGATGGCCACGACATCCGCGTAATCCAGCATGTCGATCTTCTCGAGCTGCGAGGCCGCGCCGAACTCGGGCGTCATCACGTACAGCGAGACATCGACGTGCTCGGCGCTCTCGGCGTCGCCCTGACCGATGCCCGGCGTCTCCAGGATCACCAGATCGAATCCCGCTGCCTTGCAGGCGATCACCATGTCATCGATATTGTTCGGCAGCTCGCGCTCGCCGCGGGTGGCGAGGGAACGGAAGTAGACGCGCTCACCATCCAGGGAATTCATCCGGATGCGGTCGCCGAGCAACGCGCCACCGCCGCGCCGGCGAGTGGGATCGACCGCCAGCACCGCCACGCGCAGCTTGTCCTGCTGATCGTTGCGCAGTCGCCGCACGAGTTCGTCTGTGAGAGAGGACTTTCCGGAGCCGCCGGTACCGGTGATACCCAGCACCGGCACGTGGCGCGCCGCGGCGGCGGCGGTGAGCGCCGCCAGATCCGCCTCGGGCAATGTCCCCTGCTGCAAGCAGGTAATGGTCCGGGCCAGCGCCGCCCGATCCCCGGTCAGGACCGCCTCGACGCGCGGCGGTGATTGCGAAAGATCCACGTCACATGCCGAAATCAGCTGATTGATCATGCCCGGCAGCCCCAGCCGCTGCCCGTCCTCGGGCGAGAAGATGGTCACCCCGGCCGCCGCCAGCCGCGCGATCTCCTCCTCGACGATGACTCCGCCGCCCCCGCCGAAGATCTTCACGTGCTCGGCCCCGGCCTCCTTCAAGGCCTTGGCAAGGTACTCGAAGTACTCGATGTGCCCGCCCTGATACGAGCTGACCGCGATGCCCTGCACATCCTCGGTGAGCGCCGCGTCCACCACCTCGCTCACGGCCCGGTTATGCCCCAGATGAATCACTTCGGCGCCCTGCGCCTGCAGGATCCTCCGCATGATGTTGATGGCCGCGTCATGGCCGTCGAACAGCGCCGCTGCGGTGACGAACCGCACGGGATGGACCGGGACATGCAAATCGGGCACGTCAGCCTCCGCAGGCAGAGTCGTTTGGTGCTGTGAATTATCCCACAGCCAATACTTGGATGTCCAACTATAGGATCGCCACATACCGCGCAATCGGCGCGCAAGCATCGAGACAGGACTGGCATGGTTCGCGAACTCACGCATTTCGTCGGCGGGCAGCACGTAGCGGGAACGTCCGGCAAGTTCGGTGACGTCTACAACCCCAGCACCGGACAGGTGCAGGCCAGAGTGCCGTTGGCGTCCACGGCCGAGGTGCAGGCGGTCATCGCGAATGCGGCCGAGGCACAGCGGGTCTGGGCCGCGTTCAACCCGCAGAAGCGGGCCCGCGTGCTCATGAAGTTCCTGACATTGGTGCAGGACGAGATGGATTCCCTGGCGGCGCTACTGTCCAGCGAACACGGCAAGACCATCGCCGACGCCAAGGGCGACATCCAGCGCGGCCTCGAGGTCGTCGAATTCGCCACCGGCATCCCGCATCTGCTCAAGGGCGAATACACCGAGGGCGCCGGCACCGGCATCGACGTGTACTCCATGCGGCAGCCGCTCGGCGTGGTCGCCGGCATCACCCCGTTCAACTTCCCGGCCATGATCCCGCTGTGGAAGGCCGGACCGGCACTCGCCTGCGGTAATGCCTTCGTGCTCAAGCCCTCCGAGCGCGACCCCTCGGTCCCGCTGCGGCTGGCCGAACTGTTCCTCCAGGCCGGACTGCCCGCGGGCGTCTTCAATGTCGTCAACGGCGACAAGGAAGCCGTGGACGCGCTGCTGCACGATGACCGCGTCAAGGCCGTCGGCTTCGTCGGCTCCACCCCGATCGCCCAGTACATCTACGAGACCGCCACCGCCAACGGCAAGCGCGCCCAGTGCTTCGGCGGCGCCAAGAACCACGCCGTCGTCATGCCCGACGCCGACCTCGACGATGTCGCCGACCAGCTCATCGGCGCCGGCTACGGCTCGGCGGGCGAGCGCTGCATGGCCATCTCGGTCGCCGTGCCGGTCGGCGAGGAGACCGCGGATCGCCTGCGCGCCAAGCTCATCGAACGCATCGAGAAGCTGAATGTCGGCCTCTCCGACGACCCGGGCGCCGACTTCGGCCCACTGGTCGGCCGCGACGGCGTGGACCGCGTGAACAACTACGTGCAGATCGGCGTGGACGAGGGCGCGGAACTCGTCATCGACGGCCGCGGACTCGTCGTCGAGGGCGGCGAGGCCGGATTCTTCGCGGGCGCTTCCCTTTTCGACCGCGTCACCCCGGAGATGCGGATCTACCAGGAAGAGATCTTCGGTCCCGTGCTGGCGCTGGTGCGCGCCAAGGACTACGAGGAAGCGCTCACCCTGCCCAACGAGCACGAATACGGCAACGGCGTCGCCATCTTCACCCGCGACGGCGATACCGCCCGCGACTTCGCCTCCCGCGTCCAGGTCGGCATGGTCGGCATCAATGTCCCGATCCCGGTGCCGATCGCCTACCACACCTTCGGCGGCTGGAAGCGTTCCGGATTCGGCGACCTCAACCAGCACGGCCCCGACTCCATCCGCTTCTACACCAAGACCAAGACGGTGACGCAGCGCTGGCCTTCCGGTCTCAAGGAGTCCAACGCCTTCGTCATCCCGACCATGGACTGATTCATGTTCGTACTGGACGAGGACGAAAAGGCGATCGTCGAGACCGCCCGCTCCTTCGCCGACGAGCTGCTCGCGCCGAACGCCCTGGAATGGGATGAGCGCAAGCACTTCCCGGTCGATGTGCTGCGCAAGGCCGGCTCGCTCGGCCTCGGCGGCATCTACGTACAGGAGGACGTGGGCGGCTCGGCCCTGCGGCGACTGGATGCCGTGCGCATCTTCGAACAGCTCTCCACCGGCTGCCCCGCCATCGCCGCCTACATCTCCATCCACAATATGGCCACGTGGATGATCGACACGTACGGCGATGCGGCACAACGCAATCAGTGGCTGCCCGGGCTCACCTCGATGGACCTGCTGGCCAGCTACGCGCTCACCGAACCGGGCGTCGGCTCCGATGCGGCGGCCCTGAGCACCAAGGCCGTCCGCGACGGTGACGACTACCTGCTCACCGGGGTCAAGCAATTCATCTCCGGCGCGGGCAGCAGCGATGTCTACGTGATCATGGCGCGCACCGGAACCGAAGGGGCGCGCGGGATCTCGGCCTTCATCGTCCCGGCCGACACGCCGGGACTGTCCTTCGGTGCCAACGAGCGCAAGATGGGCTGGAACGCCCAGCCCACCCGGCAGGTCATCCTCGAACAGGCCCGGGTGCCCGCCGCCAATCTGCTCGGCGCCGAGGGCAACGGCTTCCGCATCGCCATGAACGGGCTCAACGGCGGGCGGCTGAACATCGCCGCCTGCTCGCTCGGCGGGGCGCAGTCCGCGCTCGACCGGACCGTCGCCTACCTGGCCGAGCGCAAGGCCTTCGGCTCCCGGCTGCTGGACAACACCGCCCTGCAGTTCGAACTCGCCGATATGCGCACCTCCCTGGAGGCCGCCCGCACCCTGCTCTGGCGCGCCGCCGGCGCCCTGGACGCCGACGCCCCCGACAAGGTGGAACTCTGCGCCATGGCCAAACGGTTCACCACCGACGCCGGATTCGACGTGGCCAACAAGGCTCTGCAACTGCACGGTGGCTACGGTTACCTGGCCGAATACGGAATCGAGAAGATCGTCCGCGACCTGCGGGTACATCAGATTCTCGAAGGGACGAACGAGATCATGCGGGTCGTAGTGGCGCGCGCTGTAGTAGGAGCGGCATGAGTACGAGCGAGAAGTCCGGCGTGGTCGAGCCCGAGGTCCTCATCGAAAAGCGTGATGGGCTCGGCCTGATCACGCTCAACCGGCCCAAGGCCATCAACGCCCTCGATCACCCGATGGCGCTCGCCATCCTCGACGCCCTCCGCGAGTGGGCCGGCGACGATGAGGTGCGTGCCGTCGTACTCACCGGCGCGGGGGAGCGCGGCCTGTGCGCCGGTGGCGACATCGTCGCCATCCACGGCGATGCGAAGAAGGCCGTCGCGGACGGTGATTCGGCTGCGGCGCGGGCGGATTCGCCGAGCGGCAAGTTCTGGCGCGACGAGTACATCCTGAACGCGCTCATTGGCCGCTACCCGAAACCCTATGTGGCCGTGATGGACGGCATCGTCATGGGCGGCGGCGTCGGCCTGTCCGGTCACGCCTCGCACCGCATCGTCACCGAACGCTCCATGGTCGGCATGCCCGAGACCGGAATCGGCTTCATCCCCGACGTGGGCGGCACCTACCTGCTCGCGCACGCACCCGGCGAGATCGGCACCCATGTCGCGCTCACCACCGCGCGCATGAACGCCGGCGACGCCATCGCGGCCGGATTCGCCGACCACTTCGTGCCGTCCGACCAGATCCCGGCGCTGCTGGAAGCCCTGCACGCCAACGAGGTCGATATCGCCATCGCCAAATTCGCGCAGCCCGCACCGGTTTCGGACTTCGTGGCGCAGCGCGACTGGATCGACTCCTGCTACAGCGCCGGAACCGTCGAGGAGATCGTGAACCGGCTGCGGAACGACGGCCGCGCCGAGGCCGCCAAGGCCGCCGCCGACGTACTGTCCAAATCCCCCGCGGCACTGAAGGTCACGCTGCGCTCGCTGCGCAATGCCCGCACCGCCGCGCACCTCGAGGCAGCACTGAACGAGGAATACCGCGTGTCCGTCGCCTCGCTCGGCACCCACGACCTGGTGGAGGGCATTCGCGCCCAGGTCGTCGACAAGGACCGCAACCCCCGGTGGTCGCCCGCCACCCTCGCCGACGTCACCGGCGCGGACGTGGACGCCTACTTCCAGGAACTCGGCGACCGCGAATTGGGACTGGTCGCACCTAAGGACGCACAGTGAGCACTGAGAACATCACCGAGAAGGTCGGATTCCTCGGCCTCGGCCACATGGGTGGCCCCATGGCGGCCAACCTGATCAAGGCCGGCTACGAGGTCCTCGCCTTCGACCCCGTGCCCGCCGCCCAGGAACAGGCCCGCCGGGACGGCGCGACCGTCGTCGCCACCGCCGTGGAAGCCGTTGCGGCAGCGGACATCGTCCTCACCATGCTGCCCAGCGGCCGCATCGTGCTCGACGTCTACCGCGAGGTGCTGCCGTCGGCCAAGCCGGGCACCCTGTTCATCGACTCCTCCACCATCGATGTCGCCGATGCCGTCGCGGCCGCGGAACTCGCTGTCGCACAGGGGCATCGGGCCGTCGACGCCCCCGTCTCCGGCGGCGTGGGGGGCGCGGTGGCGGGCACCCTGACCTTCATGGTCGGCGGGCCCGAGGCGGACTTCGCCGACGCCCTGCCGCTGCTCGAGATCATGGGCGGCAAGGTCGTGCACTGCGGCGGCGCGGGCGTCGGCCAGGCCGCCAAGATCTGCAACAACATGCTGCTCGGCATCTCCATGATCGGGCTGTCCGAGGCCCTCGTGCTCGGTGAGAAGCTGGGGCTGACCCACGACAAGTTCTACGACGTGGTCTCCACCGCATCGGGCCAGTCGTGGGCGCTCACCTCGTACTGCCCCGTCCCGGGTCCGGTGCCGGCCAGCCCGGCCAACAACGACTACCAGCCGGGCTTCGCCACCGCGCTCATGAACAAGGACCTCGGTCTGGCCGCGAATGCGTTGCGCACCAACGGTGTCGACGGCCGGATCGGCCTGCTCGCCGCGGAGATCTACAGCCGCTTCAACCAGGACGAAGCGGGCAAGGACTTCTCGGCTATCGTCACCGATATCCGCAAGCGATCTGAATCCGAAGGGGAATCGGCGTGACCGACTTCGAGACCATTCTGCTGGAGCGCAAGGGGCGCGTCGCTCTCATCACGCTGAACCGGCCGAAGGCCCTCAACGCGCTCAACTCGCAGGTGCTGACCGATATCACCGCGGCGCTCGACGAGCTCGAGAACGATGACGAGATCGGCGCGGTCGTGCTCACCGGTTCCGACCGGGCCTTCGCGGCCGGCGCGGATATCAAGGAAATGCAGTCCAAGTCGTACATGGACATGTTCCTGACCGACCACTTCGCCGGCTGGGACCGTCTCGCCGCCTTCCGCAAGCCGCTCATCGCGGCGGTCGCGGGCTATGCCCTCGGCGGCGGCTGCGAACTCGCCATGATGTGCGACATCCTGCTCGCCGCCGATACCGCCAAGTTCGGGCAGCCCGAGATCAAGCTGGGTGTCATCCCCGGCATGGGCGGGTCGCAGCGCCTGACCCGGGCCGTCGGCAAGGCCAAGGCCATGGATCTGGTTCTGACGGGCCGCAATATGGACGCCGAGGAGGCCGAGCGCGCGGGTCTGGTGTCCCGCATCGTTCCGGCTGCCGACCTGGTCTCCACCGCCCTCGAGGTGGCCGCGACCATCGCCTCGATGTCGCTGCCGTCGGTCATGATCGCCAAGGAAGCCGTCAACCGGTCTTTCGAAACCACCCTCACCGAGGGCCTGCGTTTCGAACGCCGCGTCTTCCATTCGCTCTTCGCCACCGAAGATCAAAAAGAAGGCATGACCGCTTTTGTAGAGAAGCGCCCAGCCGACTTCGGCAACAAGTGATTTCGAAAGGGTTCGGGGCTGCGGCCCCGGACCCTTTCCCCATGCGATGATCGGAGTCATGTCCCGGCCCCGCCCCCTGCCGCTCGATCCCATCGAGGAGGCGCATCGCCAGTGGACCGAGCACGGCTGGGGTGAGGTCGCCGACGGCATGGCGGCGGTGACCTCCCTCGTGCGCGCCCAGCAGATCGTCATGGCTCGGGTCGACGAGGCGCTCAAACCGTCCGGACTGACGTTCTCCCGCTACGAGCTACTCATGTTGCTGAGTTTCAGCAAAACGGGCGCGTTGCCCATGGCCGTCGCCAGCGCCCGATTGCAAGTACATCCGACCAGCGTCACCAACACCGTCGACCGCCTCGAAGCTGCGAAGTTGGTGAAGCGGGTGCCACATCCGAGTGACCGGCGGGCGACGCTCATCGAAATCACGGATGCCGGAAGAGAATCGGTTGCCAAGGCCACCGGTCAGCTGAACCGGCAGGTATTCGCGAACACCGGCCTGCCGCCGGAACGTTTGCAATTGTTGCTGGAATTGTTGTCCGAATTCCGGCAGTCCGCAGGCGACTTCGATACGGGTAACCGGCCTGCTCGCTGGTCGGAACGGTAACCGTCCAGCATCCACGCAGCCAATTTCCTGCGTCATAGTCTTGGAATCGGACGGCAAAAGGTTCACCATTGAGGCCATGGTGCTGGTCCTCGGGGTGTCGGCGGGCGCGGGGGGTGCGCGCGCCATGCTCACCCACTCCGACCAGCCACATCTCCCTCCCATCGACCGCTGCAAGGTGCTTCGTCGCCGCAGCGGCAGCATGGAGGAAGCGGTCTTCGAAGCCATTCGGCTCATGCGGAAATCGGCCGCCAAGCGGGACGAATTCATTACCGGCATCGCCGTCACCACCCGCAGTTCCTCACACGCCGAGGCCGTCCGCACCACGGCCGGGCGCAATCGCCTCACCGTGATCGACGAACCGGTGGCGCAACTCCGCTATCTCCGATTCACCGGCCGGCTGCCGACCGAGGGTTCCGTCCTGCTCTACGACCTAGGTGCGTCCGGTCTCACCCTCACCCAGATCGACTGCCGCACCGATGCCGTGCTGGCGAGCAAGCGCAGCACCGTGCTCGGCGGTGACGGGCACGACGCGCTGCTGCGCTGGCTGCTCACCCGCGGCGGTGTCACCGTGGACCTCAACACCACCCGCCGCAGCAAGGAGGCGCTGGCCTCCGAACGCGTGCTGACCGTCTGCGACCCCATCTCCGGGCAGCGCGCCGTCATCACCCGCAGCGACTTCGCGGACCTGGTCGAGGCCGGTATCCACCACTCGGCCTCGTTCGTGCGGCACATGGTCGAGGAGACGGGTATCCACCCCGACGGAATGGCCCTGCTGGGCGGCTGCACCCGCAACAAGAGCATCCGGGACGAACTGGAACAGCAGCTCGAGCTACCCATGATCTACGACCCGGAGCCCGAATTCGTCTCCACCCGCGGCGCGGTGCTGCTGGCCGCCGAACGACCCTCCGCCCGCCGTGTCCGAAGTGTCCGAACCGGACCGATTGTCACGCCCAGCGAATCGAACGACGGACCGGTTTCCCGCAAGAAGCTGGTCGCCGCCGTGGCCGTCACCGCCACCCTGGGCGGAACCATCGTCGGCGCGCTCGCCATGGACCGCGACACCGGCGGGCACGGCGACAGCAAGCCCAGCGTCGAGGTCGTCGGACCGCCGAAACACGGCTGATAGAAATCACGCTGATCCCAACCCTCGCCGGAGTGCCCCGGATACCGCACTATTGATCATGATGCGGGCGTGACCGAGTGGCTAGGTACCGGTCTGCAAAGCCGTTTACGTGGGTTCGAATCCCGCCGCTCGCTCTGGGAACAACAGGGCCCCCGATGAATTCATCGGGGGCCCTGTCGTTTCTGTGCTTTCGAGGAGGATCAGGCGGCGGTCAGGCCCGAGAAGTCGCGCAGCACCGTGTGATTGCGGTCGGCGGCGCTGCCCAGCGTGTAATCCGGCCAGCGGCCCCAGTATTCGGATCGGGTGCGGGTACTCCACTGCCGCGCCTCGGGGCTGCGGGTCTTGAAGAAGTTGAGCATGTAGCCGCCCTCGTACAGCCGGACCCGGGCGTAACCGCCCGGATACTCCTTGCAGGCGGCGACTTCCAGGAATTCCACCGGGATCGGCACGTCCGGCTGGGTGCGGAGATTGCGGTGGGTGTGCCCGCTGTGATGCAGGAACACACCCGGCGTCGAGGCGTAAAGGGATTGCAGCTCCGCGGAATTCGCGGCATCGAGAATGAAACCCGGACCCGCGACATTCGACCGCCCCGACTGGGTGGTGACGGGATGATGACCGAAAACCAGTGTGGGACGGTCCGGATCGGCCCGCAGCACCGTACGCAGCCGGTCGAGCTGCTGGCGATCCATGGTGCCGCCGGAGTTGTCGAGTTCGGTGGTATCCAGGCCCAGCAGGCGCAGTTCACCCACCTCGTACTCGCCCAATTGCTGTCTGGTGCCGAACGAATCGCCCCAGCAGTCGAAATGATCCAGATACGGCGAACACGAGGCGTAATCCGCACCCAGGTGCGGGCGATCGTGATTGCCGCGGCAGGCGAACCAATCCCGGCCCTGCGCACCCCAGGCCAGCAGATGATCGTGCACGCCCCGCACCTGATCGGGGGTGGCCTCGGCGGTGAGGTCGCCGGCGGCGATCAGCTGATCCACGCCGCGATCGGGACGGCGCAGATCGTCGAGCAGCGCGGTCAGCATGACCTCGGGATACGGTGGGAGACCCGGCAATTGGCGCACACCCGGCGGGAGCTCGCCGGAGATGATGCCGCTCACTTCCTCGCCGTAGTGAATGTCGTTGGACAACGCCAGGGTTCGCAGCAGGCGGCCGGGCGGCGGCGTCAGCGTGGTGAACATGCCCTGTGATTCGGGCGTATTCGCCAGCAGTGTCAGGGCGGCCGGCGAAGGCGTAGCGGGCACGCCCGCGGAACGCGCTTCGAAACGGTAGCCGCGGCCGGGTTCCAGGCCGTCGACCTCGGCGTAGTGATAGGCGGTCGGCTCGGAGTCACCGCAGACCTGGCGCTGGGTGCGGCCGTCGGCCGGACCCAGCCACACCTCGCTGTCGGTCGCCACCGGATTCGCATCCGGCCCGAGCGTCGTCCAGGTCAGCACCGCCGACCGCTCGGTAATGGTGACCACTTCGAGATCCGTGACGATGGGCGAACCCGCCTGCGCACGAGCCGGATTCGACCCGAGCAACGGCATCGCCGCGGCCGCGGCGACCAGGCCGAGCAACTGCCGGCGGTTCGGCCCGCAGCAGCTCATCGGCGTGCTACCGAGCGTCGGAGGAACAGACCTTCCATGTGCCGTCTTCCTTACGGAGATGTTCGGTGGTGCTGCGCTTGTCGTCCTGGGCGCCCGGCAGGCTGAGGACGCCCGCCGTGGTGGCCGTGGCGCGATCGCCGTTGATCGCGATGCTCTGTACCGAATCCACCTTCATGACGACCTTGCCGTCGTCCATGGCCTTCTTCTGCGCGTCCGGCAGGGCTGCGTACTGGGCGCGGTCACCGGCGCAGGTCTGGTTCACCGCCACCGACGCGCCCTGCGTGGAGAGCGTGCCGTAGAAATCGCGGACCGCCGACTCGATGCGCTGATTGTCGCTGGGCGCGGAATCATTGCCGCTCAGGGTCACCGCGGCGGCGATACCTCCTCCGACTAGCACCACGGCGAGTGCGCCGAGTCCGATGGTCAGGGGAGTACGCCGTGCGAGGGTCATCGAGATCCTTCATCGATTCGGGGCCACGAGGAATGACCGCAGACTACGGCACGAGGATTTCGAAATCGCGGCCCGGGAGCGAACACCACCTATATTGGCGCGGAGGTCGATTCGCCTCAGCCCGATCGAAGGAGACCCGGTGCGCCGCTTGCTGTTCGCCACGTCCGTCCTGGCCGCCGCGGTCGCCGCGGCGCCGTTCGCCGCCGCGCAGCCGCCCGCCGATCCGGTCGTGAAGGTGCAGGCCGTCTTCGGGCCCGAACAGTTCCCCATGGCCGGCGTCACCGCCGACGTCGCACCCTGCGCGGGCGGCGCCAGCGTGGCCACCCTGACCACCGGCGACGACGGATCCGCCACGTACAACGGCGCGATCGGTTGCTACAAGGTGCAGGTCTCCGCCCCGATCGGCTGTTCACTGGACGGCGATGCGGCACAACAGGTCACCTCCCTCCCGGGCCTCACCCCTACCGCGCTGTTCCACTTCCGCTGCGCCTGACACACCCCTTGACCTGCGATGATCGGTTACGGCACGGGCCGGAGCAGGGGTGTGACCGAAGGCACTTCTCAGGGCTTGCTCAGGGTGTGACTGTTAACCTCGGCGAGAGATAGCTGGCTCGTATTGCTCGATCGCGATAGGCGTCGGGTCACCGAGGGAGGGTGACGACTTGGGCGCGAAGTTCGCGTTGGCACAACCCATGAGCGTGAAACCGGCCCGGGACCTTCGCCGGTACACCGGGACAATAGAGGCCATCGGCGCCTTCCTGGGCGCGGTCATCGCCGGACTGCTACTGATGGCGCCCCTCGATGTCGGCGCCACCACCGGGCCCAGCTTCCAACTCGACCTGCTGGTACTCAATATGCCCCGCGCCGCCGCGGCGGGGGCGGTCTTCGCCGCGGTCTCGGCCGCGCTGGCCATCGCGCTCGGCCGGCGCACGGCCTGGGTGGTGGCCGCGGGCAGTTCCCTCGTACTGCTGCTCGATCGGCTGTTCACCGGGCAGGCCGTCGACAACGGGAACCTCACCACCGTCAACTACGTCGACTCCATCTTCAGCGGCATCCTGCTGGGCGCGCTCGCGGTGGCCGTCTTCGGCAGGCGCACCGCCACTTCCGCCTATCTCATCGGCGCGCTCGGGGCCATTCTGATCGGCGATCAGACCTCGCTGCCGAGCGACAGTGGGCACGAGCCCTTGATCTCCTGGGCCGCCACCGCCTCACCGCCACTGTGGATGTACTTCCTCGCGGTCGCGCTGCTGGCGGCCGGACTGCTGCTGCAACGGCCCGCGTCCCACCATCAGCCGAACAGTGATCTGCCCATCGGGCCGATCGTCGCCGCGCTGCTGCTGGTCGCCGCCACCGCGCTGTCCACCGAATGGGTTGTGCGACATGCCGGGACGTCCAAACAGGTCACCATTGCCGCCGTGATCACCGTGGCCGCCGCGATGGTGGCGGCGCTGCTGCTGCCGGGACGGGACGGCATGCTGGTGCTGCTGTCGGTTGCGGTCACGAACGCCGGGAGCGCGATCATCGCCGTGCCACGGCCCGAATGGTCCGCGCCACTGCCGATGATCGCGGTCGTGGCAGGACTCTTCGCCGGTCGCCGCCGGCCGCTGCCCTGGGCGGCACTGTGGGGGACGGCCGGCCTGTCGGTGTTCGCGGCCCTGACGGCGGGCACGGCGCACGGCACCGCCCTCGTGCCCGTGCTCGGCATCACCGTGACCGCGCTGCTGGTCGGCTACTGCTTCGGCACGGCCGTACCCCGCAACGCGGGCAGCGCGGTGGTGGCCATCGCCGTACTGATCGTGCCGTGCCTGGTGGTCGCATTGCGCGGCAGCAGCTTCGGTCGGATCGCGTATTCGCCGCAGTGGTACCGCGATCCGGAGGGCGCGGCATCCGCGGCGCCCGGCTGGGTGGCGCTGGCGGTCACCCTGGGCTGCGGCCTCGGGATGTTCATCCTCTATCGACTGCGGACCTCACCGGCCGTGCGCAGCCGGATCGTCGCGCGAAAGTCCCTGCCGCAGGCGTGGATCGGACGTAGCCGCAAGAGCGAATCGGAATCCGGCCCCGCCTCGAACCTGCTTCTCGACCTTCAGCGGCCGAAGCGGGCGTTCACCCAGTTGAGCGCATCCGGGTAGGAGGTCGCGAGCAGGCCGCGGTGATCCGCGCCCGGATAGGTGCGGTACTGCACCGGCTGCCCGGTCAGTTTCTGCTGCGCCACCATGGCGGTGGTGGCCACCGCCGGAACCGTGGTGTCCGCCGCGCCCTGCAACACCAGTAGCGGCTGGGCGAAAGTCAGTGCGCTGGGGTCGTTCTCGTTCAGAACGCGGGTCAGCGCGCTGTCGTCGCCGCCGGGGGAGAAGACCTCGGCCGCCGGGATGCCGCCCCACGAATCCTTGCCCCGCAACTGGCCGATACAGGTCGCATCCGCCAGCGGCAGCATGGAATCGCTACGCGGGGCCAGGAATCGGGCCGGATCCAGGTCCGACACCGTCTGCGCACCGCGAATGAGCAAGGGCAGGAACGATGTCGAGCCGCCGGTGACCGGAGCCAGCACCGTCGCCGCACCGGCCGTGGCGGCCGCCTGCGACGCCTGCACACCGGTCCCGATATGCGAGGCCGGCGCCATCGCGACCGCCCCGAGCAACTGCATGTCCGGCGCCCACGCCTGCGCCTGCGCATCGGTGAAGACGGCCGCCTGCCCGCCCTGCGAATGCCCCATGGCCACCCAGCGCGTGCCGATCTCCGGCTCGACTTCCCGTGCGGCCCTTGCCATATCGGCCACGGCCCGCTGCTCCGCGGTCCCGATGAGATAACCGTGCGGGCCGGGCGTACCCAGCCCCTGATAGTCGGTCTGCGCGACCGCGTATCCCGCCGCGATCCACTGCGCCTGCGTCGCACGCACCAGCGACGTGTAATCGTGCGCCGGGAATTCCGGTGAGGTATCGCGGGACGGAGCGCACACATCCGCCACGCCGGTGGTGCCGTGCGCCCACGAGATGAGCGGCCAGCCACCCGGCGGCGGTATGCCCTCCGGAACGGCGAGGGTGCCCGAGACCGCCACCGTCTCGCCCTGCATATCGACGGATCGGTAGAGCACCAGATAGTTTCGCGCACCCGGCAGCCCGGGATCGCCGGTAATCGGCCGCAGCTGGATCACCGTGCCGTGCGGGCCGGGGACCCGGTCCGCCTCGGGCGTGTAGAACGCGAGGCCCGACTCGTCGGAAACCGGTGCCGCGGGGGCGGGTCCGGTCGCACCGGCCGGCGCATCCCCGGAAACCGGTGCGGCGCTCGCCGGTCCGGCCACGCCCGCGAGGGCGGCCGCCAGGATGACAGCGAGGTGGCCGGTGAGTCGGTACATACCCCAAAACATACCGGTCCGTTGCCCTTTCTTGCGGGAAGGCGACAGGAACCGGCGATCGGTCGGCGTGCCCATACCGGGCGCCACCGGCCGTCTGTCCGGCACTCCTACCGCCCGATCAGTGCGCCGGAAGCTCGCGCTGATCGTATTCCGATCGTGCGGAATGGATTTCGCTGATGTGCGCATACGACCAGGCGCGCAGTTCGGCCACCGCCGAAGCCAGGCTGCGGCCCAGCGGCGTCAGCGTGTACTCGACCGTGACCGGGACGGTCGGGAAGACCGTGCGCTCGATGATGCCGTCGCGCTCCAGCGCGCGCAGGGTCTGGGTGAGCATCTTCTGGGTGATGCCCTGGATCTTGCGGCGCAACTCCGAGAAGCGCTGGGTGCCCGGCTCCAGGGCCAGCAGGACCAGGCCCGTCCAGCGTTCGCCCACGCGGTCGAAAATCTGGCGGGACGGGCAGTTGATGCTGAAGACATCCCACTCCGGAACGCCCTCTACCTCGATGGTTTCCACCAGGTACCTATACCACCAAATACTGCCTTCTTCCGAGGAGATACCGGCCGCCATAACGTCTGTACCAAGCAGGAACGAACAAGGAGCAGCACCATGAAGGCACTGACCGCCACCGCCGACGACCGCGTCATCACCTTCGCGGAGGTCGCCGAACCCGCACCCGCCGCCGGCCAGGCGGTCATCGCGGTCGACGCGTTCTCGGTCAACCGCGGAGACTTCTTCGCGCTCACCGGGGTCTACGGCACCGACCCGGAGCCCGGCCACATCCCGGGACAGGACGTCACCGGCCGCATCCTGCAGGCCGCCGCCGACGGCAGCGGCCCGGCGGCGGGCACCCGCGTCATCGCACACGCCGCCGGCGGCGGCTGGGCCGAACGCGTCGCCGTCACCACCGACGCCATCGCCGAACTGCCCGAAGGCCTTCCGGCCACCGCGGCCGCCACCCTGCCGCTGGCGGGCCTCACCGCCCTGCGCCTCATCCGCCGGGCCGGGGACCTGAACGGCAAGCGACTGCTCATCACCGGCGCGACCGGCGGCGTCGGCCACCTCGTGGTCGAACTCGCCCTCGCGACCGGCGCGACCGTCACCGCCGTGACCGCCACCCGGGAACGCGGGCAGCGCCTCGCCGACTTCGGCGCCCGCATCATCACCGAGATCGACGAGACCGCCGGGCAATTCGACCTCATCATGGAATCGGTCGGCGGCGACACGTTCACCGCCGCCCTCGCACGGCTGGTCCCCGGCGGCACCGTAATCTGGTTCGGCCAGGCCGGCCGCGAGCCGATCCGATTGGACTTCTTCGCGCTGTTCGGCGTGACCCCCTTCACCCTGCACCACTTCCCGCACTGGGTGTCGGACCGGACCGACGCCGAGGACCTCGCCGAACTGGTCCGGCTGGCCGCAACCGGTGTCATCCACCCGGAACTCGGCCGCACCGCCGACTGGGCCGAAACCGCCACGGTCCTCACGGATCTGGTCGGCCGCCGCATCCGCGGCAACGCGGCCCTCACCATCGCCTGACCTCCGAACCACGAAAACCCCTGCACCAGACAAGGATCGACGCCATGACCACCGAGCAGACCCGCACCCTCATCCTCGACTACATCGAAGCCCTGCGCACCGGCCAGGCCGCCGACCGCCGCGCCGAGTTCTTCACCGAGGACGCCACCTGGACCCTGGGCGGCGACCTGCCGGTCTCGCGCACCTGGAAGGGCCGCGACGAGATCTTCGGCGGCTTCCTCACCCAGATGGTCGCCCGCTTCGACCTCACCCAGCCGATCAGCCAGGAGGTCCACACCGTCCTCGCCGACGGCGACCACGCCCTCGCCGAATGGACCACCCACGCCACCACCATCGACGGCGAACCCTACGACAACGACGTCGCCATCGTCTTCCGCCTCACCGACGGCAAAATCGCCTCGGGCCGTGAGTATTTCGACACCGCCTACGCCGGCCGCCTCCTCTTCGGCCGCCCCTGACGAGGAGCGCCGTACCGCGGTGGCCGAAGGGCCGGGAACGAGAACAGCCCCGATCGGAAGTATCCGATCGGGGCTGTTCGCTGTGCCCTCGGCAGGATTCGAACCTGCGGCCTTCTGCTCCGGAGGCAGACGCTCTATCCCCTGAGCTACGAGGGCGGGGATGGTCCCGTCCGGTCTCCCGGTCGGGCTGGGAAAGCGTATCGCATCGGGTGCGATGCGCCAAAAACATTAGCGGACCGGGCGTTTCTTCATCGGCGCCCGGTCCGGGCACGGTGTCTCGGGGTAGTGCGGATCAGCTGAGGGGGAGGGGAGAGACCTTGCGGGCGGCCAGCATCTGGGTCATCTGATCGGCCTCGTTCTGCTGGGTTTTCTGCATGCTCTCGGCCAGCGAACGGATCTCGTCGGTATCGGCGTGCTCGACCGCGTACACGATCATCGGCATACCGCCCTGATGGTGACGCAACATGAGCTGCAGGAACATGGTGTCCAGCGCCGGGCCGGTGGCCTGCTGCAGGGCGGCCATCTCCTGGTTGGAGGCCATGCCCGGCATGGACTGCACCGGGCCCATCTTCATGCCCGCGCCCATGTTCATGCCGTCATGACCGGACGTGTCCGTCATCCAGCCCATGTAGCCGTCGGCGCCGAGGAACGGTTTGCCCCACTGTTGCAGCCAGCCCTGCATGCGGCCCGCCTGATTCGCCTGCGTGGTCAGGATGTCGTAGGCGAGCCGCTTCACCTCCGGATCCACCGCCCCCGCCAGCTCGAGGCTCGACATCTGCACCGCCTGGGTGTGATGCACCGACATGTCTTGGGAGAAGCCGACATCCACCGCATTCGGCGCATCCGACGCCCGGTGCGTGGAATTGCCGACCAGCAGGCCGCCGGCGAAACCGACGAGCAGCACCCCCACCACCGCAAGGACCAGCAGCACCGACCGCTGGTTGCGGGCCCGCTGCTGGATCGGCTCGGCGGCGGGATCCGGTTCGGAACTGCGATCGGGCACGTCGGACATGAACGGCGGCGTCACTGCGTCGGAGCCGGCTGTTCCGGCTGCTGGGAGCCGGGCGCGTCGGTCGGCGCCGGAATGGACGGAATACCGTTCGGCAGGCCCGGAATACCGCCGGGCAGGCCACCCGGCAGGCCACCACCGGGCAGACCGCCACCCGGCATGCCGCCGCTCAATTCGGTCTGATCCTGCTGAATGCCCTTACCGTCCATCGGAATGGCGTCCGCTCCCGGCGGGGTCGGATCGAACGGCGGCGGGTTGTCCACATTGAAGGTCGGGTTGGCGCAGTCCGCGCCCACCTCGGGGTAGGTGTTCTGGTTCAGCCGCAGCGCGGTGAAGAACTCGTTGACGCGCTTGTCATCGGGACTGCTCAACTTCAGCTGATGACCCCACGACTGCAGCGAGATCGCCGAATCCAGGCCCGGGTACGGCGACATCAGGCTGTACGGCTTGCCCTTCACCTTCGCGGCGAGCGTGTCGATGCCGCTCTTGCCCAGCTTGTCGGGGTTGTAGGCGATCCAGACCGCACCGTGCTCCAGCGAATGCACAGCATTCTCCGTGCGGATCGCCTTCGGGTACACGACACCGGTGCACACCGCCCACGACGCATCGTGCGGACCACCGAACGGCGGCGACTGGTCATAGGCCACCCGCTGCGTCGCCGACACGTGCATACCGGCCGCGTAATCCTTCTTCACCACACCCGAGATGTGCGCCGAGGGATCCTTGTCCTGCGCACTCGGCGTGAACTTGTCGGCTTCCTGCCGGTCCTGGATCTTCGGCACCAGCACCCAGGCGATACCGCCGATCAGGGCGATGATGCAGGCCACGGCGGCGATCATCATCCAGGGCAGCTGGCGCTTACCGGCTAACTTGCTGCCGGAGCCGCCTTTTCTGGACGAGTTCGAGGATTTGCCCGCGGCCTTGATCGCTTTGGCCGACTTGGCACTGGTCTTGCTCGGCATCGCTCGTTGCGCTCTTTTCGACGTGTCGGACAATCAAACGATGCCGCCGCATCGTTTGCTGGGCGCCTGCCCGGTAGGTGCCCGCTTACTGTGTTCACCTGCTCGGACCATAGGATAGTGACTCGTGACTCCAGCTGACCTTGCAGATCTCCTTCGTAGCGTCGCCGCGAAGGTACTTGTCGAACGTGGATCCGACCCAGCGGTCCTGCCCGACGAGGTCAAGGTGGAGCGTCCCCGCAATCCCGAGCACGGTGACTATGCCACGAATGTGGCCATGCAGGTAGGCAAGAAAGCGGGCATGAACCCCCGCGACTTCGCCACCGCACTCGCCGAGGCGCTGTCGAAATCCGAGGGCATCGAGGTCGCGGAGGTCGCCGGACCGGGCTTCCTGAACATCCGCCTGGCCAAGGCCGCACAGGGCGCGATCGTCGAGACCATCCTGGCCGCGGGCGAGAAATACGGCACCGCAGCCGCTCTCGCGGGCACGAAGATCAATCTCGAATTCGTGTCCGCCAACCCGACCGGCCCCATCCACCTCGGCGGCACCCGCTGGGCCGCCGTCGGCGACGCACTGGGCCGGATCCTGTCGGCGCAGGGCGCGGAGGTCACCCGCGAGTACTACTTCAACGATCACGGCGCGCAGATCGACCGCTTCGCCAACTCGCTGGTCGCGGCCGCCACCGGGCAGCCCACGCCCGAAGACGGCTATGCGGGCGCGTACATCGACGAGATCGCCGGCACCATCGTCGCCGCACACCCCGAGGTACTGACCCTGTCCACCGGCGAACAGCACGAACTGTTCCGCCGCGAGGGCGTCGAGCTGATGTTCGCGCAGATCAAGCAGAACCTGCACGAGTTCGGCGTCGACTTCGACGTGTACTTCAACGAGAGCTCGCTGTTCGCCTCCGGCGCGGTCGACGAGGCCATCCAGCGGCTCAAGGACTCCGGCAAGCTGTACGAGAAGGACGGCGCCTGGTGGATCTCCTCCACCGAATACGGCGACGACAAGGACCGCGTCGTCATCAAGAGCGACGGCAAGTCCGCGTACATCGGCGGTGACATCGCCTACTTCCAGAACAAGCGGTCCCGCGGCTTCGACCTGTGCATCTACATGCTCGGCGCGGACCACCACGGCTACATCGGCCGGCTCAAGGCCGCCGCCGCGGCCTTCGGCGACGACCCGGACGTGGTCGAGGTGCTCATCGGCCAGATGGTGAACCTGGTCAAGGACGGCGCGGCCGTCAAGATGAGCAAGCGCGCGGGAACGGTTGTCACGCTCGACGATCTGGTAGACCTCATCGGCATCGACGCCTCGCGCTACTCGCTGGTGCGCTGGTCGGTGAACACCAGCATCGACATCGATCTGGACCTGTGGACCAAGTCCGACAGCGAGAACCCGGTCTACTACGTGCAGTACGCGCACGCGCGCACGAATCAGATCATCGGCAATTCGGCCGCCTTCGAATACGACTCGGTGACACCGGATTTCGCCCTGCTCACCGCCGACCGCGAGGGCGAGGTCATCCGCACCCTCGGTGAATACCCGCGCGTCGTCGCCACCGCCGCCGAAACGCGCGAACCCCACCGCGTCGTCCGCTACCTCGAGGAGCTGGCCGGCGCGTACCACCCGTTCCAGTCCGACAAGGCGCTGCGCGTGATCCCGCAGGGCGACGAGCCCGTCACCCCGGTGCACGCGGCCCGTCTCGAACTGGTCAAAGCCACCCGTCAGGTTCTCGCCAACGGCCTCGGGCTGCTAGGCGTCAGTGCTCCGGAGCGTATGTGATGAGTGCCCACCCCGCCGGTCCCCGCCACGAAGGCATCCCGCCCGCCCCGAATCTGCCGGAACGCCCGGCCGATTCGAAGCAGATGATCGAGCTGCCCGCGAATGTCTGGCCGCGCAACGCCACCCGCGACACCGACGGCGTGGTGCGCCTGGCGGGAGTGCCGGTGCACGAACTGGCCGCCGAATTCGGCACCCCGCTCTTCGTCATCGACGAGGACGACTTCCGCTCCCGCTGCCGCGATATGGTCCGCGCCTTCGGTGCGGGCGCGCGAGTGCACTACGCCTCCAAGGCCTTCCTGTGCGGCGAGATCGCCCGCTGGATCCGCGACGAGGGCCTGCACCTGGACGTCTGCTCCGGCGGCGAACTGGCCGTGGCGCTGAACGCGGGCTTCCCGGCCGAGCGAATCGCCCTGCACGGCAACAACAAATCCGTGCGCGAGCTGGAGACCGCCGTCGAGACCGGCGTCGGCGACGTGGTGCTGGACTCGCTGATCGAGATCGAGCGCCTGGAAGCCGTCGCCAAGCGCGCCGGCAAGGTGCAGGACGTACTGGTCCGGGTCACCGTCGGCGTGGAAGCCCACACCCACGAATACATTTCGACCGCGCACGAGGACCAGAAGTTCGGCTTCTCCATCGCCGCCGGCGACGCCATGCAGGCCATCGCCCGGGTCTTCGAATCCGACAACCTGCGCCTGGTCGGCCTGCACTCGCACATCGGCTCGCAGATCTTCGAGATCGACGGCTTCGAGATCTCCGTGCGCCGCATGCTCGGCCTGCTGCGCGAGGTCGCCGACAAGTTCGGCCCCGAGCGCGCCGCCCAGGTACACCTGCTGGATCTCGGTGGCGGCCTGGGCATTTCGTACCTGCCGCACGACACGCCGCCCGCCCTCGACGATTTCGCCGCGAGCCTGCGCCGCATCGTCGCCGAGGAGGCCGAGCGCGCGGGCCTGCCGGTACCGACCATCGCGGTCGAGCCGGGCCGCGCCATCGCCGGGCCCGGCACTGTAACGCTTTACGAGGTCGGCACCATCAAAGATGTTGTGCTGGACGCGGGCGCCCGCCGCCGCTACGTCAGCATCGACGGCGGCATGAGTGACAATATCCGGCCCGCGCTGTACCAGGCCGAGTACGACTGCCGACTGGTTTCGCGCTCCAGCGACGCCGAGCCCGTCGTTGCGCGAGTGGTCGGAAAGCATTGCGAGAGTGGGGATATCGTCATCCGCGATACCTGGCTCCCGGCCGATGTCGGCCCGGGCGACCTGGTGGCGGTGGCCGCGACCGGCGCGTACTGCTACTCGATGTCGAGCCGATACAACTTGCTCACCCGGCCCGCGGTGGTCGCTGTGCGAGACGGCAAGGCGCGCTTGATCCTTCGCCGTGAGACGGTGGAGGACCTACTCAGCTTGGAGGTGAAGGCATGACCGAGGCGAACAACAACACCACGGCGAGCCGTGCAAAGGTTGCCGCGCAGGGCGTGTGGGGATCGGATCATCCGATCGGCGTGGCGGTCCTCGGCATGGGCACGGTCGGCACGGAGGTGGTGCGCATCATCCGCGACCACGCCAGCGACCTGTGCAACCGTGTCGGCGCCCCCGTGGTCCTGCGCGGTGTCGCGGTCCGCGATGCGAGCAAGGACCGCGGCATCCCGGCCGAACTCCTCACCACCGATGCCGAAAAGCTCATCGCCCGTGACGATGTCGACATCGTCGTGGAGGTCATGGGCGGCATCGACCCGGCCCGCGCCCTCATCTCCCAGGCCCTGAACCACGGCAAGTCCGTCGTCACCGCCAACAAGGCGCTGCTCGCCGACTACACCGGCGAACTCGCGCACGCGGCCGAAAACCACCGTGCCGACCTGTATTTCGAGGCCGCGGTGGCCGGCGCCATCCCGGTCGTGCGCCCGCTCATCCAGTCGCTGTCCGGCGACCGGGTGAACCGCGTGGTGGGAATCGTGAACGGCACCACCAACTTCATCCTCTCGGCCATGTCCGAGACCGGCGCCGACTACTCCGACGTGCTCGCCGAGGCGACCCGCCTGGGCTACGCCGAGGCCGACCCGACCGCCGACGTGGAGGGCTACGACGCCGCCGCCAAGGCCGCCATCCTCGCCTCGGTCGCCTTCCACACCCGCGTCACCTCCGGCGATGTGTACCGCGAGGGCATCTCGCAGATCACCGCCGAGGATCTGGAGACCGCCGCGGCCGTCGGCTGCACGGTGAAACTGCTGGCCATGGCCGAGCGCGTCACCGACGACGGCGGCAAGGAATCCATCTCGGTGCGCGTCTACCCGGCACTCATCCCGCGCAAGCACCCCCTCGCCACCGTCAACGGCGCGTTCAACGCCGTGGTCGTGGAGGCCGAGAACGCGGGCCGCCTGATGTTCTACGGTCAGGGCGCCGGTGGCGCGCCGACCGCCTCCGCCGTGATGGGTGACCTGGTCATGGCGGCGCGCAACAAGTTCTTCGGTGGCCGGGCGCCGGGCGAGTCGGTTTATGCTGAGCTGCCGATCGCCTCGATCGGCGACACCCCCACCCGCTATCACGTGAACATGCAGGTCGCCGACCGCACCGGCGTTTTACAGGCGGTGGCGGGCGAATTCGCCAAGCATGGCGTCAGCATCTCGACGGTCCGCCAGGAAGGCCACGACACCGAGGGCGCACGCCTGGTCGTGGTGACCCACCACGCGCAGGAATCAGCGCTGGCAGATACGGTTGCCGCGTTGGCCGAACTGGACTCCGTCACGTCCGTGACCAGTGTTCTGAGATTGGAAGGCACCGAGGAATGAGTGCAACCGCGCGGGCTGCTACCTACAAGCCGTGGCCCGGCCTCATCGATGCGTACCGGGATCGCCTCGCGATTCCCGCCGACTGGCAGGCCGTCACCCTCTTCGAGGGCGGTACGCCGCTGGTGCCCGCGCATCACCTCTCCGAGCTCACCGGCTGTGAGGTGTACCTCAAGGTAGAGGGCGCGAACCCGACCGGTTCCTTCAAGGACCGCGGCATGACCATGGCCATGACCGACGCCAAGTACAACGGCAAGACCGCCGTGCTGTGCGCGTCCACGGGCAACACCTCGGCCTCGGCCGCCGCGTACGCGACCCGCGCGGGCCTGCACTGCGCCGTCCTCATTCCGCAGGGCAAGATCGCCATGGGCAAGCTGGCCCAGGCCGTCATGCTCGGCGCGAAGATCATCCAGGTCGACGGCAACTTCGACGACTGCCTGGAACTGGCCCGCAAGGTCACCTCCGATTTCCCCGAGGTCGGCCTGGTGAACTCGGTGAATCCGGCCCGCATCGAGGGCCAGAAGACCGCGGCCTTCGAAATCGTGGACGCGCTCGGCAAGGCCCCCGACGTGCACGCGCTGCCCGTCGGCAATGCGGGCAACATCACCGCGTACTGGAAGGGCTACAGCGAGTACTACGCCGACGGCATCACCACCTCGCGCCCGCGCATGCTGGGTGTGCAGGCCGCCGGCGCCGCACCGCTGGTCAACGGCGCCCCGGTGTCGAACCCGGAGACCATCGCCACCGCCATCCGGATCGGCGCGCCCGCGTCGTGGAACGGTGCGATGACCGCCAAGGAGGAGTCCGGCGGCGCCTTCCGCGCGGCCACCGACGACGAGATCCTCGCCGCCTACCGCCTGGTCGCGGCCAAGGAAGGCGTGTTCGTGGAACCCGCCTCCGCCGCCTCGATCGCCGGTCTGCTGGCCGCCCGCCAGGAAGGCTGGCTGGACTCCGGCCTCACCGTGGTCTGCACGGTGACCGGCAACGGCCTCAAGGACCCGGACAACGCCCTCAAGGGCATGCCCGAGGTCAAGCCCATCGCCGTCGACCCCGTGGCCGTGGCGCACGAACTCGAGCTGGCCTGAGTTGAATTCGCGCGAAGGTCAGCTCATGACAAGGACGCTGCCCGCCGGAATCTCCGTGACCGTGCGGGTTCCGGCGTCCAGCGCCAATCTGGGCCCGGGGTTCGATTCCCTCGGAATCGCTTTGGGCCTGTACGACGAGATCACGGTGTCCACCACGGACACCGGGCTCGCCATCCGGGTCGAGGGGGAGGGCGCCGACGATGTGCCCTGGGGCCCTTCGCATCTGGTGGTGCGCGCCATCGAACGCGGCCTGCAGGCCGCGGGGGTCTGGGCGGACGGCCTGGACGTGGTGTGCCGCAATGTGATTCCGCACTCGCGGGGCCTGGGTTCCTCGGCCTCGGCGGTGGTCGGCGGGCTGGCCGCCGGGCGTGGCCTGGCCGCCAAGTTCGATCCCGAACTCGCCTATGACGACTCCGTCATGGTGCAACTGGCCTCGGAATTCGAGGGTCACCCCGATAACGCCTCGGCGAGCGTGCTGGGTGGAATAGTGGTGTCCTGGACCGAAACCGACCGGCCCGCAGAGGGAAACGGCGCCGAACACCACGCTCGCGTGTACCGCGCCGTGCGCCTGGCGCCGCATTCCAGCCTGCGCCCGGTCGTGCTCATTCCCGAGGAGCGCTCGTCCACCGCGCACACCCGCGGCCTGCTCCCGGACATGGTTCCGCACGTAGATGCGGCTTTCAATGCGAGTCGTGCGGCCCTCGCGGTAGTGGCCTTGACGCAACGCCCCGATCTGCTGATGCCCGCCACCGCGGACCGGCTACACCAGGGTTACCGCGCGTCCGCGCTGCCGCTCACCACCAAATGGATCGAACGACTGCGCAACGCCGGCATCCCCGCCACCGTGTCGGGCGCGGGACCCACCGTGCTCGCCTTCGCGACCAGCGAATTCCCGTCCGAACTGCGTGAACTCGCCATTACCGACGGCCTGCGCGTACTCGAACCCGGAATTGCCGACGGCGTATCCGTGGATTGACAGCGTGCCTGCCTTGCCGATGCAAAAGGCGGGAGCTATCCTGAGCGAGTCCGTACATCGTGCGCGTCAGACGCCGGTGCTTCATCAGGGCAATCGCTCCAGAGGCTCCTTGCTCAGGCTCGAGGCTTGAGGCTCGAAACTTGGGGGTAGCCAGTCAACTGGGATGATCTCTCCCACCTTTTTCTTCGGTGGCGAAGACCACGCGGTGGTGCCCTTACCGGCCCGGCGGGACAGGCGATACGGCATCCGAGTCCGGCGTACGACCGGACTGCAGGAGGAACCCTCGAACAGGCAAAAGGCACTCGAGGGAAGGAAAGGATTTCCGTGACAGATACGGACCTGCTCGCGACACCCGGGGTGGACAGTGATTCAGACTCCTCGGACCGCGATAGTGACTCCGGACAGATTTCGAAGATGAGTGAACAAACCGACGTCGCACGATCGGGGCTGACTGGAATGTTGTTGCCGCAGTTGCGTGCGCTCGCGGGAGAACTCGGTATCCGAGGCACTTCCGGGATGCGTAAGGGTGATCTCATCGCCGCCATAAAGGAGAACCAGGCGGGCGCCGCCAAGCCGGTCACGGAGGCCAAGGCCACCCGGACCCGCACCGACGCCAAGGGCGAGAAGGCCGCGAACTCCGCGCCTGCCGCCGACGCCGCTCCCAAGGCGGAAACCGCTCCGGCCAAGGCCGAGGCGAAGACCGCGCAGGCGCAGGCTCCGGCCAAGAACGCCGAGCCGGTGCGCGAAAACGCCAGTGAGGCGCGCGAATCCAAGCGCGAAGAGGGCTCCAAGCGCGAAGAGAACGACGGCGCTCGCGCCGACGGCGGCGAGGACAGCCGCGAGGGTGGCCAGCGCGGCCGCGGACGGCAGCGCCGGGGCCGCGAGCAGCGGGCCGCCGCCGCGACTGCCAACGCCGAAGGCAACCGTTCCGAGGGCAACCGCGGCGAAGGCAATCGCGCCGCCGCCGAAGCCACCCGGGCCGAGAGCAATCGCGCCAATGCCGAGAGCAATGCCGCCGATACCGCCGAGAAGGCGGAGCAGGACGGCGGTGAGCGTCGCCGCGACCGCAGTAACCAGAACGGTGGCGGTCAGAACCAGCAGAGCCAGAACGGCACTGCCCGCGGCAACGATCGAAACAGCAACCGCGGCAACGATCGCGGCAATGATCGCAACGACCGCAACGACCGGAATAACGACGACGACGAGGAAGGTGGCCGCGGCCGCCGGGGACGTCGCTTCCGTGAGCGTCGTCGGGGGCGGGATCGCGAAGGCACCGCCGCCGGTGGCGAGACCCGCGAGATGGAGATCCGCGAGGACGACGTCCTGCAGCCGGTCGCCGGCATTCTCGACGTGCTCGACAACTACGCGTTCGTCCGCACCTCCGGCTACCTGGCCGGCCCGAACGACGTGTACGTGTCGATGAACCTGGTCCGAAAGAACGGCCTGCGCCGCGGTGACGCCATCACCGGTGCGGTCCGCGCTCCGCGTGACGGGGATCAGAGCAACCAGCGCCAGAAGTTCGATCCGCTGGTGCGGCTGGACACGGTCAACGGCTCGGACGTCGAAAGCGCCAAGCGCCGACCGGAATTCAACAAGCTCACCCCGCTGTACCCGAACCAGCGCCTGCGGCTGGAGACTCAGCCCAACAAGCTGACCACGCGCATCATCGACCTGATCATGCCGATCGGTAAGGGTCAGCGCGCGCTGATCGTGTCCCCGCCCAAGGCGGGTAAGACGATGGTCATCCAGGACATCGCCAATGCGATCGCCACCAACAACCCCGAGTGCTACCTGATGGTGGTGCTGGTGGACGAGCGTCCCGAGGAAGTGACCGATATGCAGCGCTCCGTGCGCGGCGAGGTCATCGCCTCCACGTTCGACCGCCCGCCGAGCGATCACACCTCGGTCGCCGAGCTCGCCATCGAGCGGGCGAAGCGTCTGGTGGAGATGGGTCAGGACGTCGTCGTGCTGCTCGACTCGATCACCCGATTGGGCCGCGCGTACAACAACTCGTCCCCGGCGTCGGGCCGAATCCTTTCCGGTGGTGTGGATTCCACCGCGCTGTACCCGCCCAAGCGGTTCCTCGGCGCGGCCCGCAATATCGAGAACGGTGGCTCGCTCACCATCATCGCGACGGCGTTGGTCGAGACCGGTTCCACCGGTGACACGGTCATCTTCGAGGAGTTCAAGGGCACGGGTAACGCCGAGCTCAAGCTCGATCGCAAGATCGCCGAGCGCCGCGTGTTCCCGGCAGTCGATGTCAACCTGTCCAGCACCCGCCGCGACGATCTGCTGATGTCGCCGGACGAGGCGGCCGTGCTGCACAAGCTGCGGCGCGTACTGTCCGGCCTGGATTCACATCAGGCCATCGACCTGATGGTGGACCGGTTGAAGAAGACCAAGTCCAATATCGAGTTCCTGATGACGGTCTCGAAGACCGCACCGGGCGCGCTGGACGAATAAGCCTGGCGCACAGCCGGTAAGAAGAATTTGGTTGCGACGGCGACCCCGCTCGGGTGGGGTCGCCGTCGCATTTCCGGCAGCGTAGGTGTCGCTGCCGGAAGCGGGCGGGGGCTGTAGAAGAACAGCCCGATCAGTGCGGCCCCGGCGATCATGAAGCCGAGGATGATGGCGGTCACGGCGCCGGGCTGGCCGCCCGGCACCGCGACCGCTACGTAGGTGAGAGTGCCGTCCCCCTGCGGCGGGGTTGGGGCCAGGGTTTGGGTCCCCGCCGTGGCGGCCGGCTCTCCGGGAGCCGTCAGCCAGCCCAGCACTACGAGCAGGCTCAGTGTGGCCAGGACCACCCCCGCGACGGTTTCCGCGCGGCGCCGGTTCCTGTCTCCGGTCCCGGCGTGCGCGCCGACCGGGGCATTTACCCCTGCTGTCGCGTCCTGCCTGGTCACGGCCGTTCCTTCCGTAGTCGCAGAGCTATCTCTCACCTGGTGCAAACTCTATGAACATCAGTGTTCGCATTCCTGAGTAGCCGACTACTCGTCTTTCAGCCTCGCTCGAGACCCCGAAATATGCGTGCCCGTAGTTCCTTGGGGGCCGCCGCTATTCCACGAACAGACATTACGCCCGCACCCCTGGGAACCGGCTGTGAAAAGACCGATGAGTTCCTCCGAACTGGCGGTGAAACCGCTGGTCGCAGCGTTTTCCCTGTCCCAGGAATAACCGGGGGCGAGCCGACGTCTATACTTGCCAGTCGGCAACCATGCCTAGTCGGTTCCGGTTCACGTCCTCGTGACGCAGCTTCTGACGCTTCGCGACGGCGACCCGGCGACCATTGAAAGGACACCCATGAAGGCAGGAATTCACCCCACCTATGTCGACACCACCGTGGTGTGCGGCTGTGGGAACACTTTCCAGACGAAGAGCACCAAGGAGTCGGGCCAGATCACGGTCGAGGTCTGCTCCCAGTGCCACCCGTTCTACACGGGTAAGCAGAAGATTCTGGACACCGGCGGCCGTGTGGCCCGCTTCGAGGCTCGCTACGGCAAGCGCGACAAGGCTGCCAAGTAGCTGTCCCGCCGACGCCCGTCCCGCACTCGCGGGTCGGGCGTTGGTGCGTTTACGGACCTACTTGCAGGGAGCTGACGCAGCTCACACATACTTTCCGGGTGTGCCCCTCCCGGCACTCCCGACAGGAGGACAACCGCGATGGCCGACAAAGCAACGGCCCCGAACGCGATCGACGACATCCTGGCCGAATACGCCGGGCTGGAACTCCAACTGGCCGATCCGTCGCTGCACAACGACCCGGGCGCTGCCCGCCGCGTCGGTAAGCGATTCGCCGAACTCGGGCCGATCATGGCCACCTACAACAAGCTGAAGACCGCGCGCGAGGATCTCGCCGCCGCCGAGGAACTGGCCGCCGACGACTCGTCCTTCGCCGCCGAGGTGCCCGGCCTGCAGGCGCAGGCGGAAGAGCTGCACAAACAGCTCACCGACCTGCTCGCGCCGCGCGACCCGCACGACGCCGACGATGTCGTGCTCGAGGTGAAATCCGGTGAGGGCGGCGAAGAGTCGGCCCTGTTCGCCGCCGACCTGGCCCGTATGTACCTCCGCTATGCCGAACGGCACGGCTGGAAGGTCGAGGTGCTCGGCGTCACCTACTCCGACCTCGACGGGTACAAGGAGGCCAGCTTCTCGATCAAGAGCAAGGAGGCCGCCCGCGACGGCGTCTGGTCCCGGCTCAAGTTCGAGGGCGGCGTGCACCGGGTGCAGCGCGTGCCGGTCACCGAATCCCAAGGGCGCATTCACACTTCGGCCGCGGGCGTGCTCGTCTATCCGGAACCGGATGAGGTCGAGGAAGTCGAGATCGACGAGAAGGATCTGCGCATCGACGTGTACCGCTCCTCGGGTAAGGGCGGTCAGGGCGTCAACACCACCGACTCGGCCGTGCGCCTCACCCACCTGCCCACCGGGCTCGTGGTGACCTGCCAGAACGAGCGGTCGCAGCTGCAGAACAAGATCCGCGCCAAGCAGGTTCTCGCCGCCCGGTTGCAGGCCCTCGTCGAGGAACAGGCCGACCAGGACGCCGCCGCCGGCCGCGCCTCGCAGATCCGCACCGTGGACCGCTCGGAGCGCATCCGCACCTACAACTTCCCGGAGAACCGCATCGCCGACCACCGCATCGGCTTCAAAGCGCACAATCTGGACTCGGTGCTGGACGGCAACCTCGACGATCTGCTCGATGCCCTCGGCGAAGCGGACCGTGCCGCCCGCCTCGCCGCCGAGTAATAGCGGTAGGTTGTAAACCGGCGAGGCGCTACAGGTTTCGTGCGAACATGAGTGCCCCGCCGGGAACCCCTACCGGAAAGGTCGCGCAATCATGAGCCGCGTGCCGTTGCGTCCTGCGATTCTCGAAGCCGTCGAGGCGTTGCGAACGGCCGGCGTGCACAGCCCGCAGGCGGACGCGGAACTACTTGCCGCACATGTGCTCGGGGTCGACCGCATGCGGCTGCTGCTGGTCCCCATGGTGACCCTGGACCAGCTGGAGGAGTACCGCAAGCTGGTCGCCCGGCGCGCGGAACGCGTTCCGCTGCAACACCTCACGGGCACCGCCGCGATGGGGGAGATCGATCTCGCGGTCGGGCCCGGCGTGTTCATCCCGCGGCCCGAGACGGAGTTGCTGTTCGCCTGGGCGCTCGCGCAGCTGGAGGAGATCGGCCACGAACATCCGCCCGTCGTGGTGGATCTGTGCACGGGTTCGGGGGCCCTGGCCCTGGCCGTCGCCCACGCCCGGCCCGACGCCGACGTGCACGCGGTCGAACTCGACCCGGAAGCGCTGTCCTGGGCCAAACGCAATGCCCGCCAACTCGCCGACGAAGGCGATACCCCGATCGAACTGCACGAAGGGGACGTCACCGATCCCGCCATCCTCGGGCAATTCGACGGCCGCGTCGACGTGATCGTCTCCAACCCGCCCTACATTCCCGAGGCGGCACAACTGGATCCCGAAGTGATGGACCACGATCCGCACCGGGCGCTCTTCGGCGGGCCCGACGGCCTGGACGTCATCCGGCCCATGATCACCACCATCGCGCGCCTGCTGCGCGACGGCGGCACCGTGGCCGTCGAACACGACGACACCAACGGCTCCGACGTGGCGGCCCTCTTCGCCGCCCACGGCGGCTTCACGGATATCGCCGAGCATCCCGATCTCGCGGGCAAGCCGCGGTTCGTGGTGGCGCGGCGCATTCTCGCCTGACCGTCCGACCCGCACCGGAGTAGGTTCGGGGACATGATCGAAGTCGCACCGATTGCCTGGGTGAAGTCGCCGAGAACCGAACCGCTGGACGACGATTGGGACGCCGTCACCTCCACGATCACGCTCGACGGGGCGCGTTTCACGCCCGACGCGGTGGCGGGTCTCGACGCCTTCTCCCACATCGAGGTGGTGTACGTCTTCGACCGTGTCGAGGAAACGGATATCCACACCGGCGCCCGGCATCCGCGCGGCAACCAGGATTGGCCGCGCATCGGCATCTTCGCCCAGCGCGGCAAGGCCCGCCCCAACCGGATCGGCGTCACCGTCTGCGAACTGCTCGGCGTCGACGGCCTGACCCTGACCGTGCGCGGGCTCGATGCCATCGACGGCACCCCGGTACTCGATATCAAGCCCTATATGACCGAATTCGCGGCCCGCGGCGAAATCCGCCAGCCCGCATGGTCACACGAACTCATGTCCGGGTACTGGCAGCTCGATGGCAGTCAGCGCGGGCGCCTGGATACCACCTAGCGCAGACACATTGCCGCGCGCCCGCGCAGACGTGCCAAGATGTCAGCCGTGAGTACCGTCTACGACTGTGCCGATCCCGACTCCCGTGCCGCCGGCCTGTCCGCTGCCCGCAGCACCCTGAAGTCCGGTCGATTGGCTGTCATCCCGACCGACACGCTGTACGGCCTCGCGGCCGACGCGTTCGACAGTCAGGCCGTCAACGCCCTGCTGGCCGCCAAGCGGCGCGGGCGCGATATGCCGGTGCCGGTGCTCGTCGGATCGTGGACCACGATCGACGGCCTGGTCTTCTCGGTGCGCCCGCAGGCCCGCGAGCTGATCCGCGCGTTCTGGCCCGGCGGCCTGACTCTCGTTGTGCAGCAGGCGCCTTCGCTGGCCTGGGATCTCGGCGACGCGCGCGGCACGGTCGCGCTGCGCATGCCGCTGCATCCGGTGGCCCTCGAACTGCTGCGCGAGGTGGGTCCGCTCGCCGTGTCCAGCGCCAATGTCTCCGGGCAGCCGCCGGCCGCCACCGTGGACGAGGCCAAGGCCCAGCTGGGCGAGCTGGTCGGGGTGTACCTCGACGGCGGTCCGGCCGATCACGGCGTCGCCTCCACCATCGTCGACCTGACCTCGGACCTGCCGCGCATCCTGCGCGAGGGCGCGATCCCGGCGGCGAAGATCGCGGAGGTCCTCGGCATGTCGCCCGAGGAACTCCTGGCGCAGGACGCGCGGTGACGGCCCGATAGATGCTGCTCAGTCAGGGCGTATTCAGCCAAGGAGCGGTGGTCCCGCTCCGCGAGCTGCTGCTGGTACTGCTCGTCGCCACGGTCGTCGCGTATCTGAGCACCGGCGGCGCCCGGGTGATGGCCATCGCCTTCGGCGCGGTGGCCGTGCCGCGCGAGCGGGACGTGCACGTGAAGCCGACGCCGCGCATGGGCGGCCTCGGCATCTGGTTCGGCCTGGTGACCGCCGTGCTGTTCGCCCACCAGTTGCCTGCCCTGCGGCGCGGATTCGACTACCCGAAGGACATTCCCGCGGTCCTCGCCGCGAGCACGCTGATCGTGCTCGTGGGCATCCTCGACGACCGCTGGGGGCTGGACTGGCTGACGAAGCTGGTCGGCCAGATCACCGCGGCCAGCGTCATGGCCGTCATGGGTTTGAGCTGGGTGGCCATCTACAACCCGTTCACCAATGAAACGGTGGTGCTGGATCCGCTGCAGGGCGGTCTGGTGACCGTCGGCCTCACGGTGACGATCATCAATGCGATGAATTTCGTGGACGGCCTGGACGGGCTCGCGGCGGGGCTGGGTTTCATCTGCGCGGCGGCCGTTTTCGTGTTCACCGTGGGATTGCTGTACGAAGTGGGCGGTTCCACCGACACCTATCCGCCGGCGTTGCTGGCGGCCGCACTCGCGGGCGGCTGTCTGGGATTTCTTCCGCACAATTTTCAGCCCGCCCGAATATTCATGGGTGATACCGGCTCGATGCTGATCGGTTTGATGCTGGCGGCGGTATCCACGGGCGCTTCCGGAAGAATTCCGCTGCAGGGTTACGGACCGCGCGACATCGTGGGTCTGCTGTCACCGCTGTTGCTGGTGGGCGCGGTGATGTTCATTCCGGTACTTGATCTTGTTCTGGCCATCGTGCGACGCGTTCGCGCAGGTGTGAGTTTCTCCACTCCCGACAAAATGCATCTGCATCACCGATTGCTCCAAATCGGACATTCGCAGCGCCGCGTCGTCTTGTTGATCTACTTGTGGGTGAGCGTGCTCGCATTCGGCGCGGTCGGCACCTCGCTGATCTCGGATCGGCGCATGGTTGTCCTGTTGTTCGCCGCCGGACTCGTTTTCGCGCTCGTCGTCACCGCGGTGCCGTCCTGGCGCGAGCTGAAGGTGAAACCCCGCAGCAAACCGCCCCGCAGTCATGATCACGCCGCCGGGTAGAGTTGCCAGCTGTGAGCACGCCTTCTGATACCCATCCCGACGCCCCGCTGCGGGCAGCGCTGCGCTACGGCCTCCTGGGTTTGGCTGTGCTCGTTGTGGTTTCGGCCGTCCTGGCGTCGATCTTCGCGGGCCTGCACGGCCTGTGGGGCGCCCTGCTCGGATCCGCCATCGGCGGCGGATTCATCCTCACGACGGCCGCCGCCGTGCTGTTCAGCGCGAAAATCCAATCGGGCCTGCAGGGCATCGTCCTGCTCGGCAGCTGGGTCGGAAAACTGCTGGTCGCCGTGATCGTCATCGCGGTGCTCAAGCAGTACGACTTCTATAGCCACAACGCACTGTTCTTCACAGTCGTCGGGGCGCTGCTGGTGGTGCTCGGCGCGGAGACGTATGGCCTTCTGCGCCACCGGGTTCCGACCGTGCAGGTGGAGCGGGAGCTCTAGTCCCCGACCTGCGTGAAACAGCCCCGCGACACTTTCGCGGGGGAGTTTCTGCCACCCCCTACACGTTGTCGTAGATAACTTGATAAACTCTTTACTTGTAGCCAACCGAATCAACAGGGGGGGTCGCCTGAGACCCGCCTGAGACCAGGTTATGCTTACAGCCGTACCTGACCCCCAGGGTCATGGTTCTGCACCGTCGACGATGTCGCCGACGCGCGTACAGACGCCAGGGCGTGACTGCCACAGCTGCTGACGAACTTCGAGCCGACCTGAGTCGACCCACCAGATCGTCAATGTCCGATCGATCCGCAGGAGAAAACTATCTCCTGCGGCCCGACCACGGGAGAGAACGCTGAGCGTCACCATTTTGGCGGGCGAGTTCCACGCGCCGTCGCTTAACGACTTCTTCCCCGAGAAGATCCTCGGGGACACGCCTTTCGGGCTCTTCGATCTCGATCGCTTGATGCTCATTCGCATCCTCATGGCGGCCGTTCTCGTGATCCTCATGCTGGCCGCATTCCGTCGGCCGCAGCTGGTTCCGCGCGGCCTCCAGAATGTCGCCGAATACGGTCTGGTGTTCGTGAAGGAGCAGATCTGTGACGAGATCCTGGGCAAGGAAACCGGGAAGAAGTTCTTCCCGCTGATCGCGTCGATCTTCTTCGGCGTCCTGTTCCTGAACTTCTCCAGCGTCATTCCGTTCCTGAACATTTCGTCGAACGCCCGTGTCGGCATGCCGCTCGTACTGGCCGTCGTCGCCTACATCACGTTCAACTATGTGGGCATCAAGAAGTACGGCTTCGTCAAGTACGTGCGCTCGTCCATCGTGGTGCCGAACGTTCCGCCCGCGCTGCACGTGCTGCTGATCCCGATCGAGTTCATCTCGACCTTCCTGCTGCGCCCCTTCACGCTGACCGTTCGTCTCATGGCGAACATGCTGTCGGGCCACATCATGTTGGTGCTGTTCTTCAGTGCCACCCAGTTCTTCCTGTTCGATGCCGTCGCATGGATGAAGGTCCTGTCGCCGTTCTCGCTGATCGCGGGCTTCGGCTTCACCCTCTTCGAAGTGCTGGTGATCTTCTTGCAGGCGTACGTGTTCGCGCTGCTGACCGCTGTGTACATCGGTCTGGCCGAGCACGCCGACTCTCACTGACCAACCGCACCAACACCAGAAACCTGCCACACACGCCGCTTCGGCGGGTGGGCGACAGAAAGGGAACAAACACCAATGAGCAGCACCATGACCTTCCTGGCCGAGAACGCTCCGACCGTCAAGGGTTACGGCGCCATCGGTTACGGTCTCGCCGCGATCGGCCCCGGCATCGGCGTGGGCATCGTGGTCGGCAAGGCCATCGAGGGCATCGCCCGCCAGCCCGAGCTGCAGGGCACCATCCGGACCACCATGTTCCTGGGTATCGCGTTCACCGAGGCCCTGGCGCTGATCGGTCTCGTCGCCGGCTTCATTTTCTGATTCCGGCAAAACGACTAGGAATCAACGATGAACAGCACCTACCTGCTCGCGGCTGAGGGGGCCGACAAGAACCCCCTCATCCCGGAGCCGTACGACATCCTCTGGTCTGCGGTCGTCTTCATCGTTATCGCCGTCGTCTTCGCCAAGTACGTCGTCCCGCGCCTGTCCAAGGTGCTCGACGAGCGTTCCGAGAAGATCGAAGGCGGTATCGCCAAGGCCGAGACCGTGCAGGCCGAGGCGCAGGCCACGCTGCAGCAGTACCAGGAGCAGCTGGCCGAGGCTCGCCTCGAGGCTGCTCGCATCCGTGAGGAGGCCCGCACTCAGGGCCAGACCATCCTCTCCCAGATGCGCGCCGAGGCTCAGTCCGAGGCCGACCGCATCGTCGCCGCGGGCCACGCGCAGCTGGAGGCACAGCGCCAGCAGATCGTGACCGAGCTGCGTTCCGAGCTGGGCCGTACCGCGGTCGACCTGGCCGAGAAGATCATCGGCCAGTCGGTGGCCGATGAGGCCAAGCAGGCCGCGTCGATCGACCAGTTCCTCCGGGAGCTGGATTCGAACGCCGGCATCGGGGTCGGAAGGTAACGAACCGAAAGTGGGAAGCATGTACGCAGCGAGCCGCGAGGCGAGCTCCCGTGCGCGGGAAGCTCTTCGGGCCGCTCTGACCGGAAGCGACACCGTCGCGGCCACGACGGGCTCCGAACTGTTCGCCGTTGTCGCCGTCCTCGACGACCAGCGTTCGCTGCGTGTGGCGCTCGCGGATAAGTCGGTGTCGAGTTCGGTGCGCGCCGAACTGGCCGAACGCCTGTTCGGCGGCAAGATCAGCGCGGCCACGCAGGCGGTGCTGACCACCGCGGTGGCCCAGGACTGGTCGCGGGCTCGCGACCTCGTCGACACCCTGGTGGTGCTCGGCCGCGAAGCGCTGCTGCGCGCCGCGGACGAGCGCGGCCGCCTGGATGCCGTCGAGGACGAGCTCTTCCGGCTGGGCCGCATCATCGACGACAACCCGGACCTGGAGCAGGCGCTGCAGGACCACGGCAAGCCGGTTCCGGCCAAGCGCGCCCTGGTGCAGCGGCTGCTCGCGGGCAAGGTCGAGGACATCACCCTGCAGCTGGCCGAACAGGCCGTGCTGCGGCACAAGGGCGATGTCGGCCAGGCCATCGATGAGCTGTCCGACCTGGCGGCGTCGCTTCGCGACCAGATCGTGGCGCACGTGCGCGCCGCGGCGGCCCTGACGCCGCAGCAGCGCGAGCACCTGGCGGCCGCATTGCAGCGCATCTACGACAAGCCGGTCACCGTGCACGTGCAGGAAGACCCGAGCCTGCTGGCCGGTGTCGTCGTGCGCGTGGGCGACGACGTGATCGACGGCAGCGCCGTCGGACGGCTGCAGCGCTTGCGTCAGTCTCTCGCTTGAGACCAACGCTCCAAAAGCGCAATAACACACCGACATTCGAGACCACAGCGAGAGCAGGAAGAACATGGCGGAGCTGACGATCTCCCCCGATGAGATCCGTAGCGCGATCGAGAGCTACACCCAGAGCTACACCCCGGAAACCTCCATCGAGGAAGTGGGCGTCGTCACCGACACCGGCGACGGTATCGCCCACATCAGCGGCCTCCCGTCCGCGATGGCCAACGAGCTGCTGGAGTTCCCCGGCGGCGTCCTCGGCGTCGCGTTGAACCTGGAGGACACCGAAATCGGTGCCGTCGTCCTGGGTGAGTTCGACACCATCGAGGAGGGCCAGCAGGTCCGCCGCACCGGCGACGTGCTCTCGGTCCCCGTCGGTGACAAGTTCCTGGGCCGCGTGGTGAACCCGCTCGGCGCCCCGATCGACGGCCTGGGCGAGATCGAGGCCGACGAGCGTCGCGTGCTCGAGCTGCAGGCCGCGACCGTGCTGGAGCGCCAGCCGGTCGGTGAGCCGATGGCCACCGGCATCACCGCGATCGACGCGCTGACCGCCATCGGCCGCGGCCAGCGTCAGCTCGTCATCGGCGACCGCAAGACCGGCAAGACCGCGGTCTGCATCGACGCGATCATCAACCAGAAGGCCAACTGGGCCACCGGCGATCCGTCGAAGCAGGTGCGCTGCATCTACGTCGCGATCGGCCAGAAGGGCTCCACCATCGCGGGCGTCAAGGCTGCCCTCGAGGCGCACGGCGCGATGGAGTACACCACCATCGTCGCGGCCCCGGCCTCCGACTCCGCCGGCTTCAAGTGGCTTGCGCCGTACACCGGTTCGGCCATCGGCCAGCACTGGATGTACCAGGGCAAGCACGTCCTGATCGTGTTCGACGACCTGTCCAAGCAGGCCGAGGCCTACCGCGCGATCTCGCTGCTGCTGCGTCGCCCGCCGGGCCGCGAGGCGTACCCGGGTGACGTCTTCTACCTGCACTCGCGTCTGCTGGAGCGTTGCGCCAAGCTGTCCGATGCGATGGGCGCGGGCTCGATGACCGCACTGCCGATCATCGAGACCAAGGCCAACGATGTGTCGGCGTTCATCCCGACCAACGTCATCTCCATCACCGACGGTCAGGTGTTCCTGGAGTCGGACCTCTTCAACAAGGGTGTCCGTCCGGCCATCAACGTCGGTATCTCGGTGTCCCGTGTCGGTGGCGCCGCGCAGACCAAGGCCATGAAGCAGGTCGCCGGTTCGCTGCGTCTGGAGCTGGCCTCCTACCGTGAGCTGGAGGCGTTCTCCGCCTTCGCCTCCGACCTGGATGCGGCCTCGCTGGCGCAGCTGGAGCGCGGCGGCCGCTGGGTCGAGCTGCTGAAGCAGGACCAGTACGCCCCGGTTTCCGTTGAGGACCAGGTTGTTTCGCTGTTCCTGGTCGACGCCGGCTTCTACGATTCGGTGCCGGTCGGCGACATCCGCCGCTTCAATGTCGAGCTGCTGGAGTACCTGCACGGTTCCGTGCAGTCCTCCTTCGACGCCCTGCAGGGTGGCGCCAAGAAGCTCGAGGGCGAGCCGGCCGAGGCCATCAAGGCCGCGACCGACAAGTTCAAGCAGGGCTTCCTGGCCTCCGACGGCAGTCGTGTCGTGAACGAGGCGGCGGCCGGCCAGCTCGATCACGAAGAGGTCGAGTCGCTCTCCGTCACGCGCAAGCACGTCGAGAAGTAAGACGGGCGAAGCGAATGCGACTGACTGACTCGAGGAATGAAGGGAGTGTGAACCGCTAATGGCAAGCGTGCGCGAACTGCGCTCCCGAATTCGTTCCGTGAGCTCGATCAAGAAGATCACCAAGGCGCAAGAGCTGATCGCGACCTCGCGAATCAGCAAGGCGCAGGCCCGAGTCGCGGCTGCCAAGCCGTACGCGGAGGAGATCACCAAGGTGCTCGCCGAATTGGCAAGCGCCAGTAGTAATCTCACCCATCCGCTGCTGACCGAGCGGCCGAATGCGCGGCGTGCCGCGGTGCTGGTGATCACCAGCGACCGCGGCATGTGCGGTGGCTACAACTCCAATGTGCTGAAGCGCACCGAGGAGCTGCTGACCACCCTGCGTTCCGAGGGCAAAGAGCCGATCCTGTACGTGATGGGCTCGAAGGGTTTGACCTACTACACCTTCCGTCGCCGCGAGGTGAACGGTTCGTGGGTCGGTTTCTCCCAGTCGCCCAACTACCTGGACGCGTCCGCCGCCTGCAACCACCTGGTCGAGGCGTTCATGGCGGGTGCCGAGGGCGAGGTCGCCGCTCCCAACGGGGTCGGCACCATGCCGGGTGTGGATGAACTGCACATCGTCTACACGCGTTTCGTGTCGATGCTGTCGCAGGTGCCGGAGGTGCGCCGCCTGGCGCCCATCCAGATCAGCTTCGTGGACGAGAACTTCGACATGGGCCCGGACAGCTTCTCCGATTCGGAGACGGCGGATGTCCACGCCCAGTACGAGTTCGAGCCGGACGCGGACCGCCTGCTGGGCGCGCTGCTGCCGAAGTACATCAACACTCGGATCTACTCGTCGCTGCTGGATGCGGCGGCATCGGAGTCGGCTGCGCGCCGCACCGCTATGAAGGCTGCCACCGATAACGCGACGGACCTGGTGAATTCACTGACCCGTACCGCGAACTCGTTGCGGCAGGCCGGAATCACGCAGGAAATCACGGAAATCGTCGGCGGCGCCAACGCGCTGGCTTCGAGCTCGGACCGCGACTAAGCCGTAGGAAGAGAAGCAATGACCGCAGCTGTCACTAACGAAACCCGGGTTGGCGCCGGCACAGGCCGCGTCTCCCGCGTCATCGGACCCGTCGTGGACGTCGAGTTCCCGCGTGGTTCGATCCCGGAGCTCTACAACGCCCTGAACGTGGACATCGCGCTCCCGTCCGTGGCGAAGACCCTGACCCTCGAGGTCGCACAGCACCTGGGCGACAACATCGTTCGCACCATCTCCATGCAGCCGACCGATGGTCTGGTGCGTGGCGTCGAGGTGCGCGACACCGGCAAGCCGATCTCGGTGCCCGTCGGTGACGTCGTCAAGGGCCACGTGTTCAACGCCCTGGGCGACTGCCTGGACACCCCCGGCCTGGGCCGCGACGGCGAGCAGTGGGGCATCCACCGCCAGCCGCCCGCCTTCGACCAGCTCGAGGGTAAGACCGAGATCCTGGAGACCGGTGTCAAGGTCATCGACCTGCTGACCCCGTACGTCAAGGGCGGCAAGATCGGTCTGTTCGGTGGCGCCGGTGTCGGCAAGACCGTGCTGATCCAGGAGATGATCACCCGTATCGCGCGCGAGTTCTCGGGCACCTCGGTGTTCGCGGGCGTCGGCGAGCGTACTCGTGAGGGCACCGACCTCCACCTGGAAATGGAAGAGATGGGCGTCCTACAGGACACCGCCCTCGTCTTCGGCCAGATGGACGAGCCGCCGGGCACGCGTATGCGCGTCGCCCTCTCGGCCCTGACCATGGCCGAGTACTTCCGGGATGTGCAGAACCAGGACGTGTTGTTGTTCATCGACAACATCTTCCGGTTCACGCAGGCCGGTTCCGAGGTCTCGACCCTGCTGGGTCGTATGCCCTCGGCGGTCGGTTACCAGCCGACCCTGGCGGACGAGATGGGTCAGCTCCAGGAGCGGATCACCTCGACCCGTGGCCGTTCGATCACCTCGATGCAGGCGATCTACGTTCCCGCCGACGACTACACCGACCCGGCGCCGGCGACCACCTTCGCCCACCTGGATGCGACGACCGAGCTTTCCCGCCCGATCTCGCAGAAGGGCATCTACCCGGCCGTCGACCCGCTGACCTCGACCTCTCGTATTCTCGAGGCGTCGATCGTCGGCGATCGGCACTTCGCGGTGGCCAACGAGGTCAAGCGGATCCTGCAGAAGTACAAGGAGCTGCAGGACATCATCGCCATCCTCGGTATGGACGAGCTCTCCGAGGCGGACAAGGTCCTCGTCGGCCGTGCCCGCCGGCTGGAGAAGTTCCTCGGCCAGAACTTCATCGTGGCCGAGAAGTTCACCGGTCAGCCGGGTTCGGTTGTGCCGCTGGAGCAGACCATCGACGACTTCGATCGGGTCTGCAAGGGCGAGTTCGACCACCTGCCGGAGCAGGCGTTCAACTCCTGTGGTGGCCTGGACGATGTCGAGGCGGCCGCGAAGAAGATCGCCGGGAAGTAGTCCAATGGCGGATATGTCTGTTGATCTGGTCGCCGTCGAGCGACTGCTGTGGTCGGGGCGGGCGAGTTTCGTCTCCGCCCAGACCACGGAGGGTGAGATCGGCATCATGCCCAACCACGAACCGCTGCTCGGGCAGCTCGTGGAGGGCGGCACCGTGACCATCGATTCCGTCGAGGGCGAGCGCATTGTCGCTGCCGTGCACGGCGGGTTCTTCTCGGTCACGGCCGGCGCGGTGCGCGTGCTGGCCGAATCCGCCGAGTTCGCGGGCGATATCGACGAGGCGGCCGCGAAGGCCGTGCTCGCCGATGCGGATGCGAGTGAGGCGGCGAAGGCCGAGGCGCAGGGCCGGTTGCGTGCCCTGGAGAAGGCGGCGGCAGCGCACTGACGCTGTTGCCCGAGAGCAAATAGGCAGCGGCCCCAGGATTTTCCTGGGGCCGCTGCTTTTTCTATTGATAGCGGTGTGATTGAATTCTTTCGCCGGTCCTCTCTGTGATCTGGCGCATCTGGCTAAACCTTAGCTATTACAAGCACTTCCCAGCTTTACCGTCATGAGCATGCGCAGAGCGAGGGGTGAATGAGCGGGTTTCGAGCTGTACGTACGTCGCGGGCACTCCGCGGAATCATCACGACCGTCGCGACGATGGTCGCCATCGGATTCTTTTCACCCGGTGCGGCGAACGCCGACGCCTGGGTGGCCCTACCGGACGGGCATATCGAGGGTTCCGGCGTGAAGATCACGAGTCGCGGTGAGCGCGCGATAGTTTCGCCCTCGCTGGCGGACAACGGCGCCGGCCGCTCGACCTGGGTCTCCGGAAATATCACCGCGGAGGTGGATACCCCGGACGGCACCATCGGGCCGAACAATGGCGCCAAGAATTTCCCCGGTACCAACAACTCTTCGACGCACGGCTCCTCGGGGCTGACCGTCGGCTACATCGTCGGCTGTCAGGTGGCGCTGGGTGCGCTGAGTGCGTCGACGGGGTTCACCATCAGCCCGACCTCGCCCGCCATCAGCGGCGGCGTGAGTTTCCCGCTGTCGGTGGGGCAGGTGGCGTGGGTGCAGATCGACAATATCGATACGCCCAAGAGCGGCACGTATCACATTCAATACCAGGACGTTCCGATGGACGTGCAGGGCTGCGCCGGATTCGCGCAGGCCCGGCAATTCTCGGTGGTCGAGATCATCGGCGCCGACTACGCCAAGGTCTCGCTCTACGGCCAGCCGTTCAGTATCGGCTGATCCGTATTCACTCCGACGCGAAGGGATCGTATGTTCGGCAGGGTTGAATACGCGCGGGGCGGCAAGGTTTTCGGCGTCGCCATGGCTGCCGCGGTGGTATGGGGTTCGAGTTCCGGGGGTGCGGCAAATGCCGATACGTTCATTCCGCTGCCCGGCGGGCAAATCAGCCGCACACTCGATGACGGCACCGTGGTGACGGTCCGGATCGACAATGAATCGGCGAAGATCAGTCCTTCGATGGGATCGACGCCCGCGCACCGGAACGTATGGGTGACCGGACGTGGCAGCGTGGACATTTCGGGACCGAGCGCGGCGACCAGCACCATCAAGATCTCACCCGGATACGTGGTCGGCTGTCAGGTCGATATCGGCCAGTTCAGCGAGTCCGAGAGCGGCACCGGCACGGGGGCGCCTGGTACCGGTGGCGGCGCGCCTTCTTTCACCCCGTCCCAGACCTTCGGCGGCGGTCTCTCCCTGGGGCCCGGGCAGGCGGTCGCCCGGCTGATGCTCGACCTCGAGGCGCCCGACGACTACGGCCAGGAAAAGCACAACCGCTACAACAAGACTCCGGGTCCGCACGCCAGCGTGTCCTGGGTGGACGAGGCGTTCGAGGTGAACGGCTGCGGCGGTTACGCGCAGGCGCGGTCGTTCGTGCTGATCTCGGCCTATACCGATACCCAGATCGGTGACGTCACCGTGTGGGGTCAGCCGTTCAGTATGGGCTGAGCCTTCGGGCACAGCTGACCTGGTCATACGTCACATTCGGTGGATGGCCGGACCCGGCGTTTCGGCGGTCGCTAGTATCGACCGAATACACGCGGGGTCCGGCCATCGGCCGGGTGGTTCGACCGACGCGAATCGAAGGGACGGAGCGGCATTGCAAACCGGGATGGTGCTTCTGATCATTCTGGTGCTGTTGCTTGTCGCCTTGGCCTTGGCTTCCACCTATCGGCTGATCATGTTGCGGCGTGGTGGGACGGCGGCGTTGCTGCGCGTATTGCCTGCTCGCGGGCATGGCGGCGGCTGGCGGCACGGGCTGATCCGCTATGACGAGGACACCCTCGTCTTCTACAAACTCTCGAGTCTGAAGCTCGGTCCCGATTCGACATTGCGTCGCCTGGCGATCGAGGTGGGTCCGCGGCGCTCCCCCGATGGGGACGAATACGACATCATGACCGACGAGGCGATCGTCAATATCTCCGACGGCAACGGCAGTTACGAGCTGGCCCTCGATCGGGGCGCGCTGGCGGCCCTGCTGTCCTGGGTGGAGTCGCGTCCGTCCGAACGTATCCGGCGGCGGCCCGCGCACTGAGACAGCACCCATCCACCTCGCGAGTTCCCTGTCCCCGTCGCTATTGCGACGGGGACAGGTCCTGTTTGTGTGGGAACCGGTTACGGTGATCTCGTGAGTGTGCACCTGACGCGGATCTATACGCGGACCGGCGACGACGGGACGACCGGCCTCAGCGATTTCTCGCGCGTGCCGAAGACCGACCCGCGGCTGATCGCGTACGCCGACTGTGACGAGACCAATGCCGCCCTCGGGGTGGCGATTGCTCTGGGTCAGCCGGACGAGCGGATTCTGACTGTGCTGCGCCACATACAGAACGACCTTTTCGACGCCGGCGCGGACCTCTCCACCCCCGTGGTCGCGGACCCCAAGTACCCGCCGCTGCGCATCACCCAGCCCTATATCGACCGGCTCGAGCAGTGGTGCGATGAGTTCAATGAGCCTCTGGCGCCGTTGAATTCGTTCATCCTGCCGGGCGGCACGCCGCTGGCCGCGCTGCTGCACACGGCGCGCACGGTGGCGCGGCGCGCCGAGCGTTCCGCGTGGGCCGCGGTCGATGCGCACCCGGACGACACCAGCGTGTTGCCCGCGAAATACCTGAACCGGCTGTCCGACCTGCTGTTCATTCTCGGCCGGGTCGCGAATCCGGAAGGCGACATCCTCTGGCGGCCGGGCGGAGAAGCCACGGGCGCGGGAGAGGACCACTAGGCTGACCCCCGTGAGTGAACGGTTTCTGGTGACCGGGGGCAGCACGCTCGTCGGTGAGGTCGCGGTCGGCGGCGCGAAGAACAGCGTCCTCAAGCTGATGGCCGCAGCGCTGCTGGCCGAGGGTACGACCACGATCACGAACTGCCCGGACATCCTGGATGTGCCGTTGATGGCGGATGTGCTGCGCGGCCTCGGCTGCGATGTCACGGTCGACCACGAGACCGTGACGATCGCGACGCCGCCGGAACCGAAGTACCACGCGGACTTTCCGGCCGTGACGCAGTTCCGGGCGTCGGTGTGTGTGCTGGGTCCGCTGATGGCGCGGTGCAAGCGTGCGGTGGTGGCGTTGCCGGGCGGTGACGCCATCGGTTCGCGTCCGCTGGACATGCATCAGGCCGGCCTGCGGTTACTCGGTGCCACCAGCGAGATCGAGCACGGCTGCCTGGTGGCGCGTGCCGAGGAACTACAGGGTGCGCGGATCCGCCTGGACTTCCCGTCGGTGGGTGCGACCGAGAACATCCTGATGGCCGCGGTGCTCGCGGAGGGCGAGACGGTCATCGACAATGCGGCGCGCGAGCCGGAGATCGTGGATCTGTGCAACATGCTGATCCGCATGGGCGCGAAGATCGCGGGCGCCGGCACCTCGGTGCTGACCATCGAGGGCGTGGACAAGCTGTCGCCGACCGAGCACCGGGTGATCGGTGATCGCATCGTCGCCGCGACCTGGGGTATCGCCGCGGCGATGACGCAGGGGGATGTGCGGGTGACGGGTATCAACCCGAAGCATCTCTCGCTGGTGCTGGACAAGCTGCGGTCGTCGGGGGCGCGAATCTCGTTCGAACCGGACGGTTTCCGGGTGGTGCAGTCGGATCGGCCTCGTGCCGTGAACTTTTCGACGCTGCCCTTCCCGGGTTTCCCCACCGACCTGCAGCCGATGGCCATCGGCCTGGCCGCCATCTCCGACGGCACCTCGATGATCACCGAGAACATCTTCGAGGCGCGCTTCCGTTTCGTGGAGGAGATGATCCGGCTGGGCTCGGATGCCCGGACCGATGGGCATCACGCTGTGGTGCGCGGGATTCCGCGGTTGTCGAGCGCGCCGGTCTGGTCCTCGGACATTCGCGCCGGCGCGGGCCTGGTGCTCGCGGGTCTGGTCGCCGACGGGGTGACCGAAGTGCACGACGTCTTCCACATCGACCGGGGCTACCCGGATTTCGTGGAGAACATGCGGTCCCTAGGGGCCGAGATCGAACGCGTCGGAACGGCAGACTGAACAGCTCATGTCGGTACGTGTTTGCGAAAAACGCTCCTGAACAGGCGATTTGACATGCGAACCACCAACACGTAACTTATTCCAGGTCAGAGCGACACGGACACCGACTCCGGTGAGACGAGAGCGCCTGATGATCACACTAGCTCCCAACCAACCAGCGGATTTGGTTCTGCTGCGCGGCTGGGGCTAAGCTTGAAAAGTTGCCTAGCTGATCGAACGGGCTCAGCGCCCGGGAGATGGCTTGTGCGTGTGTTCTTTGAGAACTCAATAGTGTGTCGATGAATGTCAGTGCCAAATATTTAATTTGGTTCCGGCCTCACGCCCCCCGTGTGTTGAGGTCGGACATTTAGTCAGCAAATCTTTTTGCTGGCGTTTGATTTTGCCAAGGTTTTCGGACTCTGGTTAATTCTTCCGATTAGCCCTTCGGGGTTGGTTGAGAGTCTTCAACGGAGAG
>NZ_JBIVKC010000009.1:0-203152 GCF_044750615.1 Nocardia sp. NPDC088792
GAGTTCTCAAAGAACACACGCACAAACGAACTCCCGGGCGCTTGTCCCGTTCGTATCGTGAGGCAACTTTTACAGCTTAGACCAGCCCTCACAGCGGAACCAAATCCGCTGGTCAAGGTGGAACCAGTGTGATCATCAGGCGCTCCTCGTCCAACCTCGTTTCCCAGGCCCTTGGGGCTCCGGGTCGGTGTCCGTGTCGCTCTGACCTGGAATAAGTTACGTGTCGCCGCGAACCAATGTCAAATCGGCTGGTCAGCGGTCTAATTGGGGGGTGTACGTCTGCGATGGGTCGATAACGAGTGCAGTCGTCGGCGAGTTCGCGGAGCGACTTCCCGGCCACAAAGAAACCGACTGGCGCGTTAGCTGGTTGCCGGGTCGGCTCGTGACCAAGGAACAAGCCATTGCCGCCATCGAACTCGTCGAACTCCTCTACGACCCGAGCCGATCGAACGACGCCGATACCCGAGCGGTCGTAGCCGCCACCGCCGCACGCCTCGGCATCCGGCCCATCGACGCCGCCATCACCCTCTCCGAACGACATCCCCACCCCTGAGTACAGCGAAGGCCGGTCCACCAGCGGTGGACCGGCCTTCGCGCGTCGAACGTCAGAATCCGGCGCGCTGCATGAACTGCCGTACTGCGTCGACACTCTGGAACTGGTTGATCTCGAAATAGAGGTTCGAGGCCGGGACGAAGATCTCCAGGGTGGCGGTGTTCTCCGAATACTGGTTGCCCGGATCGATATGAACCACCCGCGCACCCTCGTCCGTCGTCATCTGCGGATCCACCGTCTGCCAGATGTGCTCGAGTTGAGCCGGGTCCTTCACGAGGTACGCCTCGGGGAAGTAGTCGTTGTCCGGATAGTGCATCAGTCCCTGCAACAGCGGATCGTGCGCGTTGAGCGTGAACTGGGCCTTGGCGTCGTACCCGCCGTTCAACGTGGCATCGCCCGGCCGATCCCGTATATCCCGCTTCAGCACAGATTTCCGCAGCGCGGCGGGCAGTGCGTCGACCGTCGGCTGCAGATCCGCCGGCACCGCGGCCGGCGCCTTCGTCGTCGTGGTCGCCTTGGCGGAACTCGTCGTGGCCGAGGCACGCGTGCTGGTCGCGGCGCTCGGCGTCGTGGTCGGCGCGGACGCGCTGGAATTCTTGGAGTCGCCACCGCGAGTCGCGAGCACGATGCCGAGCACGATCACCAGCACCAGCACGACCGCACCGGCACCCAGCACAATCGGCGACTTCCAGACCGGCCGCTGCTGCCCGGGGCCACCGGGACCCTGCGGCGGCATATCTCCCGGCTGCGGATACCCACCTTGCTGCGGGTACCCCTGGACCGGTGCGCCAGGAAGGAAGCCCGGACCGCCCTGCGGCGCGAATCCCTGCTGCGGCGGGTAGGGCTGCGACTGATACGGCTGCGGCTGCTGAGGTGAAAAACCTTGCGGCGCTTGTGGTTGCGACGAGTACTGCGGTGGCGGGGCACCGTAGCCGGGTGGTGGCGGGCCCTGCGGGCCGGAAGCGCCCGGGTTCGGGCCGTGCGGTGGATAGGTCATCAGGTATGTCCCCTCACTGTCTCGAGCCGGACCCCCGTCACGACTCGCACGGGTGACGGTACCGAGCGCCGGGATCCATCTCCGACCCCGGGATGACGGCAGCGCCGAAAGCTTCACCCCGCGAGGGAAATCCGTCCGCCACGAGTGGAATTCCTTTGACAGCGCCCGCGTCGAAGCTCAGATTGGGGCTGTGACAGGTGCACTCGCAGGAGAAGTCACCCTCCTCGCACACTCGCGCACCGAGCGCCCGCGGTGGCGGCAAGGGCTGCGGTGGCTGCGCGGGCCCGCCGGCCAGCCGGCCTGGGCGCGCCCCGCGCTCCTCGGGATCGCCGGACTCGCCGGAGTGCTCTACGCGTGGGGCATCGCGAGCCAGGTTCCGCACCTCTACTACTCGGCCGCCGTGCGCTCGATGTCGATGAGCTGGCACAACGCCTTCTTCGCCGCCTTCGACCCCGACGCCACCATCAGCATCGACAAACTGCCCGGCGCGTTCTGGGTGCAGGCACTGTCGGTGCGGATCTTCGGGCCGCACGTCTGGGCATTCATCCTGCCGCAGGTCATCGAGGGTGTACTGACCGTACTGGTGCTGTACCGGGCAGTTCGCAGGCTGTCGGGTCCGGGCGCGGCCCTCATCGCGGCCGCGGTGGCGGCGGTGACGCCCGCGACCGTCGCGCTGAATCGGGGCAATATCTCGGACACGCTGCTCGTACTGCTGCTGGTGCTGGCCGCGGATCAGGCGGCGGCCGCCGTACAGACCGGTCGCCACCGGCACCTGCTGTACTCCGGACTCTGGATAGGGCTCGCCTTCCAGGCCAAGATGGTGCAGGCCTGGTTCGTCGTGCCGGCCGTCGCGGCGGCAGTACTCCTCGCGACGCCACGAAACCTGTTGCGGCAGCGCATCATCGGCGTCCTCGGCTTCGGAGCCGTCACCGTCGCCGTGTCACTGAGCTGGATGACCATCGTCAGCCTGCTCCCCGCCGGACATCGGCCCTACGTGGACGGCAGCCGGGACAACTCACTGTTCGCGCAGGTCTTCGTCTACAACGCGGCCAGCCGGACCGATAGCGGATTCAGCGTCGGCGCGGCCAATTTCGCCACCACCTCCAGCGGACCCGGATACCGGAACTCGCTCGTACTCGGACCGGACAATCACTTCGACCACCTCTTCGGCGGCGGTGGCGGCCGCGAGGCCGGCTGGCTCGTCCCCCTCGCACTGCTCTGCCTCGCCGCCCTCGCCTGGGCCGGCCGCCGGCGCCCGCGCACCGATCCCGGCACCGCCGCACTCACGCTGTGGGGCGGATGGCTGCTCATCCACCTGGCCGTCTTCCTGGCCATCGGTACGGTCAACCCCTACTACCTCGCGGTACTCACCCCGGCCACCGCGGCACTGATCGGCATGGGCGCCATGGCATTCCGGCACTCCACCGATCGACGCGTGCGCATCGGCGGCACGATCGCCATCGCCGCCACGGCCGGTTATGGCTGGTGGCTGCTCACCCCCGCACCGGGCTGGGTGCGCGTCACGGTGGCCGTCCTCACCCTCGTGGCCGGGCTGCTCGCGGTGTGGGCCCGAGGCACCCGGGCACTGGCGCTGCTGCTCGCCACGGCCCTCACCGCGCCGGCGGCGGCCGCCCTGTCACTCGTCGCCGACGGGTACGGGCCGCTGGACATGCCCTTCGAATCCGCGCAGACCCGGCAGGTCACCCAGGTCTTCATGCGCGCGGGCCTCACCTCGGCCGGGCAGTTGAACGCACAACTCGCGAAAATGCCGAGCCACCCACGGTATCCGCTGGTCACCTACACCTCGGTGCTCGCCGGACCGTTCATCCTCGACAGCGGGCAAGAGGTGCCCAGCATCGGCGGATTCACCGGCATGGCGCCCGTACCCACCACCGCCGACATCGCCCGGCTGGTCGAGACCGGGCAGATCGGGATCGTCCTGGCCAGCCCGGCCGACGACGAGCGCCTCACCTGGATCCAGCGGCACTGCCGCAAACTACCCAACGACGATTCGGCCATCGCCGTCTACGACTGCAGCCGCCACTGACACCCGCCGGAACACGACGGCGACCTGCTCACCGAATTCGGCCTGCCCGCTCGACGATCAGGCGATGGGCTCGTCGGTGGAGCAGACCTTCCAGACGCCCTCCGAACGGGCGAGGCGGAACCGGACCTGCTGCGGCGCAGGGGAATCCGCGCGGGACAGCACGGCCTCGATCGTCGCGGTATCGCCGTCCATCCGGGTGGCCGCGAAACCGTCCACGCTGAGGCGGGCGCGCCGGGACGGCTTGCCGCGCACCAGGGTGACCGCGACCAGCGGACCCAGGGTCTCCAATTCCTCGACCATGCAGCCACACTCGCTGTTGCGGTGCCGCGCGCGGTCGACGGCGTTCGCGGCGGCGACGTAATCGCGCACGGCCTGTTCGACGATCGGCGGGCGGCGGCGCGCCGCAACCCCGGTGTGAGCACGCTTTCTACTGATCAACCTCATGGATGCATCCGCCCCTGCACTCGAGCAAATAATTGGCTACTCGAGAATTCTGCGGGGTGCCGACAGGCCCGCGCAAACGGATGCGACCACCATCACAACCCCCGGCCGCGGAAACGCCGGAAGCCGGCCCACCCGCAGGTGAACCGGCTTCCGGTGCGAAAAGAGTTGCCTGGAGGCAGGACTCAGAAGTCCATGCCACCCATGCCACCGGTCGGGTCGCCCGCGGGGGCGGCCTTCTCCGGCTTGTCGGCGACAACAGCCTCGGTGGTGAGGAACAGAGCCGCGATGGAGGCCGCGTTCTGCAGGGCCGAGCGGGTGACCTTGACCGGGTCGGCAACGCCGGCGGCCAGCAGGTCGACGTACTCGCCCGAATCGGCGTTCAGGCCGTGGCCGGCGGGAAGGTTCGAAACCTTCTCGGCCACAACGCCCGGCTCCAGGCCGGCGTTGAAGGCGATCTGCTTCAGCGGAGCCGAGAGCGCGACGCGCACGATGTTCGCGCCGGTGGCCTCGTCACCGGTCAGGGACAGCTCGTCCAGGGCCGGAGCCGACTGCAGCAGGGCCACGCCACCACCGGCGACGATGCCCTCTTCGACGGCAGCCTTGGCGTTACGCACGGCATCTTCGATGCGGTGCTTGCGCTCCTTCAGCTCGACCTCGGTCGCGGCGCCGGCCTTGATGACCGCAACACCGCCGGCCAGCTTGGCCAGACGCTCCTGCAGCTTCTCACGGTCGTAATCCGAGTCCGAGTTCTCGATCTCGGTGCGGATCTGCGCGACACGGCCCTTGATGGCCTCCGGGTCGCCCGCGCCCTCGACGATGGTGGTCTCGTCCTTGGTGACGACGACCTTGCGGGCCTGGCCCAGCAGCTCCAGACCGGCGGTCTCCAGGGAGAGGCCGACCTCTTCGCTGATGACCTCGCCACCGGTCAGGATGGCGATATCGGCCAGCATGGCCTTGCGACGGTCACCGAAGCCCGGGGCCTTGACGGCGATGGACTTGAAGGTGCCACGGATCTTGTTCACGACCAGAGTCGAAAGCGCTTCGCCCTCAACGTCTTCCGCGATGATCAGCAGCGGCTTGCCGGCCTGGATGACCTTCTCCAGCAGCGGCAGCAGGTCCTTGACGGTGGAGATCTTGGAACCGACCAGGAGGATGTAGGGATCCTCCATGACCGCTTCCTGACGCTCCGGGTCGGTCACGAAGTAACCGGAGATGTAGCCCTTGTCGAAGCGCATGCCCTCGGTCAGCTCCAGCTGGAGACCGAAGGTGTTGCTCTCCTCGACGGTGATGACGCCTTCCTTGCCGACCTTGTCCATGGCCTCGGCGATCAGCTCACCGATGGACGAGTCGCCCGCCGAGATACCGGCGGTGGCAGCGATCTGCTCCTTGGTCTCGACCTCCTTGGCGGTCGCAAGCAGCTTGGTGGTGACGGCCTCGACGGCCTTCTCGATGCCGCGCTTCAGGCCCAGCGGGTTGGCGCCGGCGGCCACGTTGCGCAGGCCCTCGCGCACGAGCGCCTGGGCGAGCACGGTCGCGGTGGTGGTGCCGTCACCCGCGACGTCGTCGGTCTTCTTCGCAACTTCCTTGACGAGCTCCGCGCCGATCTTCTCGTACGGGTCCTCGAGCTCGATTTCCTTCGCGATGGAGACACCATCGTTGGTGATGGTGGGGGCGCCCCACTTCTTCTCCAGCACGACATTGCGGCCCTTGGGGCCAAGGGTCACCTTGACAGCGTCGGCGAGGCTGTTCAGGCCACGCTCGAGTCCGCGGCGAGCCTCTTCGTCGTACGCAATTGTCTTGGCCATTGCGTTGAGATCCTCCAGATCAGGGGATTGACATGATCTGGTCAGGTTCGGTGCCCGCGACGGACGACCGGTTGACCGGTCTCACCGTTCCGACCTAGCACTCAGGGGTCCGGAGTGCCAAACCCCTTTCTAGCACTCCCCACCAGGGAGTGCAAGGTTGGGGCTGCGCCCTGAAGCCCGAAAAAGGAGGCGGGGCCAAGCCCCCGAAACCCCTCAGGGCTACACCCGTCCATAGCCCGGCGACGGAATCATGGCCGCGCGAGTCCCTTCTCGGCGGCCGGGTAGGACGGGCTTCTATAAGCCGAAGCCGGCGCGGTCGTCGACGCGTAGCAGGAGGGCGATCAGGGCGTCGGTGCGGCGTTCCTCCGGGGTGCGCGGCTCGCCGTGTTCGATATTGACGAGTTCGGCGTCCTGGAGGAGGAGTTCCGCTTCGATGCGCATGATGGCCCGGACGAACGGCGGCGCTACCTCGGGAGGCAGGTCGCCGTTCACTATGTAGCCGCCGTCCGGCGTGTCCTCGGTAGTGACATAACTCAGCGCGCGCAGCAGGTCAGCGCGCAGTTCCCCCGCTATTAGGTCGGAACCTTCGTCGTCCGCCATGCCGATATCGTATCGGGCGCTCGCTCCGGAACGCGGGAGCTGTGCGCGCAGAACTACTGCGGATCCGCAGATTCCGAGGTGGGGGCCGCTTTCTGGGCGACAATCGACGCGAGCAGGGTGGTCAGATCGGCCGACAACTCATCCTTGTCGAGGCCCAGACCGGACAGCACGCCGGTACCGGCCTCGAGATCCAGCAGGGCAAGCAGGATGTGCTCGGTGCCGATGTAGTTGTGACCCAGCCGCAGCGCCTCACGGAAGGTCAGCTCGAGGGCCTTGCGGGACTGGCCGTCGAACGGGATGAGCGCGGGTACGGCCTCGCCCGAGGCGAGTGGCAGGGCGTTCACGGCGACGCGGCGGACGGCCTCGTCGGAGACGCCCTTGGCATTGATGAGCTTCACGGCCAAGGAATCCGGCTCGGCCAGCAGGCCGAGGATCAGGTGCTCGGGCGTGATCTCGAGATTGCCGACCGAACGCGCCTCCTCCTGCGCGGCCACCACCACATTGCGAGCACGTGGGGTGAAGCGGGCGAAGCCGTCCTTGGGATCCATGATCGCGGCTTCCAGATTGCTGGAGGACTTGGCGACGAAGCGCTTCTGGGCGGCCTGCTTGGTGACGCCCATACTCTGGCCGATCTCGGTCCAGGACGCGCCGGAACGGCGGGCCTGGTCGACGAAGTGGCCGATCAGGTGATCGGCCACCTCGCCCAGATGGTTGGCGGCGACGACGGCGGCGTTGAGCTGTTCCAGGACATCGTCGGGGAGGGCCTTCTTGATGCCGTCGATCAGGTCATCGAGGCGGATATGCGGGTTCGTCATATCGTCAACGATAGGTTGACCACACTACGATGGTCAACCATTAGTTGACGATAGTTCCACTTCCGAGACCCTCCGGGGCAAGCCCCTGAAACCCCTGATCAGAGCTTGGCGACGCGACCGACGCCGCGGACGATCTGCTCTTTCACGAAGACCGCCGGACGGCCGGTGAGGACCAGGCGGGCCATGGAGTCGTCCGCGTGGACGTGCTGGATGACGGCGTCGCGGCGGCCGAGGCTGATGCACTGCAGGATGTACCAGCCCTTGTGCGGGGCGGGGGTCTTGCCGCGGAGGCGGGTGGCGACGGCCTTGCCGAGGTAGGCGCCGGCGGGCATGGCGGTGGCGCAGGCCATGCGGAGTTCGCGGCCGTCGGGGCCGTGCATGGCGGCGGCGTCGCCCACCGCGTAGATGTTCTCGCGGTCGAGGACGCGCAGGTCGGGGCCGACCAGCAGGCGGCCGTGCGCGTCGACGGGGAGACCCGAGCGAGCCGCCACATCGGGCACCGCGAAACCTGCTGTCCAGAGCACGATGTCGGCCGGTATGTGCTCGCCGCCGACCAGTTCGAGACCCGCGGCGGTCACCTCCGCCACCTTGACATCGGCGTGCACCTGCACGCCGAGCCGCTGCAGGGTGACGCGAATGTGGTTGCACGCCTTGGCCGTCAGCCAGCTGCCCGGCTCGTTCGAACTCACCAGGATCACGTCCAGGTCCGGCCGGGATTCGGCGAGTTCGGCGGCGGTCTCGATGCCGGTCGGGCCGCCGCCGACCACGGCGACCCGGCCGGCGAGGGCGGGCATGGCGGGCAGATCCTCGGGAGTTGCCACGGCATGGGCGAATTCGGCCGCGCCCGGCACCGCGGTGCGGTCGCCGCGGCTGCCGAGCGCGTAGATCAGGGTGTCGTATTCGATGCAGTCGGGTGTGGCCCCGGCGTTCGCGGCGGCGGTCAGTTCGATGCGGCGGGCATCGGGGTCGATGCGGGTCGCGTACGCGTTGACGAAGTGGATTCCCTTGGGCTCCAGCGCGTTTCGAAGATCGATGCGCTCGACGGGCTGGCCCGCGATGACCTGGTGGAGGCGGACGCGGGAGAGGAATTCGGTGCGGGCGTCGATCACGGTGACCTGTGCGCCCTGCGCCTTGGCCGCTTCCTTGGCGGCCGAGAGTCCGGCGTACCCCGCGCCCAGGATGACGATGCGATGTGCGGTCATGAGAGTGGTCCTTCCAAGCTGTCCGACACCCTCTAGACCGGACAGCCGCGCGATCCCTGACAGCTCCGCGCTGTGTCCTGCGTCACCCCCGTCGGGAGGCGCGGTTCAGCCGGCGATCTCGCCGGCGCGCGCCTGCTCGACGCGCCGGAAATACACCAGCTTGTCCGGGTTCACGACCACCTGTGCCGCCGCGATCGAATCGCCGATGAACTCGGCGAACACGACCCCGACCACCTGACCGCCGGCCCGGGCCACCACCGCCGGCGCGCCGTTGATCTCCTCGATACCGAGGGCGAAGCCCGGCAGGTCGACGGTGCAGAGCTTGACGAGGTAGTGGGCCACCCGGCCCAGGCCCACGATCGGACGGCGCGCCGCATTGAGCTTGCCGCCGCCGTCGGCGGTCGCCATGATGTCGGCGGTGAACATCGCCTCCAGGGAGGCCACATCACCGGATTGCGCGGCGTTCAGGAACTTTTCGAGCAAGGCGAACGAGTGCGCGGGCGCCGGATCGAAGCGGGCGCGATCCTCGCGGACCCGCTGGCCGGCGCGGCGGTAGAGCTGCTGGGAGTTGGCCTCGGTGAACCCGAGCATGTCGGCGATCTCGCGGTGGGCGTAACCGAACGCCTCGCGCAGTACGAAGACCGCGCGTTCGGCGGGGGTCAGGCGTTCCGACAGGGCCAGGAACGCGATGGACACCATTTCGCGCTGTTCGGCGGATTCCAGCGGGCCGAGTTCGCCACGGCCGGTGGGGACGGGCTCGGGTAGCCAAGGGCCGACGTAGGTTTCGCGGCGGGCGCGGGCCGACTCCAGCCAGGTGCGGCACAGGTTCACCAGCACGGTGGTCAACCAGGCTTCGGCGGAACGGATTTCGGTGCGGACGGTGGCGTCCCAGCGCAGGTAGGTTTCCTGCACGGCGTCCTCGGCCTCGCTCGCCGAACCCAGCATCCGGTAGGCGAGCGCGAACAGGCGCGGGCGGTGCCGCTCGAATTCCACCAGCCCGTCGGCGTCCATGGCCTCCACCCCGTTCTCGCGTCACATGATCGGCGCCATGTCACATAGTCGTTCCGCGACAATACGCCTGGGCGTGAGGTGGGCGAATGCGCGCCCGGGCTATTTCGCGGCGCCGATGGCCACGGCGACAGGGCTTTTCGCGTAGTCGGCGACGGTGCAGGCGAGCCGGGCAGTGCCGAGCGCCACATTCGGGCTGCCGTCGAACTTGGAACCCGGGTTGGCGGCGAGGATCTGGCCGATCACCTGCTTCTCGGTGTCCTCGGTCAGCTGGAGGAAGTCGTGGCAGTCGGTCTGCGCGCCGTTCGGGGCGGTGGTCTGCTGCGCCACGGACGCGGTGACGGGCGCGGCGGCGGGCGGTTCGATCAGGGGCGCCGCCGATGTGGTGGCCGCGGCGGTGGTGGGGAGGACCGGGGCCGAGTTCGCGGTCGAGGCCGTTTTCGCGGCGGTGGTCGAGGTGGCCTGCCGGACCCCATCGGCCGGGGTGGATTTGCCCGACCCGCAGCCGGCGAGACTCAACACCATCGCGCCTGCCGCGAGGGCGACGATCGAAGAACGTTTCATACCCTGCTTCCCGAACTCTTTCCGCTACTGCAGGCGCGGGGCGGGCCCGGCGCTCGCAGCAGCGTACCCGGGCTCGCCGAGTCCCGGAAGAGCTCGTTCGCAGAGGTCAGTGAACGTGCTGCTGCCAGTCGGCAGGCACCCGCTCCCGCGGGCCCGGCACCGTCTGATTCAGCGGGTGATGCTGCGGCGGCGCCAATTCCGGGCCCTCGTACATGCCCTCGTCCTGGAAGTTGTAGAACCAGTCCTCCCCCGGCTCGAAGCTCTGCACGAAGGGATGACCGGAGCTCTTGAAGTGCTTGGTGGCGTGCTGGGACGGGGAACTGTCACAACAGCCGACGTGCCCGCACTCGGCGCATCGGCGCAGATGCACCCACCAGCCCTCGGCCGCTTCGCATTCCACGCAACCGGTGCCGCTGGGGGCGACGCTCGGATCGATTCCGGGAATCTGCTCGGACATCAATTACCTCCTGTATTCGATTGTGCTGCTTCGCCTTCGGCGACCTCCGGGCTCTCCAGCGGCAGGCGAACGATGAAACGCGTATTGCCGGGCTCGGATTCGACACGGATATCGCCGTGATGCTTGTTCACCACGATGCGGAACGAGATGTCCAGGCCCAGACCGGTGCCCTCGCCGACCGGCTTGGTGGTGAAGAACGGCTCGAAGATGCGATTGCGGATCTCCGCGGGCACGCCCGGGCCGGTGTCACCGATCTCCACCGCGACGCATTCGTTCTCGCGGTAGGTGCGGATGGTGAGAACGCCGTGCCCGCCCATGGCGGAGACCGCATTGTCGATCAGGTTGGTCCACACCTGATTCAGTTCGGCGGCGAAGCAGGGCACGGGCGCCAGCCCGCGGTCGTACTCCTTGACCACCTCGATATCGTCGCCGATCTTGCGGGCCAGCATGACCAGGGTGCTGTCCAGCAGTTCGTGGATGTCGACCACCTGGAAGGGCGCGCGATCCATCTGCGAATACTGCTTGGCCGCGTTCACCAGCGAGGAGATGCGGTTGGTCGAGTCGGTGATCTCGTTCATCAGCAACTCGGTCTCGACCGTGTAGTTGAGCCAGCGGATGGCGCCCTCGAAAACATCGGGGCCGCAACCGGACAGGGTGCCGTGCACCTTCTCCATCCAGTCGATATCGAAGCCGGCCTGCACGAAGTTGGGCGCCAGGTCCCAGCCGTTGTCGATGGCGTGGTCCGCCAGCCAGTCGCCGATCTCGTCCTCGCGGTCGGCGGCCTCCATCGAGGTCAGGGTGGGGGCCTTGAGCACCTGCGCGGCGGCCTCCTCCTGCAGCTGGGCCAGGGCCTCCATGGTGTTGGAGTCGAACTTGCCGTGCGCCATCATCTTCAGCTTGTGCCGCATGCCCGCGACGCGGTCCCGCAGCGAGGAGGTGGCGCGCACCGCGGCGGCGGCCGGATTGTTCAGCTCGTGCGTGAGGCCCGCCGACAGCGAACCCAGCGCGAGCAATCGCTCACGCTGACCGAGGATCTCGTTGGTATTGCGATTGCCGAAGAACAGGCCCTCCAGCAGGTGCAGGGCCATCGGGAACCATTCCTTCATCATCTTCGCGAAGGAGGCGGCATCCAGGACGAAGAAGGTGGCCGGCGTGACGACGTTCATGGAACCGGCGTAGTGCTGGTCCACCTTGTCGCCCATGTAGGCGGTCCACGCGCCGGAGTACGAACCGCGGTGCGTGGTGCGCACCAGTTCGATCTGCTCGCCGCCGGAGTTCTTGGTGAGCACCAGCTCACCCTCCATCAGCACATAGAAGCAGGTGGCCGGTTCGCCCTCGGCGTAGACGGGCCCGGGTTCGAACCGCTCCACCCGGCCGTCCCTGCAGAGCCACGCCAGCTGTTCGTCGTTCAGCTTCTCGAACAGGAACAGCGTGCGCAGTTCATTGGGATCACAGATCAATCGGGTATTGCCCATTCCGGCCACTCCTACTGTTTCGCCAGGTAGCGGTGCACGAGCATGACGGCCATGGCGCCCTCGCCGACCGCCGACGCCACCCGCTTCGCGGATTCCGACCGCACGTCGCCCGCCACGAACACGCCGGGCACGCTGGTCTCCAAATGCTGTGGCGGCCGCGGCAATTCCCAGCCCGCCGGGCGCTCGCCGTCCACCATGAGGTCGGGGCCGGCGAGCACGAAACCCTTGTCGTCGCGGTGCACCTGATCGTCCAGCCAATCGGTTTCCGGTGCGGCGCCGATGAACAGGAACAGGCGTTCCGTGTCCACCTTCTCCTCGGCACCGGTCTTGTTGTCGCGCAGCACGATTCGCTCCAGATGATCGTCGCCGTCGGCCGCGACCACCTCGGTGCCGGTGTGCACGGTGATATTCGGGATCTGCTCGATCTGCTGAATCAGGTAGTGCGACATGGACGCTTCCAGCGAGGCGCCGCGCACCAGGATGTGCACCGAGCGCGCGTTCCGGGACAGGAACACCGCCGCCTGGCCCGCCGAGTTGGCGCCGCCCACGATGTAGACATCGCGTTCGGCGCAGTCGCTGGCCTCGGTCATGGCCGAGCCGTAGTAGACGCCGCGGCCGGTGTAGTCGTCCACGCCCGGCGCCGGATGGTGCCGGTAGTTGACGCCGGTCGCGATGAGCACCGAATGCGCGGCGATACTGCCGCCGTCGGCGAACTTCACCACGCGCGCCGAACCGCACTGCTCCAGCGCCACCACTTCACGGGCGGTGATCAGTTCGGCCCCGAATTTCACGGCCTGCCGCCGCGCCCGATCCGCCAGCTGGGCGCCCGAGAGACCGTCCGGGAAGCCCAGATAGTTCTCGATCCGCGAACTCTGACCCGCCTGCCCGCCGGTCGCGGTGCGCTCGACGAGCACGGTGCGCAGCCCCTCCGACGCGCCGTAGACCGCCGCGCCCAAACCGGCCGGGCCGCCGCCCACCACGATGAGGTCGTAGAAGTCTTCCGCCGGTGCGGTGTTCAGGCCCACGCTCACCGCGAGTTCCGCGTCGGTGGGCATGATCAGCACGTCACCGGTCGAGCTGATGATGACCGGGCACTGATCCTCGTTCGCGCCGGCCGCGGTGAGCAGGCGGGCGCCCTCCGGCTCGTCGAACTGATACCAGCGGTAGGGCAACTGATTGCGCGCCAGGAATTCCCGCACCTCCGAGCAGCGCGCCGACCAGCGGTGCCCCACCACCTTGGTCTCGGTGACCGGCTTGTGCGCGTCGCCGCGCCACGCCTCCAGCAGGGAGTCGACGACCGGATACAGCTTCTCCTCCGGCGGATCCCACGGCTTGAGCAGGTAATGGTCGAGGTCGACCACATTGATGGCCTCGATGGCCGCATTGGTGTCGGCGTAGGCGGTCAGCAGCACGCGCCGCGCGTACGGGTGCAGGTCCATGGCCTGCTCCAGGAATTCGACGCCGTTCATACCGGGCATCCGGTAGTCGGCGATCAGCACCGCGACCGGCTGGCCGCGCAGTTTCATTTCCCGCAAAGCCTCGAGCGCGTCCGCCCCCGACTCCGCCCGCAAGATCCGGTAGTCCGCGCCGTACCGGCGGCGCAGGTCGCGGACGACGGCGCGCGAGACACCCGGATCGTCGTCGACGCTGAGGATGGCCGGTTTGGCGGCAGCTGGTGAAGTCACCTAAGCAGTATGAAGTGGGTTGGCAACCTGGCGCATGACCTGTTCGCCACGGGCATACCTCCGGGGGCCTCAAATTCGATGATGCTGAACCAGGTCGAGCTCACTCGGGGTCAGCAGGCGTTCCAGCTTCTCTTCCAGCGCACCGTTCGGCTTGCGCCGGGCTTTGCGGGGATGCCGGAGAGGGACTGCGGAATCGCCGGACTCTGCAGGGGGGAGGAGCGGAACAGCTCTTGCCTTGCGATGCAGGAGCGAGCGCAGGTTCACGGCCGATCACCTCACGTTTCCCGGTCAATCGGAAGTTGGTGGCGGTGTCTGTTGCTTCGTCTATCCCTTATTGTGCGCCGCTCATTACATTTGGCCCATCGACATCACCGGAATGTGATCTAGTTGATTTTCACCCCCCGGAACTAGGATTCCTCGTAGAACACAGGTCCGAACCCGGAGGCAGCGTTGCCGAAACCCCTCGAAGCCAGCATCGATATCGCTGCGACACCCGAACAGGTCTGGGGCATCGTCTCCGATCTGAAACGTATCCCGGAGTTCAGTCCCGCCACGCTGCGGATGCAACCGCTCGGGCGGGTGCACACCGGCACCTGGACGGTCCACCTGAATCGCGCCCAGCACTACGTGTACCCGACCACCGGCCGGGTCGTGCGGTACGAGCCCAACCGGGCGATCGCCTTCCGGATCAACGAGAACCGGACCATCTGGAGCTACACGCTCGAACCCACCGCCGACGGCGGCACCCATGTCGTGCAACGCCGCGACATTCCGCGGGGCGTCAGCTGGTTCTCCCGCAAGGCCACCGACGCGGCACTGGGCGGGGAACAGCCGTTCGAGGCGGCATTGATCGCCGGAATGGAAGAGACTCTCCGCAATATCAAGGCCGCACTCGAACACTGAGCGCGTAGGTTCGGGCCATGGGACGACTGACAGGGATCTGTGCCGTGGCCGCCGGTGTCGCGCTGCTGCTGACCGGATGCGGCAGCTCCGACTCCTCCGGCGATCGGACCGTGACCGTGACCGGCACCGGGAAGGTGCAGGGCACGCCCGATGTGCTCAATGCCGACCTCGGCACCGACGTGAACGCCGCCGACGTGTCCAGCGCGGTGGATCAGGCCAACAGCAAGGCCAAGGCGATCAGTGACGCCATGGTCGCTGCGGGCGCGAAACAGGCGGACATCAAGACCAGCGACCTGTCCGTGCAGCCCACCTACGGCCCGGACGGGCAGAACGTCACCGGTTATCGCGCAACCAATTCCATGCAGGTGGCGGTGCGGGAGCTGCCGAAGGCGTCGGCGATTCTGTCGGCCGCGGTGCAAGCCGGCGGCAATGACACCCGGATCAACTCGGTGTCCTTCGCGCTGGAGGACAACACCAAGCTGCTGTCGGACGCGCGGGCGCGGGCTTTCGATGACGCGAAGAGCCGTGCGCAGCAGTACGCGGATCTATCCGGCCTGAAGTTGAAGACCGTCAAGACGATCAGCGAAAACGGCAGCGACACAACGCCGCCGCCGACTTTCCGTCAGAATGCGCCGTCCGCCGCGCCGAACATCAATCTCGAACCAGGCCAGCAGACGGTCACTTTCACCGTGACCGTCGCATGGGACCTCGGTTAGTCACTTCCAGTTGGGCAGGGTGACGCACTGGGCGGCGTAGGACAGGCCCGCGCCGAAGGCGATGAGCAGGGCCGTGCCACCGGGTTTGGCGTCGCCCTTGCGCATCATGGCCTCCATGGCGAGTGGGATCGACGCGGCGGAGGTATTGCCGGTCTCCTCGATGTCATTGGCGAGGGCGCAGCTCTCCGGGAGTTTCAGGACCCGGGCCATGATGTCGATGATGCGGCCGTTGGCCTGGTGCGGCACCATGGCGTCGAGATCCTCGGGGGTGAGGCCGGCGCGTTCGATGGCATCGCGGCACACCGTCTCCAGAGAGTGTGCGGCCCAGCGGAATACGGCCGTGCCCTCCATGGCGAGATAGGGGCGGACCGCGTCGAGCCCCTTCTCCTCGATCTCGGCGAAGAACTGCATCCAGTCCTTGTCCTGGCGGATGGCGTGATGCTGGGTGCCGTCGGAACCCCAGACGGTGGGGCCGATTCCGGGTTCGTCGGAGGGGCCGACCACCACCGCGCCCGCGCCGTCGGCGAAGAGGAAGGCGGTGCCGCGGTCCTTCGGGTTGACGGTGTCGGTGAGGCGTTCGACGCCGATCACCAGGACATGCCGGGCGGTGCCGCCCTTGACCAGGTCGGAGGCGAGCGCGACGCCGTGGCAGAAGCCCGCGCAGCCGGCCGAGATATCGAAGGCCGCAACGTTTTTCAGGCCCAGCTCGGTCGCGATCTGGGGTGCGGCGGCCGGGGTGAGCAGCAGCCAGGTGGAGGTGGCGACGATGACGCAGTCGATCGCACCGGCTTCGATCTCGGCGGCTTCGATGGCATCGCGGGCGGCGGCCGCGCTCATGCTGATGATGGTTTCCCGCGGCGAGGCGAAGCGCCGGGTGCGGATGCCGGAGCGGGTGCGGATCCATTCGTCGCTGGAATCGATCGCCCCCGCGACCTCATCATTGGTGACGACTCGCTCCGGGCGGTACACGCCGAGCCCGAGCATTGCCGTGTGCTCTGCCCCAGTGATCGAGGCAAGTCGAGCAGCCATGGTGCTTCTCCTATGTACTGCGCGTCGAACGTGACCTTCATCGGGTTCCTCACCCCCACGGACCGAGCCCGCCACAGACATGAGGCTGCCTCATATTAATCGAGATACCGTGCCGTCCGAGTGCTTATGCTCACAATCGAACCGGCCTGCCAGACGGATCACCACCGCTTCCGGTCACCGAGAGCGCGAGCCCCGCGCCGCATTCCCGTATCGTGTGATCGCGGTCCTGACCGCACTTACCCGCGCATGAAAGAGGAGCTTGTGGCCCGCCGTCCCACCCCGCCCGGCACCCCCGAACGCACCGGTCTCGGCCATGTGGCCGACCTGGTTCGCAAAGCCGTTCCTCCGCTGCATCCGGCCGGACTGCCGTTCGTCGCGGCGCCGTTGACCGTTGCCGCACTCGGCATCCGGCACAAATGGGTACGCCGCGCGGGTCTGCTCGCAGCCGCGGCCACCGCAACCTTCTTCCGGCATCCGCATCGGGTGCCGCCGAATCGCGCCGGTGTCGTGGTCGCGCCCGCCGATGGTGAGGTGGCACTCGTGGATACCGCGGTGCCGCCGGCCGAGCTGGCGCTGGGCGATCAGCCGCTGCCGCGCGTGAGCATCTTCCTGAGCGTGCTGGACGTGCACGTGCAGCGCACGCCGGTGTCGGGTCTGGTGACCGAGATCGTCTACAAGAAGGGCGAATTCCTCTCGGCCGACCTACCCGAGGCGAGCGACGCGAACGAACGCAACAGCATGGTCCTCGAGACCGAGACCGGCCGCCGGATCGTGGTGGTGCAGATCGCCGGCCTGCTGGCGCGCCGGATCGTGTGCGAGGCCAAGGTCGGCGACAAGCTGACCATCGGAGATACCTACGGCCTCATCCGATTCGGATCGCGGGTCGACACCTACTTCCCCGTGGGCACCAAGCTGCTGGTCGCGCCGGGACAGCGCACCATCGGCGCGGAAACGGTGCTGGCCGAACTGGATTCGTGATGGAGCAACTCGCGCCCGCGGAGTCCGAGCGCCGCCGTAATCGCACCATCCGGCTGTTGCCGAGCATGGTGACCATCCTGGGCCTGTGCTCCGGATTGTCGTCGGTCAAGTTCGCCATGGAGGGCACGCTGGGGGTGTCGCTGGCGTTGATCGCCGCGGCCGCCGTCTTCGACATGCTGGACGGCCGCATCGCCCGCATGCTGGATGCCACCACCAAGATGGGCGCGGAACTGGATTCGCTGTCCGACGCCATCGCCTTCGGCGTCGCGCCGGCGCTGGTGCTGTACGTGACCTTCCTGCACTCCGACAGCGTGGGCTGGATTCTGGCGCTGATGTTCGCGGTGTGCATGGTGTTGCGGCTGGCCCGCTTCAACACCCTCATGGACAACGACAACACGCCGGATTGGCAGCGTGAGTACTTCGTCGGCGTCCCGGCGCCGGCGGGCGCGCTGATCGTGCTGCTGCCCATCGCGCTGTCCGAGCAGTTCCACGACGGCTGGTGGGTGAGCTTCCCGGCGGTGGCCACCTGGACGGTGCTGACCGGGCTGCTGTGTGTGAGCACGCTGCCGACGCTGGCGGTCAAGTCGGTGTCGGTGGCCCCGCGCACCGCGCCGATCCTGCTGGTGCTGGTCGGCCTGGCCGCCGCGCTGCTGGTCACCTACCCGCTGATCCTGATGATCGCCCTGGTGACGCTGTACCTGATCCACATCCCGTTCGCCGTGCACTCGGCCCGCTGGGTGGCCGCGCGACCGGAGACCTGGAACCACAAGCCCGCCGAACGCCGCGCGCAGCGCCGGGCCCAGCGCCGGCAGCGGCCGCCGCTGGCCCGCGTCCCGCGGGTCTCCACCGCCCGGCTGCGGCTGCGCCGGCCCGGCTCCCGGGATCGCTACATCGAGAACATCAAGCGCTGAAATCGGCTGCCTCAGCGGCTCTACCGGCCGCTGGGTGATCACCACGATCCGACGGGTCGTCACCGCTGAACGAGGCCGCCGCCGGGATATCCGGCGGCGGCCTCGCTGCTCTTGCCCGGTGATGTGTTCGCCGGTGCGGCCCTTTTCCCCGGCGGCCCGGTCGTGGACCGGGCGGTCCGGGCAGAATTGACTGCGTGCCGGAACTCGCGCTGACCGCGCAACGCAATACCTCGTCCGCCGACGCCCGCTGGGGGCTGGTGCGGTTGCATCCGAAGGCGCTGGCCGCGCTGGGGTTGCAACCGGGGGACGGGGTCACGCTGACCGGCACGCGCCGGACGGCGGCAGTGGTGGCGGCCTTCACGCCCGCGCATCGGGTGGGGGCCGCCGCCGATCCGACCAAGGTGGCCTTGCTGGACGAGGTGACGCTCGGGAACGCGCGGGTGCGCGAGGGTTCGGAGGTGCGCATCGAGCCGGCCGTCGAGGCTCCGGCGCAACGCATTTCGCTGATCGGATCGGCGCTGGCCACCGCCCATATTCCGGAAGCCACGCTGCGGCAGGCACTGCTCGGGAAGGTGGTCACCGCCGGGGACACGGTGACCCTGCTGCCGCGCGATCTGCGGCCGAACGAACCGTGGTCGGCGATCAGCCCGTCGGTGGCCCGGAAGGCCTTGTCGGGACTGGGGATCGCGTGGACGTCGGAGGTGCTCACGGTGACGGGCACGCATCCGAACGGACCGGTGACCATCCTGCCCAGCACCTCGGTGGTGTGGGATACGGGCGCGGCCCTGTCGGATATCCCGCAGTCGCAGTTCGAGCAGACCGCGCCCGCGGGGCCGGCCCTGCGGGAGCGGCCGATGTCACCGGCGCCCATGACTGCGGTGGCGGTGGCGGATCTGGCCGGGGTGCAGGCGCAGGCCGCGAAGCTCACCGAGTGGCTGAATCTCGCATTGGACGAGCCGGAACTGCTGAAAACCCTTGGCGCGACCTCACAATTGGGCGTGCTGGTCACCGGCCCGGCGGGAGTCGGGAAGGCGACGCTGGTGCGGGCGGTGGCCGGGCAGCGGCGCCTGGTGGAGCTGGACGGTCCCTCGACGGGCGCCCGCGAGGCCGGGACCCGGCTGAACGAGGTGCACCGGGTGGTGGGCGAGATCTGTTCGGGCGCGGGCGGAATCCTGCTGATCACCGATGTCGACGCGCTGCTGCCCGCCGAGGCGGAGCCGGTGGCGACGATGATCCTGGACCAATTGCGTGCGGCGGTGGCCAGTCCCGCGGTGGCGATGATCGCGACCACGTCGAACGCGGTGGGTGTGGATCCGCGGCTGCGGGGACCGGACCTGTGTGATCGCGAGGTATCGCTGCCGTTGCCGACGGGACGGGTGCGCGCCGCGCTGCTGGAGCAGTTGCTGCGGAAAGCTCCGGCGGACGAGCTGAAGCTGGACGAGATCGGCGCGCGGACACCGGGATTCGTGGTGTCGGATCTCGCGGCGCTGGTGCGGGAGGCGGCGCTGCGGGCGGCCGCGCGGGCCAGCCGGGAGCACAGCGAACCGAGGCTGCGGCAGGAGGATCTGACGGGTGCGCTGGAAGTGATTCGGCCACTGTCGCGTTCGGGATCGGCGGAGCTGGCCGTCGGGAATCTGAGCCTGGACGATGTGGGCGATATGACCGAGACCAAGCAGGCGCTGACCGAGGCGGTGCTGTGGCCGCTGCAGCATCCGGATTCGTTCGCGCGACTGGGTATCGAGCCGCCGCGTGGAGTGCTGCTGTACGGGCCGCCCGGATGCGGGAAGACGTACCTGGTGCGCGCGCTGGCGGGTTCGGGGCAGTTGAGTGTGCACGCGGTGAAGGGCGCGGAGCTGATGGACAAGTGGGTGGGTTCGTCGGAGCGGGCGGTGCGGGAATTGTTCCAGCGCGCACGCGATTCCGCGCCGTCGCTGATCTTCCTGGACGAGGTGGACGCGCTGGCGCCGCGGCGCGGGCAGTCGAGTGATTCGGGTGTGTCGGATCGGGTGGTGGCGGCGCTGCTGACCGAACTGGACGGGGTGGAGCCGCTGCGGGATGTGGTGGTGGTCGCCGCGACCAACCGGCCGGAATTGATCGACCCGGCCCTGACCCGCCCCGGCCGTTTGGAGCGCATGGTCTTCGTACCGCCGCCGGATGCCGCCGCACGGGCCGAAATCCTGCGCACCGCAGCCAAATCCGTGCCGCTGGCCAAGGATGTGAATCTGCGCAAGCTGGCGCAGGGCCTGGACGGCTACTCGGCCGCCGACTGTTCGGCGCTGCTGCGCGAGGCGGCCCTCGCCGCCATGCGCCGGGATGTGGACGCCGCGGATGTGACCGCGGCTGATGTCGCGGCCGCGCGGGCCGCGGTCCGGCCGTCGCTGGATCCGATGCAGGTGGAGTCGCTGTGCCTGTATGCCGAGCAGCGGGTGCCGGGCCCGGCGGGCACCGCGGAGGGCTATGTCTGACCGGGAATCGGAACGCAACGGCTGATTTCGCGAGGCTCCGGGTAACTCCCCGGGGACGCCCGAAATCGGTTCGGCACCCGACCGCAGGTGCCTGGCCAGCGCAGACGGCACTCCGCCTGGCGCTTAAGTTTCGGGGAGGCGGCAGAGTGTCGGACTGGTCGGTACGGCTTCCGGCGGTATTTTCACCCAGGTGAAGTCGTATCAGATCGCCGCCGAGACGATCACGGCTCTGGTCACAGCCACGGTTGCTGGACTGGCGCTGGCCTTGCCGATCGACTTCGGCTGGACCTCACAGACTTCCGCCCTGCAACTCGACCTGCTCGCCTACAGCCTGCCCCGCGCGGTGGCCGCCGGCGTCATCATCGCCATGATCGTGGCGGTGCTGATCACCACGCTGGCCAGTACCGTCGCGGCCTGGGGCACCACCCTGGGCGGGCTGCTGGTGCTGCTGATCAATCACGTCTTCGGGCATGCGGCGGATCCGGCGTCCTCACTGTCCACCATGAACTTCATCGACTCCTTCGCGGGCGGGGTCATTCTGGGCGCGCTGGGCGCGGCCGTGCTGCATCACAAGTTGTCCGCCTATGCCTGGACCCTCGGCGTCCTGATCAGCCTGCTGCTGGGTTCGGTGAACCCGCTGCCGCACGTGGGCGGCGGCACCCTGGACGAGACGCTGCCGGACCATTGGCAGGCCACCGATATGCCGCCCATGTGGATGATCGAGGTGTCCCTGGTGCTGGTGGTGGCCGGGCTGCTGTGGAATCGCAATCGCCCGCCGGCGGATCGCCCCTCGATCGAACTGCCCATGGCCCCGATCCTGGCGGGCGTGGTGCTGGTGCTGGTGACGCTGGCCAGCGCGGAATGGCTGGCGCGGCACGGGGACTCGCTGGCCGGGATCGTGCTCGCGGTGACCACCGCGGTGGTGACCGCGTTCATCGCGGCCATGCTGCTGCCGGGTCGCGACGGCGAACTCGTGCTGACGACCACGGCCGTGAGCTCGGTGGGCGCGGCCACGCTGGCGGTGGCCTTGCCGGCCTGGGCGATTCCGGTTTCGGTGGCGATCGCGGCGGTGGGCATGTGGTACGGCAGCCGGCGGCATGCGCCCATCGCCTGCCTGGCGCTGTTGATGGTGCTCGGCCTGGTCACCGCCTGCACCTCGGATACCGGGCGGGCCTGGATCATCGTGGGCAGCACCATGGTGCTGGCCTGGCTCTACGGTTTCGGGCTCACCGCGGCGCGGACGCGCTATGTGCCGAGCCGGGTGCTGGGCAGCATGGTGGTGTTCGTGCCGTCCGCGGTGCTGGGCATGCGGGATTACGTGGCGCGCGGGCATTACGCGCTGCAGACCTCGGATCATTCGGTGGTGTGCACGGTGGCCACCGAGGCCACCTCCTCGCCCGCGTGGACCGCGTTGCTGGTCACGGCGGGCTGTCTGGGCGGAATTCTGGTGCTGCGCAGGAACCGTCCGCTGCCGGATCCGGCCGAGTCGGAAGGCGGCGAATCCGGGAGCGGCGCAGGGCTTTCCGCGTAACGCTCGGATCCGTGTGACGCTCAGACGCGGGCCGGGAGCTCCGGTGTAGCCGGGGCGGGCAGCTGCGCGAACCAGGTGCGGTAGAACGCCGTGACGAAGGCGGCCAGCAGGCCGAGCACGATGAATCCGGCGGGCAGCGGGTGCGCGGCGTAGAAGTCCGAGACGTACCGGTAGGACAGCAGCAGCGCGCCGAACAGCACGGCCCCGGCGCCGACCAGCCGGATGCGGGCCGGGTCCCAGCCGCGTTCGGGCGCCCGCAGCGCGGATTCGATGGTCAGGCACAGCACCGCGCCCGCGACCAGGTCGGCGCCGTAGTGGTAGCCGAAGCCGAGGGTGGCGGACAGGGTGGCGAGCAGCCAGAACGCGCCGCCCCAGCGCAGCCAGCGGGGTGCGGGATTGCCTTCGGTGTCGCGGCGGGAGTGGATGAAGATCGACAGCGCCCACGCGGTGTGCAGGGACGGCATGCAGTTGCGCGGCGTGTAGTGGTCGAACGGCAGCGCGCCCGGATTCGGGTTCACCGGCGGCACGACGTTCGGCCAGTAGTCGCCGAGGGAGAAGGCGCCGCCGTCATGGCCGAACGCGAACATGGGCCCGACGACCGGGAACACGATGTAGAAGATGGGCCCGATCAGCCCGATGGTGAGGAAGGTGCGGACCAGGTAGTGCCGCGGCCACTCCCCCGTCTTGACCACGTTCCGCAGCTGCCAGATGGTCACGATCATGGCGCCCATGGGTAGCTCGATGTAGACCCAGTGCAGGACGGCGGACGGCGCCGAGCCGAGCCAGGCGAGCAGCTGCCCCATCATCCAGGAGGGGTCGCCGAGGGCGTGGTCGACGAGCACGATGTGCTGGTCGAGGACCTTGGGTCCGGCGAGCACGGTGATGCCGAGCCAGACGTCGGCGATCTTGCTGGACAGCACCAGCAGAATGCCCAGTGCCGCAGCGTGAACGGCGTTGCCGCGGTCCTTGCCGTCCCATTTCCAGGCGGCCAGCACGATGAGGCCGGTGAGCACGATGACCGGGCCGTTGCCCATGGCCAGCGGTCCGCCGTCGAGGGATCGGAAGGCCTGATAGATCAGGTCGATGCCGAGTGCGGCGCCGGCGGCGAGGAAGCGCCGCCGCCAGGACAGCCCGATGAGGGCGAGCCCGAGCCCGGCCCACGGCACGGTGAAGGATTTGGGGGTGCCCGTGTAGTCGGCCCAGAGGCTTTCCAGGGGCCCGGTGAAGTGGTGGCGGGCGGCGACGATCTGCAGTGCGATGAGTACGACGGCACCGGCGGACAGCACGGCGGTGGTCCGGACGCGTGTCGACGACCTCGGACTCCGGCGTGCCCCACCTACGCCGGAACGCGGATCGTCGAGCAACACCCCGCCATAGTAAACGCAGCATGAACGCCAACCTGGTGAGCAGTTGAACGAGACCCCCGTCACCGTGTGAACAGGTCCCGCTCAGCCGCATGTAGGCGCTGGCCAGGCCGTACGCCGTACGCACAGGCGGGTAACCGAAATCACACAGCGGGCGCCCAGGAAAAGTCCGGAATCCGCGACCGATCGGTTTCCAGCGAACCGGCGCGAGCAAGCCGGGCGCGGCTAGTTCTCGAGTTCGTGCACCAGCGAGTCGACGACGGCCACCAGATCGCCCTGCGCGGCCGCGGCCACCCGCCGCTGCCGTTGGTAGGAAGCCCCGCGCTTCGGGATCTCGGCGACGAGGGCGAGTTCGTTCTCGCAGCCGAGGCTCTTGGCGGTGGGTTCGAGGCGGTTGAGCATCTCGGACAGGTCGTCGGTGATGAGCCGCTCGTTGCTGTCGGCGTCGGTGATGACGATGGCGTCCAGCCCGTATCGCGCTGCCCGCCATTTGTTTTCCTGCACATGCCACGGGGGCAGCGGCGCGGGTAGCGCTTCTCCGGATTCCACGCGGCGGTCGAGATCGACTATGAGGCAATGGATCAGCGCCACGATGGCGGCGAGTTCGGTCTTGGTGGGCGTGCCGTCGCACACCCGGACCTCGATGGTGCCCCATTTGGGGGCGGGCCGGATGTCCCAGTGCATGCCGCCGAGTTGTTCGAACACACCGGTTTTGATCTGGTCGTGCGCGAAAGCCTCGAACTGCCGCCAGTTTTCGAATTGGAAGGGCAGTCCGGCGGTGGGCAGCTGCTGGAACATGAGCGCCCGGTTGGAGGCATATCCGGTGTCGACGCCGGCCCACATGGGTGAGGAGGCGGACAGCGCCAGCAGGTGCGGGTAGCTGGTCAGCAGCCTGTTGAGGATCGGGAAGACCTTCTCCGGATGCGAGATGCCGACGTGCACGTGCACGCCCCAGATGAGCATCTGCCGGCCCCACCACTGGGTGCGTTCGATGAGTTCGTCGTAGTGCTCGCTGCGCGTGAGCAGCTGCGTCGACCATTGCGCGAAGGGATGCGTTCCGGCGCAGAAGATGTCGACGCCGAGCCGGTCGGCGGCGCGGCGCACGGCGTCCTGGGTGGCCCGCAGTTCGTCGACCGCTTCACCGACATTGTCGTGCTTGCCGGACACCAGTTCCACGGTGTTGCGGAGCAGTTCCTTGGTGATCTGCGGGGTGCCGTCCCAGGCGCGCAGATCACCGACTTCCTCGAAAACCGCTGCGGCGGTGTTGGAGAGGTCGCGTGTCTGCTTGTCGACGAGCGCGACCTCCCATTCCACGCCGAGCGTGGGCCGGGGCGAGGAGTTGAAGGGGACCTTCCGGATTGCCCCGGCCATGGCTCACCTCTGGTTAGGAGGGTCAGGAAATAACGCCGCAGGCGACCCGCGCGCCGGCGTCACCGGTTGCGAGGGTCTCCGCGTCCGGTGCGGGCGCGTAGCGGGTGGGGATATTGCCGAAGTTGTCGGCGCCGGCGTGGATGATCAGGGACTTGTCCTTGATCTGGTCCACGGTGAAGGCGTCGGTGGTGGTGACCAGCTTGGCGGTGCCGTCGGAACGCACCTCCAGGGAGGTCAGGTCGCCGCTCTGCGGGTGCATGCTCATATCGCCGGCCTCGAAGTGACCGCCCGCGGAGAGGAAGTCACCGGGCGCGCCGCCCGCGGGTGCGACCGAGTTGGCCTCGCACTTGCCGACCGAGTGGATGTGCAGGCCGTGGAAGCCGGGCTTGAGGCCGTGGGCGTCGACGGTGACCTGCACGAAGTTGCCGGACTTGGCGAAGGTGGCGGTGCCGACGGGCTGCCCGTTGGAGTCCTTCAGCGTGGCGCTGACGGAGTCGCTGGGCGGGTTGGCGAGACCGCTCTCCTGACCGGCGGGCGCGCCGGAGCTGGTGAACACCGGCGGGGTGGTTCCCTTGACGTCACTCGACGATTGACCGTTGGAGCACGCCGCGAGGCCGAGCGCCGCGACCGCGAGCACCGGGGCGACGATCCGCCAGGACGGGCGACGTGTGGGGGACGGGGCCATCGGGGAACTCCTTTACGAGTACCGAGTTTACGGGTAAAGCCGGTTGGACATAGTTCGTACCGGACAAGATGATGCCAGAGGCACCGGTGCGTTCCGTGGAGGGGCCGCCCGGGGTGTTCGGGAAGTGCTTTCAGTTACCGGTGACGATGACGACGACGCCCGGGGACGAGTCGCCGAGTCCGGAGAACTTGGGTTCGGCCGCGCAGCCGAGTTCGGCGGCGATGGCCTGCGCGACCGCCTGCTCCTGCGGCGAACTGCCGTAGTACACGGTCGTTTTGGGGATGACGCCGTTCGGGTAGTTACCGGTTCCGGTCACATTGAATCCGTCGGCGGTGAGCTGGCTGCCGGTCTTGGCGGCCAGGCCGGAGACGGTGCTGTTGTTGAGGACCTGCACGGGAACGGTTTTGTCGAGGGCGGCCGAGGTGGTGGTGGGTGCGGCGGTCGTGGTCGGCGCTGCCGTGGTGGTGGGCGCTGCCGTACTGGACGGTGCCGTGGTGGCGGCCGGGGCCGTGGCCGGGGCGGGCGAAACCGGCTGCGCCGCAGTCGTGGTGGGCGCGGCGGCGGGGCTGGAGGTGGTGCTGCCGGAGGCCGAGCTGGAGTCCGAACTCGACAGGGACATCGCGCCCAGGCCGGCGAACACGATGGCCAGGGCGATCAGGACCATCGCCAGCGCGCGCAGTGGCGGGCCGCCGGACGGCGAATTCGGATTGCTCACGGCCTGCAGCCTAGTGGGTACCGGTTGCTCACACCTGGAAGCCGAGTCGGCGTGCGGCCCTGGTCTTCTGGCGGCTGGCTCGCAGCCGGCGCAGGCGCTTGACGAGCATCGGGTCGGCCGAGAGGGCTTCGGGCTTGTCGACGACCGCGTTCAGGACCTGGTAGTAGCGGGTGGGTGAGAGGTCGAACAGTTCCCGGATGGCTTCCTCTTTGGCGCCGGCGTATTTCCACCATTTGCGCTCGAAGTCCAGGATGTCGAGTTCCCGGCGGGAAAGGCCGTGTGCGCCTTCACCCTCGTGTGCGGCGGACCCCTCGCTCGCGGCAGATCCGTCCTCGCTTGCGGAAATGTTCCAGGCCGCTGCGCCGTCCATAATGCTCCCTCGCCGAGTTACCACCAGACGAATATGGTGCTTGTACGTCGCCGATCATTCAACCACGGGCCGCGACCTTCCCGATGCGTACCGCTCGGCGTGTTTCCACCCCGATCGTCCGGCGTGTCGCAGCGCCCACGGGGTGTGATCGGTGCCCCGCAATCACCCAGTAGGCTGCTCAGCATGGCTATTCTCCCGATCGTCATCGTCGGCGACCCGGTTCTGCACAATCCGACCGAAAAGGTCACGCAGACTCCTGAGGAACTGGCCGGGCTGATCGCCGATATGTTCGAGACCCTCGACGCCGCCAATGGGGTGGGCCTGGCCGCCAATCAGGTGGGTAAGTCCCTGCGGCTGTTCGTGTACGACTGCCCCGACGAGACCGGGGACGGCAGCAAGATGGTGCGCCGCCGCGGCGTCGTGGTCAATCCGGTGCTGGAGACCTCGAAGCTGCCGGAGACCATGCCGGATCCGGAGGATGACGAGGAGGGCTGCCTGTCCGTGCCGGGCGAGCAGTTCCCGACCGGGCGCGCGGAGTGGGCCCGGGTGACCGGCACCGACGAGAAGGGTGAGCCGGTCGAGCTGGAGGGCGAGGGTTTCTTCGCCCGCATGCTGCAGCACGAGGTGGGCCATCTGGACGGCTTTCTCTATACAGATGTGCTGATCGGCCGGAATGCGCGCGCGGCCAAGAAGGCCATCAAGCGGAACGGCTGGGGCACACCGGGACAAAGCTGGATTCCGGGCACGGTGCCGGACCCGTTCGGGCACGACGACTTCGAGGACTGATCACCGACCGTGACCGCTGACTCCGGGCTGCCGCCGATCGGGCAGCGGGTGGTGGTGCGCTACCGCCTGCCCGAAAGCTATCCGCAGCCGCTCACCGACGTGATCGGCGAACTCCTGGCGACCGATCCGCTGACCGTGCGCACCGGCGACGGTCAGGTGCTGTCGATCGCCCTGGATCGCGTCGTCGCATGTAAAGCGGTGGGCCCCAGGCCGATTCGCACCAGCGAGATCCGCGCCCTGGAGGCGGCCGCCGCCGACGGCTGGCCCGGCCTGCAACGTTCCTGGGTGGACGGCTGGCTGCTGCGCGCCGGGCAGGGCTACACCAATCGCGCGAATTCGGCTGTGCCGCTGGGCGGCCCGGACGGCCACGCGCTGCTGTCCGATGACGCCCTGCAGGGGATCGCCGAATGGTATGCGGCACAGGGACTGCCGTTGCAGCTGATGCTGCCGGACCGGCTGGCGCCGGTGCCGCCGGGCTGGCGTACCTGGAGCGAAACCCTGGTGCTGGCAGTGGATATCGAGAATGTGGTGCTGCCGCAGGGCCCGCCCATGGTGCGGTTCACGACCGAACCGGATGGCGGCTGGCTGTCGGTGTACCGGCATCGCGGCGGCGATTCGGATGTGGCGCCGATGCCGGTGGTGGACGTGCTGACGGCGGTCCGGGACGGCGAGGTCGGTTTCGCGGCGCTGGGTTTGCCCACTCCCCTGGCCATCGGCCGGGCGGCGGTGACGACCGCGCCGGGTGGCCTGCGCTGGGTGGGTCTCACCTGTGTGGCGGTGATGGCCGGGCATCGCCGGCACGGACTGGGTTCGCTGGTGTGCGCGGAGATGCTGCGCTGGGGTCGGGCCCGCGCGGCGACGCACGCCTACGTCCAGGTGCAGGCGGACAATGAGGCGGCGCTGGCGCTGTACCGCGAGCTGGGTTTCGTGGAACACCATGCCTATCGGTACGCGGCGCCTTGACATCCCGCGCCTGACTGCTGATTACCCTGAAAGACACTATTGCTGAAAGGTTCTCCCGTGCGGCTCGCTACCTGGAACGTGAACTCCATCCGGACCCGAGTCGATCGGGTGGTGTCCTGGCTGGACCGCTCCGACATCGATGTGCTGGCCATGCAGGAAACCAAGTGCAAGGACGAGCAGTTCCCGTTCGAAGCGTTCGAGGCGGCCGGGTACGAGGTCGCGCACGTCGGCTACAACCAGTGGAACGGTGTGGCCATCGCGTCCCGGGTGGGTATCGAGGATGTGGAACTGTCGTTCCCGGATCAGCCGGGCTTCGACAAGGACGCGGGTGAATCACTGCTCAGCACACCGGTTGTGGAGGCGCGGGCGCTCGGCGCGACCTGCGGCGGGGTGCGGGTGTGGAGCCTGTACGTGCCGAACGGCCGGGCCCTGGACGATCCGCACTACACCTACAAGCTGGAGTGGCTCGCGAACCTGCGTACGGCGGGTGCGAAGTGGTTGTCCGAGGACCCGAATGCGCAGATCGCCTTGGTCGGCGACTGGAATATCGCGCCGACCGACGTGGACGTGTGGTCCCCCGAGTTCTTCGAGGGCAAGACCCATGTCTCCGAGCCGGAGCGAAATGCCTTCGACGCCTTCGGCGAAACGGGTTTCTCGGACGTGATGCGGCCCTTCCATCCCGGGCCGGGCGTCTACACCTACTGGGACTACACCCAGCTGCGTTTCCCCCGCAAGGAAGGCATGCGCATCGACTTCATCCTCGCCTCCCCCGACCTCGCGGCCCGCGTCACCGAGGCGAATGTGGACCGCGAGGAGCGAAAGGGCAAGGGCGCCAGCGATCACGCACCGGTGTTCGCCGAGATCGCGGACTAGCACCCCGATCACATCAGCACAGCAGCCCCCGCACTACAGTGCGGGGGCTGCTGGTTTGTTTTCAGTGGCCGTTATGTCGGCCGCGCCTTGATGGCGTCGCGGGAGATGAAGACGTCGTAGCTGCCGTTGATGGCGATGACGGCATTGCCGTAGGCGGACTTCACGAATGGCTTGGTGTACCAGGACTGGTCCTTCATGTCCTTGAAGAAGTCGCCGTCGCCGCCATTGAGGAAGATCTGATTCTGCTTGGTGGCGATGCCGTCCAGGCGCTGCCCGTACAAGCGGGTGATCTTGTATCCGGAGTTGAATCCCAGTGCGTTGACCCAGGGTTCGAGTTCGACGATATCGGCCTGCAGGACCCACATATCGCCCTCGACCTTGTAGGTCAGGTGCTGTTCGCCGTGGTCCTTGTCGCCGTAGAGGGTGAGGTCCACGTTCATCTCGTGGTCCTGGCCCGCAATGGGTGTCGCGACGATGTGCGCGGCTTTCACCTCGCCGGTGAGTCCGAGGAATGTTTGCAGCAGTGTGGTGATCCAGAGGATCACCACAGCGACGAGCACGAGCCCGACCGCCCCGGCGCCGCGGCCCGCGAGTACTCGCAGACCGACCTTGCGCGCCTTGAACACCGCGGTCACCAGCAGCGCGAGAGCGCCGACAGCGAGCACGATCAGCAGGATCTGTATCCAGCCGAATGTCACCGGGAAGACCATGCGGTAGTTGTACCCGGTACGACCGTCACAATTCGCGAGGTCGCAAACAGAAGCCGCGTGTCACACCGGCGCGCCTCCAAACACGCCGACCGCCACCACTTCTCTGAAAAAACAATCCGGCCCCCGCACCTTTGGTGCGGGGGCCGGGAGGCCGGGAGAGAAGGTCAGAAGGCGGCTTCGTCCAGCTTCATGATGTCGTTGTCGATGTTCTCGACGACCGAACGCACGCCGCTGATCAGCGGCAGCTTGTTCTTCGCGAACCAGGACGCGACACCGACCTTGCCGACGTAGAAGTTCTTGTCCTTCTCGGCGGCGCCGTTGTCCAGGGCGGCCTGGGCGATGGTGGCCTGTTCCAGCAGTCGCCAGGCGATGACGAGATCGCCGACGGCGTACAGGAATCGGACCGACCCGAGGCCGACCTTGTAGATCTCGTCGACCTGTTGCTGCGAGGCCATCAGGTAGCCGGTGAGGGTGGCCGCCATGGCCTGCACGTCGGCGAGGGCCGCGCCGAGCAGTCCACGCTCGGCCTTGAACTGGTCCGGTCCGGAGTCGACGAACTTCTGGATCAGCCCGGCGACGTGGGCCAGCGCCGCGCCCTTGTCGCGAATGATCTTGCGGAAGAAGAAGTCCTGCGCCTGGATGGCGGTGGTGCCCTCGTACAGCGAGTCGATCTTGCAGTCGCGGATGTACTGCTCGATCGGGTAGTCCTGCAGGTAGCCGGAACCGCCCAGGGTCTGTAGCGATTCGGTCAGGCTCTCGTAGGCCCGGTCCGAGCCGCAGCCCTTGACGATCGGCAGCAGCAGGTCGTTGACCCGCTCGGCCAGCTCGGCGTCGATACCGTAATTGGCCTGCGCCACATCGGCGTTCTGGTGCGAGGCGCAGTACATGTACAGCGCGCGCAGACCCTCGGCGTACGCCTTCTGGGTGGCCAGCGAACGCCGCACGTCCGGGTGGTGGGTGATGGTGACGCGCGGGGCGGCCTTGTCGGTCATCTGTGTCAGGTCCGCGCCCTGCACGCGCTGCTTGGCGTATTCGAGGGCGTTCAGGTAACCGGTGGACAGCGCGCCGGTGGCCTTGGTGCCCACCATCATCCGCGCGTTCTCGATGACCTTGAACATCTGCGCGATGCCGTTGTGCACATTGCCGACCAGGTAGCCGATGGCGGGCTTGTCGCCGCCGAAGGTGATCTCGCAGGTGGGCGAGGACTTGATGCCCATCTTGTGCTCGACGCCGGTGACCAGCGCGCCGTTCTTCTCGCCGAGTTCCATTGTCTCGGAGTCGAACAGGAAGCGCGGCACCACGAACAGCGACAGGCCCTTGGTGCCGGGTCCGGCGCCCTCGGGGCGGGCCAGCACCAGGTGGAAGATATTGGCGGCGGTATCGCCGACGTCGCCGCCGGAGATGAAGCGCTTCACGCCTTCGATGTGCCAGTCGCCGTTGGGCTGCTGCACGGCCTTGGTGCGGCCCATGCCGACATCGGAGCCGGCGTCGGGTTCGGTGAGCACCATCGTGCCGCCCCAGCGGTTCTCCCAGGCGTGCGCGGCCCAGCGCTGCTGCTCTTCGGTGCCCTCGTCGAAGAGGACCTTGTGCATGAGCGGGCCCATATTGAAGAAGGAGGCCGAGTTGTTGGCGGCCACGATCATTTCCTGGATGCCCCAGATGACGGCGTTGGGTGCGGGCACGCCACCCATTTCCTCGGACATACCGAGTCCGGAGTAGCCGGCTTCGTTCACCGCGGCGACGGTCTTGCGCAGCAGCGGCGGCACGGTGATGGTGTGCTGCTCCGGAATGAATTCGACGGGGGTGCGGTCGCCTTCGATGAACGACTCGGCGATCGGTCCCTCTGCGAGGCGCTTGGCCTCGGTGAGCATGTCGCGGACGGTTTCGCTGTCGAGGTCGCCGTAGGCGCCTGCGTCCAGCAGTTCCCCGATTCCCAGTACTTCGAACAAGTTGAACTCGATGTCACGCAGGTTCGCCTTGTAGTGGGACACGGACGGGCCTCCTCGCCGTAAGTCTTGATGATCAAGCGCAGGTTGCCGTACGCTCGTTCGGTTACGCAACCGTAGGGATTGCGTTTTACGGTGAAAAAACCCGTCCGACCGGGCAAATCACGAATTGGTCACCCTGCGCTCCGGGCCTGTCGCCCGTACCTTTCCCTGGCCTCGCGCGGGGTCACCGTGACCGGGTGCTCCGGGACGCCGGCCCGCATGTGTTCCTTCAGCAATCGCCCGGTCATGCGGCCGATGAAGTGCTCGGCCACCTCGAGTTTCAGGCGGTCGCTGCGCAGTGCACCCATGGCCGCGCGCACGGCCGGCGGGTAGGCGGCGTCGAGTACGCCGGGCTGATCGAAACCGCCTGTGACACGCATCCATTCGGGCAGCGTGGCAATGGCGGCGGGGGCGACCAGGCGGCTGCCGGCCCACAGGCTCAGGCCCTTCTCCGAGGGAGTGAAGAGCAGGTAGTGCATGCCCTGGCGGGCGCGTTCCGAGGTGCAGAGTTTCGGCCGCACGCCGGCGAAGTACTCGCGAACCTCGGTGCGGGACCGCGGGACATCGGACGGCTTGCAGGTCTGCAGTTCCGCGGCGATGACGCATTCGGCCCAGTACCGCTGCTCCTCGGCCGGGCTCAGCGGGCCGGGACCGTACATCTCGTAGCACTTGAGCACCGAATGCCAGCCGGTGACGTGGATCCACAGCTGGGAGTCGGGATTGTTTGCGCTGTAACGGTTTCCGCTGATCGGCTCGATACCGGTCGCCTTGGCATGCACCTGCATGAGGTGCTCGGAGGCCTCGATGGCCATGCGGCTGTCGGCCACGGCGGCGATGAGGAAGTAGGCGAAGGTGTGGTCGAGCCGGCCGCGGGGGTCGCTGTAGATGCCGCCGACATCGGCGACCGCCGCGGTCAGGTCCGGGTCGAAGTGCTCGAGGGTCACCGCGCGCTGGAAACCGATCAGGGCGGTCGGCGCGGTCCATACCTTCCAGGTGGGCGAGCCCGGCCCGAAGAAGCCGTAGTCCACCTCACGGATGGTGCGGGCAGGTGCGTCGAATTGGGGACGCGTGTTCGCTGCCGTCATCGTCTGCTCCTTTGCAGGTGACGCGGGCCGGAAAGACCCTTTCATTCACGAATGTAGCAAATGTTCGTTAGCTCGGCTACGAACAAGGTCAGGGGTTCATTTCGTAGCCGCCGGCCAGGGCCCGGACCTGCGCCGTCACCCGATCGAAGCGGCCCTGATCGGCCACCGGGCGCCGGACCAGATCCAGTGCGCGCGTCTGCTGCGCCTTCGTGGCGGCGGGCTTGCTGTGCAGGGTCAGGGCGTGCTTGGAGAGGTCGCGCACGAAGATGTCGAACAACTGGTCCAGCACATCCACACTCGTGCCGTCGAGCTTCGCCTGCTCCAGGATGAGCTGGGCGTACGGCACCAGCGTGAAGAGTTCACCGAGGCCGAACAGGAAGTCCACATCCGCCTGCTGTTCGGCGGTCGGGGTGGCGGCGGCCAGCAGCGTCTGCAGGGCGAGGGCCTGTTCCAGGAACACGGCCACGTTCGGGATGTGCGAGAAGTGCTCGAACACCGGACGCCAGTCGGTGAAGCGGATCTTGCCGAGCCCGCTGCTCGGACCCTGCCGGAACAGGAATTCGTCATCGGCGGCATCACGGCGCACCGGCACGGGAGCGTGTGCGGCACGGGCGAATTCGGTGCGCAGCTTGGGGACGGCCTTGGCGGCGGGGCCGGTGGCGCGGCGGCTGGTCCAGCTGAGGACGCCGGAGACGGCGCGCACCGCGGCGGCCGGGGCGGCGCCCGCGCCGGGCAGGTAACGGAGCGCGGCCAATCCGGCATCGGCGGGATGGAACATGTAGTTGGGCATGAACTTCAGCGAGAGCGCCATGTTCACGTGCACGGTGCCTTCGAGGCGCGGCAGGCCGAACATGCCGACCATGGCCATGGGGAAGTACATATCGTTCTCGAAGCCGCGCGCCGCGATGACATCGGCGAGATCCTCGTACAGCTTCTGGCCGTTGCGGGTGACGGACATCTTCTCGATGGCGTTGAAAAGCAGGTAGCGGCGATCGTTCTCGTCGGCGGAGCGCAGGTAGTCGATGGCGCGCTCGCTGTAGAGCTTCATGCCGACGAGTCGCGCGTAGCTGTCCGCGAGCAGCGACTTCACCTGCGGGAACTCGGTCACGCGGTGCCCGAACAGAATTCGGCTCTCGGCGTGCGTGACGGCCTCGAACATGGCGTGCTCGCAGGCGCCGACCGCGCCGAAGCCGAGGTTGAACTTGCCGACATTGACGGTGTTCATGGCGGCGTCGAAGGCGGCGCGGCCGGTGTGCAGGATGTCGGCCTCGTCGACCGGATAGTTCTCCAGATCGAATGCGGCGACGTACATCTGGGAGTCGACGACGTTCTTGCGCAGCTTGTAACCGGCATGCCGGGAGTCGGCGGCGAAGAACAGGTAGCCCGAGTACTCCTCGTCGGTCATCTTCCGCATGAAGTCCGACGAGTCGATGATCGGCCTGTCGGCGCGGCGGCCGAAGACGGAGACCATGGCGGCCTCGTTGCCGTTGCCGATGTAGTACTTGCCGCCGGTGGCGGCGAAGCCGCCGTTGCCGGTGGGCTCGAGGACCATATCGGTGGAGTAGATGTCGGCGCCGTGCGCCTGTTCGGAGAGGCCGAAGGCGAAGATCTCGCCGGAGTCGAGCGCGGCGGCGGCGCGGGCCTTGGCGGCCTGGTTCGCGCTCTGCCAGATGGGTCCGAGGCCGAGGATGCTGACCTGCCAGACGTACCAGTACTGCATGCCGTAGAAGCCGAGGATCTTGCTCATCATGGCGATGCGCGCGGTGTCCCAGCGCTTGTTCGGATCGCCGGCGGCCTCGGCGGCGGGGGTGAGGAAGGTGGCGAAGACGCGTTCGCGCTTCACGAAGTCGAGGAAGTCGGAGTACCAGATGCGGTCGCGGCTGTCGGCGAGCAGGCGGACCTTGCCGCGGTCTTCGAACCAGGTGACGGTGGCGCGCAGCAGGCGCCGGGTCTCGCCGTCGAATTCGGCGAAATCGCAGGTCTTCGGGTTGAAGAGGGTGACGGTCATGGCTTCTCCTCGGCGGTGGCGGCCTTGCCTTCCGGTGACCTCCGCGGGTCGTCCGGACTTTTCATTCGTGACTGTAACATTTTCATTCGCGGCTGTAGGAAATGATCTTGCGACCCAGGTGGCGCGGGATTCGCACGCTGCTATCGTCGGTGGGCATGGGTACCGAATCGGCCGTGCGACCACGGCAGCGCGCACAACATCTCGGTCCCGGACGCCGCCGTCCGCAAGTGCTCGACACCGCCTTGGAAATCGCGGTCGAGCACGGCATCGCCACCGTCACCATCGCGGCCGTGGCCGAGCGCATGCAGGTGACCCGGCCCGTCGTATACGCCTGCTTCGCCGATCGGGTGGAGCTCATCGAGGCCCTCATCCGCCGCGAGGAGGACTACCTCCTCGAAGGGGTGCTGGAGGCCCTCCCCCGCCGCCGGGTCGAGGCCGACGAGGCCGTATTCGTGGAGGGCTTCCGGGCGCTGCTGCACACGGTGGCCGCCCGGCCGGACACCTGGCGGCTGTTGTACGGCAATCCCGATCCGGCAGTGGCGGATTCGTTCGGCCGCGGTCGCGCGCTGGCTCTGGAACGCTGCACCCGCCGGCTGCGGCCGACCCTGCAGGCGTGGGGTACCGAGGACGCCGAGCGCAAGCTACCGGCGCTGGTGGAGCTGTGGGTTTCCGCCGGTGAGAGCGCGGTGCGCACCCAGCTCAGCGCGCCGGGCGACTGGACGCCCGACACCCTCGGCGAGTTCGTCGGCGCGGCCGTTTACCGCGCACTCCGGCATGCCTGAGCAGAAAGATAAGGAAAAGCTCGGATAGCTCGGCGATTCGATGGATACGATGAGGTAACGGGGACCATCCGTCCATCGGGAGGCCGAGGATGACGTTCTATCGACAAGTGGGTTCGGTGCCGCCCAAGCGGCACACCCAGCACCGCAACGAGCAGGGACAGCTCTACTACGAAGAGCTGATGGGAGAAGAGGGATTTTCCGGCGATTCGTCGCTGCTGTATCACCGCGGACTACCACCGGCCATCGTGAACTCGACGGTATGGAAGCTGCCCGAGCAGCGACTGGTCGCGAATCATCCACTGCAACACCGGCATTTGAAGCTGCACGAGCTGTTCCTGGGCGACAAGCCCGCCGACAGCGATGTGGTGACCGGCCGCCGGCTGCTGCTCGGCAACAATGATGTGCGCATCTCCTATGTGGCGGCGCTGCGGGAATCGCCCCTGTACCGCAATGCGATCGGCGATGAACTCGTCTACATCGAGTCCGGCTCCGGACGGGTGGAGACCGTGTTCGGCGTCATCCCTGTACGCCAGGGCCACCAGGTGCTGCTACCGCGCGCCACCACGCACCGGTGGATACCGGACGGCCCGGAACCATTGCGCGCGTATCTGATCGAGGGCAGCGGTCACATCACGCCGCCCAAGCGGTATCTCTCGAAATACGGTCAGCTGCTGGAACATTCGCCCTACTGCGAGCGCGATCTGCACGGTCCCACGGAACCGCTGCTCGTCGAGGGTGAAGAGGTCGAGGTGCTGGTCAAGCACCGCCCGGCGGGTGAGGTCGTCGGCACCCGGATGGTGTACGCGAACCATCCGTTCGATGTGGTGGGCTGGGACGGCTGCCTGTACCCGTTCACCTTCGATATCGCCGATTTCGAGCCGATCACCGGCCGCGTCCATCAGCCGCCGCCGGCGCATCAGGCGTTCGAGGGCAATAACTTCGTGGTCTGCAACTTCGTGCCGCGCAAGGTGGACTATCACCCGCTGTCCATCCCGGTGCCGTACTACCACTCCAATGTCGACTCCGACGAGATCATGTTCTATTGCGGCGGAAACTACGAGGCGCGCAAGGGATCCGGTATCGCGCAGGGTTCGGTGTCGGTGCACCCCGGCGGGTACGCGCACGGCCCGCAGCCGGGCGCGTACGAACGCAGTATCGGCGCGGAGTTCTTCGACGAGCTGGCGGTCATGGTCGACACCTTCCATCCGCTGCAGCTGGCGGAGGGCGCGCTGGCCTGCGAGGACCCGGGGTATGCGTGGACCTGGTCGGGACGCGGTCCCTCGGCATGGATTTGAGGCACGGCTACGTGGAGAGGATTCGGATGGGGTGCGGGAATGAATAGTCGCGTGCGTATCGAAGTGCCGGACGAGTCGGGCTTCGGCCTGTCACACCTGCCCTACTGTGTATTCCGGCCGCGTGGCGAGCAACCACGAGTAGGCGCGCGACTGGGTGATTCGATCATCGATCTGGCCGTGGCACTGGATGATCCGATGTTCGCCCGCCCCAGCCTGAACGCCTTCATGACGCAGGGGCCGCAGTGCTGGCGCGAGGTACGCGAACAGGTGCGCGCCGCCGCCGAATCGGAACTGCCGGCCGCGGCCGTGCACGCCATATCCGCGGTGCGGCTGGAGCTGCCGGTGGAGATCGGCGACTACGTCGACTTCTACGCCAGCCTGGAGCACGCCACCGCGCTGGGCCGCATGCTGCGGCCGAACGGGGATGCGCTGCTCCCCAATTGGCGGCATCTGCCGGTCGGGTATCACGGGCGATCCGGCACGGTCGTCGTCTCGGGCACGGATATCATCCGCCCGGCGGGGCAGCGGAAGACCGAATCGGGGGTGCCGGATTTCGGCCCGACCCGCCGCCTGGACATCGAGGCGGAACTGGGCTTCCTGGTGGGTGTGGGATCGGAGCGCGGAAAATCCATTCGCACCGCCGATTTCGCCGAGCATGTTTTCGGTGTGGCGCTGGTCGACGACTGGTCGGCGCGCGATATCCAGGCGTGGGAGGGGCAGCCGCTGGGCCCCTTCCTGGGCAAGTCGTTCGCGACCAGCCTGTCCGCGTGGGTGACTCCGCTCGAGGCGCTGGCCGCCGCCCGCATCCCGCTCCCGCCGCAGGAGCCCGAGCCGCTGCCGTATCTGAACGACGGCGAACTCTGGGGATTGGACATCGACCTGACCGTCACCTGGAACGGCCACCAGGTATCCGCGCCGCCGTATCGCCGCATGTACTGGTCCCCCGCGCAGATGCTGGCCCATATGACGGTGAACGGGGCCTCGGCGCGCACCGGCGACCTGTTCGCCTCCGGCACCATCTCCGGTGAGCAGCGCGAGGAACGCGGCTCGTTCATGGAATTGACGTGGGCCGGTACCGAGCCCGTGGATGTCGGCGGCGCGAAACGCACTTTCCTGGAGGACGGCGACGAGGTCACCATCACCGCCACCGCCCCGGCGGTCGGCGGCGGGCGGCTGACCCTCGGTGCGGTGCACGGCCGGGTGGTGCCCTCGTAACTCGTCGGGCGGCGGCGCGGGACCAGGCATTATTGCTCCATGAGCCCGCGCCATAGCCGACAGCTATCACCATGAGCATGATCACTGAAGGCTGCTCCGGGTAGTTGGGGAACGTTACCGTTCCGGTGGAGAAACTCCCCGGAGGGTGGCGTCGATGTTGACCAGTCTTGCCCGGTTCGCCATGACGCGTCCGCGTGCCGTCCTGGTGACCGCCCTGTTGCTGATGATCGTCTGCGGTGGCTTCGGCGCCACGGTCAAGTCCCACATGGTGGGCGGCGGCTATCTGACGAACTCGCTGGAGTCGGTGCGCGCCAACGACTTCATCGATCAGAACTTCCCCGGCGGGAACCCGAACCTGATCATCATGGTCAGCTCGGACGCCGGCGTGAACAGTCCGCAGACGCGCGCCGAGGCGCAGCGCATCACGGATCAGCTGACCGGCGACTCGGAAATCACCGGGGTGCAGTCCTATTGGACCAGTGGCACCGCCCGGCCCGATCTCGCCACCGCGCTGAAGAGCAAGGACGGGCATCGCGGGCTGATCATGGCCACCGTGACCGGCACCGACACCCAGGTGCAGAACCGTGCCGCCGCCCTGGGCAAGGACCTCAACGGCGACCGGGACGGCGTGCAGGTGCGGGTCGGCGGCATGGCCGGCACCTTCGCGGACATCAACGACCAGGTCGAGAAGGATCTGCTGCTGGCCGAGGCCATCGCGGTGCCGGTGTCCGGGCTGCTGCTGGTGCTGGTGTTCGGCAGTGTCGTCGCGGCCGCGCTGCCGATCGGCGTGGGCCTGTTCGCGATTGCCGCGACCATGGGGATTCTGCGGCTGCTCACCACCGTCATGGATGTGTCGGTGTTCGCACTGAACATGACCAGTGCGCTGGGCCTGGCGCTGGCCATCGACTACAGCCTGTTCATCGTCAGCCGCTATCGCGAGGAACTCGCGCAGGGGCGGGATACCCGCTCGGCCATTGTGCGTGCGGTGCAGACGGCGGGCCGGACGGTGGTGTTCTCGGGTCTCACCGTGGCCTTGGCGCTGGCGGCACTGGCGGTGTTCCCGCAGCCGTTCTTCCAATCGTTCGCCTATGCCGGTGTGGCCGTGGTGATCGCGGCGGTGGGCGCGTCCGTCCTGCTGCTGCCCGCCGCGCTCATGCTGCTCGGGGATCGGGTGAATGCGTGGGATCTGCGGAAACCGTTGCGCCGCCTGCTCGGCCGGCCCGAGCCGGTCGCGAAGCAGCCGGAAGAGACGTTCTGGTATCGCTTGGTCACGTGGGTCATGCGGCGGGCCGTGCCGGTGGCGGTGATCGCGTCGGCCGTGCTGCTCGCGCTCGGATCTCCGTTCCTGAAGGCACATTTCGGGACCCCCGATGATCGGGTGATCGGTACCTTCGCCCCGGCCCGGCAGGTGGGCGACGCACTCCGTTCGGACTTCTCCGCGGATATGGCGTCGAGCGCGGTGATCGTGTTGCCCGGATTCCATGGCGCGCCTGCGCAGCTCGCCGGGTACGCGCACGACCTGTCGCAGGTCCCAGGGGTGCCTGCGGTGCTGTCCAGCGAGGGCGTCTTCATGAACGGCCAGAAGATGGCCGCGGGGATTCCGCAGATGACGGGACCGCAAGGCGCGTACCTGTCGGTCGGCACCAAGCTGGCGCCGTACTCGGCGGCCGGTAAGCAGCAGCTGGCCGAACTGCGGGCGGTGCCCGCGCCCGGGTCGACGCTGTTCGCGGGCGCGGCGGCGCTCAACGAGGACACCACCGATGCGGTCGTCGCGCGACTTCCGCTGGCGGCCGGGCTGATTGCCGTCATCACCTTCATCCTGCTGTTCCTGTTCACCGGCAGCGTGGTGTTGCCGCTGAAGGCGCTGCTGCTGAACATGCTGTCGCTGACCGCGACCTTCGGCGCCATGATCTGGATCTTCGAGCAGGGCCATCTGTCCGGGCTGCTGGGTTTCACCGCGACCGGCAATATCGACATGTTCATGCCGATCCTCATGTTCTGCCTGGCCTTCGGCATGTCCATGGACTACGAGGTGTTCCTGCTGTCCCGCATTCGCGAGGAGTGGCTGGCCTCGGATCGCAGCAAGGCGGCGAACACCCGGTCGGTGGCGCTGGGCGTGGCACGGACCGGCCGGATCTTCACCGCCGCAGCGGGTTTGATGGCGGTGGTGCTGCTGGCCGTGGCCACCTCCGAGGTCGCGCCCATGAAGCTGTTCGGCATCGGCCTGGCCCTCGCCGTCATCTCGGACGCCACCATCATCCGCGGCCTGCTCGCGCCCGCGCTCATGCGGCTGATGAGCACCGGCAACTGGTGGGCGCCGAAACCGCTTGCGGCGCTGCACGAGCGGATCGGCCTGGAGGAGTCACCGGCGGACGCGGTAGCCGGCGGCCACCGTGCCGGCGATGAGCGCGACCAGCGCTCCGACGACACCGAGTCCGACGCCCAGGCCGTCGGTGAACGCGATGGGGTGGCGAGCTCCGCCGGCCGTGTGTGACGCCAGGCGAGAACGCTGCGCGAGCTGATGCTCGCTCAGCGTCCGGCGGTCCGTCCCGCGTCGACCACTGCCACGAAGTGATTCAGGTCGGCGACGAGGGTGTCGACGGAATCCGGTGCGCCGCCGTCGTCGTGGTGGTGTAGCCAGTCGGCGACGAGTTCGAACATGCCGCCGATGGTGGCCAGGGCGAGGGCCAGTGATCGCGGGTGTTCGGCGGGATTGTCCGGACCCCATTGGTAGGCCAGGAATTCCGCCGACCAGCGGCGATTACTGCGGCGCTGGGCCTCGACCGCGGGTGAGATGCCGCCCGCCTCACCGAAGGTGACCTTGGCCAGCCGGGGGTCGTCGGCGATGGCGTGCACGAAGGCCTCGACCACGGCGGCGCGGCGTTGCGGCCAGTCCTGCCCGGCGGTCGCGGCGGCCACCTGTGAGACGCGTTGCTGGATGCCGGTGCTCACCTGTTCCAGCAGGGCCCGGTAGCAGGCTTCCTTGCTGTCGAAGTGATCGTAGAAGCCTTTGGTGCCGACGAACGCCTGCTGGCAGATCTGTTCGATGGAGGTGCCCGAATAGCTGTGCTGGGCAAAGAGTTCGGTCGCCGCGGTGAGCAGTTGACGGCGGCGCTGCGCGCTGCGCTCGTCGGCATCGAGGCCGCGGATGCGACGCCGTGCGGGACTCCGGTCGGGCGCCGCGGCAGATTTGCTGCGGGACATGCCCAGACGATAGCCGAGCCGGTTTCAACAAGGCACCTTGTTGATAACTGGATGCCGTGTTGTAATTCTGATCACGTCGATGAGGAAGGGACAGACGTGGCAATCAAAGGGGATCGCCGACGGCGGGGGTGGCGGCGGCTCACCGCGGCCGCACTCGCAATGGCGCTGACCGCGGCCTGCGCCGCGCTGGTGGGCGGAGTCACGGCCGCACCGGCGAGCGCCGACCCGCTACCGATCGATGTGGACCCGTTCTATCAAGCGCCCGACGGCTTCGAATCCGCCGCGCCCGGCGCCATTCTGCGCAGCCGCGAGGTGCAGCTGGCCGTGCTCACCGTGCTGCCCGTACATGTGCGCTCGTGGCAGCTGCTGTACCGCACCACCGACCTGTTCGGGAAGCCCACCGTCGCGGCCACCACGGTCGCGGTGCCCATGGGGGCGAACACTTCTCACAGCCGGCCGCTGGTCTCGCACCAGTTCTTCTATGACAGCGCCGCGCCCAATTGCGCGCCCTCGTTCGTGCTACAGCAGGGCGGCGGGCTGCCCGCATTGGAGGGCATCCACTCCACCGCCGAGTACCTCGAACTCGCGGCGTCCATCAGCCAGGGCTACGCCATCAATGTGCCGGATTACGAAGGGCTGCACGGTCATCTGGCCGTAGCCAAGGAGCCCGGCTACATGGTTCTGGACAGCGTGCGCGCGGCCGAGGCGTTCCAGCCGCTGGGCCTGGACGGCGCGAAAACTCCTGTCGCACTGTGGGGTTACTCGGGCGGCGGTATGGGCAGCGGCTGGGCCGCCGAGATGCAGCCGACCTACGCGCCCGAGCTGAACATCAAGGGCATCGCGCTGGGCGCACCGGTCTCCGATGTCGAATCCCTGTTGCACGTCAACGGTTCCATGTTCGCCAGCCTCATCGGCGTGGGCATGGCCTCGCTGCGCAACGCGTATCCGAAGTTCGCGACGGCCCTCGATCAATATCTGACGCCCGAGGGCAAGGCCATCATGGATCGCACGAACAGCCAGTGCCTGGTGCGCAATGTGGTGGAACTGATGTTCACCGACTACCAGCGCATGCTGACCATCCCGATCGCGGATTTCCTTGCGCTGCCGGACATCAAGGAAGTCTTCGACTCGACGGTGCTGGGCAGTAATCCGCCGACCGCGCCCATGTTCGTCTATCAGGGCGTCTACGACGAGGCGGTGCCCTGGTACACCAACGACCGCATGGTCGGCCGCTGGTGCGACGGCGGCACCTCCGTCGAATACAAACGCGATCACCTCAGCGAACACCTGACATTGACGACGCTCGGCATGGCGGACGCCTTCAACTGGGTGAAGTCGCGGCTGCAGCCGGGCGCACCCGATCCGCAGGGCTGCCACACCGATGACGTGCTCACCATGCTCGGCAGTCTCGACGCCGTGAAGACGCAGACCGAGATCAATCTGAACGCCCTCTTCGGCGCGCTGGGCTGGCCCATCGGACCGACCGAGAACTAGCGCTCATCCGTATATCTTTCCCGGGCCGGCCGCACCCCTTGCGTCCGCGAGGTAAGGTCGGCCCGGAAAAGTACGCATGCCAACGGGGGCTCGCACCAGCGGGCTGAGAGGACGGCTAGGGCCGTCGACCGTATGAACCTGACCGGGTAATGCCGGCGTAGGGAGGATTCACAATGTCATCCAGTCGTGTTCCCAGTCAGGCAGCGCCTGTCGACACCGTGACAACCGGTCCCATTCAGGGCAGCGTCAAGCACTACGAGCAGGTCGAGGCCGACGGCATCACCCTGCGAGTTCCGGTGCGGCGCATCAACCTCACCAATGGCGACCACTTCGACGTGTACGACACCTCGGGTCCGTACACCGACGACACCGCCGAGATCGACCTCGAGGCGGGCCTGCCCAAGCTCCGCGACGAGTGGACCAAACCGCAGGTCGACGGGCCGCCCACCCAGCTTGCCTGGGCCCGGCAGGGCATCGTCACCCAGGAGATGCGCTACATCGCCGCACGCGAGGGCATGAGCCCCGAGTTCGTGCGCGACGAGGTCGCCGCGGGCCGCGCGGTCATCCCGGCCAACCACAAGCATCCCGAATCCGAGCCGATGATCATCGGCAAGCAGTTCGCGGTGAAGATCAATGCGAACATCGGCAACTCGGCGGTCAGCTCCTCCATCGCCGAAGAGGTCGAGAAGATGGTGTGGGCCAGCCGCTGGGGCGCCGACACCATCATGGATCTGTCCACCGGCAAGAACATTCACGAGACCCGCGAATGGATCCTGCGCAACTCGCCCGTGCCGGTCGGCACCGTGCCGATCTACCAGGCGCTCGAAAAGGTGAACGGCGATCCCACCCTGCTCACCTGGGAGATCTACCGCGACACCGTGATCGAGCAGGCCGAGCAGGGCGTGGACTACATGACCGTGCACGCCGGTGTGCTGCTGCGCTACGTGCCGCTGACCGCCAAGCGCGTCACCGGCATCGTGTCGCGCGGTGGATCGATCATGGCGGCGTGGTGTCTGGCGCATCACCAGGAATCGTTCCTGTACACCAACTTCCGTGAGCTGTGCGAGATCCTGGCCAAGTACGACATCACCTTCTCGCTGGGTGACGGCCTGCGCCCGGGTTCCATCGCGGACGCCAATGACGAGGCGCAGTTCGCGGAACTGCGCACGCTCGGCGAGCTCACCAAGATCGCGAAATCCTATGGCGTGCAGGTGATGATCGAGGGCCCGGGCCATGTGCCCATGCACAAGATCGTCGAGAACGTGAAGCTGGAGGAGGAACTCTGCGAGGAGGCCCCCTTCTACACGCTCGGCCCGCTGGCCACCGATATCGCGCCCGCCTACGACCACATCACCTCGGCCATCGGCGCGGCCATCATCGCGCAGGCCGGCACCGCCATGCTCTGCTACGTCACGCCCAAGGAGCACCTGGGCCTGCCCAACCGGGACGACGTGAAGGTCGGCGTGATCACCTACAAGATCGCCGCCCACTCCGCCGACCTGGCCAAACAGCACCCGCGCGCCCAGGACCGGGACAACGAACTGTCCAAGGCGCGCTTCGAATTCCGGTGGACGGACCAGTTCAACCTCTCGCTGGACCCCGACACCGCTCGCGAGTACCACGACGAGACGCTGCCGGCGGAGCCCGCCAAGACCGCGCACTTCTGCTCCATGTGCGGGCCGAAGTTCTGCTCCATGCGGATCTCCGCGGACGTCCGTGAGTACGCGGAGAAGACCGGGCTCACCAGTTTGGAGGCCATCGAGGCCGGAATGGCCGAGAAGTCGGCGGAATTCGCCGACGCGGGTAACAAGGTGTACCTGCCGGTCGTGTAAGAAATCTCCAGGGGCAGAACCCCTGCGCAGGGCGGCTGACTCGAAGTCAGCCGCCCTGCATCATTTTCAGAACGGCTTGGTCGGCAGGTATTTTCCGTCGAGGGTGATGACCGCGCGCTCGCCGCCCTCCGGATCGGCGACCTTCTCCACCTTCAGCTTGAAGTTGATGGCGCTGATGATGCCGTCACCGAACTGCTCGTGGACCAGGGCCTTCAGCGTGGTGCCGTACACCTGCAGCATCTCGTAGAAGCGGTAGATGGTCGGATCGGTCGGCACGCCACCGGGAATCGAGCCGCGGGTGGGGATCGTCTGCAGCAGCGCCGCGGCCGACTCGTCGAGGCCGAGCAGTTCGGCGACGGCAATGGCGGATTCGCGCGGCAGCGGGTGCTGGCCGAGGATGGCGGCGGTGGTGAAGGCGGGCGAGAGGCCGGACGCGTCCGCGAGCTGCTGCCAGGTGAGGTCCTTGGCCGTCTTGGCGGCGACCGCCTCGATGGCGAGCCGCTCGCGGGCCGTGGGATCGAACTGTGCGTGAACCATGGTGATCAGAGTCCTTTCGAGGTGAATTCGCCGGTGCCGGTGTCGATGTCCTCGACCGCGCCGGTGGCGATGTCGAAGACCCAGCCGTGCAGGGTGAGAGTGCGGGCGGCCAGTGCCTTGGCGACGGCGGGGTGGGTGGCCACGTTCGTCAGCTGTGCCGCCACGTTCCAGCGCACCAGATCGGCCACTTGCACGCCATTCGGGGCGGTGGATTCGGCTCGGGCCCGGGAGCTTTCGGCATTGCGGAGCCAGCCGGCGACGGCGGGCACCGCGGACAGGTCGTGGCCCTGCGCCAGTGCGGTCATGGCGCCGCACGCCGAATGCCCGCACACGACGATGTCGGTGACGCCGAGTTCGGCCACGGCGTATTCGATGCTGGCCGTGACGCCGTCCCCGGCGCCCGGCGCGTAGGCGGGCACCAGATTGCCGGCGGTGCGGATGACGAACAGTTCGCCCGGCTCGGCCGAGGTGATGAGTTCCGGCGGGACGCGGGAGTCGGAGCAGCCGATGAACAGGGCGGTCGGGTGCTGGGCGGTGGACAGCCAGGTGAACAGGTCCGCCTTGGCCGGGAAGACCTCGCGCTGGAAGTGCCGCACACCGTCGATGAGAGATTGCACGACCCGCTCCTTTCGGTGAGTGTCCGGCCCGTTCGAGCCGGTAACTACACCCTGCCGGAGCAGTCGCTATAGAGTCCAAGACTTGCTGTCCATGGTTACCATTGGTGCTGTCTATAGTCGAGCGTATGACCCCGGAACTGCGGCATCTGCGCTACCTGCTGGCGGTCGCCGAGCACGGCAACTTCACGCGCGCGGCCGCCGAACTGCATCTCTCGCAGCCGACCCTGTCGCAGCAGATCCGCCGGCTCGAACGACTGGTGGGCACTCCCCTGCTGGACCGCAGCGGGCGCGCGGTACGGCTCACCGACGCCGGGAGCGTGTACGCCCGGCATGCCCGGCGGGCGCTGCGGGAACTGGATCAAGCCGAACAGGCCGTGCACGATGTGGCGGACCTGACCCGCGGCCATCTGCGCCTGGCGGTCACGCCGACCTTCACCTCGTATCTGGTCGGCCCGCTGGTGGCCGAGCTGCGGGCCCGGCATCCGGGCATCACGCTGGAGCTGACCGAGACCAGCCAGGACGCACTGGAATCGAGACTGCTCGCCGATGAGCTGGATCTCGGAATCGCCTTCGTCCGAACCCATTTCGACGGTATCGCGGCGACACCCCTCGGCACCGAGACCTTGAGCCTCGTCCAGGCCGCCGACGGCACCGCCCGCCCCTCCCCGGTCTTCCCCGCGGATCTCGCCGAATACGAGCTCGCCCTGCTGAACTCGGACTTCGCCACGCGCGGCCATATCGACGACTACTTCCGCGCGCACGCGGTGATTCCCCGAATCGCCGTGGAGGCCAACAGTATCGAGGCGGTCATCGAGATCGTGCAGCACACCGCACTGGCGACGGTACTGCCGGACGCCGTGAGCGCCGATCGAGCGGGCCTGACCGCGATCGCACTGGATCCTCCACTCCCCGCCCGCACCGCCGCCCTGCTCCGCCGCGAGAACGCCTATGAAAGCGCGGCAGCCCGGGCCTTCACCAGGATCATCGAATCCTGGCCCGGCCCGGGCAATACCGAGTGACCTGCGCGGTGACTACTTGTCGGCAGTGAGGATGCCGCCGATGCCCCAGCTGTCGGTGGGGGTCTCCTGAATCCAGACCTGCACGGCCTCGGCCGGAATCTGGTAGGCGTCGACCATGGCGTCGGTCAGGCGACGAACCAGGTCGCGCTTCAGCTCGACGGTGCGGGGACCCTGCTGAACGGTAATGATGGGCATGACTGCTCTCCTCTACGGAAGGTGTGAATACCTTTGCCCGCCTCCGGTTTCCGTCTGCGACGGTCCGTTCGCGGCCTGAGAACAGTTCACCGCAACGCGGCGCGCCGACCAATGGCCGGATCTCGCACGCAGCGATAACGATGTCTTATCGCTGCGCGCCGGGGGCGATAAGGACGGCTTATCGCGCGAGCAGGGCGGCCAGCAGCGTGAGACCGGGTGATTTCGCGTCCGGGCGGACCGCGAGCCCGATGGGCAGCGTCATGCCGGGCTCGGCGAAGGGGCGGAACGCGACTCGCGTGTTGTGTACCGCGCGGGCATTCGAGGCGTACACGACCGTCCACATCGGCGTCCCGGATCCGATGGCCGCCATGGTGTCCTGCAAGGTGCTCGCGATGGGCGCGGGTGTCGGCTCGAAACCGGCACGCTGACATGCGTTCAGGACCAGATCCACCAGGGCCGGATGATTGCGGCGCTCGGTCAGCCGGACCGGCAGATCCGCCAGATCCGCGATGCGCAGGCTCTCCCGGGCCGCCAGCGGATGTCGCGCCGGCAGCGCCACCATCAGCGGATCCTCCCAGGCCGGAAGGAAATCCAGCTCCGGACTGTCACCGGGCGAGGGCGCGCGGATGAAGGCGGCATCGAGCGTGCCGTCCGCCACCTGCCGCAATCGCTCCTGCACGGGCAACGCGACCAGTTCCACCTGCGTCCCCGGCGCTCGATCGGAGAAACCGTCGAGCACCGTCTCCAGTCGTTCGCCCAGCCCGGTCACCGTCCCCAGCCGGAACACCTCGGCCCGGCTGCCCGCCAACTCCGCGACCACGGCTCGCGCCTGATCGGCCGCGGACAGTACCGCCCGCGCCTCCGGCAGAAACCGCAGTCCCGCCTCGGTCAGCCGCACCCGGCGCGGCGTCCGGTCGAGCAACTGCACCTTCAGTTCTCGTTCCAGCCGCTGTACTTGCTGGCTCACCGCAGGTTGCGCGATGTGCAGCCGTTCGGCGGCCCGCCCGAAATGCAATTCCTCCGCCACGGTCACGAAGTAGCGCAGCTGCCGCAGTTCCACGCGGGAAGCTTAGTCTCGCGAAACTTGTCAGGCTCGGGGCCGCCGGCGCTCCGCGAATTCGCCGGGCTCGGGCGGCGGGCCCGGGAGGTCGCCGGTGGCGGCCAGGCCCGTCGATGAGCAGGGCGAGGACGCGGCGGCGGAGTTGAGCCGCAGACTCTCGCCTATGCCCTCGCCGATTCACCGATCGGCCTGCTCGGCTGGAACGCACAGCTTTTCGGTGAGAGCCTGGACCCGGATTTCATCATCGGCAATGTGGCGGTGTACTGGCTGACCGGAACCGCGGGGTCGAGCATCCGTTTCTATTACGAGGACGCGCACGCCCCGCGGCAGCGGCCGGAGCCCACCACCGCGCCCACCGCATTGGCCATGTTCAAGGGTGATTTCCAGTCCATCCGGCGATTCGCCGAACGGGATCACAAGAACATCGTGCGCTGGAACTCCTACGACGTCGGCTCGGCGATCGGCGGACCCAATGACGCGGCGGGGCATTACGCCGCGCACGAGGCGCCGCGGGTATTGGTCGCCGATATTCGCGAATTCTTCGCTCAGGTACGGTAATTCACCGATTCACGCGTGCTCGTGGGTTTCACCCCACGACGGGAAGGGATCCGGGAGCCGCAGCCACGCGCGCGGCCCGGATTCCCATTCCTCGTCGGTGAGCAGGGCCGAGGTCAGCAGGTCCTGCACATGTGGGCGGTCCAGTTTCACGCCGATGAACACGATTTCCTGACCGGGCGGCATATCGAGGGCACTCCAGTAGGCGCCTGCTTCGAAGGTGAGGTTCGGCCCGGCCTGCGACCAGATGGCGGCCAGGTCCGGGCGGGTGGCCAGCCAGAAGAAGCCCTTGCTGCGCAAGAGCCGATGCAGTTGTGCCAGTGCGTTTTCCAGCCGTTCCGGATGGAAGGGGCGATCGGCCCGGAAGGTCAGGCTGCTGATGCCGTATTCCTCGGTTTCCGGGGTGTGGCCGCCCGCGAGTTCCTCGTCCCAGCCGTCGAATTGGGCGGCCAGGTCGGGGTTGCAGAGTCCGGTCCCCAGCACATCCGCGAGATCGACGATTCCGCGTTCGGCGCGAATGATGCGCGCGGCGGGATTCAGGCGGCGGATCGTGGCCTCCACCGTCCCGGCGGCATTCGCGCTCACCAGATCGGTCTTGTTGAGGATCAGCACATTCGCGAATTCCACCTGATCGATCAGCAGGTCGGCGATGGTGCGCGCATCTCCTTGTCCCGCTTGCATATTCCGCTCCGCGAGCGCCTGTCCCTTCACCACTTCGGTGAGGAAAGTGGAGGCGTCGACCACGGTCACCATGGTGTCGAGGCGCGCGATATCGCCGAGCTTGAACCCGTCCTCGAATTCCCATTCGAAGGTGGCGGCCACCGGCATGGGTTCGGAGATGCCGGTCGATTCGATCACCAGCTGATCGAAGCGGCCCGCGCGCGCGAGTTCCCCGACCGATTCGATGAGGTCCTCGCGCAGCGTGCAGCAGATGCAGCCATTGGTGAGTTCGACGAGTTTCTCCTCGGTGCGGTCCAGGTGGCCCTGGCCGGCGACGAGGGCGGCGTCGATGTTCACCTCGCTCATATCGTTCACGATCACGGCCACGCGGCGGCCGTCGCGGTTGGCGAGAATGTGATTGAGCAGGGTGGTCTTACCGGCCCCGAGGAAGCCGGAGAGCACGGTCACGGGCAGCTGGGGAGGCGTCTGGGCTGAAGTCACGGTCTAATGATAATGGTTTTCATTTACAGGGCCGGGTGGGGTGTCCACCGCCACACCCCGGGACATAGGGTCGAGACCGTGCAACTGCTTCCGCTCACCCCCAACGGTCAGACCCCGGTCCGCGCGCTCACCATCGCCGGGACCGACTCCGGCGGCGGCGCCGGCATCCAGGCCGACTCCCGCACCATGGCGCTGTGCGGCGTGCACGCGTGCGTGGCCGTGGCCGCCGTGACGGTGCAGAACACCTTGGGCGTCAGCGCTTTTCACGAGATCCCGCCGGAGATCGTGGCCGGCCAGGTGCGGACCGTGGTGTCCGACATCGGCATCGGCGCGGCCAAGACCGGCATGCTCGCCTCCACCGCCATCATCGAGGCGGTGGCCGGCGTCTGCCGCGAGGTCGGCATCGGCCGCGACGGCGGCATCCCGCTCGTGGTGGATCCCGTCGCCGCCTCCATGCACGGCGACCCGCTACTGCACGCCGAGGCCCTGGATGCGGTGCGGCACACCCTGATTCCGCTCGCCACCATCGTCACCCCCAACCTCGACGAGGTCCGGCTCATCACCGGCATCGACGTCGTCGACGACCGCACCGCCCGCAAGGCCGCCGAGGCGCTGCACGCGCTCGGACCGCGCTGGGCCATCGTCAAGGGCGGGCATCTGCGCACCTCGGAACAGAGCACCGACCTGCTGTTCGACGGCGAAACCTTCCACGAACTCACGGCGCAACGCATTGCCACCGGCAATGACCACGGCGGCGGCGACACCCTCGCCGCGGCCATCGCCAGCGCCCTCGCCCACGGCTATTCGGTGCCCGACGCGGTCGCCTTCGCCAAGGAGTGGACTTTCCGCTGCTTGGAGGCCTCCTACGACCTCGGCGCAGGACACGGACCGGTCTCGCCGCTCTGGCGTCTGCACCTGGGCATTTCCGGTCGGTAACGCCCTGGTCAAGACCTGAAGTCGATGCTCCCAGGAACCTCCCAGCTGCATGGCAGGCCGAGTTCAGTGTGATCGTCGAAGTTAGTGTTCATGACCGAGACAGTGACCGCCGTCCGGGCGGCGGAACAAGCAGAGGCAGTGACCGCGCCCGTCGTCGACGTGGTCATCCCTGTCTACAACGAAGAAGCCGACCTCGGACCGTGTGTGCGCCGTCTGCACGCCTTCCTGGCGCTCAGCTTCCCGTTCCCCGCCCGGATCACCATCGCTGACAACGCGTCCACCGACGCCACCATGGAGGTGGCCAACCAGCTGGTCGATCAGCTCGACGGCGTGCGGGTGGTGCACCTGGACCGCAAGGGCCGCGGCCGGGCGCTCCGCGAGGTGTGGCAGCACTCGGACGCGCAGATCGTCGCGTACATGGACGTCGACCTGTCCACCGACCTCAATGCGCTGCTGCCGCTGGTCGCCCCGCTCGTCTCCGGTCACTCCGACCTCGCCATCGGCACCCGCCTGGCCGCCTCCTCGCGAGTCGTGCGGGGACCCAAGCGCGAGTTCATCTCCCGCAGCTACAACCTGATCCTGCGCACCTCGCTGCAGGCCAAGTTCTCCGACGCCCAGTGCGGCTTCAAGGCCATGCGCACCGACGTCGCCAAGGTCGTGCTCCCGCTGGTCGAGGACGGCGAATGGTTCTTCGACACCGAACTGCTGGTGATCGCGGAACGCATCGGACTGCGCATCCACGAGGTGCCGGTCGACTGGATCGATGATCCCGACAGCAGCGTCGACATCGTCGACACCGCCCGCAAGGATCTGCTCGGCGTCTGGCGGGTCGGCCGGGCCATGACCACCGGCAAGCTGCCGATCAACGAGCTGCGCGCGGCCATCGGACGGGAGCCGCTCATGGAGGGCGTACCGCTGGGCATGGTCGGGCAGCTGGTCCGGTTCGGCATCGTCGGCGTGCTGTCCACCCTGGCCTACGCACTGCTCTACGTGCTGCTGCAGCCGGTCATGGGCGCCCAGGTCGCCAACTTCGTGGCGCTGCTGGTCACCGCGATCGGTAATACCGCCGCGAACCGCACCTTCACCTTCGGGGTGCGCGGCTCGTCCAATGTGGTCTCGCATCAGCTGCAGGGCCTGCTCATCTTCGGCTTCGGCCTCTTCGTCACCAGCGGTTCGCTGTTCACGCTGCACCACTGGTTCCCGAACTCGGCCGTGCACCTGGAACTGCTGGTGCTGGTGATCGCCAACCTGATCGCCACGCTGGCCCGATTCGTCGGACTGCGCTGGGTGTTCCGCAAGGCCGGCGCCGCCAACAAGACCGCACAGCAGGAAGCTGCCCGGTAAACACCTTCGGCCACAACCCCGGTCGAGCTTCTCCCTGAATACACGTAGGAGCGCGCCGAGTCAGGTACGGCGACCCGCCGAGCCCGACCCGGCGCGCTCTGCTGTGTCCCCCCACAAGGTTTGTGCCCAAAAGAAACGAAACAGGAGGTAGACGATGACAGCGACACTGGCTGAAGCTCGGCCTGTTTCGCCACCCGACGAGCCGCCCGCCACCCGCGAGCGCCGCTGGGAATACCCCGCCCTGGCCCTGCTGCTGGCCGGCACCGCGATCGCGTACATCTGGAACCTGTCCATCAACGGCTGGGCGAATTCCTTCTACGCGGCCGCCGTGCAGGCCGGTTCGGTGTCCTGGAAGGCGATGTTCTTCGGCTCCTCGGACGCGGCGAACTCGATCACCGTCGACAAGACGCCACTCTCGCTGTGGCCCATGGAAATCTCGGTCCGCATCTTCGGACTGCACAGCTGGAGCATGCTGCTGCCACAGGCGCTGCTCGGCGTGGGCGCCGTCGCCCTGCTCTGGGCGGCCGTGCGCAAACAGTTCGGGCCCGGCGCCGGACTGCTGGCCGGACTGGTGCTGGCCCTGACTCCCATTGCGGCCGTGATGTTCCGGTTCAACAACCCGGACGCCATGCTGGTGTTCCTCATGGTCGCCGCCGCCTGGGCCATCACGAAGTCGCTCACCGATCTGCGCTGGCGCTGGATCCTGTTGAGCGGCCTGTTCGTCGGCCTCGGCTTCCTGACCAAACAGCTCCAGGTGTTCCTGGTGATGCCCGCACTCGCACTCACCTACCTGATCGCGGGCCCGCCGAAATTGGGCCGGCGCATCGGGCGGATGATCGGCGCCGGACTGGCCGCGGTGGCGGGCGCCGGGTGGTGGCTGCTCGTCGCCGAATTCTGGCCCGCCGGTGATCGCCCGTATTTCGGTGGCTCCCAGGATAATTCGATCCTCGGATTGACCTTCGGCTACAACGGTATGGGCCGCCTCAACGGCGACGAGACCGGCAGCACCGGCGGCGGCCGCGGCTGGGGCCAGACCGGCATCCTGCGACTGTTCCAGCCCGAGCAGGCCGGTCAGATCGCCTGGCTCATCCCGGCGGCACTGATCCTGCTGGTGGCCGGGCTCGCACTGCGCGGGCGACTGCCGCGCACCGACCTTCAGCGCGCGGGACTCGTACTGTGGGGCACCTGGCTGCTCGGCACCGGACTCACCTTCAGCTTCATGAAGGGCATCTTCCACCCGTACTACACGGTGGCGCTGGCCCCGGCCGTGGCCGCGCTCGTCGGCGGCGGATCGGTCATGCTGTGGCAGCATCGCGACCGGGTGTGGGTGCGGCTCGTATCCGCGCTCACCATCGGAGCGACCACCGCGACCGCGTGGATCCTGTTGTCCCGCACCGCATCATTCGTACCGTGGCTGCGCTGGGTGATCCTGGCCGGCGGCATCGTCGCCACCCTGGCACTGCTGATCCGCTTGCCGCGCAAGGCCGGACTGGTTGTCGCTGCGCTCGCGGTGATCATCGGACTCGGCGGGCCGACGGCGTACGCCGTGGACGGCCTGGTCACCGCCCACCAGGGCGCCATGCCCTCCGCCGGGCCGATGGTGCGCGGCGGCTGGCCGGGCGGACCGGGCGGTATGCCGGGACGGCATAACGGTGCGGGCGGACACAATGGCCGGACCAGTGGCGCGAACCCCGGCGGCGCAGGCAATCCCGGTAACGCGGGCAATCCCGATGCCGGCGGCAAGGGCGGATTCGGCGGCGGCGCCGGTGGATTCGGTGGCGGCGCGGCGGGTGGCGTGATGAGCGCGAGTAACCCGAGCGCGGCGGTCACCGCACTGCTGAAGGCCGACGGCACCGAATACAACTGGGTGGCGGCCACCGTGAGCTCCAATTCCGCGGCCGGCTTCCAACTCGCGACCCAGCTGCCGGTCATGCCGGTCGGTGGGTTCAACGGCACCGATCCCTCGCCGACCCTGGCGCAGTTCCAGGAAGACGTGCAGGAGGGCCGGATCCACTACTTCATCACCGGTGAACAGGGCGGTGGCGGCGGCTTCGGCGGCGGCCGGGAGAATACGACCACCCAGGCCACCCTCATCACCCAGTGGGTCAAGGACCATTTCACGGCCACCACGGTGGACGGGGTCACGCTCTACGACCTGACCTCGCCGAATCCCTGACAGCGAGATCAACTAAGCAACAAGCGAATACAACAGGGGCCCGCTTCCGTCCGGAAGCGGGCCCCTTCGCCGTATACACAGCCCTAACCTGAATTGTGACGTCCTATCCACATCCCATTCACGAAGACCACCGGGAAGCGTTCTGGCGCAGGGTCGGCTGGTCACCGGAACTGCCCGAGCACGAACGCGCCGTCATCGAGGAGCGCTGGGACGACGAATCCATAGAAATGGCCGAGGTTTTCGGCTGGTGATCAGCGCCGCGCGGCCAAGGCGGTATGCAAGGTCGAGGCCCACTGCTGCACGATCTCCTTGCGGCGCAACGAATCGTCGGTGAGGACGTCGGCGAGGCCGAGGCCGCGGGCCAGGTCGAGGGTGGCCTGCACCAGGTGGTGGGTGACCGGGTCGGCGTCGTCGACGCCGAGGGCTTCCACCGCCATGCGGTGTGAGATGCGGCCGAAGCGCGCCTCCATGGGGACGATTCGTTCCCGGAGGACCGGGTCGGCGGCGGCGTGCGTCCACACCTGCAGGGCGGCCTTGAACAGCTGGGTGGTGTAGGACTCCACGAGCCCCGCCACCACCGCCTCCGTTCGCGCGACCCCCGCCGCGACCGCGGCCATGCTCAGCGCATCCGCCTTGGCCTGGGCCATGCGGGTGTCGAACATGTAGTCCAGGGCGGCGGTGATCAGGTCTTCCCGGGTCGGGAAGTGATGTTGCGCCGCACCCCGCGACACCCCGGCGCGTTCGGCGACCACGGCCACCGTGGCGGCGGCCCAGCCCATCTCGGCCAGGCAGTCGATGGTCGCCTCCAGCAGCCGCTGCCGGGTGGCCCGGCTGCGGTCCTGCTTGGGTTCGTGGGGTGTCGCCATGGTGTCCTATTCTGCCCAGCTGGGCGGGCGGCGCTGCAGGAAGGCCGTCATGCCCTCGATCACCTGCGGCGTCCCGAAGAAGCTCGCCGATCGTTTTGCCAGTTCCTCGGCCGAGCGGTCGAGGGTGGCGAGCAGTTCGGCATTGACCAGCCGCTTGCTCTCGGCCAGCCCCTGCGGGGCGCCTTTGCGCAGCTCCGCGCACAACCGCGCGGTCTCGGCCGCCGGATCGTCGGCGGCCACCGTGATGAGCCCGATGCGTTCGGCCTCGGCGGCGTCGAAGGTCTCACCGGTCGAGAAGTAGCGCGCCGCCGCCCGCGCGGACATGCGCGGCAGCAAGGTCACCGAGATAATGAACGGGGCCAATCCGATCCGTACCTCGGTAAGTCCGAAACTGCTGCTCCGCCCGGCGACCGCGATATCGCAGGCAGCGAGGATACCCATACCGCCCGCCCGCACATTGCCGTCCACCTGTGCGATCACGGGTTTCGGCATTTCCAGCACGCTGCGCAGTACCGAGAGCATCCAGCCGGTGCGGATATCCGCGGCGGCCGCCGGGTCGGCGTCCACCGCTTCCTTGAGGTCCGCGCCCGCACAGAAGGTATTGCCGGTGTGGGTGAGCACCACGCCGCGCACCGCGTCATCGGCCGCGGCCCGCTCCAGACCTGCGAGCAGTTCGGTGATCAGCCGCGAGGACAGCGCGTTCCTGTTGTGCGGGGAATCCAGTGTGAGCGTGGCGAATCCGCCCGCCACCGCATAGCGGACGAACGGCCCCTCGTGCGCTTCGGCCATCAGTAGGACCTCGGCAGCCCCAGCGAATGCTGCGCCACGAAGTTGAGCACCATCTCCCGGGACACCGGTGCCACGCGGCCGATGCGGGCGGCGGCCAGCATGCCCGCCAGGCCCACATCCGCGGTGAGACCGGAACCGCCGTGCGTCTGGATGGCCTGATCCAGGGCCTTGATACTGGCTTCCGCCGCAGCGTATTTCGCCATATTGGCGGACTCGGCGGCGCCGAAGTCGTCACCCGAGTCGTAGAGGAACGCGGCCTTCTGCATCATCACCTTGGCCAGTTCCAGTTCGATCTTGACCTGCGCGAGCGGATGCGAGATGCCCTGGTGCGAACCGATCGGCGCGCCCTTCCACACCGTGCGCTCCTTGGCGTAGGCGACCGCGCGGTCGATGGCGTAGCGGCCCATGCCGATCGCCATGGACGCGCCCATGATGCGTTCCGGGTTCAGGCCGGCGAACAGCTGCGCGATGGCGGCATCCTCCTGGCCGACCAGCGCCGTGGACGGCAGCCGCACATCGTCGAGGAACAGCGTGAACTGGTTGTCCGGTTCGATGATGTCCATCTCCTGCTTCGTCTTCACGAAGCCGGGGGCGTCGGTCGGCACGATGAACAGGGCGGGCTGCAGATTGCCGGTCTTGGCGTTCTCGGTGCGGCCCACGATGAGCACCGCCTCGGCCTGGTCCACGCCGGAGATAAAGATCTTGCGGCCGTTGAGGATCCAGTCGTCGCCGTCGCGGCGGGCGGTGGTGGTGATCTTGTGCGAGTTGGAGCCGGCATCCGGTTCGGTGATGCCGAAGACCATCTTCGCGGAGCCGTCGGCCAGCTTGGTCAGCCACTCCCGCTTCTGCGCCTCGGTGCCGTACTTGGTGATGATGGTGCCGCAGATGGCCGGGGACACCACCATGAGCAGCAGGCCGCAGCCCTGCGCCGCCAGCTCCTCCATCACGATGGCCAGCTCGTAGATGCCCGCGCCGCCACCGCCGTACTCCTCGGGCAGGTTCACGCCCAGGAAGCCGAGTTTGCCCGCCTCGTCCCACAATTCGTCGAATGGCTCATTGCGGCGCGCCTTCGGCCCGGCGTAGTCGCGGAAGTTGTACTTGGCGGCCAGCTTGGCGACCGCGGCCCGCAGCGCCTTCTGTTCGTCGGTTTCGATGAAGCTCACTGGGTTACTCCTGACCTTCTGCGCTCTCGGAGGGACTGTCGTCGGGATGGACCACGGCGAGGACGGCGCCCACATCGACCTGCTGTCCCGCGGTGACATTGAGTTCGGTGAGCACACCGGTCGCCGGCGCGGCAATGGTGTGCTCCATCTTCATGGCCTCCAGCCACAGGATCGGCTGCCCCTTCTCCAGGCGGTCGCCCACCTGCGCGCCGAGCCGGATGACCGCACCCGGCATGGGCGCCAGCAGCGAACCCTCGGCCACCTGATCGGCCGGATCCTCGAAGCGCGGCAGGCGCTTCAGCGCGACCGGGCCCAGCGGGGAATCGACCGCCACCAGATCGCCGTAGCGGGCGATCTCGAAGGTGCGGCGCACCGTGCCGCGCTCGCCCGGCACCAGCAGCACCACGGAATCCGGGGTGGCATCGACCAGTACGAGACCTTCGAAGCCCTCGACGTCCAGACCCGCACGCGTAATGCGGTAGTGCACTTCGTGTTTGCCGGTGACGCGGCTCTCGTACGACTTGGACTGCGGCTGCGACGGCAGATTCCGCCAGCCACTCGGCAGACCCGCGCCGATGCGCGCGGTGGCGCGATTGGCCGCCGCATCCGACAGCGCGGCCGCGACGATGGACAGCTGCTCGTCCCGCTCGGAAACCAAAGGCGCGGAAAGCTTGTCGAGGCCGTGCGTGGCGAAGAACGCGGTATCGGTGTCACCGGCCAGGAAGGCCGGATGCCGCAGCACCCGGACCAGCAGGTCACGGTTGGTCACCAGGCCGTGAATCTTGGCCCGCTGCAAGGCCGAGGCCAGCAGATGCGCGGCCTCGTCCCGGGTCTCGGCATAGGAGATGACCTTCGACAGCATGGGGTCGTAGTGCACGCCCACCACGGAACCGTCCACCACGCCGGTGTCCAGGCGCACGCCCGGCTCGGTCAGCACGGTGAATTCGCCTCGGGTGCCGGGGATGTCGAGCTTGTGGACCGGGCCGGACTGCGGCTGCCAGTCGTGCGCGGGATCCTCGGCGTAGAGGCGCACCTCGATGGAATGGCCGTGCAGGCCCGGCTGGTGCGCGGGCAGCGGGCGGCCGGACGCCACCTGCAACTGCAACCGCACCAGATCCAGGCCGGTGACCTGCTCGGTGACCGGATGCTCCACCTGCAAGCGGGTATTCATCTCCAGGAAGAAGAAGTCACCCTTCTCGTCCGCGAGGAATTCGACGGTGCCCGCGCCCTCGTAGCCGATGGCCTCCGAGGCCAGCCGGGCCGCCTCGAAGAGCCGCGCCCGCATGCCGTCGATCTTCTCGACCAGCGGGGACGGGGCCTCTTCGACGACCTTCTGGTGGCGGCGCTGAATCGAGCATTCGCGCTCGCCGACCGCCCACACCGTGCCGTGCGTGTCGGCCATGACCTGCACCTCGATGTGGCGGCCGGTCTCCAGGTAGCGCTCGCAGAACACGGTCGGATCGCCGAAGGCCGATTCCGCCTCGCGCTGCGCGGCTTCGATCTGGCCGGTCAGCTCGGACAGGTCGCGCACCACGCGCATACCGCGGCCGCCACCGCCCGCCGACGCCTTGATCAGCACCGGGAGCATGTCCTGGGTAACCTCCGCCGGGTCCAGCTGCTTGAGCACCGGGACGCCGGCGGCGTCCATCATCTTCTTGGACTCGACCTTGGAGCCCATCTGCTCGATGGCGGCGACCGGCGGGCCGATCCAGATCAGGCCCGCTTCCAGGACAGCCTTCGCGAATTCCGCGCTCTCGGAAAGGAATCCGTAACCCGGGTGGATCGCGTCGGCACCGGCGGCCAGGGCGGCCGCGATGATCAGCTCACTGCGCAGGTAGGTCTCGCCCGGGGTGTTGCCGGGCAAGCGGATAGCCGCATCCGCCTCAGCCACATGCGGTGCCGCGGCATCCGCATCGGAATACACAGCGGTCGTGGCGATTCCCATGCGCCGGCACGTAGCGAAAACGCGTCGCGCGATCTCGCCGCGATTGGCGACCAGGACGTTCGTGAGCCCACCCGTCGCCCGGCCGCCGCCCCTCACGGAATCACTTCGTGATGCTGTCATAACTCGACCTCACATCCGGAAGACGCCGAAGCCCTCGGCGCCCTTGATCGGGGAATTGTGGATGGCGGACAAGGCCATTCCCAATACCGTGCGGGTGTCGCGGGGATCGATGACGCCGTCGTCGTACAGGCGGCCCGACATGAACATGGGCAGCGATTCGGCCTCGATCTGCGCCTCGATCATGGCGCGCATCCCGGCATCGGCCTCCTCGTCGAACGGCTGGCCCTTCGCCTCGGCGGCGGCCCGGCCCACGATCGAGATGACGCCCGCGAGCTGCGCACCACCCATGACGGCGGATTTCGCACTGGGCCAAGCGAAGACGAACCGCGGATCGTAGGCGCGACCGCACATGCCGTAGTGGCCCGCGCCGTAGGACGCGCCCATGAGCACCGAAATGTGCGGCACCTTCGAATTGGAGACGGCATTGATCATCATCGCGCCGTGCTTGATGATGCCCTTCTGCTCGTACTCCTTACCGACCATGTAGCCGGTGGTGTTGTGCAGGAACAACAATGGCGTATCCGACTGGTTGGCCAGCTGGATGAACTGCGCCGCCTTCTGCGCCTCCTCCGAGAACAGCACGCCGCGCGCATTCGCGAGAATGCCGATCGGATAGCCGTGCAGCTCCGCCCAGCCCGTGACGAGGCTGGAACCGTAGAGCGGCTTGAACTCGTCGAAGTCGGAGCCGTCCACCACGCGCGCGATGACCTCGCGCGGATCGAACGGGATCTTCAGGTCGGTCGGCACGATGCCGAGCAGCTCGTCCTGGTCGTACAGCGGCGCGATCACCTCGGCCACCGGACGCGCGGCCGGGCCCTGCTTCTTCCAGTTCAGGCGCTTGACGATGGAACGGACGAGGCGGATCGCATCCGGCTCGTCCACGGCCAGGTAGTCGGCCAGACCCGAGACGCGAGCGTGCATTTCGGCGCCGCCCAGCGATTCGTCATCGGACTCCTCACCGGTGGCCATCTTCACCAGCGGCGGGCCGCCCAGGAACACCTTGGAGCGTTCCTTGATCATGACCGTGTAATCCGACATGCCCGGGATGTACGCGCCACCCGCCGTCGAATTGCCGAAAACCAGTGCGATGGTGGGGATTCCGGCGGCCGACAACCGGGTCAGGTCCCGGAACATGCGGCCGCCCGGCACGAAGACTTCCTTCTGCGTCGGCAGATCCGCGCCGCCCGACTCCACCAGGCCGATGACCGGCAGCCGGTTCTCCAGCGCGATATCGTTCATGCGCAGGTTCTTGCGCAACGTCCACGGATTCGAGGTGCCGCCGCGCACGGTCGGATCCGGCGCCACGATCATGCATTCGACGCCCTCGACAATGCCGATACCGGCGATCACGCTCGCGCCCACATGGAAGTCGCTGCCCCAGGCCGCGAGGGGGGCCAGCTCCAGGAACGGCGAATCCTCGTCGATGAGCAGCTCGATGCGCTCGCGCGCGGTCAGCTTGCCGCGCTTGCGATGCCGCGCCATCTTGTCCGGGCCGCCGCCCGCGATGTTCTTGGCGTACTCCGCCTCCACCTCGGCCAGCTTCGCGGTCATGGCGTCCGCATTGGCCTGATAGTCCGCCGACTTCGGATCCACGGAACTGCGCAATGTGCTCAAGACTGGAACCCCAATCGCTTGGCCGCGAGGCTGGTCAGGATCTCGTTGGTGCCGCCGCCGATACCCAGGATGCGGACATCCCGGTAGTGCCGCTCCACCTCGGACTCACGCATGTAACCGAGGCCGCCGAACAGCTGCACCGCCTGGTGCGCAGCCCATTCCGCGGTCTCCACCGCGGTGTTCTTGGCGAAGCACACCTCGGCGATCAGATCGGTATCGCCCTGCGCCGCCCGCTCCACCACATGATGGGTGTACACGCGCGCCACATCGATGCGCCGCGCCATCTCCGACAGCGTGTTCTGCACGGCCTGCCGGCTGATCAACGGGCGGCCGAAGGTCTCCCGATCCCGGCACCACCGCAGGGTCAGGTCCAGGCAGCGCTGGGCGTGCCCGTACGCCTGCGCGGCCAGGCCCACGCGCTCGCTCACGAAAGCCTGTGCGATCTGCGCGAATCCGGAGTTCTCCGGACCGACCAGATTCGACACCGGCACCCGCACATCCACATACGACAGCTCGGCGGTATCGGAGGCCAGCCAGCCCATCTTCTCCAGCTTGCGGCTGACCGTGAAACCGGGCGTGCCCTTCTCCACCACCAGCAGCGACACACCCGCCGCGCCCGGACCACCGGTGCGCACGGCCGTCACCACGAAATCGGCGCGCACACCGGAGGTGATGAAGGTCTTCGAACCGTTCACCACGTACTCGTCGCCGTCCCGCACCGCGGTGGTGCGCAGATGCCCGACATCCGATCCGCCACCCGGCTCGGTGATGGCGAGGGAACCGATCTTCTCGCCCGCCAGGGTCGGCTTCACCCAGCGGTCGATGTGGTCCTGATTACCCGAGGCGATAATGTGCGGCACCGCGATACCGCAGGTGAACAGGGAGGCGAACAACCCACCCGAGCAGCCCGCGTAATGCATCTCCTCGCACACGATGGCGGCATCCAGACCGTCACCGCCGGAGCCGCCCACGGCCTCCGGGAACTGGATGCCCAGCAGTCCCAGCGCCCCGGCCTTCTTGTGCAGGTCGCGCGGGATCTCGCCCTGGCGTTCCCAATCGTCCAGGTTCGGAAGCACCTCGCGTTCGGCGAAACCGCGCACGGTCGCGCGCAATTCCCGCCGTTCCGGTGTCTCCCAAGGGTTCACATAGCTCATGGCTGTTTCCTCTCGGCCGCGAACAGGGGGCCTCCGTGGTTACACTGCGCTGCCGCCTCCGGCCCCTGACTGTTCGCGGCCAGAAGCTCCACGGGGATATCGATGTGCCGGGCGCGGAGCCATTCCCCGAGCCCCTTGGCCTGCGGATCGAAACGCGCCTGATAGGCCACGCCCTCACCCAGCAGGCCCTCGACAATGAAGTTCACGGCCCGCAGATTCGGCAGCACGTGCCGGACCACGGGCAGTTTCGCGGTCTCGGGGAGCAGCAGGCGCAGCGAGTCGACGGTCAGCGCGTGCACCAGCCACGCGAACTGCTCGTCGGTGCGCACCCAGACGCCGATATTGGCATTGCCGCCCTTGTCGCCGGAGCGGGCCAGCGCGATCGTGCCCAGCGGGGCCCGCTTCGTCGCGCCGGCCGGAAGCGGCTGCGGCAGTTCCGGTTCCGGGACCTCCGCCAGCTCCAGGGTTTCGGCGGCGGGCGCGATGGCGACCTCGCTGCCGTCGGCCAGCACCGCGGTGTGCGGGATTTCCTTCGCATCCACGTAGCCCGGCTTGTACACACCGTAGGGTCCGCCGTTTCCGGGCGGCGCGGTCAATGAGAAGCCCGGGTAGCTGGCGAGGGCCAATTCGACCGCGACACTGGAGAATCCGCGGCCCACCTTGTTCGGGTCCGGATCGCGCACCACGCAGCGCAGCAGCGCGCTGGCCTGTTCCTCGGTCTCGGCGTCGGGCCGGTCCAACCGCGCGAGGGTCCACTCCAGCTCCGCCGGGCGGACCGGCAGCCACGACTCCAGTTGCCGCTCGGCGAGATCCGCCTTCGCCTCGATATCCAGACCGGTGAGGATGAATGCCATCTCGTTGCGGAAGCCGCCGATGGTATTGAGCGACACCTTGGTTCGCGACGGCGGCGCCTCACCGGTCACGCCGCTCACCAGGACCCGATCCGGGCCCTCCTGGGTGAGGTGAATGCTGTCCAGCCGGGTGGTCACGTCCGGCCCGGCGTAGCGCGGGCTCTGGATCTCGTACATGAGCTGCGCCTCGACCGTGTCCACGGTGACCGCGCCGCCGGTGCCGGCCTGCTTGGTGATGACACTGCTGCCGTCACGCCGCACCTCGGCGAGCGGGAATCCCGGCCGGCCGATATCCCCGAGCTCGGTGAAGAACGCGAAGTTACCGCCGGTCGCCTGCGTACTGCATTCGATGATGTGGCCCGCCACCACCGCACCGGCGAGGGCGTCGTAATCGGTTCGGCCCCAGCCGAAATGCGCGGCCGCGGGTCCCACCACCACCGACGCGTCCGTGACCCGCCCGGTCACCACGATGTCGGCGCCCGAATTCAATGCCTCGACGATGCCCCACGCGCCCAGGTAGGCATTGGCGGTCAGCGGCGTCCCGAGCTCCAGCTCCCCCGCCCGCGCCAGCAGATCGTCCCCCGTGACATACGCGATTTTCGGTGCGAGCCCGAGCTTTCCGGCCACCTCGCCGACCCGCTGCGCCAGCCCGGCGGGATTCAGCCCGCCCGCATTGGTGACGATCTTCACGCCCTTGTCGAGGGCGAGTCCCATACAGTCCTCGAGCTGCTTGACGAAGGTCTTGGCATATCCGAGATTCGCGTCCTTCATGCGATCCCGGCCCAGGATCAGCATGGTGAGCTCGGCGAGGTAGTCGCCGGTGAGCACATCGAGCTGCCCGCCCTCGAGCATCTCCCGCATGGCGCTGAACCGATCGCCATAGAACCCCGAACAGTTGCCGATCCGGATGAGCTCCGGGTCTTCGGCGAGCCGACTCATACTGGGCCTCCCTGTGCGCCGCTGCAGTCGCTAACAGGGTCACATCAGGGCCAGAAAAAATCAAGCCCGCGTGCTTGTTATTGATCCATGGCGTGTCATGGATACTGACCGGGTGAAAGACCTAGCCCCGGTGTTGCTGCTCGCCCTCGCCGGTTTCCTCTTCGGCGGCGCCTACTCCATGTGGAAGACCACGCGCCCGGCAGCCATCGGACTCGGCGTCTGCGGAATCCTGGCGATAGCGGGCGCGATTCTCTGGCTCGTCTGACCTATTCGGCTTCCAGCCGGAAGATCCGGAGATCCTCGGGCACACCGCTCAGCGGGGCCGCGAAGAAGCTACGGCGGTAAGGGCGCACGCCGAAACCGAGTTCCTCGAGGGTCTCGGGCTTCAGGGCATCCAGGGTCGACGAAGACAGCATGGTGTTGCCGTTACCGCCAGCCTCCATGACCCGGGCGGCGACATTGACGTCGATACCGAGCCAGTCGCCACCGATCTCGCGGGGGCTGCCCGTATGGAGTCCCATGCGCATCTGGGGGCGGTAGCCGTCGATGGTGACGGTGCTCAGGTTCTCCTTCGCCGCCACCGCGGCACGGATGGCGCGGTCGGCGGAGGGGAAGACGGCCATGACGCCGTCGCCCATGCGCTTGACCACCTGGCCACCGCGATCCACGATCGGGGGCTCGATGGCCTTGGCCACCCGGCGCAGCAGGTCGAGGGTCACCTCATCGCCGACGGCGAGGGACCAGCTGGAGAACGCGACCAGATCGGTGAACATGATGGTGATCTCCGCATTGCCGCGACCCTTGCCCATCCGTTCCAGCATGGCCTGCCAGACCTGCAGGGCGCCCAGGCCCAATTCCCGCGCGGCACTGGGGGAATCGCCCACCAGCTTGTCCGCGGCGCGGGCCACCGCACGCACGCCGCCGGGGCCGGATACGGACAGCGGATCACCGAAGGCCGGATCGCCGGGCAGGTTCTCCCGGGCCTTGCGAATCGCACCGATGAGATCCCCGCGCTGATTCGCGGCATTCACGAGCGCCGACAGCTGACCCGGGATTCGACCGCCACGGCGGCGGCCCTGATCGGAATCGGGCTCGTCCGGAGACTGCCCGGTGGGAACCAAGGGGATGACCACATCGGGGTCGATGCTGCGCGGTTCCAAGCGACGCCCCCCGTCCGCATCCTGCGACCGGTTGCGATCGTTCCCCAAGCCGTCAGTGCGTGCTTCGCGAGGCGCGCGCTCACCGCCGTCGGAGGGTCGTTCGCTCACGCCCAGAGCGTATCTCAGCCCTTGATCCTCGGATGGATGAATGATTGCCACCTGACACCTCCCGATCGGTGCGAGCGGCCACATCATTGAGCCCGCGCGATTGCTCGAGTGTTTTGGTTGCTGACGCGATGCTACCCACCACCCCCGAGGTGTGCCAGGCCCTTCCACCCGGAAGCGACACTATTCACACGACGTTTCCACAACCCGCGTATGACATCGGCCCGATACGGAAATCCGTATCGGGCCGATGTGCGCTGCCGGCCGGGCAGTGGCCGGCAGCTTCCCCGGGCAGGGTCTCTAGGCGTCGCGCTTGTTGAGCACGACCATGGCGGCGGTGAACACGATGCCGACGAAGACCGCGAAGTAGATCAGGCTGCCCCACGGGCCCCAATGCCAGTGCGCCGACGAACTCGTCATGGAGAAGAATCGTTGGCCGTTCGCAAAAGGCAACAGCGGGCCCACATTCCGTCCGAAACTGCCGAACGAGCTCAGCAGCGTCTCGATCACCAGCGGCCACAGCACCAGCAGGGAGATGGCCGCCGCCGACTGCCGCAGCAGCACCCCGACCGCGACGGCCAGGATCACGCACAGCAGCACGTACACGGGCACACCGAGCAGTGCCCGCCACTCTTCGGAGGTGGACAGCGCCAGCTGCGGCGACGAACCGTAGACGGCGCGGGCGATCAGGTAGGCGAGCACGCACAGAATGCCGGTCAGCACGGCCGCGTAAACGCCGAGCAGGACGGCCTTGACGGCGATGACCCGGGTGCGCTGCGGTGTCGCCAGGAAGGTGGTGCGAATGATGCCGAAGCGGTATTCGCTGGTCACCGACAGGGTGGCCATGATCATCAACACCATGACACCGAAGCCACTGACGCCGACCACGGCCGTCGAGACATCGAATTGCTGGGTGGTTGCTGAGTCCTTGGCGGAGCGCGTCACGCCCGCGATCAGCGCCGCCATGCCCAGCCCCAGCGCCACCACGATCGCCGAGCACCACCACGGCGACCGGGTAGAGGTGAGCTTGATCCGTTCCGCTGTCACCACGCCCATCAGAGCACACCTCCCATAACGTCTTCGAAGCCCGCACCGTGGTACTGCACCGCACCACCGGTCATGCGCATGAACGCCTCCTCCAGCGAGGCCCGCTGCGGCGACAACTCGTAGAGCGTGATGTCGTTGGCGCCGGCCAGCTTTCCGACCACGTCACTGCTGACACCGGCCACGACCAGGGCCGCGGCATCCGCGTCCGCGCTGTCCTCGCGCACGGTCATACCGTTCGAGGTGAGCAGGCTGCGCAACTGATCCAGCTGCGGACTGCGCACGCGCACAGACTGTTCCGACGACTTCTCGATGAATTCCTGCGTGGTCAGATCCGCGATCAGGCGACCGCGGCCGATCACCACGAGATGCTCTGCGGTCTGCGCCATTTCGGACAGCAGGTGACTGGACACCAGCACCGTGCGGCCCTCCGCCGCCAGCCGCTGCATGAAGCGGCGGATCCACAGAATGCCCTCGGGATCCAGGCCGTTCACCGGCTCGTCGAACAACAGCACCTGCGGATCACCCAGCAGGGCGCCCGCCAGGCCGAGCCGCTGCGACATGCCGAGCGAGAAACCGCCCGCGTTCTTGCCCGCCACCTCGGTGAGGCCGACCAGGCGCAACACCTCGTCGACGCGCGACAGCGGAATATCGTTCGATGCGGCCATCCAGCGCAGATGCGAACGCGCCGAACGGTTCGGATGCACCCACTTGGCATCCAGCAGCGCACCCACCGACTCCAGCGGACGCTTCAGCTCCCGATACGGCTTACCGTCGATCAGCGCAGTGCCCGAGGTCGGATCGTCCAACCCCAGGATCATCCGCATGGTGGTCGACTTACCCGCCCCGTTCGGGCCGAGAAAGCCGGTCACCAGACCCGGACGGACCGTGAACGAAAGATCCGACACCGCGACGGTCTGGCCGTAGTGTTTGGTCAGGCCCCTCAGTTCGATCATGGTGACCAGTCTTCCCGAATAACGCGCCCGGCACTATCGATCAGAGGTCGCGCGTCCGATCGTCCTGGAGGATGACCGGACCCCGCACACACCCCCTGTGCCACTACTACGAACGGCTTACCTGCGGGGTTCGATCGAAACGCCCGCAGTATACGGGGAAAACCCTGAGTGTCAGAGCGACGGAGAAGACGCCTGCGCCCAGAAACGCTTGGGAATCCGACCGGCGCGCCGCGCCAGATAACCCGCCTCCACCGCACTCGCCATGGCGGTGGCCATGCGCGCGGGATGCTGCGCGCGGGTCACCGCGGTGGCCAGCAGGACCGCGGCACAGCCGAGTTCCATGGCCAGGACGGCATCACTCGCGGTACCGATGCCCGCATCGAGAATCACCGGGACCTGCGCGTCGGCGACGATCATTTCGATATTGTGCGGATTACCGATACCCAGACCGGTGCCGATCGGCGAACCCAGCGGCATGACGGCCACACAGCCGGCCTCCTCGAGGCGGCGGGCCAGCACCGGGTCATCGGTGGTGTAGGGCAGCACGGTGAAACCGTCGTCCACCAATTGCTCGGCGGCGCTGAGCAATTCTATGGCGTCCGGGAGCAGGGTGCGCTCGTCGGCGATGACTTCCAGCTTCACCCAATCGGTTTCGAGCGCCTCCCGGGCCAGCCGGGCGGTGAGCACGGCCTCGGCGGCGGTCCGGCAGCCCGCGGTATTCGGCAGCGGGGCGATCTCCAGGCGCTTCAGCAGATCCAGCACGCCGGTGCCGCCCGCGGCGTCCACCCGGCGCATGGCGACCGTGGTGAGCTCGGTGCCCGAGGCCACCAGGGCCTCCTCCAGCACCGACAGGCTCTCCGCCCCGCCGGTACCCATGATCAGCCGCGAGCCGAAACTGCGCCCGGCGATGACCAGGGGCTCGATATCCGCCGAACTAGCCACCCTGCACCGCCGTCAGGACCTCGATCGACCAGCCACGCTGCACCGGCTCGTCCCACAGCGACTTCGGGAACACCGCACCGTCCACCGCCACCGCAATGCCCTTCGACGGCAGGCTCAGCCGCTCGAGCAGCTCACGCACCGTGGGCGCCTCCGGGAACGAATGGTCCTCGCCATTGACGGTGACGCCGACCGGGATCGCGGTCATCGCACTCCTCCTGTGGAAAACGGTGCGGCAGTGGATGTTTGCCGCGTTGCGGCAGCGGGTGCCTGCCGGGGGTCCGCGGGCTGTGCGCCTGCGTTGTCCAGCGCACTCGCGGGGGCAGCGGCGGGCGCGGAAGTTACGGCGGGCGCGGAAGTTACGGCGCTCGCGGGGGTAGCGGCGGGCGCCGGGGTTGCGGCGCTCGCGGGGGTTTTTCCTTGCGTGGCCGGTGCGGGCGCGGCCTGCTTGCTCGCGGGGGCCGGATGCGGTTCGGCCGCACCCGTTCCGGAACCCGTACCGCCCACGGTGGTCACCACGCAGTGCTCACCGGTCACCGTCGATTGCCCAGCGCTGGAAGGGATTTCGAAGCGGTGCGGGTTCGCCCCGCGGGCCTCGGCCAGCTCACCGCCCGCCAGCAGTTCGACGACCGCGGCGGCGGTCAGCGGCACGCCGAGCACGCCGTTGCGGCCGTGGCCGGTGGCGGCGATGACGCGCTCGTCGAGATAGCCGATGAGCGGCAGATTGTCCGGGGAACCGGGGCGACAGCCCGCATTCACCTCGGCCAGTTCGTATTCGCCGATTCCGGGGAACACCACCTCGGCGTCGGTGATCAGATCGCGGACACCCGCGACGGTGACGCAGGTGTCGTGACCGGCCTCGTATTGCGTTGCGCCGAGCACGATTCCATCGGGGCGGGGCACCAGGTAGACCGGACGCCCGTGCACGCGAGCACGAACCACCCGGGTCGGGGCCTCGGGCGCGCTGGACCGGCGCTTCAGCCGCAGGATCTCGCCCTTCACGGGGCGGACCGGCAGGCCCGGCCAGAGTTTCGCCACGGCGGCGCCGGTGGCCAGCACGATCCGGTCCTGCTTCAGGTCGGACAGCTTGCGGACCTTCTCCGGACGCAGTTCGGCGCCCGCCTTACCGCAGGCGGCTCGCAGGGCGGTCACCAGCAGCCGATTGTCCACGGCCGGTTCGGAAGCGGCCAGCAGACCGGCCCGCACGCCGCGGCCGAGGCCGGGCTCGGACTCGCGCACCCCGGCGCGGTCCAGCAGGCGTAGTCGCCAGGCCGCGTGGCGCGCTTCCTCGGAGTCGGTGGCGGCGAGCGAGCCGTCCGGCGCCGCATCGCGGGCGGCATCGGTGGTTGTCGCACCCGTCGCATCGCGCGCGCCGGCGTGCGGCAGGCTCGGGATGCCGAAGGCGGGGAGGTCGCGCGCGTTCACCCAGTCGTGGATGGTGCGAAGGTCGGCGGCGTCGGCGCTGTCCAGCGCGACGGTCAGGGTTGCGCCGGCGGTGAAGACGTCCGCGCCGGTGACGGCCTGCAGGCGGGCGCCGAACTCGGGCCAGCGGGCCAGGGAGGCGGCGCCGAATTCGAAGGCGGCGTCCTCGCCGGGCCAGCCCTCCGAGAGGGGAGCCAGCATGCCACCGGCCACCCAGGAGGCGCCGGAGCCGATATGCGGGTCATACAGGGTGACGGTCCAGCCGGCTTCGGCGGCACGCCATGCCGTCGACAATCCGATCACCCCGCCGCCGATGACGGCCAGAGTCCCCATCCGTTCCACCTCATCTCGGCCCGGAACTACCGGGACCAGCACTTACTTAACGCTCCGGCGCGCCTCCGCATCCATCTGAGGACGCGCCTCGGTTTTCCTACTCACGGTAGCGCGCCTAAGGTCGAGCCCGTGCAACCGTCCCACCCCAACCGTCCGGTACCACCGCGCGAGCGCCTGGCCGCCGCCCGGCTCTACCTGTGCGTCGACGCCCGCCGCGAGAAGGGCGACCTGGCCGAATTCGCCGAAGCCGCCCTGGCCGGCGGGGTAGACATCATCCAACTGCGGGACAAGGGTTCGCCCGGCGAGAAACAGTTCGGCAGCCTCGAAGCCAAGGCCGAACTCGGGGTGCTCGCCGAACTGAAGGCAGCCGCCCGCCGGCACGGTGCGCTGTTCGCCGTGAACGACCGCGCCGATATCGCGCTCGCCGCCGGCGCCGACGTGCTGCACCTCGGCCAGGGCGACCTGCCGCCCTGGTACGCACGCCGCATCCTCGGACCGGACGTGGTGCTGGGCCGTTCCACCCACAATCGCGCCCAGGCCGGGCTCGCGGCCGTGGACGAGCACCTCGACTACTTCTGCACCGGCCCGGTGTACGCCACCCCCACCAAGCCGGGCCGCACGCCCGCCGGCATCGACCTGGTCCGCTCCACCAGCGATTCCCACACCTCGCGACCCTGGTTCGCCATCGGCGGCATCGACGACCAGCGGCTGCCGGAAGTGCTGGCCGCGGGCGCGACCCGCATCGTCGTCGTCCGCGCCCTCACCGACGCCCGCGACCCGGAGAAGGCCGCGCGCGAACTCAAACAGCGCGTCCTGGAAAACGCCGGCTGACGACAAACTGATCGCTGCCCCGGCCGGCTGCACCCGCCGTCAGCCCGGGCCGCACACATCCCCGCCCGGGCCGCACATGTCAACGGCCGGGGCGGAGAGATATATGTTCCGCTCCGCCCGCAGGCGTCCATCGTCGCGATTCGCCCCGCCCACAGACATCCGTGGTTGCGGGAGCGGATGACGCCGCCGAGATATATCGATACCGAAACATCGACGGAAGTCCCTGCGGCTCAGGCCGGGTCGAGGCGGATGGCGACGCCGTTCAGGTGGGACATGCCCGCCAGGCGTTCGATATCGGCGAGGTCGGTCGACATGAGGTCGTTGACGTTCGCGCCGCCCGCGGCATTCGCGCGCTGCCAGCCGCCGCGGTGACCCCAGCCGTGCGGGATGGCGACGGTGCCCTCGACCATGTCGTCGGTGAGGCGGGCCGTGACCTCGATCGCGCCGTGCGGGGAGGTCACGCGGCAGCGGGAGCCGTCGGAAATACCCGCTACCGCTGCGTCTTTGGGGTGGATGCGGGCGGCATGCTCGCGGTCGCCGCGCATGAGCGGCTCCACATTGTGCATCCACGAATTGTGGGACTTCAGCTCCCGCATGCCGATCACGCGCAGCGGGAAGCCCGGGTCGACCGTGGGAGCGGTCAGCGCTTGCAGCTCGGTGATGATCTCCCGCGGCGCCAGCCGGACACGGCCACCCTTGTGCTGCACCACTTTCGGCAGTACCCCGGTCGCGATCGAATCGGCCAGCACCAGCCCGTGCGGGTGGCGGCGCAGCATGCGGAGGCTCAGGCCACCGCGGCGCAGGCCGAACAGGTCACCGTAGGGGCCGGTGCGCAGGGCGAGATCGACCAGCAGGGTCGGGGTGGGGCGGACGCGGGCGGCCGGGACGCGACGACGCAGCGCGCTCACCGCGCGGCCGAGCAGGTGCGGGCCGATCATGAAGGGCTGCACGCCGATCCGGGTCGCGAGATCGTCGATGATCCGCCATTCCTCGCGGGCCTCGCCGTAGGGTTCCACCACCCGCTCGGTGTACTGGGTGTACGGCGTGGGGGACAGCGCGGTGAACGGGAGCGGAATGTCGTCGCGCTCCAGGAAAGTAGTGGCAGGCAGGATGTAATCGGCCAACCGGTTGGTGTCGTTGACATATATATCTATGGAGACGAACAGATCCAGCCGCGCCATGGCCGCGGCGAGTTCGCGGCCGTTCGGGACCGACGAGATCGGGTTGCCCGCCGAGGTGAACAAGGCCCGCAACTGCCCCGGACCGGGCGTGGCGATCTCCTTCGCCATCACCGCCGCGGGGAAAGTCCGCAGTACATCCGGGAAATCGCCGATGCGCGAACGATGCCGGCCGTAGCCGACGAGACCGAGCCGCGCGTTCAACTCCGATACCGCCACCAGCTCCTTGCCGAACACCGAACCGCCGGGCACATCCAGATTGCCCGTGACCAGGGACAACGCGTCGATGAGGAAGGCGACCAGCGTGGCATGCCTGCCGAGACAGGTACCGGTGCGGCCGTACACCGCGGCGGAATCCGCGCGGGCCAGGTCACGCGCCAGCGCCCGCACCCGGTCCGGCTCCAGACCGGTGATCGACGCGGTGCCCTCCGGGGTGAATCGCGCTACGGCGGCGCGCAGTTCGCGTACGCCCGCGGCCTGCCGCCGCAGGGCCCGCGCATCCTCCAGGCCCTCGTCGAAGATGACCTGCAGCAGCGCGGCCAGCAGCCAGGCATCGGTGTCGGGGCGCACGCCGACATGCTCGAACAGTCGCGCGGTCTCGGTGCGCCGCGGGTCGACCACCAGCACCCGGCCGCCGCGCTTCGTGATGGCGGTGAGCTTCTCGCGAATTCGCGGCACGCTCATCACACTGCCGTGCGACACCACCGGATTCGCGCCGATCATGAGCAGGAAATCGGTGCGGTCCAGGTCGGGCACCGGAACCGAGGTCGGCGACCCGTACAGCAGCGCGCTGGCCACGAAACGATTGTTTACGTCCTGCGAGCCTGCGGAATACACATGGTGCAGACCCGCCGCGAGCTGGAATCCCAGCATCCACAAGGTGTGTGAATAGGAGAACGAGGACGGATTGCCGAAATACCAACCCAGACTTCCCCTCCCGTGCTCCGCGATGATGCCGCGCAGCCGTTCGCCGATCTCGTCCAGCGCCGTATCCCACGAAACCTGCTCGAAGGAGCCGTCTTTCGCGCGCCGCAATGGGTGCAGCACCCGATCCGGGTCGTTCTGGATCTCGGTGAAGGCGATCCCTTTGGGGCAGGCATTGCCGCGGGAGAGGGGATGTTCCTTGTCGGCGCGCAGGCGCACCAGCTTCCCGTCCTCGACGGTGGCGATCAGTCCGCAGAGCGGTTCGCAGATCCGGCAATAGGTGGGTAGCTCACGCGTGCTCACGCCCTCAAGACAACACCTGATCCAGAGTGAGGAACAACACATTTCCGGCCAGATCGGGCTCGTCGGCGGCCGTTTCGGCGGCGCCGATCCGCGCCGGGCGGCTGTGACCGTTGCCCTGCTCGGACAGCCAGACGAAGCCGTGACCGGCCAGGTCCAGGGTGCGCGGCAACGCGGCCGCCACCGCCTCCGGATCGGCGACACCGTCGAGACTGACGCGGGCCGGGGCGGCCCGCAGGGCGGGCCAGGCGGCGGCGAAGCCCGGATGCAGCCGACGGGACTCCACCTCGTCCTCGGGCACCCACACCAGCGCGGCGGACTCCCGATTGCCGACGGTGCGCAGCCGATCGGCGGCATCGGCGATGACCGTGGTGTAGGTCCAGCCACTGGGTGCGGTCGCGGTCACGCGGGTGCCGCGCACCCGGATCGAGCCCGCCGCGATACCGGCTTCCTCCTCGGCCTCCCGGACGGCGGCGTGCACGGTGGTCTCGTGGCTGTCGCGGGCGCCGCCGGGCAGCGCCCAGGTACCGCCCTGATGACTCCAGAAAGCGCGATGCTGCAGCAGTACCGCAGCGCCCCCACCCGCGAGCGGCGCGCGCAGCAACAATCCGGCAGCCCCGTACTTGCCCCACTGGCGGCTGCCATCGGGGCTTTCCGCCCAGCCGTCGCCGTCACCACGCATATTCGCAATCCCATCGATCCCATCGGCGGCCCGTGCCGCACGGTCCGCGCCACGATCACGGCGGGTGTTCCCGCGTCACGGCACCGGTACGTCCACAATAAGCTCAACCGACAGCGAGTAGTCGGTCGTTCGGAATCGGTCGGTAGGAGGTGAGCATGGCGCGCACCGAGCAGTTGAGCCTCGAGGAACTGTCGCCCCGCGCTGCCGCCTCGGCCTGGCGGGAGCGGCTCGCCAGCGGCGAAATGCGGGCATTCGCCTACTCGTCACCGGCCAAACTGCTGGCCGTCGGGCTGGTACTACTGGCCATGTGCCTGGCGGCCGGGGCGGTCACCGAGAGCACGGTGACCAACCGGCAACACGCCCTGGACAATCTGCTGGATCAGTCGGAACCCGACGCCTATTCGGCGCAACGGCTCTACACCTCGCTGTCCGTGGCCGACGCGTCCGCCGGGACGGCGTTCATCTCCGGCGGGCTGGAACCGGCGGCGGTCCGGGATCACTACAACCAGGCCGTCGGTGAGGCCGCGGCCGAACTGGTGGCGCAATCCAATCGGACCGGCGCGGATCAGGACAGCCGGCTCCGCACCGGGATATCCACCGGTTTGCCGGTGTACGCCGGGATCGTGGAGACCGCGCGCGCCGACAATCGCAGCGGATTACCGGTCGGCGCGGCGTATCTGAGCGAGGCTTCCAATCTCATGCAGTCCACCCTGCTGCCGATGGCGGAGGAACTGCAGCAGCATCGCGCCGACGCCATCACCCAGACCCAGCGCAATCATGTGCGGCCGCCGTGGGCGGCCATCATCCTGCCATTGCTGGCGGTGGCGGCTCTCGTTGCGGCGCAACTGTTCCTGTTCCGGCGGTGGCATCGCGTGCTGAACGCCGGACTGCTGCTGGCCACCGCGACCATGGTGGTGCTGCTGTCCTGGACGGTCGCCGCGGGCGTCATCTCGGCGGTGGACACCACGCATTCACGGGATCGGGGCAGCACGCCGACCACCGCGCTCACCGAGAGCCGCATTCTGGCGCAGCAGGCCCGCACCGCCGAAACCCTCAAACTGGTGCGCCGCGATACCAGCGCCGCCTACGACAACACCTACGACGCCGCCATCGGCAAGCTCGGAAAACTGCTGTCCGGCTACCGATCCGACGCGCCCGGAGCGAGCGAGGTGAAGACCGCCACCGCCGCGCTCGACAAATGGCGTGCGGCACATCAACGCATGAACGACGCCCTGTCCAAGGGTGATTTCATCGGCGCGGCGGCAGTCGCCACCGGGCCCGGCGCCGACGAGGCCACCACCCAGGTCACCGCGCTGGACCACGCCCTCGGCGACGGCATCGCCGCCACCCGGGACCAGTTGCGCGACAATGCCTCCCACGGCGCCCGCACCCTGGACCTGCTGGCCCCGGGCGCGCTGGTGCTCGCCACCGCCGCGGCCGTGTTCGTCGCCGCCGGACTGTGGCCGCGACTACGGGAGTACCGATGAGCGGGCGGTCCACGGGCGGAATCCGCGTGCCGCAGCGGCTGTCCCGGCTGCGGCGGCCGATGACCGCGGGCCTCGTGGGGCTGGCCGTGGCCGTGAGTGCCGGATGCGGGTCGGACACCGCGCCGGTCGCGCCGGCCACACAGGGGACCTATGTCGAGCCGCCGCTGCCGTCGGGAGCCGTGCCGGCGCAGACGCAGACGCCGCCACCGCCGGTGAACGACAGCTGCGGCGATCCGACCGCGAGCCTGCGGCCGAACGGGATCAAGAGCGGGCCGGATATCGACGCGATCCGGGCGCGCGGGCGACTGCTGGTCGGTTTGGATCCGGGCAGCAATCTGTTCAGCTTCCGGGATCCCACCACCGGCATGCTCACCGGTTTCGATGTGGATATCGCGCGGGAATTGGCGCGGGATCTGCTGGGTAATCCCGATTCCATCGAATACCGGATACTCGGGTCCGCGGACCGCGAGCAGGCCTTGCAGGAACACACCGTCGACGTGGTCGTGAAGACCATGACCATCAATTGTGATCGGCGGCAACGGGTCACGTTCTCCACCTCGTATCTGCAATCGCATCAGCGGCTGCTGGTGGTGAAGGATTCCGGCATCGGCACGCTCGCGGATCTCGCCGGGAAACGGGTGTGCGTGGTGCCCGGCACCACCTCCCTCGATCTGGTGCGGCGGGAGCAGCCGGCGGCCTCCATCCTGACCGTGCCCAGCTGGGCGGACTGCCTGGTGGTGCTGCAGCAGCGGCAGGTCGAGGCGGTCAGCACCGACGACACCCTGCTGGCGGGGCTCGCGGTGCAGGATCCGGCGACCGCGGTGGCCGGACCCAACCTCGATACCGAGCAGTACGGGATCGGCATCTCCAAGGGCTCGGACGATCTCGTCCGTTTCGTCAACGGGACGCTGGAACGCATTCGCTCCGACGGGACCTGGAACCGGCTCTACAACCGCTGGCTGGCGGGCGAACTCGGCGACGCCGCCATCCCGCCGCCACCGAAATACCAGGACTGACATGAGCCGACCCCCCGAACCGGAGCCCGCCACACCCGACGGCGAACCCACCCGCGCCACCGCACACCTCGGCGACGGGGCGGCGGCGAATCCCGGTACCCAGGCGTATCCACGCACCGAGGCGACCGTCCGCACCGAGCTGCCCGCCGGGCCCGCACAGCCGGCCGGGACGTCCACCGCGGGCGGTGAGCCGAGGATCCCCACCCGGCCGTCACAGCGGACCGCGCGAATGATGCGGTCCCGGCCACTGGTTCGGCGCCTGGGAGCCGGGCTGGTGCCGATCCCGGCGGTGGAACCGACCGATCCGGAACAGGCGGTCCTCGCCGATCCGATGGTGGCGGAGGGCCGCCGCTACTGCTGGCGCTGCGGGAAACCCGTCGGGCGGGCCACCGCGAGCCATCCGGCGAACACCGCCGGCACCTGCGAAACCTGCGGCGCGCCTTACGATTTCCGGCCGTCACTGCATATCGGCGATATCGTTGCGGGACAGTACGAAATCCAGGGCTGCATCGCCCACGGCGGGCTCGGCTGGATCTACCTCGCCATCGACCGCAATGTCAGCGACCGGTGGGTGGTGCTCAAGGGCCTGCTGCACGCCGGCGATGCCGAAGCGCAGGCGGTGGCGGTGGCGGAACGCGAATTCCTCGCCGAAGTGGTGCATCCCAGCATCGTCAAGATCCACAACTTCGTGGAACACGCCGCACCCGGCGGCGCACCCATCGGGTACATCGTCATGGAATACGTGGGCGGGCATTCGCTGCGCGAAATGCTCGACCAGTACGCCAAACCCGAACGCATGCCGGTCGCCGAGGCCATCGCCTATGTGCTGGAAGTACTGCCGGCGCTGGAGTACCTGCATTCGGTGGGGCTCGCCTACAACGACCTCAAACCCGACAACATCATGGTCACCTCCGACCGGGTGGAACTCATCGACCTGGGCGCGGTCGCCCAGTTCGAGGCGTACGGAAACCTGTACGGCACCAGGGGATTCCAGGCGCCGGAACTCTCGAAGACCGGGCCCACGGTGGCGTCGGACATCTACACGGTGGGGCGGACCCTGGCCGTCCTCATCCTGGACATGCCGATGGAGCAGGGCGCCTATATCGACGGCATCCCCGATCCCGCGACCCAGCCGGTGCTGGCCCGGCACGAATTCCTGCACCGGCTGCTGCTGCGCGCCACCGATCCGGATCCGGACCGCCGCTTCGGATCCGCGCGGCTGCTCGCCAATCAGCTCACCGGCGTCCTGCGGGAAATCCTCGCGGTGGAGACCGGCACCGAGCATCCACAGTTGTCCACACTGTTCAGCCCGCCGCGCACCAGTTTCGGCACCGAGGAGCTGATCGGCCAGACCGACGGCATCATGGACGGCGTCGCCCGCAATATCCTGCTGCGGCCCCGCGATGTGGTGTCGGCGCTGCCCGTGCCGATCATCGATCCCACCGACCCCTCCGCTCCCCTGCTCGCGGGCGCCGCGCACCCGGAAGCCCGGCACGTCCTCGACGAACTCCGGCATGCCCGCCAGCGCGCCGCGGCCGAACCCGGCGGCGCCCCCGACACTTTCGAGGTCGAGGTGACCCTCGCCGAGGCCCGCGCCCACCTCGACCTCGACGAACCCGCCGCCGCCCGCATGCTGCTGGACCGGCTCGCCGAATCCGAACCGGCCCGCGACTGGCGACTCGACTGGTACGTGGGGATGACGGAACTACTGGAACTGGAATACGAGCGCGCCTTCGCCCGCTTCGACGAGGTTCTGCAGGCGCTGCCCGGTGAGATCGCACCCAAGCTGGCGCTCGCCGCCACGGCGGAATTGATTCTGCAGCACTGGGAATCGCCCGATCCGGACCAATGGCGCACCTACGCCGAGACTTATTACGCCACCGTCTGGCGTACCGACCGCGGCGTGGTCAGCGCCGCCTTCGGGCTGGCGAGGCAGCTCGCGGCAGGCGGCAATATCACCGCCGCCGTACACGCGCTGGATCAGGTGCCGCCCGCCTCCCGCCACTATGCGGAGGCGCGCATGACCGCGATCCTGCTGCTGCTGACCAGTTCCGCCGCAACCGATCTCGACGAATCGACGCTGCAGGTGGCCGCGGCGCGGGTGCAGGGACTGCCACCGGGTGAGAGTCGCGCCGCGCAACTGCGGGTCCTGACGCTCGGTATCGCCCTCTCCTGGCTGCAGGCGGGCCACGAACCCAAATCACCCGAATCCCGGCTGCTCGGCTCGACGTTCACCGATCGGGACCTCCGGCGCGGCATCGAGACCGGATTGCGCGGGCTGGCGCGGTCGGCGCCCGCCCGCGGCCACCGGTACGCGCTGGTGGACCTGGCCAATGCGGTGCGGGCCAAGTCCTGGTTCTGAGCGCCGCACCGGATTCTCTTGTCACCGTGTGTGATTCACCAGGACCGGGCTGCCGAACCATCGGCCGGCGACCTGCTCGAACGCCTCACGATCGGGGCCGCCGTCGGCCGCCCAGGCGACCGTGCCGTCGGGCCGGACGAGCACGGCGGCCAACCCGAGATCGTTTCTCGCAGTACCGGTTACATACCGGATCCGGCCCTCCCAGCCTGCCGTCGCATCGCGCAGGCTGCCGTCGGCGCTGAAGTCGAGCACGAGGCCGCGACCGTCCCGCAGCAGCTCGCCCACGCGAGTGCCGTCCGCCAGGCGAAGATCCGGGGCATTGCGGCCTACCAGTGGGTGATCGCTGCCGAGGTCGTAGCGGATCGACCAGCCCGACAGCTTGCCGAATACATCGGTGGTTCCGTCACGGGTTCCGAGCAGGTCGCGAACCACTCCCTGGGTCGCCTGCGCGTACGGGGACGGCCGCATGACCACCGCCTGCGCGCGCGTCCAGTCCAGGACCCAGGCGGCGACCGGGTGACGCTCGCTCGTGTACGTGTCGAGCAGTCCCTCCGGTGCGTACCCGCGCACGGTCGCCGCGAGCTTCCAGCCCAGGTTCACGGCGTCACCGATACCGGTGTGCAGGCCCTGCCCGCCGAGGGGTGAATGGATGTGCGCGGCATCGCCCGCCAGCAGGACGCGGCCCCGGCGGTAGGTCGTCGTCTGCATCGCGCGATCGGTGAAACTCGAGGCGAGACGGACATCGGTCAGCGTCACCTCGGTGCCGGAGACGCGACGCAGTACCTCTTGCAGATGCTCGCGCGTCGGCTCCTGCGAACGATCGAACGCGCCGCCGTCGAAATCCATCATGCCGAGGTGCCCGTCCGCGGGCAGCCGAAGGTAGAGGCCCGTCGGCGTGGGATTGAATCCGGGACGCAGACTTTCGAGATCCGGGACGTCGACGAGCATGACATACCCGGTGAATTGTGGCTCGGTGCCGACGAATTCGAAGCCCGCAAGGCCGCGCACCGCGCTGTGCCCGCCATCGCAGCCGACCACCCAGCGCGCCGGGTAGGCGTGCTCGCCGGCGTGCACGACCACGCTCTCCGCATCCTGCGCGATGGCCGAGACCGCTGCACCGCGCCTGATCTCCACGCCCAGCCTCCCGGCCTGTTCGGACAGCACCGACTCGACCGCTGCGAGGCTCGTCATCACGAATTCCGGTGCAGGGCCGGGAATCCGGTACGGCAGGGCGGCCACGTCGACATCGGCCGAATCGAGCATCATGCCGCCGAAATGCCCTACGGCATAAGGCGGAGCGAGCTCGTCCTCCTCGGAGTACGCGGCGGGAGCGTCCATGCCCGAGGCGGTCAGCAGCGCGGGCAGCAGGCCACGGCGGTCGAACGCCTCGACCGAAGTGGCGGACAGGCCCCGCAACCCGAGCGGCACCGCTCGCCACGGGGTGTGCGGGTCGGGCTCCCGCTCCAGGACCAGGACCGAGCAGCCCGCGAGACCGAGCTCGCAGGCCAGCATCAGACCGACCGGGCCGGCGCCCACTATCACTACGTCATGCATGAGAATTCCCCTTCCGAAGTGGCCTGATGTCTCCAGGCCCACCAAGACTGGAGCGAGCCGCTCACACCACGCACACACGGCGCTCATACGCGAGGATCGAGGAATGGACGGGACTGCACGGCTGCACGTCACATTGCTCGGGGCCTTCCAGGTCTCGTGCGGTGACACCGCCCTGCGGGTCGCCGGTACCCGCCTGCAAGCACTGGTCGTACGGCTGGCGCTGGCCGGCGGTCGCACCGTCGAGCAGGACGCGCTGGTCGATGCGATCTGGCCCGAGCACCCACCATCCGGCCCCGCACACGCCCTGCAGACCCTCGTCTCCCGCTTACGCCGAACCCTCGGCTCGGCCGACGCCGTCACCCAACTCGGCGGCGGCTACCGCCTGGCCGTGCACGCCACCGACGTGGACACCCTGCGCTTCGAGCACCTCGCCACCACCGGCCGCGACCACCTCCGCGCGAGGGATCCGAAAGCCGCCGCAGCCCTGCTCGGCGAGGCCCTGACGCTGTGGGCCGACCGTCCCGGCACCGAACCCACGATCGTCGCCGCCGTAGCGCCCGCCGCCGCGACCCGCCTGGCCCACGCCTCGATCGAGGCCGTCACCGATCTGGCCGAAGCCGAACTGGCACTCGGCCATGCCGATTCGGCCGCCACCCGCCTGACCGCCCTGCTCACCGAACACCCCGCGAACGAGCGGGCCGCCGCCCTTCTCATGGACGCACTCGCCGCCCAGGGCCGCGAGGCCGAAGCCCTCACCTGGTACGAGCGCGTCCGCGAAACCCTGGCCGACACCCTCGGAGCCGACCCGGGCGCCGCCCTCCGCCAACGCCACCTCCGCCTCCTACGCGCCGACCGACAGGTGATGTCCGGCAATGGAAATGCCGTCGACGAGCCTCCGCGCCCGTCCGGCGGACAAGCCGCGCGGCATCCCACCGATGCGGTGTGCGCGCCCGCCGGCAAGACGCGAACCGGGTCGGGCGACCTACCTGCGCCGGGCAACCTGCCCGCGCCGCTGACCAGTTTCATCGGCCGTGACCAGGACCTCGACCGCATCGACACGCTGCTCACCGCCGGCCGCCTGATCACCGTGGTCGGTCCCGGCGGCGCAGGCAAAACGCGCCTCGCCCTTGAGGCAGCCCACCGCCATCGGCACGAATATCCCGACGGCACATGGATGATCGACCTCGCTTCCGTCACCGAACCGGCCGAAATCGGCGCCACCCTGCTGGCCGCGATCGGCCTGCGCGGCTCGGCCCTCTTCGAATCCCCGGCCACGCGACGCGGCGTACTCATGAACTCCGGGCCACACGGCTCGACGCTGCCCGAAGCGTCCGCGGAGCCGCGCGAATCAGAACTGCCAGGCACCCCGCCCCTGCTGGGCGGCCCAGCACTGCCCGGAACTTCAGCCGGACCGCGCGACCCGTCGTCCCCCGGAGCCTCAGCAGGAGTGCACAACTCAGTGCTTCCTGAGGTCTCGGCCGAGTGCGGCGGTTCGGAGCTCGCGGGTTCGCCGGCCGGGTCGCGCGGCGATTCGGTCGGCGAGTTGGAAGTTCTGATCGAACAGTTGGGCGCGCGAGAGATGTTGCTTGTGGTGGACAACTGCGAGCATCTCATCGATGCTGTGGCCCAGCTGCTTTCGGGGCTGTTGACTCGGTGTGCGGGGGTGCGGGTGCTGGCCACGAGCAGGGAACCGCTCGCGGTCGATGGTGAGAGCCTGGTGCCGCTCGGGCCGCTCACGCTGCCCGAGGCGGACACGGATGTCGAGGAGGCCCGGCGGACGGCGTCCGTGCGGCTGTTCAGCGAGCGGGCGGCGGCGGTGCGGCCCGGGTTCGAGGTCGGCGAGCGGAATCTCGGCGCGGTGGTGCGCATTGTGCGCGGGCTGGATGGCATGCCGCTCGCGCTGGAACTCGCCGCCGCGCGGCTGCGGACACTCGCGCTGGGCGATCTGGCTGCCGGGCTGTCCGATCGGTTCCGGTTGCTGGGCAGCGGGCGCCGGACCTCCGCCCCGCGGCATCGGACGTTGCGGGCGGTCATCGCGTGGAGCTGGGATCTGCTGGAGGCGGATGCACGGACAGTTGCCGAGCGGGTTTCGGTGCTGCCCGGTGGGGTCACGCCGGGCTCGGCCATCGCGGTATGTGCCGGTACCGGGGTGCCCGCCGGGGAGCTGCCGGAACTGCTTGCGGGACTGGTGGATCGGTCGCTGTTGCAGCTTGCGCCGGAGAGCGGCAGGTATCGGATGCTGGAGACGATCCGGGAGTACGGGCTGGAACAGCTTGCGGCGCAGGATCTTCTGCCGGGGGTGCGGGGTCTGGCCGCGCACTGGTCCGGTGAGCTGGTTGCCCGCTGTGACCCGATGCTGCGCGGCCCCGAGCAGCTCGGCGCACTCCACGTGCTGCGCGCCGAGTACGACAATGTGCTTGCCGGTCTCCGGCATCTCTGCGATATCGGTGACTCCGAGGGCGCTGTGGCGCTCGCGGTGAATCTGACCTGGTATTGGCAGATGCTCGGGCGGCATGGGGACGCGGCGTTCTGGCTCGGTGAGGCGGTTGCGGTGCCGGTCGAGCGGACGAGCGTCGAGCGCGATATTGCCGAGGGGTTGTTGGTGTTCAGCAGCATTGCGACGCCGAGCATGCTGATCAATGACGCGTTCATGGCGCGGCAGGAGGAGTTGCGGAGCCTCGCGGATCGGCTGTCGGGCTATCCGGAGTTGCCCGGGCTGGGTGGAGCACTGACCGCGATCCGGCTGGCTTCGCTGGAGGATTCCGAGGCGTCGCAGCTGATCGTTCAGCGACTGGTCGATGGGCCGGATGGGTGGCTGGCGGGGCTGGCTCGCATGTTCCGGGCCGAATTCGCCGAGAACGCAGGACATCTCGAGCAGGTCCGCGGCGATGTGACGGCCGCACTGGAGTGCTTCGACCAGGCGGGCGACCGTTGGGGGCTGGCCTCGGCGCTGCCGCTGCGCGCGCAATTGCGGCAGTACGACGGCGATCTCGAAGGCGCGATGGCCGACCTGGAGGAGGCCAACCGGCTGGCCCGCGAGTTCGGGTCGCTCAGCCTCAGCGACGAGATCTTCATCGACCTGCGCTGGATCGATCTGCACGCGCGGCTCGGCGAAACCACGCGCGCGATCGAGATGATCGCCGCGATCCGTGAGCGCATATTGCGTTCGGCGGCAACGGAGATGGCGGTTTTCCTGGATGCCCGCGAGGCCGGGCTGTGGCTGCGGGCCGGAGACCCGGACCGGGCGAGCGCGCGGGTCGAGGCAGCCGAGGCCGGGCTGCTCGCCTTCGGCGGCAATCACGGCCGGGCGCTGGTCGGTGCGGTGCGTGGCGAGCTGTATCTCGCGCTCGGTGACGGACCGGGAGCAGCGGAGGCGCTGAGCCGGGCATACGCGGCAGCGGTCGAGAGCAGGGATCTGCCGATCGTGGCGACGGTGGCGGTGACCGTCGCGGGCCTCGCCGCTCTGTACGAGCGGTTCGACGACGTGGCCGTGCTGCTCGGCGCGGCGGCCCGCCTCCGCGGCGCCCACGACCACACCGACCCGCAGATCCGCGCACTGAGTGGCCGCGGCCGGGCCGCGCTCGGCACCAAACGCTTCGACGCGGCCTACGACATCGGCTGGCGGCTGGACGCCCCGGCGGCTATCACACGGGCCGATCCGGCGGAACTCCGGCGTCCTTGACCGATCCCGTGCCGCACCTGCGGTCACCTGCGAGGGCAGTCGTAGGCACGGGACCGGCGAGGGAATGGTTTCAGTCCCTGACCGCAGTGTGCGTATGCGACACGGTTCCGGTGGACCGGATACAACCCCGGTCCACGGACAACAGTGCCAGATGAACTATGAAGGGATCGTGATGTTTTCTTGAGTCCTCTCCGCCTGGCATGACAGAGATTCCTGGCTCAAACCACCTGACCGCTCAGCGAACGTTCAGGTCTTACGTTCTCGACACCAGCAGGGTTGAAACCAGCCCTGTTATAGCGCATTCGAATCTATCACCAGCGCCCGGCGCACGGCAGCGGTTCAGGCGACCAGGTCGGCGGCCGCGCGGGCGATGGCGAGTTCTTCGTTGGTGGGGACCACCAGGGCGGCCACCGGGGCGCCGGCCGGGGAGATGTAGCGGGCGGAGCGGTCTTTCCCGGTGTTGCGGGCCGCGTCCACCTGGATGCCGAAGTTTTCCAGGCCGGCCAGGGCGGCGGCGCGAACCGCGGCGTCGTTCTCGCCGACGCCGGCGGTGAAGGTGATGGCGTCCACGTGGCCCAGTTCGATCAGATAGGCGCCGATATAGCGGCGCAGGCGGTGGATGTAGACGTCGAAGGCCAGTTGGGCTGCGGCATCGCCGGTTTCGCGGAGGGTATCCAGTTCGCGGAAGTCGTTGACGCCGGACAGCCCCTTGAGGCCGGATTGCCGGTTGAGCAGGTCGTCCACATCGTCGACGTTCATCTCGGCGGTGCGGATGAGGTGGAAGATGATGCCGGGGTCCAGGTCTCCGGAGCGGGTGCCCATGACCAGGCCTTCGAGCGGGGTCAGGCCCATGGTGGTGTCCACCGCCTGCCCGCCGCGGATGGCGGACGCGGAGGCGCCGTTGCCGAGGTGCAGGACGATCTGGTTCAGCTCGGACCGGTCGCGGCCCAGGAACTTCGCGACCTGACCGGAGACGTAGTCGTGCGAGGTGCCGTGGAAGCCGTACTTGCGGACCCCGTGTGCGGCAGCGATCTTCGCGTCGATGGCGTAGGTCTTGGCGGCCGCGGGGAGCCGGTGGAAGAAGGCGGTGTCGAACACCGCGACCTGCGGCACCTCCGGCAGCAGCGCCCGCGCGCTCTCGATGCCCACCACATTGGCCGGATTGTGCAGCGGCGCAAGCGCGGACAGGTCCGAGATGGCCCGCACGACGCGGTCGTCGATCAGGGTCGGCTCGTAGAACACCTCACCGCCGTGCACCACCCGATGCCCGACGGCGGCCAGCTGCTCGTGCGCCAGATCGTGCCCGGACGCACGGAACAGGTCGAACACCACGCGCAGGCCCGCGGCGTGATCCGCGATCTCGCCGTCGTGCTCGAAAGTCTTTCCGTCACTCTTGTGTTCGACGGTCGGCGCACCGTCCGCGACCGGTTCCCCGATGCGCTGCACGATGCCCGAAGCCGCCACCGCACCCGACTCCGGGTCCAGCAGTTGATATTTGATGGACGAGGATCCGGAATTGATGACCAGAACCTTCATCACGCCTCCTGCTGCGCCTGAATGGCGGTGATCGCCACGGTGTTCACGATGTCGGCGACCAGTGCGCCGCGCGACAGGTCGTTGACCGGCTTGCGCAGGCCCTGCAGCACCGGGCCGATGGCCACGGCGCCCGCGCTGCGCTGCACGGCCTTGTAGGTGTTGTTGCCGGTATTCAGGTCCGGGAAGATGAACACCGTCGCCTGCCCGGCCACCACCGAATTCGGCAGTTTGGTCTTGGCGACCGTGGGTTCGATGGCCGCGTCGTATTGGATCGGGCCCTCCACCAGCAGTTCCGGCGCGCGATCGTGCACCAGTTTGGTGGCGGTGCGGACCTTCTCCACATCCGCGCCCGACCCGGATTCACCGGTCGAGTAGGAGAGCATGGCCACCCGCGGGTCGATGCCGAACTGGCTCGCGGTGCGGGCCGAGGAGATGGCGATATCGGCCAGCTGATCCGAGGTCGGATCCGGCACCACCGCGCAGTCGCCGTAGGCCAGCACCCGATCCGCGAGACACATCAGGAACACGCTCGACACGGTGGATACGCCCGGCTGCGTCTTGATGATCTCGAAGGACGGCCGGATGGTGTGCGCGGTGGTGTGCGCCGCACCCGACACCATGCCGTCGGCGACGCCCATATGCACCATCATGGTGCCGAAATACGAGATGTCGCTCATGAATTCGCGGGCCCGGTCCACCGTCATGCCCTTGTGGGCGCGCAGCCGCGTGTACTCCTCGGCGAACTCGTCCCGCAGCGGGCAGGTCAGCGGATCGAGCACCTCGGCGGAGTCGATGTTCACGCCGAGTTCGGCGGCGCGGCCGCGCACCGCGGCCTCGTCGCCCAGGATGGTCAGATCGGCGATCTTGCGCTGCAGGACGCGGCCGGCGGCGCGCAGGATGCGGTCGTCGTCGCCTTCCGGCAGCACGATGCGCTTGCGGTCGCCGCGGGCGCGTTCGATGAGCTGGTATTCGAACATCTGCGGGGTGACGATGTTCGGGATGGGAACCTCGATCTGCCGCAACAGTTCCCGCGCGTCCACCCGCTCCTCCATGAGAGCGAGCGCGGTATCCACCTTGCGGATACTGGACAGCCGCACCCGGCCACGGGTCTGCGACACCGCCTTGGCCGTCTCGAAGGTGCCCAGATTGGTAGCGACGATCGGCAGCTTCGGCTTCAGACCCGCCATCAGCCGTTCGATGGCCGGCTCCGGGCGCATACCGCCGTTCATGATGATGCCCGCCAGCGACGGAAAGCCCGCGGCCTCATGCGCATTCACCAGTGCGAGCAGCACATCGGAGCGGTCGCCGGGGGTGATGACGGCCATGCCTTCGGCGAGCCGCTCCAGAATGTGCTCGATGGTCATGCTGCCGACAATGACCTCCAGGGCCTCGCGCTGCATGAGTTCCGGGTCGCCGCTGTAGATCTGGCCATGGATGGACTGACAGAGCTCATCCATGGTGGGGGCGGTGAGCAGGGGCACCTCGGGTAGCGCCCAGGACGGCACGCCGCCGACCTTCAACGCGGCGGCGTCCTCGTCGAGCAGGGCCGGTTCGCAGCGGTTCGCGATGACGGCAACCAGTTTCGCGTGCTCGGATTTCAGCTCGTTCGCGCACAGGTCGACCACCTGGGCCAGCTCATTGGGTGACCGGCCCGCGCCGCGGACGACCAGCAGGACCGGCGCACCCAGGTTCACCGCGATGCGGGCGTTGAAGCGCAGCTCGCTCGGGCTGGCGACATCGGTGTAGTCGCTGCCCAGGATGAGCACGGCGTCGCACACCTTCGCCATGTCGTGATAGCGCATGACTATCTCGCTGATGGCGGAGTCGGGATCGGCATGCACCGCCTCGTAATTCACCCCGATCGACTGCTCGTAGTCGACGTCGGCGGTGGAATGCTCCAGCAGCAGTTCGACGATGTAGTCCCGTTCGATCGCGGACCGGGTGATCGGCCGGAACACGCCGACCCGCGGAGTCGTGGCGGCCAGTGCCTGCAGGACTCCGAGAGCGACCGTGGACTTACCGGTGTCGCCCTCAGGGGACGCGATGTACACGCTGGAAACCGCGGTGGCAGCCATGGTTGAGAGCGTACCGACAGGACATGCCGGTTAATCGACCACCCGTTTTGGTTACGGGCTCACAACAGCTGCGGCGACTCCGACTACATGTCGGAAGTTCAGTTGACCCGCGATTCCCAGGAACTGCCGTTACGCTGCCGCGCATGATCGGCGCTTCCGGACTCGATTGGGGTCACGAGCTCTTCCACAGCCTTTGGTGGATCGCGAAAGGCTTCGTGATCACATCAGCCATCTTCCTGGTGGTCGCGGCGGCCTTAGTCAGATTCACCGGATGGGGCCGCATGTTCTGGCGGATCACCGGCGGGTATTTCAAGGGCCGCCAGAGCTTGCCAGGCTGGGGCCTGCTGGCCATCGTGACCCTGCTCGCCGTGTACTCCGTACGCATCAGCGTGCTGTTCACTTACTACTACAACGATATGTATTCCTCGCTGCAGCTGGGCGTGCAAGCGCTGGCCGACCACGATGCGGCGAACATGACCCAGGCGAAAACCCTCTTCTGGCACAGCATCATCGTGTGGAGTGTGCTCGCCACCATCTCTGTGGTCATGTACATGGTTACGTACTGGTTGAACAACGCCTTCCAGATCCACTGGTGGAAGTGGCTGAACACGCGCTATCTCGACGACTGGATGACAGGCAAGGCGTACTACCGAAACCGGTTCATCGACAGGACTATCGACAACGCCGACCAGCGTATCCAGCAGGACGTACAGGACTTCGTGAACGGCATCTTCGCACTGTCGTTCGGCGGCAATGTCGGCCCGTACGGAGTCAGCGGCGGCGGCGTCATCGGCAGTGGACTGACAGTGGTGTCGTTTACCCCGATCCTCTGGAAGCTGTCCCTGCCGCTGGACATCTTCGGCCAGCACATCCCACGGGCTCTGGTCTTCTTGGTGTTCATCCTCACCTTGCTCTTCACCGTTGTTGCCTTCTGGGTCGGTCGTCCCCTGGTCCGACTGAATTTCTTGTTCCAGCAACGCACCGCCAACTACCGTTTCGGGCTGGTCCGACTGCGCGAAAATGCCGAGAACGTCGCCTTTTACCACGGTGAGCGCGAAGAGCGGGGTGGCCTGGACAACCGGTTCGACGCCGTCATCGAGAACACCTGGCGGCGCGTCTACCGGCTGGTCAAGTTCTACGGCTGGAACCAGCTGACCTCGTCGGTGTCGGGCGTCTTCGTCGGTGTGATCATGGGCCCTCAGGTACTCAACGGCACCACTACACTCGGCAATCTTCAACAGGCCGCCAACGCCTTCAGCAGCCTGCAGGCCGCGGTATCGATGCCACAGAACTCCTATGATGCATTCACCTATGTCCGCGCGACCCTGGTCCGACTCGACGGTTTGCAAGAAGCCGATGAAAAGGCCCGGGAGTTGCCGACCATCGGCACCGGCGAGCTGCTCGAGGGGCTCGAGTTGCAGGCCGTGAATGTCAGCAAGCCGGACGGCACGCTGCTGATCGGCGATCTGACGCTGCGGCTGGGCCCCGGAGACGCGCTGGTCGTGAAGGGCGATTCGGGCGTCGGCAAGACCACCCTGCTGCGCAGTATCGGCGAATTGTGGCCCTACACAGACGGATCCGTGCGGCGACCGCTGGGGAACGACACCCTGTTCCTGTCCCAGCGGCCCTACCTGCCGCTCGGCAACCTGCGCGAAGCCATCACCTATCCGGCCGCGCCCGACGCCGTCAACGATGCGACCCTGCGCGAGATCCTGGTCAAGGTCAACCTCGCGCACCTGGTGGATCGGCTGGACGAGGACGACAACTGGGGTTCGACGCTGTCACCCGGTGAGCAGCAGCGCATCGGTTTCGCGCGAATCCTGTTGCTGCAGCCCAAACTCGCCTTCCTCGACGAGGCGACCTCGGCCGTCGACGAGGGTCTCGAGTACATGCTCTACAACCTGGTGCGGACCGAGGCGCCGAACACCGTGCTGGTCAGCGTCGCGCATCGCAGCACGGTGGATCGGCACCACAATCAGCGGCTCGAGATCACCGGTGGCGGGGACTGGAACCTGTCGGCCCTCGACCCCGTGCCGGTCTAGAAGGCCCGCAGGACCGCGCGCACCGACGTCGAGCCGGTGCGCGCGGTCGGCTGAGCGGCTTATGCCAGCGCGCGCAGCCGCGGCGCGAGATCGCGCTCGAACAGGTCCAGGAAACGGCGCTGGTCGTGCCCGGGAGCGTGGAAGACCAGGTGGTTCAGGCCCGCGTCCAGGTAGGGCTTGATCAGCTCGACGGTCTCGTCCGGGTCGGAGGCCACGATCCAGCGCTTGGCGATCTGCTCGATCGGCAGCGCGTCGGCGGCGGCCTCCATCTCGATCGGGTCGGTGATGGAGTGCTTCTGCTCCGCGGTCAGCGACAGCGGCGCCCAGAAACGCGTGTTCTCCAGCGCCAGTGCGGGATCGGTGTCGTAGGAGATCTTGATCTCGATCATCCGGTCGATGTCCTCGACGGTGCGGCCCACCTTGGCCGCACCCTCCGCCACCGCTGGCATGAGCTTCTCGGTGTAGAGGTCCATGCCCTTGCCGGAGGTGCAGATGAAACCGTCACCGGCCCGGCCCGCGTAGCGCGCGACCAGCGGGCCACCCGCCGCGATGTAGACGGGGATGCCGCCCTTGGGCACGTCGTAGATCGAGGCGCCGACGGTCTTGTAGTACTCGCCGTCGAAGTCGACCCGCTCGCCGGTCCACAGCGCCCGCATGAGATCCACCGACTCGCGCAGCCGCGCGAAACGCTCCTTGAACTCCGGCCATTCACCCGTGTAACCGGTGGCGATCTCGTTCAGCGCCTCACCGGAACCCACACCGAGCATGATGCGATCCGGGTACAGGCAACCCAGGGTGGCGAACGCCTGCGCCACCACGGCCGGGTTGTACCGGAAGGTCGGCGTCAGCACCGACGTGCCGAGCTGGATCCGCTGCGTGCGCTCCCCCACCGCGGCCAGGAAGGCCAGCGAGAAGGGGGCGTGCCCGCCATTGTGCCGCCACGGCTGGAAGTGATCCGAGACCGTGGCGCTGTCGAGGCCGTGTTCCTCGGCCGCCACCGCCAGTTCCACCAGTTCCCGGGGGCCGAACTGCTCCGCCGAGGCCTTGTAACCGAGCTTGAGGTCCTTCACCTGCGCAACTCCTGTCGCTTGACTGCGCTCGTCTGTGGGCCCAACCTCCCGAAACGGAAGGTTAGTCCCCTTCGGGTGATCCTATGAGGCGGGTCACCCGCGGATAGCGGACAATGTGCTGGTGACGATCTCCAGTGAAGAGCCGATTCTGTCCTACCTCACCGATATGGACGGCGTCCTGGTGCACGAGAACCACATGGTGCCCGGGGCCGACAAATTCCTCGCGGAACTGCGCGACAACGAGATTCCCTTCCTGGTCCTCACCAACAACTCCATCTATACCGCGCGCGACCTCTCCGCGCGTTTGAAGCACACCGGCCTCGACATTCCCGTCGACGCCATCTGGACCTCCGCGCTCGCCACCGCGACCTTCCTGCAGGACCAGCGGCCCAACGGCACCGCCTACGTGGTCGGCGAATCCGGGCTCACCACCGCACTGCACGAAATCGGTTACGTACTCACCGATTCCGAGCCCGACTATGTGGTGCTGGGCGAAACCCGTACGTACTCATTCGAAGCCATCACCACCGCCATCCGGCTGATCGCGGCGGGCGCGCGCTTCATCGCCACCAACCCGGACGCCACGGGGCCGTCGCGTGAGGGCATTCTGCCCGCGACCGGTTCCGTCGCGGCACTGATCACCCAGGCCACCGGCAAGAAGCCGTATTACGTGGGCAAGCCGAATCCACTGATGATGCGGTCCGCGCTGCGGCGCATCGGCGCGCATTCGCAGTCCAGTGTCATGATCGGCGATCGCATGGACACCGATGTCATCGCGGGGCTGGAGGCCGGTATGCGCACCATCCTGGTGACCACCGGTATCTCCACGCCGGCGCTGGTCGAGCAGTTCCCGTACCGCCCGACCACCATCCTGCCGTCGGTCGCCGCGCTGGTCGGCAAGACCGAGGATCCGTTCGCGCAGTAGATCACTCGGATTCGAACACATCCAGGGCGGCCGAAAGATCGGTCAGCGCATCGACTATCTGCGTGAACCGCTCGACACCCAATTCGTCGGTGAGACGCGCCGCCATCTTGGCGTGCTGCGGGCCGATGCCGCGCACGGCGTCATAGCCCGCCTCGGTGATGGCCACCAGCTTGGCGCGGCGATGCGCCGGATTGGGCCGGTACTCGGCAAGACCCTTGGCCACCAGTAGATCCGCGATGCGCTGCACACTCTGCCGGGTGATGCCCATCTCGCGCGCGACGCCCGCCACCGGCAGGGGTTCGCGCTGTACCGCGCCGAGCACCTGCCACCAGGCGGCGGTGATACCGGCGGGTCTGGCCAATTCCTCGGCTATGGCGAGGAATTGGCCGTTCAGCTTGAACGACGTGATCGCCGCCGTGCTGAACAGTTCCTGTTCGGAGCGGGTCATTGCGCGGCCGCCGCGCGTTCCTGTTCGTACTGGAACAGGGTGTAAAAGCCTGCGGCGTCATTGTTTCCGTACAGCTGGTACCAGGCGTCGAGGACGTGCGGTTCGTAGATGCCGAGCCGGGTGAAGATCGCGCGCGCGAAATCCACCGGGCGCGTACCGGTTGCGGTGATCAGGTCGCCGTCGATGACCGCGGTCCGATCCTGCACGAAGTGGTCGGTGCCCGCGTACCCGCTCATGGACAGGTAGCCGATGTCATTGCTGGTATGCGGGCGATCATCGAGCAGGCCCGCCGCCGCGAGTCCGAAGGTCGAGCCGCAGATGCCGGCGACCGGTACGTCCGCGGTGAGGAATTCGCGCGCTTTCTCGCCGAAGTCGGCGAGCGCGCCCGACTCCCAGTTCGCCGCGCCGGGGAGGATCAGCATGGCGCTGTCCGCCGGCTTCAGGTCCGCGAGCGCGACATCGGGCGTGATCCGCAGCCCGCCCATCGAGGTGACCGGTTCGAGCGTCGGCCCGACCGTCTTGACCTGCCAGGTTCCGGGTTCGCGATGCCACAGCGGGCGATTGATGTGCGCAGTGGCGAATCCGGGCTCCCAATCGGAAAACGTGTCGTATACGGCCAAATGCACTGTTTTCATCATGACAGTATGCTGTCATATTTGACAGCATACTGTCAATACTTCGGGCAAGAGAAAACCCCGGCCGTATCGACCGGGGCTCTCGAATCCTTCGGATCAGCTCAGCGCCTGATCCAGATCGTTCAACAGGTCCTCGACATCCTCGAGACCGACCGACAACCGCACCACACCATCCGTGATACCCACGGCCGCACGGCCTTCCGGGCCCATCGCGCGATGCGTGGTGGTGGCCGGATGCGTGATCAGCGACTTCGCATCACCCAGATTGTTGGAGATATCGATGATGCGCAGGCCGTTCAGCACCTCGAAGGCCCGCTTCTTGGCCTCGTGCTCGGGGGCCTTCAGCTCGAAGGTGACCACCGTGCCGCCGCCCGACATCTGCCGCTGCGCCAGCTCGAACTGCGGATGCGACTCCAGGAACGGGTACTTCACCCACGCCACCGCATCATGACCCTCCAGGAAGCGGGCGATACGCAGCGCCGAATCCACCGACTGGCGGACCCGCAACGGCATCGTCTCCAGCCCCTTGAGCAGCGTCCACGCATTGAACGGGCTCAACGCCGGACCGGTGTGCCGCATGAGGTTCTTCACCGGGCCGTCGATGTACTCGTGCGACCCGAGGATCGCGCCGCCCAGCACCCGGCCCTGACCGTCGATGTGCTTGGTGCCCGAGTACACGGTGATATCCGCGCCCAGATCGAAGCCGCGCTGCAGCAGCGGGGTGGCGAACACATTGTCCAGCACCACCTTCGCGCCCGCGGCGTGCGAAAGCTCCGACACCGCACGCACATCCACCAGGGTCTGCATGGGATTGGACGGCGTCTCGAAGAAGACGGCCTGCGTGGGCACCGACAGCGCCTGCTCCCACTGGTCCAGATCCTCGCCGTCCACGAAGACCGTCTCCACGCCGAAGCGCGGCAGGATCTCGTTGCACACCACGAAGCAGGAACCGAACAGGCTGCGCGCCGCGACCAGGCGATCACCGTTGCCGACCACCGCGGCGAGCGCGGTGAACACCGCGGACATGCCGCTGGCCGTCGCGAACGCGGCCTCCGCGCCGTCCATCAGGCGCAGCCGCTCCTCGAACATGGCGACCGTCGGATTGCCGTAGCGGGAGTAGACGAAATGCTCGACATCACCGGTGAAGGAGGCTTCCGCCGCCTCGGCGCTCTCGAACACGAAGCCCGAGTTGAGGAACAACGCCTCCGAGGTCTCCTCGAAACCCGAACGGCGGGTGCCGCCGCGCACGCTGATCGTCGCGGGACCGACGCCTTCGGGTAGCGGCTTGTCGAACGAGCCACCAGAGATCATGACTGCCTCCGATCAGAGCGAGGTAGGTATCCGGCGGACGCGCTCACGACTGCCGCCACGGCAGCCCGTCGGCCCGCCAGCCGGTCCGGCCGCGATGCCCCTGCGCATCCAGCGCACCTTCGAAACCCTCGACGACATTGAAGGAAGGCGTGAATCCGGCGGCGGTGGCGGCCGTGGCCGCACCGATGGACCGCTGCCCGGAACGGCAGATGAAGATGACCGGCGCTTCCGAGTCCGCGTTCCGGTCGGCCAGCGCCTGCTTCAACTGGTCCCCGAACCGCGCGTTCGGCGTGCCCGTGGTGTCGACCCACTCGATCAACGCGGTCGGCCGCCCGATGCCGCTGGTGTCGGGTACCCCGACGAACCGCCATTCGGCTTCGGTCCGGACATCGACCAGTACCGCATCCGGATTGTCGCGCAACAGCTCCCACGCCTGCTCCGGCGTGATGTCACCTGCGTAGCTCACTTCGAACCTCCTGTGAATCCGCACTTGCCGCACCCGTTTTCGGTGCGAGGCCAGGTCGTCACCCGGAGCACCCCACCGCGGAGGAGGGTTGCCGACCAGCGAGCCGGGGCTTGATGCTGGTACTCATGACCTGGGAGAAGATTGCCCGGATTCGGGCCCGGCTGTCAAACGCCTGCTCACTATCCGGAATTGCAGACCAGCCAGGTACCCGCGTTTTTGGTGAAATGCCAGGTAGTGGTGTCCTCGCGGTCACCGGTACGGAAGGTGACCTGAGCGGTCGCCTTGTCGCCGTCCAGGGCCGGATCGGTGAGGCCCTCGAATTCGAAGGTCTTGCCGGTACCACCGGGGACATGCAGGGGAGAACGGTTCTCGTCGAAGTCCGGGCAGGCAGCGCCCGCCTTGGGAGTGTCGGTGCCGCTGCGGGATTGGATGAAACCGCGCGCCGCTAGGGACAATCGATCCGAATCTGTGACATTCTTCTCAGCCGGCGACACCAGGGCGGCGATCAGGATGCCGAGGATGACCAGCAGAATCAGGCTCGCGGCGGTCAGGAACGGCCACATCGCGCGCTTGTCGGTCTGGTCGATCCGGACCTGCTGCTCCTCCACGTCGCTCATGGCTAGATCATGCCTGGTCGGCGCGGGTGTCCGGCCGCCGGGATGGGAGTACGCGGAAGTGGGCTGCGACGCCACCGATAGAATCAACCGAATTGCCCGCGCGCGAGCGGGAATAGCCACACCACGCAGCAACGCTGCAGCGTCGGGGGTTCCAGGATGGCACCACCCGAGGCCCAGGGCGTCAACTTAGCCTAAGCTAAGACAGACGGCTGAGACCGACCGCCAAGTAGATTTTCGACCATAAGGGTGCGCGTAAGAATGACCGAACAGAGTGCAGCGACCCGCCCGCTACGCATTGCGATCGTGGGCGCGGGCCCGGCCGGCATCTACGCGGCCGACGCGTTGATGAAGTCCGACAGCCCCGCCGGTTTCGATGGGGTGAGCATCGACCTGTACGAGCGCATGCCCGCGCCGTTCGGTCTGATCCGCTACGGCGTCGCCCCCGACCACCCGCGCATCAAGGGCATCATCACCGCCCTGCACAAGGTGCTCGACAAGCCGCAGGTACGCCTGCTCGGCAATATCGACTACGGCGTCGACATCACCCTGCAGGACCTGCAGCAGTTCTACGACGCGGTCATCTTCTCCACCGGCGCCAACGCCGACCGCGCCCTGGAGATCAAGGGCATCGAACTCGACGGCTCCTACGGTGCGGCGGACTTCGTGTCCTGGTACGACGGACACCCCGACGTACCGCGCGAATGGCCCCTGGACGCGAAGAAGGTCGCCGTACTCGGCGTCGGCAATGTCGCCCTGGACGTGGCACGCGTGCTCGCCAAGACCGGTGACGAGCTGCTGCCGACGGAGATCCCGCCGAACGTGTACGAGGGCCTCAAGGAGAACCAGGCCCTCGAGGTGCACGTGTTCGGGCGCCGCGGTCCCGCCCAGGCCAAGTTCACTCCCCTGGAACTGCGCGAACTCGATCATTCGCCGACCATCGAGGTCATCGTCGATCCCGAGGACATCGACTACGACGAGGGCTCCGAGGCCGCGCGCCGGCATTCCAAGCAGGTCGACATGATCTGCAATACGTTGGAGCAGTGGGCCATTCGCGATGTCGGCGAGCGCCCGCACAAGCTGTTCCTGCACTTCTTCGAATCCCCCGCCGAGGTCGTCGGTGACGCCGACGGCAAGGTCGCGGGCCTGCGCACCGAGCGCACCGCCCTCGACGGCACCGGTAACTGCAAGGGCACCGGCGAATTCAAGGACTGGGACGTGCAGGCCGTGTACCGCGCGGTCGGCTACCTGTCACAGAACATCCCGGCCCTGCCCTTCGACGAGCAGGCCGGGACCGTGCCCAACGAGGCCGGGCGCGTGCTGGTGAACGAGGACGCCGACGGCAAGGATCGCTACCTGTCGGCTACCTATGTCACCGGCTGGATCAAGCGCGGACCGGTCGGCCTCATCGGCCACACCAAGGGCGACGCCAACGAGACCATCGCCTGCCTGCTCGACGATGTCGACGGCTTCACCCCGGCCGCCAAGCCGGAGCTCGACGCGGTGACCGGTTTCCTCGAGGAGAAGGGCATCCCCTTCACCACCTGGGCCGGCTGGTACCGCCTCGACGCCCACGAGCGGGCACTCGGCGAGCCGCAGGGCCGCGAACGCGTCAAGGTCGTCGAACGCGACGAGATGCTCGCCGCCAGTGAACCCGATAAAGTCGGAAACTAGTCCGACCTGGCCCGAGTTCATCAGGCGGACAAGGTAATCCACACTTGTCACCGTTCTGAGGCATGCTGATCACGTGTTCGATGCCCATGTCCACCTCATCGATCCGCGGTTCCCGCTGATCGAGAACGAGGGCTACCTGCCCGACCCGTTCACCATCGCCGACTATCGCAAGCGCATGTCCCGCTTCGATATCGACGGTGGTGCGGTGGTCAGCGGGTCCTTCCAAGGCTTCGACCAGGACTTCATGCGGGCCGCCCTCGCCGAACTCGGCGCGGGCTGGGTCGGCGTCACCATGCTGCGCGAGGACGCCGCCGATGCGGAGATCCTCGAACTGAACCGGGCGGGCGTGCGCGCCCTCCGGTTCAACCTCAAACGCGCCGGCGGGGACATCGTCGGACTCACCATGCTCGCCCTGCGCGCCTACGAGCTCGCGGGCTGGCATGTGGAGCTCTACATCGACGGATCCATGCTCGGCTCGCTGGAACCGGTCATCACCAAACTGCCGGTGCTGTCCATCGACCACATGGGCATGAGCGACGACTGCCTGCCCTACCTGCTCAACCTGGTCGACCGCGGCGCGAAGGTGAAGGCCTCCGGCTTCGGGCGGGTATCGATGAATGTCGGCATGGCGCTGCGCAAGATCCACGCCGTGAATCCCGAGGCGCTCATGTTCGGCTCCGACCTGCCCGGCACCCGGGCCGGACGGCCCTTCCTCGACCACGACATCGACATCATCGCCGATGCGGTCGGCGACGACCTGCACCGAGTGCTCGAAGACAATGCGCGGGCCTTCTACCGCCTGCCTGCCGAGCAGCGCCCGTCCCAGGATCCCGATCCCACCCTGCAACTCCCCGTCTCGCAGTCCCCGACCCTGCGCATCCCGCGCTCGGAGCTACCCAAGTCGCCGCCGGACACCCTGCCGCTACCGATCATCGAGCGGTAGATCACCGGCGCACCGGATGTTCCGAGGATCGAGCGCTGCGCGTTTCGAGCCTCCGGCACTGAGCGTTTCGGCCTTGGCCCCTGAGCGTTTCGGGCATCGATGTGAGCATCACAGCCATGGAAACGCTCACCGCGCCTTCCTAGCGTTGCAGGCAACGACGGTGAACACCTTGCCGCGCAGACCACAGATCGGACCAGCGATGACCCTCGAAATCGGCTTGATCCTCCCGACCTCCACCCCCGATCCCCGGCAGCCGATCCTCGGTGACGTGCGGGCCGCCGCGCGCCTCGCCGAACAGCTCGAACTCGAATCCGTCTGGTCCACAGACCATCTCATCGCCAGCGCGCCCATGGTGGACAGCACCGTCACCCTCGCGACCGCCGCGGCCGTCACCGACCACATCCACATCGGCTACAACGTCATGCTGCTCGCACTGCGCCCAGTGGCGTGGGCGGCCAAACAGATCGCCTCCCTGCAACACGTCTCCGGTGACCGCCTGCTGCTGGGCGTCGGCACCGGCAATCCGGCGCACGGCGATATCGGCTGGCGCGCAGCGGGAGTCACCTTCACCGGCCGCGGCACCCGCACCGACGAGGCGCTACGCGTCCTCCCCGGCCTGGTCACCGGCACACCCACCCTGGTGAACGGCGTCGAAGCAACCCTGAGCCCCGCCGCCACCATGCCGCCGATCCTGGTCGCGGGCAATGGAACTCGCGCCCGTCGCCGCGCCGCCGAGTTCGCCACCGGCTGGCTCACCATCGCTCCCGACCTCACCACCCTCCCCGCCGAACTCCGCGAACTACAAGAACTGGCAAAGGAATTCGACCGCCCCGCCCCCACCGTGACCGTGGTCGCCCCCGGCCTGTCCACCGACCTCCACGCGGCCGCCGACCAACTGGCAGCCCACCGCGAAGCCGGAGTCGAACGCGTCATCCTCGCCCCCACAAGTCCCGACTGGCAGTCCGACTACCAGCGCGCCGCCCAGCTGCGCGCCACCCTCTGACCCACGCCACGCCTCGAGCTCCGGCTGGGGTCGGGGGCTTGCCGGGCGGTGGCCGAGGGGAGTTATTGTCATAGCGTCAACACCGGGGGTGAGCCGGTGGGCACTGGGATCGACGATGAACCGAGGTAGGGCGTGAGCACTCCATCCACCGCCAAGCAGGGCCCGCTCGCGGGTATTCGAGTTGTCGAACTGGCCGGTATCGGGCCCGGGCCACACGCGGCGCTGCTGCTCGCCGACCTCGGCGCGGACGTGGTGCGGGTGCAGCGGCCGGGACAGTTTCCCGGGTTCATGGAGCGGCCGCAGTGGCGGGGGCGCACCATCGTCGAGGCCAACCTGAAGGATCCGGCGGATATCGAGAAGGTCCTGGGATTGGTCGAGAAGGCCGATGTGCTGCTGGAGGGGTTCCGGCCGGGCGTCACCGAACGGATGGGACTGGGTCCCGACGCGGCACTGGAACGGAATCCGCGGCTGGTCTACGGGCGGATGACCGGGTGGGGCCAGTACGGCCCGCTCGCGGATCGCGCCGGGCACGACATCAACTACATCTCAATGACCGGTGTACTGAATGCCATCGGCCGCAAGGGCGAACGCCCGGTGCCGCCGCTGAACATGGTGGGCGACTTCGGTGGCGGGTCCATGTTCCTGGTGTTCGGCGTCCTCGCCGCCCTGGTGGAACGGCAGACCTCGGGTAAGGGCCAGGTCATCGACGCCGCCATGATCGATGGCGCGCTTGCCCTCTCGCACATGATCTGGGGCATGAAGGGCATGGGCCTGTGGTCCGATGAGCGCGGCACCAACCTGCTCGACACCGGCATGGCGTTCTACGACACCTACGAGACCTCCGACGGCAAGTACATGGCCGTGGGCTGCATCGAACCGCAGTTCTACGCGGAATTCCTGCGGGGCCTGGAGATTTCGCCCGAGGGCCTGCCGCACCAGCTCGATCCGGCGGGCCAGGATCAGCTGCGAAAGCTGTTCGCGGACAAGCTCAAGACCAAGACCCGCGACGAGTGGTGGGCGGTCTTCGAGAACACCGACGCGTGCACCACGCCCGTGCTGACCTTCACCGAGGCGGAACAGAACCCGCACATTCAGGCCCGGACCGGCCTCATCGATATCGACGGCGTCGTCCAGCACGCTCCCGCGCCGCGTTTCTCGCGCACGCCGGGCGGCATCCCCACCCCGCCCCCGAACGCGGGCACGCCGATCGAACAGGTCTGGGCGGACTGATCTTTCGCGCACAGCCGAACGCCCCCGGTGGAATTCCTCCGGGGGCGTTGACTTTTCCGATGCTGCGGACGCTCGGTCCTGCGCCGGCGTCGAATTACGGCGCGACGAGCTGGATGTCGAGTTCGATGGCGATCTTGTCGCTCAGCATGGCGTTGGGCAGGCCGGGGGCCACCTCGAACTCGCTGCGCTTGATGGTGCCGGTGGCGTTGAAGCCGGCGTGCTCCTTGTTGTCCTGCGGGAAGACCTGCACGCCGCCCCACTCGACGGTGAGGGTGACGGGCTTGGTGATGCCGCCGATGGTGGCCTCGCCGACGACCTCGAACTCCTCGGCCAGCGCGATCGGCTCCGGGACGCGGAAGGTCAGGTGCGGGCGGTTGGCGACATCGAGGATGTCGGCGCTGCGGACGTGGCCGTCGCGGGCCTCGTTGCCGGTGTCGAAGGAGTCGAAGTAGATGGTGGCCTCGATGGCCGCCTCGCCGGCCTCGTTGACCACGAAGCCGGTCTCGAAGCGGTTGAAGCGGCCGCGGACCTTGGAGATGCCCAGGTGCTTGACGGTGAAGTTCACCGAGGAGTGGGCTGCGTCGAGGGTCCAGGCGCCGGGGGCGAGGGTGGTCTGCTCGGAAGTCGTCATGCCAGAAGACTAAGTGGACTCCGGTCCGCTTAGCCACACCTTCTTTATCCGGGGACTGGGAGGGCGCGGATAACAAACCTGGGACCGGGCACTATGGAGAGGTGTCAAGATCCGAATTCGCCGAGTTCCTCATCGCCCGCCGGGCCCAGCTACAGCCCGAGGACGTGGGACTTCCCGCCGGACGGCGCCGCCGCACCCCCGGCCTGCGCCGCGAAGAGGTCGCCGCGCTCGCCGGCGTGAGCGCGGACTACCTCGCCCGGCTCGAACAGGGCCGCGACAGCAATCCCTCCAGCGCGGTCCTCGCGGCCATCGCCGACGCCCTGCAACTCAACGAGATCGAGAAGCATCACTTCGGCATCCTCGCGCTCAGCCTGGACCAGAAACAGACCTGCCCGGCCAGCGGGCAGGCCCGCGAACAGGTCACCGACACCCTCCAGGCCGTCGTCGACGCCCTGCACCCGACGCCCGCCTTCGTCATCGGCCGCTGGCAGAACCTGCTCGCCTGGAACCCGTCCTGGCACGACTTCGCCGAACCCCTCGGCCTTTTCGACGACGCGGCACACGGCAACTTCGCGATCTACATGTTCGCGCATCCGGACGCCCGGAAATGGTTCCTCGACTGGCCCGCCGCCGCCGACATGGTGACCTCGTCCCTGCGCGCCGCCACCACCCGCTTCCCGGAGGATCCCTCGCTGACCCCGGTCGTCGCCGCCCTGCAGCAGTATCCGGAGTTCGACCGGCGCTGGCGCGAACACCGGGTTACCGACTACCGGTCGCTGAAACTACGCGTCGCGCACCCGCAGCGCGGTGAGGTCGAGATCGAGGTCGAGACCCTGGATCCGGCCGTCGACCAGTCCGTCATGGTGTGGCTGATCGATCGCCGGGCCGTCCGGGCACCCGGATTGCGGCTGGTCAACGAATAAAAGTTGCGGCCGGTCAACCAATGAACGCACGCGATTCGGACCGTTTCGTTCCCACCGCTCACGACCCGCGAGGGCTCTACAGTTGTTCTCATGGTTCGGAATTGGCCGATCGTCGAGCGTGAACACGAACTCGAAACGATCAGGTCGGCGCTGACCGGCGGAGACGTCGTCGGAGCAGTCCTCACCGGCGACGCGGGGGTCGGCAAGACCACACTGGCACGACAGGCCACCACCACCGTCGGCGGCCGGATCCGATGGGTCGCGGGCACCGAATCCGCCCGATCCATCCCACTCGGCGTCTTCGCGCACATGGTCGGCGTGTACACCGCGCACGACCCGGTCACCTTCATGGCCGCGGCCCGTGAAGCACTGCTCGCCGACGGGCACACCCTCATCGGCGTCGACGACGCCCACCTGCTCGACCAACTCTCCGCCACCCTGCTGCTGCAACTCGCCATCGACAAGGCCGCCCGCATCGTGTGCACCGTGCGCAGCGGCGTCCCCGTGCCCGACGCCATCACCTCGCTGTGGAAGGACGGGCATCTACTCCGGCTCGACCTGTCCCCGTTCACGCAACGGCAGAGCGTCGAACTGGTGGAATCCATGCTCGGCGGGCAGCTGGAAGGCTTCACCGCCAACCTCATGTGGGAATCCTCCGGCGGGAACGCGCTTTTCCTGCGGCACCTGGTCGAAGGCGCGCTGGAGGCGGGCACGCTGCGACAGGTGAACGGCGTGTGGCAGTTGCGCGGGCGCGCGGCCGTCACCTCGGAACTGGCCGCGCTGCTGGAGGATCGGGTCGAGCAGATGCCCGAACCGGTGCTGCGGGTACTGGAACTGCTCACCTTCTGCGAACCCATCGACCTGGACGTGCTGTCCGAGATCGCGGGCGAGGAAGCCGTCGAAGCGGCCGAATCACGCGGGCTCATCAGGATTGTCGAGCACAGCCATCAGCTGCTGGTGCGGTACAACCATCCCCTGTTCGGGGAGGTGATCCGGCGGCGGCTCGGCATCGCGTCGGCGCGACGGCTGCGCGGGCGCTTGTATTCGGCATTGAAGGAACGGCCCGTCCACTCCGCGTCCGATCGGATCCGGCTGGCCGAATTGGCCTTGGACAGTGACCGATCCGCCGACCTGGAACTCTTCCAAGCCGCCGCGAGCGACGCCATCGGATTGGCGAATCTGCCACTGGGAGAACGATTCGCGCGAGCCGCCGTGGAACGCCGGGGCGGTGTCGAGGCGGCGGATCTGCTGGCGCGGGCACTGCTGTGGCAGGGGCATCGCATCGAAGCCGAACGCACCCTCGCCGGGTTCGACCCGGACCAGTTGAACGAAGTACAGCTGGCGCGCTGGGGCAGTACCCGGGTGTCGAATCTGCTGTGGTCCATGGGCGATGCCGATCGCGCCGACGAAGTACTGGAATCGGTGCGCAGCCGGGTGAAACATCCGAAGGTGATCGCCACCCTCGACGGGCTGGCCTCCGCCTGCGCCGTCAACGAGAACAAACTCGACGAGGCCTTCACGCTCGCCGAACCCGTCATGGCGGCCGACGGCGCGCCACCCTGGGCGGTGTGGTGGGCGGCCTTCGGCGGCGGACTCGCCCTGGCGCTCATGGGACGCGGCGACGCGGCCCGGCAGTACGCGGCCCGCGGGCACGCGGTCGAATCGCATATCGACGGGCTCAACCAGTTCATGTCCACGCATGCGGAAGTGCTCGCCCTCACCTTCACCGGCGACCTCACGGCCGCACGGCGTTGCGCCAGCAGCCCTTACGCGTACTCGTCACCCGGGCAGTACCTGGCTTGGGGCATGAGCAAGATCCTGCAGGGCACCGTCGACGTGGCGGAAGGACATTTCCCACAGGGCATCGACAATCTGGAACAGGCCCTCGCCGCCCTCACCACGGAAGGCGCGGCGGCCTGGATGTTCCCCGCGAGACTCCGCCTGGCCGAAGCGTATTCGGCGCTCGGCCGCGCCACCGACGCCGCCGAATCCATCGCCGCCGCCATCGAACGCGGCGGCCGGCACAGCGCCGTCTACGAACCCATGCTGGAGATCGCCAAATCCTGGCAGGCCGCCGCGGAAGGCACTGCCACACCGGCCATCCGGCTCGCCCTCGGCGCGGCCGATGCGGCCGCGCGCTCCCACCAGCACGCCATCGAGGCCATGGCACTGCACACCGCGGCCCGTTTCGGCGACCACAGCGTCGCGGGCCGGCTCGCCGACCTGGCCGCCCGGGTGGACGGCCGCCTGGTGCAGGTCCAAGCCCGGCACGCGGTAGCGGTCACGGCACACGACGGCCCCGGATTGGACGCTGCCGCAGCCGAATTCGAAGCCATCGGCGTCCTGTTGTCCGCCGCCGACGCGGCCGCCCAAGCCGCCTCCGCCCACGAACGCTCCGGCGATCGCCGCCGCCTGCTCGAATCCGCCGCCACCGCAAACCGTTTGGCCGCGGCCTGCGGCGGAGCCAGCACCCCCGCCCTCCGCGAATCCGCGCAGCCCCTCCCCCTCACAGCGCGCGAACGCGAGATCGCCAACCTGGTGGTCGCCGGCCTCTCCAACCGCCAGATAGCCGACCGCCTGACGGTTTCGGTCCGCACCGTCGAGGGCCACCTCTACCGCGCCTGCATCAAACTCGACGTCACCGACCGCGAGGCCCTCGCCGAATTGATGCGCAGCGGGTCATCTTCCGGCAAATCCGAGAACTGACCCGAGAATCCGTGAGCCGACCAGTCAAACTCCACTGATCAGCTACGACCGAAGCGCTGTGTTGTTCGTCTCACTCCTCAACGTCCAGTGAATGATTCACCAGCCCAGTCCTGGAACTCGCAGCATCCCATCAGTTAACATCCCCGCCGAGCGGCCGTTCCGGCCCACACCGAACGGCCACACCCGGCCGTGGGGGACAGTTCCAATCTGATGAGGGTGGTGTATCGACGTGACCCGTCGGCATCGACAACTGAATTCCGGCGCGGCCCGCCGCGCCATCGTCGTAGGCGTCATCCCACTGGCCCTCGCAGTGGCCTGCTCCACCGCCACGGACCCCCAGTCCGCCACCAGTCCCTCGGCAAGCCCGACTTCCCAGCCGACCCCCGGCTCCCAGGCTCCCGGCACCACAGCCCCCGGCGCGACCACCATCCCCGGCAACGGCTCCCAGCCGTCCGCAGGCCGGCCCGGCGCAGCCACCCAGCCCGGCCTCCCGGGCACCGACAACCTCACCGGCCCCAGTGCCCCCCACTCGTCCCAGCCCGGCGTAGTGGCCCCCGCAACAGACAACGGCCCCCGCCCCGGCCCGGTCCAGCCCGGCGTCACCACCCCGAACCGCCCCCAGGCGACCCAGCCCGACTACCCGGTCCCCGCCAACTTCCGCCCCATCCCGGCCCCGGAAGCCACCCCCGGCATCAACTTCCAGAACCTCCACGCCCCCACCGCCGTGGACCCGGTCCTCCCCATCGCCCCGCCCCCGCGCACCCTCCGCATCGGCGCCTTCACCACCCCCGCGGGCGACAACATCCCGGACAACGTGCTCGTTCCGGTCAACGACGGCGCCGCCAACGTCGAAGCAGGCATCGCGACGGGCCTGAACTCCGTGGGCATCAACGCTTCCCGCTCCGACAAGATCGCCGGCCTCACCGTCGCCGGTGCTGTCGGCGGAGCAGTCGCGGGCGCCGCGTTGGCGGGTGTTCCGTTCGCACTCGCAGGCGCGGTTCCGGGCGCTGTGATCGGTCTCGGAGTCGGTACTACTGCCGGCGCGATCATCGGCGGCATCGTGACCGGTGTGCCGAGCGGTGGATCCGCTAGCGGCCCCGGCGCGCTCGCCGGCGCAGCCATCGGCGCGGCTGTCGGTACGGCCGCAGGCGCCGCCGCGGGCGCCGCCATTGTCGGCATTCCAGCGGCGATCGCCGGCGGCGTGATCGGTGGCGTACTGGGCGGCGCCGCCGGGACCGCCTTCGGCGCGGCTGTCTGAACATAGGAGGACAACGATGAAAGCTCTGCGCGCAACAGTTTCGATTTCCGGATTCGTCGCCATAGCCAGCATGCTCGGCGCCCAGACCGCCGCTGCTGACGCACCGGTGCCCACACCCGAACCCGGCGGCGTGATCCGGATGGATACCGCCCCGGGCGAGTGGTGGGAGTGCACCGGCTGGAGTCTCCAGCCGCCGTTCTTCCAGCAGTCCCCCGGACTGATGCAGTACGCGCTGGGACCAGAACCCATCTATCTGCGCTTCGCCCCCGGGGCCGACGTATGGGTGGAATGCGCCGGCACTGGCCTGCCGGTTATCTACTACGGCCCGATCGTCAAAGCGGGTCGGTAGCCCGCCGCTACGGATCGTTGTCAGGCGTCCACACCAATGGGATTGGTGTGGACGCTTTTTCGTTTCGGGGTGGGTCAGAAGAGGGTGGGTTCGCCGAAGCCGGGGGTGCGTTCTATTTCGAGGAGGCGTTGTTTCGTTGATAGGCCGCCGGGGGCGGAGAAGCCGTGGAGGGCGTGGTCGGCGGCCAGGACTCGGTGGCAGGGGATTATCAGGGGGATGGGGTTGCGGCCCAGGGATTGGCCGACCGCTTGGGAGCCGTGGGGGGCGCCTATGCGGGTGGCTATCGCGCCGTAGTTGAGGGTGTGGCCCGGGGGGATGGCTCGGGTTACCTCGTAGACGGCGCGGTCGAAATCGTTGAACTGGGTGGTGTTCAAGGGGATCCAGTGCAGGTCGTCGAGGTCGCCTGCCAGGTGGGCGCGGATGCTCGTTATGACCCTTGCGATTTCGTCGGTGGGGGTGGCTTCGCGGAGGTCGGCGAGGCGGTGGCGGCGCAGGATGTGGGAGAGGGTGGCGGCCGGGTCCGGCTCGGGGAGGGCGAAGCGGAGGACGCCGGAAGGGCCCCAGGCTATGGCGCAGGAGCCGATCGCGGTGTCGAAGAGGGCTGCCGAGGCTAGCGGGCGGGCCGGGGCGGACATGGAGTCAGTGTGCCTCAGGGGTACGACAACGTCTGGCGGGAAAACGTCACCTATTCCGAATAATGGAGGTCCAGTTGGTTAGAACTGGACTGATTCGCCGCGGCAGGGGATCTCGTCCAGGTGGGCGAAGGGGTGCGGCTTGGCGCCGCGGGATTCGGCCCGGCGGTCGGGGTCGGGGGATTCGAGGCGGGCACGGACGGCGGTCAGGTCCGAATATTGGCGTGCCGCATCATATTCGGCGACTGACCAGTCCGACATGGGAGCATGCGGGCGGTAGCGCTCCAGCATGCGGCCCCAGCGTTCACCCGGGGCGGGGGCGAAAACGTAGACGAGGCCGGCGAAGCCGGCGACGATCACGAGGGAGACGAGCAATGAGAGCATGGGTCCATAGTCGGCCCGGCTGGACTTGAAATAAATATCCAGTGCCCGGATACTGGCCTGTATGGCGACACGAGTGATCGGCGCGGCCAGCCTGACGCGCGACCTGGGACGGTGGCGGCACGACGAACCCGGCGCGGCCGACAATGCCAAACGACCCACCCGGCCCGCGTATGTGGCGCTCGCCGAAAGCATCCGGCTGCTCATCCACGACGGCCGCGCCCCACTCGGGGTCGCGCTCCCCAGTGAACGGGATCTGGCCACCAGCCTCGCGGTCAGCCGCACCACCGTCACCTCCGCGTACACGCTGCTGCGCGAACACGGCTACCTGATCAGCCGGCAGGGCTCCCGCAGCACCGTCGCACTGCCACCGAACGTGGTGCACGACGGCTCCAAACCCGCCCGCAGCATTCTCGCCATGATGGCGCAGCCCGAACTGCCCACCATCGACATGACCTACGCCGCCATGACCGCGCCCCTGGAACTCGAGGACGCGTATTCCGCTGCCCTGCAGGGCCTCCCGACCTACCTGGGCACGCACGGCATGGACCCGGTCGGTGTGCTGATCCTGCGGGAAGCCCTGGCGCGCAGGTACACCGAGCGCGGCCTGCCCACCGAACCCGATCAGATCCTCATCACACTCGGCGCACAGCACGGACTGCGCTTGCTGCTCAACGTCCTCACCACGCCCGCCGAACGCGTGCTCATCGAACACCCCACCTACCCGAACGCCATCGAGGCCATCCGGGATGTGGGTGCGCGGCCGGTGCCGGTGCCCATGCGCCCGGACGGCTGGGATCTGGACGGAATCCGCAGTGCCGCACGGCAGACCGCCGCCAGCGCCGCCTATCTGATCCCCGACTTCAACAATCCCACCGGCCTGCTGCTGGACGCCGAGGGCCGCGCCGAACTGGCCGCCATCGCCCGCGACACCCGCATGACGGTGATCGTCGACGAATCCATGGTGGACCTGGATCTCACCGACCGCGAATCCGCGCCGCCCGTAGCGGCTTTCGCGCGCGGCTCGGAGATCGTGACCATCGGCTCCGCGTCCAAGTCGTTCTGGGGTGGCCTGCGGGTCGGCTGGGTACGCGCCAATCAGCCGCTCATCACCAAACTGCTCGGCACCCGTTCCACGGTCGACCTCGGCACGCCGATCATGGATCAGCTGGCCACCGTGTACCTGCTGCAGAACGCGGACCGGATCCTCACCCGGCGCCGGGATCAACTGCGCGCCCGCCGCACCGTCCTGACCGAAGCCCTGGCGGAGGAGCTGCCCGACTGGCACATCAATCCGAGTGCGGGCGGTATGTCGCTGTGGGTGCAACTGCCTGCCCCGGTCTCCACGGCGCTCGCCGCGACCGCCCCCAACCACGGCGTATTGCTCGCCGCCGGACCACGTTTCGGCGTCCAGGGCGCGTTCGAACGCTTCATCCGCCTCCCCTTCACGCATGAGGAGCCCGACCTGCGCGTGGCGGTGAAATCGATCGCCGCCACCTACGCGGCCCTCACTCCCCGCGCCGCCGACCCCCTGGCCCCGCTCACGCCGCTCTACTGACCAGAACCCGGTAGAAAACTCTTCGCCCCACTACGGAAAACCGTAGTGGGGCGAAGAATTATGAACAGCCGCAGCCGATTACGCCAAGATATCGTGGCAGACGATCGTCTGGTCGCGGCCCGGGCCTACGCCGATGCACGAAATCCGCGCGCCGGAAAGCTCTTCCAGCCGCTTCACGTACGCCTGCGCGTTGGCGGGCAGATCCTCGAAGGTGCGCGCCCCGGAGATGTCCTCCCACCAGCCCGGCATCTCCTCGTAAATGGGCTTGGCGTGGTGGAATTCGGTCTGCGTGGTCGGCATCTGCTCGACGCGTTCGCCGTCGATCTCGTAGGCGACGCAGATCGGGACGGTGTCCAGGCTGGAGAGCACGTCCAGCTTGGTGAGGAAGTAGTCGGTGATGCCGTTGACGCGCGTGGCGTAGCGGGCGATCACGGCGTCGAACCAGCCGGTGCGGCGGGCGCGACCGGTGGTGACGCCGACCTCGCCGCCGGTCTTGGCGAGGTAGGTGCCGGACTCGTCGAACAGTTCGGTCGGGAACGGGCCGGAGCCGACGCGGGTGGTGTACGCCTTCAGGATGCCGAGCACGACCCCGATCTTGTTGGGGCCCACGCCCGCACCCACGGCCGCGCCCCCGGCGGTCGGGTTGGAGGAGGTGACGTACGGGTAGGTGCCGTGGTCGACGTCCAGCAGGGTGCCCTGCGAACCCTCCAGCAGCACGATCTCGTCGCGTTCCAGGGCCTCGTTGAGCAGCAGGCGGCTGTCGGCGATGCGGTGCTTGAAACCCTCGGCCTTCTGCAGCACCTCGTCCACCACCTGCTGCGGGTCCAGCGCGCGGCGGTTGTAGATCTTGACCAGCACCTGGTTCTTGAATTCCAGTGCGGCCTCGACCTTCTGGGTGAGGATCTTCTCGTCCAGCACGTCCGCGACGCGGACGCCGACACGGGCCACCTTGTCCTGGTAGCAGGGGCCGATACCGCGGCCGGTGGTGCCGATCTTCTTGTTGCCGAGGAAGCGCTCGGTGACCTTATCGATGGCCACGTGGTACGGCATGATCAGGTGCGCGTCCGCCGAGAGCAGCAGGCGGGAGGTGTCCACGCCGCGCTCTTCCAGACCTGCGAGTTCGGCGAGCAGCACGCCCGGATCCACCACCACGCCATTGCCGATGACGTTGGTCACACCGGGCGTGAGGATGCCGGACGGGATCAGATGCAGCGCGAAACTCTCGCCGTCGGGCAGGACCACGGTGTGACCCGCGTTGTTGCCGCCCTGGTAGCGGACAACCCACTGGACCCTGTCACCGAGCAGATCGGTCGCTTTGCCCTTGCCCTCGTCGCCCCACTGGGCGCCGATCAGCACGATTGCCGGCATTTCGAAGTCTCCTACGGGTTCGACACGCAGCACTCGCGATGCTGCAGCTACCCGCCATCAGAAGGCGGTGGCCGGAGGCACAGTCTAGTGGATGCCCGCATACCCCCTGGTGTGCGGTCCGGCCCGCGGGCAACCCGACGTAACGGATAGGCAGCGAGACCAGCGTGGCTATTGAGACGGGGCTATGGTGGCACGGGGAGAGGGACCAGGGGATCCACCGGAACACAGCGAGGCTATTGGTGTTGTTGTCAGGTCAGAGGAGGGTGTTCGGCAGTTGAGTACCCATGTTCTCCGCTGCGACGGCGCGCCGGTACCCATCGCGCTGGCCTCACTACCCACCACTCAGGCCTCGGCCATCCCGGATGCCACCGCGCTCGACGAACTCCTGCCGGTGATGGCCGCCGACAGCCTGCCGCGCCTCATCGTGCTCGGTGAGGATGCCGGGCTGGCCGCCGTGCTCACCCATCTGCTGCGCACCGAACGACTCGGCGTGGAACTCGGGTACGTGCCCGTCGACCGCACCTACGGGTCCCGCGCCTACGAGACCGGCACCGGATCCGCCGCCGCCAAGCGCGCGCTGGAGGGTAAGGCGCAGGAGACGCCGCTCGTCCGGGACGACACCGGCAGTGTGCTCATCGGCCGCGCCACCATCGTCGGCGAGCGCGGGCAGAAGCTCGAGGGCGAGGCCTACGTCGACGACACGCGACTGTTCACCGGAAAGGTCGCGGCCCTGCATATTTCACCCATGCTGGAACTGCCGGGCCTGCAGGCCACCGTGCAGCGTGGACTGCGGAAACGCCGGTGGATCGAGGGCCGCGCGCTGCAATTGGGCACCAGCGGTGCGATTGTCACGCGGGACGGCATCACCGCCGATCGGATCGTGAAGCGCTCCACGTTCTATCGACACCACGAGCCTTGGCTGCTGGTGCGGTGATCCGGCAGCAGAATGGTGGGGCGGCCACAATCAGGCCGACCAGTCGGGTGCGACCGCGCACCCCTCAGCCATGGGAGCCGCTGCAGTGAACTACCCCCGTGCGGTAGGCCGTACCTCGGGCGCCGTGCGCCCCAGCCCGATCTTCCTGCTGGTCGTGCTCGTCGCCGTGGGCGGCGGCGTGCTCGCCTGGAACAGCGATATTCATTCGCAGCAGGCCAAATTCGCGGTGTTCCTGATGGTGGTGGCCGGCTGGATCGTCTCCATCTGCCTGCACGAGTTCGCGCACGCGTACGTCGCGTACCGGGCCGGGGACCGCGAAGTGGAGCTGCGCGGATATCTGACACTGAACCCGCTGAAATACAGTCACCCGCTGCTGTCGATCGCGCTGCCCATCCTGTTCATCGCCATCGGCGGCTTCGCGCTGCCGGGCGGTGCGGTGTACGTGCATTCGCACGGCATGCCGCCGCGCACCCAGCGGCTGCTGAGCGGGGCCGGACCGGCCGTGAACGCGGTGTGCGCGATCGTGCTGCTGGTGGTGGTGAGCCTGTTCGGCAGCTGGGATTCGCATCTGACGTTCTGGTCCGGGCTGAGTTATCTGGCGTTCCTGCAGATCATCGCGACGATTCTGAATCTGCTGCCGGTGCCGGGCACCGACGGGTACGGGATTCTGGAGCCTTCGCTGAGCTACGAGACGCGGCGGTCGCTGGATCAGATCAAGCCGTACGGCATGTTGATCCTGTTCGCGCTGTTGATCGCGGTGCCGCCGGTGCGGGACGCCTTCTACGGCATCGTCAACGCCCTGTTCCAGCTGTCGGGTGTGCCGACGGCGTGGCGGGTGAACGGTGATGTGCTGACCCGCTTCTGGACGTAGCAGGGCCGGACTCCCCCCTCGCGAGCCCGGCCCTTGCTCGAACGTTAGAGCCGGGCAGGCGAATCGACGCGAGTAGCGGACTACGCGAAGATCGGGCGGCGCTACTCGCAGTCAGTCGATCGGCGTCACGTACGGGTGCGGGACCGTGGGCGGCAGCAGGGCCATGGCGGACAGCCGGCGCACCCCGCACACCTGCATGAGATCCACCACGATCGAACGCAACTGGGCGAAGACGACATGCGCGGAAATGCCCGCGCCGTCGACCAGATCCTTGGTGGCGGCCTTGCCGACCGAACGCAGGACGCGGGTCGCCTCGGCGGCGTCAGGTTGTTCGCCCGGATCGGCCAGCATCATCTTGCGCACCACTTCGATGGCCAGGCTCAGCTTTTCGACCTGCTGGATGAGGCGCGGGTCCAGGACCTCGTCGTCCTGCACCGAGCTCAAGGCGCGGCGCAGCAGGACACGGGTATTGCGGACCGCATTGTCGAGCGGGTCGGCGGTGGCGCGCAGGCGTTCGAGGCGGGCGCGAGAGTTCCAGTACAGCGGGGAGATTCGAATGATCTCCTTACTGCCTTCGAGGGTGTTGCGCAGAGAATCGATGGGCGCCTGGGTATTCCGGGCCGCGTCCAACCCCGCCTTGATCTTCTCGGAGTCGTGTTCGAGCAGGCCGTCCGCGCCCTGCTGCAGCGCCTTCGCCATCACGTCGAGAATGTCGGCCGCCTGCTGCCGTGCCCGGCGCACCGGATGCAGCGGAATCGCCGCGACCACCACGATGCCCACCAGGCCGCCTACCAGCGCGTCGATCATGCGCAAGCCGGAACCGCCGGTGCTGGGCGGGATCAGCGTCGCCACCAGGACCGCGGAACTGGCCGCCTGCATGGTGATCACCGGGCCGCCGTCCAGGAACACGGCCGTGCTCATGGCGATCACGACCAGCAGGCAGATCTGCCAGGTGCCGGTACCGACCTGGGAGACGAACAGGTCACCGACGCCGATGCCGAGCGCCACGCCGACGATCAACTCCACCGACCGCCGCAAGCGGGTACCGAACGACACGCCGATGGAGATCATGGCCGCGGTCGGCGCGAAGAACGGGCGCGGATGGCCGATGATCTCGTGCGCGATGAACCAGGCCAGCCCGGCGCCGACCGCGCACTGCACGATCGGCAGCAGCGACGAACGCACCCGCGTACCGGCATTGCGCATGCGGGCGATACTGCTGTCCTTGGCGGCGTCGAAGGTTTCGCCTAGACCACTGCTCAAATCGCGGATCTCAGTCCAGGCCGAGCTCGGCGGCAGCGCGCGGATCGCAATCCTCGAGCAGGTCGAGGCAGCGCGCGTACTCCTCGGTCTCGCCGACGATGCGGGCCGCGCGGGCCAGCGCGCCGACACTGCGCAGGAAACCGCGGTTGGGTTCGTGGCTCCACGGGACCGGGCCGAAACCCTTCCAGCCATTGCGGCGCAACAGGTCCAGGCCGCGGTGGTAGCCGGTGCGGGCGAACGCGTACGCGGCGACGGTGTCGAGGTTGATCTCGTCACCCCCGCGTTCGAGCGCGGCCTCGGCGAGATACGCCCAGGCGATGGAGGCCGAAGGATGCGCCGCCGCGACCTGCACCGGGTCCCGGTTCTCGAGCAGCGCGTCCTCCGCGTCAGTGTTTTCGGGAAGCAAGACAGGCTGCGGTCCGAGCAGATCACCGAAGGAGGTCATGCCGATCATTCTGCACCGCCGCCCGGAATGCTCAGTAGGCTGACCGTCTGAATCACCAGTTCCGCCGAAGTGAGGGGTATGCGCGTGTCCGACTCGAAAGACGACCAGCAACGGCACAACCCGGCCGGCCGACCCGCCGAGCCCGCCGATGCTGCCCAGGACACCACCACCCCCGCCGACGCCACCTCCCCCACCGAAGTGATCCGCACCCCCGGCAAACCGGGCACACCGGCCCGCGACAGCGACTCCGGCGGCGCGAGCGGATCCGGCTTCGCCACCATCAACTACGACGCGGCCCGGCCCGCCGCCCCCGGCGGCCCCACCGCCCGCATCCAGAACGCCAACCCCAACCGCCCGACCACCCCCAACGCAACCCCCCAATCCGCGGACGCCCCCACCCAGATCTTCGCCGTCCAAGGAAAACCCCAGCCCCCGAACCCCTCCGGACCCGACGCCGGCACCACCCGCATCGACATGCGCCAAGCCGGCCTCGGCAAGAACGGCCCGGGAAACGCCGGCGAACAAGGCGATTCGAGCCGCACCCCCAACCCGCCCGCCGCAAGCCGCCCCGCCCCAGCCGGTGGCGCCGCACCGCAGTACCGGCCAGGAATCGTCGGCAACCCGAACACGCCCGGCAACGCCGGCAAGCGCGGACCGGGCAACGCCGCTCAGCCCGGCCCCATATTCGCCCGGCAGAGCGGCTCCAACCGACCCGGCCCGGCTGGACAGCAGGGCAGCGCAGGAAATCAACCCGGACAGACGGCCGCTGCGTCGACAGACCGACCAGGCGGACAAGGCAGCTCGGGCGCACCGAGCGGCGGTCCGGCCGGCGGCGGAAACCGTCCCAGCCAAGGCGATTCGGTAGCCGCAGCGGGTGCCGCTGCGGCTACCGGCGGTGGAGCCCCCGCAGGTGAAGGTGCAGGACAAGGCAGCTCGAGCGGGCCGGGAGCCGGACAGGCAAGCGGCGGAAACCGGCCTGCCCAGGATGGCAGCGCAGTCGCATCCGGAAGCGCACAGAGTCGGCCGGGCGACGCCGCACCGGGCAGTGACGGGGTCGCTGCGGGCGGAAGTGCAGGACAAGGTGCCGCCACTGGCTCGCCGCAAGGTAGTCGGACTGCGGGCGGGGCGACAGCCGGGCCCGCTGGACCAGGATTGGCAGGCGGCGGAAACCGGCCTGGCCGAAGCGGTTCGGCAACCGCGACCGGCGGCGGACAGAGCGAGCCGGGTGGCGCTGCCGGCGCTGCAGGCGGAAGCGCGGGGCAAGGGCAGTCGGGTGGCGCGGGGCAACGCGCCGTTGGTGGCTCGCCGCAAGGTGATCAGTTAGGTGGGGCGACCGCCGGACCAGGCGGACCGGGATCCGCAGGCGGACAAGGCCGTTCCAGCGAGCCGGCGGGCGCAGTGGGGACCGGACAGGCAGGCGGCGGAAGCCGGCCTACTCAGGACGGTCCGGCAGCCACGAGCAGCGGTGGACAGAACCGACAGGGTGGCGCGGGAAATCAATCCGGGACCTCCGGGCCGGGATCGGCTGGCGGACAAGGTCGCTCGAGCGGCTTGGCTGGTGCGCCGCAGGTTGGGCAGGAGGGCAGCGGGAAACCGGCTGTCCAGGATGGTGCGGCGAGTGCATCCGGTGGTGGACAGAACCGGCCGGGTGATGCCGGGGCGGGCAGTGGTGGGGCAACTGCGGGCCGAGAGGTGGCCGGCGGATCGCCGGAAGGTGGTCAGGCTGTGGGCGGGGCAACCAGCGGGGCTGGTGGATCGGGATCGGCCGGCGGACAAGGTGGCGCGGGAAAGCAGGGGGTGCGTGCGCCTGGTGAGTCGGGAGATGGTGGAGGAGAAGGGCGTTCGGGGCAGGGGTCCGGTGGCGGGACGGCGGCCGGAGCCGCTGCCGTAGGGGCTGCTGCGGCGGCTGGGGGTGCTGCTGTAAGTGGCGCGGCGGCGGATGAGAAGGCCGGGCGCGACGGGGCTGCGGCGGGTGCTGGAGCCGAGCAGCAGGGGGCCGAGCCGGGGAAGGGGAAGGCTGGGGCTGCGGAGGCGGAAACTGTTGCTATTCAGCAGGTTCCGGGGGTGGATGATGCGCCTACGACGATGATGCCGGTGGTTACGGGGGATCAGGCTACCGAGAAGATTCGGGTCAGTGGGCCGCAGGGGCGGGCGGTCAGTAAGTTGCCGCAGACGCCTCGGGATAATTCGGGGCCGCGGAATGTGGGGCCGCGAGGTGGGGCGCCGGGGGTGGACGCGCCGGTGGAGGAGACTCGGCCGGCGGCGCCGCCGCGGCCGCCTATGGGGCCTCGGCGGCCGGCTACTGCGCCTTCGCCGGCGGATATGCAGCCGACCATGCCCGCGCAGCCTATCGGTGGGCCGCGCGTCACCGGACCGAATCGGGTTGGCGGACCGCAGGGACCCGGTCAGGCCGGACCGCAGGGGCCCGGTCAGGGCGGACAGCAAGGCGGGCCGCAGGGGGCGGGAGTTGTTGGAGGGCAAGGTGGATTGCAGGACGGCGGGGCGGGGCGGCCGTTGGCGCCGCCGCAGCGGATTCCTGCCGGTGGGGTGAAAGATGGGCAGCCGCAGGGTAATCCGGTGGCTGCGCCGCAGCAGGTGGCGGCTGGACAAGGGGCGGCCGGGGGCGGCACACCGCGGAAGAAGGTGTTGATCATTGCCGGTGCGGCGGTGGCCGTGCTGGTGGTGGTCGTGGGCGTGATTGTCGGGGTGGCGATGAATTCGTCGGACAATTCGCCTGCGGCGCAGGTCAAGACGGCGATAACGACGTATACGAGTGCGTTGTCGTCTGGGGATCTGGACAAGTTGCGTGGGATCACTTGCGGGTCGCAGCACGACTTCTATCAGAATATTTCTGCTGATCAGTTTGCGGGCGTGTACAAGACGTCGAAGGAGCAGAAGAGTATTCCGGTGATCAAGAGTGTGGATGCTGTTCAGGTGACCGGGGACAAGGCGATCGCGCAGGCCACCGTCTATACGTCGGATCCCGCCAAGACGTCGGCGCGGACGTTCGATCTGGAGCATTCGGCGGATGGCTGGAAGGTGTGTGATCCGCCGGCGCAGCACTGAGCAGACCGGTCGTTTTCATTCGTTGCGGCCCCGGCGGATCACATTTCCGCCGGGGCCGCGGCGTGTCCGGTGTGTCTCTGTCGCACTTTCCGCCCGTCTCGCGATGAACGTCACAAACACCTGGTCATCAGACCTACGCGCCGGTAGCATGTGCCGGATTGTCTGGGCCAGCCATGAGGGCATCCGACGCCGCGCGGCTCTCCGTCGTAGCGGCCGTGCGCACACCGAAGTGCCGCGGGCCCACCGGGATTCGAATTTGCAGGGAGCTGAACACCATGCCGGAGACGGCAGAGGCGGCCACCGCCACCGCAACTGAATTGGTCGGCCGGCACTTCCGTGTCCGTGATCACTATGACGTCGGCCGCGAGAAGGTCCGTGAGTTCGCGCGCGCAGTGCGCAACGACCACCCCGCCCATCACCACGAGGCCGATGCGGCCGAACTCGGTTACGGCGCACTGCTCGCCTCGCCGACCTTCGCGTCGGTGATCGGCGCGGCGACCACTCGCTCGCTGATCGGCACCGTGCTCACGGAGTACGACGTCTCGCAGATCCTGCAGACGGATCAGATCTTCGAGTTCGTCCGCCCGATCATGGCCGGCGACCATCTGGCCGTGGATGTGGTGATCGAGAACATCCGCAGCTACGGCGACAACGACTTCATCACCGTGAAGGTGACGCTGTCCGATGTCGAGAACCGGCCGGCGCTGATCGCGACCACCACGATCGTGGCCCGCAAGGGTGTGGAGATCGATCCGGAGTCGGTGCAGACCGTGTCCGGCGTCGTGATGCACGGGCACGTGGCGGATGCCGACGGCACCACCGATCCGACCGGCCTGATCCTGCTGGCCCCCGAGGACGTCATCGAGCTCGACACACCGGCCGCCGCGCTGCCGGTGCACACCGAGCCGAAGGCCGCGACCCTCACCGCCGGAACCGAGCTGCCCGCCGCCAAAGTGCCCGTCACCCGCGGCGACCTGGTCAACTACGCGGGCGTCTCCGGCGACCCGAACCCGATCCACTGGAGCGATGCCGCCGCCAAACTGGTCGGCCTGCCGACCGTGGTCGCGCACGGCATGCTCACCATGGGCCTCACCGCCGGTTTTCTCATCGACTGGCTGGGCGACCCCTCCGCACTGAGCAAGTTCAGCGTCCGCTTCTCCGGCTTCGTCCCGGTCGAGCCGACCGCGCCGACCATCGTCGAACTCACCGGCAAGGTGAAGTCGGTGGACGCCGAAAACCACACCGCCACCATCATTCTGGGCGGTACTTCCGAGGGTAAGAAGCTGTTCGGCCGCGCAGTGGCCGAAATCCGGCTTTCCTGATTGAAACAACTCTCGTAGCTCTCAGGGGCTTACGCCCCTGAAACCCCGAAGAGGGCAGGACGAGAGCGGGCCGCACTTCAAGTGCGGCCCGCTCTTTTACGTGGTACGACAACTCAATTCATGGTGGCATGCATCAGATAGACGTTGTAGTCGCTCCAGGTCGACATCGTGAAGTAGAGGTCCTTACCCGTCGACCACGGGTGGATGAATCCGCCGTACAGCTCCGGGAATTGCAACGCCGAAACCGTGGTGGCGCTGTCGGACCAGACGCCCTGCGGCGAATCGGATTCCCGCACAACGAGAGCCGCCTTGGCGGTATCCAGGTAACTCATCTGCCACACCTTGCGGTCGGCGTCGTAGCGGACCGACAGTTCCCCCGCGGGCGCGTCCACGATCGGGTCGGCCGACACGAATCCGTCTGCGGGCGTCCACGATCCGCCCTTCCAGTACTGGTAGGCGGTCACGTTCAGCACCTGATCCTTGGGCACGCGCGCCAGCCCCACCGCGCCGAGCCGCGAATTGGGGATGCCGAACATGTACACGTAGTCGCCCTGCGGCACCATGGCCGTCACCTGGAAGTTGGAGACGCCGAAGATATTGTCCCAGCGCGCATGTGGATCCTTGGTCCAGTGCTCGCCGTGGTCGTCGGAGTAGGCGATGCCGCCGTAGTTGGTGTACCAGGTGCCCGGAAGGCTGTTCCAGGTGCGAATCGACATGTAGCTCATGTACTGCCGGTCGCCGATGGCGAAGCCGGAGGTCGGGATCGTGGTGATCTCGATATTGTCCAGCTTCTCGCTGCTGAGCAGTTCCGAGGCGTGGCACCGGTCGTCGGTGACCATGCGGTCGAAGACGACGCCGCGGGACAGGTCCTTGTTGCTGCTGAAGGCGAGCAGGTTGCTGCGCCAGTCCTCGCCCATACCGCCCGGCGGATGGAAGTCGCGGCCGACGGTGTCGCCGAAGGCCATGGCGATCTCACCGGGTTTGCTCTCCCACATGATGCCGAGGTCGGTGCCCTGCACCTGCCAGCGCTTGTCGGTGCGGTTGATCGAGTCGGCGCCGGTCACCTTGGCGACCTCGGTGACATTGCCGATCTCGGGTGCGGGCCGGGCAGGCGCCTGGGGCGCCGGCTCGATGGCCGGATGCACCGGCTCCGGGCCCGGCGGTACCGCGGGCGGATTCGGGTTGGGGAACGCGAAATTGAACGCCTGCGGCCGGATCACGAGCTTCGGCAGGCCCAGTTGTTCGAGGACACCGGGTGCGGGCGGCGGGCCGTCGGTGAGGTCCGGGCACGGGTTGACGCACGGGTCCGACGGCAGCTCCATCTTCACGCGTTCGACGGGTTCCACCGCCGGGCCGGGGTCCACGGTCACCACCGGGTAGGAGAACGGCACCTCGAGGGTTTTGGGTACCAGTGATTCGTGTACCGGTGCCGGATCGGTCTTACAGGGCCCGATACCCGGAAGGCCTGCCGGTGCAGCGGAATCCGGTGTCGCCGAGGCGACCGGCCCGTCCACTCCGGCGAGTACACCCGCTCCGAATACCAGCGCTCCCGCAGCTGCCAGCAGCCGCATGGCCATCCATTCAACCTCTCGACATCGGGCTCACCGGACACATCCGGCGCAGAACCCTACCCCCGGCGGCCGGCGATGCGGCGGCACTCGCCCAAGATCGACCGAATCGATACCCGCGCCGCGCCGGTCCGCCCTTCGCGAAACGAAACCGATAGTGCAGCAGCGTAATACAGATACCGTCAGCGCAGGGCCTGGAAGATCAATACGGTGCCGCCGATCCGGACGGCGTCACCGTCGGCCAGGACCGCCGCGCTCTCGATGGGGTCCTCGTTGATGTAGATGCCGTTGGCCGAATGCAGATCCTTGATGAGCAGTCCGGCGCGGCTGGGCGTGATCTGCGCGTGGTAGCGGCTGACCTTGGGATCGTCGAGGACCAGATCGTTATCGGTCATGCGGCCGATCTTCATACCGCTCGCGGCGATCGCGATGACCTTGCCGTCCGGCAGCCGCAGCTGGCCCGCCCGTACGGCGCGCGGCATCTCGGTGACGGTCTCGGTCATGGCCTTGGCCATCCGTTCGACCTCGGCGATCTGCCCGGTGGCGAGGGGTTCCTGCCGCAGCACCTTCTGCTCCAGTGCGATCAGCGGCGGCCCCGGATCGATGCCGAGTTCGTCGTTGAGCAGTTCCCGCACCCGCCGGCACGCGTCGAGCGCGTCGGCCTGCCGTCCGGACAGGTACAGGGCGGTGATGTACTGCACCCACAACGGTTCGCGCAGCGGATATTCGGTGGTCAACTGCCAGAGCAGGCTCACCATGGATGCGGCTCGGCCGCAGGCGATCTCGGTGTCGATGCGCGCGGACAGCACCAGCAGCCGCTCTTCCTCCATGGCGGTGGCGAAGCTGTCGGCGAAACCGAGCCCGATCAGATCGTCGAGGGCCCGGCCGCTCCACTGGTCCAGCGCGTCACCGTAGAGCCGGGACGCGTTCTCGTGGTCGCCGATCGCGGCGGCCTCCGCGCCGGCTCGCCGCAGGCTCTCGAAGCGGCCCAGATCGCAATCGGTATCGGGCACCTCGAGCCGGTACCCGGCGGCCTCGGTGCGCAGCAGTGCCGCGGCGTCCACGCCGGCCGTACGCAGCGTCTTGCGGATGTTCGAGACGAACACCTGCAGACTGGCCTGATACGAATCGGGCGGATCGTCGTTCCACACAATGTCCGCGAGGGCCTGTGAGGACACCGCGCGCCGCCGGTTCACCGTGAGTGCCGCCAGTAGTGCGCGCGGCTTCGGCCCGCCGACCGGCACGGGCCGGCCGGCGACGAACAGCTGCACGGGGCCCAGCACCCGCACATCGACAGTCATGCCACCTGCCTCGATAGAGACCGCGGCGCGCCCGCCGCTCGAAAATTGCCCGGGATTCCGTCGTTTCGGGCGGAATCCCGGGTGTTGAGCTTACTTGGCGCTGATCGAACGTCCCGCCGACTTCAGGTCGTTGCAGGCCTCGACGACGCGGGCCGTCATATTGGCCTCGGCCTTCTTGAGGTAGCTGCGCGGATCGTAGACCTTCTTGTTGCCGACCTCGCCGTCGATCTTCAGCACGCCGTCGTAGTTGGCGAACATGTGTCCCGCGATCGGGCGGGTGAACGCGTACTGGGTGTCGGTGTCGACGTTCATCTTCACCACGCCGTAGCGCAGCGAGTCCTCGATCTCCGACTTCAGCGAGCCCGAACCGCCGTGGAAGACGAAGTCGAACGGCTGCGAACCGGCGGCCAGGCCCAGCTTGGCGGCGGCCACCCGCTGGCCCTCGGCCAGCACCTCGGGCTTGAGCACCACATTGCCCGGCTTGTACACGCCGTGCACATTGCCGAAGGTGGCGGCGAGCAGGTACTTGCCGTTCTCGCCGGAGCCGAGCGCGTCGATGGTCTTCTCGAAGTCCTCGGACGACGTGTAGAGCTTCTCGTTGATCTCGGCCTCGACACCGTCCTCTTCACCGCCGACGACGCCGATCTCGACCTCGAGGATGATGTTCGCCGCGTGTGCCTGCTTCAGCAGTTCCTTGGCGATCTCCAGGTTCTCGTCGATCGGGATCGCGGAACCGTCCCACATATGCGACTGGAACAGCGGGGGCAGGCCGTTCTTCACGCGCTCGGCCGAGATGGCCAGCAGCGGGCGCACGAAACCGTCCAGCTTGTCCTTCGGGCAGTGGTCGGTGTGCAGCGCGATGGTGACGTCGTACTCGGCGGCCACCACATACGCGAACTCCGCGAGCGCGACCGACCCCGTCACCATATCCTTCACACCCAGCCCGGAGCCGAATTCCGCACCGCCGGTGGAGAACTGGATGATGCCGTCGGAACCGGCATCCGCGAAGCCCTTGATGGCCGCGTTGATGGTTTCCGAGGACGTGCAGTTGATGGCGGGAAACGCGAAGGAGTTCTCCTTGGCCCGAGCAATCATCTCGGCGTAGATCTCCGGAGTCGCGATGGGCACAGTGACCTCCGTTGTGTGTGTGCTGTGTACAACAAATTCTGTCAGGCCACACGATAGGCGAATCGTATTTTCCGCACTTGACGGCCTCGCACACCCGACAACTTTGTGAGGTTGCTTCGAGGTTCGGTGTGATGTCCGTACTGCCGGTAGTGTGGTGGCCGTGACCTTGCTGGCCGTGTCAGATGCCGTGACGACCAACGCTGCTTTGCCCGCGATCCTGGACCCGATGCACCTGCTGACGGATACCTGGATGAAGGATGCGGTGCTCCCGGCGATCTTGGTGATCGTCTTCATCGAGACCGGTCTGCTGTTCCCGATCCTGCCGGGCGACTCGCTGTTGTTCACCGGCGGTCTGCTGGCGGCCCATCCGAGCCACCCGGTTTCGCTCTGGGTGCTGCTGCCGTCGGTGGCGTTCGTGGCCTGGCTGGGTGATCAATCCGGTTATTGGATCGGGCGAGCCATAGGCCCGGCGCTGTTCAAGAAGGAAGACACGCGCTTCTTCAAACAGCACTACATCACCGAAACCCACGCCTTCTTCGAGAAGCACGGTCCGAAGACCATCATCCTGGCCCGCTTCGTGCCCATCGTGCGCACGTTCATGCCGGTGCTGGCGGGCGTATCGAAGATGGATTACCGGAAGTTCGCGCTGGTCGACATTATCGGCGCGGTCGCCTGGGGTGGCGGTGTGACCGTGCTCGGCTACTTCCTCGGCAATATCGAATTCATCCGCAAGAACGTGGAAGCCATCTTCCTGCTCATCGTGGTGGTCTCGATCCTGCCGGGCATCATCAGCGTCGCCAAGAATCTGCTGCACCGCGGTACCCGCCCGGCCGAGAGCCCGGAGCTGGCCACCACGACGAACGAGCCGACCCGCTGAGCCGTCGGTGTCGACCACCCCGCTGAACCTTTCGATGAGCGGTTTCGGACCGCTCGAGACGGCCGGGCCACTGCTCGTCTGGGCCATCGTTCTGACATTCGTGTTCCTGGAGTGCGCGTTCATCATCGGGCTGTTCCTGCCGGGTGACTCCATGCTCATCACCGCCGGTGTGGTGCTGGCCTCGCAGGCCGGCGGGCAGGGGCAGGTGTGGGCGCTGTCGATCGCGACCATGATCGCGGCCATCGCCGGCAATCAGGTCGGCTATGTCGTCGGGCAGCGCACCGGGCATCACCTGGTGGCGCGCAAGAACGGTAAATACATCAACACGCGGAATCTGGCTCGCGTGGCGGAACTGCTGCACCGGCACGGTTTCCTGGCCGTACTGGTGGCCCGCTGGATTCCGTGGGTGCGCACGCTGTGCCCGCTTGTGGCGGGTGCGGCGGAGATGGATCATCGCCGGTACACCATCGCGTCGACCATCGGCGCGGTCATCTGGGCGCCGGTGATTCTGCTGACCAGCTACTACGCGGGCAGTTTCCTGGAGGACATTTCCTGGCTCATGCCCGTGGTGATCGGCACGCTGGTGGTGGGCCTGATCGTGGGCACTGTCATCGGTATTCGCCAGTACCGGGTGGAAATGCGGCGGCCCACCGAGGATTTCGACCTGGTGGACATGGACGCGGAGACCCAGCCGATTCCGCACGTGCAGCGCTGAACCGGTTTACCGCGGAGGCGTGCCCGGGACCTCAGAGTCCGGCTGCCGTGACCGTGTGCGCGGCTTCCATGAGTTTCCAGCCCGAAAGCTGAACGGACAGATCGCGTTCGGGGCTGCGGGAGGCTCGCACCGAACCGCTGCCGGTGGCGCGGCCGGCCCCGGCGATCCCGGGTAGTCGCGCGGGTTTGCGCCAGTCCGGTCCGAAGAGCGGGTCGCCCTCGACTTCGAGGCGGTTCTCCCAGGCGGCGTTCGCGGAGCGGTGGACGATACCGGCCGCGGTGCGGCGCGCGGCGGCGAAGTCGCCGTCATCGCCGGGCAGCATGACGGCCAGCAGGGCCAGGTAGCGGACGAGGATGCCGTTGAACAGGCCGCCGTCCCCGCCGCCGCCACCGCTGACGATGCCGCCTTCGGTCATATGCTCTTCGACCGCGAACACCAGCCGGGCCGCGCGTTCGGCGTGCCGGGGTTCGCCGGTGTGCACGGCGAGTTCGGTTTCCAGGCCGAGGACGACGCCCTGGCAGTAGCTGTAGGTGGGGCGTTCGACTTCGCCCGAGGGTAGGTGGATGCCGTCGAAGATGAGTCCGGTTTCCTTGTCGCGCAGCGTGTTGTCGAGCCAGTCGGCGATTTCCACGGCGCGGGGATAACGGCCGAGCCGGGCCATTGCAATACCGACCGGACCGTTTGCTGGGGCATTGAAGAAATCCGAACCCTTACGCCACGGCACCGCACCGAACTCCGGCTCGAAACCGGCGCACAGATCCTTGTCCAGCGCGAGCAGCCCGCCCCGCACCTCGGCGATCCCCTGCGTGCGCTCGGCCCGCTCCAAAGCGATTGCCAGCCACGCCATATCGTCGTAGTACTGATTGGTCCAGCCGCTGAGATTGCGAATTCGCATGGTGCGGGCGATCGCCGCGATCCGCCGCCGGCGCACCGGTGTCGGCGCGCGATTGGCCGCGTCCACACAACAGTCGACGAGATGCGCCTGCCACCAGTAATGCCAGGACGCGAACGCCCGATCCCGTTTGGTCGGCGGCCAGCCCACCACCCCGAGCTGGGTGCGCGGGATCCCCCACAACAGCCGCAGATGCCTGGTCACGATCGCTGACTCGGCCAGATCGGCACGCTCCGCCCAGAGCGCAGCGGTCGGCTCGATATTGCGCCCGGTCCGCGAAGTCATAGGACATATCGTGCCAGTCGGACGGGGCAGTTCGTGGCTGATTTGTTATGTCACCAGGCTGTCGCAGGATCGGCGTGTTGCCGAATCCAGGCGTGCATGGCGATCCCGGCCGCCACGCCCGCATTGATGCTCCGGGTCGACCCGAATTGCGCGATCGAGACGGTCAGCAGCGCACCATCTCTCGCGGCCGCGGTGACCCCGGGACCCTCCTGCCCGAACAGCAACAGGCAATCGCGCGGCAGCCGAGCGGATTCCAGCGGAACCGAGCCGGGAACATTGTCCACGGCCACCACCGTCAGCCCCTGTTCGGCCGCGAAACGCAATAGCTCGGCGGTATCGGAGTGGTGGACGATGTGCTGATACCGGTCGGTCACCATGGCTCCGCGCCGATTCCAGCGCTTACGTCCGACAATGTGCACGGCCGCCGCCGCGAAGGCATTCGCCGTGCGCACCACGGTGCCGATATTCGCGTCGTGCCCGAAGTTTTCTATGGCCACATGGAACGGATGCCGGCGCCGATCGATATCGGCGACGATCGCGGCCCGCGTCCAATAGCGGTACGGATCCACCACATTGCGGCGGTCACCGTGCTCGAGCAGTTCCGGGTCCAGGCGCGGATCGTCGGGCGGTTCGGTGCCGAACTCGTCGCGCCACGGCCCGACACCGTGCGGATGCTCGCCCCATTCGGTGGGACCGGGGGCGAGCGGATCGTCGGAGGCCGGGGCGGAATTCACCCGCTCATCGTAGTGACCGGGTATCAGTAGGAATTCGTGTGCTTGCTGTCGAGCACCGCGAAGAGGATCGCCGCGCCGTAAAACAACACGCCAGCAATTAGTAAGCAGGTGGCTACTATGCCGCACACATAACCGACCGTCACATTGCCGCGACCACCCAGCATGCCGCCCGAATGATCGATCTCCCGGCGCGCCTTGTGCCCCATGAACCACGCGATCGGCCCCAGCAACTGGCAGCACACCAGACTCAGGATGCCGAGCACCATGATGGTGGTGGTCTGCGGATGGTCCGGCGGCCGCCCGTACTGCGGAAAGCCGGGATAGCCACCGGGCGGATAGTCGTAAGGCGGATAACTCACGGCTGCATAGTATTCGGCCGCACCGCCGCGCGCCCGGCTACCCGAAACCCCTCGGACGCTACGAGGAACCGCTGAACGCGGCTGCCAGGATCGCGATCACGAAGATGGTGACGTAGAGCAGCAGCAAGCAGGTGGCGACAATGCCGCACACATAGCCGACCGTCACCAGGGTGCGCCCGCCGATCCCGCCGTTCGACGCATCGATCTCGTCGCGCGCCCGCCGGCCCATGACCCAGGCCACCGGGCCCAGGATCTGGCACAGCACCACGCTCAGAATGCCGACGATGAGGATGGTCGTGGCCTGCGGGTGATCCGGCGGCGGCGCACCGAAATACCCGGCCGGCGGATAGCCCGGCCGGCCGTATCCGCCCGCGGGCGGATAGCCGGGCGGCTGGTTGTAGCCCTGCGAACCGGCGTACGGCTGCCCGTATCCCGATGGCGTGCCATAAGGCTGACCGTATTGCTGTCCCGCCTGACCGTGCTGCTGCGCAGCCTGACCGTACTGCTGTGGCGCCTGACCGTAAGGCGGCTGCCCATAGGGCTGCTGGCCGTAAGGCTGCGCAGTTTGCGGCGCGGCATCGGACGGCGGGGGCGTGGCGCCCGCCGACCATTGGCCGTACTCCATGGGTGGCGCGTCCGTGGGAGCCTCGGTGGATTCCGCGGGCTTGGAAGAGGATTCCGCGGGCTTGGCGAAATCGACCGGTCCCGGATCGGCGTCCCCTGGTGTGGAACCCGGCTTCGAGACGTTCGACGCGTCATCGGTCATGCCCCAGATGCTAGGTGGTAGTGCCTGCCACACCCCGCATTTGCGGGTCTGCTCGATCGCTTCGTCCCCCACATTCCGGCCAGTATGTGAGGTATGACCGATCCGGCGGAGCAGTTCACCCGCACGACCGACCGATCTCCGCAGCCGTCGGGTGCGGCCGCGCCGGACGCGCGAGCGGCGCTGCTGACACTCCTCGTGGCCCCCTTCCAGGCACGGACCTGGAAGGAGTTCATCTACCTGATCATGGCGGGTGGGCTCGGGTTCCTGGCCGCGATGTACGGGCTGCTGGGGTTCGGTGGGACGCTGTACCTTTCGCTGTTCGTGGTCGGAATTCCGCTGCTGGCCTGCGTGATTCTGGGCGCGCGGGTGTGGGGGAAGATCTATCGCGTACTGGGGATCATCCTGCTGGACGCCGAGCTGCCGGATCCGCCGCCGTTCACGTTCCAGCGCAGTCCCTGGGGCTGGTTGCGGGCGGCGTTCACCGATCGCACCGCGTGGCGGGCGGTGGCATTCCTGATGATCCAGACGGTGCTCGGCGTCGCGGTCGGCGGTGGCGTGCTGCTGGTGATCACCCTGGTCGGGATATTCGCGCTGTCGCCGCTGCTGTGGTTCTACCTCCGTCCGACGAATATCGATACGCAGGGGGTGCCGCATCATTCGTTCCTCCAGTTCGGCGACTATTACGTGGAGACCTGGCCGCGGGTGCTGGTTGTCGGATTGTTCGGGCTGCTCGGGTGTTTCGTGCTGCCGTGGCTGATACGCGGTGTCTGCCAGGTACATCGGCTGACGGCGTACTGGCTGCTCACCCCGACCGTCCGCGATCAGCAACTGGTGGAACTGCAGGAGAGCCGCAGGGCCGCGGTGAACGATGCCACCGCGACCCTGCGCCGCCTGGAACGCGATCTGCACGACGGCACCCAGGCGCGGCTGGTGAGCATCGCCATGATGCTGGGCCGCGCCGAGGAACGGACCGCGGCCGGTGGTGAGGCGGGCGAGCTCATCGCCCAGGCCCGCTCCGGCACCAAGGAAGCACTGACCGAACTGCGCGAACTGGTGCGCGGCATCCATCCGCCCGCACTGGAACTGGGCCTGGGCCCGGCGCTGGAGACACTGGCCGCGCGCTGCGCCGTCCCCGTGGAGTTGCGGGTCCTGCTCCCCGTCCGCCCCACACCCGCCATCGAGACGATCGCCTACTTCTCGGTCGCCGAACTGCTCACCAATGTGGTGAAACATGCTGCGGCGACGCATATCTGGGTGGCGGTGCTGCCGACCGGCAATGCCGCGCTCGCGGTGAGCGTGCGGGACAACGGTCAGGGTGGCGCCCTGCAACCGGCCGAGGTCCGGGGTGAAGCGGTGGTGGCAGGCGGTCTTTCGGGCCTGGCCGCGCGGGCCCGGGCGGTGGACGGCACGCTGGTGGTGGACAGTCCGGTGGGCGGCCCGACGGTGGTCACCATGTACCTGCCGATCGCGGGCCCGCAATGATCGACGGCATGCGTACCGAGGAGAAGCGACTACGGGTGATCATCGCCGAGGACAATGCGATTCTGCGCGACGGCCTCACCTCGCTGCTGGTGGAGCGGGGTCACGAGGTGGTGGCCACCGTGGGCGAAGCGACCGGTCTGTCCGAAATGGTTGCCGAACATCTGCCGGACGTCGCCGTGATCGATGTCCGCATGCCCCCGAGCTTCACCGACGAGGGCCTGCTGGCCGCCCTGGCCCTGCGCCGCAGCCATCCGGGCGTGGGTGTTCTCGTTTTCTCGCAATGGATCGAGACCCGCTACGCCACCGAACTTCTCGCCGCCGGCGCCGGCGGTGTCGGCTACCTGCTCAAGGATCGGGTGGCCGATGTCAGCGATTTCGTGGACGCCCTCCGGCGCGTGGCCACCGGCGGTACCGCCCTCGATCCGGAAGTGGTCAGCCAGCTCATGGGCGCTGCCCGCCAGCAGAATTCACTCGCCCGCCTCACTCCGCGCGAACGCGAAGTTCTCGAATCCATGGCCCAGGGCCTGTCCAACGCGGCCATCGCCAAGGCCCTGACGGTGACCGAGCGCGCCGTCGAAAAGCACATCGGCAACATCTTCACCAAACTCGAACTGCCGCCCTCGGATATGCACCATCGCCGAGTATTGGCGGTTCTGCGGTTGAAGGGTTGAAACATCGCTGTGTGGTTGCGGGGCGTGGAAGACTGGGCGCATGCGTCGGTCGAGTTCCGCGGAAGCGCTGCAAACGTTTGCGTCCTGGCCTGATCACCTAGTGACGCTGTCCGAGTGGTCGGCGCTGCCGGAGAACAACCGGCATTGCCGGGAACTGGTGGACGGCGTGCTGGTGGTGGCGCCGCAGCCGCCGCGTCATCAGCTGGCGGTGTGGCGGCTGGCGGCGCAGTTGGAGCGGGCGCTGCCGCGCGGGATCGCGGCGCTGGCGCGGATCGAATTGGTGATCGACGAGGAGCATCCCGCCACGGTGCGGGTGCCGGATGTGCTGGTGGTGGGCGGGGCTGCGGGCGCCTCGCATGTGACGCGGGTGTGGCCGGGGGATGTGCTGGCCGCGATCGAGATCGTGGCGCCCGGCTCGCGGCGGACGGATCGTGTCACGAAGCTCTGGGAGTACGCGGCGGCGGGTATCCGGAATTACTGGCTGCTGGAGCCGGAGGATGCGGTGCGGCTGCTGGCGTACGAGTTGGCCGGGGACAGCTATATACCGACCGGTGAGTATTCCGGGACGCCGGAGATGGAACTCGAGGGCATCACCCTCCCCCTCGATCTCGACGCGCTCACGGTGCTGCGCACAACCGTCTGACCTCGACCGATTCCCCACCCGGTACGAAGATCGGGACTATCCTGGAATTCCAGGAAGCCGTGGTTGGAGGACGTCATGGACCACGCGCGCATATTTCGTACCGTGCTCGGCGTGACCGTCGTCTACGTCATAGCCCTCGGCGTGTGGCTGGGCTGGATCATGCCCCTCACCCCGCCGGGAACCGTGCCCATCCAAGTGATCACGCTGGTCGGCCTGTTCGGCACCTTCCTCGGCATCGGCATGCTGTTCGCGCAGCGCCCCACCCGCTCCGACCGCCGGCTGCTCCGGCACGGGCTGGAGGGCTGGGCCAATATCGAGGCCGTGCACCCGCTCACCCGCACCGACCACTGCACCGAGATCACCGAACTGGACCTCGAACTGGTGGTGCCCGGGTCGGAGTCCTACCGCGGCAGCATCGTCTTCGATATGGAACCGGTGGTGCGGCCGAGAATCATTGTCGGCGAAACCATCTCGATCCGAGTGGACCCGCACAATCGCGACCGCATCATGCTCTGCCTGTGAAAATAGGCGCTCACCGGCTGAAATATATGACATAGCAACTCGGCTGGCCGACCGATACGCCCGATTCTGGCCGTAGCATCACTGGTCATGACCACCGCTGCTTCAGAAGATCGCCGGGAAGCGCCGCTGGTGCTCGACACCGAGCCACCACGCACCCTGGGCTTCGTCGACCAGGGCGCATTCTGGCTGAACATCGGCATCAGCCTCATCGGCTTCAGCGGTGCCGCCGTCGTCCTCTCCCCCGACGGGAAATCGCATCTGCCGATCGCGGGCGCCATTCTCGCGACCGTGCTGGGCACGGTGATCGGTGCGGCCATGGTCGCCGGACCCGGCGCCATCGGCGCCCGCACCGGCGCGCCCGCCATGGCGGTACTGCGCGGACTGTTCGGTACGAAACTCTCCTACCTGCCGACCGTCGCCAATATGGTGCAGTGCATCGGCTGGGGCGTGTACGAGCTGACCGTCATCGCGCTCGGCGTCTCCGCCCTCACCCACGATCATGTGCCGCACTGGATCGTCATCATCGCCGCCGGCGCGCTCTCCACCGCCATGTCCATCTGGCCGCTGAATTCCGTTCGCGCCCTGCGTAAATACGTGTCGGTGGCGGTCGCCATCGCCATGATCTACTTCACGGTTCAGCTACTGCGGCAACCGGTTCCGGCGCCGACGGACACCAGCTGGAGCCAATTCTGGCCCGCCGTCGACAGCACCCTCGCCGTCTCCATCTCGTTCGTGCCGCTGGCCGCCGACTACACCCGGCACTCGCGTTCGCCGCGCACCGCGGCCGGCGCCACCGTACTCGGCTACTCGGTCGCGCAGATCTGGTGCTACCTGCTCGGCATCATCGCCATCCTGCAGGCCGGCGGCGACAGTACCAAGATCTTCGACACCTTCCTCGGCGTGGCCGCGGGCTGGCTGTTCTTCGCGGTCCTGGTGCTGCGTGAAGCCGATCAGTCCTTCGCCAATATCTACTCGACCGCCATGTCCATCCAGAACCTGCTGCCGCGCGTGGACCGCCGGCTGCTCGCGGGCCTGGTCGGGCTGGCGGTCACGCTGCTGGCGCTGCCGGTGCGCGACTTCTCCAGTTACGCCAACTTCCTGGTCCTGATCGGCTCGGTCTTCGTGCCGCTCTGCGCGGTACTGATCGTCGACTACTACTTCGGGCGCGGCCGCCGCGGCTGGGACCTCACCGAAACCGCGCCCACCCGGCTGATCATGCTGCTGCCCTGGGCGGCCGGATTCGTGACCTACCAGCTGTTCAACCCCGGTTCCATCAGCTGGTGGGCGAACTTCTGGAGCAAGGTGCAGGACACCGTGCACATCCACCCGGGCTGGTGGTCCTCGGCGTCACTCTTCGCCTTCCTGATCGCGGCCTTGGTCACCTGGCTGCTGATCCTGCTCGACCGGCGCCCGGCCGACGCCTCCCGACCGGTCGACCTCACAAAGGCCTGACCGCATGACCGATGGCCGCGTCTACGGAATGGGTCACGACCCGCTGGTCGAACCCGACTGGCCGGCACTGACTTCCGCCGAGATCGCGGCGGTCGCAGGCGCGGACGCGGTCATCGAATGGCGCAGCCCGCGCCCACTGTCCGCCACGGCCCGCGTCATGCTGCCGGGCGGACAACCGGTCATCGTGAAGCGGCTGCCGCACACCCTGCGCGATACCGCCGCGCTCGGTGAGGAACACCGCTTCATGGATCACCTGCGCGCGGGCGGCATTCCGATTCCCCGTGTGGTCCGCACCGTCGACGGCGGCGAATTCACCTACGAGGTGCAGGAATTCGGCGTCGGCGCCGACCGGTACGAGGGCGTCTTCTCCTGGTCCCCGTACCTCACCCGCGAGGACGCCGCGGCCGCCGGGCGCCTGCTGGCCAGGCTGCACCTGGCCGCGGCGGGCTACGCCGCGCCCCGCCGCGACCCGCATCCGCTGCTGGCGAGCTTCACCATCTTCTCCTCCGCGAATCCCCTTGCCGCCGTGGCGCAACGGGCGGTCGAACGTCCGGCCCTGGGCGAGTTCCTGGCGCGACGCGATTGGCGTTCCGACCTCGAGCGGGCACAGCTCCCCGTCCACGAACGCCTGTATCCGCTGCTCCCCGACCTGGAACCGCTGTGGACACACAATGATTGGCACGGCACCAACCTGCTGTGGCACGGCGACGGCGTCTCCTCCGTCATCGACTTCGGCCTCTGCGACCGCACCACCGCCATCCACGATGTGGCGACGGCGATCGAACGCTGTGCCGTGGACTGGATTTCGCTGCGCGACGGCGGCCCGGCGCGGGTACAGCTGGAGCAGGTGCGCACACTACTCGCCGCGTACGAATCACTACGCCCGCTCACGCCCGCCGAGCGCCGCGCCCTCCCCGAACTCCTCCCCCTCGTGCACGCCGAATACGAGCTCTCCGAGATCGACTACTTCCTCTCGGTGATCCCCGGCGGCAATGAGAAGAACGCCGAAATCGCCTACACCGAATACTTTCTCGGCCACACCGATTGGTGGAGGAGCTCCCCCGAAGCGCGCCCGCTGCTACGGCTGGCCGGCGGCGAGTAGCCCGAAAGCACCGCGAACGGCGGCCTGGCCGTCGAGGGTGACGGCCATCATGTCCAGCGCCGACTCCGGATCGGACATGAGCAGGACCACGGCGAACTCACGACCGTCGACCGTCCGCGCCGAATAGGTGAACGCGCACACGCCGGGCTCGCTACCGGCCTTGTACCGAACCACCGGGAAGACAGCGGAATCCAGATCCAGACCGCCATCTGTTCGCGTCAGCGCGTGCTCGATCTCCGGCTGTCCGAGCTGCCCGAGCCCCGCATGGGCGCGGCAGAGATCCATCGGCGTGGCGAACCATTCGACCTCGTCGATACGCCGTGGTTCGGTCCACCCGCCGGGCCCGTCCTGCTTCACCGCGAAGAACTCCCCGGTGGTCATGAACGGGATGTTCGACCCGGGATTCGAATGGCCCAGCAGCGTCAGCTCCCGCTCGACCGCGTCCCGGCCGACCCGGTCCATCAGATGATCGGTGGCGGTGTTGTCGCTGATACCGATCATCTTGTCGGCGTAGTCGGTGAGCGGGAGTTCCGTTCCGGCCGCGAGATTCTGCATGCTGCCGGAGGGCGGGCGCTTGAGCTCGTCGCGGATGGGCAGCAGCTCATTCCAGGCGGCCGTGCCCGCCGCGACGGCGCGGCCGATTGCGCCGAGGACATACAGCTTGAAGTTCGATCCGATGGGCCGGGCCGTGTCGGCGTCGATGCCGTGCACGAGCCGGCAGTGACCGGTCTGATCGATCTCCGCGGCGGCGAGCCCGATCCGGATGCCCAGCGCGCGCACGCGCTCATCGAGTTCCGCCCAGGACGCGGGCGGTGCGAGCGCGGCCGCCAGCCCGGTTTCCCGAATCCGGCCCGACTCGTCGATGCCCATCGTCAACCGGAAGTCGCTGCCGCCGCCCCGGACGAGCGCCCGGACGACGGTATCGTCCCGCGCCGTGCCGACTTCCCGGAGCGTCAGTGCGCCGACAGCGGCGAGCCGGGCGCGGAAACCCCCGGGGCCACCGGTGGCTTCCAGCAGCTCGGGGCTCAGATGTTCCCGAATCTCGCTGTCCGGGAGCGTGGTTCGCTCCGAGGCTCGGAGCAGCCAGTCCAGTTGATCGTCGATCATGGGTTCGCCTTTCAGGTTTCTGTATTCGACAGGGAGATGGTCAGCGGCCGAAGACTTTTCGCAGGGCGGCGAGTGGACCGCGGCGATCCGCTCCTACCCAGTCGGCGATATCGGTGATGACGGCCGGGTCGACGTGGTTGGGCTCTTCGTACTGCGCCGGCGCGGACGGTCCCGTGCCGGGGAAGAACATGTGGTCATCGGCGGCGTAGGTACGGAAGGCGGCCTTCGGGTGATCGGCCAGTGCGGTCTGCCAGCCCGGCAGGTCTTCGGCGAGCGTCACCTGATAGTCGCGGGCACCCTGGAGGACGAGGATCGGTTTGTTCAGGGACACAGTGGTTTTCACCTGGTCGTAGGCGCGCAGGTCCAGCCAGTAGGAGGCGGGCCAGCCGAAGAGCAGTTCGGAGGCCGGCGTGTCGGCCGTCAGGCCGGGACTGTCGGTTGCCTCGGCCTGGCGGATGAACGCGTCCGCGGCGGCGCGGGTCACGGGATCCGGGTCCGGGCCGGCCAGGTACCGGGCGGTGCGGATGGCCGAGTAGGGCATGGACACCGTGTCGCCCGCCATGATCACCAGGCCGGCCACGGCCGGCTCGGCTGCCGCCACCCGCGGTACGGCCTTCCCGCCGCCACTGTGGCCGGCGAGGAAGACCCGCGCGGCGTCGACCCGCTCGTGCTGCCGCAGGAAGCGCACCGCGGCAACGGCATTCGGCAGATACTCGTCGACCATGGTGAAACCGGGCCGGGTCACCGATTCGGGGTGCACGCGGGTCGATTTGTCGTAGCGCAGGACCGCGACGCCGCGGGTGGCCAGGCCCCAGGCCAGGTCCTTGAACGGCTTGTTCGGGCCGACGGTCAGATCGCGGTCGACCGGGCCCGAGGAGACGAGCACGACGGCCGGGCAGGGCCCGCGCCCGCGGGGCAGGGTGAGGATGGCGGGGACCTCGGATTCGGCTGGGCCGAGGGTGATTTCGTGTTCGGTCAGCTTGCGTTCGCTCGCGTAGGGCGGGGGTGTCCACGCGTCGGCCGGGGGTGCGAGGCGGAAGCCCTGCAGCGCTCCGGTGTCGTCGACCGCGACGACGAGGGTCATGCCACCGTGCTCGCAGCGGACCGGGATGCTCACGCGGATCAGGCCGCCCGCGATCGCCTCGGTACGCGGTTCGCCCAGTTCTCGTACTGCGCCGATTGTGGCGATTTCACTGCTCCAGGCCACCCGGACGGTTTCGGCGCTCACCGCGGCCCGGAGGTTCGGGGCGAAGAGTTCTTCCAGGTCGTCGAATAGTTCGTCGCGGCAGAGGGCGGCCACGGTGGCCCCCACGGTTGCCGGATCGGTGGTCGATGTCATCATCGGTTCCAACCTTTCTCGTACTTTGAGAACGGTAGCAGTGTATGAGAACGTTGGGAAGTGGGACCACTCGAACTGCTGTCACACCCCGTGCGGATGCGCATCCTGCACGCCTTCCGCGGGCGGGACACCTTGACGACGGCCGAACTCGGGACACTCCTGCCGGACGTGTCCAAGGCGATGCTCTACCGGCACGTGGACACGCTCGCGAGCGCCGGGATCCTCGAGGTCGCGGAGGAGCGGCGGGTGCGCGGCGCGGTGCAGCGGCACTACCGGCTGCAGCCGGCCCGCACCGTGGCCGCGAATGCCGAAGCGCTCGAATCGCTGTCACCCGAGGATCACCGGCAGGTGTTCGCCACCGCCATGACCGTGCTGATCGCGGAGTTCAACGCCTACCTCGATCGCGAGCACGCCGATCCCGTCGCGGATCTGGTGGGCTATCGGCAGCACGGAATATGGCTCACGCACGAGGAACTCGCGGAGTTCGAAGCCGAGCTACGACGGGTGATCCTGCCCCGGCTGGCCAATCAGCCGACGCCGGAACGCGGCCGCTATCTGCTCAGCCCGATCATCTTCCCGGCGGAAGCACCGGCCGGCGAAACCGGCTGAGCCGCAACGACTCAGCGATGCGCGCGCGGATCCGCCAGCAGATACTGCGCAGCGGCGTAGGTCCCGAGGATGACGCCCTCGGTAATGCGCTGCGAACGCGGACTGCGCGCGAAGATGCGACGCAGCACGATCAAACCGTCCGACAGCGTGAACAGGGTCGCGCCCAGGCCGAGGCGGCTGCGCGGATCCGAGTTCGGAATATTCAGGCCCGCAATATTTTTCGAGTCCGGAGCCAAACCGGGATCGGAGGCCAGCGTGGCCGCGGTCCCCAAGGTCGCGCCGTACACGGTCAATGGCACCGCGACGCTCGGGGCCTTGAATCGCATGAGCGTCGCCGCGCCGAGCCAGGCGGCGAGCCGCGGTCCGGCGATCTGCGCCCGCGGACGACCGCCGCGCCGCCACCACAGCCACGAGTACCCGGTCTGCATGAGCGCGAAAGACGAAGCGCCCGCTATCAATCGGCGATCATCGTCCGGATCGATCAACAGGACGTCGCCCACGGTCGCCGCGGCGAGCGAGCCGAGCAGTACGGACCGGTGCGCAACGTCGAGTTCCTGACCGTTTGCCACCACGTCCGCCGCCAGCAGCGGCATGAGCAGAGGCTTTGCGGCCCACTGCAACTTCTCGCGGCCGGTGACCGCACCGAACACGGTCACCGCCGCCGCTGCGGCGAACGCGGCGCGAAAAGGTCTCGCCATGACCGGATTCAGAAGCTGGGCTCGGCCGGGGCCGGCGGCAGCACCGCGACCTGACCCGCATAGGACAGGCCCGCGCCGAAAGCGAGCAGCAGCGCCAGCTGACCGCCCTTGGCCTTGCCGGTGACCAGCATTTCCTCCATGGCCAGCGGAATCGAGGCGGCCGACGTATTGCCGGTGTTCTCGATGTCATTGGCCATCGGGATGTCGTCGGCGAGCCCGAGATTCTTCTTCATGAGCTCGTTGATGCGGGCATTGGCCTGATGCGGGATGAACACCTCGATGTCCTCCTTGGCCACGCCGGACATCTCGATGGCGCTGGACAGGGCGCGCGGCAGCGTGACCGCCGCCCAGCGGAACACCTTCGGTCCCTCCATGTGCAGGGACATGCGGCCGACCGCCTCCACGGCCGGGTCGGTGCCCTGCAGCCGCTGCGCCTTGTTCATGAATTCGAGGAAGTCCACGTCCTGTGCGATGGCCTCGGCGTTCTCGCCGTCGGAGCCCCACACGGTCGGGGAGATGCCGTTCTCCTCGGCCGGACCGACCACCACGGCGCCCGCGCCGTCACCGAAGATCATGGCGGTGCCGCGGTCGGTCGGGTCGAGACCGACGGTCATCGTTTCCGCGCCGATGACCACGATGTACTCGGCCGAGCCGGACCGGATCATGTCGGCGGCGACGCCCAGCCCGTAGCCGAAGCCGCCGCATCCGGAGGTGAGGTCGAAGGCCGGAATGCCGTTGATGCCCAGGTCGGAGGCGATGGTCGGGGCGCCGTGCGGGGTGAGCTTGAGCCAGCTGGAGGTGCACAGGATGAGTGCGCCGATCTTGGATCGGTCGATGCCGGTGTTGTTCAGCGCCCGGTCGGCCGCGGCGACGGCCATGCTGCGCAGGGTCTCGTCGCCGCTGATCCAGCGCCGGTTGTGGATGCCGGTGCGTTCCCAGATCCATTCGGGTGTGGATTCCAGGACCTCGCACACGTCGGCATTGCTGACTATGCGCTTGGGCCGGTAGGCGCCGATGCCGAGCATCGCAACATTCTGATGACCCTTGTTGATTGCAATGCTCACCACAGGTGACTCACACGACCCTTCACAACATCATTGTCGGACGTAAGACCAGGACCCAGGCTAACCCAGAGCTAGGGTTCAGCCCAGGGCAAAGTCACGTCAACCGCACAGTGAGGACATTTGCCCCGACTATCGGAAGACGTGCGGTTCGCGCTACCCGAGCGCCAGATCCTTCAGGCCGAGAATCGACCGGTACTCCAGTCCCTCGGCCGCGATGATGCCGTCGGCGCCGGTCTCCCGGTCCACCACGGTCGCCACGCCCACCACGATCGCGCCCGCGTCCCGTAGCGCGCGCACCGCGGTCAGCGGCGAATTGCCGGTCGTGGTGGTGTCCTCCACCACCAGCACCCGCTTGCCCACGATGTCGGGGCCCTCGATCTGCCGCTGCATGCCGTGCGTCTTGGCTGCCTTGCGCACCACGAACGCGTCGATGGCCCGGCCCGGCGCGTGCATCACGGCCGCCGCGACCGGGTCGGCGCCCATGGTGAGCCCGCCCACCGCGTCGAAGTCCCAGTCGGCGACCAGTTCCCGCAGCAGCTTGCCGATCAGCGGCGACGCCTCGTGGTGCAGGGTGGCCCGGCGCAGGTCCACGTAGTAGTCGGCTTCCTTGCCCGAGGACAGGGTGACCTTGCCGTGTACGACGGCGAGGTCGCGTACCAGTGCGGCCAGTCTGTCCCGGTCGGTCGTCGTTACCTGCATTGCTGTGTCTATGTCCTTCCGCGCGCGTTGAAAATGCCTCTGTTCAGGCGGGTCTGCACGGACCGCGGGAGCAGTCCGGCGACCGCTGCGATCGCTTTGTACTGCACTCCGGGCACGCTGATCACCCGGTCTCTCTCCAGATCACGCAGCGAACCGGCCACGACCTCGTCCACGCTCAGCCACGCTCCTCCTCTCAGCGCTCGCGGTCGTAACGGCGCCGCCGCCGGATCCAGTCCGGCCCGCTGGTGGAATTCGGTGCGGACGAGTCCCGGGCACAATGCCTGCACCCGGACCCCGGTCCCGGCCAGCCCGCCTGCCAGCCCTTGCGAGAAGGATACGACGTACGCCTTGGAGGCCGAATAGGTCGAGCCCCGTCCGGGAATCAGCCCGGCCAGGCTCGCCACATTCACGACCGTGCCGTTGGCGGCGTGCAGCATGGGCGGCAGGGCCGCGCGGGTCAGCTGCATGACGGCGGTGACGTTCACATCGAGTTGGGACTGCAGGTGGCCGGGGTCGAGGGTCCAGAATTCGCCCGCGGTCCCGAATCCCGCATTGTTGACCAGGAATTCGACGCCCCGGCCGAGTCGCTCGCCGACCCGCTCCCGGTCGTCCGGTCGCGCCAGGTCGGCGGGCAGCAGCTCGGCCCGCGCCCCGTAGTGCACTTCCACTTCGTGCGCGAGTGCGGCCAGCCGATCCGCATCGCGTGCCACCAGCACCAGGTCGTATCCGAGCGCGGCCAGCCGGGTGGCGTAGGCCTTGCCGATACCGGAGGTCGGCCCGGTGACCAGGGCCACCGGCCGATGCGCGCCGGGCAGGCGCACGGCGCCGGCCGGATCGCCGGGAGAACGCTCGGTCATCGCGGACTGCCTATCACTCGCACGACAGGGAACCGGTCGGCGATGACCGTGACTGCGCCCCCATTCTGGTCCCTCGCGGGCTCAGACATGCGGAATACACGCGCAAAGAAAAAACCCCGGATCGCCGGTGCGGGACTGGGATCCGGGGTGCGGGTCACCTCGGGGTCGGTCCCTGGTAGGGACGGAACCCCGGATGGAAGGGGCCGCCGGGCGGGGCGCTGCGGCCCTGGTCCTTGCGCCAGCCCTCTTCCGGTTCGCGGTCCGGATCGGGGTCCTCGGCGGGCCAGTCGTCCGGATCCTCGTCGCGCCAGTCTTCCTCGCGGGCGAGGGTGCGTTCGTTCGCGGGCACGCGGTCGTCGTCCGCGGCGCGTTCGGCGTCCTCCGACTCCCAGTCGTCCTCTTCCGGAGCGGGGGGCCAGTTGCGGCGGGGGCGGTTGCGCGGGTCCGGCACGACTTTCAGTGCGGGACGCCAGGATTCGGGTTCCTCGTCCGGTTCGCCGGTGCCGGCGATATCGCTGACCAGCGGGGTGCCGTAGTCGTCGGCGTCGTCCGGATGCGCGGAGCGGACGCGGGCGGCGGGGGCGCGGTCCTCGCCGCCGTAGTCGCCGTCCTCGTCGTAGCCGTCGTAGTCGTCGTCCTCCGGAAGCGGGTGCGAGCGACCGGGTTCCGGCAGTTCGTCGCGGCCGCGTTCGGAGCTGATGACCGGCGGCAGCACGTGCAGCAGGCCGGACAGCCGCAGCACGGCGTCGATGGCCATCTCCCAGTCCTTGGCGACCGCACCCACCGGCAGCATGCCGAGCGTCCAGTTGCCTTCGGACCACAGCTGTTGCACGGTGTCGGGCAGCGATTCGATGAACGCCACCATGCGCTGATCCACCGCGTGCCGGGCGATATCCGGATTGGTGGCGAACACCACCCGGTCCCCGATGGCCCCGAGCAGTTCGAGGTCGTGGTCCTTCGGCGGCGCAGCCGTTTTCAACCGCAGGTCGATATCGATGTCCGAGCCGATCTGCCGGCGCACCGCGACCAGGGTGGCGGCGTCCTCCAGATCGAACAGCACGAACTTCTCACCCTTGCGGTTGCCGGAGACCACGTCCACCGCGGACAGGTAGCCGAGTTTGGCGAGCGCGCCGCGCCGCCAGGTGGAGGCCAGCGCCGGTTCCACCGAAACATAGGTGTAGCCCTGGGATTTCGCCCAGACCTGCCGCACATGCCCGGTGCGCTGCCGTTGCAGCCGATCGAAATAGAGCAGCACGATAGCGCCCACCAGCGCGATCGCGGCCAGCCCGAACCATATTCCCGTCATCGCCGCCTACCCTATCCAGCCGGACGATCGATTGCCCGCTACGCCTGCGGTTTTGCCGTTCATCGCGTCGGCACCGCGGTGCTGATGATGACCTTGGCCTGGATCGACCCGTCGGGGTTCTTGTCGCCCTGCACCATCACCATGTCGCCCACCTTGAGGTCCGCGACCTTGCTGCTGGCCAGCGAGATCACCTGCGTGTTGTCGTCGGTGTGCACGGTGACCGTCTTGCCCGCCATGGTGGTGAGGCCGATGTTCTTACCGTCGTTGCTCGCGATGGTGCCCATATTGGCGCCGAGCTGATCGAGGTCGCCCAGACCCGGGATGGTCGGCACGCCACTGGGCAGCGGCACCACGGAGGTATTGCCCGGATAACCCGGCACCGGATACAGATTGGTGCGCGAGGTGCTGGTGGAGGAGGCATTGTCCGAGGAATCCTTGTGCGCCAGCAGCGCTCCCACGAGCACGCCCACAACGGCCACGAGAACCAGTGCGCCGAGACCGATCCCGATCCACATGCCGGTCTTGCGCGGCGGCTGCGGCGGCGGGGGCTGCTGCGGGAAGCCGGCGGGCACGTACCCGCCGCCCGGCGGCATCCCGGGCCCGCCCGGTCCACCGGGAGCGGCCGGATATCCGCCCTGGGGATAACCGGCTCCGCCGGGGAAGCTCTGGGTCGGCGCGTAACCCGCGCCGCTGTCGTAGGTGGCCGTGGGCGGGTACTCCACACCCGCGCCCTGCCCGGCGTTGGCACCCGGCTCGTACGCACCCCACTGTGCGTCGGCCGGCGGCATCACCCGAGTGGGGTCCTGGCCCAGCGGTTGCCCGAAATACTCGGTCGGCCCGTCCCCCGGGTCACCCTCGGGCCGCCGCGACCACGGATCGCTCGGATTAGTCATGCCCACCAGGGTAGGCGGCCGTGTTTAATTTGCCTCCGCTACGCTCCGGCGGTTCGCAGCCAAGGCGCAGGCTGCAGGGCCGAAAGCCCAGCCTTCCCGGTACAGATTCCGCTGGTGTTCGCGGCCCGTCTCGGTCTGGACTGAGCGGAGCGGGGGAGCGAAGCGGCGGAGCGGAGGGAGGGAAGACCGAGACTTTCACGGCACCCATCACTCTGGGCCTGCCCGCGAACCCGCCCGGAGCGCAGCGGAGGGCCGACTCATCTGCCGACTATGAGGTTGTCGCCGTCCGGGCTGACATTGACCTTGACGGTGTCGCCGTCCTGCACCTCGCCGGCCAGCAGTTCCTTGGCGAGGGTGTCGCCGATGGCCTGCTGGATGAGGCGGCGCAGGGGGCGGGCGCCGTAGGCCGGGTCGTAGCCGCGCACGGCCAGCCAGAACCGGGCCGAATCGGAGACGTCCAGCTTCAGGCGGCGCTGGGACAGGCGCTTCTGCAGCTGGTTCAGCTGGATGTCCACGATCACTTCCAGCTGTTCCTCGTCGAGGGCGTGGAACATGACCACGTCGTCGAGCCGGTTCAGGAATTCCGGCTTGAACGCGGCGCGCACCCTGTTCATGACGAATTCCTTGTCGCCGCCCGCACCCAGATTGGAGGTCAGGATGAGGATGGCGTTGCGGAAGTCGACCGTGCGGCCCTGGCTGTCGGTGAGACGGCCCTCGTCGAGCACCTGCAACAGGATGTCGAAGACGTCCGGGTGGGCCTTCTCGATCTCGTCGAAGAGGACCACCGTGTACGGGCGCCGCCGCACCGCCTCGGTGAGCTGCCCGCCCTGGTCGTAGCCGACGTAGCCGGGCGGCGCGCCGACGAGCCTGGCCACCGAGTGCTTCTCGGAGTATTCGCTCATGTCGATGCGGATCATGGCGCGTTCGTCGTCGAACAGGAAGTCCGCCAAGGCCTTCGCGAGCTCGGTCTTACCGACACCGGTCGGTCCGACGAACATGAAGGATCCGGTCGGCCGGTTCGGGTCGGCCACGCCGGCCCGCGCGCGGCGCACCGCATCGGACACGGCCTGCACCGGTTCCGGCTGGCCCACCACGCGGCGGCCCAGTTCTTCCTCCATGCGGAGCAGCTTCTGGGTTTCGCCTTCGAGCATGCGGCCCACCGGGATTCCGGTCCACGCCGACACCACCTCGGCGATATCGTCGGGCCCGACCTCCTCCTTGAGCATGACGTCACCGTCGGCGGCGGTCTTGGCCTTGGCCTCGGCGTCGGCGAGTTCCTTCTCCGCCTTGGGGATTCGCCCGTACCGGAGTTCGGCGGCCTTGCCCAGGTCGCCGTCGCGTTCGGCGCGTTCGGATTCGCCGCGCAGTGCTTCCAGTTGTTCCTTGAGCCCGCTCACGGAGTCGATGGCCTGCTTCTCGTTCTGCCAGCGGGTCATCAGCTGATTGAGCTTCTCGCGGTCGTCGGCGAGTTCCTGCCGCAGTTTCTCCAGTCGCTGTTTGGAGCCCTCGTCGGTTTCCTTGGCGAGTGCGACCTCCTCGATCTCGAGGCGCCGCACCGCGCGCTCCACCTCGTCGATTTCCACCGGGCGGGAATCGATTTCCATGCGCAGCCGGGAGGCGGCCTCGTCGACCAGGTCGATGGCCTTGTCCGGCAGGAACCGGGAGGTGATGTAGCGGTCGGACAGGGTGGCCGCGGCGACCAGTGCGGAGTCGGTGATCCGTACGTGGTGGTGGCTCTCGTAGCGTTCCTTGAGACCGCGCAGGATGCCGACGGTGTCCTCCACCGACGGTTCGCCGACCAGCACCTGCTGGAACCGGCGTTCCAGGGCCGGGTCCTTCTCGATGTGCTGCCGGTATTCGTCGAGGGTGGTCGCGCCGACCAGGCGCAGTTCCCCGCGCGCCAGCATGGGCTTGATCATGTTCCCGGCGTCCATGGCGGATTCGCCTGTCGCACCGGCGCCCACGATGGTGTGCAGTTCGTCGATGAACGTGATGATCTGTCCCGCGGAGGTTTTGATCTCCTCCAGGACGGCCTTCAGCCGCTCCTCGAATTCACCGCGGTACTTGGCGCCGGCCACCATCGCGCCCAGGTCGAGCGAGACGAGTTTCTTGCCGCGCAAGGATTCCGGGACGTCGCCCGCCACGATGCGCTGGGCCAGGCCCTCCACGATGGCGGTCTTGCCGACGCCGGGTTCGCCGATGAGCACCGGGTTGTTCTTGGTGCGGCGGCTCAATACCTGGACCACGCGCCGGATTTCGGTGTCGCGGCCGATGACCGGGTCGAGTTTGCCGTCGCGGGCGGCGGCGGTGAGGTCGGTGGAGTACTTCTCCAGCGCCTGATAGCTGCCTTCCGGGTCGGCGGTGGTGACGCGGGTGTTGCCGCGTACGGCGGTGAACGCCTCGCGCAGGGCGTCGGCGGTGGCGCCGTACTTCAGGAGTAGTTGCGAGACGTCGGAGTCACCCGAGGCCAGGCCCACCATGAGGTGTTCGGTGGAGACGTACTCGTCGCCCATTTCGGTGGCGAGCCGCTGAGCGGCGGTCACCGCGGCGAGCGCCTCGCGGCCGAGGTTGGGGGTGGTGGTCGCGCCGGTCGCGCTGGGCAGCCGGTCGACGATGTCCTGCGCCTCGCGTCGCACCGGTGCGGAATCGACGGCGACGGCCTTGAGCAGGGGGGCGGCGATGCCGTCGGTCTGATCCAGCAACGCCACCAGCAAGTGAGCCGGACGGATCTCCGGATTGCCCGCGGCGGAGGCCGCTTGCAGGGCGGCGGTCAGGGCCGCCTGGGTCTTGGTGGTGGGATTGAACGAGTCCACAGTCACCTTCCTACTAGTCGTTTTATCTCTGCAACGCGGTTAGAGTTGAGTCTGTTCCGCTCAAGTCTGACTAGTTTCGGGCGTAAGCACCAGAGTCGAAGGGCCATCAATCACGCTACGCGTACGATGAGCCCATTCGTTGACGCATCACCCTGCTGCTCGGTCACCCGGACGCGAAGGAGCCCCATGCGCGCGATCGTCGTTCCCGAATTCGGCGCCCGCCCAGCGCCTGCCGATATGCCGAAGCCCGAACCCGGGCCCGGCCAGGTGCAGATCGAACTCGAGGCCGCGGGCGTCAATCCCTTCGACAAGCGCATCATCGACGGGTTCCTGAAAGATCGAATGCCGCACGACTTTCCGATGATCCCGGGCGTGGACGGGGCCGGGTCCATCACGGCGGTCGGCGCCGGGGTGCACGATTTCCAGGTGGGCGAGCGGGTGGTGGGCAAGTTCCTCATTCCACCTGTAGGGCACGGGACGTTCGCCGAATACATCGTGGTGCCGGTCGATTCCGCCCTCGCCAAGGTGCCGGACGAGGTGACCGCCATCCAGGCGGCGGCGCTGCCGACCGCGGGCATCACGGCTCTCGACCTGGTGCATGCGGCGAAGGTCACCAAGAACCGGACCGTGCTGGTGGTGGGTGCGGCCGGCGGTGTCGGCTCGTATCTGGTGCAGTTGGCCGCGCTGGCGGGCGGGCATGTGATCGCCACGGCCCGGCCGGACGACACCGATCGCATGATCCGCTTGGGCGCGGCCGAAGTGGTGAACTACGGCCGGATGACGGTCACCGATTCCCCGACCCATGCGGAGGCGAGTGAATTGTCGGTGGCCGATTCGGTGCGCATCACGGTGCCCGGCGGCATCGATGTGCTCTTCGATCTGGTGAGCCCGCCCACCGGGTTCGCCGACAATCTGAGCCTGGTGCAGGACGGCGGAGTGGCGTTCACCACGGTGGGCTCGGCGGACGACGCGGCGCTGACCGCCCGCGGCATCACCGGTGGTAACTTCCAATCATCCGGCGGCGCAGCCGAATTGCGGGAACTGCTGCGGCACGTCGGTAACGGCGACCTGGTGGTGCCGATCGACGCGACACCGCCGCTGGAAGCAGCTCCGGATGTCATAGGAGCGCCAGGCGCGCGGGGCAAGACCGTGCTCGTAATCTGAACGACGAGTTCCGCCTCACCCCTCCCAGCGGCTCAAATTCCCCAGCCTCGGCTATATCCGTGCGACCACCAGGTTTTAAGGGATACTTGTCGAGATGGACCGCCCGGAACCAGGCGTGTCCCCTTGACAGCACACGAAAGGAAAGCTCGACGTCGTGGATGCGCGTTCTGCAGCGCTGGTCCGCGCAAACTTCCGGACAGTCGTCGAAGCCCCCCAGGGGCCCGAACGGCTGATCAGCGCGTTCTACGGTCATCTTTTCGCGGAGATCCCCGCCCTGCGGGAATTGTTCCCTCCTGCCATGGACATGCAGCCCAAGCGGCTCGTGACCGCCATCCAGTTCGTGCTGGACAACCTGGAGGACTGGGATCGGGCCCAGCGCTTCCTGGAACAGCTGGCGCGCGATCATCGCAAGTACGGGGTGGAGGCCGCCCATTACGATATGGCGGGGCGTGCGCTGCTGGCCGCGTTCCGCAGCTACAACGGGCAGTCGCATTGGACACGTCAGCTGGAGGCAGGGTGGCGGGATATCACCATCCTGATCTCGGCGTCCATGGCCATCGGCGCGAATTCCGATAAGTCGCAGCCGTATTGGGAGGCGACGGTGGTCGGGCATCGGCGGGTGGTGGACGATCTGGCCATCGTGCGGTTGCAGACCGATGCGCCGATCCCCTATCAGGCCGGTCAGTATGTGCCGGTCGCGATTCCGCAGCGGCCCAAGATGTGGCGGTATCTGTCCCCGGCCATACCCACCAATCCGTACGGGGAGATCGAATTCCATGTGCGCAAGGTGCGTTCGGGCTGGGTGAGCCCCGCCGTCGTGAACGAGACCCAGGTGGGCGACCGCTGGATGATCGCGGCCCCGCTGGGTGGGCTGCACGTGGATCTGCGCAGCCGCCGGGATGTGCTGATGGTCAGTTCGGGTACCGGTATCGCGCCCTTGCGCGCGCAGTTGATCGAGATGGGCAGGCGCGGCATCAATCCGCGCGTGCATCTGTTCATGGGTGGCCGTTATCCGTGCGATCTCTACGACGTCGAGAACATGTGGCAGCTCTCGCAGAGCAACCCGTGGCTCACGGTGATCCCGGTGTGCGAGAACGAAACCAACCCGTGGTGGCATCCGTACCCGCCCGCCGATCCCCCGTTCGGCATGCATCGCCGCCTGATCGGCAATCTGGGTGCGGTGGTGGCCAGCTTCGGCGCGTGGGCGGATCGTCAGATCCAGATCGCCGGTTCGGCCGCCATGATCGCCGATACCAAGCGAGCCCTGCTCGCGGTCGGCACCCCGGAGTCGAGCATCAGCGCGGATCCGGTGTAGGCGATGGATATTCCGGGCCGGTCGGCGACGGCCGCCCCGGAAGATGGTGCGGTACCTGATTTTTCGACGATCGGAGTTGTGCGGTGACCCTCGGCCCGGATGAGACCGGCGCGCTGGCGCTCGGCCCGCAGACGGAGTGGACGGCGACGGTCGTCGGCGCGCACCGGTTGCGGGAGGACACCACGGTGGTGCGGCTGATCGGCGAGTTCGTGCCGTTCGCGGCCGGGCAGTCGGTGGAGGTGCGGACGCCGCAGCATCCGAGCATGGTGCGGCGCATGTATTCGGCGTTGCCGCCGTCGCTGGACGGGAAGCTGGAATTCCATGTGCGGACGGTGCCGGGCGGCTGGTGCAGCGGTTCCATGGTCTCCGATACCCGGGTGGGTGACGAGTGGCGGATCAGTGCGCCCGCGGGCTGGCTGGCGGTGGATCCGGCGGCCACGGATGTGGTGATGATCGCGGATGCGGTGGGGCTGGCGCCGATGCGGTCGCTGCTGCTGGATATCGGGCGCCGGCCGGAGCCGCCGCGCACCCATCTGTTCGTGGGCGCGCGTTATCCGCGCGATCTGTACGCGGCGGACATGCTGTACCTGCTGACCGGTGAAATGCCCTGGCTCACGGTCGTTCCCGTGGTGCAGGACGAGTACGACCCCGAATGGCCCGACCAGTGGTACGAGAGCTGCCGGGTGGATATCGGCTTCCATCCGGAGGAGACGTTCGCCGGCACCATCGCCGATATTCCGTCCCGTTTCGGCCCGCTGACCCACCATCATGTGGTGGTCTGCGGCCGGATCGCGGCGGTGCAGGCCACGGTGGAACACCTGGTCGCGACCGGAACCCCGGCCGAGGCGATCCGGCACGAAGGTTTCTGAACGGGGTTCACTGGACAGACGGCCAGGGTTCATACCGTCGTGGGCGGAGCTGCGACTACTCCCGGGTACCGTGGGCAAATGTCCACCGTGGAGTTTGCCCCGCTGTTGCGTGCCTCTTCGGCGCCGCCCGCGCGCACGCTGGTCGATATTCTGGCCGCCACGGCGAGCATCCACCCGGACGCACCGGCCGTCGATGACGGCGAGACAGTACTGAGCTACGCCGAGTTGCAGATCGAGATCGAGGCCGGAGTGCAGCGACTGGTCGCGGCGGGCGTGCGCCCGGGTGACCGGGTCGGGATCCGGATGCCCTCGGGTAGCTACGAGTTGTACGTCATGATCCTCGCGGTCCTGCACGCGGGCGCGGCCTATGTGCCGGTGGACGCGGACGATCCGGACGAGCGGGCCCGTCTCGTATTCGGTGAGGCCCGGGTGACGGCCATGGCCACCGGCGCGGGCATCGAGAGCTCCGGCACGGCGGTCGGCACGGCCCCGCCCACACCGGCCGCGCCCACACCGGACGACGACGCGTGGATCATCTTCACCTCCGGTTCCACCGGTACGCCGAAAGGTGTTGCGGTGACCCATCGCAACGCCGCCGCGTTCGTCGACGCCGAGGCGCGGCTCTTCCTGCAGGGCGATCCGATCGGGCCCGGGGACCGGGTGCTGGCCGGATTGTCGGTGGCCTTCGACGCCTCCTGCGAGGAGATGTGGCTGGCCTGGCGGCACGGGGCCTGCCTGGTGCCGGCGCCGCGCGCGCTGGTGCGGACCGGCGCGGATCTGGGCCCCTGGCTGGTGCGGCGCGAGATCAGCATCGTGTCCACGGTGCCCACGCTGGCCGCGACCTGGCCCGCGGAGGCCCTGGACGGGGTGCGGCTGCTCATCTTCGGCGGCGAGGCGGTCCCGCCGGAACTCGCGGAACGCCTTGCGGGCGGCGGTGATCGGCCCGATGACGACACCGACGACGAGCCGGACGACGCGGTGCGGATGGACGGCAGCGCACCGCTGCGGGCCAGAATCGCGGGACCGGGCGATCCGGAGGACGGCATCGGTCCCATCGTGCGGCAGACCGGCGCCGCCGCGGGCCCGGTGCAGCGCGAAGTGTGGAACACCTACGGCCCCACCGAGGCCACCGTGGTCGCGTGCGCGGCCCTGCTGGACGGCCGCATGCCGATCCGCATCGGGCTGCCGCTGGACGGCTGGGACCTGACGGTGGTGGACGCGGCCGGAAATCCGGTGGGCGAGGGCGAGACCGGCGAACTGGTCATCGGCGGCGTGGGCCTGGCCCGCTACCTGGACCCCGCCAAGGACGCGGAGAAGTACGCGCCGCTCCCCTCGGTGGGCTGGGAACGCGCTTACCGCAGCGGCGATCTGGTGCGCAATGAGAGTGCGGGCCTGGTGTTCCTGGGCCGCGCCGACGATCAGATCAAGCTCGGCGGCCGGCGCATCGAGCTCGGTGAGATCGACAATGCGCTGCAGCACCTGCCCGGCGTGACCGCGGCCGCCGCCGCCATCCGGACCACCAAGGCGGGCAACAAGATCCTCATCGGGTATCTGACCGGACCCGAACCCGGGTACGACCTGGCCGCCGCCAGAGCCGTTCTCGCCGAACAACTTCCGGCGCCGCTGGTGCCGCGGCTCGCGGTAGTGGCGGATATGCCGACGCGCACCTCGGGCAAGGTGGACCGGGACGCGCTGCCGTGGCCGCTGCCCAAGACCGCGGCCGCCGAGCTGGAGGCCGGGTTCACCGAGACCGAGAAATGGATTGCCGGGCTGTGGGATTCGATCCTCGGCGCCGAGGTGTCCGATCCGAAGGCCGACTTCTTCGATGTGGGCGGCGGCTCGCTGGCGGCGGCGCAACTGGTGGCCGGACTGCGGGAACGGAATCCGCGCATCACCGTCGCCGATCTCTACGATCATCCGCGGCTCGGCGCGCTGGCGGCGCTGCTGGATTCGAGTGGTCCGGCGGCCGTGGTGGTCGAGCGGACGGTGCGGCCGGTGCCGGTACGCGCGCAGTTGTTCCAGGTGCTGGCCACGATTCCGCTCACCACGCTCACCGGTCTGCAGTGGCTGACCTGGCTGGGCATCGTCGGCAATATTGCGGCCTGGTCGGGTTCGCTGCCGTGGCTGCCGCATCTGTCGTGGTGGTGGGCGCTGCTCGCGTTCGCCTTGTTCATTTCCCCGCCCGGCCGCATGACGCTGTGCGTGGTGGGCGCGCGGCTGCTGTTGTCCGGGGTGCGGCCCGGCACCTATCCGCGTGGCGGGCAGGTGCATCTGCGGTTGTGGACGGCGGTGCGGCTGTCGGAGGCGAGCGGCGCCGAGAACCTGTCCGGCGCGCCGTGGATGGTGCCGTTCGCGCGGGCACTGGGCGCGCGCATCGGTAAGGGCGTGGACCTGCACACGCTGCCGCCGGTGACCGGCATGCTGGAGCTCGGCGACGGGTGCAGTGTGGAACCGGAAGTGGATCTGGGCGGGTTCTGGATCGACGGTGACGTCGTGCATATCGGCCCGATCGCCATCGGCCCGGGTGCGGTGGTGGGCGCGCGTTCGATGCTGTTGCCCGGCACCAAGATCGGCCGCAATGCCGAGATCGCGCCCGGCTCCGCGGTGGCGGGCAAGGTGAAGGCCGAGCAGGAGTGGGCGGGTTCACCGGCGGTGAAAGTCGGTAAGGCCCAGCATCGCTGGCCCGACGCGACCCCGGCGCGGGCCTCGCACTGGGTGGCGATCTTCGGAGTCACCTCCATGGTGCTGGCCGCCGTGCCGATCCTCGGATTGGGTGCGGGCGGCCTGTTCCTGGCCTGGTGGATCCGTGACACCACCACGCTGGCAAGTGGATTCGCGCGCGCCATCGCCATTCTCCCGGTGGCCATGCTGCTCAGCCTGGGCGTGTACGCGCTGGTGACGGTGATCGCCGTGCGGCTGTTCTCGATCGGTCTCACCGAGGGGCATCATCCGGTGCGCAGCCGGGTGGGCTGGCAGGTGTGGTCGACCGAGCGGCTGCTGGATGCGGCCCGCACCTTCCTGTTCCCGCTGTACGCGAGTCTGCTGACCCCGATGTGGCTGCGGCTGCTCGGCGCGAAGGTCGGCAAGCGGGTGGAGGCGTCCACGGTGTTGCTGCTGCCCAAGTTCACCACGGTCGCCGACGGCGCGTTCCTGGCCGACGACACCATGATCGCCAGTTACGAATTGGGCGGCGGCTGGCTGCGCATCGGTGACGCCAAGGTCGGCAAGCGCGCCTTCCTCGGTAATTCCGGGATGACCGCGCCGGGCCGCCGGGTGCCGAAGAACGGCCTGGTGGCGGTGCTGTCCGCGGCGCCGTCGAAGGCCAAGGCGGGTTCGTCGTGGCTGGGCAGTCCGCCGGTGCGCCTGCGCCGCGCCGCGGAGAGTGCCGATACGGCACGCACTTTCGATCCGCCGCTGCGTTTGCGGGTGGCGCGCGGGGTGGTGGAGACCTGCCGGTTGATTCCGGTCTTCGTGACCTTCGCCATCGGACTGGGTGTGCTGTTCGCGCTGGCGTGGCTGGCCCGCAACCTGGGTCACCTGCCGGCGGCGCTGCTCAGCGGTCTGGTGCTGCTGGGCGCGGGCGCGCTCGCGGGCGCGGCCTCGGTGCTCGCGAAATGGCTACTGGTGGGCCGGATCCGGGCGGAGGAGCATCCGCTGTGGAGTTCGTTCGTGTGGCGCAACGAGGTGGCCGACACCTTCGTGGAGCATGTGGCCGCGCCGTGGTTCGCGCGCGCCGCGACCGGTACGCCCGTCCTGAACCTGTGGTTGCGTGGACTGGGTGCGAAGATCGGCCGCGGGGTATGGTGCGAGTCCTATTGGCTGCCCGAGGCGGACCTGGTGACCCTCGGCGCCGGCGCGACCGTGGAACGGGGGTGTGTGGTGCAGACCCATCTCTTCCATGACCGGATCATGGCCATGGACACCGTGACGCTCGGCGCGGGCGCGACACTCGGCCCGCACTGTGTGGCGCTGCCCGCGGCGAGCATCGGCGCGGGCGCGACCGTCGGCCCGGCCTCGCTGGTGATGCGCGGCGACAGTGTGCCGCCGTCGACCCGCTGGTGGGGTAATCCGATCGCGCCGTGGTCCGGTGCAGAATCGGGGGTCTGATGACCGATAAATCACTCGACGCGCCCATCGACGATTACCTGCCGCAGAACGGGAACCGCGGCTACCGCGTGTCCCGGTACGACCTGACCCTGGTCTACAAGGTCGCCGCGAACCGGCTGGCGGGCCAGGCGGAGATCACCGGCACCACCACCGGGGTGCGGGAGCGCTTCGCCCTGGACCTGTCGCCCACGCTGGCCGTCGCCAAGGTGCTCGTCAACGGCGCCAAGGCGGCGAAGTACTCCCACCAGCACGGCAAGCTGATATTCCAGCCGCGGCAACGAATTCCGGCGGGCGGCGCGCTGGTGGTGAACGTGCACTACACCGGCTCCCCCAAACCCGTGCGCGGCCCGTGGGGCGAGGTGGGCTGGGAGGAGCTGACCGAGGGCGCGCTGGTGGCCAGTCAGCCGAACGGCGCGGCCTCCTGGTTCCCGTGTGACGATCATCCGAGTTCCAAGGCCAGCTACCGGATTTCGATCACCACCGACTCGCCCTACTACGCGGTGGCCAATGGCACGCTGGTGCGCAAGCAGACCAAGGCGAGCCAGACCACCTGGGTGTACGAGCAGCCCGAACCCATGGCGAGCTATCTCGCCACCATCCAGATCGGGCACTACCGCAAGGAAACCCTGCAGGTGCCGCGGCGCGCGGTGCCCATGCAGGCGGTGCTGCCGCCGCATCTGCACGCCAACTTCGAGCACGATTTCGGCCGGCAGTCGCAGATGATGCGGGTCTTCACCGAGAAGTTCGGGCCGTACCCGTTCGCGGGCTACACGGTGGTGGTCACCGACGACGACCTCGAGATTCCCATCGAGGCGCAAGGCATTTCGGTGTTCGGCGCGAACCACTGCGACGGCCGCCGCGGCTACGAACGGCTGGTCGCGCACGAGCTGGCGCATCAGTGGTTCGGCAACAGCCTCACCATCCGGCAGTGGCGTGATATCTGGCTGCACGAAGGTTTCGCCTGTTACGCGGAATGGATCTGGTCCGAGGCGGGCGGCGGGCCCACCGCCGATCAGCTGGCGCGGGCCGCGCGGCACACCCTCTCGCGACTGCCGCAGGACATCGTGATCGGAAATCCCGGCCCCACTCGCATGTTCGACGATCGTGTGTACAAGCGTGGCGCGCTCACCCTGCACGCCCTGCGCCTGGAACTCGGTGACGAGGCCTTCTTCGACCTTTTGCGCACCTGGACCGAGCGCTACCGGCATTCCTCGGTGAGCACCGACGAATTCATCATTCTGGCAGCGCATTTCAGTCGCGAGCCGCTGCGCCCGCTGTTCGAGAGCTGGTTGCGCAATCCGGCGCTGCCGCAGTTGCCGCCGCAGCACGATCTGGCCGACTCACCCGCTTAGCGCTCCACTGCCCTGTCGCACACCGGCATCCCGGGAGAACGCCGGGGTTCATGCCTCGGCGGGGTCGCGCCCGGCGTTCTCCGGGATGCCGGTGTACGGGTCAGAAGAGCGGGTCGTGGCGGATGTTCCCGGTGGGGGTGCCGGCCGCCATGAGGCGGAATTTCGTCGTCTGGACCATCGAGGGCGAGCCGACGATCTGCACATCGCGGTCGTCCCAATTGCCGTGCCCCGCCACGATCTTCCCGATCTGCCCGATCTGCCGCGGTTGCAGGCCGGGCAGGTCGATGGGTTCCTCGGTGGAGTCGAAATGCCACCACGGGTTCTCGTCGCTCTCGGTGACCGGGGTGACGGTGAGCCATTTGTTGGCGCAGGCCAGCTGGCTGAGCACGTCGAGATCGTAGAGGTCGCACGGATAGTGGCCGCCGACGAACAGATCCACCTTCGGATTGGAGCGGCGCGCGGTCATGGCCATGAGCTGGGCGCGCAGCGGCGCGATGCCGGTGCCACAGCCCACCATCAGCATCTTGCGGCGGGTATTGCGCGGCACGCCGAGCCCGCCGAGCGGTGAACCGATGAGCCACTGTTCGCCGACGCGGGTGTGCCCGACCATGGCCGGGCTGACCCAGCCGCCGGTCACACCGCGAATGTGGAATTCGAGTTCGCCGGCGGCATTGGCGGGGATGGCGGGTGAGAGATATCGCCACATGCGCGGGCGGGAGGGGATCTGCACGCTCATGTACTGGCCGGCCGCGTATTGGATGGGCTGATCCAGCGCCAGTCGCACGATGGCCAGATTGCGCAGCACCTCACGGTGTTCGATGACGGTGCCGGTCCACACCGGCGGGGTGGTCTCCTGGTCGGCCGCCGTGATCATGGTCTCGGCGATGACGGTGATGCCCTCGTCCCAGGCGCGGCTGATCTCGTCGGTCCACAGTTCGGTGCCGGCGTAGGCCTCGAGCGCGGACTTCAGCGATTGCCCCACGGCCGCATAGTGTTCGGCGACGACGCCGTACTTGCGATGATCGCGGCCGAGCTGAGCGAGGAAGGGCAGCAAACGATCCGGGTCCTCCAGCCGGTCGACGCAATAGGCGATGGCCTTCACCAATCGGTCGCGCTGGGCGTCCAGGGCCGCGGGAAAGAAATCGCGGACTTGCGGGTATTGCGTGAAGAGGATGGCGTAGAAAGAACGAGCGAGTTTCTCGGAGCCGCCATCTTCCGCAGCAACCGCCTTGAACGTCGTTCTAATCAATGCGACGGTCCGCGAATCCATATGTGTCACAACCCCATTTCGCACTCGAACACAAGCGGAGGCGGCGAGTGCAGTGCTGCGGGACACTCGACAGCAGCCGTTGCCAAGCAAGTGTAGGGCAGGTTTGCCAGCAACGGAACGGGACGTTTCAACAACACGCCTGTAATTCCTCGAAAACCTGGCAACTTCGGGAATTCGACGTCGAAAACAGACTGTTCACCTGTAACACGCCGAGCGACACGGGGTTTCAGCCATTGAAGTCGGAGGATTCATTTTGCAAGCCTCAACATTCCAGCGATCACACCGCAACCTCGCCAGCTATTTCTCAACCTACCGGTCTGTTTTTAGTTTAGCAAAAGGGGCCCGGAGACTTTGTCTCCGAGCCCCTTTCGATTTACACCATTACTGAGGTTTGCGCCGATTTCTCGGCTGCCACACCACGAGCGCGGTACTACGCGTGGGCGGCGTGAGATCCGGGCGGTATCCCGCCCGGAGCCTTTCCACCTCCGACGTCAACTCCGCCACTCGCTGCTGCAACTCCTCGACCTGATTGGTGAGTTCGATGATCCGTTTGATACCGGCGAGATTGACGCCCTCGTCCTGGGACAGCCGCTGCACCTCACGGAGCAGTTCGACATCCCGGTCCGAGTAGCGCCGCCCGCCGCCCGAAGTGCGTTGCGGCGACACCAGACCCAGGCGGTCGTACGTGCGCAGCGTCTGGGCATGCATGCCCGCCAGCTGCGCCGCCACCGAGATCAGGAAATACTGCGCCTCATTGCGATTCGGATCGGAACTCATCACGCACCCGCCCATCCCGCACGTGGATCGAAGCCGCCGGCCTTCTCCGCCTCCGCATAGCGCCGCAGCGCCTCGCCGGCGTCGTCGTCCAGCTTCTGCGGCACCGCGACCTTCACGGTGACCAGCAGGTCACCGGCCGCGCCGTCACGCTTGGGGACGCCACGGCCCCGCACCCGCAGGGTGCGGCCGTCGGCGGTGCCGGGCGGCACCTTGACGCCCACCCGTCCATCCAGGGTAGGCACGGAAACGGTTGTGCCGAGCACCAATTCGGCATAGCTGACCGGCAGCACCAGGGTCAGGTCATCGCCATTGCGGCCGAACACCTTGTCCTGGCTGACATGCACGGTCACATACAGGTCACCCGGCGGCGCGCCGCGCAGGCCCGCCTCACCCTGACCCGCCAGCCGGATCCGCTGCCCGTCCCGCACCCCCGGGGGGATACGCACGGTGATGGTGCGGGTCCGATTCTGGATTCCGGTACCGCGGCAGTCGACGCACGGGTCGTCGATGATCGAGCCCGTACCCCGGCAGTCCTCGCACGGTTCGCTGAATCCGAACGCACCCTGGTTCCGGCTGACGACGCCGGTTCCGTTGCAGTGCGGGCAGACTCGCGGCGAGGTGCCGGGCTTGGCGCCACTGCCGTGGCAGGTGGTACAGGCGGCCGGGCTGGTCATGCGCAGCGGCACCGTCACACCCTGGGCGGCCTCCCGGAAGCCCAGCGTGGTCTCGGTCTCCACATCCGACCCGCGCCGGGGGCGCGAAGTGGTGCGGGTGCCACCGCGATTGAACAGTCCACCCAGCAGATCGCCGAGTCCACCGTCGGCGGCGCCCCCGGCCTGGCCGAAGATGTCGCCGATATTGAAATCGTTGGAGAACCCGCCGCCCTGGCCGTAGCCGGCGCCGGGGGTGAAGCCGCCGCGGCCGAAACCGCCACCCGCGAACAGCTTCCGGGCCTCGTCGTACTCCTTGCGCTTCTCCGGATCCGACAGCACGGCATGCGCCTCGCTGACGGCCTTGAACCGCTCCTCGGCCGTGGCATCCCCGGGGTTCTTGTCCGGGTGCAGGTCACGGGCCAGCTTGCGGTAGGCCTTCTTGATCTCGTCCTGAGTCGCGCCGGAGGAAATACCCAGCTCTTTGTAGAAGTCCTTCTCGAGCCACTCCCGATTCACCAGGCATCTCCTCCTTTCTCTGTGCGCGCCGGCCGGGATGCCGGCGGGATGGTCGTATTAATCGGTGCCGGCGGCATCGACGCCAGCGTTCGTGCCCGGCTGCGCCGGATCCGCAACCCCATCGGTGACCCCCACCAGCGCGTGGCGCAGGACGCGATCGCCGAAGCGGTAGCCCTTGCGCATGACCATGCCCAGCACCGGATTGTGCCCGGAACCTTCGTGCTGCACGGCCTCGTGCAGGGTCGGGTCGAAAGGCTCACCCTCCGAACCGAATTCCTCGAGCCCCTGCTTCTGCAGGGCGAGGGCGAGCTTGTCGGCGACCGCCTTCAGCGGCCCTTCGAGATCACCGTGCGCGCGGGCCCGATCGAGATCGTCCAGCACGCCCAGCAATTCGCCCACCACCGCCGACTTGGCGGTATCGATCGCGGCCTTGCGGTCGCGTTCGACGCGCCGCCGGTAGTTGGCGTACTCGGCGGTCAGGCGCTGCAGGTCGGCGGTGCGCTCGGCGAGTTCGGCACCGATGGTGTCCGCGAGCGAATCCTCGCTCGCCTCGGCACCGTTCGCGGCCGAGGCCGCGGCGAAATCGTCCGCCGCGGCCCCCTCCCGAACCTCGCCAGTGACCGCGTCGATGGTGACCGGTTCCTGTTCCTGGTTCGGATTCGTCACTTCTTCTCCGGCTCCTCGACGACCTCGGCGTCGACCACGGTGTCATCGGACTGCGGGGCGCCCGCGGCCGCACCGTTGCCCTGAGCGGCCTGGTCCGCGGCCGAAGCCTCGTAGATGGCCTGACCCAGCGCCTGCGACTCGGTGGCGAGCTTCTCCACCGCGGCCTTGATGACCGCGATATCGGTGCCCTTCAGCGCCTCGTTCGCCTCGGCGATGGCCGCCTCGACCTTGGTCTTGACGTCCGCGGGGACCTTGTCCTCGTTGTCCTTGATGAACTTCTCGGTCTGGTGCACCAGCGACTCGGCCTGGTTGCGGGTCTCCGCCTCCTCGCGACGCGCCTTGTCCTCGGCCGCGTGCGCCTCGGCGTCCTTCACCATGCGGTCGATCTCGTCCTTGGACAGGCCGGAGCCGTCCTGGATCTTGATCGTGTTCTCCTTGCCGGTGCCCTTGTCCTTCGCGGTCACGTGCACGATGCCGTTGGCGTCGATGTCGAAGGTGACCTCGATCTGCGGCACGCCGCGCGGGGCCGGCGGGATGCCGGTCAGCTCGAAGGAGCCGAGCAGCTTGTTGTGCGAGGCGATCTCGCGCTCACCCTGGAAGACCTGGATCTGCACGGACGGCTGGTTGTCGTCGGCCGTGGTGAAGGTCTCCGAGCGCTTGGTCGGGATGGTGGTGTTGCGCTCGATGAGCTTGGTCATCACGCCGCCCTTGGTCTCGATACCCAGCGACAGCGGGGTGACATCGAGCAGCAGGACGTCCTTGACCTCACCCTTGAGCACACCGGCCTGCAGGGCGGCGCCGATGGCGACGACCTCGTCCGGGTTCACGCCCTTGTTGGGCTCCTTGCCGCCGGTCAGTTCCTTGACCAGGTCGGACACGGCGGGCATACGGGTCGAACCACCAACGAGCACAACGTGATCGATATCGCCGACCGAGATGCCGGCGTCCTTGATGACCGACTGGAACGGCTTGCGGGTGCGGTCCAGCAGATCCGAGGTGATCTTCTGGAACTCGGCGCGGGTCAGCTGCTCGTCGAGGAACAGCGGGTTCTTGTCCGCGTCGACGGTGATGTAGGGCAGGTTGATCGAGGTCGACTGCGAGGACGACAGTTCGATCTTGGCCTTCTCGGCAGCCTCACGGAGACGCTGCATGGCCATCTTGTCCTTGGTCAGGTCGATGCCCGAGGTGCCCTTGAACTTGTCGACCAGCCAGCCCACGACGCGCTCGTCCCAGTCGTCACCACCGAGGTGGTTGTCACCGGAGGTGGCGCGGACCTCGACGACGCCCTCGCCGATCTCCAGCAGCGAGACGTCGAAGGTGCCGCCACCGAGGTCGAAGACCAGGATGGTCTGTTCCTTGTCGCCCTTGTCCAGGCCGTACGCCAGCGCGGCCGCGGTGGGCTCGTTGACGATGCGCAGCACGTTCAGGCCCGCGATCTGGCCGGCCTCCTTGGTGGCCTGGCGCTGCGCGTCCTCGAAGTAGGCGGGGACGGTGATCACGGCGTCGGTGATCTCTTCACCCAGGTAGGCCTCGGCATCGCGCTTCAGCTTCATCAGCGTGCGCGCGGAGATCTCCTGCGGGGTGTACTTCTTGCCGTCGATCTCCACGGTCCAGTCCTCGCCCATGTGGCGCTTGACGGACCGGATGGTGCGATCGACGTTGGTGACAGCCTGGTTCTTCGCGGGCTGACCCACGAGAACCTCGCCGTTCTTCGCGAACGCGACGATCGACGGAGTGGTGCGCGATCCCTCCGAGTTGGCGACGACGACCGGCTCACCGCCTTCGAGAACAGCGATGACCGAGTTCGTGGTCCCGAGGTCGATACCGACCGCACGAGCCATGGTGATTCCTCCTGGTTTGACGTACCTACGCACCCGATGGGGCACGAATCCTCAGCAACACTGAGTGTGGTCCGCTCAATCCTGCACCCGAATCGGTCGGCGTGCAACTCGAACTTGAGTCCAGGGCACTCAATGTTGTCTGATCAGCTCCAACCGACCAGGTGGATCACCTATTCCCCCGAACCTGGGAATTTTTTTCCGGACACGCCCTGGATGGCCCGGCGAGTCCGAAATGCCGGGCTCGCCACCCTCCGGCCATGAAGATCATCCCAACGTCGTCGCAGCTGAGGAGGGATGATGGCAGCCCGGTTCGGCATCTCGATCCCCCCGGTCGCCTCCGCACTGCCGGTCGTCCTCGACATGGCCAAGGCCGCCGACGACGAAGGACTGGACCTGGTCGGCATCCAGGACCATCCCTACAACGCCGAATTCGGCGACGCCTTCGCGGTGCTCGGCGCGTGCCTGGCGGCCACCAGCCGCGTCAGCGTCTATCCCGGCGTCGCCAACCTGCCGTTGCGCACCCCCGCCATGCTCGCCAAGCAGGCCGCCACCCTCGACCTGCTCAGTGGCGGCCGTTTCGAACTCGGCCTGGGCGCAGGCGCTTTCGAGAGCGGCGTGATCGGCATGGGCGGCCCGCTCCGCAAGGGCCGCGCCGCGCTGCTGGCGCTGGCCGAGGGCATCGAGATCATCCGCGCCGAATGGCGGCCCGGCCGCCTGGTTTCCGTGCTCGGCGCCGAATACACCGTGCAGGGCATCGAGGGTGGGCCCGCGCCCGCCCACCCCATCGGCATCTGGGTCGGCGGCATGGGACCGCACGCCATGGATCTGATCGGCACCTTCGCCGACGGCTGGGTCGCACCCCTGCCCAACTGGATGCCCTGGGAACACTGGGGACCCGCCAATGCCCGTATCGACGCCGCCGCCCAGGCCGTCGGCCGCGATCCGCGCGCCATCTCCCGCCTCGCCGCCCTCCCCGGCGTGGTCAGCGACCGCTCCCTGCAACCGGATCCACGCGGCGCCAACCCGATTCACGGTTCCGCCGACGAATGGGCGGACATCATCGCCCACCTCGCGCGGCAACGCGGCTTCGACACCTTCATCTACTGGCCGCCCGGCTTCGACGTGGACCAGGTGCAACGCTTCGCCCGCCTGGTGGTGCCGGCCGCGCGGGAACGCCTGGGCGAGTAGCTCAGTCCAGCAGCGGGAACCGGCCGGAGCTCAGCAGGCCCGCGATCGCGTCCATCTTCGCCTGCGGCGCAGCGTAATCCGGATGCCCGCCGATGATCGCCGCCGCATCGTGCAGCCGGATCATCTGCCGCTCGGCTTCGGCGACATCCCGTCCGCCGGATGTCACCGGATGCGTCGCGAAGGCCGGGCGGCGCGGATCCACGCGGCCGAGGTCGATCGCCTTCTCCACGCGGCGCGAACAACGGCAGAAAGCCTGCGGATTCGCCAGCCCGCAGGCCGCCGAGAGGAAGTTCCCGAGCCGCTTCTTGGCCCGCTCCAAGCGTTTCCGATAGGCCGCGGGCGTGGTGTCCGCGATCCACGCCGCCTCCGCGGAACTCAATCCGAAGACCTCGGAGAGCACGAACGCCACCCGCTCGTCCCGTGCCAGGCATTGCAGCATGGCCTGACTGCAATTGAGCCGGGTCTCGTGGGTGAGCAGTTCCGACTCGGGTCCGCGGTAATCCTCGTCCGCCAGGCCGTCTTTCAGGCCCTGGCCGAAATCGTCGAGGCTGACCTGCCCGGCCTCCTGCGGCGACTGCCGTCCCAGGTTCAGCAGATAGTTGACCCCGATCCGATAGGCCCAGGTCAGCAACTTCGCCTCACCCCGCCAACTCGCGAGATTCCCCACCACCCGCAACAGAATCTCCTGCGTGGCGTCCTCGGCGTCGGCAGGCCGCCACACCATGCGCAGCGCCAGCCGATAGATCGGATCCTGCAGCAGGCGCACCACTTCGGAGACGGCACCCCGATCACCCGCGACCGCGCGCCCGACCAGCGCCACTTCGGCGGGCTCCGGGCCACGCCGGGCGGATTCCGCTTCGGCCGCGAGGTCGTCCCCCACCGTCTCGGGCCGGTGGGTCAGCGGCTGTGCCTCGTGCTCCATTCCGCCAGCTTGAATCCGCACGCGGTGCCACGCAACCACTGCCGGCGGGACGACATGACTGTTCGCGCACAGCGGAAGCGCCGCTCGGCGCTTCCGCCGGGTCCCACGATCGGTCCGCGCCGCCGGTATCAGGCCACCGCCGGGGTGGCCAGCAGGGCGTGGCGGTGGATCCAGTCGGCGACGGCGGCGCCGATGGCATCGGGCTGGTCTTCCGGGGAGTGATGGCCGGCGAGGCCGATATTCGCGGTTTGGGTGGCGGCGAAGGTCTTCGCGGCCCACTCGATCATTTCGGGGGAGCCGAGGCCGACACCGCCCTCGACGCCCATGACGAGCTTGGGCACCCCGGGGGTTTCCGCCATCCAGCGGTCGTAGTTCTCGATAGCGGCGACCACGTCGGCCGGTTCGCCGTCGAGCGGGAATTCGCGCGGCCACACCAGCATCGGCTTACGGGATTCCGGGGTGGGGTAGGGCTTGCGGTATTCCTCGAGCGCCGACAGGGACAGGTTGCGGGTGGAGGCGGGCAGGTTGAACTCGATGAACATATTGCGTTCGAGAACCATCTCCTCGCCTTCCGGGGACCGGAAGCGGCGGAACAGTTCCGCGCCCTGCGGCGGCATCTCCGACCAGCGCAGCGGGCGCAGGAAGGTCTCCACCACGGCGATGCCGCGCGCCCGGCCGGGATGCCGTGCGGCCCAGTCCATCCCGAGCGCGCCACCCCAGTCGTGGCCGACCAGGACGACCTCGTCCAGGCCCAGCGCGTCGAACCAGGCGTCGAGGTAGCGGGCGTGGTCGGCGAACCGGTAGTCGCTGTCCGGCTTGCCGGAGGCGCCCATGCCGATGAGATCCGGGGCCAGCGCGCGGGTTTCGCCGCTGAGGTGCGGGATCACATTGCGCCAGATGTAGGAGGAGGTGGGATTGCCGTGCAGGAACACGACGGGGATCGCGCCGCTGCCGGTGTCGGTGTAGTTGAGGAACGAGTCGAGCACATCGATGGTGGCCATCGGATTGTCCTTCCGGGTGAGTTGCCTACACCTGGTTGGACACGCGCTGTGCCCGGCTGTGACAGCCCGGTTCGGTGATCCGGGTCACATCAGGCGGTGCAGTCCGTTTCGGCTGTCAGACCGGGGTGGATGCCGGGGGTGAGCCCGACATCCACCGCGACGCGTTGCAGCAGGCCGATGAGCGTCGCCTGCTCGGCCGGGTCGAGGGCGCCCACCATTTCCGCGTCCAGCCCCCGCGCGAGCCGGTCGGCTTCGGCGATCACGTCGCGCGCGGCCGGTAGCAGGTGCACGGCGTGCGCGCGCCGGTCGACCGGGTGCCGCCGGCGTTCCACCAGTCCGCGCTGCTCCAGCGCGTCGACGAGCCCGACCATCACATTGCGGTGGATGCCGAGCGCCTCGCACAGCTGCTGCTGCGTCATGCCGTCATTGACTTCGAGGATGCGCAGGGTGCCGTACTGCCCGGGCTTGAGGCCCAGGGGCTCGAGTAATGCGACGAACCGGTACTCGGACCGAGATCCCAACTGCGCGAAGAGAAATGCGGCGCGCTCGAACATCGGGGGGTAGTTGGAATCGGCGTCGGTCACCCACCCAGGGTACATCCCGGGACGGTTAAATGCCCATGAAGTGATTGCCCTATTGTGTGATAATCACTTGAGGTGCATAGTTTGCAAGCATGGACACGCACACCGCATCACCCCTCGAATCGATCTCCCTCGACCCCCGCCGCTGGATAGCCTTCGCCGTCGTCCTCGCGGCCGGATTCATGGACCTGCTCGACGTCACCATCGTCAATGTGGCCGTCCCGAGCATTCAGAAGGACCTCGGCGCCGCCTACTCACAGATCGAATGGATCATCGCCGCCTACGTGCTCTCCTTCGCCGCGGTACTCATCACCGGCGGCCGGCTCGGCGACATCTTCGGCCGTAAACGCCTGTTCCTGGTCGGCATGACCGGATTCACCGTGGCCTCGCTGCTCTGCGGCCTCGCCGGCTCACCCGCCGTGTTGATCGGCTCCCGCTTCGCGCAGGGCGCGATGGCCGGGCTCATGGTGCCGCAGATTCTCGCCATCATCCGCGTCACGTTCCCGAAATCGGAGCGCGCCAAGGCCATCGCCATCTACAGCGGCGTCGGCGGCTCCGCGTCCGCGGTCGGGCTCGCCCTGGGCGGGCTGCTGGTGCAAGGGAATCTGTTCGGGCTGGAATGGCGGCCGATCTTCCTGGTGAACGTGCCGGTCGGTGTGCTCGCACTGATCGCGACCGCGCTCGTCATGCGGGATTCCCGCGCCCCGCACGCCCCGCGACTGGATATCCCCGGCATGACGCTGGCCGTGTCCGCGGTGCTGCTGCTGGTGTACCCGCTCACCGAGGGACGCCGATTGGGCTGGCCCGCATGGACTTTCGTGATGATCGTGGCCGCCGCGGCGCTCTTCACGGCCTTCATCGGCTACGAACGGTGGCGGGCGCGCACCATCGGGTCACCGCTGGTCGATCCGGCGCTGTTCCGTTCGCGGCCCTTCACCGTCGGGCTGGCGAGCTGGTTGCTGTTCTGGATCGGGTTCGGCGGCTTCTTCCTCATCTGGACGCTGTTCATGCAGGCCGGGCTGGGCTGGTCGCCCATGCGGGCCGGGCTGACCTCGGTGTTCTTCGCGGTCGGCGCGGTCGCCGGGGCGGGCACGTCGGTGAGTGCGCTGGCGCCACGGTTCGGCAAATGGGTACTGCTCGCGGGCGGCGCGGTCACCGCGCTCGGGTTCGCGCTGTACGGCGGGATGGCCACGCATTACGAATCCGGTTTCGCCTCTTGGCAAATGGTGCTGCCCTTGCTCGTGACCGGTATCGGTTTCGGCATCGTGGTCGCGCCGACCATCGACATGCTGCTCGGCCAGATCCCGGACCGCGAGGCCGGAGCGGCGTCCGGACTGCTCAATACCGGCCAGCAGCTGGGGATGGCGCTGGGCGTGGCCCTGGTGGGCATTCTGTTCTTCACTCAGCTCGACCATGATTCGGCGCGCGGCGTGAATGCCGTTGCGGCGCAGACCCGCACAGAACTGAGTGCCGCCGGCATACCCGCACCCGCCGCCGATGAGATCCTCGCGAACTTCCGCGCCTGCGTGCGGGATCGTTCCGCGGAGATCGATCCCAGCGCGGTGCCCGCCGGCTGCAAGACGGCCACGCCTGCGAACCGGGCCGTCGCGAACACGCTGACCCACGCGGGCCAGGACGCGAATGCGGTCAACTTCGCGCACACCTTCGACCGCACCCTGGAGTGGGGCATCGGCCTGATGGCGCTGGTCTGCCTCGGATTCCTGGCCCTGCCGAAGAACGTCCGGCTCGAACCGCACGAGACCGACCCGTCGGAAACCGAACTCGTGGAGGTCTGACTGCGAGAAGAATCGCCGTTGTCAACGTCTTTCGACAGGAGTCATCATGCGCGCGGTCGTGCTCACCAAGGGCGAATTCCGAGTGGAGGACCTGCCCACCCCCACGCCCGGACCGGGACAGCTGCTGGTGAACGTCACCCGCTGCGGCATCTGCGGATCCGACCTGCACGCCCGGGTGCACTGCGACGACCTCGCCGACCTGGCCGCCGCCACCGGCTACGACAACTTCATGCGCTCCGACCAGAACATCGTGCTCGGGCACGAATTCACCGGGGAGGTGCTCGAATACGGGCCCGGCACGCGCCGCCGCTGGAAAACCGGCACCCCGGTGGTGGCGCTGCCGATCCTGCGGCACGGCCGGGTACCCGAACTCACCGGGCTGTCGGCGGCAGCGCCCGGCGGATACGCCGAACAGGTGCTGGTGCAGGAGGCCATGACCTTCGAGGTGCCCAACGGCCTGGCCCCGGACCTCGCCGCCCTGACCGAGCCCATGGCGGTCGGCTGGCACGCGGTGCGCCGTGGCCGGGTCGGCCGGAATCAGACGGCGTTCGTGATCGGTTGCGGGCCCATCGGATTGGCCGTCATCTCCATGTTGAAGGCGTCGGGGGTGCGGACCGTGGTGGCCAGCGACTTCTCACCGCGGCGACGTGAACTCGCCACCCGGTGCGGGGCCGACGTGGTTGTCGATCCCGGGGTCGAATCACCTTGGCAGGCAACGCCGAAGAAGTCGCGCATCAATGGCGCCGCCGACATTCTCAACCTCGGTTTCGACGCCATGGAACGCCTGCGGCGGATTCCGAATGTGCCGTGGTGGTATCTCTTCCGGCTCGCGCACACCCTGAATCAGGGGCCGTCCGGGCCGGTCGTCTTCGAATGCGTCGGCGTGCCCGGCATCCTCGATCAGATTCTGAGCGCCGCGCCGCCGATGTCACGGGTCGTGGTCGTCGGCGTGTGTATGCAGCCCGACACCATTCATCCGGCCACTGCCATCAACAAGGAGATCGACCTGCGGTTCGTGCTCGGTTACGACCCGGGCGAATTCCGCGACACGCTGCACATGATCGCGGACGGCAAGGTCGATCCGTCCCCGCTCATCACCGGAACCGTCGGCCTGGCCGGCGTCGACGCCGCCTTCGCGGCGCTCGGCTCACCCGAGCAGCACGCCAAGGTCCTGATCGATCCGCGGAGTCCGGCCGTCACGCTCGGCCGATAGCCGCCGGATACGGCTCCCCGGGGGATACCCCGGGGAGCGGCAAAGCAAGCTGCGGCGACAAGGAATAACGCGCAATCAGTTCGTGGGGGTAGCGCTCGGGGCCGGCGCGCCGGACGGGTTCGCGGACGGACTACCCGACGGGTTCATACGCTCCCGGGCGTGCTCGATGCGGGTGGCGGTGATGGTGCCGTTGGCTTCCTGGCCCTCGACGCGGACCTTGTCGCCGACGGCGAACTGCGTCGCGGTCTCCTGCTTCTCCTTGGTGCCGAACTGGGTCTGGGCATTGATGGTGACGGTCTCGGAGCTGCCGTCCTGCTTGATGATCAGCCAGCTGCCGCTGCCCTCGGTCTTGATGGTGCCGAAGGCGCCGCCGCGCGGGCCGCCGTGACCGCCGGGGCTGCCCGGTTGCGGGGTCTGGGATTGCGCCTGGGAGGAGGTCGGGGTGCTGCTGCTGGTGCCGCCGTTGGAGCTGCACGCGGCCAATCCGACGACGCCGGCCACCGCCAGGGTCACGGCTCCGAGGGCGAGATTGATGCGCCGCCGGCGGGAGTGGCGCGGTGCGGGTTCCTGCTCGGCAGGGGTTGAGTTCGTCATGACGGCTACGCTATTGGCGCTGCTTGTGAGGTCGCTGGGCGCGCGCTGGTGAGTCACTCTCAGGTCGGTGCGAACGACCAGCCGGTTTCGAACGCGATGCACAGCACTGTCGCAGGACAGTCGCCGCACCGCTCACGGGGCAGCTCCACGTCACGCCCGGAACTTCGAGATCATTTGCGCCGCAATGGATCCAATGCCGGGAAGGGCGTGGTCGGCGGCTCGTGCAGGACCTCCAGCAGACCCTCCGCGCTACGCGCCGCCGTCAGGCACGCATTCGTCATGGCCTGATCCGCCAGTGGATGACGAGCCCGCGCACGCCATTTGCGCACCGCCGCCAACGCCGCCTCCCGCTGCGTCACCAGATCGGTGTGCGGCGGCAGACCCAGGCGCAAGGTCGGCGACACTCCCGCACCACCGATCAGACGCTGCAATTCGGCGAGCTCCTCAGCGGGCAAAGGCAATTCGTCGGCTCGCAGGTGCCCCAGCAGCCGTAGCTCGGTGAAACCGTGCACATCGGCGAGCAGCGTCCGCACCCGCGGGAACAACGCATCCGCCGCGCTCCCCGGATTCGCGCGCAGAATGCGGGCCAGCGCGGTGAGCGCCGAATGCGCCTTCAACTCCTCCGCGCGCTGCGCGAACTGCACATCCAGCACCGTGCGTAACTCGTCCAGGCCGCTGCGATCGGTGAGTTCGGCCGCCAGCGTGTGCGCATCACGCACACCCAGCCGAATCAGCGTGACCGCCAAGCGAATTCCGAACAGGCCGAAACGCGCCACCAGATGGGCGCGCAACTCCGGCGGCACCGGCAGCGGCGACTCCGGACGAGCGAAACGGTCCGCGGACAGCAGCGCCGCACCCAGCTCGTCCACCGGAATGGCGGCCAGCGCCTCGAAGGCCGCGAACTCCCGCTGCCGCAGGGTCGCCGCCGCGAACGCCAGCAGGCCCGCCACCGGAATCACCGACTGGCACAAGCCCGTTCGCTCCAGCTCCACCGCGAAACGAGTCGCCACATCCCGCGCCGAATGCAGGGCGTCGATACGGCCCGCACCGATCTCATCGGCCCGCGACACCACGCCGATCACCCCCAGCGGGCCACCGGCCCCCGCGCCCGCCCCGATGTGCTCCAGAAAATCCACATCCGCCGCATCCAGGCGGCGCAACAGGTAGACGACGGCATCGGCGCTCGGCAACGCGGTACCGGAGGTGCCCGGCGTGAGCAGTTTCGAGGTCCGCGCGGACACCTCCCGGGACAGCGAGGAAATACCCGGCGTATCGATGACCGTGGTGCGCGCGAGCTCCGCCGACGGCCACTCCACCTCCAGCCGGTCCACCTCCCGCGGCTCCTGCGCATTCCAGCGCAGTGCCGACAGATCGAAGGTGAGCCCGTGCGCGCCCGGCAGGCCCTCGGCGCCGCGACCCCGCCGCACCACCACATCGGCGCGGGCGCCGTCCGTGGTGCGGGCCGTCACCCGCGGGGCGGCGCCGTTCCGGTACCAGGTCACCAGGCGCGTGCACTCGGTCGCGTCCGTCGGCGCGATGTCCTGGCCGACCAGGGCATTCAACAGCGTCGATTTACCCGCCTTGAGCTGGCCCGCCAACGCCACCCGCAGGGGCTCGTCGAGCCGGCGCGCACACTCGTCGAGCTGGGCCCGCACTCGCGGCCGATCCGCCAGCGCCCGCCGCGCCGCCGCCACCAGGCCCCGGGTCTCCGGCACCACGCCATATCCGATACCGCCCGGGTCGTCCCTCATGGGTTCCTGATTCCGCAGCACACCGCACCTCCACGCGTCGCATGGGATTCGATATCGACCGGCGCCCCGTTAGCAACCCCGGCATCCCCTCACAGGAACTTCCCACCCGAGGCCCGGGCCACACGGACCGTGTATCGGGGCGAGCAGGCGCTCGCATCGGGCCTGGACCAGCGCGGGATCCGCTCAGGGGCGAGCCTCCAGCGCAGCATGTTCCGGGGCCGCGGGGAGGGCGAGCATCGAGTCGGAGACGCGGCGGAGTTCGGCCACCACGCGCAGGCGGCGTTCCAGCTCGGTCGCGCGTTCGGCGCGGCGCGCGGACTCCAGATTCGCGGCCTCCTGTGCGGCGCGCAGGGATTCGTCGAGGGAACGCAGGGTACGGTCGGCGATCGCGGTGAAATGGTCGCGCAGCAGCCGGTGAATGCGGTGCAGGCGGTCCTTCGTCTCCTTACCGGTATGGAAGGCGACATCGTCCAGATAGCGGCGCACCGCCATCTTGGCGTCGGCGCGGCGCTTGGCCAGGCGGGCCCGCTTGTCGTCACTGAAAGCCTTGCCGCCGAGCAGCACACCCGCACCCAGCGAGATCGGATTCACCAGCGACAACCCGGCCAGCGTGCCGACCAGGCCCGCCATCACCACGCCACCGTAGGAACCCCGCACACCGACCAGTAGCTTGTGGCCCAGACCCAGATCCGGTTCCAGGTCCGCGAGCGTGCAGGAATCGGAGCGGGAGCCGTTCCGCTCCAGCATCTCCCGCAACTCCGGTAGCTCCACCGCACCCAGTTCGGTGAAATGCGCCGCCACCCGTTCACCCAGATCCACGGCGCGGGTTCGGGTCCACAGCAGATTGTCGCCGAGCGCGGTGCCGACGGTGGCGGTCAGCCACTCCTCCACCGTCTCCCAGTGCCGGCCGGGATCGTTGGCCTCGATCCATTCCTCGACCTCACGACCGACATTCCGCAGCCGATCCCGCAGATCGTGATCCACATCCCCCGCCAGATCCGTGACACCGTCACCCAGCGTCTGCTGCCAGGCGGCGGTCGCGCGATGCATCTGCTCGGCAGCGGTTCGCGCGGAACGCAATTCCCGCACCGCCGCCGCGGCCCGCTCCGGATCCCGCAGCGCCACCAGCTCACTGCCGATGGCCAGGGCCAAATGCTCGGCAGCCGAACCGATCTCGAGGCCGATGGCGCGCTGCACGGCCACCTGATCCCGCGCCACCACCTGCTCCCGCAGGAACTGGAACACCGGCCCGAACCCGGACTCCAGGCCGAGCTGCTCGTCCCGCAGCCGCATGGCATGCGTGCGCAGCACCGCCGACACCGGCAACATGGCGATCTCGACCCCATTGCGCGCCAGATGATTCCGGTTCGCCTCGAACACCTGCCGCCAATGCGGATACAGATCGATCTTGCTGACCAGCACCGCCACCGCCGGGCACAACTCCCGCACCTGCCGCAGAAACTCCACCTCCGGATCGGTCAACTCGGTGGACGCGTCGGTCACCAGGAAAACCGCATCCGCCGCCGGCACCACGCCGAGCACCGCCGCCGCACCACCCGTGCCGTGCACCCCCAGTCCGGGGGTATCCACCACGACGATCCCATCGCCGAGCAGCTGATTCGGCACCTCGACCTCGAGCCGCAATACCGCCCGCCCCTGCGCCTGCGGGGCCCGCGTGGTCATCGACCCGATCTCGCCGGCCGCCAAGGGAATCCGCTCCACCTCCCCGCCACCGGCCCCCGCGACCACCAGCGCCGCCCCGGCCTGCGCCCCGAAGGACAACGCCGTCACCACCCCCGTGGTGGCGTCATCCCCGACCGCACACACCTCCATATTCAACAGCGCATTCACGAACTGGCTCTTCCCCTGATTGGCCAGCCCCGCGACAACGATCCGCCGCCGCGGATCCCGCACCTTCCCCGCCAGCACCTCCAACCGCCCGACCAGATCCCCCCGGTCGGCGCCCCGCGCCACCGCAATGGTCTCCGAAAGTATCGACAGCAACGACTGCGCCGCCACAGTGCCAGTCACGAGAATGCCTACCAATCCCTAATCAGCTCAATATTCTTCTGCGCCAACTGTTCACGAGTGCAGCATGTCGCCGACGATATCCCCGGCCGGATGCGTCCCGAGATCGACATGCGTCCCCCCATCCCTGAACAACCCCGCATCCCCACCGGTCTGCACCCCCGAATTCCCGAACAGCCCACCTTCCCCACCGCTCGACACCCCACCCCCGAACGCCTGCGAAACATCCACCCCCGCCCAAGGATTCGCCGCCGCCACATGCACCCCCGCATCCCCCGCCCCGCCAACCGAAGCATCCACCCCACTCCCCACATGCACTCCCCCGCCCACATCCCCCGCCCCGCCCAACCCCGCACCCAGCTCACTCCCCACCTGACTCCCCACCCCCGCAACCGCATTCCCCACCCCGGTCAACCCACTCTCCAGCCCAGCCCCCACCTGACTCCCCGCATCCACCCCACCGGTCAGCCCCGCCCCCAAATGACTCCCGGCATCAACCCCACCATTCAGCCCCGCCCCAACCTGCGACCCGACATCACCCACACCATTCAGCCCGGTCTCCAGCCCCGCCCCAACCTGAGCCCCCGCATTCACCCCACTACCCAATCCACTCTCCAGCCCCGCCCCAACCTGAGTTCCCGCCCCCACCACACTGTTCAAACCGTTCTCCAGCCCAACACCCAACTGACTTCCGGCATCCACGCCACCGGCAAGCCCCGAATCAAGCCCCGCACCCAGGTGCGCCCCGCTATCCACAGCGCCGTTCAGTCCCGCGCCGAGTTGCGAACCGAGGGTGGCTCCACCGTCCAGTGCGCCGTTCAGTCCGGTCTCCAAGCCGCTTCCAAGTTGCGCGCCCAGCCCTGCACCCGCATCCACACCCGAGGTCAAGCCTGCGCCGAGTCCGGCGCCGAGGTCTGTGCCGGCCTGGGTTCCGGCATGCACAGCCGCCCCCAGACCGGTGGAAAGTCCTGTGCCGAGGTCAGTTCCGAGTTGGGTGCCGAGGCCACCTGCTGCACCGAGGGTGCTGTTCAGGCCAGTTTCGAGGCCGAGGCCTGCTTGGGCGCCGCTATCCACAACTGCACCCAAGCCTGTGGACAAACCTGCGCCGAGGTCGGCGCCCGCGTTCAGGGCGTTATCCACAGCCGCGGTGAGGCCCGCACCGAGGGTGGAGCCGACCGCACCGGTCAGGTTCGCGCCGAGACCTGCTCCCAGGTCTGTGGCTGCGTTCGCGGCCGCGCCGAGGGCGGAGGACAGGCCGAGGTCCAGGCCGGTGCCGAGGCCCGCGCCCAAGGCGGCGCCGAGGCCGAGGTCGGTGTTGGTGGTGGCGCCGCCGTTCACTGTGCCGTTGAGGCCGGCGGATCCGTTCAGGCCGGCGGCGCCGTTCACTCCGGCGGAGCCGTTGAGGCCGGTGTCACCGGACAAACCGGCGTTGAGGCCGGTGGACCCGTTCAGGGCGCCGCTGCCTGCGGCGATGATCTCGGAGAGCTGCGAACCTCCGGCAACCAGGGCGGATTCGGCCACCATGGGGGCGCAGGCGGAAATATCCTCGGGTGTCACGTTTTCCAATCCGGCGGCGGCGAGAGCCTGGCCCGGGTTGGTGCAGTAACTGGCTGCGGCCTCGTGATCCCGCAGCAGGTTGAGGATGAACTCGAGAATTGCGTTGGGGCTCATGATGAATCGTCTCCTGGATGGGCGGGCCCCGCTGACCCGCGCTGCTCGAATTACCTTTCACGTTAGGAACGCGACCCGTTACGCCGAAACGGGGTGAACTCCCCCCGATCCACCGACACGCCCATACGGGGCAAGGCGGGCATTAGGGGAATTTCCCCAAACCTGAGCCCGGAACGGTAACGACCATCCCCCAGTAACCGACAGGTCCCGTAGGCCACCCGGCCGACGGCACCGTTTACGTACAAATCGGACCGAAGAGCTTTCCAACGGCGCGCGATTCACCCGGCGCGCGTTTCGAATGACAGGGGAACTCGAATGAGTCAGGGGCTGGCGCTCGGCATCACCGTCGGGACGTCGAACACGGTGGCCGTGACGACTTCGGGGGGACAACGCACACTGCACATCCGCCCCAGCATGCTGGGCGCCGAACAGGAACTTCCGGAAAGCTTCCTGTCCCGGGTCGGGGACCCCGTGGACATTCGGACCAGAGACGGATCCGCTGTTCGCGCAGCGGATCTGGTGGCCGCGGCGGTAGGCCGTGCCGTGGACGACACCGGCCCCGCCGCTTCCATCGTCGCCTGTTACCCGGCCTGGTGGACTCAGCACACGGTGGAGGTACAGCGCACGGCGCTGACCGCCGCCGGCCTGGACAGTGTGGCCCTGGTGCCGGAACCCACCGCCGCCATGCGCTGGCTGCAGGAAGTGCACGAATCCAGCCACGACGGCGCCATGGCGGTATACGACCTGGGCGCAACAGGTTTGACGGTATCGGTGGCTCGTACGGGCGCAATGTCCGGATTACTCGGCGAGCCGATCCACTCCACCACGGTGGCCGGCGCCGAATTCGATCTACTCACCCTGCGTTTCGTGCTCGGATACGCCATCGGTGAAAAGGATTTCGATCCTTTCGACCCGATGGTGGAACAAGAATTGACCGCCTTGCGTGACCGTTGCAGAAATGCGAAGGAAACTCTCTCCAAAAACACAGCCACCGTGGTCCCGGTCCGGCTACCCGGCAGCGCCCCCGTCGATGTCCGCCTGGTCCGCGACGAAGTGGAAGACCTGTACCGCGAATCCCTGCTCGCCTCGGCCGATCTGGTCCGCGAGGCCGTCCGCCGCGCCGGCCTCACCCTGGCCGACCTGGACGGTGTCCTGCTCACCGGCGGCGGCGCGGCCATGCCGCTGGTCACCGAGCTGATCTCCACCGAGATCGGGGTCCCGGTGGCCGCCGCCGCCGATCCGGCCCATCTGAGCGCGCACGGCGCGGCGCTGCTCGCCGCCGACCTGCTCGCCGACTCCATCGCCACCGAAGCGCACCCGGCCCTCGGCGCGAGCGGTCTGCCGCAGCGGGTGCAGGGCACGCCGCTGCCGCAGACCATCCACAGCCCGCGCGCCGGCAGCACCGAACGGTATGGCGCGAACCGCGAAACACTGGGCACCAACCGGTATCCGATCACCGATGCGACCGCGCGGGCGGGCACCGCGGGCGCGAATACGGGTGCGGGCGAAGCGGACAACGGGCCCGCCGGAACGGACGCCGACACGGCCCACAGGCACAACGGCAGCGGACGCACGAACAATGCTGCGGCACAGGCAGGCACCGCCGCCGACGAACCGGGCACGGCCGGGCAGACCCGAGCACTACCCACGCTGCCCACGGACGAGCCCCCGAGCGGATTCGCCCGCTGGCGCAGAGTGGTGATCGCGGGCGCGGCGGTGGTGGTCCTCGCGGGCCTCGGCGCCGGTGGTCTCGCCCTCGGCACCAGCAGTCACACCGCCACCACGAAAACGCCTGCGGCGCCGACGACCTCGGTACTCGCGCCCGCCCCGAACGCTGGCACGACCACCGCCCCGAATGCCGCGAACGCCCCGGCCGCGACCACCGTGCCCGGTCAGCCCGCGGCGGCCGTTCCTGGCGCGCCGTCCACCGCCCAGCCGAACAACGGGCAGTCCGCGCCGCCGGGTCAGCCGGATGCCGCCGCGCCGCAACAGCCTGCGCAGCAACCCGATCCGGGTCAGCCCGCCCCGCAGCAGCCCGCCGCGCCGCAGGCGCCGCAGCTGCCGTCCGTGCAGGCGCCGACCGTCCCGTCCCTGCCCTCCGTCCCGACCGTCCAAGCTCCCAATCTGAACCTGCCCTCCGTGCAGCTCCTCCCCAAGTCCGGCGGCTGAAAGTCGAGTTCTTCGTGATAGGCAATACCCCGGTCGCGCTGGACTCGCTCCCGTGCGCACGAGAGATCTTCCGTGAGCTCGACTCCGAAGATCCCGCTCCCTCGCTCCATCTCGTCCGGGGCCGTTCCGGCACCGGCAAATCCACGCTGCTGTCGGCCCTCCGCTCCCGCCTACGCGCCCGCGGCATCGCTTCGACCGACAATCCCCGGCACCTGCAGGGCGCCGCGACCGGCCGGAGCGCACTGGTGATCGACGATGCGCACACCCTGAATGCGGAAGCATTCGAAATACTGTGCGCGACCATCGAATCCGGCGTCTGCACGGTGGTGCTCGCGACCCGCCCCCAGCCGCACGACCCGCGATTGCGCAGGCTCACCGATCTGGTGGCGCGGCGCGGCCGCGTGATCGACCTGCGTGCCCTGGGCGTCGCCGAAATCGCCCCGTTCGCACGCGAATTGGGCATGATGGTGCCGCGCGGCCTGGCGCAGCACATTCACCGCCAGACGGCCGGTATCCACGGCGGTGTGGTGGCGGCGCTCAGCGCGGCCTGCGCGACCCGCCTGGAAGCCGGTGTGAGCGCCGTGGACGACGCGGTGGCGGCCTGGGCGCGCGCCCGCCTCGACGACGCCGACCCGGACCTGCTGGACACCTTCGTGGTGGCCGCGATCGGCGCGGGCCTGGACACCGGCGAGCTCACCGAGGTCCTGGACCTCACCCCCACGGCCGCACAGGATCTGGTGGACCGCGCCCGCGGCAGCGCCCTGGTCACCGACGCCGACCTCCTGCTGGCCCCCGCCGTCGCACCCCTGCGCACCCTGGTGGGCGACCGCCGCTACCTGACCGTGCAACGCCGCCTCCTGCAGGCCCGCCTCGACGCCGGTCTCCTCCGCGACCACACCGCCCTGCTCCTCGCCGAATCCGGTGTCCGCGACCCGCGCCTCGCCGAATTCCTCTGCGCCACCGCTGAAAAGGCGGGCGACGAAGCCATCCGCCACTACGCGGCCGCCGCGGCAGCGGGCGCCGACCGCAACACCATCGCGGTCCGCTGGGCCGATGCCGCCGCCCGCTCCGGCGATTTCGACGCGGCCCTGCGCCTCGCCGAACCCGCCCTGGCCCGCCCCGGCGTCCCCACTGTCGAATTGGCCGCCGCCGTCCGCATCTGCGCCGGTGTCTGGACCCGCCGCGGCCTCACCACCCGCGCCGCCCAGCTCTACACCTGGCTGGGCCCCGACCGCGTGGGCCCCGACTGGGCGGTGGCCACCACCGCCCTCTACCTCGCGGGCGACGCCGACCCCGCCACCGCCTTCTCCGCCGGCGCAACCCAATGGCCCACAACGGAAGCCACGGCCCGCGCCGGCCAAATCGCCCACGCTCTCGCCGACTCGATTCGCGCCGCCGGTTCCTGCTCGACGGCTCCCCGCACCCCGGGCACCCACGGCGGTACGATCGACCCCGCTGAACCCATCGGTTCCGGCGGCCTGATCGCGCCTGGTGGTTCGGCTGCTCCCATTGCTGCGGCGAACCTGTCTGCTGTGCAGGGAGTTCCGAGCCCGGCGACCCGACCCCCGAGCAATTCGTCCGGTCCATCGGCGCAACGGGCGGCTGTCGGCGCAATGCCGGCGGCTTCGCCCCTGGCGGACGCAGTCGGCCCGGCTGCCGGCAGATCCGCCGTCACGAGCGACCGAAGCGAGACGGCTACCGGGGCTTTCGCGGCGGCAGCGCGGTCGGCATCGGCGCAGCGGATGGTTTCGGTGTGGGGGACGGATGCGCGGCGGAGTGCGGCGCTGGCGGCGGCCTCGCATCTGATTCATGCGGCGCATGCCGGCGTGGCGCCCGGGGAGGACGGCGGGGATCGGGTGCTGCCGTGTTCGGCGGTGTCGATGGCCGTGCTGTTGTGCCTGAGTATGGGGGAACCGCGGCGGGCGGCGGATGCGCTGCGGAATGTGGCGGCGGATCCGCAGTCGGCGGTGCTGACCGCGTGGGTCGCGATGCTGGGCGGGGATGAGCAGTCGGCGCAGGCGATCATGTCGAAACTGGATGTGGGCGTGCTGGATCCGCGGGATCGGCTGCTCGCGCACGGTGTGATCGTGGGGTTGGCGCGGCGCGGCGGCGATCACACGGCGCTGACGCTGGCCTGGCAGGCCGCCTATCCACTGTTCGATGAGGTGGGCGCGGATCTGCTCGCGCTGCTGCCCATCGGTGAACTCTGGCTGGCGGGTATCCGGCTACGTGACGAGGGCCGGGTGACGGCGCTGGTCGACGCGGCCGGGGACCTGCTGCGGCGGCTCGGCGATCCGCCCGCCTGGTCGAATGCGTTCCACTGGTACGCGATTCAGGCCGCCATCGCGCACGAGAGCCCGAACGAGCTACTGCCGCACGCACATCGGCTGAAGGCCGCCGCCGCGGCGGGTGACCCGCAGGCGGCCGCGCTGGCCGATGCCGGCCGCACCTGGGTGCTGGTGCTGCGCGGGCAAGTCGACCGCGAGCAGGTGGAGGCGGCCGTCGCACGACTGGCCGGGCTCGGCCTCAGCTGGGATGCGGCCCGGCTCGCCAGCGAGGCGGCCCTGGCCGCCGGTGATTCGGCGACCGCGACCGCACTGCTCAAACTGGCCCGCACAGTCCGCGCGCAATCCCGTCCACCCGAACCGCCCATCCGCCCGCCTGCACCGGCGCCCGCGCAGCAGCCCCGCCCGGAGCCGCTCCCGGACACGGTGCTGAGCGAGCGGGAACGCGAGGTCGCGGAGCTGGTCCTGCTGGGTTTGACGTACCGTGAGATCGGCGCGCGACTGTATATATCTGCCAAGACCGTGGAGCACCACGTGGCGCGGATAAGACGTCGGATCGGTGCCGGCTCGCGTTCGGAGTTATTGTCAATGCTCCGCGCCATGGGACACGGTTCACTGCTCGTGTGACCGCGCGGTGAGAACCCGGACGCACCGAGTGAGGTAACCAGGATGGCCACTGGGGTGGGCCTGCGGATCGCAGACGACGAATCCGTCGTCGCTGTGGTCACCGGCGACGACGCCACACTCCCGGTGCACTACATCGTGCGCGAGTCGGTCCTGCACATGTCCGACGACGGGGACGCCGTGCTCGGCGGTCCGCAGCCGGATGGATACACGCATTCCATCAGCGGTTTCGTCGGCGCGGTCGGCGACCCGGCGGGCCTCCCGGTGGACGACGGCGAGGCCTACCGGGCCGAGGATCTGATGGCGACGGCCGCCTTCTGCCTGATCAACCTGGCGGCCGACCATCTGAACGGCCCGGCCGAGTTCTACGCCACCCATCCGACCGGCTGGACCGAGGCCCAGGTCCGTTCCCTGCGCGAGGCCCTGGACTACCTGGGTCTCAAGTCCCTGGTCCTGGTCAGCGAACGGGACCTACCCCCGCCGGACGCGGAGGCGGGCAAGTCGCTCGCCTACAACGCCGCCCGCGCGGCCCTGGCGGCGGTGCTGTCCACGCCGGCCGGCCTGACCCCGCCCGATGCGACGGCCTCCACCGCGAACGCCGCCGATGTCACCGATGTCCTACCGGCGTTGCCGGCGGCGGTGCTGGCCGCGCAGGCGTATTCGGCCGCGGTCCCGGCGGTCACCACCGCCGAACCGGAGGTATCGGACGGCGACCCGGCCGATCCCACCGCATCGACGGCCCCGGCCAAGTCCATGCGCGGCGCGTACCTGATCGCCGCCACCGCCGCCGTGCTCGGGTTGCTGCTGGGTGGCTTGGGGGTGGCCGCCGTGTTGCGCCAGCACGAGGACACTCCGGGCCCGCCGCGCGGTGAGGTCCGCTCCGAACCGGATGCGACGGCCGGGGTGCTGCCGCCGCTGCAGCCGCAGGGTTCGGGCTCGGATTCGACGACGCCGCCCGCGCCCGTCGCCGAGTCGCCCGCTCCGGAGACGAGCAGCGATCCGCCTCCGGTCACCACCACGCCGCCGCCTCCGCCGACCACGATCACGCCCCCGCCGGCGACCACTCCGCCGTCGACGCGCACCACACCGCCCACGACCACGGTCCCGCTGCCGCCGATCTACCGGTATCCGCCGGTGCCCAACTTCGATTACCCCGTGCCACCCGTGCTGCAAGACCCGTGGGGAATGACTCCTCAGTGATTTAGTAGGGACCTTCGGAGGTTTGTGCCCTAAAGTGATGCGCTGACCGGTGTTCCGCAAAGTAACCGGCTCGTCGGTCTGCTGGGCGCACTACGAAGGGACTCCATGCGCAAGTTCATGGCACGGCGCGGCGCGACTCGAAAAGCACAGGGCGGCGCGACTCGAAAATCGCAGCGTGCCGCGGTCCGGGCAGCCACCGTCGCTTTCGCTTCGACCGTTCTCGCCGGCCCCCTGCTAGCTGCGCCCGCCATGGCGGAACCGGCGACCCCCGATCAGCTTGCCGCGGAAAATCTTCCGCCCGAACTCGTGACCGCCATCCAGCGCGATCTGAAGATGTCCCCGGCCGAATACCTGGACCGCGCCGCACGAGCCCAGCAATTGCGCGGCTACGCAACGGAATTCCGCTCCCAGCGGCCCGACGAGTTCGCCGGCGCCTGGCTCGGCCAGGACGGCAAACCCGTCATGGCGGTCACCTCGGTGGATGCCGCGAAGATCGTCGCCGCGGACGGCTACCAGACCCGGCTCGCACCCATCAGCGCCAACAATCTCGAAGGCTCGATGGATCAGCTGAACAGCTGGATCGCCGGCCTGCCGCGGGAGATCTCCGGCGCCGTCAACAATGTCGCCATCGATTTCCTCAACAGCCAGCTGGTGCTCAGCGTCGCCAATACTCCGGCCGGGCATCTGCTGAACCTGCCCACGCTGATCGCGAACATCAAGGTGGTGCTGTCCCCGGACGCCGGCGGCCCGGTCGAACATCGCCCCATGGGCGGTGACACCTACATCAGCGCGCCGACCCCGCTCAACGATCAGTTGCAGAGCGTGGATGTGTGCTCGTTCGGATTCAACAGTGTCGACTCGGCCGGTAATGCGCTGAACATCAGTGCCGGCCACTGCAATCCGAATATCGGCAAGAACGACGACAGCGCCAACGTCTATCTGCCGAATGTGCGCAACCTGATGTCGAGCCCGCAGCTGGGCACCTTCGTCAGTTCCACGCTCGGCGGCCGCAGCGCCCTGGATTACTCGGTCATCAAGCTGAACGACGACGCGGTGAAGGCCGGCATGGATCAGCCGTCGGTGCGCGGCGCCAATGGCACCACGCTCACTGTTACCGGTGTGGCCGATCCGATCACGGGTGCGCCGATCTGCAAGTCGGGCCAGTCCTCCACGTTCACTTGCGGTTTCGTGGTGGCGGACCGGGTGGAGACGCAGCTGTACACGGCCGAGGGCCAGTCGAAGACGGTCCGTGGTTTCGCGTCCAGCGCCTGCACCCTGGGCGGTGACAGCGGTGGCGCGATCGTGTCGGGCACGCTGGCGCTCGGCATCACCAGTGGTTCGAATGCGGCCGACGCGCCGAACTGCAACGAAGCCAATACCGCGCTGGCGCAGTACGGTGGTACCGCTTCGCTGGGTATTCCGATCCGCGACATCCTCTCCGATATCGACGCCAATTCCGGTGGCGGACTCGGCAGTGGAATTCAGGTCCGGACCCGCGCGAACGCCTGATTTCCCTGTTCAGGCGTCGCGGTTGCGGAATCCCGCGACGCCTGATCAGGCCAACCGGACGACACGGACTTCGAGCCGGTTTCGGACATCCTGGCTGTTTGCCCGGTGAATACCGAAAAGTCACCTCACAATAAGTAGGCATAACGGGCCCGACACCATATAGTCGCCTCATGCTCCTGCCACGTATGCGCAAATACTCGCCTGCCGTGAGCCGTCCCTCACGGTCCCTAGTCCGAACAGCCGCGATCGCAGCCACCGCGCTGCTCGTGACCGGACCCCTGGCGGCGAGTGCGCACGCGGAGCCCGCGGCCCCGGCCGCCCCCAATCTGCCGGCCGAACTCATCCAGGCCATTCAGCGCGATCTCAAGATCTCCCCCGACGACTACCTCGCGCGCGCGAACCGCGCCCAGCAGGTCGCGGCCTTCGCCACCACCGCACAGCGCCAGTTCCCGGACGCCTTCGGCGGCGCCTGGCTCGACGAGGCCGGTAAGGCCATCGTCGCCGTCGCGGGCGGACAGGACGCCGACGCGGCCCGCAAGGCCGTGCAGGACGCCGGCTTCACCGTGAAGGACGTCGCCAAGAGCGAAACCACCCTGCGCAGTGAGAAGAACGCCTTCCAGACCTGGCTGCAGGGCCAGCCGTCCGATGTGGCGCAGGCGGTCCGGGGCGTGGCCATCGACACCGTCAACAACAGCGTCGCGGTGCGCGTGGACCACACCGGCATCCAGCTGCCCGGCTTCATCGACCCCGCGCACGTGGTCACCATGTCGGTGCCCGCCGCCGGCGACGACTCCGACATCAAGCAGGCCACCCCGATCGCGCAGCAGGGCCCCGGCCCGCTGGCCGCCGGTGACGCCTACGCCTCGGTGGCCGGCCGCATGCAGCTGCGCTGCTCGCTCGGCTTCAACGGCACCGATGCGTCCGGCGCCACGGTGAACATCACTGCGGGACACTGCAACCCGAATATCGCCGCCACTCCGGGCGCCAACTCGCCGGGCGTGTTCACCATGGTCAACCAGGACACCCTGGGCGCCCAGGTCGGCACCTTCCAGAAGTCGGTGCTCGGCAACGAGGACTACTCGATCGTCTCGATCAACGACTCCGCGCAGGGCGCCTTCAACAACAACCTGGTGCGCGTGCCGGGCGCGGCGCCGGTCGCCATCACCGGCGTGGCCGTCCCCGTGGTCGGCGCCCCGGTCTGCAAGTCGGGCTGGCGCACCGGATTCAGCTGTGGCGTGGTGAACGCCACCGACCAGACCGTCCAGGTCGGTGACCGGCTGCTCGCGCAGTCCTTCTCCATGAACATCTGCGCCCTGCCCGGCGACTCGGGCGGCCCGATCGTGACCGGCACCCAGGCCCTGGGCATCTCCAGCGCCTCCACGGTCGCCGACTACCCGATCTGCGAGATCCCCAACATCCTCGGCCTGCTGACCGGCAACCCGCCGCAGCTCTTCGCCCAGCCGGTGACCACGGTGCTCTCCGACAACCCGGGCCTCCGCGTCAACGGCGCGTAATTCCCGAATCACGGTAAAGGCCGGTAGCCATTGCGCTACCGGCCTTTTCGTTTGCGGGCGGGGTTCGGTGTTCGCTGGCAGTATTCGGGCGGTGTAGAGCCGCCTGTCGGGCATGGGTCGCGCCGGGCCGGGTGCGGCATGCTGTAGGTATGTGTTTGGTGCTGCTCGGGTGGCGGGCGCATCCGGAGTATCGGTTGATCGTCGCCGCCAACCGGGATGAGTTCTTCACCCGCCCAACGGAATCGCTGCGCTGGTGGGATGAGGTACCGGGACTGCTGGCCGGGCGGGATCGGGGCGCGGCGGGGCCGGTTCCGGGCACCTGGCTGGGTGTCGCCCAGAATTCGCACCGGTTCGCCACCGTCACCAATGTGCGCGGGCAAGAGGCCGTGCGCGCCGACGCGCGGTCGCGCGGGGCGCTGCTCATGGATTTCCTGCGCGGCGACAGCGGCCCGGAGAAGTTCGCGCGCGGAGTCGCCGCCGCGCCCGACGATTACAACGGGTACAACCTGGTGATCTCGGATCTGGAAACGCTGTGGTGGCACAGCAATCAGAGCGAGCGGACACCCCGTGAACTCCCGCCGGGCTTCCACGGACTGTCCAACAGCGCCGTCGCCGGCACCCTGCAACCCGACGGTGCGGTCACCACCGGCACCGCGGACCCGGCCTGGCCGAAGGTCCGCGAGGGGGTCCGGGCGCTGCACGCGGTCGTCGCATCCGATCCCGCGGATACCGACGGCTATCTCGCCGTACTGGCGAATCGGGTGCGCGCCACCGACGCGGAACTACCCGACACCGGGATGAGCCGCATGGTCGAGCGCGCGGCCTCGTCCCGCTTCGTCACCCACCCGCTGCACGGAACACGGTGCAGCACCGTGCTACTCGTGCGCGAGGACGGCACGTTCGAGATGACCGAGCGCACGTTCGCCCGCTTCGGGCGGCGGCTCGGCACCGTGTCCTATAACGGCCGCATCGAAATTCCGGCCTAGAGAACAGCGGTGGTTCAGAGAACAGCGATGGCCCGCCCGCCCCGAAGGGAGAGCGGGCCATCGCGGATCCAAGGTGTTACGCGCCCCAGCTGGAACAGCTTGCGCCACCGCTCGAGAGGGTGCACAGGGTCCGCAACAGCGTGAAGAGCATCGACTGAATGCCGGTCATGAGATCTCCAGAATTTGACTAGTCGTTATTGACTCCGTGGTCCGCCCGGCCGGGCGACGCCGACCGATCGGAAGGAGATCAGTTCATGTTGGCGTCGGCCCACTTGGTGGTGCCGTCGGGCGCCTGCATGGTCTGCAGCAGGTCGATGCCCGCCGCGATCAGGGTCGGGCCACCCGCGCCGATGGTGCCGAGGATGCCGCCGATACCGGCGCCGGCGACCAGGCCGGGGATGCAGCCGGCCACGAAGGTCACCACGCAGCCGATGACAGCGCCGACGGCGGTGCCGACGAAGCTACCGATGCCGACCGCGAGGCCGAACTTGGTGGAGAAATCGTTCATCGCCCGCTGGTTCTCGAGCGGGGATGCGATGTCCTTCAGCACGGGGACCGGCTGCACCTGCATGGGCTGGGCAACGGGGGCCGCCGCGGCGGGCTTGTCCGGAGTCACTTCGAGAACGGTGTTGTCGTTCTTGAGATCCGACTTCACCGGAATGTTCGTGCCCGCGATCTTGAAGTCCAGGGGGAAGGACATGACCGTCGCGCCCGAGGTGTCCTTGACGTTGACCACCGTCTGCTTGGGGTCGTCGGGCGTTGCGCCATCCTGCTGCGCGAGTTCGAACGTGCCGTTCTTCAGGGCGGACACGACAGTCTTGGTGTCCTGTCCGTTCGCGTCCTTGGTGTCGACCATCTTGGTCGAGTAAGCGATGTCCGCAGGCTTGGCGGGATCATCGGCGTGGGCAGTAGACATCCCAACGGTCATTGCGCCTATGACCAGGGCAGCCGCCGCAGTGGTGCTGCGAAGCTTCATTCGGTTGTTTTCCAATCCGTCATCAGGTAATCCGCTGTGTGCGTCTCCGCCACGCGAGGCCCGGCTTCCCTCGGGCCAGCCCACGCGCTAGGACGAGTCCTCCCCGAGCATGTGAAGACGCGCACAGCTGTCGGACAGCGTGAGCCTAGTCGATCACATTACGATTTGCGAGATTCCTTTCTTTCCGCAGGACAACGGCTTTCGAAGTAAGCCTGCCCTTTGTTATGGGCGTGATTTGCCGGGATTTACGGTGTGGGAACACCCTGGACAGCTAAGTTACCGGCGGGTAACTTACTGTCCATTAGGATACGAGCCAACCCGGGCAGAACCAGGCTGCCCGCACCGGAGCTCGTAGAACCGTAAGAGAGGTCGCGACATGAATGCCCTGACAGTGACGCTGGGCACGATTGGGGCGGTGTTCACAGTTTTCTGTTGGGCATCGTTCATCGGAGGCGTACGGAACATCGCGCGCACCGTCATGGTCGGCCAGTCCGCACCCGATCGGTGGCGGCCGTTCCTCCCTCGCATCAAGACCATGCTCGTGGAATTCATCGCGCACACGCGCATGAACAAGTTCCGCACGGTCGGCTGGGCCCACTGGCTCGTCATGGTCGGATTCCTGCTCGGTTTCATCCTGTGGTTCGAGGCATACGGGCAGATCTTCAACCCCGAATTCCATTGGCCGATCATCGGATCATGGGGCATCTACCACCTGGTGGACGAAATCCTCGGCATCGGAACGGTAGTCGGCATTCTGGTGCTGATCGCCATCCGCCAGCTGAATCACCCGCGCGTGCCCGACCGCCTTTCCCGGTTCAGCGGTTCCAAATTCGCGCCCGCCTACGTGATCGAAACGATCGTCCTCGTCGAGGGCCTGGGCATGACCTTCGTGAAGGCCGGCAAGATCGCCACCTATCACGAATCCAGCACCTGGAGCGACTTCTTCACCGAGCAGGTGGCCAAGCTGCTGCCCGAGTCGGTCGTCATGGTGTCGATCTTCGCGTTCATCAAGCTGATCTCCGGCGCCACCTTCCTGCTGCTGGTCGGCCGCAACATCACCTGGGGCGTGGCCTGGCACCGTTTCGCGGCCTTCCCGAACATCTACTTCAAGCGTGAGGACGACGGCAGCGTCGCCCTGGGCGCCGCGAAGCCGATGATGTCCAACGGCAAGCCGATCGAGATGGAGACCGCCGACCCGGACAACGACACGTTCGGTGTCGGCAAGTTCGAGGACTTCTCCTGGAAGGGCATTCTCGACGTCACCACCTGCACCGAGTGTGGTCGCTGCCAGTCACAGTGCCCGGCATGGAACACCGGTAAGCCGCTCTCGCCCAAGCTGTTGATCATGTCGCTGCGCGATCACGGTTACGCCAAGGCCCCCTACCTGCTGGCCGGCGGCCGCAAGGATATGGGCGGCGACGAGATCGGTCTCGTCGACAAGGACGGCAAGCCCAACGAGCGTGCGCTGGCGCAGGTTTCGGAGGCCGCGCGTGCCGAGGCCGAGCGGCCGCTGGTCGGTGGTGAGGATGTGCACGGGGTCATCGATCCGGAGGTGTTGTGGTCGTGCACCACGTGTGGTGCGTGTGTGGAGCAGTGCCCGGTGGATATCGAGCATGTCGATCACATCATCGATATGCGCCGCTATCAGGTGTTGATCGAGTCGGAGTTCCCCTCCGAGCTGGCGGGGTTGTTCAAGAACCTGGAGAACAAGGGCAACCCGTGGGGTCAGAACGCCAAGGACCGCTTGAATTGGATCTCGGAGGTGGACTTCGAGATTCCGGTGTTCGGTAAGGACGCCGACAGCTTCGACGGTTACGAATACCTGTTCTGGGTGGGCTGTGCGGGTGCCTATGAGGATCGGGCGAAGAAGACCACCAAGGCCGTGGCCGAGCTCTTGGCGACGGCGGGGGTGAAGTTCATGGTGCTGGGTCAGGAGGAGACCTGCACCGGTGACTCGGCACGCCGCGCGGGTAACGAGTTCTTGTTCCAGCAGTTGGCGATGCAGAACATCGAACTGCTGAACTCGGTGTTCGACGGTGTCGAGCAGGCCAAGAAGAAGATCGTGGTCACCTGTGCGCACTGCTTCAACGCACTCAATAACGAGTATCCGCAGGTGGGCGGCAATTACGAGGTGGTGCACCACACCCAGTTGCTGAACCGGCTGGTGCGGGCCAAGGCGCTGATCCCGGTGTCGCCGGTCGCGCAGAACGTCACCTATCACGACCCGTGCTATCTGGGCCGGCACAACAAGATCTACAACGCGCCGCGTGAGCTGATGGAAGCCTCGGGCTCGACTTTGGTCGAAATGCCGCGCCACGGTGAGCGTTCCATGTGCTGTGGCGCCGGTGGCGCACGCATGTGGATGGAAGAACAGCTCGGCAAGCGCATCAACATCGACCGCGTGGATGAGGCCCTCGATACGTTGAAGGGCGGTAACGAGCCGTCGATGATCGCGACCGGCTGCCCGTTCTGCCGGGTGATGCTCACCGATGGTGTCACCGCTCGTAAGGATGGCGGCGAGGTCGGTCAGGGTGTCGAGGTCGTCGATGTCGCCCAGCTCATGTTGCAGTCCATCGACCGCGTCGATTCCGCGGTGCTGACGCAGAACCTGAAGGTCATCCAGACCCCGAAGGTCGAAGAGCCCGAACCGGTCTCGGAACCCGAACCGGTCAAGGCCGAGGCCGCGGTCGCCGAGGCGCCGGCCGAGTCGGCCACGAAGGCTCCGGCCGGTGGTGGCCTGGGTATGAAGGGCGGCGCGAAGGCCCCCGGTGGCAAGGGCCTGGCCATGAAGGGCGGCCTGAAGGCACCGGGCGCAAAGGCCGCGGCCCCCGCCGAAGCGGCCCCGGCCGCCGAGGCAGCCTCCGAGGCGACCGCGGCACCGGCTCCGGCCAAGGGTCTCGCCATGAAGGGCCCCGCGAAGGCTCCGGGCAAGGGCCTGCAGATGAAGGGCGGCCTCGAGGCCCCCGGCGCGAAGGCAGCCGCCGACACCACGGCACCGGCCGCCGACGCGGCAGCAGCCGAATCCGCTTCGGCCCCGGCCGAATCCGCGGCTGCGGAGACCAGCGCTCCCGCGGCCCCGACCGCCAAGGCGGGCGGCCTGGCCATGAAGGGCGGGCTCAAGGCGCCGGGCGGCAAGGGCCTCCAGATGAAGGGCGCAGCCAAGGCGCCGGGCGCCAAGCCCGCCGCATCGGCCGATTCGACTGCGGCTCCGGCGGATTCGGCCTCGGCCGAGTCGGCTCCCGCTCCGGCGGAATCCGCGGCCACGGAATCCACTGCGGCAGCGGCCACCCCGGCCGCCGCCACCGAGGCAAAGCCGTCCATCGCCCCCAAGGGCCTGGCCATGAAGTCGGGTCTGAAGCGCCCCGGCCCCAAGGCCCCCGGCGCAACGGCCCCGGCTCCGGCTCCTGAGACCGAGGCCCCCGTGGCCCCGGCCGCATCCGCTCCCGCGGAAGCTGCCGCTCCGGCGACGGCCACTGCGACCGATCCGGCTCCGGAATCGGCCCCGGCCGAGCCCACCGCCGAAAGCAACGGCGGTAACGGCACTGCCGCGAACCCGCCGGCCGCCAAGCCGGGCGGTCTCGGTTTCAAGTCGGGTATGAAGGCCCCGGGCCGAAAGAACTGACGGCCGAAAGCAATAGCTGAAGGGCGCGCCTACCACCGGTAGGCGCGCCCTTCCTCGTTCAACGAGGCGCTTCGTGCCGTCGGCTGCTGTCGATGGCTGTTTGCCTGCGCGCCGGTCGAGGGACCGATTTCGGGGCATGAGGGCCGAACAGGCTAACGCCGGGCAACATTCTCGAGCGGTTTCGCCCATACTGCAAGGTATGACGGATGCGCGGGCGGTGCGGGTGGAGATCGGGGTGGAGTCGCTGGGCGGGGTGCGGATCGCGGATGCGGCGGGGGCCACGCGGGTGGAGTTGTGTACTGGATTGTCGGTCGGGGGGCTGACGCCGGGGGCGGGGTTGGTGGATGCGGCGGTGCGGGCGGCGGGGCATACCGAGGTGCATGTGCTGATTCGGCCGCGGCCGGGGGATTTCCGGTATTCGGCCGAGGAGGTCGAGCTGATGAAGACCGATATCGTGCGGGCGCGGGAGCTGGGGGCCGACGGGGTGGTGATCGGCGTGCTGGACGAGGGCGGGAATGTGGACGCGGCGGCGAACTCGGAACTGCTCGGCGCGGCCGAGGGTATGGAAGTCACCTTTCACCGCGCGTTCGATGTGTGCACCGACCCGTACGCGGGCTTCGATCGCTTGCTGGAGCTGGGTTTCACCCGGCTGCTCACGTCGGGCCGCCAGGTTTCGGTCCTGGACGGCGCCGCACTGATCGGGCGGCTGGTGTCGCTCGCGGACGGGCGCATCGATGTGATGGCCTGCGGCGGTCTGCGCGCCGACAATGCGCGCCGGGTGATCGAACTGACCGGCGTGCGTGATCTCCATGCCGCCGTGCGCATTCCGGTGCCCGGCATGACCCAGAACGACAGCGAGGTGTCCTTCGCCGAATTCGGCGTCCCCGGCGGCTTCGATCATTTCCAGACCGACGCCGCGGGTGTGGCCGCCCTCTGCGAGGCGGCCCACTTCAGCGCGTGAGACCGGCCACCGGATGAATCCGCCTGCCAGGCAGACTCATCCGGCGTGGCGACTTATCCGCCAGGCAGGCTCATCCGGCGTACAGGCTCATCGGGCGTCGAGGATCATCCGACGTACAGGCTCGTCGAGCGTGCCGGGTCATCCGGCGTGCCGGGTCATCCGGCGTGCGGGGTCATTCGGGCGTGCGGGATCATCCGGCGTGCGGGGTCATTCGGGTCGCGAATGCCGTCCGCCGCGCGGCGGCTCGGGCGGCCAGGGCGGATCCTGCCGCCCGGTGGCCTCCGGCCAGGACGGGTCGTTGCCCGGCCAGGATGGATCCTGGCCGGACCAGGAGTCGTCGTCATCGGTCCAGGCGCGGTCGTCCTCGGCCCAGGATTGATCGTCCTGCGCCCACGAGCCGGTGCCGTGCTGTTCGGGGAAGGGATCGCCCTGGAACCAGGACCCGCGGGCGCTGTTCGGTTCGTTCCGCTGCGGGTTCGGCTGCACCACACTGGTTCTCGGCACGGTCGGCGGTTCACCCGATCCGGAGACGGTGGGGTTCGGGCCGCTGTGCGGCGCGACCGGTTGGGAGCCGGTCCAGGCGGGCGGATACTCGCCGCTGCCGGGCTCATAGGGCCCCGGCTGCTGCGGTACTCGAGGTTGCGAGCCGGTATTCGGCACCGCCGGGTGTTCTCCGGTGTGCGACAACACCACGGATGCTCCGGTCCACGGCGCGGACAGCTGTTCGCCGCTGTCCGGCCCGGTGTCCCGTCGTTGCGACCGCGGCTGGGCTCCGGTGCCCGGCACGGCCGGTTGTTCGCCGCTGCGCCCGGTTTGCGAATCTCGCCGCGCCCCACCGGTTTGCGGGTCCCGTGGCCCGCCGGCGCGGTCGTCGCCACGCAGTCCGCCGGACTGCGCGCCACCGCGGACCGCGGGTTGCGCGCCGGTGCGGGGGCCGGTGCGGCGCGCGCCCGCGCGACCCGGATTCTGTTGCGCCTCACCGGTCCGCGGGTATTCCGCACCGCCGCGACCGCGTGCCGCACCGCCGCGCGGACCGCCGGCGAGGGCGAGTTCCTCTTCGTATTCGTCTTCGTCGTCGTATTCGTCGTCATGGTCGTGATCGTCGTGGCCGCCGGAGCCGAAGGGCCGGGCGAGCAGGACGGCGATCACCGTGGTGAGCGGGACGGACAGCGCGAGAGCGATGCCGCCGACCGCGGATCGCGCGATCTCGATACCGACCGCGTCCCCGGTCAGCACATCGCGAATCGACCGTCCCGCCACGCTGAACAGCAGCAGCAAGGGCAGTGCGCCACCGGCGTAGGCGAGCACGAGGGTGTAGACGGTACTGGCGATGTGGTCGCGCCCGACGCGCATGGCCGCGGCGAAGATGCTGCGGCGCGAGGCATGCCGGTCCAGTTCGGCCAGCTCGAAGGCCGCGGAGGCCTGGGTGATGGTGACATCGTTGAGCACACCGAGCGAGCCGATGATGAAGCCCGCCAGCAGCAGTCCGGTAATGCTCACATGCTGCAGGTAGGTGGCGACATTGGTGTTCTGTTCCTCGGACAACCCGGTCAGATGGGTCATCTTCAAGGCCACCCAGGACAGCACCGCGCCCACGATCATCGAGGTGAGCGTCCCCAGGAGTGCGGAACTGGTGCGCAGATTGACGCCGTGCGCGAGGTACAGCACCGCGTAGAGAATGATCGCTCCCGCCACCAGTGCCACCGGTATGGCGGGTTTCCCGTCCAGCATGGCGGGCAGCAGGAATCCGACCAGCACACCGAAGGCGACGACCAGGCCGAGTAGTGCGCGCAGGCCGCGCCAGCGCGCCACCACGATCACCACCACCGCGAAGACGCCGACGATGATGCTCAGCGGCATGCCGCGCGAGTAGTCGTCGAAGGAGTAGAGGGGTGCGCCGCTGGGATCGTTCTGCCGGACCAGCCGGATGTGATCCCCGGCGGACAGCTCGGGTTGTCCTGGGCCGGGCGCGATTTCGAGCAGGGTGAAACTGCCCTTCGCGGGCCCGGATTCGATGCTGACGATGCTGCGCTGGCAGTTGTATCCATTGGCGCGCGGCAGCAGCGGTTGATCGGTGAATGTCTTGCCCTGCGAAGGACTTCCGCACGCGCCGATGTCCTGTTTCACGACGGTGCCGGCTTCGGTCTGCACGGCGCCGCCGCCCTGGTTCTGCATGGGCAGCGGGATGTCGATGTGCTGATGGCTGGGCCACAACCAGATCAGTCCCCCGAGCACCACCACGGCGATGACCGCGAGCAGCCCGATGACCACGCGTTTTGCGTTGGCGCCGATCGCGATGGGTCCGGAATGGTCGTGGTGGTGATGGTGGTGGTGATCGCTCACTGGGCGAGCCTAAAGGAAAACCGTTTCTGACATGCTGAGAGGTTCTTGGCAACCATTTCGGCTCGGGGTAATCGCATCGAATGTCCGGAAACGGAGAGGGCGAATAGCCGAAAGTGCGAGAAAAGTGGGAGGGGGCGGCGGAGAGCAGGGGGATGTCTCCGCCGCCCGGGTGCCAGCGGCCCAGGGGGGGTAGGCGGCTGACACAGGGCCGGACGAACCAGGGGGGGTAGTTGGTCCGGCCTGGGCACTCTGGGTGCCGAGGACCACTGTACACAAAAGACGGTTCTTTGCGCTAGCTAAGTCTCTAAAAACCGACCTTTTTCGTACTCACGGTCTGTTTTGGTCGAGGTCACACACGCGCCAGGAGGAAAACTCCGCCTGGCGTGGACGGGACATTACTGCCGGTACGAGGCCAGGAAATTGCCGAACCGCTCGATCGCGACCGACAGATCCCGCGCCCACGGCAGCGTCACGATCCGCAGGTGATCATGGTGCGGCCAGTTGAACCCGGTGCCCTGCACCATCAGGATCTTCTCCTGCAACAGCAGATCCAGCACCAGCTTCGAATCATCGTGGATCGCATGCACTTCCGGATCCAGCCGCGGGAACGCGTACAGCGCACCGCGCGGCTTCACACAGGACACGCCCGGAATCGTATTCAGCTTCTCCCAGGCCACATCCCGCTGCTCCAGCAGCCGGCCGCCGGGCAGCACCAGATCGTCGATGCTCTGATGCCCACCCAGCGCCACCTGAATCGCATGCTGCGCAGGCACATTCGGGCACAAGCGGGTGGAGGCGAGCAGGTCGATACCCTCCAGGAAGCCTTCGGCGTGCTCCTTCGGGCCGGTGATGACCAGCCAGCCGGACCGGTATCCGGCCACCCGGTACGCCTTGGAGAGCCCGTTGAAGGTGAGGCACAGCAGATCCGGGGCGAGCGTCGCCAGCGAGACGTGCTTGGCGTCGTCGTAGAGGATCTTGTCGTAGATCTCGTCGGCCAGCAGCAGCAGATTGTGCTTGCGCGCCAGGTCCACCACCTGCTGCAGCACCTCGGCCGAGTACACCGCGCCGGTCGGATTATTCGGGTTGATCACGACGATGGCCTTGGTCTTGTCGGTGATCTTGGATTCCATATCGGCGATATCCGGCTGCCAGCCGTTCGACTCGTCCGACAGATAGTGCACCGGCGTGCCGCCCGCGAGCGAGGTCATGGCCGTCCACAGCGGATAGTCGGGCGCCGGGATGAGCACCTCGTCGCCATTGTCGAGCAGCGCCTGCATGACGATGGTGATCAGCTCGGAGACGCCGTTACCCAGGTAGACGTCGTCGACATCGAACTCCGGGAAGCCGGGGACCAGCTCGTACCGGGTGACGATGGCCCGCCGCGCCGGCAGGATGCCCTTCGACTCCGAGTACCCCTGCGCGTACGGCAGCGCCGCGATCATGTCGCGCATGATGACGCTCGGCGCCTCGAACCCGAACGGCGCGGGATTGCCGATGTTCAGCTTCAGAATCCGATGTCCCTCGGATTCCAGCCGTGCCGCATGCGCGTGTACCGGGCCCCGGATCTCGTAGAGAACGTTCTGCAGCTTGGTGGACTGCTCCAGGACACGCGGGGACCTGTGCGGGGGGTGACTCGAGGCGCTCACTTGTCCAATGGTGCCATTCGCCCGCAATCCGAATTTTTCAGCGCGATGTATCGGGCGGCAGCACCCCTTTGACGGCGGTGGATCCGCAGAACTCCTCGATGCGTTCGTCCAGTTCCCGGGCTTCCGGTGTGTTGCGGAACTCGGGGCTCGCTAGGCGTTGCCGTAGGGCGGTGAGCCGTTCCTCGAGTTGGGCGATGCGCTTGTCCTCGTCCAACTCCAGCACCGGTTCCAGTGCCTCGGTGGCTCCGTCGAGACTGCCCCTGATCAGGTGCGCGGCCGCATTGTCGATGCGCGCGAGCGCCTCGGCGCCGTAGGACCGCTTCTCGGTGGGGCCACTCGTATACAGCTCGATCGCCCGCCGCGTCGCCTCCAGCGCCTGCTCGGCCTCGCCGAGATGGATGTAGGTGGCGCCGGCGTAGTAGTGACTCTTGGGTTCGTTGAATCCGAATACGCCCCCGACCTCGTCGTGTAGCGAGTCGCTGGTCTGGACGTCGCGGGCGTCGTGTGCGGCGCGGATACAGCGTTCGGTGTCATTGGTGCTGCCCAGGCGCGACCAGATGCGGGCCTCGATATTGAGCAGTCGCACCTTGGAGGTCGCGGATTCCGCGTACTGGTGACCGTTCTGCGCCAGGACGACGCCGCGCCGCGGCCGATCGGCGCGGTATTCGATGAGCGCCTGCATGCCACGGGTCCAGGCGCGCAGGCCGTTGTGCCCGCACAGTTCGGCGTAAGCCCATGAGGCCCTGGCCTGTTCACCGGCGGCGTCGAAATAGCCGAGGTCGGTGGACGCGTTGGCGAGCAGACCGGACAGCGTGCCGGCCAATAGATATAGATGTGAGGTGTCCACCGGACGCTGGTGACCCTCGAGCAGCCGGTAGACGCGGCGGCGCACCCGCAGCATCTCCACCATCATCGGTACCGGCGGTACGTGCACGTAATCGTTCGCAATGCGTGTGACATCGGCGTCGAGCTGTTCCAAGGTGGTGGCACCCACATTGGTGCTTTCGGCCCTGCCGGCATGCTCACTCGCTTCATGGGCAGCCGCCATGATCAGATCCCTCTCCGAAATCGCCGCTAACGCATCGCCCCTCATTGCACCCGTGTCGACGAGTGCCAGCAGTTCCGCGTCGCTGGAATAACTGGCCTGCGCCGCCGCGCCGTACGACACATCGGACACACCGTGCCGCGCATCGGAAACGCCTTGGCGCACATCGAGACCGGGTACGGTGGGGCGGTCACTCGAGGGCTGCTCGATCAAAGCCGCGAACCGTGCCCGCACAACATCGTCGGACCGGGCAAGGGATGTGTCCAATGCGGCCTGGTTGATCGGCCGGGGGTGCACCCTGGCGCCCCCGGCCTCCCATTTCGAGACCAGGCGTTCGTGCACACCGAGATGCGCCGCGAACTCCCGGATACTCATCCGCTTGGCATCGCGGAGGGCTCGGGCCTCTTTGCCTGACCACTGCCGGACCACGACGTCATCCCTTCCGAACGAACTCCGATGTCCAGGGTACGAGCGGGAAGTGGCCACGGCCACAACCGAAACCTACCTGTCACCAGCCTTAATGCGGATCGGTAATGGAGCTCTTCACAGCTTCGTTCGCAGAGACAGCGGAAAGGCAGCGTAAGGGGGGCGTGGGGGCGTTTTCACATCGCGCCCACCGGCGGGACCCTGGAGTCAGCGGCCGAGAGGCGGGGATTGTGAACGCGGACAAGCTCAGAACCGTCGAGGATTGGGTGGCGTACTACCGGCACGAATTCGGACTCCCGGTCGTGGAGCGCGGCGGCTTCGTCATGCTCCCGGTCACGAATCACATCGGCGTCGTGCACCTTCCGGTGCGACGGGCCGAAAAGGTCCGTGCCGCACTGCAAAACCAGCAGCGGTCGGGTCCGATGCTGGCCCGCCAGATTCGCTGGAGTTTTCTCGCCGAGCCGGATTCCCGCCCCGGAGAACAGATCATGGAGGTACTGAACCGCCTGGATATCGGCATTCCCGCCGCCGGCAGCGCCGTCATGCTCCCCACGGGGCTCGGCCGCTGGACCCGCGAAGGATGTCATTGGGTGACACCGCCCACCAAGGATTCGAAGCTCCCACCCCTGTCGGCAATCATTACGACAGCTCTGGCGGTGGGAACCGGAAGCGAGGACTGAACGCAGCCGGTCCTCGCACACCGGCGCGGGGCACGCGCCGGCCCACCGAGTCCGCCCCTTTCTGGCAGTCGACGGGGCGGACTCGGCGGGTGAACGGACAAATAACCCAAATGAGTTGGGGGCGAATTCTGTTGAGCCGACAGGCCAAGGTCAGTTGCCCGGCGGGGCCGCGGGCGGGAACAGCGGCGGCAAGGTCGGCACCACGACGGGCGGGAGGCCCGGGATGATGGTGATCGTATTGGGGCCGGGCGCGGGTGGCGCCGTCGTCGTGGTGGTCGGGTCGTAGCGCGGGGGCGGCGCGGCCAGCGACTCATTGGTGACGTCGGTGGTGGGGGAAGCAGCCGCCGTGGTGGTGGCGGACGGATGCGTGCTGGTGGCCGACGGGGAGGTGGTCGCCGCATCCGAACTCTGCGAATCATGTTGCAGCACTTGCGGTCCCCAGCCGAGGGTGACACCGATGGCCGCGACCACGACCAGCGCGGCGACCGTCACACCGGCAATGCTGACTTCGCGCCGGCGGCTGAACTTCTCCACCGCCCCCGGTCCCGCCAGCCAGGACGGTGACGGATCCGGCGGTAGCGCAAGGTCGTCGGGCGCGGCCGGGAAGGGCGCGGCGGCGGGCCGCTGCTGCACCGGCCGGGCCAGCAGTGCGGCGCCGCGGGCGGCCACCGTCTCGGGTGCGGCGGGCACCACCACCGGTACGCCCAGCCACCGTCGTAAAACCCTTGCCACCAGCGGAATCTGGGCGCAACCGCCGATCACCACGACGGCCTGGACGGGTTGTTCGGACCGCAGGATGACATCGCGCGCCATGCGCGCGGAGGACTCCACGGCCAGCATGATCAGCGCCTCGAAGTTCTCCTGCGACAGCAGCACCAGCCCCTCCGGCGAGGGCAGCGCGACCGCGCTGCTGGTGGAGAGCTGTTCCTTCGCGGTGCGGCACAGGGCATCCAGTTCGATCAGCCCGTCATGCCCCTCCGGATGGGCGATTCGCCCGGATGCGATCTGCTGCTCCCGGATCAGCGCATCGAGGTAATCACCACTGATATCGCTGGTCCGCTCGCTGAAACAGATCTGCCGGGTGGCGGTGTCCAGCACCGTCACCGATAGCCCGGACGCGCCGAGATCGTAGAGCGCGACGGTGCCGGAGCCGGACCCCGGGAGGTGCTGCGCGAGTTCACCGGAGTATTCGAGAAACTCCAGCGCCGCAATCACATCCGGCACGAGCTCGTAATTGGTGACCTGCCGGCGCGCCAGCTCGGCGCGCAGCGCGCGGGCATGCTGTTCGTCCCGGTAGGAGATGGCGGTGGCGGCGATCCGCGGATCGGCGGCCAGGATGGCGCCGATGGCGTCGGCCGCCAATTCCTCCACCCGCCGATCACCGGTCGGCACCGCCTGGATATCGAAGGCATCCGGACCGGCGAAAGGCCGCGAGCCACGCCCGGAATCATTTCCGGGGCCGAACGAATTCGGGGCGCCGGAGAACGCATGGGCGCCACCGGAATCGAAGGCAGGGGTATCGGCGGGATTCGCGGTCTGCGGGCGTGCGACGCGCACGGCGCCCGCCCCCAGCGAAACTCCCAGTACCGAACTCATCTGCTGCCCATCTCGTTTCCACACTCCCCGAAGCGCAGAAAGGACGAGCTGCACACTCGGGGGTGGAGTCACTGTACCTGTCGCCGCCACCTTACGACGTGGCGAGCCATCCGTACACCCGGCGCCGGCATCCGATACGGGTACTGCCGGGGCCTCGCTATGAAACCCCCACCGCACCGGCGGCGATTTTCCGGCTCCGCTGCCGCCGGGCGCGGCTCACATAGCATCGATGGGGTGCGAAAACACCGTCGCGCCTGGATGACCGCCATTCTCGTGGCCATTGCCGTGTTCGTGGCGGCACTGTGGCCGGTCTATGTGCGCCCGCGCGTCGACACGCCGGAACACGCCGACGCCATCCTGGTGCTCGGGGGCGCACACGACGGGCGGGAGGAACTCGGGCTGCGGCTGGCGCACGAAGGCTACGCACCGCGGGTACTGATCTCGAACCCCTACGACCACAGCGAACTCGTGAACCGAATCTGCCACGGCGGCTACAGCTTCCAGGTGGAATGTTTCGACCCGAATCCGCGCACCACCCGCGGCGAAGGCCGCTACCTGGCCGAACGCGCCCGGGAGGAAGGCTGGCGGCGGGTGCTGGTCGTCACCTTCACCCCGCATATCTCCCGCGCCCGCCACATTCTCGGAAAGTGCTGGCGGGGCGACATTCTCATGCTGGACGCGCACCCGCGCATCAGCCCGCTCCGCTGGGCCTACCAGTACGTTTACCAGTCGGCCGGTTATCTGAAGGCCGTCTTCGAGGACTGCTGAATCAGTTCCGGGACTGGAAGTTGAGGTAGGCGCGGGAAGGCGTCGGCCCGCGCTGGCCCTGATACTTCGAGCCGGCCGCGGCGCTGCCGTAGGGGTGCTCCGCCGGACTGGTGAGCCGGAACAGGCACAGCTGCCCGATCTTCATGCCCGGCCACAGGGTGATCGGCAGGTTCGCCACATTCGACAGTTCCAGCGTGATGTGCCCGCTGAAGCCGGGATCGATGAACCCCGCGGTCGAGTGCGTGAGCAGGCCGAGCCGCCCGAGACTGGACTTGCCCTCCAGCCGACCGGCCAGATCGTCGGGCAGGCTGCACACCTCGAGGGTGGAGCCCAGCACGAATTCACCCGGATGCAGCACGAACGGCTCCCCCGCGGTGGGTTCCACCAGCGTGGTCAGCTCGTCCTGCCGCTGCGCGGGATCGATATGCGTGTACCGGGTGTTGTTGAACACCCGGAACAAACTGTCCAGCCGCACATCGATGCTCGACGGCTGCACCAGCTTGTCGTCGAACGGGTCGAGCCCGAGACGCCCAGCGGCGATCTCCTTGCGGATGTCGCGATCGGAAAGCAGCACGGGCCTATTCTGCCGACCCGTCCTCATGTCTCCTGGGTCGGGGTGTCGACGGTGGTCTCCACGACCTGCTTCGGTTTGCGGAGGCCCCAGCCGGCGTGGGCTTCGGCGCGCATGCGTTCGACCATGTGGGGGTAGTGGAGTTCGAAGGCCGGGCGCTCGGAGCGGATGCGGGGGAGTTCGTAGAAGTTGTGCCGCGGGGGTGGGCAGGTGGTCGCCCATTCGAGGGAGTTGCCGTAGCCCCAGGGGTCGTCGACGGTGACGAGCTCGCCGTAGCGGTAGGACTTGAAGACGTTCCACACGAACGTGATCATCGACAGGCCGAGGATGAACGAGCCGATGGTGGAAATCGTGTTGAGCGTGGTGAATCCATCGCTCGGCAGGTAGTCGGCGTAGCGGCGCGGCATACCCATGTTCCCCAGCCAGTGCTGCACCAGGAACGTGGTGTGGAAGCCGAGGAACGTGGTCCAGAAGTGGATCTTGCCGAGCCGCTCGTCGAGCAGCCGCCCCGTCATCTTCGGGAACCAGAAGTAGATGCCCGCGAAGGTCGCGAACACGATGGTGCCGAACAGCACGTAATGGAAGTGCGCCACCACGAAATACGTGTCCGAGACGTGGAAGTCCAGCGGCGGCGACGCCAGGATGACACCCGACAGGCCACCGAACAGGAAGGTGACCAGGAAGCCGATGCTGAACAGCATCGGCGTCTCGAAGGTCAACTGGCCGCGCCACATGGTCCCGATCCAATTGAAGAACTTCACCCCCGTCGGCACCGCGATCAGGAACGTCATGAACGAGAAGAACGGCAGCAGCACCGATCCCGTCGCATACATGTGGTGCGCCCACACCGCGATGGACAGTGCGCCGATGGCGAGCGTCGCGTACACCAGCGTGGTGTAACCGAACAGCGGTTTGCGGCTGAACACCGGGAAGATCTCGGTCACGATGCCGAAGAACGGCAACGCGATGATGTACACCTCGGGATGCCCGAAATACCAGAACAAGTGCTGGTAGAGAATGGCCCCGCCATTGGACGGGTCATAGATGTGCCCGCCCAGATGCCGGTCCACCTCCAGCGCCATCAGCGCCGCGGTGAGGATCGGGAAGGCAATCAGCACAAGCACACTCGTCACCAGGATGTTCCAGGTGAAGATGGGCATGCGCCACATGGTCATACCGGGACAGCGCAGGCAGATCACGGTGGTGATCATGTTGACCGCGCCCAGAATGGTGCCGACACCGGCGACGACCAGGCCCATGATCCACATGTCCGCGCCCACGCCCGGCGAGTGTTCGGCCAGGCTGAGCGGCGTGTACGCGGTCCAGCCGAAGTCGGCGGCACCGCCCGGGGTGACGAATCCGAGGGTGGCGATGGTGGCGCCGAACAGGTACAGCCAGTAGCTCAGTGCGTTCAGCCGCGGGAACGCCACATCGGGTGCACCGATCTGCAGCGGCAGCACCGCATTGGCAAATCCGAAGACGATGGGTGTCGCATAGAACAGCAGCATGATCGTGCCGTGCATGGTGAACAGCTGATTGAACTGCTCGGGCGAGAGGAACTGCAGGCCCGGCCGGGCCAGCTCGGTGCGCATCAGTAGCGCCATCAGCCCGGCGATCAGGAAGAACGCCATGGCGGTGAACAGATAGAGGTTCCCGAGCACCTTGGGATCGGTGGTGGTGATGGCCTTCCACAGATAGGAACCCTTGGGCCCCATGCGCCGCGGAAACGGGCGCGTGGGCTCCAGCTGCGGGACTTCCCGGGCGGGCGACGCGGTCATACGTCCTCCTCGGCCGCCGAACAGCATGCGCCGAACCAGTGCCGGCAAATGTTCAGCGCATCCAAAGTTCTTGTGGTGGACGGGTTTTCGACCCTGCCGGAGAGTCTAGATCGATTACGGAAGAAACTCCCTGGTTCGGCAAAAGAAGGTCAACGATCTCCGGCGAGCCCCCGACGACACGACCCGGGATCCCTACGCTGGACTCATGGTCGAAGCAAGCGAATGGAAAGTGGACGAATCCGAACTACGCACGCGGCGCGCCGGCTCCTTCGGCGCCGTCGCCGCGACCTACGCCGCACACCGGCCCGACTATCCGGAGGCCGGTATCCGCTGGGCCCTCGAATCCGCCCCGGCCGGCGCCCCCGAGGTACTCGATCTCGGCGCGGGCACCGGGAAACTCACCGACGGCCTGCGCGCGCTCGGCGCGCGGGTGCACGCCGTCGAACCCGATGCGGACATGCGGGCCGAGTTCGCCCGGCTGCACCCGGATGTCCCGCTCGCCGACGGTTCCGCGGAAGCCGTTCCGCTGCCGGACGATTCGGTGGACGCCGTGGTGGCCGGCCAGGCCTTGCACTGGTTCGACACCGACCGCGCCTTCCCGGAGATCGCCCGCGTGCTGCGCCCCGGCGGCGTGTTCGCGGCCTTCTGGAACACCGACGACCAGAGCGTGGACTGGGTCCGCGACCTCGGCCGGCTCGGCCGCACCCATGTCTCCTTCGAGCGCCGCAGCACCTCGGGCCTGCCCGCCAGCCCGCTCTTCCACCCGTTCGAGCGCACCGAATTCCCGCACTCGCACCGCCGCACCGCCGAGTCCCTCACCGCCACCATCGGCACCCAGTCCCACACCCTGGTGATCGGCCCGGAGGAGCGCGCGCAGCTGCTGGCACGCATCACCGACTACCTGCGCGGTCGGCCGGAAACCGCCGACGGCGAATTCGACTACCCCATCCGTACCCTGGTCATCCGCACAACCCTGGTCTGAGCGGGAGGACGGCGCCCCGGACCCGGCCATACCGGGAAAGAGTTGCCATCGGCGCGGCCGCTTCTGATAGAGTCGCGACTGCAGTTGGACCAACGCCGGTGTGGTGTAGTGGCAACACGCTACCTTCCCAAGGTCGAATTGCGGGTTCGATTCCCGTCACCGGCTCCACCGAAACCCCTTGCCCAGCAAGGGGTTTCGTCGTTTCGAGACCCAGTGGACCGGAAGCCGGTTCCTACTTCGTGCACTCGGTGGCGATGCGCTTGGCGGCCTTGGCCGCTTTCAGCAGGTCATCGCCGGTCAGGTCGATCTTGGTGGAGGTGGGGGTGGGCTGCGTGGTGTTCGCGTCGTCGATGAGCTTCTGGATGCCACTCTGCGAGAGGCCTTCCTGCACATAGATGTTCGCGATGCAGTCGGCATCGGTTTGGCTCAGCTTGCCCTTGTCCTGCAGGGCCTTCGAGATATCGGACACCGACGGCCCGCCGGTGGCGCCCGGGCCGGTGGTGGGGCTGGTGGTCGGCGCGCCGGACGACGTGGTCGGCGCGGCCGTGGTGGTCGTCGCGGCCGCGCTGGTGGTGGCGGGCGCGGACTGCTGACTGTTGCTGCACGCGCTCAGCAGCGGCAAGGCCAGCAGCGCCACCACGACAACGGATTTCCTCATGATTCCCTCCCGAAGCCGGGGCGGATCCCCGTCGGCTTTCGCTGGGGAGATTGCACACCGGCACCGGAGAGTTAACAAGCGGAGATCGAAATCCGTTAGGAGGCGGCGCTCTTCAGGCAGTCGGTGACGATCTTGTTGGTGGCGGTGCGCGCCTTGTCGGCGTCGTCCTTGGTCATGCCCAGCGATTCGGGATCGGCGGCGGTCGCGCTCTTCGAGTCGTTCTTGATCATGAGACGCAGCCCGTCCTGCGAAATACCCTGATCCACATAGATCTTCGCCGCGCAGTCGGCCAGCTTCTGATCCTTCAGACCGCCGTCCTGCAGGGCCTTGGACACCTCGGCCTGGGAGACGGCCGGCTTGTCACCGCCGCTGCTCCCGCAGCCGGCCAGCAGCGGCAGCGCGACCAGCGCCGCGGCGATCAGGGAAATACGCACAGGTTCCTCGCTTCTCGCGAATTGACGGGATGGCCGCAGGAACGATCTCACAGATCCATGGCCGCGCGCAGGGCTGTGTCGATCCGATCCAGTGTCTCCGCGTCCGCGACGTCGATGCGCTCGGCGAGCCAGCCGCGATAGATGCGCCCCAGATTCCCGGCGTGTACCCAGCCGTGCCCGGGAATAGGCACGGCGAGAATGTCGCGGGGGTCCGCATCCTCCACCTCCGCGGCGATCAGCCACGGGCGCGGTGATTCGTTGATGCCGTCACTGCTGATGAGGATGATGTTGCGGCGGCGGGTGGTGGAGCCGTGCGGGCGATAGACCCAGAGTTCACCCTTGCGCACGCAACTCCTGCTCCGCGGCTTCGAGTTCCGCGGCGTCCGCCGTGGCGAGTTCGACCGGGTCCGGCACGGGTCCGAAGCCGAGGCGGACGGCTTCGCGGCGTGCGGCGCGGGAGATCCACGCCGACGGCGACATGCCCGCTCGCGCTGCGGCATCCTGTGCGTACGACCAGGCCGCCTCGTCCAGCGACAGTGTCACTTTTCGGGTTGCCATACCTTTTATCGTACCGCCGTGAGCAGCTATTGGCGTCCCGTCAACGACTGTTAGGGTGAGAGAGGCAAAGTTCTTGCGCGGGGAGCCGTCATGACGAAGTTGAACCACCACCGGACCGGATCGGGCGAACCTTTGGTGCTCGTGCACGGGGTCGGCAGCCACTGGCAGGTGTGGGAACCACTGTTCGAACTGCTCACCGATTCGTTCGAGGTGATCGCGGTGGACCTGCCGGGCTTCGGCGGCAGCGAAACCCTCGAACACACCACGGTATCCACCCTCGCCGACGCACTCGTCGGATTCCTCGCCGCCGAGGGCCTCGAAAAACCGCACCTGGCAGGCAATTCCATGGGCGGCGGCATCGTGCTCGACCTGGCCGCCCGCGGGCTCGCCCGCTCGGTCACCGCATACTCGCCGATCGGGTGCTGGGACACCGCGGGCCGCGTCTGGTGCCAGCAGGCGCTCGGCAACGCCAAGCGGCTCACCAAGGCCCTGCATCCGGCGGTGCCGGCCATCTTCGGCACCGCGGCGGGCCGGTCCGCCTTCCTGGGCCTCGTCTTCGGCCGGCCCTGGGACATCACCGAGCAGGTCGGCATCGACACCGCCGAGGGCGTACTGGGCGCGGGCGGCTTCGATGCCGCGCTGGCCTCCTTCACCGAATTCCGGCTGCCCGATCACACCGCCGTCGCCGATATCCCGGTCACCGTCGCGTGGGGCAACCGTGACATCCTGCTCACGTACGCCACCCAGTCCCGGCGCGCCCGCACGCTGCTCCCCGGCGCACGGCATGTGACACTGCCGGGCAGCGGCCACACGCCGTTCTACGACGACCCGGCAGGATGCGCCCGGCTACTGCTGGACCAGCTGTAAGGATTCGGATCGTGAGTAACAACGTCACCCTGACCTTCGACGGCGACCGCGCCTACGTCGCCCTCGACCGGCCCGACAAGCACAACGGCCTCACCATCGACATGCTGCGCGAACTCGCGCGGGTCGCCGGAATCATCGGCAAGCGCAAGGACATTCGCGCGGTCATCCTCTCCGGTAACGGACCCAGCTTCAGCTCCGGCCTCGATGTCGCGAAGGCCATGGGCAACCCGGTCGACGTGCTGCGCAGCTTCATCCCGCTGCCGTGGCTGGGCACCAACACCTTCCAGGAGGCGTGCTGGGCGTGGCGGCGCCTGCCGCAGCCGGTGATCGCGGTCGTGCACGGCCGCTGCTACGGCGGCGGACTGCAGATCGCGCTGGCCGCCGACTTCCGGTTCGTCACACCGGATTCCGAGTTCTCGGTGATGGAGGCCAAGCACGGGCTCATCCCGGACATGACCGGCGCGGCCACCCTGTCCCGGCTGATCGGGATCGACAAGGCGCTGCTGCTCACCATGACCGCCGATCCGGTGGACGCCGCCTACGCCGAGCGCATCGGCCTGGTTACCGAGGTCACCGCCGACCCGCTGGCCGCGGCGGAGAAACTCGCCGACCGCATCGCGGCCCGCCCGGCGCCCGCGGTGGCGAGCGCCAAACAGCTGTTCGATCGCACCTGGCAGGCGTCCGTGCGGCGAACATTGGCCGTGGAGCGGGCAACTCAGCTGCCGTTGATCGTGCGCCAGGCGCTGAATCGTGGTAGGAACTCTGAGAAGTAAGCCAATTCACGGCAAACAATCCGGTTTGCAGCAACATTAATTCGGGTATCGCTGTTAGCATTTTCACACTTTGCCAACGAGTCGAACTTACTGTGCGACCCGTCACATACTGTGTGGGCCGCGCATTATTCGGCGAGACTCCGGAGGTCCCACCGCATTGACCAAAGCCGCCCCCCTGCTGCTGTCCGCGTTAGCAGGTGCCACGGCCTTGCTCCTTACCGTGACGGCGCCGGCCACAGCCGACCCAAACGCGATCAACCCCATTCCCGTCCTCAACGGCACCAATGGCCTGCCCAACCTGCCAGGACGCACCAAGGCGGTCTTCCAGGTCACCGGCATGGCCAGCCCCAACAACACCGAGAACTACAACGTGCTGGGCACCGACCTCGGCATCATGTGGGACAACGGCAACGGTGAAATGCTCACCGCCTTCGGCGATACCGCCGGCTTGGGCCTCCCCAACCTGCTGATCGGCAGCACCTGGGCGTGGCGCTCCAACATTCTCCTGCGCTCGCACACCCAGAACCCCGGCAACGGCATCTTCTTCGACAGCGTCGTCCGCGACATCTTCGGACAGGCCCGGGATCTCATCCCCAGCCCGAAGATTCCGTTCATCGAGATCAGCCGCATCCCCACCGCGGGCATCGCGGTCGGCGGCACCCAGATCATGAGCATGATGTCGGTCAAGACCTGGGACGACGTCGGCGAATGGACGACCAACTTCTCCAGCATCGCCGTCTCCGGCGACAACGGCGAGAACTGGGTCGAACTGCCCGCCACCCGCCGCCCCAACGACGGCGGCAATGCCAACTTCCAGATGAACGCCTTCGTCAAGGGCGGCGGCTTCGTCTACGAATACGGCACCCCGTCCGGCCGCAACCACCCCGCCTACGTGGCACGCGTTCCCGAGGGCGCCGTCGGCGATCTCGGCGCCTACGAATACTGGGACGGCGGCAAATGGCAGAAGGATGTGAACGCGGCCCAGCCGGTCATCGGCGGCGGCGTCGCCGAGATGTCGGTGCAGTGGAACGACTACCTCGGGCAATACGTCATGCTCACCACGGATCCGTGGAACTCGGTGGTCATGTACACCTCCCCGAACCCGGAAGGGCCGTGGAGCGCGCCGTCGGTGCTCATCGACACGCGGGAACTGCCGACGGCCTACGCGCCGTACATCTTCCCGTACCAGACCGGCCGTGACCTCTACTTCCTCACGACCGTGCACAGCCAGTACAACGTGATCCTCATGCACACCACGCTCTAGAGATTCCCAACTCTCGGGGGCTCTCCGGGGCAAGCCCCTGAAACCCCGCACAGTCGGGGGGGGCCACCCCCCGGGGGGGGGGGCCCGCCCAATGTACGGCCGGTTGCAAAATAAAAGGGGGGTGGGGTGCGTGGGGTTGG
>NZ_JBIVKC010000009.1:203162-434902 GCF_044750615.1 Nocardia sp. NPDC088792
GAACAAGTGTATCCCCACCCACACCACGCTCTATCGATCCCCAACCCGGGGGGCCTCGCCGGGCCAAGCCCCGAACCCCCCTCAAGGGCGGGCCACAACAGCGGGGGGTTTTCGCGCCCGTCCCTTTTCCGGGCCGGATCAATAGACTCTGCCGTATGGATGCCGAGGCTTGGGACGAGTACTACACCAGCACCGATCTGGTCTTCGGAGCACCGCCCAGCGACACCGTCGTCGAACTGGTATTCGGCCTCGAACGGCGAGTGCCGCTGGGCCCCTTCGCGGTTGGCGAGCCGCGGCCGGAGCTGCCACGCGTGCTCGATCTCGGTTGCGGAGAAGGCCGTAATGCGCTGTGGCTCGCCACCCACGGCTGGCAGGTGGACGCGGTCGACTTCTCACAGACCGGCATCGACAAGGGGCGCACCGTGGCCTCGCGGCTGTCGCGGTCGGTGCGCAGCCGGATCGATTGGCACCACGCCGAAGTCACCGAACTGGCTACGGCGGGGCTGAACGGTCCCTACGAGCTCGTGCTCATGGCCTTCCTGCACCTGGTTCCCGAGGATCGGAAAGCCTTGCTGCTGAAGGCGGTCGAGCTGTTGTCGCCCGAGGGGACGCTGATCGTGCTCGGCAACGACACCCTGAACATCACGGAAGGATATGGCGGCGAGACGAATCCGCTGCTCACCTTCACGCCGAATGACATCGTCACCGAGCTGGGCCCGGCCGGGGAAGAGATCCGCATCCGCATCGCGGACCGCATCCAGCGGCCCACCGAGGAGCGCGACGCCATCGACGCCCTGGTGGTCGCCACCAAACCGGCCCCGGCGGTACCCGAGCCGGACCCGCTCGCGCTGGAGATCCCGCAGCCGCCCGCGCTGGACTCGCTCTAGCTCGCCCACCGTTCCAGCCACGGCAGCACGGCCGCCACGATCTCGTCGAATCCGGCCCGGTAGGAATGCGCCTGCCCGGGGATCACCCGTACCTCGGCGGCGTCGGCGGCGTCCGGAATCCCGAACGGGTCGCGCGCGCCGTTGACCACCACCACCGGAATATCGCCCGCCGCCAGCAGCTCCTCGCGCCGCGATTTCTCCGGCTTCCCCGGCGGATGCAGCGGGAACGACAGCGCCAGCACCCCGCGCGCCCCGGCCTCCTGCGCGGTCCGGCACGCGACCCGCGCGCCATTGCTGCGCCCGCCCTGGATCAGCGGTACGCCCTTCACCTTCTTCCGCAGCGCGGCGATGATCTCCAGCCACGCCGCGTCCTGCACGTCGGCCTTGCCCGGCGCCCGGCGCCCGGCGACCCGGTACGGCTGGGTCACCAGCGCGACCGCGCCACCCAGCTGCACCGCCGAATCCCGTACCGCGAGAATATCTTTCGCATCCACCCCGCCCCCGGATCCGTGCGTCAGCACCAGCAGGAACGCGGGCTTCGCCTGCCCGGGCCTGTCGATCTCCACCTCCGCCGGACCGGCACTCGTCTCGATGCGCATACCCGCACGTTATATCGCTCTACCTGGGATTACGGGATCCCCTCGGGCTCAAGGGATCACCGGCGCGGCGGAACGCGCGTGCTTTCGATCACATTCGGCCCGGATCACCTTGGCGGGGTCACTACCGGTCGGTAACATGGCACGTAAGTTACCCGTCAGTAGCGCGGCTTTACAGTGTCTACCTGGTGGACCTAACGGGCGGGAACGGCGAAAACCGAACCGCACCCCTCAATGGAGAGTGAGTACGACCATGGGTCACTACAAGTCGAACGTTCGCGACCTCGAGTTCAATCTCTTCGAGGTCCTCGGCATTCAGCAGCTCCTGGACAGCGGCGCCTACGGCGACCTGGACAGCGAGACCGCCAAGGAGATGCTGAACGAGGTCCGGCGCCTGGCCGAGGGCCCGCTGGCCGACTCGTTCGTCGACGGTGACCGCAACCCGCCGACCTTCGACCCGGAGACCCACTCCGTCACCCTCCCCGAATCCTTCAAGAAGTCCTACCGCGCCCTCGAAGACGCCGGCTGGGCCAAGGTCGGCGTCCGCGAGGAGCTCGGCGGCCTCGGCGCCCCCAGCGCCCTCACCTGGGCGCTCGGCGAGATGATCCTCGGCGCCAACCCGCCGGCCCAGATGTACGCCGCCGGTGCGGGTTTCGCACAGGTCTTCTACAACAACGGCACCGATGAGCAGAAGCAGTGGGCTCAGATCATCGCCGACCGCAACTGGGGCGCCACCATGGTGCTGACCGAGCCCGACGCGGGCTCCGACGTCGGCGCCGGCCGCACCAAGGCGATCCAGCAGGAAGACGGCACCTGGCACATCGAGGGTGTGAAGCGCTTCATCACCTCGGGTGACTCCGACGACCTGTTCGAGAACATCATGCACCTGGTGCTGGCCCGCCCCGAGGGCGCCGGACCGGGCACCAAGGGCCTGTCGCTGTTCTACGTGCCGAAGTTCCACTTCGACTTCGACACCCAGACCCTGGGTGAGCGCAACGGCGTGTTCGTCACCAATGTCGAGCACAAGATGGGCATCAAGGTCTCGGCCACCTGTGAGGTCACCTTCGGCGGCCACGGCGTGCCCGCCAAGGGCTGGCTGGTCGGCGAGGTGCACAACGGCATCGCGCAGATGTTCGACGTCATCGAGAACGCTCGAATGATGGTGGGCACCAAGGCCATCGCCACCCTGTCGACCGGTTACCTGAACGCGCTCGAGTACGCCAAGACTCGTGTGCAGGGCGCCGACCTGACCCAGATGACCGATAAGGCCGCCCCGCGCGTCACCATCACCCACCACCCGGACGTGCGGCGTTCGCTGGCCATGCAGAAGGCGTACGCCGAGGGCCTGCGCGCCGTGTACCTGTACACCGCCGCGCACCAGAACGCCGATGTGGCCGAACTGGTTTCGGGCGCCGACAAGGACACCGCGTTCCGCGTCAACGATCTGTTGCTGCCGATCGTCAAGGGTGTCGGTTCCGAGCGCGCCTACCAGTACCTGACCGAATCGCTGCAGACCTTCGGTGGGTCGGGCTTCCTGCAGGACTACCCGATCGAGCAGTACATCCGCGACGCCAAGATCGACTCCCTCTACGAGGGCACCACCGCCATCCAGGCACAGGACTTCTTCTTCCGCAAGATCGCCCGCGACCGCGGCGTGGCCCTGGCCCACGTGGCCGGCCAGATCCAGCAGTTCATCGAGCGGGAGGCCGGCAACGGCCGCCTGAAGGCCGAGCGCAAGCTGCTCGCCACCGCCCTCGAGGACGTGCAGGGCATGGCCGCCACCCTGACCGGGCATCTGATGGGCGCCCAGCAGGACCCGAAGGAGCTCTACAAGGTCGGCCTGGGTTCGGTCCGCTTCCTGCTCGCCGTCGGCGACCTGATCATCGGCTGGCAGCTGCTGCACCACGCCGAAATCGCCATCAATGCCCTGGACAACGGCTCGAACGAGGCGTTCTACCACGGCAAGGTGGCCACCGCGCAGTTCTTCGCCCGCAACGTGCTCCCCGAGCTGACCTCGGTCCGCACCGTCCTGTCGAACCTCGACAACGACATCATGGAGCTGGACGAAGCCGCGTTCTGATGAAGGTGAGGGGCTTCGGCTCCTCGACCGGCACCACCGAATAGCGATGCGGCCCGGAGCGATCCGGGCCGCATCGTCGTTTCCGGATCAGTTCGTGCCCGGTTCGATACGCACTCCCGCATCACGTCGCTCCGAGACGGTGGCCGCCAGCACGACCGTGTTGCCGCCCAGCTGCTTCGCGCGGTACATGGCCGAATCCGAGTTGTGCAGCAACCGCTCCGGGCAGCGGTCACCGGAATCGCCTTCCGCGACAGCCACTCCGATGCTCGCGGTCACCGGGGTGCTGGACTGCGCGGCCGCCTCGATGGCGTGGCACAGTCTTTCCGCCTCGGCTATCGCCTCGTGCGTGGTCAGATGCGCGATCACGACGAATTCCTCACCGCCGCTGCGGGCCACGATGGCCCCGGGCGCGACCGACGAGCGCAGGCAGGCCGCGATCTCGACCAGCACCTGATCCCCGGCGGAATGCCCGTAGGTATCGTTCACCGCCTTGAACCGGTCGAGGTCGACGGTCATCACACAGATGGGTGTGCCGTCCTCGGAGCGGAACCAGCCCGACAGGTAGTAGTCCAGCCCGCGCCGATTCAGCAGTGTGGTCAGCGGATCCGAGAGCGCGTCGACTCGCAGCACCCAGTAGCAGAAGTGCAGCGCCGGCAGCACGACCACGGTCGCCGCCGCCATGGTCAGGATGATGGCGATCGCCAGCGCGATATCACCGTCGTGGTCGGCGACCATCAGGGCCGACAGCGCCAGCACCGACAGCAGCGACCACACCGCGTGCAGGGCCAGGATCCGCGGACCGTGGAAGAAGGTCAGATAGCCGCCGGTGACGACCAGCAGCATGACGCCCAGCGACCCGTACACCCGATCGCTGTCGAAGGTGGAACCCAGCAGGACCAGCACGTCCGCGACCGCCATCAGGATCAGCGATCTGCGCTCGTCCGGCCATGGCGCGGTCCACCAGTACAGCGCCCACAGTATTCCGGCGATCACATTGACCGCGTCGACGATCACTCCCACTCCGGTCGGCCCGGCCGTCGAAGCCCAGGTCAGCGCCGTGATGACGGCCATCACCGCACCGCCGGCGCCCACCACGTTCTTGATGATGCCGAGCGCCCAGCGCGCCTCCAAGGTCCGCACCAGCCATCGATAGTCGACCGGGTCGCGCCACCAGGCCCGCACGACCGCGCGCCTGTCACTTCCGATTCGACCACGACCAGCACTCGACAAAAGCGGATCCTCTTTCAGTCTTGCGAACTGCTCGAACATCCGGAACGGGGATTGCGGTGTGAAAGAACCCAGTGTAGGCATTTCACGGTTTCGGGCGAATGACATCTTTCGCCAGGGCAGACGAACTCACGCCCGGCCAGGCTCATTCACATCGGACGATGGGGATCGGGTCGTATTTCACGGTGCGGGTGTGGCGCGAAAGTTCCTTGCCGGTCCTCGCGTCCCGGATGACCCGGGTATCCGAGGTGGTGAAGCCGGGCGCGCCGCCGGAGGCGATGCAGTTCTTGCCCTTCGGCAGGGTCACCGTGTTCGGCTGGGTGGTCTTGCCGCGATCGCCGGTGATCGACTCGACCTCGACGGTTTTCGTACTCCACATCCGCACCGTGACCTCGGAATCGTCGGCCAGCGCCTGGATCACCACACCGTAGGGGGTGTTGTTCTTGAACTTCAGATCGATGGCGCCGTCGAAGACGGTGGCCTCGCGGGCCGCCGGATAGCGCGAGATGTAGTAGCTGTGCTCGGTGTGGCCCGCGTCCTCGAGACCCGCGAAGTAGGCGGCGTTGTAGAGCGTGGTCGCGAACTGGGAGATGCCGCCGCCGACCGCGACCGCGGGGCGGCCGTTGTTGATGATGCCGGATTCGACGTAACCCTGTTCGACACCGCGGGTGCCGGTGAAGTCGTTGAGCGAGAACGTTTCTCCGGGCCGCACCACCGCACCGTTCACCTTGCGCGCTACCGTGCGGATGTTCACGCCGGACGGACCGCTGAAGCCGCCGGTGGTGAAGGAGGCGATCGGCTCGGCCACGCCGAGCTTGTCCGCGTCCGCGGTGCTCAGCGCGGGCTGCCGCTGCTGGTACACAACGGCCTGGGCACGTTCACCGCGCGAAACCAGTACGGCCGGAAGGCCATCCAGCGTCTTGGTCCAGTCGATGGTGTCCCCGACCACCGCCGGCACCACGGTGGGACGGCCGCTGCTCAGGTCGAAACTCGCGTCGCGCGGTTCCACCTCGGTGCCGCGCAGCTGCGGTTCCAGCGCGGTGACCAAGGCCTCGGTGTTGTACGAAAGGGCAAGTCCGCCACGGCCGTCCGGGTGGAAGGACAGCGCGTTCGCGAGTTGCGCGGGGTCCAGGGTGGCGGCGCCGTCCTTGCCGGTGAAGGTGACCGGCGCGGCGACGGCGGGTTCCGCGAGCGTCCGCAGCGCGGTGTCCACCGCGTCGGCCCGCACCTGCGGCTGGGTCTCGACCACCGGTAGTTCGAGGGTCCCGCCCATGGCCCAGTTGTCCGCGAGGGCGGTCCGCGCCGGGACCGCGTCGAGTACCCGGCCGGGCGCCGGGCGCACCGCCACCGGGCGGGCGTCCTCGAAAACGACACCCCCCTCGACAGGTTCGTGGTCGTGAGCGCTCAGCGTCCGCAGTTGCCGTTCCATGGCGGCGTCGTCGATGGTGGTGGCGGGTGCGACGTTCCGGGTGCCGGTGAACGACCGGAGCCGGGTGAAGGGGTTCACGGGCTGTCCGCCGACGCGGTCCCAGGTGCCGTCCCAGTCCACGGCGAGTCCGGCGTCACGGGCCACCACCTGTTCCGTGGCGTCACCGATGCGCACCGCGAACGGTTGCGTGACACGCCGGCCGAGCGCGGATTCCAGCCGGGCCCGGGCCGCTGTCCGATCCAGGCCACCGATATCGATGCCCGCGACCTGCACGCCACGCGCGATCTGCCCGGATGTCAAGGACAGATCCACCGCGTACGCCACCCCTCCGGCGGCAATCAGCACACCGGCAGCGATTGCGGTGCGACGGGCGGTCGCGGATCTCATCAAATGCATGCGCGAGGTCACGGGGCCACGATAGTGGCCGATATCGAAACCTTCTCAATGCGGAGCAATCACGAGGCTACCCACAAGTGATCGCCGTATTCGGAGACGAAAGAAGCTCCGTGCGGTTGCCGGGTCGGGGGTCTGGCAACAGCACGGAGCCACTCTCTTTATCGAGGACGATCACCGGGCGTTACACACTTGTGCCATCGGACCGGAAGAATTTTCCCGGACACTCGACTGGGACAATCGAGGCAGCTCGGAACCACCGGAGCGCAGGACGACCCGAGGAGACGGATATGCAGCTCGGAATGATCGGACTCGGCCGGATGGGCGCCAATATCGTGCGCCGCATCGTCAAGGACGGGCACACCGCGGTCGGCTATGAACGGGGTTCCGCGCACATCGACCAGTTGGCCGGCGAACTCGGCGACAGCTTCCAGGGCAGTACCGATCTGACCAAGTTCGTGGCCATGCTCGAGACGCCCCGTGTCGCCTGGGTGATGATCCCGGCCGGCGCCACCGGCGCGGTCATCGATCAGCTCGCCGAGTTGCTGGAACCGGGCGACATCATCATCGACGGCGGTAACAGCCGCTATCACGAGGACATCAAACGGTCGGCGGCCTTGCGGCCCAAGGGCATTCACTATGTGGACATCGGCACCTCGGGTGGCGTGTTCGGTCTGCAGCGCGGTTTCTGTCTGATGGTCGGCGGCGAGAACGAGACGGTGGCGCATCTGGAGCCGCTTTTGAAGTCCATCGCGCCCGGCGTGGAGGCCGCGCCGCGTACGCCCGGTCGCACCGGGGAACCGTCCACGGCCGAGCAGGGCTATCTGCACTGCGGTCCGGCGGGTGCGGGTCACTTCGTGAAGATGGTGCACAACGGCATCGAGTACGGCGCCATGGCCGCCTATGCCGAGGGCATGAACATCCTGCACAAGGCGAATGTCGGCAACGAGACCGACACCGAGCACTCCGCCGAGGTGACGCCGCTGGAGCATCCCGAGTACTACCGCTACGACATCGACATTCCCGAGGTCACCGAGGTGTGGCGGCGTGGTTCGGTGGTGGCGTCCTGGCTGCTCGATCTCACCGCCGCCGAGTTGTACGGGGATCCGAATCTGGATTCGTTCGGCGGCCGGGTGTCCGATTCGGGTGAGGGCCGCTGGACGCTGGACGCGGCGATCGACGAGGGTGTGCCCGCGCCCGTGTTGTCGGCGGCCCTGTTCCAGCGGTTCTCCTCGCGCGGTGAATCGTTGTACGCGGACAAGGTGCTGTCGGCCATGCGGCAGGCGTTCGGCGGCCATCACGAGCTACCCGCACAGTGAGGGACGCGAATTACCTTGGCGTAAGCGGCAAATCGCCCAGGTAGGGGTGCGAGGCCGGTGTCGTTGTGGGCTGCACCGGCCGCGCCCGCTACGGTCGATTCATGCGCCTTGCTCCGGGGATCGTCCTCGCCATGACCGCCGTAGTGCTGACCGCTTGCTCGGGCAGCGGCAGCGGGCCGTCGAAAGATTCGGCCTCGAGCACCACGCAGGCGGGTACCAGCAGCACCGTGGCGCCGTCGACGACCGTTCCGGGACCACAGGATTGCGCGGCCGGCTATCTGGCGCAGTTCACGCTGCGGCAGAAGCTGGCGCAGTTGCTCACGGTGGGTGTCACCGGGGAGGACGATGCCGAGAACGCGGTGAAGACCGAGCAGGTCGGCGGCATCTTCATCGGCAGCTGGACCGATAAGTCCATGCTGGCCCAGCATCTGGTCGACAAGGTCAAGGCCGCTTCCCGCACGCCGCTCATGGTCACCACCGACGAGGAGGGCGGCCGGGTCTCGCGGACGAAGGATCTGATCGGGGTGGCGCCCGCGGCGCGCGTGGTGGCGCAGACCATGACCCCGGACGAGTTCTACCAGTTCAGCCTGGACCGGGGTAAGAAGCTGAAGGCCCTGGGCGTGACCGTGGACTTCGCGCCGGATGTGGATGTGAGCAGCCAGGCGGATGACGATGTGATCGGCGACCGGTCCTTCTCGGACGATCCGAATGTGGTGGTGCAGTACGCGGGCGCGTTCATCCGGGCGATGAACGATGCCGGGGTCGGCACGGTCATGAAGCATTTCCCCGGTCACGGTTCCGGTTCCGGCGACTCGCATACCGGTGTGGTGCACACGCCGCCGCTGGATCAGCTGCAGGACAAGGATCTGGTGCCGTTCCGGCAGTTGATCGGCCAGGGGTCGGCGGTCATGGTCGGGCATCTGGATGTGCCGGGGCTCACCACGCCGAATGTGCCGGCGAGCATCAGCCCGGAGGCGATGAAACTGCTGCGGAATGGCACCGGTTACAACGCGGCACCCTTCGACGGTGTGATCTTCACCGATGATCTGAGCGGTATGAAGGCCATCACCAGCCGCCTGGATATCGAGGATGCGGTGGAAGCTGCCCTGGTCGCGGGCGCGGACAATGCCCTGTGGATCACCACCAACGACCTGTCGAAGGTGCTCGATCAGCTCGAGCAGGCGGTCAAGAGTGGCCACCTACCGGAAAGCCAAGTGGATGCTTCGGTGCTGCGCATGGCAAAGTTGAAAGGTTCCGCGCCGCACTGCTGAGCTACGAGTCCCAGCTCAGCACACACTTGGCGAATCACCGGCAATTCACGATCGCGGAACTTACCTTGGAGTAAGATAGGGACTTCGAACATGTCCCTAGGAGAGTGAATGGCTGGCGGAACGAAACGGCTTCCTCGCGCGGTGCGCGAGCAGCAGATGCTCGACGCCGCCGTGGAGGTCTTCTCCCGCAAGGGCTATCACGACACCTCGATGGATGCCATCGCGGCGGAGGCGAAGATCTCCAAGCCGATGCTGTACCTGTACTACGGCTCCAAGGACGAGCTGTTCCGGGCCTGCATCCACCGGGAGAGCATGCGGTTCATCGAGGCGGTCGCGGTGGCGGGCAATCCCAAGCTGACCCCGCACGAGCAATTGCGCGCGGGCCTGGAGGCGTTCCTGTCCTACGTCGACCAGAACCGCCTGTCCTGGCAGGTGCTCTACCGGCAGGCGCTCAGCCAGCAGCCCTTCGCCTCGGAAATCTCCAACAGCCGCGACCGGGTCATCGAACTCACCGCGAAGCTGCTGGAATCGAGCGCCAAGTACGCCGGGCCGGGCACCAATTTCGAAGTGGTTTCGGTGGCGGTGATCGGCGCCGGCGAGGCCATCGCCGACCGGGTCGCCAGCGGCCAGGTCGATATGTCCCAGGCCGTGGACCTGCTCGACGACCTCGCCTGGCGCGGTCTGGCCGGCCGCAAGAAAGAGGCGTAGCCCCGAATCACCCGGCTTGCCATCCCGGCTCTGTAATGCCACAGTCCAGACGGATCGCATTGCAGGAGCGGCTGTTCGATTCGGCCGGGGATGGGGATATCGGTGTTCGGGTTGCTGAAACCTTGCGCGCGCGGCGCGGCGAAGTACGGATTGACGGCAACCGACTGGCAGACCCATATGTGCGGCCTCTGCCTCGGTCTGCGCGACACCCACGGCCAATTGGCCCGCGCCGCAACCAATACCGACGCCATCCTCCTCGAAGTACTCACCGAGGCGCAGCAGCCCGCCCCCGCCGCCCGCGTGACGGCGGGCCCCTGCCCCCTCCGCGGCATGCGCCGCGCCCCGGTCGTCACCGCGACGGCCCCCGGCATCCAACTGGCCGCCACCGCCTCACTCCTGTTGGGCGCGGCCAAGATCCGCGACCACATCGACGACAGCGACACCCGCCCCCTCACCCGCCGCCCCCTCGGCCGCACCTCCGACAGCTGGCGCGCCAAGGCCCGCGCCGCCGCGGCCCCCCTCGGCCTCGACATCGAACCCCTCATCGCCGCAATCGAATCCCAGGCCGACCTGGAACGCGCCGTCGCCGCCGGCATACAACCGACGCGCATCGGCGGATCCGCGCCGAGTACGGAAATCCCCCTGGACAGTGCGGAATCCGATCGAGCCCCAGACGATCGCACCGACGAGACTCCGGCGCTGACCGACGCGGCCGCCGAGACTCCGGCTCTCCGGGACGGGGTCACCAAGACTTCGGCACCGCATCACGAGGGTGCCGCGACCTCGGCGCTCCTCGATGCGCTGACCGGGCCGACGCAGCTGTGCGCGGCGGAACTGTTCGCGCACACCGCGATTCTGGCCGGGCGCCCCGAGAACGCCGACGCGCTCCGCGAGGCGGGCCGCCACTTCGGCCGCATCGCACATCTGGCCGACGCCATCGAAGACCTCCACGACGACCGCGCCCACGGCCGCTTCAACCCTTTGCTCGCCACCGGCGCCACCACCGAGCAGGCGCATGCGCTACTGCGCGAATCGAATTCACTGCTGCGCGCCGCACTGACCCGGGTCGCCCTGGACCGGGCGGCGACCATCCGCTGGCTGCTCCTCGACCCGCTCGCCGGCGTGGTCCGCCGCCTCGGCCGCGTCGCGGGCCTCGCCCACACCTGCACCGCGCGCGCGTGCGGCACACATCCCACAACGACCGCGCACACGGTCACCGACCTCGTGGAAACCCGGCCCGGCGTCTTCGAAAGCGGCATCGCCACACCGGCCACGCGGCACGTGCCGGCCGAGCGCGGATCGGTCCGGGCCGCGCCGGCCACGCCGGAGATGCCATTGAATCGCGGATCCGGTTGGCGCGCAAACGATCCATGGCTACCGGCAACAGCACGGCACAGCGCTCCGCCGCCGCAAGGCCCCGGACCGTACTATCCGCAGCAACCGGGTCCCGGACCGCAGTTCCAGCCGCCGTGGCCGCCGGGTGGCGAGCCGTATCCGCCGCAGCCCTATGACGTGCCCGGGTATCAGCCCGGGCCGCCGCCGCCACCCGAGCGGCCCAGTCTGCTCGGGGGTCTGGGGATCATCTGCACGCAGTACTGCACCGGATATGCGTGCTGCGCCACGCATACTCGGCCGTGCAGCGGGGATCGCAAGGAGGGCTGGGTCCAGCGCTGCGATGATTGCGATCCGGGATGTGGGGATTGCTGCGATTGCTGTAACTGCTGCAGCGGATGTTCCGACAACTGCGATTGCGGTGGATGTGATTGCGACTGCTGCGGTTGCTGCGACTGCAGTTGCTGATACCAGTGGGGTGTCACCGCAATGCAAGGGGTGTGCAAGGGGGCGCGCACAAGCTGGGCGCATGAAATCCGAAGCGCGTGTTCCCGTTCTGATTGTCGGCGGTGGCCTGGTGGGGCTCTCGACTGCGTTGTTCCTCGAATATCAGGACATCCCTTATGTTCTCGTCGAGCGGCGGGTCACGCGTTCGGCGCTGCCCCGGGCGCGGGGGATGCATACTCGGGCCGCGGAGATGTTCCGGCAGGTCGGCCTCCAGGGTCGGATCCAGGAGGTCGCGGCGACCGTGTTGAAGAGCGGGCAGTTCGGCGGCGCCTGCCGGGGCCGTTCGGTGCGCGAGGCCGCGGCGCTCCATATCGCCGTGCAGCCCGCTGCGGCCGGAAAGCCCGGCGGGCCGATGGGTTTCACCAATGATCCGAGTCCGGCGAATTTCGTTTTCGTGCCGCAGGTACTGCTGGAGCCGGTCCTCGAAGCGGCCGCCCGGGAGCGTGGCGGCGAGCTGCGGTTCGGAACCGAACTGGTGCAGTTCGATTCGGACGACGACGGTGTCACCGCCACGCTGCGCGATCAGGAGGGCCGCGTCTCGACCCTGCGCGCCGATTACGTGGTCGCGGCGGACGGGGCGGGCAGCCCGATCCGGCAGGCGCTCGGCATCACCGGGTGGGAGGTGGCGCCGACCCGCTACTACATCAATGTGTTCGCTCGCGTCGATCTGACCGAACTGCTCGGCGGTCGCAGTTTCAGTCAGTGCGACATTGCCGGCGACGAGGTCCGCGGCGTGGTGCTGTCGAAGAACAACACCGACGAATGGTCCTTCCACATCGAATACGATCCGGCCCGCGAAACTCTCGCCGATTACCCGCCGGAGCGTTGTGTGGCGGCCGTGCGCGAAATGGTCGGCGATCCCGATATCGCCGTCGCGGTGCTGGCGCAGAGTGCCTGGGACACCGGTTCTTTCGTGGCCGACGAGTACCGGCGCGGCCGGGTCTTCCTGGCCGGCGATGCGGCGCACCGGCATATGCCGTGGGGCGGCTTCGGCGGTAATTCCGGAGTGGCCGACGCCCACAATCTGGTGTGGAAGCTGGCCATGGTGCTGCGCGGTGAGGCCGGTCCCGCCCTGCTGGATTCCTATACGGCCGAACGCCGTCCGTGTGCGGTGGTCGGGGCGGAGCAGTCGGCGCTGGGCGACGACTTCCTCACCCGCTACGGCGTGCAAACCTCCTACAACGCCGACCTGCTGGCCCGCAGACTGGACACGGCGGCCGTGATGAGCCGCTACCGCTACGCCTCGACCGCCGTGCTCGGCGAACCCGCGACCGCTCCCCGCGTCCCCGAACTGCGCGGCCAGACCGGAACCCGCGTCCCGCACTGGTGGATCGACCCCGCGGAGACCACCTCCACCCTCGACCTGTGCGGCCCGGGTTTCGCGCTGCTGGTCTCGGGATCGGCCGACGAATGGCGGGCAGCCGCCGGAAAAGCCGGCCGCGACACCGGCATCGAGATCGCCGTCCACGCCCTCCCGGCCGGCGATTGCACCGAGCACCTGGACCTCCCCGACGGCGGCGCACTCCTGCTCCGCCCGGACATGCACGTGGCGGCCCGCTCCGACGAGGGCCTCACCCCCGCCTGGCTCGACGAATCCCTCCGCCTACTGGCCGATTCCGCCAATGCGCCCTCGCCAGCATGGTTCGCGGCCGGCTCGATTCTGGACTGAGTGGAGCGGGGGAGCGAAGCGGAGGGCAGAAAACACAGAGCCGCGCCTCGATTCGGTGCCGGATGTCGAAACCCCTGCGTGGCGACATACGGTGGTGAATCGGTGCGCGGCTCTCGTCCCGCCCCGGTGGGGCCGAAGCTGCCGACACTACCTGTCTGAGTCGGTCTGGCGCAGTGGTTCGATGACCACCGCGGATGTTCGGTCCCGGGTCTCGGATGGTGTCCTGGAAACTGCATCCGGCGCTGGATGCTGGACTGCCATGTGTGCATGCACAATACACGCTCGACACGAACAGCCGGGCCCGATCAGTGGGATCGGACCCGGCCCCGCGGGTCTAGCGGATGGTGCCGGTGAGGTGCGGGTAGCCCTTCTTGGGGTTCTTCAGGGCCAGGTCCCAGCCGCCCGCGACCTGGTCCGCGTACACATTCACGGTGGACGGGAGCAGGATCGGCTTGCCGAATTTGACCGCGTAAGTGGCCTTTTCGGGAATGCGGCCCTCGATGGTGCCGAGAATGGCCGCGGCCGACCACATGCCGTGCGCGATCGGCTTCGGGAATCCGAAGGCCTTGGCGCCCAGTGCGGAGGTGTGGATCGGGTTGTGGTCACCGGAGGCCGCGGCGTACCGGTTGATCGTCTGCTGATCGACCCGCAGGGTGCGCAGCGGGGGCGGCGGCACCTCGTCCGGCTTGGGTTCCGGCTTGGGGCCGCCCGAGAGCGAGGTGCGCTGCTGGTGCAGGAAGGTGGTGACCTGCCGCCACACCAGTTCGCGGCCCACGCTCACCTCGGTGATGGCGTCCACGAGCAGGCCCTTCGGGTGCTCGCGCAGGTTCTCGATGTGGGTGTCGAAATCCAGTGGCTCGGACACCGAGATGTCGCGGGTGCGCTCGATGACGTTCTCCGCGTGCACCGCGCCGACCGCCACGAACGGGAAGTCGCGGGCGACGACCAGCTGCATGGCCAGCGGGAAGCTGAGCACGAACGGGTAGGTCAGCGGCAGGGCGTCACCGAAACGCAGGCCGGTGGCGCGGCAGTAGGCCGCCAGGTGGTCGGGATCGACCTTGAAGCCCTCGAGGCGGACGGTGCGGTCCGGCACGGTGGATTTGCGGGCCGACAGGCCCGGTACCGGCAGGGCGCCGATAGCGGCCTTGACGAAAAGGTTGGTGTTCTTGGGCGGCTCGGTGAGCTTGATGGTCTGGCTCATCATGCTCCGATCAGGGCCTGGCCGCAGACGCGAACGATATTGCCGCTCACCGCGTTCGACGCCGGGGAGGCGAAGTAGGCGATGGTCTCGGCGACGTCGATGGTCTGCCCACCCTGCAGCAGGGAGGACAGCAGGCGGCCGGCCTCACGGGTGGTCAGCGGGATGGCGGCGGTCATGGCGGTCTCGATGAAGCCCGGCGCCACCGCATTGATGGTGATGCCGTGCTCGGCCAGCTTCGGCGCTTCGGCGTTCACCATGCCGATGACACCGGCCTTGGAGGCGCCGTAGTTGGTCTGGCCGCGGTTGCCGGCGATACCGGCGATGGAGGACACATCGATGACGCGGCCACCGGTCTTCAGTGCACCCGCGGCAACCAGGCCCGAGGTAATGCGGTGCGGCGCAGCCAGGTTGACGTTGAGCACCGAGTTCCAGCGGCCGTCGTCCATATTGGCGAGCAGCTTGTCGCGGGTGATGCCGGCATTGTGCACGACGATGTCGATGCCGCCGAAGCGCTCGGTGGCGAAGGCGGCCAGCTTCTCGGCGGCGTCGGCGGCGGTGACGTCGAGGGCGAGCGCGGTGGCGCCGACCTTGTTGGCGGTGGCGGACAACGCCTCACCGGCGGCCGGGATGTCGGCGACGATGACGGTCGCGCCGTCGCGTGCGAAGACCTCGGCGATGGTGGCGCCGATGCCGCGGGCGGCGCCGGTGACGACGGCGACCTTGCCGGCGAGCGGCTTGTCCCAGCTGGCGGGGGCGGTGGAGTCGTCCTTGCCGACGCGGAAGACCTGGCCGTCGACGAAGGCCGACTTGCCGGACAGGATGAAGCGCAGGGTGGATTCCAGACCCGTTGCGGCAGCGGCGGCTTCGGGGTGGACGTACACGAGGTTGGCGGTGGCGCCGCGCAGCAGCTCCTTGCCGACCGAGCGGCTGAAGCCCTCGAGCGCGCGCTGTGCGATCTGCTCGTCGACGGAGGCCGACAGTTCCGGGGTGGTGCCGATGACGAGCACGCGGCCGGAGGGGGCGATGCTGCGCATGGCGGGCTGGAAGAACTCGAACAGCTGCTGCAGCTCTTCGATGGTCTTGATGCCGGTGGCGTCGAATACCAGCGCACCGAACTTCACACCCTGGGTGACGCCGTCGACGAAGGTGTAGTCGCTCAACAGGTTCCGCACGGCGTCGGCGACGCGGCCCTTACCACCGACCAGCACGGGGCCGGGAAGAGCGGGCTCGCCGGCCTTGTAGCGGCGCAGGTTCTCCGGCTGCGGCAGGCCCAGCTTGCCGGCCAGGAACGCGCCCGGAGCGGAGTGAACGAAAGATCCGTACAGGTTGGGAGCGCCCTTGCTCTTGCTGGCAGCCACAGTTCCTACCTTCTCTTGGTCTCGGAGGGTCCGACTCTCGGGACTCTCGAAGCGGTATTGCGCACATGTGCGGGGTACGGTGTCGACAAAACAACTTACTCCAGAGTAAGTTTAATGTAAACCGACTGCAGCGCGTCCCGCGGGATCGCGTACACCGGAATTCCACCGACGAGACACTGGAGACTCGAGTGACCACCAAAGCCCGTTCGGCCAAGCCCGCGGCCAAGAACACGAAGCAGGCCCGCCCGGTTGCGATCCTCGGCGGTAACCGCATCCCGTTCGCCCGCTCCGACGGCAAGTACGCGCACGCTTCGAACCAGGACATGTTCACCGCCGCGCTGAACGGCCTGGTCGCCCGCTTCGGCCTGCAGGGCGAACGGCTCGGCATGGTCGTCGGCGGCGCCGTCCTCAAGCGCGTCGGCGAGCACGGCATGATCCGCGAGAGCGTGCTCGGCTCGACCCTCTCCCCCTACACTCCGGCCCACGACCTGCAGCTGGCCTGCGGCACCGGCCTGCAGTCCATCGTCACCGTGGCCGACGGCATCGCGCTGGGCCGGCTGGAGAACGGTGTCGGCGGCGGCACGGACACCACCTCGGACGCGCCGATCGGCGTCAGCGAGGGCATGCGCGAGTGGATGCTGGACGCCAACCGCGCCAAGAAGAACTCCGACTACGTGAAGCTGGTCGGCCGCCTGCGTCCGTCGATGGTCGGCATCGAGATCCCGCGCAATGCCGAACCGCGCACCGGTCTTTCGATGGGCGAGCACGCCGCCATCACCGCGAAGGAATTCGGCGTCTCCCGGGAGGCGCAGGACGAGCTGGCCTACCTGTCGCACCGGAACATGGCCGCCGCCTACGACCGCGGCTTCATGGACGACCTCATCACCCCGTTCCTGGGCCTGACCCGCGACGACAACCTGCGTCCCGGCTCGACCATCGAGAAGCTGTCCACCCTGAAGCCGGTCTTCGGCGTCAAGGCCGGTGGCGCCACCATGACCGCCGGTAACTCCACCCCGCTGACCGACGGCGCCTCCGCGGTGCTGCTCGGCTCCGAGGAATGGGCGGCCTCGCGCAACCTGCAGCCGCTGGCCTACCTGGTGGACTCCGAGGTCGCCGCGGTCGATTACATCCACGGCCCGGACGGCCTGCTCATGGCCCCCACCTACGCGGTGCCGCGCCTGCTGGCCCGAAACGGCCTGACACTGCAGGACTTCGACTACTACGAGATCCACGAGGCCTTCGCCTCCGTGGTGCTCGCCACCCTGCAGGGGTGGGAGTCGGACCAGTACTGCAAGGAGCGGCTGGGCCTGGACGGGGCGCTCGGCTCGATCGACCGCTCGAAGCTGAACGTGAACGGTTCCTCGCTCGCCGCGGGCCACCCGTTCGCCGCCACCGGCGGACGCATCATCGCCCAGACCGCGAAGCAGCTCGCCGAGAAGGGTGGCGGCCGCGCCCTCGTCTCCATCTGTGCCGCGGGCGGCCAGGGCGTCGTCGCGATCGTGGAGCGCTAGCCACACCCCGCGTGAAAGGCGGTGTCGCGGTTCATGAACCGCGACACCGCCTTTCGGCTTTCCGGACGATTCGGCGGAATGACCTGAACACGGCCGCCGCGCTGGAGCACGGGGCGCGAAGTGGATCAGCCGGTAGATCACCCGTCGCCGGGGGAGGACGCGGGTTCGATTCCAGCCTTCGCGGCCACCTATTCGATCAACCGGATCGTGCGCTGGGCGAGGTCGGAGATGCGGCTGCCGTCGTAGCCGGTGACCGAGCTGTGCAGGGTGTCGTGGAAGGGGCCGGTCCAGTGGGCCGGGATGCCGGAGGCGCCGGTGAGGATGCCGGCGACGGAACCGGCGGTGGCGGTATTGGAGTCGGTGTCCCAGCCGCCCTGGGTGGTGAGGCCGAGGGTGGTGGTGAAATCGCCTTCACCCCACAGCAATCCGGCGGCGATCAGGCAGGCGTTACCGATGGCGTGCACCCAGTTGTAGTGCGCGTGCCGGGCGTGGATCGCGGCGACGGCGTCCTCCCACGACAGGGCGCCGCGGTGATCCTCCACCACCTCGGCGACCGCCACCGCCAGGCGGGACCGAGCCGGAATCACGGTGTGCGCCACCGTCAGGATCTCCTGCGGCGTGGTCGCGGTGAAGGCCGTGGACACCAGCGCCGCCGACCACATGGCGGCCCATAATCCATTGCCCACGTGCGAGATCGACGCATCCCGGGCCGCCGACGCCGCGGCGCGGAAGGGATCGCCCGGATTGATGTAGCCGTGGATGTCGGCGCGGATGAGGCCACCTATCCACTCCCGGTAGGGATTCCGGAAGGTGGCGGTGTCCGGGGGCAGGAAGCCGTCGATGAGATTGCGGTAGGCCACACGCTCCGCCGTGTACGTCTGCAGGAACGGCAGCCGCTCCAGCCACAGCGCCGCCACCTCCTCGGCGGTGAAGTCGCGGCCCCGCTGTTCGAGCAGGTGCAGGCCGAGGATCGTGTAGTCGATATCGTCGTCGCGCGGGCTGCCGTCGATGCGGCCGAGGGTGGATCGCCGCCAGGATCGGCGGGATTCGAGCTCGGGCGGCAGGGTGTCGAGGATCGGCACGTAATCGCGTAATGGGTAGGCGTGGACGGATTCCAGGTATTCGCGGATCCGCCGCGGCGTCCACACGAAGCCGTTCTCCAGGGGTTTGCCGAGCGTGCAGCCCGCGCAGCGGCCCAGCCAGCCGCCGTACACGCGGTCCAGCAACTCCGCGGCGGAGAACTCGGCGACCGGCAACGGTGGATGCGATTCCGCTTGGACGGCAGCGGTATTCGCGTCCACCCAGCCGGGCTCCCGGGTGTCCACCCATTCGAGGTACGGCCAGTCCGGTACGCGTGGCGCTGATTCCACCTTGTCCAGCAGGCGCCGGCAGGCGCCCGCCAGCGGCTGGTCGGTGTGCGTGAGTTCGTGCACTTCCTCGGTGAAATCGTCTACCGCGTAACCGGATTCGTCGCGCTGGCACCATTCGTAGTAGAGCAGGGCGCGCGGGTCCGCCTCGTGATGCCCGAAGAACACCGCTTCCATGGAGGTCACAGCACGGCCTGCGTGGCGTCCACCACCTCCGACAGCAGGGGTAGCGATTGGTCGCGCCGGGGTTCGCGGGCCCACCAGCGCCCCTCATGGGTGCGGCGGCCGAAACCGGTGGGCAGGATGACATTGCTGCGATGGGGTCCGATGTCCACGCTGTTGCGCTCCAAGCGTTCTATGCATTCGGCAGGGGGATAACCGTCGAAGACGACCAGGAAGGTGCGCCGCGGTGGCTTGTCGCGCACCAGCACCGGACCGGGCACGCCGCGCACGATCAGTTCGTCGAGTATCAAGGCGCCCAACGGTTCCGGGGTGTTCAAGGCGGCGATGGTGTCGATCAGCGGCAGTACCACGAACCCGGGTGTGGTCACGTGCACGTACGGCAGGCCGAACAGGGAGCGGTAGACCTGCGCCCACTCCTGCGGCGTCGTCAGCTCGTCCAACCGCACAGTCCACCCCTCGTCCGGGCCCAGCTCCAACGACGGCGATGTCGATAGTCGGCGACAGCCGACGAATTCAGTGAAAACCCGGCTCGCGTATCCCACCACTGGTTTGGGTGAATCGTGTGCAAACTGTGGAGAACCTGCGACGCGGCGGGGTTGTCCGGGTCCGCTTCGCAATCCGGATCGGGGGTAGTCTCACAGCAGAGTCATGCGTACCTACCAGGAGGTTCGTCATGCCGTGCGATTTGATGCTCATTGCCTACGACGGGTCCGAGAATGCGCGGCGGGCCGTCGAATACGCGGGTCGGTTCCTGGCCGCGAACAGAGCCGTGGTGCTCACCGCCTGGGAACCCATGGTGCGGCAGGCAGCCCGATTGTCGGGACTGTCCGGGGTGATGCAGCCGGAGTGGCAGCCGGACGACGAGATCGAGGACATCGCGCTCGTGGACGCGCGCAATATCAATGCCGAGGGCGTACGCCTCGCCAAACTGGCCGGTCTCAATGCCGAGGCGCGGACGGCCGAATGCACCACCACCATCTGGAACGCCATCGTCGAGGTGGCCGACGACCTGGATGTGGACATCATCGTGGCCGGTACCCGCGGCGCCACCGGCATCCGCGCCCTCATGCATTCGAGCGTCGCCGACGCCGTCCTCAAGCACTGTCACCGGCCGGTACTCATGGTGCCGCCGGGACGCGAACCCGCGGAGAAACATTGACCGGCGGCCCCGCCGGAGCACGCTGAGAGATGCGTCGCTCCCCCGTTCCGCCCTCGCGCGCGAGGACTATGTTCGAGACATCATGGACGGATTCCTGCTCGCCACGCCCGACGGTGTAGTCCGCGCGACCGGCGCCCGCGCCGCGTTCGACGACGCGCACACCGCCGCGCAGGCGTTGCACGATTGCAAGGCCGAACTGATCGTCGGCGCGCTGCCGTTCGACCCGCGCCGGCCCGCCGCCCTGGTCATCCCCGAGCAGGCCGTCCACACCGCCGGGCCCTGGCGGCCCGCCGCCCTGCCGGAACTGCCTGCGGTGCAGGTGATCTCCGAACTACCCAGTGCCGCAGAACATGTCGCACGCGTCGCGAAGCTGGTGGAACAACTCGCGGATCCGCGATCCCCGCTGCGCAAAGTGGTGGCGGCCCGCTCGCTGCTCGCCGAGGCCGAGACCCCGCTCGATCCCGAAGTAGTGGCCGCGCACCTGGTGACCAGGCATCCGCGCGCCAATGTGTTCGCCGTCGACCTCGGCGCGGCGGGGCGGCCCGGTGACACGCTGCTCGGCGCGACCCCTGAGGTGCTGGTCGCACGGCACGGGCACACCATCACCCTGCACCCCCTGGCCGGCACCGTCCGGCGACTCCCCGATCCGGACGCGGACGCCGCGCAGGCGCGAGAACTGCTGGCCAGCACCAAGAATCAGGACGAGCACGCCTTCGTCATCGACTGGATCCGCGAGCAGCTCGCACCCGTCTGCATCGAACTCGAGATCCCGGACGGGCCCGAACTGCTGCAGACCCCCGAGGTCTGGCATCTGGCCACCCCCATCCGCGGCCGCCTGCGCGACCACCGCACTACCGCCCTCGACCTGGCCCTACTGCTGCACCCCACCCCCGCCGTCTGCGGCACCCCCACCCATCTCGCCCTGGACACCATCGTCGGCACCGAAGAGGATCGCGGCTTCTACGGCGGTGCCGTCGGCTGGTGCGACGACCGCGGCGACGGCGAATGGGTGGTAGCCATCCGCTGCGCCGAACTCTCCGCCAACGGCCGCGCCCTCCGCGCCTTCGGCGGCGGCGGCATCGTCGCCGCCTCCGACCCCCTCGCCGAACTCGACGAAACCACCGCCAAACTCCGCACCTTCCTAGGCGGCCTGTCCTGCAGCGTCCCCGAATAACGGCTGAGAGTTCGTCGTCCCTGTCGGCCACCGGGGAATCAACCTGCTAGGTTGGCTCGAAGTTACGCATGCATCGATGTATGGGAGTCCCGCGATGAAGTTTGCCGTTCCTGGTGCAGCGAGTGCTGTCGGTGGCGCCCTGGTCGGGCTGGCGGCGGTGCTGGTCATCACGATGGCGGGCTCGCAGGACAAGCGGCCCGACATCGACCGCAGCAACCAGCAGGGCTCCTCGCTGCTGAACAACGTTGAGTACGGCCAGCGCTGACCGGCTGACCTCCTCGTTCCCCGCGGCCGGACCGTCCGAGGACCGGTCGCCCGACACCGCGCCACTGGGTCGCCGCTGGCTGCTCGGCACCGTCATCGCCGCCTTCCTGCTGACCTTCCTGCAGGCGCCCGGTTTCACCGTCGCCGACACCAAATACGATCTGGCGCAGAATCCGCTCGGTTTCCTGGCCCGCGCCTCCCATCTGTGGAGCAGTCAGGCGCCCATGGGTCAGGTGCAGAACCAGGCCTACGGCTACTTCTTCCCACACGGCGCGTTCTTCTCCCTCGGGCACGTCCTCGGACTGCCCGGCTGGGTCACCCAGCGCATCTGGTGGGCGCTGCTGCTACTGGCCGGCTTCTGGGGCATCATCCGCCTCTGCGAAATCCTCGGCATCGGCAGCCGCGGCTCCCGCATCATCGCGGCCCTCGCCTTCGCGCTCTCGCCGCGCGTGCTCACCACGCTCGGCTCGATCTCCTCCGAGACCGCGCCGATGATGCTCGCCCCGTGGGTACTGCTCGCACCGGCCGCACTCGGCGTAGTGATGCACAGGCGCGGCGCCGACGCCGCATCCGAAGTGGCCACCGCCGATGCGGATCTCACGTCCGCGGCAGCCGTACCACCGGCACGGGCTGGGCTTCGCGGGCTTTCGGCGATGTGGCCACGCCATGGATTCGGTGGCGGAAATCGCACCAGGGCAACCACATCCGGCTCGCGACGAGTATGGCTCGGAGCCGCCACCCCCGCCGGAAGCGCGCTGGCGCTCGCTCTCATGGGTTCCGTCAATGCGGTGGCCACGGCCGCCGCGTTCCTGCCCGCGGCGCTGTGGTGGATCTCCTTCAGACCGAATCGGGCCTGGTGGCGGTTCACGCGGGCGTGGATTCCCTTGCTGGCGCTGGGGACCTGCTGGTGGGTGCTGCCGCTGTTGTTGCTGGGCAAGGTGAGTCCGCCGTTCCTGGACTTCATCGAGTCGTCGGGGGTGACCACGCAGTGGGCGTCGCTCGGGGAAGTGTTGCGCGGCACCGACAGCTGGACGCCGTTCGTCTCACCGGAGCGGATCGCGGGCGCGGTGCTGGTCACGCAACCGGCCGCGGTGCTGGCCACCGGCATGCTGGCGGCGGCCGGCATGGCCGGACTCGCCATGCGTTCCATGCCCGCCCGGGGCCGGCTGACGCTGATCCTGTGCGTCGGGCTGGTCGGCATCTGCGCGGGCTATGCGGGCGACCTCGGCGGGCCGTTCGCGGAATCGGTGCGCACCTTCCTGGATTCGGGAGGTGCGCCGCTGCGCAATGTGCACAAACTGGAACCGCTCATCCGGTTGCCGCTGGTATTGGGACTGGCGCAACTGCTGAGCCGGGTACCGCTACCCGCCTCGGTGCCGATGCGGGTGTGGCGCAGCGCCTTCGCGCATCCGGAACGCAATCGGATGGTGGCGGTGGCCGGGCTCATCCTGACCGCGCTGGCCCTGTCCACCTCGCTCGCGTGGACCGGCAAGCTCGCACCCCGCGGCGCGTATGACGAGGTGCCCGGATATTGGCATCAGACGGCGGATTGGCTGGCGCACAATGCCGCCGATACCCGCGCACTGGTGGTGCCGGGCGCGCCCTTCGGCACCCAGACCTGGGGCCTCACCCGCGACGAACCATTGCAGGCGCTCGCGAGCACACCGTGGGCGGTGCGGGATTCGGTGCCGCTCGTGCCGCCCGGCGCCATTCGCGCCATGGATTCGGTGCAGCGGCTCATCGCCGACGGCAGACCCTCGGCCAGCCTCGCGCCCACCCTCGCCGGGCAGGGCATCGGAATCCTGGTGTTGCGCAACGATCTCGACCCGGAGACCTCCCGCTCCACCCGGCCCCTGCTGGCGCACGAAGCCATCGAAGGATCGCCGGGAATACGGAAGGTCGCCCAATTCGGGGACCCGATCGAAACGGGGCAGGTGCAGGGACTCGTCGCCGACGAGGATCTGCGGCCCGCCTATCCCGCCGTCGAGATCTACCGGGTCGAAACCGGCGCACACACCGACGGCTCGGCCGCCGGCGCACACACCGACGGCTCGGCCGCCGGCGCACACACCGACGGCTCGGCCGCCGGCGCACACACGGACGGCTCGGCCGCCGGTGCCGCCGCGCTCGCCGATAGTGGCGGGGTCGGTCTGCCCGCCGATATTCGCAGCGGCACAGGGGCTCCCGGATCGTTCCCCGGCGCGTTCACGGCGCCACTGGACGGTGTGCCCGTGGTGCAGGGTGGCCCGGAAGTGGTGGAGCGGCTGCGCCGCGATCCATCGACGCCGCCCGGGCCGATCCTGCTGGACTCGGACGCGAAACAGGCCGGGCTGCCGGTGAATACGGTCACCATCACCGACACTCCCATGGATCGGGAAGCCGACTTCGGGCGCGTCGACAACCACAATTCGGCGCTGCGCGCACCCGGCGACCCGCGCCGCACCCACAATCTGGTCCCCGACTATCCGGTGCCCGGCGCGAAATCGGTGGAGGGTGAATGGTCCGGAGCCACCGTCACCGTCTCCAGTGCGGCGGGGGATGCCACCCAGCTGGGTGGCGCGGCGCCCGGTAGTTCCAGCGCCGCGGCGGTGGACGGGGATCCCTCCACCGCGTGGATCAGCAATGGCGCGGAACATGCGGTGGGGCAATGGCTTCGGCTCGACCTGCAGCAACCGGTGAGCAGTGCCGTACTGCGGCTGACGACCAGCGCCGCCGCCATCGGCAGCCCGGTGAAGTGGGTGGAGGTCGCCACCGCCAAGGGCACCGTTTCGGCGCGGATCACCGCGCCCGGTGAGCCCGTGGCGATTTCGCTGCCGCCGGGCAACACCAGCTGGATCAAGGTCACGGCGGCGCATACCGAAGACGGCAGCGGCGGTGGGCAATTCGGTATCAGCGAACTGTCCGTCGACGACTACGCCAACCGGGACAACCCGGTCACCATCGATATCCGGCACCGCACGGTGCTGCCGCTCGCACCCGCCGGGGCGCAGGTGCGGGGCTGGGACCTCGGACAGGAATTCCCCGGGCGCAGCGCCTGTTTCGACGCCCCCGATCGGGTGCGGTGCAGCAAGGGACTGGCCTTGGCGGCGGAGGAACCCGGACTGTTCGAACGCACCCTCGACGTGCCGCAACCGCTCGGCGTCACCCCCGGGCTCACCGTGCACACTCGCCCCGGACCGGCGCTGGAAGCCCTGCTCACCGACCCGGACCGGCCCGTGGCGCGCGGTCGGGCCGATGTCGCCGACCCGCGCGGCTCCGCCTTCGCCGCCACCGACGGCGACCCGCGCACCGCGTGGATCGCGCCCGAGACCACCGTGCGGAATCCGACCGGCGCGAAACCCACACTCACCATCGAACTACCCGCGCCCACGCTGGTCACCGGGCTGGAAGTGACGCCCGCACAGGGCGATCTGCCCGCCCACCCGACCTCCGTCGCAGTGAACCTCGGGGATGGACCGCAGGTCCGGGACGTCGACCCGAAGTCCGGCGCCCCCACCCGCATCGACCTGCACCCGCGCGTCACCGACCGCATCGAGCTCAGCATCCAGACCTGGGATTCGGTACTCGACCAGACCGCACTGGGTTTCGCGCAGGAACAGCCGCCCGGCCTCGCCGACGTGAACGTGCTCGGCCCCGACTATCCGGCCCCGGCCCCCGCCGACCGCCTCCTCACCGTCGACTGCGCGCACGGCCCCACCATTGCCGCCGCCGGTCGCACCCTGCACACCACCATCACCGCCACCGCCGCCCAATTGATCTCCGGCGCACCACTTCCCGCCCGGGTCTGCGACACCGGCGACGCCACCACCCCACCCGGTATCACCACCTTCGACCTCCCCACCGGCAAGATCGACGTCACCGTCGCCCCCGGCGACCTCTTCACCGTCGACGACCTGCGTCTCGACCGCACCCCGGCAGCCGGGCAGCCCGCGGCCGATCGAACGGCAGACCTGCGAGAGCACAAGCAACAGCCGGCTGATCAGCCGTCACCAGGCCAACCGGCTACAGGACAGTCGGATCCGGCGGCGCAAGGGGGCTCCGCAGGGCAGGAAGATCCCGGCGTGCCCGGCGGCGCGCAACCGGCGGCCACCGATCCGGCGCAGGCGAACAAGACCGAGCCTGCCATCGGTGCGCCTGCGGGCACACGACTGCTGGTGTTGCCATTGAGTACGAATGTCGGCTGGGAAGCGAAAACTGCTGGTGGGCAGGCGCTCGAGCCGGTCGTTATCAACGGTTGGCAGCAGGCGTGGCTGTTGCCGCCCGGGACGCAGGGGCCGATCACGGTGTCGTTCCCGGTCGATCGCTGGTATCGCGTCTCCATCTTCGGCGGTCTGCTGCTGTTGATTCCGCTGCTGGTGTTCGCCGTCCGTGCGGCGCGCGCACCGGTGCGCGAGGACGGTCCGGCCCCGCGCGCCTGGCGGAGCCGCACTGTCGCCGCGATCGGATTGACCGCTGCCGCGGGCTTGATCGCCGGGCCGACTGGAATCGTGCTCGCCGCACTCGGTGTCGTGGCCTACTGGTACCGGCCGCCCACGTGGCCGCGGGTACTGGTCTGGATTGCCTTTGCGGGAACGGCGATTTCGGCCGCGGCACTCTCCACCGGGCCGTGGCGGTCGCCGGATGGCTACCTGGGTGGATCACTGTGGGTGCAGTTCCCGGCGCTTGTCGCGGTGGTCGCCGTCGGCTTGGCGGCGCTACCCGACCAGCGCGGGCAAGCACTGCCCGACCAGCGCGAACAACCCTCTCGCACAGCTGAATCAGCCGAGCGGTGATCAGCCGAAGCGGCGGCGCGTCCACACCCGGATCGGCTCCTCGACCAGTGCGAAGCTGGCCGCGGCCAAGGGCAGGGTGAAGGCGACCGTCAGCAGATAGACCAGCACGAAATGCCCCCGGAACGGGATGATGCCGAACACCGGGAACACGATCGACAGTACGGCCAAGTGCCAGATGAAGATTCCGTACGACCAGCGGCCGAGCATCGCCGCCACCCGGCTCTCCAGCCAGCGGTGCCGGCGCTCCGGCCGCAGTACCAGCGGCGCCAGCAATCCGAACCCGATGACGGCGCCGAGCGCCATCTTCGCCGCGTACTGCCAGGGCTGACCGTGCGTGAGCCCCCGCGGCCCGGCCAGTTCGGTGGTGGCCAGCAGGAAGGCCGCCAGCGCCAGCGGCCACATGATCCGGCGGTTGCCCGCGATCCGCCGCCAACGGGGCGCCTCGGTATCGGCGAGCTCGGCCAGCAGCATGCCCACCGCGAACCAGGGCAGATATCCGGGCAGCCAGTTGTCGGCGTGAATCCCGACCGGGGTGGGGACGGGCAGGAAATTCCAGCCCAGGCACAACCCGCCCAGCCCGAGCAGGACCGGCACCCGCCACCGCGCCCGCCGCCCGCGCATCCACATCAGCGCGAACGCCAGCAGCGGAAGCACAAGATAGAAGGCCACTTCCACCGACAGGCTCCACATCTGCGTGAGCCCGTCGGTGAGGGTGAAGGGCACGAACACCTGCAGCAGACCGAGATTCGCGACCCAGACCCGGAACCCCGCGGTGTGCGCGGCATTCGGCAGCAGAATGAGGACCGTGCACACGACGATCCAGTAGGCGGGCAGGATACGGGCCGCGCGATGCAGCAGGTACCGTCCGGCCCGCGGTGACGTCCCCAGCCCGCGCGCGGCGGCGGCGTGCGGCCGCCACAGCAGGAATCCGGACAGTGCGAAGAACACGGCGACGGCCATATCGAACCGCTCCCACACCCGTCCGAGCAGCGGATGTCCGGTCGCGCCGGTCTGGAAGGCCACGTGCGTCAACATGACTCCGAGTGCGGCCAGCGCGCGCATGCCCTCGAGCGCGGGCACGAAGACATCGGTCCGCCGGATCTTGCTCGCATCGAGCGTGGTCTCGGTGATGGTGCCGGGCGGACCGGGGTCCGGGCCGTCGCTCGTGGCACTCGGCCGGACCGGTCGGGCCGGTTCGGGAGCAGAGTGCACGGTCGCGGTCATAGGCGTTCAGTCTGCCCTGCCGTTCAGCCGGGTGCTCATCCCATGTTTGACTCGGCCGTATTTCGCGATGTTTTCCTGCCTCGGCGAGACCCAGGACGGCTTCGGACTGTTAGTGTCGGGGCTCACGAGCGCTGTGCGGCGACCACAGCGCTTGCCGAAACACGTGTTCGACGACGAGGAGAACCTGCATGGCACTCAGTGCCGGTACCAGAAGGACGGTGGCCTGCCTGCTCGTAGGGCTCGGTGCGATGCTGCTCGTCGCCGCGATCATGATCCCCACCTATACGGTGAGCCGGCTCGCGAAGACCCCGCTGGACCTGGAGATCACGACCGTCGCGACCAACCCGCCCAATACCCCGAGCGAAGTGCTGGACGCCAAGTCCCTGACAGCACCCACCGGCGCGGCCAAGGTCGATGAGAACGTTCCGCTCGTCTCGCAGCGCTTCCTCACCGTCGAAGACCCCTCGAACGCCTCGGAAATGACCATCCAGGCCGGTCAGACCCTCCGTCGTATCGACAAGCAGGGCGACACCGGCCTGCTCACCGCCACCGTCGACCGCGTCACCATCGACCGCAAGACCGGTATGCCGGTCGACGCCGTCGACGGCGGCCCGAACGGCGCCATCGCCGTCACGGTCAACAGCAAGGGCGAAGGCGTGCTGGATCCGGTGCAGCACACCGGCCTGCAGTACCGCTTCCCGATCGGCACGGACAAGAAGACCTACCCGTACTTCGATCTCAACGCGCGCAAGACCTTCGACATCAACTACGTCGACGAGTCCGAGATCAACAACCTGAAGGTCTACCACTTCCAGCAGACCATCCCCGCCGTCGATCTCTCCACCGTCGCGAACTCGCCGACCAACAAGCTGAGCCTGCCCGCCGAGAAGTGGGGCGTGGACGGCGACGGCACGGTCACCATGGATCGCTTCTACACCAATGTGCGCGACCTGTGGGTCGAGCCGCAGACCGGCACGGTCATCAAGGGCCAGGAGCAGATTCACCTCTACTACGCCCGCAGCGGCGACAAGCCCGAGGTGACGGCCCTCAAGTCGACCCTGGTCTTCGACGAGAACACCATCGAGTCGCAGATCAACGTGGCCAAGGACAATATGGACAAGCTGTCCCTGTACGGCCGCGTGCTGCCGATCTCGCTGGGCATCGCCGGCGCGATCGTGCTGATCGCCGGTCTCGTCCTCGGCCTGCTCGGCCGGAACGGCAACGGCCAGACCCCGGCCCGCCGCGCCAAGCCCGCAGGCCCGGCGCCCCAGCCGCCCGGCAACGACGCACCCACCCAGCAGTTCGACATCGGCCGGACCCAGCAGATCGATATGGGCAAGAACCCCTGATCCGCAATGGTTCTCCCGCGGCCCCGCACCCGACCGGTGCGGGGCCGCGCCCGTTCCGGCCCTCTGATGCGCCGACCGGCCCGGCCCGCGGTCGCCCTGCCGAGGCGGCCCGGCCGGTGAATGGGAGGATGGCAGGCGTGTCCGTTGTCCGCCGTCTGCCCGTAGTCGCGGACCTCACGCTGGTGACAGCGGGCGCGATGACTGCGAACATCGCCGGATACCTGCTGCAATTGCTCGCCGGCCGATGGCTCGGCGTCAGCGGCTACAGCCCCTTCGCCAGCCTGCTGGCCGTCCAGCTGCTGTGCGCCGTACCCGCGCTCGCCCTGCAGAACGTGGTCGCCCGCGAGATAGTCCGCGGCGCACCCCTATCCGCCGCCCGCCGCCTGGCCACCCGCTGCGCCGCGCTGGTCGCACTGGCCGCAATCTTCCTGGTACCGGTCGTCGCGACGGTACTGAAAGTCGGATATCTCGCGGCCGCCGGAGCGCTGGTGGCCGCGCCCGCGCTGGTCCTGCTCTCCGGCGAACAGGGAATCCTGCAGGGCCGCAGCCACTTCCGCGAGCTGGCCAAGGTCCTCGGCGGCGCGGGCATCGCCCGCGTCACCCCCGCGGTGATCGCACTCGCACTCGGCGGCGGTACGGCCGCTGCGCTCTGGGCCGCCGCGTTCGGCATCACCGCAGCCGCGGTCGCGGCCCGCCACACCGCCGATTCCGCGGCGACAGCAAGCACCCGACCCGGGGATCCCGCCGGAGCGCCGGGCAGTGCCCGAGCCTCGGATTCGACCGGCTACCAGGACTCTTCGACGCCGGACACATATCTCGATCCTGCGGTGGCTGAGGAAGCCGCCGATCTCGCGGGCCTGGCGCACACCGCAACTCAGGTGACGGAGACTTCGGAGGCGCGGCGGGGCGAGTCGCAATCGGACGAGACCATCGGCCGTGTCCGCGCGTATGCCGCGAGCGTGCTACCGGTTTTCCGGGCCGCGCAGGTGCAGGCCGCACTGATGGCCTTATCGTCCGCGGATCTGATCGTGTCCCGAATCGTGCTGGGCGAGAACGACGCCGGCCGATACGCGCTCGGAGCCATAGCCGCCAAGATCGCCTTCTGGCTACCCCAAGCCGTCGGCGTAGTGCTCTATCCCCGGATGGCCCAACCACAGCACTCGGCGCGCGCAGTGCGTTCGGCCCTTGCCGTCTTGGTGGGTGTCGGCGCGGTAGCGGTAGCGGGCGCCGCCCTCGCCGCGCCCCTCGCCTCCCTGTTCGCAGGCCGCGACTACGCCCCTATCGAAAACCTGCTCTGGCTCTTCGCCCTCGACGGCGCCCTATTGGCCGTCCTGCAAGGCGCACTCCTCTCCGCCATCGCAACGGACCGCACCGCCCCGGCCGCCATCACCTGGCTCGGCCTCGCAACAGGCGTAGCCATCATGCTGACCTGCGCCCACTCCGTCACTTCCCTCATCACCATCGCGACAATCACCGTCGCCGTCACCACCTCGGTGATCACCGCCATCGCCCTGCGCACCGCCCGCTCCGCCCGCGAAAGCGCCTCGAGCATCCCCGATTTCGACGCGAGCGGAACATAGGGTGCCCGTGTGAACGCGGAACCCCGCCCACCGGACGCCCCGGTGTCCCCTCAGCCCGAGCCTGGCGCGAAGTCGGCCCCGACGGGCGGGGCTGCCGGCCGCGGCTGGGCCCGGGTAGTGCCGGCCGCGTACAGCCTGGTGCTGGCGTTGATCGTCGTCGGGCCGCTGTTGGGGCGGGGGTATCTGTTGTTGCGGGATGCGGTGAGTACGCCGCGGTCGTATCTCACCGATTCGGCGCTCGGGCTGGGGGATGCGGCGCCGCGGGCGGTGCCGCAGGATGCGTTGATTGCGATGTTGTCGCCGGTTGTCGATGGCGGAGTGATCGTGAAAGCGATTCTGGTGGGGGCGATCTGGCTGGCGGGGTGGGGGGCGGCCGTCCTCGTGCGGGAGATGCTGGGGGTTTCGCTGGGGCCGCAACTGGTGGCGGCGACCGTCGGGATCTGGAATCCGTATGTGGCGGAACGGCTCCTGCAGGGGCATTGGAGTTTGATCACCGGTTATGCGGCGCTGCCTTGGATTGCGGTGGGGTCGAATCGTTTACGGGTCGGGCCGCGGTCCTGGACGGACTGGGGGATGCTGGCGGGGTGGCTGGCCGCGGCAGGGCTGACGCCGACCGGTTCACTGCTCGCCGGATGTGTGGCGCTGCTGCTGGCTTCGCGGCGGACCGTGCTGGGTACCGCGGTGCTGTGGATCGCGACCTCGGCGCCTTGGCTGGCGGCCACCGTACTGTCGGGCGCGGGTGCGGAGCCCTCCGATCCGGCGGGCGTCGCCGCCTTCGCGGCGCGCGCCGAACCCTGGCTCGGGACGCTGGGCAGTCTGGCCGGACTGGGCGGAATCTGGAACGGCACGGCGGTACCCGACTCCCGCACAACGCCGTTCGCCCTCTTCGGCACGGTCCTGTTGCTCGCGCTGGTGGCTACGGGGATTCGCGCTGTCAGCTCTCGCCTGCCCTCGGACTACACCGCGGCTACTCGGACACGTCGGATTCTCCTGGGACTGGCCGTGATCGCGGTGCTGCTGCCCGCACTCGGCGCGACCGGATGGGGATTGTCGGCGGGCGAATTCCTGGTCTCGAAGGCACCAGGGGCGGGACTGCTCCGGGACACGCAGAAGTATGTGGCGTTGGCGATGCCCGCCTATGTGTTGTGCGCGGCGGCCGGGTGCCGCGTCCTGGCCGGGTGGTTCGCGTCGATCCGGGACCGGGACGATGTGGCCCGGGATCGGGTGGCCCGGACCGGCGGTGTGGCGGCGCTTTTCATTGTGCTGACAGTGATCTCGTTGCCGGATCTGGCGTGGGGTGTGGGCGGGGCGTTGCGGCCTGTGCACTATCCGGCCAGCTGGGGGCGGGTGGCGACGGCGGTGGATGCGCCGGGGGACGTGGCCGTACTGCCGGGTGGGATGTTCCGCAAGTTCCGGTATTCGGGAAGCGCGCCGGTACTGGATCCCGCACCGCGCATGCTGCCCGATGATGTGCTGCAGACCGGGGAATTGCCGGTGCACGGCGCCGTGGTCGCGGGTGAGGGTGTCCGGGCCACGCGGGTGGAACAGTTACTGCTGCACGGGGGTTCCGCGGGTGAGCTCGGACGGCTCGGCGTGGGCTGGGTGCTGGTCGAGCGGGATACTCCGGGACCCGTGGGCGACTCGAAAACAACGCTGGAACAGCTGGATTCGATCTACTCGGATGCTCATCTGCAGTTGTATCGCGTGCCCGGCCCTATTACCGAGCATGCGGCATCATCGGGCGCTCGCCGCGCGGCGGGGGCCGCACATCTGCTCTGGGCGGGATTACTGTGTGCCGGAACGATAGTCAGTCTTTGGGGAAGCCGACGGCGAATCCGATCCCGATCACGAACACGCTCACAATCGCGATCACCAGAATGATCCACATGAATTCGAGACTACGCACGGTAGTAGAAATTCATCGGCGATGAACCGAAATTCCCTCATTACAAACAGGATTCGCGGCTGAAGTCAGCCCTGCACCGCGGGCGCTAGGGCGACCAGCCCGGATACCCGTTCCCCGCGCGCCACCGCCGACAGCACCTCATATACGCCGTTACCCGTTTGCTCCCAGGAGAATTCCCGCGCCCGCGCCCGCGCCTTCTCACCGAGCACGGTTCGGGCCTCGTGATTGCCGAGCAGATCACCGGCCGCCGCCGTCAACTGCGTGACATCGTCGACGAGGATTCCGGTGACGCCGTCCACGATGGAATCGGTGAGCCCGCGCGAACTCCGGTAGCCGATGGTGGGCACGCCGTGCTGTGCCGCCTCGATGACCGCCAGCCCCCACCCTTCTTTCCGTGAGGGCAGGACGTGCACCCAGGCGCGGGCCAGCAGTTCGTGTTTGCGGTCCTCGCCGACATGGCCGTGGAAGGTGACGGCATCGGCAATGCCCAGGCCATGAGCGTGAGTACGCAGGTTATCGGCCCACCAGCCGTCGCCGATGACATCGAGGTGCAGGCCGGGAATGCGGGCGCGGAGTCCGGCGACGGCGGCCATCGCGTCCTCGATCTGCTTGTGCGGCACCAGCCGGGACAGGACCACGATGCTCGGATGCGGGGTGCGGGTGGTGTCGTCGCCGGCGGCCAGGTGCGCGGGCACGGGTTCGGCGCCGTTGCGCACCACCGCGATTCGGGTTCCGGTCACGCCGAGCCCGGTGAGTTCCTCGGCGGACGGCAAGGAGACGGTCAGGTATTGGTTGCGGCGATGCAGGCGCGGTGACAACCGGGATTCGATCCACCAGCCGATCCGGCCGACCAGTCTGCCTGCCACCGGCCACTGTTCCCGATGCCCGTGATGCACCAGCACCACGGTCGGCGCCGCCGTCGCCATCCGCGCGAAGAAGGGAATGCCGTTCTGGGTGTCGATGACGGCATCCGGCCGCACTCCGCGCAGCGGCCCGATCCCGATCCGCCCCAAAGCCATGGCCGCCAGGGCCCGCGGATATACGGTGAACCGGCCGCCGCCGCGACTGATCTCGATCCCGTCGATCCGCTCGCGCCGCGCGGCCCCCCGATACCCGGCGGTCCGCAGGTGCACCTTCACCCCGCGCGCCGCCAGCTGGGCGCCGACCTGCTCGAGATATCGCTCGCTGCCGCCGCCTTGCGGATGCCCGGTGTCGCGCCAGCACAGCAGCAGCACTTCACGCACGGGCGGATCTCCAGGTCATCGATTCAGGGACGGACAGACAATGGGCTCCACCATATAGCCCGGACCCGATCTCGCGCCGGAGAGTGGTCACCCGACCTGCATCGGGTCGGACCCTTGTCCGGGGGTGCGAGGTGGCGGGGAGGCGAGATTGCGGTGCGGTTGTTGTGCCAGACTGGCCGCCATGCTTCGAGCCGAGGACACGGGATTGCGTCGTGCGGTACGCCGCCCGCGTTTCGCCCGCCGGGCGACACTGCGCCGGTCGTTACGGTTGCTCGGCAGTTTCCGGTTCGAGCAGACGGATCCGGCCCTGTTCTACGGCGGGGTGGCCGCGGATACGGCCGCGCTGGTGAGCGACTTCTACCGGGATCTGACCGGGCGGTCGCTACGCGGGACCATCGTGCTGGATGTGGGCGGCGGGCCCGGCTACTTCGCCGACGAGTTCGGGCGGTCCGGGACGCGGTATCTGCCGGTCGAACCGGATCCGTCGGAGATGCACGCCGCGGGCCTGCGGGTGGCGGGCGCGGTGCGCGGGTCCGGGATGGCGCTGCCGTTCCGGGACAATGCGGTCGAGGTGTGCATCTCCTCGAATGTGGCCGAGCATGTGCCGCACCCGTGGGTGATGGCCGACGAGATGCTGCGCGTGACGAAACCGGGCGGGCTCATGGTGTTCTCGTACACCGTCTGGCACGGCCCGTTCGGCGGCCACGAGACCGGCCCGTGGCATTACCTCGGCGGCGAGTACGCGGCCCGGCGCTACCGCCGCAAGCACGGGCGCGAGCCGAAGAACCGTTTCGGCAGTTCACTTTTCGAGGTGACGGCCGCCGACGGCATGCGCTGGGCGCGCACGCGACCGGCGAATGTGGAAGTGCTCGCGGTCTTTCCCCGCTACCACCCGCGCTGGGCGTGGTGGCTGGTGCACGTTCCGGTGCTGCGCGAGTTCCTGGTCAGCAACCTGGTCATCGTCGCCACCGAACGGGCGGCCGCGGACGACACGGCTACCGCCGCGAATACGACTGCGGAGGAAGCGAAGTCAGCGTTCCAGGCGGCCGCGCCGCCAGAAGCGGCGGACCCCGCTCGAGCAGTCTGATTCGCCCCAGGGTGACTCTTGGGTAGCCAACCCGACGGTCTCCATGGCTGTCAGTCCGACCTGTCCGGCGAGGGCATTCACCGCAGCAACCGCTTCCGCTGCCTGTAATGCGGCGGCGGCCTGTTCGGTGGTGAGCGTGCGCCCGGGTAGAAAGGACACCACCCATCCCCCGATGCCGACGCTCTTCGCCTGATGAGGGGTCAGATCACTGGTCATCAACGACCGACCGATCACTTGCACCGCCATGACTCGGACTCCCTGTGCGGTAACGGTTCATGTTTCGAGCGAGCTATCCACGGTAGCTATAAAGCATGCTCGCTACGGGTGCCGAATGCAATAGTGCGTTCAGCGAAAAGCGAACCGACAGGTCGGAATTCGGCTTGGCAGAGTGCCCAGTGTTTGCCCGGGAATCGCGGAACCGCTTGCGGCGCCGCGGATTCGGCGCGTTCAGTCCTCCGGCATGACCAAACGCAAGGCGGGCTGCCCCTTCCGGGCGGTCGGATAGGTGGCCTCGGCGACCTCCACCTTCCAGCCCGGCGGCAGCACTCGCGCCAATTGACTCGCAGCCCGCTGCATCGGCGTACTGATCGGCACGGAGTCCAGCTCGGTCAACTCCGGGAGAAGCAAATCGTCGATGTCCACATTGGTCATTCGCGAGATCTACCTTTCGAAGCTAATTGATAGCAATCGACCAGATCGGTGGAGAAAGGTGCGCTACGCCGAGCATAAGCCACCATCGGGCAAACCGAAATCAGACGCTCGATTCGCGGCGGGCGTTTCATCCGAAATTTACGAACCGGGAAGTCGAATTCAGGGATATGTCCCGCTCAGCGAGACGGCTGTGCGGCATGCTCCGGACAGCGGGAGGGGCAAAACTGTAACGTGTTCTCATGGAGTACCCGAGTCTGTTCATCGGCGGCCGCTGGGCCGCCCCCGCCGGCACCGACACCCTCCCCGTCGTCTCCCCCGCTACCCTCGAAACCGTCGGTAGCGTGCCCGTTGTCACCAATGCCGACGTGGATGCCGCGGTCGCCGCGGCCCGGCGCGCCTTCGACCACGGCCCCTGGCCGGCCACCCCGCCGGAGGAGCGCGCCGAACTCCTCGCCCGCGCCTCCCAGCTGCTCGACCAGAAGGCGGGCGAACTCAGCGCCGCCCTGTCCGCGGAAATGGGCGCGCCCGCCGGGACCGCGACCACCCTCAACTACTTTCCGGCAAAGGCGACACTCGACTTCTATGCCGGACTCGGAAAAGCCTTCCCATGGACCGAAACTCGGACCGGAATGTTCGGCACCTCGCGAGTTTCCCGCGAACCGGTCGGTGTGGTCGCCGCGGTAATCGCCTGGAATGTCCCGCTGTTCCTTGCCATCAACAAACTCGCACCCGCATTGCTGGCCGGTTGCACCGTCGTACTGAAGCCCGCGCCATTGACGCCATTGGCCGCCAATATCGTCGCCGACCTGTTCGCCGAAGCCGGTCTGCCCGAAGGCGTGCTCTCGGTACTGCCCGCCGACGCCGAAGCCTCCGAATACCTCATCTCGCACCCCGGCGTCGACAAGATCACCTTCACCGGCAGCACCGCCGTCGGCCGCAAGATCGCCGCCATCGCCGGCAGCCAGCTGAAACGCTGCTCCCTCGAACTCGGCGGGAAGTCCGCGGCGATCCTGTTGCCGGACATGGATATCGCCGACATCCCGAAACTCGCCTTCAGCGGCCTCATGAACAGCGGCCAGGCCTGCGTGGCCCAAACCCGCATCCTCGCCCCGCGCAACCGCTACGACGAAATCCTCGACGCCCTCACCGAATCCGTGCGCGCCATGCCCCTCGGCCTGCCCAGCGACCCGGCCGCGCAACTCGGGCCGCTCATCTCCGAGAAGCAGCGCGAACGCGTCGAAGGCTATATCGCCAAGGGCAAGGCCGAAGGGGGCCGCCTGCTCACCGGCGGCGGGCGACCGAGCGACCTGCCCGGCTGGTTCGTCGAACCCACCGTCTTCGCCGACATCACCAACACCATGACCATCGCCCGCGAAGAGATCTTCGGTCCCGTCCTGTCCGTCCTCCCCTACGACACCGAGGACGAGGCCGTCGGCATCGCCAACGACAGCGACTACGGCCTCGCCGGCTCCGTCTGGACCACCGATATCGAACACGGCGCCGCCATCGCCGCCAAGGTCCGCACCGGCACCTACGCCATCAACTGGTACGCCTTCGACCCCTGCGCTCCCTTCGGCGGCTACAAGACCTCCGGCATCGGGCGCGAGAACGGCCCCGAAGGTCTGGACGCCTACTGCGAGCAGAAATCCCTCCTCATGCCCATGGGCAGCTGACCCGCGAAAACAGCTGCCGCGCAGCTCCGTAGAGCTACGCGGCAGCTGAAGCCGGACCGTTCACGCGGCTGCGGCAGCGCGAAGGGCCGGCCCGCACGGGCACGCGGCGGCGGGGAAGCTACACCAGCTCGCGTGCGCGCGGCGGCGCGAAGGGCACCAACGCGGGCACCTGATGCCGGTAATCCTCATAGTTCGACCCGAAGGTGCCGACCAGCATCCGGTCCTCCACCCGCACCCGGCGCAACAGCCACCCGAGCACGAACGCGAACACCACGAACGACGACCCACCGGCCATCACCACGGCGCCGCCCACGATCGCCAGAATCCCCGTGTAAATGGGATGCCGCACAACCTGATACGGCCCACCCGTCCGTAATTCGTGCTCCTGCTGGATCATCGGCCGCCCCGCCCACATGGCGCCCAGCGCGAGCCGCGCCCACACCATCAGCGCCGACCCCGCGATCACCAGCACCGAGCCGACCGCCACCAGCACCCGCACCTGCCAGGTGATCGGATCCCACATCCCGTGCGGCAGCAGATGCAGCGCCACGATGATCACCACGATCCCGACGATCATCCACGGCTCCGGCAACAGCGTCCCGAAGAAATGCCGAATCTTCCCCCCGGCACTGTCCCGCCTGACCGCGGCAAACCACGCCGCGGTCACCAGCCACACAATCCCGACCAGCTCCGTACTCCACGCGGCCAGCCGCACCAAGAGATCGACAGCGTTCATACCTAGAGCCTCCCCCGAACCCCACCCGCCGACCACCACCCCCGGACCACACCCGCTCCACCCCTGGGTGGAGTTCCATGAACACGCAGAACGGCCCGCCCGCACCGTTCAGGTGCGGGCGGGCCGTTGGCTTTTCGGGGTGCGGGGGTTTACCCCCGCGAACCCCTTACCGCGGGTGTGGGGGCGTAGCCCCCACGACCGGCTGTCACACCAGGCGCTGCTTCAGGGCCTCGAACTCGTCGCGGACGCCCGAGGGGAGCTTGTCGCCGATGAACTCGAACCACTCTTCGATGAGCGGGATTTCGCGCTTCCACTCGTCGAGGTTGACCGCGAGGGCCTCGTCGACGTCGGTGAGGCGGACGTCCAGACCCTCGAGGTCGAGGTTGGCGGCGGTGGGGACATTGCCGATCGGGGTGGCCTCGGCCTCGGCGCGACCCTCGATGCGGTTGACGATCCACTCCAGCACGCGGGAGTTCTCACCGAATCCGGGCCACAGGAAGCGGCCGTCGTCGCCGCGGCGGAACCAGTTGACGTAGAAGATCTTCGGCAGCTTCTGGGCGTCGGCGTTCTTGCCGACATTGATCCAGTGGCCCAGGTAGTCGCCGACGTGGTAGCCGATGAACGGGATCATGGCCATCGGGTCGCGGCGCACGGTGCCGACCTTGCCCTCGGCGGCGGCGGTCTGCTCCGACGACAGGGTGGCGCCCATGAACACGCCGTGCTGCCAGTCGAAGGACTCGGTCACCAGCGGAACGGTGGTCTTGCGGCGACCGCCGAACAGGATGGCCGAGATCGGCACGCCCTGCGGGTCGTCCCATTCGGGGGCCAGGATCGGGCACTGCGACATCGGCGTGCAGTAGCGCGAGTTCGGGTGCGCGGCAAGCGTTTCCGACTCCCTCTCGTACCAGTCGTTGCCCTTCCAGTCGATGAGGTGGTCGGGGGTGCCTTCCAGGCCCTCCCACCACACATCGTTGTCGTCGGTGAGCGCGACATTGGTGTAGACGGTGTTGCCGCCCTCCATGGTGGCCATGGCGTTCGGGTTCGAGCTGTGGTTGGTGCCGGGCGCGACACCGAAGAAGCCGAACTCCGGGTTGACCGCGTACAGGCGGCCGTCCTCGCCGAAACGCATCCACGCGATGTCGTCACCGAGGGTTTCGGCGCGCCAGCCCGGGATGGTCGGCTGCAGCATGGCGAGGTTGGTCTTGCCACAGGCGGACGGGAACGCGGCCGCGATGTAGTAGGCCTTGTTCTCCGGCGAGATCAGCTTGAGGATGAGCATGTGCTCGGCCAGCCAGCCCTCGTCGTGCGCCATGGCGGAGGCGATACGCAGCGAGTAGCACTTCTTGCCCAGCAGCGCGTTGCCGCCGTAACCCGAACCGTAGGACCAGATTTCGCGGTCCTCGGGGAAGTGGGTGATGTACTTGGTGTCGTTGCACGGCCACGGCACGTCGGCCTGGCCCTCGGCCAGCGGCGCGCCCAGCGAGTGCAGCGCCTTCACGAACGGCTTGTCGGTGCCGAGCTTCTCGTAGACGGCGGTGCCCATGCGGGTCATGACGCGCATCGAGGCGACCACGTACTCGGAGTCGGTGAGCTCGACGCCCAGCTTGGGGTCGGCGGCGCCGAGCGGGCCCATGCAGAAGGGCACCACGTACAGGGTGCGGCCCTTCATCGAGCCGCGGTACAGCTCGGTCATGGTGGCGCGCATCTCGGCGGGGTCGACCCAGTTGTTGGTCGGCCCGGCGTCTTCCTTGGTGCGCGAGCAGATGTAGGTGCGCGATTCGACGCGGGCGACGTCGGAGGGGTCGGAGAGTGCGAGGAACGAGTTCGGCTTCTTCTGCTCGTTGAGCTTCTTGAAGGTGCCGGCAGCGACCAGTTGGGTGGTGACGCGGTCCCATTCCTCGTCGGAACCATCCGCCCAGACCACACGGTCGGGCTGGGTGAGTTCTGCGACCTCCTGCACCCAGGCAAGCAGTTCCTTGTGCTCGGTGGGCGCGGTGCCATCGTGAAGACCAGGAATGGTCGCTGAGGTCATGAAAACTCTCCTGAGATGGGCGGACTCCATGCCTGCCGAGCCCGGCAGAGGCTCCGCGACACCGAGTGCCACCATTGTGTGGCAGGGCCCCCGTCCGTCTTTGCCGGTAGCCCGTCCCGGCTGGACGCGCGTACAAGGACGAAGCGGACGCCCAGGTTCCTGCCATAGAGGTTAACGCCAGATATCCCGGCGTATGGAATCGGGTTGTCCACTCGGTACCGGGTCGAAACCTCGGACCAGCGGCTATACGAATTCGAGTGCGGCGAGGTCACGTTCGCATGCAGTGCGGAGAGCGGGCCGGAGCTGGGCGGCCTGCCGCAGTTGCGCCTCCAATTCCCCTACCCGACGGTCTGTTTCGATGCGGTGCGCGGTGGTCGTGGCGAGCACCGCATCGGTGAGCCGCTCCTCCGCCTCGATCAAGGCCGTCGCAACCCGTTGCTCCACTTGCGCCTTCACGTTGACCAGGGCATCTGCCACCCACTGTTGTAAATGAGCACGCTCAGCGAGCTGCCCGCGCGCCCGCACCACCCACCCCGCCGCCGCGGCACCGAGAAGAAGACTGACCGGCACCACGGCATAATCCACCGCCTGGACCAGCGCCAACGGCGCCACCACCAACCGGCCCAAGCCGAACCCCGCCGACGCCCCGAAAGCCAGCATCAAATGGTCTTCCACACCGCCACAACGCGGTTCGGGCCCCGGACCGACCCGCGGCCAGGCCGGCAACCGACCAACGATGCGTGAATCACGTTCCGGAACAACACATTTCGCCCGATTCTCCGTATCGATCTCCACCCGGCCGATCACTTCCCCGAGCTGGCCGGCGACGTCCACCAGCCGTGCCCGCATCACGCGATCCATCTCATATGTGACTTTGTCCACACCGTGCTGCAGACGGCCCGGAAAATCCGCGTACTCGGCCTTGGACACCCGCTCGATATCGGCGCGCATCCCGGAATTCAGTGCGCGCATCCGCACCCCCACTTCATGCAGCAGATCCAGCCGCGCCAGATGCAGGCGATTCCGCAACATCGCCATGGCCGGCCCCCGGCCACCATCGTTCACCGCCAGCAGCGCGGCCCGTTCCTCCCGCAGCGCGGCCACATCCCCGCCATTACGCAGCGACGCGATCTGCTGCTCGATCCGCCGCCGGGTCTCGGCCAGCATCCGCTCCCGCACGATCACCTCCTGATCGGCCACCGCCCCCGCACCGGCCGCCGCCACCAACCGCGCATGCAACAGGGCCAGCCCGGACCGATCCAGCAGCGCCGCATCACCGTTCACCCGCGCCACCGCCGCCATCCGCGCCGACACCGGCACGATCTCCACCTCGCCACCCGACTCCCCCGCCAGCAGCTCCGAATCCCGCTGCCGCACCACCCGCCATTCCTCATGCACATGAATCCCCTCCAACGCGAACACGATCCGCGTCCCATCCGCCCGCAACCCCCGCACCACCCGCACCAACTCACCCCCGATCAGCGCCCCCGCATCCAGCACCACCAAAGCCACCGGCACCGGCCCCACCCCACCGCCGGACACCCCACCCGCGAAAACCTCCTCGCCGGCAGTACACAACTCGACCCGAGGCCGAAGGCGAGCCAACTCGGCCCGCAACGCCGCCGCCCACATCTCACCCCCACCGACCAAAGTCACCGCCGCAGATTCACGCCCACCCAGCCCCCGCATGGTCCGCCACAGCGCCAGCCCATGCGGATTCCACCGCGCCACAACCCGTTCCGCCACCCCAGAAATCCCGGCAACAGCCGATTCGCGGCTCACCACATCCCGCATAGCTACCCCCGATACCGGATCCGAGCGATCGACCGCGCAATCCGCACCGGACGCCGCATGAGCTGCGGCCACACCGGGCTCGCCGCCGGACCTGGCGGGGCCGGCGGCGATCCATCCGCGGCGCACGTCATCCGGCGCCGCCTCGCCTAGTGCCGGCTCCGAGCGATGGAGCGTGCAATCCGCACCGGGCACTGAAGGGACCACGGCTGCAGCAGGACCGGCGTCAAAGCGGTCGGAACGCTGCGTTGTCATCGCTGTCTCCGGCGCGGACGTGATGATCGCGTCCGGCGGCACGGACGTGGATATGGCGTCCGACGGCGCGGATGTCGACGCTGGCGGCGGCGGTGAAACAGCTTCTCCGGCGCAGGGTGCGGTGATTCCCGCGTCGACCTCGGACTGCGTCGGTCGAGGCGGCGGAACGGGGTCCGGCGCGGTGATGTTGTTCGGCGGCGGCAGTATGAGGCTGGGATGCGCTGCCGGGCAATGCGATGAGATATCGGAGGCCGGACCGGTGGGCGGGGGCAGGTGGAGGGACTCCGGCACGGGCGAGGCGGGCCGGGTCGGAGGCTGCGGATCGGCGGGGCGGGGTTCGGGCATCAACACCGCTGATTCGTTCCCGGTGGTGGGTGCGGCTTGGCCGGTTCCGAATCGGTCAGGTGCCGAGGCGGGTGGCGGCTTGTTCGTAGCGGTGGTGGAGGTCGGTGTGGAGGGGGTCTATGCCGCTGGCGGAGTGGAGGATTTGGAGGAGGGTGACGGCAGGGAGGGTGGGGGCGTGGCGGAGGGCGATGAGGGCACAGGAGATTCCGTAGAGGGGCCAGCGGGCGAGGAGGCGTTGGCGGTCGGCGGTGTCGGTGGCGATGGCCGGGGCCGTGAAGAGGTCGGGGGCGAGGGTGAAGGCCGGGTCGGGGTGGTCGCGGTGGCGGTGCAGGGTGCGCAGGTCGGCGTCGGTGACGGTGCCGGAGCGGGTGCGGGCGGCGAGGGTGGCGATCACCGGGTGGACGGTGAGTTGGAGTGCGGCGCTGTGATTTTCGGCGGCCGCGGCGGCGTCGGCCCAGCGGAGGCCGATGGCATCGGCCTTGTTGAGGACGACAAGGGTGCGATCGGGCGGCAGGGTCGCCAGGATGCGGCGGTCCGTGGCATTCGACGCACCGGGGAGGACATAGATAAGGAGGTCGGCGTCGAGTACCGGATCGGGTCGGCCGGGGTCATCTACGGCGCTGGTCTCCTCCGCCGAAATCAGTGACAGCGCATGTCGGACGGTGGTTTTGCCGGCACGGGCGCGGCCGGTGACCTGGATGCGCGGAGCGGGACCGGCCGGCACGCAGGCAGCGTAGCCAACCTCCACGGGCTATGCGGAGGAATCCGCGAAAGCGTCTCTCACATAGGGAGATCTACTGATGCGAGTGGTGCAGGTCACGGGTATATCTGTGCGACAGCACAATCCGGTGCGACGCCTCTTCACAGATACCTTGCGGGTCCTTTACGGTTTTCATTCGGTCGGCGTATCAGCCGATGCGCGCCGTCGACGGACCCTCCAGGTCCCGCTCGCCGGGATCGAACGAGGAGGTTGCGATGACCGTCACCGCCGACGTCATCGGTGTATCCGATACGCCCGCCCCGCCGGGCCGGCCGGTTCCGCCCAGCCGGGATCCGTTCTACCGGGCGCCCGCCGGTTTCGCCCGGCACGCGCCGGGCACCGTACTGCGCAGCCGCCCGGTCGAGATCGCACTGCTCGGCATCGTCCCGCAGCAGGTCACGGCCTGGCAGTTGCTGTATCGCAGCACCGATCTGCACGGCAGCCCCGAGGTCGCGGTCACCACCGTCCTGCTGCCGAGCGGCGCCCGCCCCGATCCACAGCGCCCGCTGCTGGCCTTCCAGACGGCCATGGACGCGGTCACCGATCGCTGCGCGCCCTCGTACGCCTTGCGGCTGGGCGCGCTCTCGCCCGGTTCGATCACGCAACTGGAGTGGATGCTGGTCGCGAACGCGCTGCGCCGCGGCTGGGCGGTGACCATCGCGGATCACGAAGGCCCGCACGGCAATTTCGGGGCGGCCCGGGAGCCTGGTTATCGCACGCTCGACGGTGTCCGTGCCGCACAGCGTTTCGCGCCGCTGGGCCTGCGCCCGGACACCAAGGTCGCGGTGTGGGGCTATTCCGGTGGCGGCATGGCCAGTTCGTGGGCGGTGGAGATGGCGCCGCGGTACGCGCCGGAGCTGAATATCGTCGGCGCGGTACTGGGTGCGCCGGTGGGTGATCCGCGGCAGGTGTTCCTGAGTTTGAACGGCGGCCTGTTCGCCGGTTTCCCGGCGATCGTCATCGCGGCACTGCAGCGGGTGTATCCGGCGCTGGCCGAGGTGGTGCGCAAGGATTTCACGCCGGAGGGCCGCAAGGTGCTGGAGCGGGCCGAGGGACTGGGCCCGATCGCGGTGCTGCCGCTGCTGGTGGGCCGCCGCATGGACGACTATCTGCATCGCCCGCTGGTGGAGATCCTGCCGGAGCTGGAGGACATGTTCGACGACCTGCGCCTGGGCAATTCGGCGCCGGCCTGTCCGGTGCTGGTGGTGCAGCCGGTGCACGATCAGGTCATCGGTGCGTCGGGCATCGACGGTCAGGTGGCCCGGTATCGGGAGCGCGGGGCGTCGGTCTGGTACGTGCGCGATCGTTTGAGTGAGCATTTCTCGCTGCTGCCGCTGGCGACTCCGCTGAGCCTGGATTGGCTGGCCGATCGCCTCGCCGGCAGAAGTCTCACAGAACCCACAACCAAGACCGTCTGGTCGGTCGCGCTGTCGCCGGCGCACTGGCGGAGCATGGTGGAAATGGCAACTACCGCAATGCGAGTCGCGCTGGGCCGGCCCCTCGGACCGGAGCCGGAGCAGGCCGCGGCGGAGGTGTCGGGCCTGGCAGCCTGATTGCGGGCAGCCGCCTCATCCCCTGGTCGATTGCTGCGCTAATCATCCAATACTGGACAATGGACGCCGTGAACGACGCCGCGAACCATACTGCCGAGCCAGGTCCCGGGCCGCGGTCCGACGACTACGCCGGTGACGCCGATCACCCGGACAACCCCATCGGTCAGCCGGGCCGCTTCGGCGGGCACCGTCTCTACCCCCGGGTCACCAGCTTCCGCGCGCGCCGCGGCGCGGTGCCGCCGGCCCGGCAGGAGTCCTGGGATCGGATGTGGCCGCATATCGGCCGGGACGTCTCCGACGAAAAGCTGGACGCCGACGCCTGGTTCGGGCGGTCGGCGCCGCTGATCATCGAGATCGGCTGCGGCACCGGCACGGCCACGGCCGCCATGGCGCAGCTCGAGCCGCAGTTCAATCTGATCGGCATCGAGGTCTACAAGCCGGGTCTGGCGCAGCTGGTGCAGCGCGTGGAGCGCGAGCAGATCGACAACATCCGAGTGCTGCGCGGCGATGCCGTGGATGTGCTCGAGCACATGATTGCTCCCGAGTCGCTGACGGGGGTTCGCGTGTTCTTTCCGGATCCGTGGCCGAAGGCGCGGCATCACAAGCGGCGGCTCCTGCAGCCGGCCACGCTCACCCTTATCGCGAATCGCCTGATTCCCGGCGGCGTCTTGCATGTCGCCACGGATCATGCAGACTACGCGGAGTGGATCGCGGCGGTCGGTGCGGGAGAACCGCAGCTCATCGGCATGAACGAAGCGACGGGCGGCAATCCGGATGACTACCGGACCAAGGCACCGATCGGTTTCGAACGTCCGATTACCAAGTTCGAAAGCAAAGGACTCCGCGCGGGTAGCGCCATCACCGAGTTCATCTGGGGGAAGATCGAATCATGAGCGTCAGTGAGATGGCCCCCGAGGTCTCGGAAGTTGCCGACATAATGCACGGCACTCCCTCGGCAGAGCTAACCAGCACGCCTGGCGCAGGCGGCGTCAACTCCGATGTGCGCCGCGTCCTCTTGGTCTGGGACGCACCGAACCTCGATATGGGGCTCGGCGCCATCCTCGGCGGCCGGCCCACCGCGGCCTACCGCCCCCGCTTCGATGCCCTCGGCCGCTGGCTGCTGGCCCGCACCGCGGAACTGTCCGTGGGCAGCCGCACCCGGGTGGAACCCGAGGCGACCGTCTTCACCAATATCGCCCCCGGCACCGCGGATGTCGTGCGACCCTGGGTCGAAGCGCTGCGCAATGTCGGCTACGCGGTCTTCGCCAAACCCAAGATCGACGAGGACTCGGACGTCGACAGCGACATGCTCGGGCACATCGAGCTACGCCGACGCGGCGCGGGGCTGGCCGGCATCATGGTCGCCTCCGCCGATGGGCAGGCATTCCGCGCGCCCCTCGAGGAGATCGCTGCCACCGGTGTCCCCGTTCAGGTGCTCGGTTTTCGCGAGCACGCGAGTTGGGCCGTCACGTCGGATATTCTCGAGTTCATCGACCTCGAGGACATCCCGGGCGTGTTCCGTGAACCGCTGCCCCGGGTCAGCCTCGACTCGCTGCCCGACGAGGGAGCATGGCTGCAGCCCTTCCGGCCGCTGTCCGCACTGCTCACCTCCCGCCCCGCTCAAGGAGTCGCTTAGTGTTCACCCGCTGGGGCGACCTGGTCTTCAAGCTCCGCTATGCCGTACTCGGAATAGTGGTGGCTGCACTGCTCTCGCTCGGCGCATTCGGGCTCGGGCTGAACGACCATCTCAGCTCCAGCGGATGGTTCGCGCCGAACTCGCAGTCGTCCCAGGCTTCGGTGATCCTGGACAACGTCTACGGGCGCGACCACAACAGTGACGTGCTGCTGTACTACACCGCACCCGATGGCGAGACCATCGACAGCCCGGATGTGGCGCAGGCGGTCACGAATCAGCTGAACAACCTGCCCAAGCAGTACCCGGAGATCACCAAGATCAACGGCGCCTACTGGAAAACCGATACCGGACAGTACATTCCGAGCGTCGCGGGCAGCGCGGACAAGAAGCACGCGTTCGCGGCACTCGCCATCAAGGGCGACAACGACACCGATCAGGCGCGGAACTTCCGCGCGGTCAAGAACGTCTTCGGGCTGCCCGGCACCGGCATCAAGGTCGAGGTCGCCGGTCTGCAGCCGGTGGCCGGCGCGCTGAACGACACCATGACCGACGACCAGAAGCGGATGGAGATCATCGCCATTCCGGTGGTCGCGGTCCTGCTGTTCTTCATCTTCGGCGGCATCGTCGCGGCGGCGCTGCCGCTGATCATCGGTGGACTCACCGTTATCGGCGCCAACGGCATCGTCATGGGGATCACCAAGTTCACCGAGGTGAATTCGTTCGTCGGCCCGGTGGTTTCGATGATCGGCCTCGGGTTGGCCATCGACTACGGCCTTTTCATAGTCAGCCGGTTCCGTGAAGAGATCGCGGAAGGCTACGACACGCGCGCGGCGGTCCGGCGCTCGGTGATGACCGCGGGACGCACCGTGGTGTTCTCGGCGACCATGATCATCGCGGCCAGCGCCGGCATGCTGCTGTTCCCGCAGGGCTTCCTCAAATCGGTCGCCTACGGCACCATGGCGACGGTGCTGCTCGCCGCATTGTCGGCGCTCACCATCCTGCCCGCCATGCTCGCCATCCTGGGCCGGCGCGTGGACGCGCTGGGGCTCAAGTGGTTCCGCAAGACCAAGACCGCCGAGGAAGTCGAGCACGGCCTCTGGGGACGCACCACCGCATGGGTGATGAAGCACCCGCTGAAGGTGGCGATCCCGCTCACCATCGGCCTGCTGCTGCTCATCATCCCGGTCAAGAACCTGGAATTCGGCGGCATCAGCGAGACCTATCTGCCGCCCGACAATCCGACTCGCCTGGCGCAGCAGCACTTCGACGAGACCTTCCCGCTGCGCAAGACGAATCCGGTGCAGTTGGTGATCATCACCGACAACACCAAGGAAATCGGGCCGATCCTGAATCAGGCCAATACCGATCCGAAGATCGCGCCGCTGCTCGCCAAGGGCGGACAGTTCGGAATTCCGTCCAAGCCGCCGAACAACTCCAACGTGTGGAAATCGGAGGCGACTCCGGTCAGCGACTCGGCCGCGGACGAGGCGGTCACGCTCCTGCGTGAGATGAAGGTGCCCTCGGACGCCCAGGTCATGGTAACCGGTCAGGGTGCGCTGCAGAAGGATTCGATCGACGCGCTCATCGACAAGATGCCGCTGATGATCGGGCTCGTGGTGCTGGTGACCACCATCCTGATGTTCCTCACCTTCGGATCACTGGTGCTGCCGATCAAGGCGGCCTTGATGAGCGCGCTGGGATTGGGGTCCACACTCGGCATCCTGACCTGGATCTTCGTCGACGGTCACGGGTCCGGACTGCTGAATTTCACGCCACAGCCGATCATGTCGCCGGTGCTGGTGCTGATCATCTCGGTGGTCTACGGCTTGTCCATCGACTACGAGGTGTTCCTGCTATCCCGCATGGTGGAGGCGCGCGCCCAGGGCGCGAGCACCACCGAGGCGGTGCGCGCGGGCACCGCGCAGACGGGCCGCATCATCACCGCGGCCGCATTGATCCTGCTGGTCGTGACGGGCGCGTTCGCGTTCTCCGACATGGTGATGATGAAGTACATCGCCTACGGCATGGTGTCGGCGCTGTTCATCGACGCCACCGTGCTGCGCATGCTGCTGGTGCCGGCCATCATGAAGCTGCTCGGCGACGACTGCTGGTGGGCGCCCAAGTGGATGAAGCGGATTCAGCAGAAGATCGGCCTGGGCGAACCCATCCTGGATGACGAGCGCCCCGGCGGCGGTGAAGTGGTCGACCTGGTCAAGACCACCCCCATCACCGATCCGGTCACCATGCAGATCCCCGCCCTCCCGGACGGAACCGCCAAGCCCGCCCGTAAGCCGCGCCCCGCCCGCATGGTCGAGTCGCCGATGGAGGCCCCCACCGAGCGCATAGTCGACGCGGCCCCGGCGACCCCCGAAGCTCCGGCGACTCCGGCGCCCAACCCGCCTGCCCCCGAGCCCAATCCGCTCGCCGGGCTGGTCTCCCTCCCGCCGCGGCCCGGCCACGGCATCACCCCCTCCACCTCGACCGGCCCCACCTTCGGCAAGCCCGCGCCCAGCGCGGACCCCGCCGACGGCGGCAACCCACCGTCCGACGCCGCTCCCGGCTCGGCCACCGGGCAGCCGGGCACGAGCGGCGGTGGCCCTGGCTCGGCTCCGGATATCGCCTTCCGGCCGAACCCGCCCGTTTCGGGTGGCGCGGCAGGTGGGATCGGGTCGGCGCATCGTCCGATCGGTGACTTCGGTTCGCCCGCAGCCACATCCGGCGTGTTCGGTCTGAAGCCGCCGCTTTCGCGCGGTTCGGCTACGGGCAGCGCGGGTACCGAGGCCGGGGCTGCCACGCCCGCCGTGAGTGGGATCGATACATCGGCCGCAGGCGGGGTCGGCAAACCCGCCGCGGGCGGGATCAAGCCCTCGGTCAGTGGAGCTATGCCACCTGCGGGTGAGCCGGCCGTGAAGTTCGGTGGGGCGCAGGACGGTTCCGATCGTCCGGGCTCGGACGAGGACGCTGTGCGTGGGCGCGACGGTTCGTTCGCGCAACGGGGCGACTCGATTGCGCCGAGCGGCATCCCGTCTGTCTCGCAGCCCGGTGTGGCGCAAGCGGATTCGCAGTCGGCGCCCGCGGGCTCGGATCGGGTGCTGCCGCCGCCGTCGATGAAGTTGCCACCGCACCCCGCGACTCGCGCGCAGCTCTACCAGCCGCATCCGCCCGAACCGCGGCAGCCCGAAGCACGGCAGCCCGAAGCGGCGCGACCAGCCGAGCCGCGACAGCCGGAACGGCAACGACCGCCGGAGCCGCCGCGACCGATCGAATCGCAGCAGCAGGCCGCAACGCAGCCGTCGCCGGATTCGGCCGCCACGGTCGAGCAGCCCGCTCAGGCTGAGGGCGAGCAGGATTCGAAGGGCGGCCGCAGCAATATCGAACAGTGGATGTCGGATCTGCGTTCCTCCCGCCGCCGCCCACCGGTCAAGGACGACGATGAGGGCAAGCACCGTGGCGGCGAAGGCCGCCAGGTGAGCGTGAACGAACTCCTCCGCCGCCAGAAACGCGACTGATCAGTGAAACGGGGACGCCCGGCCGGACTTCCGGCCGGGCGTTCCCGTTTCTCGGCGACTTTCCCTCAGCGGTAGGGCTTTCCGTGCATCCGGCCGGGCAGTGATCCCGTGCACTCGTCCGGCCTGCTCGGCCCGTACAGGCTCAGTGGGTGGGAGCGCCCCGCTCGGCCGTCTCGGCGAAGACTCGGGCGTAGCGGGTGCCGACCACCAATAGCAGGACACCCACCACCAGGAACGCCGCCGCCCGCACCAACCCGTCGAGGGTGGCGAGGTCGAAGAGGAACAGCTTCGCCAGCGCCGCGGCCGTCAGCAGCAGCCCGGCGGCGAGCGCCACCTTCGCCGATTGCGGTGTGCGAGTGAGCCGCCGGAGACCGAAGAGCAGCGCCGCGGTGGCGGCCGCCATCCACACCATGGTGGCAATGCCGTGCCCGGCGAGGAACCCGTCCCGCCCACCGGCCGCGACACCGAGCGATACGGTCAACGCCGTCACCGCGTACAGCCCGAAGAATCCGGCGATCACCACGACAGCCGTGGCCTCGCCTTCTTTCTCCATGAACCCGAGCCGGCGCGCATCCCACACCGCCACGGCGACCACGGCCAGCCCGGCGACCGCGGCGAGGGCCGTCGAAATACCCAGGTGCGCAGCGGCAGCCCCTTCGTCGGCGAGAGTCGCCGGCGCCGCATTCACGGCGAAGGCCAGCGCACCGATCGCCGCGAACACCCCGCCGATACCCGCCGCCATCCGCGACCGCTGCTGCCCGCCGACCGCCAGGAATCCCAGCGCCACCAGGAACAACGCGATCGGCAGCGTCTGCACCCGCGTGGCGGCGACGCACGCCTCCAAGAGCGCGCACGCTCCGGCGACGGCGGTCACCACCGCGAGATGCGCGGGAATACGCGCCCGCGCACCGAGTTTCGGCAACCACGGCACGACCGCGACCCCCAGCAGCACCGCCGCGAACACGGCATTGATGAACACCGCCGGACCCCGCCCGAACATGACCGGTGCGGCGAGCAGCGGGACGGTGGCCGCACCGCAGACCACGCTCGCGACCACATCCCCCGCCCGCTGCCGCACCACCAGCACCGCACCCGAGAGCCCAACCACCGCAACGACGATCGCCGCGGCCAGTACCTGATACCTATGCCCGTCCGACGCCGCCAGCGCGGTCCCCGCCACCGCGGCCAAGGTCGCCAGCACCGCCGGAACCGTCCGCACCACATGCAGATACGGCCAGTCCCGCCCCAATTGCACAGGCAGAGCCGCGATCTGCAACACGATCAGGAACCCGAGCAACACCACATCGACAGTCACCACCGGCGCGAGCAATGCCGCCCCCAGCAGCACGAGCACCGCCAGTGCCTGCGACCGCCACCGCAACGCCAGCGCCACCCCGCCCGCCGCGATCCCCAACGCCACCCCGTACCCCACCACCGGCGGCAGCCACCCGTACACAGTGGTCACCGCAACGACATCCAGATATCCCCCAGCGATACCCGTAGCCGCCAGCGCGATGGCCCCCACCCGTCCTCCGACCCGCCCGTGCACCCGTGCACCGGCACCCACCAGCCCAGCCGAGAACACGGCCCCCGCAACAACTCTCGGCACCGCCCCGAACAACCCCGCCTGCGCCGCCAGCACCAGCAACATCACCACCCCGATGAGCGTCACCCCCACCCCGGCCACCGCCAGCACCCGGCTGATCACCCCTTCCCGCTGCCACCACGGCACCCGCGGCCCCCGCCGCTGCACCGGCAAAGCCGGCATGCTCGCATACCCCGGACCTCCAGCCATCCACCCCGACCGCACATCACCGACCCCCAGAACCCCATACCCCACACCCTGAGTCGGCCCGAACCGCCCTTGAACCCCGGCGCCGGACAGCACTGCACCCGCAGGCGGCGGGACAACACCCGCACCAACAGCAGCCTCCGCTTCCCCTCCGAGCGGAGCCGGCTTCACCTCCGCCGCAGGCATTCCCGGCACCGGCGGCTGCATGCCCGCAGCGGACTGCGCCGCTCCTCCGCCGTACTGCACGGCTCCCGCAGCAGGCCACACAGGTTGCCCCGTATGAGGAACGGCCTGTGCACTACCGGCAGCGGGTGGCACGAGAGGCGCGTTCCCACCAGTGGCCGCCTCCGCTTCCCCTCCGCGCGGAGCCGGCTCCACCTTTGCCGCAGGCATTCCCGGCGTGGGTTGTTGCCACTGGGCGACCGGCATGCCACCGCCCGCCATCGGATAACCCATGGCGGGCGGTGTGGTCGGAGGCGGTGGCTGTGCGGCGACGACCTGGCGGCGCAGGGCTTCGAGGTCGTGGCCGAGGATGCCCATCTGCTCGCTGAGCGAGCCGAATTCATTCGACAGTCTGGCGATCAGCCGAGGATCGATGGCGAGATTCATACCCGCCATCCTTTCGGCGGGGCCGGTCGCCGGTCATGAGTAGAAACCCCCGCCGCGGCGGCGATTCCTACCCGAGTCGGCCGGTGCGAACCACGTGGTCAGGCCGTTCGGGAGGCGTCGGCACGGGCGATGGTGGCGCGGATGGCGGTGGTGATGGGGGCGGGGGCCTCGAGCATCGGGATGTGGCCCGTGTCGGGGAGGGCGTGGATTTCTATGAGGGGGGTGGGGGTGAGGGGGGCGTAGATGTGGGGTGGGAGTACGCGGTCGTGGCCGGGGAGCAGGATGGTGGTGGGCACGTCGAGGGTGGTGAGGTCGAAACCTGTTGGGAGGAAAGGGTCTTCGGCCAGGTCGTCGGTGACGGTGCAGTAGCTGACGGCGGCGGCCATGGCCTTCGCCAGCTGGTTGGGTACCGCGGCGGGGCGGTGGGCCAGCAGCGGGAGGAGGAGGCTGCGCAGCATGCCGGGGACGGCGGGCGTGCGGTCCGCGCCGAGCCCGAGGAGCGGGCCGAAGGTGCGGAACTTGCGGAGCAGGGCGCCCGCCGAGTCGGGGGTGCGCCAAAGGCCGGCGGGGGCGATGGCGGTGACCGACCGGGCGCGACCGCGGGCCGCGAGTTCGAAGGCCACCCAGCCGCCGATCGAGTTGCCCGCGATATGGGCGGTGGGCCAATCGGATTCGTCGAGGAGACGCTCACAGTGATCGACGAGGCTGGTGAATACGGCAGGCCGCTGCTCGGGTTCGGGCCCGCCCCGGTGACCGGGGAAGGTGGGCGCGAGAATGCTGTAATCAGCGGCCAGGTCATCGAGGACGGGAATCCAGGATTCCCAGGTCAGCAGGGCGCCGTGCAGCAGCAGGAGGGGTTCGCCACGGCCGGTGCGGAACAGTGATTCCGGAATCGTGTCTGCCGCGCCGTCAACCGCCATGCCGTGACGATACCGGCTGAAACCGATTGACGCCGGTGCCGTTTCACTTCCGTGTACGGTCACGCACCGTTGAGGAAGCGCCGCCAGTGCGTGCCGAAGGGGTGCTTGGCGGTGACCGAACTGAATCGGAGATTACCGAGCAGGACCAGGTGCAGCGGTCCGATGGGCGGGCCGGTGCGGACCTTGTTGTCGATGCTGGATCCGATCAGGTCCAGGCCGTTCATATCGACGGTGGCCTCGGCGGGCACGATCAGTTCGATATGACTGAACTTGTCCTCCACTCGCAGCTCGACCACCTGTGTCGACATGATGGCCTGGGTGAAGTCCAGCTCCACATGAGCCATCCGATTGTCGAGGTACAGCGTCGGCGGCACCTGCCAACTGCCCTTACGGGTGATGCTCGACATGCGGGCGCGGATGAGATTGCCGGGCCCGGGCTGCACCGGCACCCGCTGCGCATGCACATACCGCGCCGGCGGCGGCGCGGGCTGTCCGGCGAGCCGGATACCGGGCAGGTCGACCAGGACCGAATTCAGTTCCCCGCGCGTCTTGGACGCCAGCGCGGTGTCCATGCGTTCGGTGAATTCGCCCAGCGACAACATGCCGAGCCCCACAGCGCGCTGCAGCAGCCGGCCGACGTGTTCGCGTTCCACATCCGATACCCGCAGATCGCGGTCGCCGATCACGGCAGGCGCACCGGTCTCGACCGCGGGAATGGCTTCAGGTCCTCCCATACATCGAGGCTAACCAGCCGATCCCCCCGCGCACATCAGGGCAATCCCTGATCCACCCCGATATTCACGGCGACTATTCGAGGCCCTGCTCGATCGCATAGCGGGTCAGTTCGACACGGTTGGCGAGCTGTAGTTTGCGCAGCGTGGACTGCACGTGGTTCTCCACGGTGCGATGGCTGAGCTGGAGGCGGGTGGCGATCTGCTTGGCGGACAGGCCCTTCGCGACCATGCGCAGCACCTCGGTCTCCCGGTCGGTGAGCGCCGGGCGGTGGGGTTCGTCCTGGTCGGGCGGCGTGTTGGCGATGCGACGGTATTCGCCGAGAACCAGACCCGCCAGACCCGGGGTGAAGACGGCTTGACCGGCGGCGGTGGCGCGGACGGCATCGGCGAGTTCGGTGGCCGAGGCGCTCTTCACCAGATATCCGGTGGCGCCGGCCTTGATGGCGTCGAGCACGTCGTCGCGTTCGGCGGAGGCGGAGAGCACCAGCACCCGGGTGCGCGGTGAGACGCGCAGCACCTCCGCGGTGGCATCGGCGCCATTGCCGTCGGGCAGCTGCATATCCATGAGGACGACCGCGGGTTGCACGGCCGCGGCGCGGCGACCGGCGGCGCCGACGCCGTCGGCGGTGGCCACCACCTCGAAGCCGGCCTCGGCCAGATCGCGGGCGACGCCGTCCCGCCAGATCGGGTGATCGTCGACCACCATGATCGAAATCCGCTGCTCCGCTCCGGTTTCGGACATCTCGGCCTCCTTCCGTTCGGTCATTCCGTGTCGGTCATTCCATTGTCGGGTCTAGTGGCGTGGCGGCCGCGGCACCCGGAATTCCCACTCCGCGCCGAGCCCTTCCCCGGTACTGTCGCCGTGCGCCTCGAACAGCAGCTGAGCCGTCCCGCCGAGGGCGGCGATGCGGCCGACGATGGAGCGCGAAACACCCATGCGCCCTTGGCCTTCAGCCTCGGCGAGCCGTCCGGGGGCGATGCCGGGGCCGTCATCGCGGACGCTGACGATCAGTTCGTCTCCGGTGTCCTCCAGCAGCACATAGGCTTTCGCGCCCGGACCGGCGTGCTGGACGACATTGGCGAGCGCGGCGGCGACGGCGGCCGACAGTTCGCGGGCCTCCCAATGGCCGAGCGGCACCGGATCACCCGGCGTGGCGATGAAGACGACGGGGGTGGCCTGCGCGGTCAGCAGTGGCCGCAGGTCCTGTTCGGGCCCGCCGACGTCGGCGCGTTCACCCTGTTCGGAGATGAGGACGCGCAACGCGACCTCCTGTTCGCCCGCTTGTTGCGCGAGTTCGGCCGTGGGTCCGCCGATTTCGGTGCCGCGCCGCTTGATGTAGCTGAGTACCTGCAGCACTCCGTCGTGCACTTCGCGCGCCAGGCGCTCCCGTTCCCGCGCGGCGGCGGTGAGCCGCACCGCGCGCTGCAATTGCTGCTGGGCGCGGCGCGCGGTATTCGCGGCCAGCCCCAGCGCCAGGCCGACCGAGATCAGCACGGGCGCGGTGGCGTCGCGCCACACATCCAGGTCCCATTGTTCGCGGGCGGTGACGACGGCCGCGGCAATGAGCAGACCCGAGCAGACACCGCCCAGCGGCCCCCACAGAATCGCCGCCGAGACAACGGCATTGGCCGCCCACAGCGTGGTCGGCAGGGTCTGATGCCCGTGATACCAGTCGTAGTTCGCGATCAGCCGGGTCGCGAAGATCAGCGCGATGACCACCACGTGATCGCCGAGCACCACCGCGGTGCGGATGCGGGGCGAATGCTGGATCCGCCACTGCGACAACAACACCGCCGATACCCCGGACCACACGGCCATGAGCGCGATCAGCACCCAGCTGAGCCGCTGATCGGTGTAATGCGGTACCGACGCGACCTGCTGGCCCACCGCGTACAGCAGGGTGACCAGCCGGAACGCCTGGACGGCCCGCCACAGCGGCGCGGTGGCCGCGGCGTCCGGGTCGGGTTCGGCGGGCGGGCCGGGTTCAGTCCGCGGCGTCACCGGACGGCTTCGGCGGCTCGGCCCGGTGGTTTCCGGCTACGGGCGCGTTATTGGTCCGGCCCGCGGGGTCGGGTGCGTCGAAGCGGCCGGGACTCGGGTCGGCGTCGGGTTCGGCCGCGTACATGGGTTCGTCCGGATGCCCGGTATGCAGTTCCTGGTACCGCTCCTGGGGTGAGTCGGCGATCAGCGACCGGACGGCGGTATTGATCACGGCCACGAACGGCACGGCCAGCAGCCCGCCGACCAGCCCGGCCAGCACGATGCCGGTGGCGATGGCCAGCACCACGGCCAGCGGATGGATCCGCACCGCGCGGCCCATCAGCAGTGGTTGCAGCACATGGCCTTCCAGCTGCATGACCGCGATGGTGATGCCCAGCACGATCAGCGCGGTCACCAGACCCTTGGTCATGAGCGCGATGAACACGGCCACCGAACCGGCGATGAAGGAACCGATGATCGGGATGAAGGCGCCGATGAACACCAGTGAGGCCAGTGGAAGGGCCAGCGGCACATTGAGAATGGCCAGGCCCGCGCCGATGCCGATGGCGTCCACCCCGGCCACCATGACGGTGGCGCGCACGAACCCGGTGAGCGTTCCGAAGCCGAGACGCCCCGCGGTGCGGACGCGTTCCCGCTCCTTATTGGGGATGATCTTGGTGATGAAGTTCCAGATCTGATCCCCGCCGTAGAGGAAGAAGATCAGGATGAACAGGGTCAGGAAGGCGCCGGTGAAGAATTCGCCGATGACCGTGGCGGTGGTGAGCGCGCCGCTGGTCAGCGAGTCCTGATTCTTCTCGATGGTCTTGACGATGGTGTCGCCCGCATTGCGGATCTGCTCGTTGCTGAGATGCAGCGGGCCGTTGATCAGCCAGTTCTGGATCTTGGTGATCGAGGTCTTGAACTCGTCCGACAGCTGCGGCACACCGTTCACGAACTGCTCGATGACGAAGGTCATGATCCCGGCGAGCAGGCCCAGCGAACCCACCAGCGCCACGAACACGCCGATCGCCCGCGGCACCCCCAGCCGCTGCAGGAAGTCCACCAGCGGTGACAGCAGCGCCGCACCCAGCAGCGCGATCGAAATCGGAATGGTGACGGTGGCGAGCTTCTCCGCCAGATAGGCCAGCGCCAGGCCCGCGGCCAGGATGAGCAGCAGTCGCCACGACCATTCGGCGGTCTGCCGCACCAGTGGAGTCACGGCCGCGGCATCCTGATTTCGCGTCCAGCCGGCCTTGCCGCCGGGGCCGGGCCCGGCCTGTCCCTCGCTCACGCCAGCGAGCCTACTGGGTCACATGTGTCCGGGGCGGCGCCCGCGCGCGTGCCCCGCTCGCGGGTGACCCAAACCTCATCGAGTCGAATGCGTGATCGAAACGCTAGATTGGTGAGCGTGTCAGCGCCTCTGGAAGCGGTCAAACAGACCATGCAAACCCGCTGGCCGCTGTACCTGGCTTCGATGCTCGCGGCCAACGCGTTCGGCGCTGTCCTGGTGTGGGCGTTCATCCAATACGGGCTGCCGGTGCCGGAGGGCAGTTCCAGCGCGAGCCGCCAGACCGGGCTGCTGATTCCGTTCCTGATCTTCTTCATCGGCGGCCTGATGAGCGTGAGCTCGTCGGCGCTGATGCTGCGCCCGGTCATGCGCTGGCAGGTGCGCGGCGGCCCGCCGAGCCGGCAGGAGCAGATGGCCGCCCTGCACGCACCGTTGCGGCAGTCCATCGTGCACCTGGTGCTGTGGCTGATCGGCGGCGCGGTGATGGCCTCGCTCATCATCGCCCGAGCCCGCGAACTGGCGGCCGCGGTGATCGTCACCGAATGCATGGCCGCCACCATCGTTTTCGGCTTCACCTACATGCTGGGTGAACGAATCCTGCGCCCGGTGGCAGCGGAGGCGCTGACCACGGGCGCTTTCGACCACACCCTGACCGCGGGTGTCGGCACCCGGATGGCGATGACCTGGGGCATGGGCACTTTCGCGCCGACGATTGCCATCGTGCTGCTGTGCGTCACCCAGATTTCCTCGCGCGTACAGTTTTCCGCTCAGTCGCTGGCGGTATCGATTCTGCTGCTGTGCGGTGTGGTGATCATGCAGGCGCTGGCGCTTTCCATGCTCACGGGTTCTTCTATTTCCGATCCGATCCGCCAGCTCAGCCAGGCCATCGATCGGGTGCAGGAAGGCGCCCGGGATGTGCAGGTCGAAGTATTCGACGGTTCGGAAATCGGGCTGCTGCAGGTTGGCTTCAACCGAATGATGGGCGAAGCGGCCAAACGCCGTGAACTGCAGGAATTATTCGGCCAGCATGTCGGTGAAGAGGTGGCACGGCGGGCCCTCGAGTACGGCACCGAACTCGGCGGGGAAACCCGATTCGTGGCGGTCTTGTTCGTCGATATGGTCGGTTCCACCGCGACCGCGGCGGAACGCCCGCCGACCGAAGTCGTCAGCCTGCTCAACGAGTTCTTCCGCGTGGTGGTCGACGTGGTGGACCGGCATCACGGGCTCATCAACAAATTCATGGGTGATGCCGCACTGGCCATCTTCGGCGCACCCCTGGACCGCCCGGATGCCCCGACCGCGGCCCTCGCCGCAGCCCGTGAGCTGCGGGAAGCCCTGCGGGAGGTGCCCGGCCTGGATATCGGCATCGGGGTGTCCGCGGGCCTGGCGGTGGCGGGAAATATCGGTGGGGCAAATCGATTCGAGTACACCGTCATCGGCGACCCGGTGAACGAGGCGTCGCGCCTCACCGAACTAGCGAAAGACCGGCCGGAACGCACCCTCACCTCCAGTAGCGCGCTGTTTTTCGCCGACGAGGAAGAGCAGCGGCATTGGCAGACCGGAGAAGATGTACAGCTGCGTGGACGCCGCCGGAAAACCCGGCTGGCCTGGCCCCGGGAAACCACCGGCCCGACGGATGCAGACGAGGCCGTTGCGAGTTCGTTAGGCTGACCTCGTGACGGCTCATGAGCTCGCCGGTGAACCTGCGCCGGCCGCGGAGAACTCACGCCGTGGCAGGTTCTGGTGGGCCAAATGGGTTCTCGGCGCCGCGCTGCTGGCGCTCTTGATTTCCGAAGGCGTTTATCTATATCCCCGGCTGCACGAATCCTGGAAGAACCTGACGGAAATCCATTGGGGCTGGGTCGCCGCCTGCATCGCCATGCAGGTGGTTTCCATGAGCGGATTCGGGCAGATCCAGAAACAGCTGCTGCATGCCGGCGGCGTCGACGTGAGCCCGCGGAAATCGCTGGCCGTCGTGTACGGCTCCACCGGAATGTCATTGACGCTGCCGGCCGGGCAGGTGTTCTCGACCGCCTTCACCTACCGGCACATGCGGCGCTGGGGCGCGAGCCCGATCGTGGCGTCGTGGCAGCTGGTCATGTCCGGCGTGGTGGCGGCGACCGGGCTGGTGCTGCTCGGCCTGTTCGGCACCGTGCTGGCCGGCGGGCGGGTCGGCATCACCAAGGTGATCCTGACGTTGGGCGCGGTCGCGCTGCTGATCTGGGGTTTCAACTACATTTCCCGGCATCCGGGCGGTGTCGAGGCGGTGGTGCGGCGAATCCTGGGCTGGATCAACAAGATTCGGCACAAGCCCGCGGACACCGGCATGTCGAAGGTCGCCGAGATCCTGGACCAGCTGGAGTCCGTGGACCTGGGCCGCCGCGACGGCGCGTGGGTGACGCTGTGGGCGCTGATCCACCGGATCGCGGACGTGGCCTGCCTGGGCGCGGCCTGCTACGCGGTCGGCGGCGATCCGCGCTGGGCGGGACTGATGCTGGCGTTCGCGGCCGGTAAGGCGGTCGGCACCATTCCGCTGGCGCCGGGCGGCATCGTCTACGTGGATGCGACGCTGATCTATTCGCTGAGCGCCGCCGCGGGGCTGCCGGCCGCGCAAGCGGTGGCGGCGGCGTTCCTCTACCGCCTGGTCAGCTTCATTCTGGTGGCCATCATGGGCTGGATCGTCTTCCTCTTCCTGTTCCGCAAGCCGCAGGCGGGCGATGACGAGTTCGAGAAGGAATTCGAGGAACGCGGCACGCCACTGGTCGCCGAGCGCCGCCGCCCGGCGCCGCCGCCCGCCGAGGGCGGGGCCACGGCCTGACCGGTCAGCGCAGCGCCTTGACGGCGGCCCGCCAGCCGAGCAGGAACAGGGCCAGCGCGGTGGCCGCGACCAGCACGAAGCTGAACGCGATGCCCTGACCGCTGACCACGCGCAGCAGCATGCCGCCGATCAGGGTGCTCAGCCATACGATGACACCGGTCGGGTACACCGCGCGCGCATCGAAACGCTTTGCCGCGCTTACCCCTTCACGCCCGGATGCGACCGCGATGGCGATCACCCAGCCCAGCAGCAACCCGGTGCCGAACGGCCATACCGTGCGTAGCAGCCCGGCAGCCACCGCTTCGTCGTGGCTGCGGCGCCCGATCACACAGAACAGCACCACGAGCACGACATCGACGGCGAACGGCACCAGTTTCTTCACGGGCCAAAGGTTAACGGCCCCCGGCCACCCCACTGTGCAAAGACACCCGACTCTCGAGATGCACCCACCTTCCTCGGAGCTACCGCCCCGAAACCTCCCAGGGCCGCGAGGCACCGGCCAGAGAGCGGCACACCCGCGCACCTGCGGTGCGCGGGTACGGGCCGGCGGCCGGGTACCGCCCCAGAACAGCCCTGGCCCCGTCCTTTTGGACGGGGCCAGGGCTTCGTGTGTATGGGTCGATCGGTCAGGCGCCGTCCGGGCTGGCGAGGGACTGCAGGAGGCGGGCGGCCATGCGGGCGGGGGCGTCGCCCGCGTCGGGGGAGTCGATGTGGATGGCGAAGGCCAGGTCGCCCATGGTGGCGATGAGCCAGCCGTTGGCGCCGGAGGTGGCCGAGTAGGCCTGCACGCCTTGGTAGCGGGCGAGGCTGACGTTCTCGGGGGCGCCCGCGCCGTCGTGCAGCATGCCGCGGAGGCGGTCGGTGACGTCGCCGGGCAGCGCGGCGAGATCGGCTTCGGTGGTGGCGGGCTGGCCGATGGTGATCATCGGCTTGGGCACCTGACCGTTGGCGACGGCGGCCGCGGCGATGGCCATACCCCAGGGGCTGGCCAGCAGCGAATCCGCGGCATTGCCGCGGCCCACGTTCTCGGCGGCGTTCTGCCCGGTGGGCAGGCGGCCGGTGGTCTCGTCCAGGCCGGGGATCTTGAAGTCGATGCCGACGCCGAGCATGCTCGCGGCATCGGCGGCGTCACCCACCGATACGTCCTGCGGCGCTTTCTTTTTGGTCACCGCGGCGACGTTCTTGAACAGCTCGATCATGCCGCCCACCGGATAGGTGCCGGTGAAGGCCACATTGTCGCCGATCTGGCTGGCGTAATTGTTCTGCGCGGCCGCCACGACCGCACCGGAGGACGGCTGGATGGCCACGATGGAGGCGGCCGTGCCCACGCTCACCACGGCGTCCTCGGCCGCGCGCTGCAGCCGCTGGTCCATGGTGGCGGCGATATCCGGTCCGGGCGGGCCCTGTTCGCCGGCGAGCTGGGTGACGAATTTGCCGTCGGGTTCGAAGAGCTGCACACCCCAGCCGGCGTGCTGGTCCCGGTTGGTCTGCCAGACATTGGTGAGCGCGTCCAGCAGCGGCGACCAGACGCGCCGGTCGGCGGCGACGAGCTTGGGCTGCTGCAGCATGACCACGCCGGGGATGTTCGCCATGCGCGGTTGCAGAATGGCGAAGTCGCCGTCGCGCAGGTCCACCGCGACAACGGGTTTGCCCTTGGAGGCCGAGAGCTGCTGCAGCAGAGACGGTCCGGTGATGAGCGGCGCCACCGGGGAGATGGCGTCGGCGAGGGCGTTGCTGGAGGCGACGGGGTCGTTGGTCTTGGCCGGGTCCAGCTCGATGACATTGATGTTCTGCTCGGTCAGCAGCGGCGCGCCGACGATGTCGTTGACCTTGGGCGGGGGCAGGGCCTCGGTGCTGACGAGTTTGACCGTGCGCTTCGAGTCCAGCTGCGGCATGACGACGGTCGGATCCCATGAGATGCGCCAGCCGACACTGAGTTTGCGGACGGTGCCCTGGAGATCGTATTTCCAGTTCCGGTTCTCACCGAAGTTCCAGGTGCCGGTCATGCTGAACAGGCCGGTGGTGTTGTCCAGCCCGATGTACTGGGTCACGTGATAGTCGGGCTTGCCCGGGTCGAGTCCGGCGAAGACTTGCTTCAGCGTTGCCGAAGCTCCGCTCGGGTACGACGTGAGCTGTGCCGCGCCGTCGTAATCCCTCTTGTCGATGGCTGTGGTGAAGTCCTCGACCACGGCCTCCGCACCGGTCTTCCGGTCGCGAACCGCACACGACCCCATCCCGATCGCCACAGCCGCCACGGCCGCGAGTGCGATTGCTCCCCGGACCCGGAAGCGGCGGGATCCCCACACATCCATATCGCCCACTCTTCACTCTTGCCACATCAGCAACAGGACCACGGTACCGCGTTTCGACTGCTCGCCGCGTCCCCTTTCCATCAGGCGTGCTTGCACTGAGCTCCACCATAGTGCCGAAATCGGTCACCAGTGACCACTTACATGATCACCGGTCGGTTACAGACCGTGGCGTGTTCGTGCCATCACCGACCGCCCGGTTCGCGCAGGTGACAGCCTCGGGCGCCGATTCCGGCCCGGCGGCCGAACCACGTTCTCCCAGAGCGGAACCCAGGCATCAGGAATCGACGTAACGTTGTAATCAGCATTACAACTCCATGCAGTAAGTGAGAGTGATCGAGATGAGACACGGACATCGCGGACACGGCTTCGGACGTCCCGGCGGCTGGCAGCAAGCCGACCTGCCGGACGCCGCAGATGCGGCCGACTGGTTCGCTGGCCGATTGCCAGCCGACTGGTTCACCGGGCCCGCCACCCTCGAGACCGATCGCGACGAGATCGTCGTGATCGGCGAACTACCCCTTCCCACAGCCGAACCCGCGGCCGCGGAAACCGGCGACACCCCGCAGGACACGCCGCCCGCCGAGGTACCCAAGGCCACCGTCGAGGGCCTCGTCTCCCGATTCCGGGAGTCCACCCGCCCGGCGCGCATGCAGATCGCCCAGGAGGCGCAGGCCCGCTACGGCCGCAATGTGGCCTGGGGCATCACCGTCGACGGCGAGCGAATCATGTTCACCCATCTGGCGGTTCCGGTCATGACGCGATTGCGCCAGCCCGAACGCAAGGTGCTCGACACGCTGGTCGATTCGGGCGTGGCGCGATCCCGCTCCGATGCCCTCGCCTGGACGGTCCGGCTGGCGGGCAAGCATGCGGAGGAATGGCTGGAGGAACTCCGTTCCGCCATGCGAAAAGTCGACGACCTGCGCTCCGAAGGCCCGCAGGGCCTGTAGGACTAGGGTGTCCAGCATGGCTGATTCCGGTCCGATCCTGGTGCTCAACGGCCCGAACCTGAACATGCTGGGCACCCGCCAGCCCGAGGTGTACGGCGCCGACACCCTCGCCGATGTGGTGGAACTGTGCCGCAAGACCGCGGCGCGGTTCGGGCGCGAGGTGGAGGACTTCCAGTCCAATCACGAAGGCGCCCTGATCGACCGGATCCACGCGGCGCGCGGGTTCGTCTCGGGGCTGGTCATCAACCCCGGCGGCCTGACCCACACCTCGGTGGCCTTACGCGACGCCCTGGTGATCCCTGAGGTGCCGATCGTGGAGGTGCACATCAGCAATGTGCATGCCCGCGAGGAGTTCCGGCACCACTCCTATGTCTCCCCCATCGCGACCGCGGTGATCGCGGGCATGGGCATCCAGGGCTACGCCGCCGCCATCGAATTCCTCTGCACCCGCTGACCTCGGCTTACGCCGGGCCCGGCTCCTCGGAGCCGGGCCTTTTTCGTGCCCGGGTAAATAGCTTGTCGACTGCAAAATGTAGTAGATATGCTACATCCGATCGGATTTCCGTTACGGAGGGGTAGTTGATGACGGTCGGTGAAGACGTCGCGCTCGACGTCGAAGGCCTGCGAATGCGCTACGGCACCCGAGATGTACTGCACGACGTCACCTTTCAGGCCCGCAAGGGCGAAGTACTGGTCCTGCTCGGTCCGAACGGCGCGGGCAAGACGACGACGATCGAAATCCTCGAGAGCTTCCGTATGCGTTCCGCGGGACGGGTCGAGGTGCTGGGCACGGACCCCGCGCACGGCGACGAGGCCTGGCGAGCGCGCCTCGGCGTGGTCCTGCAATCCTGGCGCGACCACGGCAAATGGCGCGTCCGCGAACTGCTCGACTACCTGGGCATGTTCTATGCGCCGTACTCCACCGAGGCCATCGAGAGGCCGTGGGACACGGACGAACTCATTGCCGCGGTCGGCTTGACGGAGCACGCGAACGCCAAGGCCATGACCCTGTCCGGCGGCCAGCGCCGCCGCCTGGACGTGGCCATCGGTATTGTCGGCCGCCCCGAGCTGCTGTTCCTGGACGAGCCCACCGCCGGCTTCGATCCGCAGGCCCGCCGCGAATTCCACGATCTGGTGCACCGCCTCGCAGACGACGACGCGACCACCATTCTGCTCACCACCCATGATCTGGACGAGGCGGAGAAACTGGCCGACCGCATCCTGATCCTGGCCGGCGGCCGCATCATCGCGGACGGTTCGGCCGATCAGCTCTCACGCCGCATCGCCGGTGAGGCCGAGGTGAAGTGGACGCGGGACGGTCAGCGTTTCGTGCACACGACCACCGAATCCACCAAGTTCGTCTACGAGCTGTTCCAGCAGTACGGGGAACAGATCGAGGAGCTGGAGGTGCGGCGCGCCTCGCTGGAGGACACCTATATGACCCTGGTGCAGCGCTTCGAGTCCGGTACGGGCGACTCCGAGCTCCGCAGTCTGGAGGAGGTTCGATGAATTCGACGGGGGTATCGAATCCGCTCCCGATCACGATGGCGGTGCGCGCCGGTTTCCGCCGCGGCCGGATCGAGCTGATGCAGACGCTCACCAGTGGTATGGACATCTTCACCCAGTTCTTCTGGCCGGTGGCCAGCTTGGTCGCGGTGTTCTTCCTGCGCAACAGCCATTTCCAGGGCACCGGCGTGGGTCTGGGTTCGCTGGCGCTGCCGAGCCTGCTCGGCATGCTGGTGGCGTTCACCGGCATGTTCGGTGTGGCGCAGGCCCTGGCGGTGGATCGTGAGGACGGAACCCTGTTGCGCGCCAAGGCGACTCCCAACGGCATGCTGGGCTACCTGATCGGCAAGATCGTCGCGGTGTCGGGCATGACGCTGGTTCAGGTGGTGGTGGTTCTGGTGTTCGGTGTGGTCGCCATCGGCGGGGTGGCGCTGGACACGGTCGGCGCGTGGGTGACGCTGATCGGGATGCTGCTGCTGGGTCTGCTGGCGACGTTGCCGATCGGTGCGATCATCGGTTCGGTGTTCAGCAACCCGCGCAGCATCGGGTTCGTCTCGTTCCCCATCATGGGTCTCGTGGCGATCTCCGGAATCTTCTATCCGATCACCGGCCTGGCCGGCTGGCTGCAGGCGATAGCGCAGGTGTTCCCGATCTACTGGCTGGGCCTGGGCATGCGTTCGGCGCTGCTGCCGGACAGTGCCTCGGTGGTGGAGCTGACCCATTCGTGGCGGCAGCTCGAGACCGTCGCGGTGCTGGGCGCGTGGGCGGTGCTGGGTCTGCTGCTGGCCCCGGCGCTGTTGCGCCGCATGGCTCGCCGCGAATCCGGATCGGTCGTGGCGGCCCGCCGCGAGAAGGCCATGCAGCGTGCCTACTGAGGTCATCTACAACCGGATCGCGATGCTGCGCGCCGAGCGCGGCATCTCGCGGCGGCAACTGGCCGAGGCTCTGGGCGTGCACTATCAGACTGTCGGCTATCTGGAGCGTGGCGAATACAGTCCGAGCCTGCACCTGGCCTTGCGCCTGGCCCAGTACTTCGAAGTGACGGTGGAGGTGATCTTCTCGATCGCCCCCTTCCCGCGCATCGGTTCGGAGGCGGCGCCGCGCGTCGATTCGGCGACCGCTTAACCACGCATGAGTTCGTACGTGGACACCGCCCTGCCCGCATCCGCGCTGGCGGCAACGGCCTTGCGCCAGAACGCCTGCGCGGTGTGCGACAGGGTGGCATCCACGCCGACCTCCTCGCTGGCTTCGATGATGTGCTGCGCGCCCGCGTCCATCATCCGTAGCCCGGGGACGTCGGCCCAGCCGCCCTGCTGGTTCTCGAGTGCGAACTGCTCCATGAAGTAGGGGAAGGCGGCATTGGACCGCACCGCGAACGGAACGAACTGCGCGATATCGTGTCCCGACCGTTCGATCATGGCGGTGGCCTGGTCGAAGGCGAGCAGCCAGGGATGGAAGATGGTGAGCAGGCCCTGGTAGAACACTTGCGCCAGGCCGTCATCCGCGCCCAGGTACTCCTGCGGGCTCAGCGGTAGCAGCAGTTCCGCGTGGGCGTCGAATGCCTCGCGCGGACCGCTGTAGAAGATGTACGAGGCCGGGTGCTCGATATTGTCGCCCGCGGACATGACTCCGCCGGAAAGGAATTCGGCGCCGTGCGCGCGCACCCAGGCCGCACCCCGGCGAGCGTGCTCCGGCGAATCGGAGGACAGGTTCGCGATGACCTTGCCGCGCAGGTGATCCGCGGCCGGCTCGAGCACGGTGTACATGGCGTCGTAGTGGGTGAGGCTGAGCACCACCAGCTCGTTCGCATCCAGCGCCGCGGCCGCGGTGGCGGCCCGGGTGGCGCCGAGTTCGGCCATGGCTTCGGCCTTTTCGGGGCTGCGGTTCCAGACGGTGACGGCGACTCCGGCCTTCAGGAAGGCCCGGACCATGGCCTGCCCCATGGGGCCGAGACCGAGGACGGTGACTGATCGCTGCGTTGCTGACATGGGTAGATCGTCGGTGCCGATCGGTAGCCTCGGGAAGACCGCACGTTCGAGTGGGGTTGCTTACCTGAAGGTTCGGAATCTGGTCAGGAGGTCGCGATGAGTATCGACAGTGACACAGCTCACCAGGTGTGCGGCATGTCCGTGGCCATCGACGCCGTGGGCGGCAAGTGGAAGTTGCACCTGATGTGGGTGCTGGGTGACGGTCCGCGGCGTTTCGGGCAGATCCGCCGTCTACTAACCGGCGTCAGCGAGAAGGTCCTGGCCGAGAATCTGCGGCAGCTGGAGGCGAGCGGCATCGTGCACCGCGAGATCTACCCGGAAATCCCGCCGCGCGTGGAGTATTCGCTCACCGCGATCGGCCGGGAGCTGAACGCGGCGCTACGCCCCCTGGAGCAGTGGGGTGAGCAGCACCGCGATCGGCTCGCGGCCGGAACTCTCATACCGGCGGTCTGATCGAATTGTCCGGTGCGGCAATGATTTCCCCGATACGTTCCAGCAGCGCACCGGCATTGGCGATGCTGCGGGCCGGATCCGGTTCGAGGTCGGACAGGGCGTAAGCGGCGGTGAAGCCCGCGGCGGTCACCTGTTCGGGGGTGAGCCGGATCCGCCCGGCGACGGCGATCACCGGCACGCCCGCCGCCTGTGCGGCCTGGCAGACGCCGAGCGGGGCCTTCCCGGCCAGACTCTGGTCGTCGAGCGAGCCCTCACCGGTGATCACCAGGCCCGCGTGGGCGAGTTCGTCGCGGAAACCGATGAGGTCCAGCACCACATCGATGCCGGAACGCACCCGCGCGCCGAGCACGGCCATGGCGCCGAACCCCGCGCCGCCGGCCGCGCCCGCGCCGGGTTTGTCGGCCCATTCGGGTCCCAGTACGGCGGCCCAATTCTTCAGTGCCGCTTCCAGGGTCGCGATCTGTTCCGGGTCCGCGCCCTTCTGTGGCGCGTACACGGCCGCGGCCCCGTTCGGGCCGAGCAGCGGATTGTCGACATCACTGGCGAGCGTGATCTTTGCGTCGGCGAGACCGGGATGCAGCCCGGAGCGGTCCACCCGGACCGCGCGGGCGAGTGCCGCCCCGCCGCAGGGTAATTCGTTCCCGTCGGCATCGAGGATGCGCAGCCCGAGCGCCTGCAGCAGTCCGGCTCCGCCGTCGGTGGAGGCGCTGCCGCCGAGGCCGAGCACGATGTGCCGGGCGCCGCGGTCCAGGGCGTCGCCGATCACGTCGCCGACGCCGTAGGTGCTGGCATGCAGTGGATCCGCTTGTCCGCCGGGCAGTTCCGCCAGTCCGCTGACCGCGGCGAGTTCGACGACCGCGTCGATGCCGCGGACCGCGTAGCCGGTGTCGACCGGCGCGAGGGTGGGCCCGAAGGAGTCCACCGGCACGCGTTCCCAGCCGGCGGCGAGGAAGGCGTCCACGGTGCCGTCGCCACCGTCCGCCACCGGGAGTTGCCGCAGCTCGGTGCCGGGTGCGGTGCGGTGGATACCGGCGGCCAGGGCGGCGACCGCCTGGGCGGCCGTGAGTGATCCCTTGAATTTGTCCGGGGCCAGAATCACCCGGCGCGTTCGCGCTTCGGTCACCTCTCCAGTGTGATCAACTTCCGAAGCGGCGACACGCCCGGGGTGAAGTGCGCCCCAAACGGACAAATAGCTGGGCGCGCCGAGCTAGCGTCGAACCCATGTCGAGCGAGTCGAGCGAGTCGATAGCGGTCCGCAAGAATTCCGAGCTGGATCGCTTCGAGCTGTACGTCGACGGAAATCTCGCCGGTGTCGCCGCGTACCAGGACACCGCCAACGAGCGTGCCTTCGTGCACACCGAGATCTATCCCCGTTACGAGGGCCGGGGCTACGGTCGCAAGATCGTCCAGGGCGCGCTGGATCAGACCCGTGACGAAGGCTTCGGCATCCTGCCGCTGTGCCCGATGGTGCACCATTTCGTGGAGTCCCGGCCCGAGTATCTGGAGCTGGTCCCGCACTGGTCCAGACAGCGGCTGGGCCTGCCGCAGCAGTAGGCCGCCCCTGCTCAATACGCTTTCACGGCCCCGTCCAGCGCCGTCTGCAGTTCGTCGCGCACGATGCGCGTGATCTCGGCGGGTTTGGTCGGCAGCGCCGGCACGGGCACCCCGAAGTAGAAGCTCGCCGAGCGGGCTTCCTCCTTGGTGGGCTCCACCTTCGGGTCGGGGCGCGGTCCGTAGCTCAGGCCCAGGCTCACCAGCACCGGATCCGCGCCGAGCCTCTCGGCCCGGAAGGCGATGTGGCCGATGCCCGTTCCGACGGCCTGCACCTGGGCCGGATCCACGTCGTTGCAGGTTCCCTCGGGGAACACCGCCATACCGTCCCCGCGTGCCATGCGTTCGGCGCAGATGTCGATCATGCGCTGCCCGGCGGCATTCACCGCGCGGAGGCCGTGGTCCTTCCCGCGGAAGACGGGTATCCCGCCCATCATGTCGATGCGCTCGCGCAGCTTCGGTTCGATGAAGAGTTCGTCCTTGGCGAGGACCCGGGTCCGCCCGATGACGGGCCGTAGCCCGCTGCGCCAGGCCGCCGCCGCGACCGTGTACGGATCCAGCTGTGAGAGATGGTTGATGGCGATGAGCAGCGGCCGCCGCTGGGAGATGAGTTCCCGCAGCCGTTCCCGCGCCCCCGGCGCATAGGACACCCGAGGCCGGTACCGCCGCCCGAGCAACCAGTACGCGGCCTTCGCCTGCACCAGGTTCTGCTGATGATCGCGATAGAAGTCGTAGACGGCGTCGCTGTTCTCGAGGATCACCTCGGGGCGTTCCATAGCCGCCACCATAGCGACCAACCGCAAGGTATGCGGGACAACTATTCCGGGCCCCCGGGACGGCGCAATTGCGCAGCAAAACAAATTAAGCAACGCAATTACCGTGTCGCAGTGCGATGATGACTCCGTGGCACGCGCAGAAGAACACGGTGACCGTTCTCGACGCGAATTCCGGCACGAGGACCAGGTGGTACGCCCTGGGACCTTGCTGGTGTCCGCAACTGATCTTGTCGAGCCGTCCTTCCGGCGCACCGTCGTGTACATCATCGAGCACAATGACGCGGGCAGCCTGGGCGTGATCCTGAACAGACCCAGCGATACCCCCGTGCACGACGTGCTACCCAATTGGGCCGATCTGGCCGCCCCGCCGCGCTCCCTGTTCCTCGGCGGGCCCGTGAAACGCGATGCCGCCCTGTGCCTGGCCACGGTGAAGGTGGGCACTTCCTTCGCGGGTATCCCGGGGCTGCGGCGGGTGGACGGCCGGGTGGCGCTGGTGGACCTGGATTCCGATCCGGACCGGATCGCCCCGCTGGTGGAGGGCATCCGCGTCTTCGCGGGTTACGCGGGCTGGACCTTCGGTCAGCTGGAAGGCGAGATGGACCGCGGCGATTGGATCGTGCTGTCCGCGCTGCCCACCGATCCGCTGGCGGGCCGTATCGATCTGTGGGCGCAGGTGCTGCGGCGTCAGCCGCTCCCGCTGTCCCTGCTCGCCACGCATCCGATCGAGCTCGAGCGCAACTGAACCAGCGGTAGCGCTGTGTCGTGATCGTTGCGGAGGTGCGCACATGCCGGATGATCAGGCCGCTCTGCTCCGCGCGCTCTACACCGAGCATGCGGCGGCGCTGTGGCGCTATACCTTCGGGCTGGTAGGCGATCCGGGCCGGGCCGAGGACATCGTGCAGGAGACGCTGCTGCGCGCGTGGCAGCGGCCGCACATTCTGGATCAGAGCACGACCTCGGCGCGGGCCTGGCTGTTCACGGTCGCCCGTAATCTGGCCGTGGACGAACACCGCAGTGCGCGCAGCCGCCGCGAGTTCGGCACCGATCGGCCGCCCGAGGTGCCGGAACCCGATCAGGCGGACCGGGCGCTGGACGGCTGGCTGGTCGCGGATGCGCTGGCGCGGTTGAGCATCGATCACCGCGAGGTGATCGTCCGTTCCTACTATCGGGGTCTGTCCACCCACCAGATCTCCGAGGAGCTGGAGATCCCGGAGGGAACGGTGAAGTCCCGGATGCATTACGGCATGCGGGCATTGCGCTTGGTGTTGCAGGAGATGGGGGTGACGAGATGACCGAGGGCCACGACCTCTGCGACGGCTACACGACGTGGGACGGCGCCTACATGCTCGGCGCTCTCTCCCGCGAGGATCGCAGGGAGTACGAGGAGCATCTGGCCGGCTGCGAGCACTGCCGCGCGGCGGTGGCCAAGCTGGCCGGGCTGCCCGGACTGCTCGCGCTGGTGGATGCGGATACGGCGCTTTCCCTTGCGGCGCAGGAGGATCCGCCCTCGACGGTGCCGCCGATTCCGGAGCGGCTGCTGCCGGCATTGGCCGGCAGGGCGGAGAAGCGCCGGCGACGGGGCCGCTGGTGGTCGATCGGCGGCACGCTGGCGGCGGCCGCCGCCGCGGTGGCGATCGCGGTGCCGGTCACCGCGTCGGTGACCGGGCATCAGCAAGCACCGGCGGCCGTGCAGGTGGTGGCGCAGGGGCCGCTGCGGGCGCAGACCACCGATATGCCGATCGTGGCCACCTTCAAGGTGCAGACGGTGGACGGGCAGACCCGGGTCGAAATGTGGTGCAACTACCCGCAATCCGGTGAGGTCTATACGTGGAATCTGTCGCTGTGGGTGGTCCGTGCGGACGGTACGGGCTCCAAACTCGCCGAGTGGACGGCGAAGCCGGGTCAGGTCTACACCCCGGACGGCACCACCGCGGTGGCCGCGGACCAGTTGAAGACGGTGCAGATCCGCAACGGCCAGGGCAAGATCCTGATGGCGGCCGATATCTGAACGCACGAGGACGGCGCACCCGGGATCGGGTACGCCGTCTTCGCTTCGCGCAGTGTGATCAGGCCGTCTTCCGCCGGAAAAGCGTGGTGGACCAGAAGTATCCGCCCAGGCCGAGTACCAGGATCCAGCCGACGGCCCAGAAGCCGTTGTGCCCGATCGGGGTTCCCATCAGCAGCCCGCGCACGGTTTCGGCGATGGGGCTGAAGGGCTGGTATTCGGCGAACTGCTTCACACCGGTGGGCATGGTGGCGGTCGGCACCAGTCCGCTGCCGAGGAAGGGCAGCATGACGATCGGGAAGGGCAGGTTGCTCGCGCTCTCCGGGGTCTTGGCGACCAGCCCGAAGGCGACGCCGAGCCAGTTGAGCGCGTAGATCAGGGCGGCGACCACCGCGATGGCCAGCAGCCACTTCCCGATACCGGCGTCATGGCTGCGGAAGCCGCAGGCCACGGCCACCAGCGTCATCAGGGTCACGCCGATCATGCCCTGAATCCAGGTGCCGACGACCTGACCGGTCAGCATGGCCGAGCGCGAGATGTGCATGGTGCGGAATCGGTTGACGATGCCCTTGGTCATGTCCGTGGCGACCGAAACCGCCACGCCGACAAGCATGTACGCCGGGATCATCAGCATCATGCCGGGGGTCAGATAGTCGATGTAGTGCGCATTGCCGGTCGAGGTCTTGAGGGCCCCGCCGAAGATGTAGTTGAACATCAGCATGAGGACCACGGGCATGAAGATCACGCCGAAGGTCATGCCGGGATATCGCTTGGCGCGCACCAGGTTCCGGCGCAGCATGGTCATCGAGTCGGCGAACACGTGGTTCGCGGCCACGGGCGGCGCGTAGGTGGCGGTGGTCATCGGATGGCTTCCTTCTCGGAGGTCCCGCCGGTGAGGGCGAGGAAGACGTCGTCCAGGTCGGGCGTGTGCACGGACAGTCCTGCGGGTTCGATGTGGACGGCGTCGAGGCGGTCGATCAGTTCGCGGACCGAGCGCACCCCGCCGTCGCTCGGGACCGCGAGGGTGAGGTCGCCGTTGATCTGCGCCGCATTGCCCAATGCCCGTGCGGCGTCGGCGAGTTCGGTGCGGTCGCTGAAGTCGAGACGGATGTAGCTGCCCGGCACCATGCGCTTGAGCTGGTCCGGTGTGCCCTCGGCGACGAGCCGGCCCTGGTGCAGTACCGCGATGCGGTCGGCCAGCTGGTCGGCTTCTTCCAGGTACTGGGTGGTGAGGAAGACGGTGACGCCACCCGCGACGAGCTGCCGGATGATGTCCCACATGGTGCGGCGGCTGCGCGGGTCGAGCCCGGTGGTGGGTTCGTCGAGGAAGATGATGCGCGGTTCGCCGACCAGGGTCATGGCCAGGTCGAGGCGGCGGGTCATGCCACCGGAGTAGCTGCTCGCGATCTTGTCGGCGGCGTCGACCAGATCGAATTTCTCGAGCAGCTCGACGGCGATGCGTTTGCTCTCGCCGCGCGGCAGGTGGTGCAGGTCGCCCATGAGGATGAGGTTCTCGCGGCCGGTGAGCAGTTCGTCGACGGCCGAGAACTGGCCGGTGACGCCGATGATCGAGCGGATGCCGTCGGGCTGGGTTTCGCGGTCGTAGCCGCCGACCTGGATTTCGCCGCCGTCGGCGTGGATCAGCGTCGAAAGTATCTGCACCGTGGTGGTTTTGCCGGCGCCGTTGGGTCCGAGCAGCGAGAAGATGCTGCCTTCCGGGACGGTGAAGTCGATGCGGTCGAGCACGATCTGCTCGCCGAAGGATTTGCACAGTCCGGAGACCGATATGGCTGCCGGATGCCGTCCGGAGTTCATTGTTCCCCTCTCATAAATTGGTATGCATGAATGCATGCGTCAGCTGTGCCGTGATCTCCGAGGCTGAGATCAAAGTTCTTTCTGCCGGGAATTCAGTTGTGCTTCAGGGGTTTCGGATCAGATGTCGAGGTCCTCGACATTCGGGTGTTCGGTCGCGTCGAGCACCTTGGCGTAGAGCCGGTCCGGGATCTTGCCGGCCAGCTCGGTGACGGACTCGAACACCTCCAGGTCGAAATCTCCCCAGTTCTGCTCACCGATGCCGAGGAACCGCCGCCACTGGCGCCAGTCCTTGAGCAGATTGGTGTCGGTCGGGAACTCCGACCAGTACGAGAAATGGCTGTGCAGCGCGAACGCGCCTTTGCGTGTGCGATACACCCGGATGTCCTCGATACGCTCGTTGGCCACCTGGTGCCATTCGGCCAGCAGCTGACCGGAGAAGCGGACCTGCCGCAACCCGTCCTTGCCGACCTTGAGGACCACTTCGTCGTAGCCCTGCTGGCGGCCCTCCTCGAGCTCGATGAAGCGCCGCAGTGCCGTCACGATCGCGCCCGACAGATTTCCCCCCACCAGTTCCTGTGCGCGCTGGAAGAGTTTGAGGTCGTCATCGGATACGTAGATCGTCTTGTTCGGCATGACCCAACTATACGTAGACGTATACATACATGGCAAGAGTGGGCCCGAATCTCGGATTTCACCCCGAATCCCCGGAGATCGACACCCCGCATTGAACCGGCGGTAGCTCACCTTCGTATCCCGGGTAGAGCCTCGGGCAGCTGGTGTCAGGCGGTAGTAGGAGCCACCCTATGCACAGCGGTACAAGGGTGGTAGACCACCTGGTCAGAGCAGTTTCCGCATTGGGCGTGACACATATCTTCGGTGTGGACGGCGCCAACATAGAGGATCTCTACGACGCGGCCTTCGATCATCGGGACCTGATCACCGCCGTCGTCGCCAAACACGAATTCTCGGCGGCCACCATGGCCGACGGATACGCGCGCTCGACCTCCGGCCTCGGGGTCGTCTGCGCCACCTCGGGCGGCGGCGCCATGAATCTGGTCGCGGGACTCGCCGAAGCGTATGCCTCGCGGGTCCCCGTGCTGGCCCTCGTCGGCCAGCCGCCCACCGTCCTGGAAGGCAAGGGCGCCTTCCAGGATTCGAGCGGGCTGGCCGGCAGCCTCGACGCGGTCGCGCTGTTCGGGCCGATCTCGCACTACTGTGCCCGCGTCGAATCCCCCGCCGACCTGCCCGCTCACCTCACCCGCGCCGTCACCGCGGCGCGGCGTGGCGGACCGGCGGTCCTGTTGCTGCCCAAGGATATTCAGCAGGCCGACCTGGTGGCGCCCGCCTTCGTGCCGCCGACCCGCGCCTACCGCCGGGAGATCGAGGCGCTGTGGCGGGTGCGGGAGGAGATCCGGGCCGCCCGCGCCATCGGCAAGATCGTGATCATCGCCGGCGATCAGGTGGCCCGCGACGACGCCCGCGACGAACTGGCCCGGTTCGCGGCCGTCCTGGATGCGGCGGTCGGCGTGGCGCCGGACGCGAAAGACGTGTACCACCACGGCGATCCGGGATTCAGCGGAGTATCGGGCAGCATGGGCCACCCCGAGCTGCCGGCCGCCCTGCAGAACGCGGCCCTGTGCCTGCTGGTCGGCACGCGGATGCCGGTCACGGCGCGCGCGGGCCTGGAGGACACGCTGGCGGCGGTGCCCACCGCCGCAGTCGGTCTCGAGCCACCGTTCCTGCCCGGCAGCGTGTACGCCCGCAGCAACGACCTGGCCCGCACGCTCACCGAACTGTGCGGCGAATTGGATTCCGGCACGGCCCGGAGCACCGTGATCCCGCTCCGCCGGCGGGTACCGCGCGACGACACCGTCACGGCTCTCGACGTGCCGTCCGCAGCAGGCCCCGGGCTGCGTTATCGCGAGGTGGTCGAGACCATCAATGCCGAATTGCCCTACGGCTCCGATGTTTTCGCGGATGCGGGGAATACGGGCGCGGCGGTGGTGCATCATCTGCGGCTGCCGCGCGACGGCCGCTTCACGGTCGCCCTGGGCATGGGCGGCATGGGGTACGCCTTCGGCGCGGGCATCGGATCGGCCTTCGCTCGGCAGTATCGCGACGACGGCGACCTCCGCCGCACCTTCGTGATCGCGGGCGACGGTGCGTTCTTCATGCACGGCATGGAGATCCACACCGCCGTCGAGCACGACCTGCCCGTCACCTTCATCGTGCTCAACAACAACGCGCACGCCATGTGCATCACGCGCGAACAGCTGTATTACGGGGATCGGTACAGCTTCAACAGATTCCGGCCGGCGTATCCGGGCGCCGGGATCGCGGCCATGTTCCCGGATATGTGCGCGTATTCACCCCGCACGCTGTCCGAACTCGCCGCCGCGGTGCGGCTCTGCGTCGGCAGTCCCGGACCGTCGTTCATCGCCGTCGATTGCGACCCGGACGAAATCCCGCCCTTCACACCGTTCTTGACGGCACCGAGGAGATAGCCCCATGACCACCAGCTCCCTGCCCGCCCTCAGCGATATTCCGGAAACCGCCATCCCGGGCATGCTGCGCATCGAGAATTCCGACCGCGATGCGACCACCCCGATCATTCTCGACATGCTCCGGTCGGTGTATCCGCACGATCAGATCTTCGGCGACTTCTGCCCGGTGCAGGGCTATATCGCCGCACCGCCGCGCGAGCTCTACGACTATCTCGCCGATCCCCGGTGCCTGGAGGAATGGACCTACAGCCTGCGCGGATTCACCGAGACCGAGACGCCCGGACTGTGGGTTTCCTACGACCGGCTCGGCGACAGCACCAAGATCTACACCCGCACCGTCGCCAACCCGGATGCCATGACCGTGGACTACCACTGTGCCTGGGACCAGGGCGACCACCTGTGGATGGTGTACCTGATGCGGGTCGTCGACGCCCAGGTGGTGTTCGACAAGCCGGGTTCGGTGGTGCTGTGGACGAACTGCCACCACCCCTTCTACGACAAGAATCCCTACCAGGACACCGCACCCGACAAACGCAAGGTGTGGGTGGGCGACTTCTGGGAAATGTTCTCCGCCGGACATCAATTGGAACTCGACAACCTGAAGGCCATCGCCGAATACCGCGCCGCACACGGGCTGCCGATCAAGCCCGAGTGGATGGACTGAGGAGAACGTCATGGACTTCACCGACCCCGACCTCGGGATGCCGCCTGTCAGCCTGGTCGACGTGGCCGGCTATCTGCCCGGAAACCCGGTGGGCACCGAGTATTTCACGCAATTCTCGCGATCCGACCGCATGGCGAAGAACGTCATGTTCCGAGCGCCCAAGGCCCGCCACCACGTGGCCCGCGACGAAACCGCGGTGGACATGGTCGAGCGCGCCGTCGCGCCGCTCATCGAACGGCACGGCGCCGCGGAGATCCGCGATATCGACATCCTGCTGACCCACACCCAGCTGCCGGACAATCCGGTGCTCGGCGCCGGGCCGGAGGTGGCACGCCGCCTGGATATGAAGCCGCGCTGGGTTTTCGATGTGCACAATGGCGGCTGCGCGGCCTTCATCCACATGATGTGGCTGGCCCGGATGATCATGCGGTCCACCGATGCGCGCACCGCGCTCATCGCCTGCTCGCAGAACTGTGCCGGACCGGTGTTCACCCAGTCCGATATCCGCGGGCTGGCGCAGGCGCCCGTGCCCGGTGACGGTTGCGGGGTCGGGCTGCTGGTGAAGAACAACAGCGCACCGATTCTCGACATCGAATGCCGCACGTATCCGGAGTTCGCCGGGGACATGGAATTCAGCACCAACAGCGACCGCAAATACTGGGAGCCCGGCGAGGGTCAGGGCTGCGTGAGCTTCACCGAATCCAAGGTGGCCAAGGTGATGGCGCGCGGCAACCGGCTGGTGCCCGAGGTGGCGCAGGAGGTGTGCAAGCGCATCGGCGTGAAGTCCCGCGATATCGACACCTTCGTCACCAATCAGCCGAACCGGCTGTTCCTGCGCAACTGGAACGAGGCCCTCGAACTGCCGCCCGAACGGCATCCGGACACCTTCGACCACTGCGGAAACCTGTTCGCGGCAGGCATTCCCGTCACCCTCGACGCCGAGAACCGGGCGGGGCGGCTGCGCAACGACTCGGTGGTGCTGATGGCCGCGTTCGCGCATGCCGGGGACTTCGCCGGGGCCGCGGCCGTGCGCTGGGGCGCGGCGCGATGACCACGCCGGTGCCGTGGCCGAGCGGGCTCAACGGCAAGGAAGTCGCCGCGGCACAGGATGCTTCGGCTCCCGGCCGGCGCCGGGAACCCGTCCGCTACGACCTGAGTCTCAGCGAGAATCCGTTCCCGCCGCTGCCTTCGGTGCTGGACGCGCTGGGCGACTGCCTCGGCGAGGCGAACAGGTATCCGGAATTCCTGCCGCATCGGCTGCCGCAACTGATCGCCGGGCATGTGGGTGTCGGCCCCGATCAGGTGGTGGTGGGGTCCGGTGCGACCGGGGTGGCCATGCAGATCATGCAGACCCTGCCCGCACCGGGATCCCGGTTCGTCTACGCCACACCGACCTTCGACGGCTATCCGATCATGGCGAACATGATCGGCCTGCGGGCGCTGGGGATACCGCTCGATTCCGGTGGCCGCCAGGATCTCTGGGGCATGGCGCGGGTGGTGGGCGAACACACGGGGCTGATCGCCGTCTGCCGCCCGCACAATCCGACCGGCACCGTGGTCTCGGCCAGCGAGCTGAAGGCCTTCCTGTTCTCGATTCCGGCGCAGGTGCCGGTGATCCTGGACGAGGCGTATGTCGAATTCCTCGGTGCGGCAGACGCTCTCGACACCGTCGAACTGGTGCGACGGCATCCGAACGTGCTGGTGCTGCGCACCTTCTCCAAGGCATACGGGCTGGCGGGACTGCGCATCGGCTACGCCTTCGGATCGCCGGAGCTGGTGCGCCGGGTGCAGCGGCTACAACTGCCGTTCGGGGTGCCCGGCACCGCGGTGGCCGCGGTGCGGGCCTCCTATGCGGCGGAAGCCGAACTGGGCGAACGGATTCTGCGCATCACCACCGCGCGCGAACTGCTGCGCACGGAATTGCGGCTCGGCGGTATCCGGGTGCCCCGCAGCAGCGCCAACTTCCTGTACCTGCCGGGCCGCGATATCGTGCCCGCGCTGTCCCGCGCCGGCATTGTGGCCAAACGCTATCCGGACGGTAGCGCCCGCATCGCGGTCGGTGATCCCGCCGCGGATCGGGCGGTGGTGCACGCGCTGGCGGCGCGGCCCGCCGGTCCCGGCCGGCCGCTGCGCCGCGATGACAGCCGGCTGCTGTCGGTCACCGTCCGATCGGAGCCGTCGGTCGCTACTCGCTCATGACCGCCGGTTGTTCCGCGCTCCGGGCCCAGCGCTGAGCGAGCGCCGCACAGGTGATCAGCTGCACCTGATGGAAGATCATGAGCGGCAACACGATCAACCCCACCGGCGCACCCGCGAACAGCACGGTCGCCATCGGCAGCCCGGTCGCCAGGCTCTTCTTGGAACCGCAGAACACCACCACGATCCGATCCCCGCGATCGAAGTGCCGGGCCCGCCCGATCACCGAGGTCACCCCCAGCACGATCGCGAGCATCGTGCAGCACACCACGACCAGCACCAGAATCCGCCACGGCGACATGGAATGCCAGATCCCCTCCACCATGCCCGCACTGAACGCGCTGTACACCACCAGCAGGATGGATCCCCGATCCACCAGCTTGGTGGGTTGCGCGTACTTCTGCAGGAATCCCTTCACCTTCGGCCGGATGAGCTGACCGAGGAAGAACGGCACCAGCAACTGCAACACGATGTCCACCACCGCGGACGGATCCACTTTCGCCTGCCCGGTGGTGTTCATGAGCAGAATGACCAGTGCGGGAGTCAGGAAGACCCCCAGCAGATTCGACACGGTGGCGCTCACGATCGCGCCCGCCACATTGCCTCTCGCGATGGAGGTGAACGCGATCGACGACTGCACCGTCGACGGCACCAGGCACAGGAACAACAGCCCGGTATACAGATCCTTGGTCAGCACATGCGGCACCAGTACCCGCGCCGCCAACCCGATGATCGGGAACAACACGAACGTGCAAGCCAGCACGGTCAGATGCAACCGCCAATGCTTGAGCCCCGCCAGCGCCTCGTCCGGCGCCAGCCGAGCGCCATAGAGCAGGAACAGCAACCCGATGGCCACCTTGGTGGCCCAGTCCACCCCCGTAGCCGCCTCGCCCCGCGCCGGAAAGACGCTCGCGATCGCGATGACGGCGAAAATCGACAGGATGAACCCGTCGATATAGAACCTGCTCAGAAATCGCACTTAGCCAGGCTAATCACCCCGGTTCCAGGGTATTAACACCGCACCCATGACAGCGCGATACTGGGGATGCTCCACAAGGCTTGCGGCGAACCGCAAGTCGGCACGACTCCCGAGGGGGGAGACATGGTCCCCTGGACCATTGCGGACGGGGCCTCGGAATCGGCTGTCGCGGCCGATACCTGGGGGATATCGGGTCCGGATTTCATCCGCGTCTATCTCGTGGCCGCGCTCGCGGCCACCGTCATCGGCCTCGTCTGGCGCGTCATCACGATCCGGTCGGCCCGCGGGCCGACCGACCCGGCGCTCACACCGGTGCAGGCCGCCCTGCTCGTCGACGACCGCAGGCCCGTGCTCGCCGGACTGGCGGTGCTGCGTGAGCGGCAGCTCATCGACTCCGGCGGCGAACCGATCCGCACGCCCTCCGATGCGGAATACGGCGAGCTGGATCCGGTGTCGCGCGCCCTGCTCGCGCACCTCGGCAGTTCGGCGAAGCGGCACGTGACGGAACTCGGTCTGGCCGTGTGGAATCCGCGCGAACAAATGAGCCATGAGCTCCGCGGTCGCGGCCTCATGATGAGTTCCGCCCGGGAGGATTCACTACTGCTCGCTTCGATCCCGCTCGACGCCGTATTCGTGCTGGGTGTGGTGCGGTTGGTCGCGGGCCTGCTCGGCCATCGGCCGGTCGGCAATCTCATCGGGTCGATGGTCGGGGTGGCGATCTGTATCTACCTGGTGGTCCGCCCGGTTCGCCTCACCGGCTACGGGCGCGCCACCCTCCGGAATTACCGGCGGCGGAATGCGCACCTGCGGCCGGCGAACGACCCCGCATACCACGCCTACGGCATCGGCAGCGCCGCCCTCGCCACCGCCCTGTTCGGCGGCCCGGCCCTCTGGTCCCTGGATCCCGGGCTCGCCGGCACCACCCAGGTCCTCGCTACGAACCCGGGCATCTGGGGCGCCAGTTGCAGTACCAGTGGCGGTGGCGGTCACGTGCACTGCAGCACCGGAAGCGGCGGCGGGAGTTGCGGGGGCGGCGGCGGAGGGTGCGGCGGCGGAGGTGGAGGGTGCGGCGGATGATCACCTCGCCTCTGCCCGGCGGCGCGATCGGGATCGGCTGGCGCCGCGAAATCTGCGGCATCATCGCGGATCTGGACGGCCTCGGCTTCTGCGAGGTGATCGCCGAATCACTCGGCCCGCAGCACGGCCTGCGCGGCCGGGCGGGGAAATCGCGCGAGCTCGTCGTGCCCGAAGAACTGATCGCTCTCATCGAACGCGGCATACCGGCGGTGCCGCACGGTGTTTCGCTGTCGCTGGGCGGCGCGGAGGCGGTGGACGAACACCGGGTCGCGCACCTGGCGAAGTGCGCGCAGGCGCTCGGGGCGCCGCTGGTCAGTGAGCACATCGCCTTCGTGCGGGCAGGCGGGATGGAGGCCGGGCATCTCTTGCCGGTGCCGCGCACCCGCGAGGCGCTGGATGCGCTGGAGCGCAACATTCTTCGCACGCGACGGGAATTGGAGGTGCCGCTGGCGGTGGAGAACATCGCCGCGCTGTTCGAATGGCCGGACGCGGAATACTCCGAGGCGGAGTTTCTGCAGGAACTGACCGAGCGCACCGGCGTGTACCTGCTGCTCGATATCGCGAACATCTATGCCAACGCGCGCAATCGATCTCGTGATCCGCTGACCGAACTGCTGCGGTTGCCCACCGAACGGCTGGCCTACTGCCACGTCGCGGGCGGGCACGTATCCGGCGGCCGCTATCACGACACGCACAGCGACCGGGTCCCTCCGGAGGTGCTGGCACTGGTCAGCGAGTTCACGAACGGGCGCGAGGTTCCCCTCATGCTGGAACGCGACGGAAACTATCCGGCCGCAACAGAACTCGCCGCCGAGCTCGGCGCAATCGCCGCCGCGGCCGGCCGACCGCCGATCACCCTTCGCGGCGCGCGGCCGCCGAACGCTACGGACCGGCTCGCGGCGCGGCAGGTGGCGCTGGTGCGCGCGCTGACCGCCGGGGAACAGCTGGAACCCGGCTTCGATGCGGGCGATGTGTCGGCCGCGGCCCACGCCTTGCTGCACAAGCGGGCCGACGAAGTGGCGGGGCGGTTTCCGCTGCTGGCGCATGCGTGCGGGCCGGATTTCCGGGCGCGCTATGTGGAGTGGGCGCGGGGCCGTCCGAAGACCGGCACGGTCGCCGATGCCGCGGCCTTCGCGCGGGACGCCGGGTTGCCCGAGCCGGGGTCGCGGACGACTCGGTGGTCGTTAGTGCGGCGGTTCGCTGGGCGGCGGGCGCAGTAATGCGCGAATGCTAATGTGACGATTGGTTTGCTGGATCGTTCCGTCCATCTCGGAAAGGAAGTTCCATGACGGCCCCTCATGCCGCTCATACCGGTCACGACCATGAACACGGCGCTAGTTGCGGACACGTTGCTGTTCCGCATGGCGATCATGTGGACTATGTGCACGACGGGCATTTGCACCGGGCGCACGACGGTCACTTCGACGAGTGCGAGCCCAGCGGGCACGCCGCGCACGACAGCCATACGCATCAGCACGGCGATGGGTGCGGGCATGTCTCGGTGCCGCACGGTGACCACGTCGATTACATCCACGACGGTCATCGGCATGCCGCCCATGACGGGCATTACGACGAGCACTGATCGTATTCGGGAGAATACGGGCGTGCCCTCCTCCGAATACGCTGCCGCGCACGGCTTCCGGCCCAATCCGGCGCCGGCGGTCGGCACCGTGAGCCGGGTACTGGCCCGGGTGTCGATCGCCGGCTGGGAGTTCGTGCTGCGGCAGACCGTGCTCGAGCCGGGCGGGCACAGCGGCTGGCATTATCACGACGGCACCCTGTTCGTGCTGGTCACGGGTGGGCCGCTGGATCATCCGGGGCTGGACTGCGCGGCGGCGATCAAGCGGCCGTGGCGGATCTTCCGGGAGCTGCGCGGGCGGGCGCATGCGCATCTGGCCCGGAATTCCGGGCCCGATCCGGTAATGCTGACCGTCTTCTACATCAATCCGGCGAACAGTCCGCTCTCGCGCAGTGTGCCGCCGCCACCGTGCGCGAGTAATCCGGAGCACTGAGACATGCCGACCACGAGCACTGAGGCATACCGATCTCGAGCGCTGAGGCATGCTGACCTCATGATCGAGGTCGTCACCGTCAGCAGTGAAGCGGAATTAGCCGAGGCCTATGCCATCCGCCTGCGAGTGTTCGTAGATGAGCAGGGCGTACCCGAGGACATCGAGATCGATGAACTCGACGAGACCGCCGATCACTTCCTGGCCCGGCTCGACGGGAAACCGGTCGGCGCGGGACGGCTGATCGTGCAGGACGGGGTAGGCGTGCTCGGCCGCCTGGCCGTGCTGTCGGAGACTCGCGGCACCGGGCTCGGCGTGGCACTGGTCCGGGCCATCGAGGATCGGGTCCGGGACCGCGGGCTCAGCGGTATCGAGCTGCATGCGCAGACCCAGGCCACCGGCTTCTACGAGAAGCTGGGCTACCAGGCGTACGGAGATATCGAGATGGATGCGGGCATCCCGCACATCTGGATGCGCCGCGACCTCCGGAACTGAATCAGCCGGCGGGCTGGCAGGCGTCGCGCAGCGAGCAGGATCCGCAGGCGCTGCCGCAGCCGCCGACCTTCTCCTCCGGGAATCGCACGGCCAGCGCCTTTTCCGCCGCTGCCGCGCCCGCACCCAGGGTGAAGACGGAAACTACGAGGGCCACGGCCGCGATGATCAGGGCGGGGACGGCGCCAGCGACCAGTGCGACGGCACCCGCGGCGGCGAGCAGTACGCCTGCGACGATGGAGGTCGGCGCGGCCACCTTGTTGGCGTACTTGAAGGCTTCTTCGGTGCGGACAGCGGCTTCACTGTGCACGCCGAAGTACCGGTTCCCGGGCAGCGTGCCCGTGAGTCCGAGCAGCCCGGTGACCACGGCCACAGCCGCGAGGACGAAGAGGATCAGCGCTACCACGAACACCCGGTCGAGGCTACTCGGCACGGAGACAGCGTGGTTCACGCCCCTCGTGCCCGGCGCGTCCGGCGGGTGTCGGGGGTGCGAGGTTCCGACCCTTTTTGGGGCTGAGGGTGCGGGCGCTTTACCCTGGTGAGCGACCTTATCGGGGATCAGCTCGGACAACAGAAGGCAGGACCGTGCAGGACACTCGTGCAACCGATACACCCACCGCGACGGCGGGTGGGGGCAGCGAAGTGCCCGCACACCGCTACAACGCCGAGCTGGCGGGCCGTGTAGAGCAGAAGTGGCAGGGCGCCTGGCAGGAGCGCGGCACCTTCTACGCACCCAATCCGGTCGGCCCGCTGCACGGTGACGTGCCCGCCGACAAGCTGTTCATCCAGGACATGTTCCCGTACCCGTCGGGCGCGGGCCTGCACGTCGGCCACCCGCTGGGCTACATCGCCACCGATGTGTTCGCCCGCTTCCACCGCATGCACGGCCGGAATGTGCTGCACGCCCTGGGCTATGACGCCTTCGGCCTGCCCGCCGAGCAGTACGCCGTGCAGACCGGCGCGCATCCGCGGGTGACCACCGAGTCGAATATCGCGACCATGCAGCGGCAGCTGGATCGGCTGGGCCTGGGCCACGATCGCCGCCGTTCGTTCGCGACCACCGATCCCGAGTATTACAAGTGGACGCAGTGGATCTTCCTGCGCATCTACAACGCCTGGTACGACGAGGGCCTGGGCAAGGCCCGCCCGATCGCGGAGCTGATCGCCGAATTCGAGGACGGCAAGCGCAATCCGGTGGAGGGCCGCTCCTGGGCGGACCGCACCCGGGCCGAGCGCAATGCGCTGATCGATTCGTATCGCCTGGTCTACCAGACGGATTCGATGGTCAACTGGTGCCCCGGACTGGGCACCGTGCTGTCCAACGAGGAGGTCACCGCCGACGGCCGCAGTGAGCGCGGCAATTTCCCGGTGTTCCGGAAGCGGCTGTGGCAGTGGATGATGCGCATCACTGCCTACTCCGATCGCCTGGTCGATGATCTGGGCGAGCTGAACTGGCCGGAGAACGTGAAGGCCATGCAGCGCAACTGGATCGGCCGCTCGCGGGGCGCGCAGGTCAAGTTCGAGGCGGGCTCGGACGTCATCGAGGTCTTCACCACCCGGCCCGACACGCTGTTCGGCGCGACCTATGTGGTGCTGGCCCCCGAGCACGAGCTGGTCGACCGCCTGACCGGCGCGTCCTGGCCGTCCGGCACCGAGGCCCGCTGGACCTTCGGCGGCGTCGACACCCCGGCGGAAGCCGTTGCGGCGTACCGCAAGTCGATCGCGGCCAAATCGGATCTGGAGCGCCAGGAGAACAAGGAGAAGACCGGCGTCTTCCTGGGCACCTACGCCACCAATCCGGTGAACGGCGCCCGCGTCCCGATCTTCATCGCCGACTACGTGCTGAGCGGTTACGGCACCGGCGCGATCATGGCCGTCCCCGGCCACGATCCGCGCGACTGGGATTTCGCCACCTCCTTCGGCCTGCCCATCGTGGAAGTCGTTGCGGGCGGGGATGTCACGGCGGCCGCGTACACCGGTGAGGGCGCCCTGGTGAACTCCGGTTACGTGGACGGCCTGGACATCGAGTCCGCCAAGGCCAAGGTGATCGCGGAACTGGAGGCCAACGGCCACGGCCACGGCACCGTGCAGTACAAGCTGCGCGACTGGCTGTTCGCCCGCCAGCGCTACTGGGGTGAGCCGTTCCCGATCGTGTACGACGAGGACGGTGCGCCGCACGCGCTGCCGGATTCCATGCTGCCGGTCACGCTGCCGGAGATGGAAGACTTCGCCCCGGTCACCTTCGATGCCGACGATGCCGATTCCGAGCCGTCCCCGCCGCTGGCCAAGGCCACCGACTGGGTGCACGTGGAGCTGGATCTGGGTGACGGCCCGAAGCGGTACCGCCGCGACACCAATGTCATGCCCAACTGGGCGGGCAGTTCCTGGTACCAGCTGCGCTACGCGGATCCGACCAATGCCGAGCAGTTCTGCGCACCGGAGAACGAGAAGTACTGGCTGGGCCCGCGCACCGCGGAGCACGGTCCGAAGGATCCGGGTGGCGTGGACCTGTATGTCGGCGGTGTCGAGCATGCGGTGCTGCACCTGCTGTACGCCCGCTTCTGGCAGAAGGTCCTGTTCGATCTGGGTGACGTGTCGGGTTCCGAGCCGTACCGCCGCCTGTTCAACCAGGGCTATATCCAGGACTACGCCTACAAAGATGCGCGTGGTACGTACGTGCCGGCCGCGGAGATCGTGGAGCGGGACGGAAAGTTCTTCTGGACCAATGCCTCCGGTGTGGAGGAGGAGGTCTTCCAGGAGTACGGCAAGATCGGCAAGTCGCTGAAGAACGCCATCTCCCCCGACGAGATGTGCGATATGTACGGCGCGGACACCTTCCGCTTCTACGAGATGTCGATGGGCCCGCTGGACACCTCGCGGCCGTGGGCGACCAAGGATGTCGTGGGCGCGCACCGCTTCCTGCAGCGGGTGTGGCGACTGGTGGTGGACGAGGAGACGGGCGCCGTCAAGGCCACCGACGCCGAGCCGACGCCGGAGTCACTGCGCCTGCTGCACAAGACGATCGCCGGGGTCGACGACGACTTCGCCAACCTGCGCGACAATACGGCGGGCGCGAAGCTGATCGAGCTGACCAACTACCTGACCAAGAACTATCCGGACGGCGCGCCGCGCTCGGTGGTGGAGCCGCTGGTCCTGATGCTGGCACCGATGTCCCCGCATATCGCGGAGGAGCTGTGGGAACGCCTGGGCCACACGGTGTCCCTGGCGCACGGCCCGTTCCCGGTGGCGGATCCGGCGCTGCTGGTGGCGGATTCGGTGGAATATCCGATTCAGGTCAATGGCAAGGTCCGCAGTCGCGTCAGCGTGCCCGCCGATGCCGATCAGGCGGCGGTGCAGGCCGCGGCCCTGGCCGACGAGAAGATCGCGGAACTGCTGGGCGGCAAGGATCCTCGCAAGATCATCGTGGTGCCCGGGCGACTGGTGAACATCGTCGCCTGAGCGGGGCTGCCCGGCCCGCAATAGTTTTCGGGCCCGGTACGCCGCGCGCGTATCGGGCCCGACTACTGCGATCTCTGCCGCATGCTCGTCCGGGCGGACTACGGCGCCAGCGAGGCCATGGCGTTGATATCGCCCGACGGAGCGGTCGCGCCGGCGCACTGGAACTGCAGGTCCTCGGTGGAGTGCGCGTCGATGCGGCCGCTGACGGTGCCGAAGTTGTAGCTGGCGTCGTCCTTGCAGGTGACCGTGCCGCTCACCAGGTAGGCGCTGTCCGAGTTGTTCGTGCAGGTGACGCCCGAACAGCTGAGGCCCGGCGCGCCGGGGACATTGCCGCCGTTGCCGAGAATGCTGGGGATGGCGGAAGCCTGTCCGGCGGTCAGCCCGATAGTGGCGGTGAACAGTGCGGACGCCACACCGACTCCGAGTGCCAAACGATGACCCATGTATCTATCTCCTGTCGTGGATCCGACCCAATCCAAGAGGATAGTGATCGCCCGGCCTGGATGCATAGGCGACATCTCTTATTTCGCAACGAAACTCGGAAAACGCTGCATTTGACCGATTTGCGCCAGGTGTCGCTATCGCGGCGGGATCAGTACGTCGTTGAGCGTCACCAGCTGCAGGTTCCGCTGCCGGAGCAGGTCCGTGAACTGATCGTAGAGATGGGTGACGGTGGGGCGGTTGGCATGTCCGATCACGATGGCCTGCGCCCGGAACCACTGCCGGGCGGCGTCCATGAGCATGCCGTCGTCGATGGTCTTGTTCGTATCGTTCAGCGTTCCATACCACATGGTCGGCACGGTGTACCCGCAGTCAGCGGCAACGGAATCCACCGCGCCGTTGTGATAGCCGAAGGGCGGACGGTAGTACGGCGTGCCGTCGGTGCCGTAGGTGTTCCACAGGAACTGCTTGCACCGGTTCAGCTGATCGGCGACCGCGCCGGCGGACAGTTTGGTGAGGTCCGGATGGTCCCAGGTGTGATTGCCCAGCTGGATCTGCCCGGAATCCACCAGCGGCCGCAGCGTATCCAGGTGATCCCGCCAGCCCGGATAGTAGGCGGTCACGAAGAAGGTGAACCGCGCCCCGGTATTGCGCGCGAAATCGATGAACGCACCCACGGTTTCGGAGCTCGCACCGTCATCGATGGTGAGCGCCATATGGTTTCCGGCGCCCGGCAGCGCGGTGAGGGTACCCCGCCCGATCGGGGTCCTGGGCCCGAAATCCGGCGGCAGCACCTGGGGCGCTCCGCCCGATCCGGCGCCGATCGGAGAATCCGCCTGCGCGGCGGCCGGTCCGAGCAGGGTCGCCGCGGTGCCCGCCGTGAGCAACGTCAGCAGCCGTCTTCTATCCATTTGTAAACCTTCTTCAATTCACACTATTTCGGCGGCGCCAGTACATCGTTCAACGTCACCATGCTGAGATTGCGTTCCCGGATGATGGCGACCAGCTGGTCGTAGCAGTGGGTCACCGCGGGATGATTCGCGTGCCCGATGACGATGGCCTGCGCATTGAAATACTTACGCGCGCACTCGATCAGGTAGTCCTCGGTGATCACGCCCGAATCCGACAGGGAGCCGTACCACATGATCGGAACGGTGTAACCGAGATCGGCCGCCACACCGTCGACCGTAGCATTGTGCCGGCCGTACGGCGGGCGATAATAGGGGGTGCCGTCCACCCCGAAGGTGTTGTGCAGGAAGGTCTTTGCCCGATCCAGCTGGGAGCGGACCGCGCTCGCGGACAGCTTGGTGAGATCCGGATGGTCCCAGGTGTGATTGCCCAGCTGAATCTGGCCGGAATCCACCAGCGGGCGTAGCTCGTCCTTGTGGACGGTCCAGGAGTCGTAATTGGCGGTCACGAAGAACGTGAACCGCGCCCCGGTATCGCGCGCGAACTTGATATACGCGCCCACCACATCCGCGCTCGCGCCGTCATCGACGGTCAGGGCCAGATTCGTGCCCTGGCCCGGTAGCGCGGTGAGGGTACCCGCCGGAATGGTGGCCCTGGGCCCGGCGGGCGGTGGTAGGAGTGGGCGCGCGGTGGCCGCGGTGGCGGGGACGGCGCGTTTCCCGGTGGCCGGATCGAGGACCTCCGTCCGCGCTCGGGAGCAGCCGGTCAGCGCCGCCGCGGTACCCGCGGCCAGCACGGCCAGCAATCGCCGTCGATCCATCTCCAACGCCCACTCCGAAATTGCCGAGGCCACGCCTCATCGGCACAGCCATTGTTTATATCGACTCACAGTGAACCGAGCACCAATTCTGAGCGTACCGATCGAAATTCAGTTGGAACGTTAGGTTTTTTCTTACCTCGGAATGGGGCGCAGCACGATTTCCGTGGGATGCGCGTCGCGCGGCGTCTCCACCGCATTGCGTACCGCCCGCGCCACCGTGGTCGCCTCCAGGAACTCCCGCGGCTGATATTCGCGGCCCTCGTCCGCGACGATCTCGCGCTGCATATCGGTATCGATGCGGCCGGGGTGCACGGAGGTCACCCGCAGCGCCGGCTCCTCCAGTCGCACAGCGTCCGCGAAGGCCCGCAATCCGAACTTGCTCGCGGCGTACACGCCCCAGCCGGCGTTGGCGCGCAATCCCGCACCCGAATTGATCAGCACCACATGGCCGTTGGCGGCCCGCAACGCGGGGAGCAACACGCGGGTGAGTTCCGACACGGCGATCAGGTTGGCTTCCAACGTATTCCGCCACTGGGCAACAGACGAATCGGCTATCGTTCCCAAGTCGGCGATACCGGCGTTGTGCACCAGCACATCCAGCCGTTCGATCGGCTGCACCGCGCGGGCGACCGCCGGGTAGTCGGTCAGCTCGACCGGGAAGCCGGCCGAGTCCGGCAACTCGCTCAGGATCGGGCCCAGGGCCTCCGGTGTGCGCGCTCCGAGGAGCAACCGGTGCGTGGGCGCGAGTTCCCGCGCGATGGCGGCGCCGAGCCCTCGGCTGGCCCCGGTGATCAGCGCGGTGGGCCGGTCGGTGCCGGGCTTCGCGGAATTCGCCATGCGATCACCGTAACCGGGCGTGCCCGGCCGCCGATGCTCCGCATGCACGTGGTTACCGAGCAGCTGATCATGAAGAGGCGAACAGAGTGCAATCCGGCGAGCGGGAGCCGACTCCCAGCCACCCCGTGCGTGCGGCCCAGCGCGCATACCTGCGGGTCCCAGCGCAGAATAGGGCGATGACACACCCGGGGTTCACGCCCACCCAGCTCGCGGCCCGCGCGGCCTACCTGCTGCGCGGCAACGACCTGGGCACCATGACCAGCGCCGCGCCCAGACTGTATCCGCACATGTGGAGCTGGGATGCCGCCTTCGTGGCGGTCGGCCTGGCCCCGCTCAGTGTGGAGCGCGCCGTGCTGGAACTGGACACCTTGCTGTCGGCGCAGTGGCGCAACGGCATGATCCCGCACATCGTCTTCGCCAATGGCATGGACGGATACTTCCCGGGTCCGTCCCGCTGGGAGTGCCGCCGGCTGGCCGCCGATGCGCCGGACGGGCCCGATACCTCCGGCATCACGCAGCCGCCGGTGCATGCCATTGCGGTGCAACGCATTCTGGATCACTCCCGCCGGCACGGGCGCAGTACCCGCGCGGTGGCGGAGGAGTTCCTGCAGCGGCGCTGGCCGGACCTCATGCGCTGGCATCGCTGGCTGGCGTATGCGCGAGATCCCAAGCAGCACGGGCGGATCACGCTCTATCACGGCTGGGAATCCGGCATGGACAATTCCCCGCGCTGGGATCGCGCCTACGAGAACGTGATTCCCGGCCCGGACCTGCCGCCCTACGTGCGCGAGGATCTGCACGTGGTCGGCGATCCCACGCAGCGGCCCTCCGACCGCGAATACGACCGCTACATGTGGCTGGTCGAGCAGATGCGCCGGGCCGGCTACGACGACTATCAGCTCGCCTCCACCATGAGCTTCGCCGTGGAGGACGTGTTCGTCACCGCGATCTTCGCGCTGGCCTGCGATGTGCTGGCCAATATCGGCGAGGACTACCGGCAGCCGCACGCGGACGTGCGCGAGCTGTACGAATGGGCCGATTACTTCCGGTCCGGGGTGGTGGCCACCAGCGATCCCCGCACGGGCGCGGCCCGTGACTTCGATGTGCGCGCGGACAAGTGGATCGATACCGAGACCCTCGCGATCTTCGCACCGCTGCTGTCGGGTGGGCTGTCGCGGGATGCCGAGCGCCGGCTGCTGCGCCTGTTCGAAGGGCCACGCTGGTGCGGTCATCCGGATCTGCGCTACGCGCTGCCGCCGTCGACCTCGCCGGTGTCCCGGGACTTCCGATCGCGCGAGTATTGGCGTGGCCCGGTGTGGCCGGTGATGAGCTGGCTGTTCTCCTGGGTGTTCGCGCGCCGCGGCTGGGCCGAACGGTCCTTCATGCTGCGCGCGGAGGGGTTGCGGCAGGCCAGTGACGGGACCTTCGCCGAGTACTACGAACCGTTCACGGGCGAGCCGCTGGGCAGCATGCAGCAATCCTGGACAGCCGCTTCGGTTCTGGACTGGCTCGGTTGAGCTGTATTTTTGGCCCTCCGCTTCGCTACGGGCGGGTTCGCGGCCCTGAAGTCTCGATTCTTCCCTCCCTCCGCTCCTCCGCTTCGCTCCCCCGCTCCACTCAGTCCAGAACCGAGCCGGCCGCGAACCATGAGAGTGGTCTGAGATCGGATTCACAGCTGAGATACAGCTAACACTTGGACAACACGCCGCCGGGTCGCTGGTCAAAGCTGTTCAGCCCACATACCGTGCGGTTGCATGGTCAGCCGAAACCGTCTGGTTCTGGTCAGTTTTGCGGCCGCCAGCGTCCTCACAGCAATGTCCGCCGCACCCGCGGCGGCCGATATCAACGGTCCGGACGTCTCGTCCTGGCAGCACATCGACGGCCGCGGCATCAACTGGTTCGCGGTCCGCGGCTCCGGCAATAACTTCGCCATGCTCAAGGCCACCGAGGGCCTGAACTACGTCAACCCGTACTTCGTCCAGGACAGCCTGCTCATGCGCGCGGCGGGCGTGGCGCGCGGGACGTATCACTTCGCCCGCCCCGCCGAATCCCCGGAACTCCAAGGGGCGCTGTACGCGGCGATCGTGCTGGGCCAGAACGGGATGCTGGACCTGCCACCCGTCCTCGACATGGAGGACTCCGGCGGCCTGCCACCCGGCGCGCTCATCGACTGGACGCACCGGTACCTGAATACGGTGCAGGCGTTGACCGGTCGCCTGCCGATCATCTACACCTATCCGAACTTCTGGAAGTCGGCCATGGCCGACTCCAACGAGTTCACCAGGTATCCGCTCTGGATCGCCGATTACCGCGGCAACGACAATCCCGAAGTACCGGGCGGCTGGCCGAACTGGACATTCTGGCAATACACCGATTCCGGCAATGTTCCAGGCATTGCCGGCGGCACCGATATGAACGCTTACAGCGGCGCCCAAGGGGATTTCGGCCGATTCGCCAATATGCCGTTTTCCGGAAGCTCCGGAAGTTAGGCGGGTGTGGGGCTGAACCCCACACCCCCTCAGAGAACCTGGGACAGAAACTGCCGGAGCCGCGGGGTTTCGGCATTGTCGAACAATGCGTCGGGCGAGCCCGTTTCGACGACCAGGCCGTGATCCATGAACACCACCTGATCGGAAACCGAACGGGCGAAACCCATCTCGTGCGTCACCACGATCATGGTCATGCCGCCCTGCGCCAGCTCGGACATGAGCGCCAGCACGCCCTTGACCAGTTCCGGGTCCAGCGCCGAGGTGGCCTCGTCGAAGAACATGATGTCCGGCTTCATGGCCAGCGCCCGCGCGATCGCCACCCGCTGCTGCTGACCACCGGACAGATTCGCCGGGCGCACATCGGCTTTCCCGGCCAGCCCGACCGCCTCCAGCTGCTGCAGCGCCAGCGTGCGCGCCTGCTCCTTCGACAACCCGTGCAGCTTGCGCGGCCCCAGCTCGATATTCTCCGCGACCGTCTTGTGCGGGAACAGATTGAAATGCTGGAACACCATGCCGATGCGCTGCCGCAGCGCGTCCGGATTCTCCTTCAGCACCGACTTGCCGCCGAGCAGGATGTCGCCCTGATCCGGCTCGTACAACCGGTTCAGCACGCGCAGCAGGGTCGACTTGCCGGAGCCCGACGGGCCGATCACCGTGGTCGCCTTACCGGCGTCCACGTGAATGTCCACGCCGCGCAGAATTTCGTTGCGGCCCAGCGTCAGACGCAGGCCGGTGCCGGTCAGGGAGGCGCTCATGCCCCACGTCCTTCCGTGATCACGGCCTGCTCCACCGGTTCCGCCGGGGCCGCGGCCTCCGGGCGGCCGGTCCGCATCCGATTGTCGATGTAGTTCACCAGATGCGTGAGCGGCACCGTCAGCAGCAGATACACCAGACCCGCCGCCACCAGCGGCGACAGATTCCCGGTCTGCGCGTTCAGATCCCGGCCCACCGCGAACAGCTCACGCTGCGTCGCCAGCAGACCCAGGAAGTAGATCAGCGACGAATCCTTGATGAGCGCGATGAACTGGTTCATGAGCGCGGGCAGCACCCGCCGCACGCCCTGCGGGATCACCACCAGCGTCATGGCCTGCCGGTAACCGAACCCGATGGCGCGCGCGGCCTCCAGCTGCCCGGCCTCCACCGACTGGATACCGGAACGGAAGATCTCACCGATATAGGCGGACGCCAGCAGCGCCAGCGCCACCGCGCCCAGCCAGTACGGATTGTTGCCGGTGATGTTCTTGACCACCGGGCCCACACCGAGGCCGATCAGCAGAATGATCACCACCGCGGGCAGGCCGCGGAAGATATCCGTGTAAACCCTTGCCGGCCAGCGCAACCAGCGCGTGCGGGAAATACCCGCCACCGCCAGCAGCATGCCCAGCACGGTGCCCAGCGCACCCGAGACCAGCGCCAGGATCAAAGTATTCGGCAGACCGGTCTTGAAGAGATCCGGGAAGGCCTTGCGGTACAAGGACCAGTCGAAGAACGTGTCCTTCAACTGCGACAGCGTGGACTTCGGCCGCAACCCGCTGGTGTCCGGCTTGTTCGCGGCATTCTCGGCGGCAATGGCCGCGAAATCCGGGAACTGCGGTGCGGGAGCCGCTTTCGAGCCCGGCTTCCAGCCCGGCGGCAGCTGCCGCGGCTCCCACTGCTCGTACAGCTTCGCGTAGGTGCCGTCCGCGATCACCGCGTCCAGGCCCGCGTTCAAGGCGTCGGTGAGCGCCTGATTGTCCTTGCGCACCGCGTAGGCGACGAAGTTGTTGACGCTGTAGGTGTTCTGCACGATCGAGGTCGCGTCACCCGGTTTGAGCGCGCCCTCGGCCTGCGCGGACGGCGCGATCCAGGCATCGATCTGCCCGGTCTTCAAGTTGGCGTAGGCGGTGTTGTAGTCGGGGAACTTCACCGGATCCAGGTGCAATTCGTTGACCACGTACTCGTCCTGCACCGTGCCCTGCACCACGCCGATGCGATTGCCCTTGTGCAGATCCGCGAAACCCTTGATGGGACTGCCGTTCTGCACCACCAGCGAGAAGTAGCCGAAGTCGTAACCATTGGTGAAACCGACCAGCTTCCGGCGCTCATCGGTGGTCGTGATGCTCGACGAGCCGACATCGAAACGACCGTTGGCCACCTGCGCCAGCAAACCCGAGAACTCGGTGCCGGTGAACTCCACCTGCAGGCCGAGCCTGGCGCCGATGGCGCGCAGCAACTCGTTGTCCATGCCGGTGAAGACGCCCTTGGAATTCAGGCAGATGCTGGGCGGCGCGTCCGAGAGGGTACCGACACTGAGCTTGCCCGGGGTGAGAAGCCCGAGCTTGCTCTTGTCGATCGAGTCCAGCGGTTCCGTGGTCGCGGTGGTGAAACGGTCCGTCGACGGGCCCGAATCACCGCTCGCCAGATTGGTGGGCGCCGCGGCGGACGCCGACAGTCCGGGCGGCGAACACAGGTCACCGTTGTCGGGTGCGGCGGAACCGGACCCCGCCCCGATCGTGGCGGTGCCCATGAGCGTGACGAGCAACACCCCCGCGATCGACAGCAGGCGAGGTCGCCGCCCCTGTCGTCGGGGGGTGGTCGTGCGCAAGCAAACCATGACAAAGCACCCTAATGGGTGTGCGCCGGGAGCGAGCGCGGCCCGCTACCGACTCCGGGTCTCGATCAGGCGATATCCGCCACCGACTCCGGATTGAACGAGTCCCGCCAGCGCACCGCCTCCGCGACCCTGGTCAGGTCGTAGTTCGGGCCGCCCTCGCCGACCGTGAACAGCGTGGCGCCCGCCGCCACGAACTCCGGCGCCCGCTCCGCACCCGGCCAGTCCACCGACTTCTCGATGCGCGACGCATCCGTGCCGACCTCCGCGCAGTGCTCGGCCAGAATCCCCGACTTGCGCGTCAGGTCGTCGAGCTTGGCGAAGCTGTGCCAGATGTGCGCGTACTGGGCCACCAGGCGCAGCGTCTTCTGCTCGCCGCCACCGCCGATGAGGATCGGAATCTCTCGCACGGGTTGCGGATTCAGCTTGGCCAGGCGATCGGCGATGCGCGCCATCGACTCCTTCAACAGGGCGAGACGGCTTCCCGCAGTGCCGAATTCGTACCCGTACCGGTCGTAGTCCTTCTCGAACCAGCCCGCGCCGATACCCAGAATCAGGCGCCCGTCACTGATGTGATCGACCGTCCGGGCCATGTCCGCCAACAGATCCGGGTTCCGGTACCCACCGCCGGTGACCAGTGCGCCGAGCTCCACCCGCTCCGTCTGCTCGGCGATCGCGCCGAGCATGGTCCAGCACTCGAAGTGCGCACCCTCCGGGTCTCCGTACAGCGGATAGAAGTGGTCCCAGTTGAAGACGATGTCCACCCCGATGTCCTCGGCCCGCCGCACCGCATCCCGGATCAAGCCATAGTTCGGGGCGTGTTGCGGTTGCAGCTGGACTCCGATACGAACCGGTCGGCTCATGAAAGCGCTCCTAGGTTTCGGTGATCGCTGCGGCCCATTCTGCCCTTCCGATAGAGTCTTCGCCGACCCTCTACTTCGGATCGTCCGGCACGTTCCTGCCGGTGAAGGGATGTGTTCATCGTGGCTACGGTGACCTTCGACCAGGCCTCCCGGCTGTACCCGGGCTCGGCAAAACCCGCAGTCGACGCGCTCGAACTGGAGATCGCCGATGGCGAATTCCTCGTTCTCGTCGGTCCTTCCGGATGCGGGAAATCCACTTCCCTGCGCATGCTCGCCGGCCTCGAGGAGGTGAGCGCGGGCCGCATCCTCATCGGCGAGAAGGACGTCACCAACGCCGAACCCAAGGAACGCGATATCGCCATGGTGTTCCAGAACTACGCGCTCTACCCCCACATGAGCGTCGCCGAGAACATGGGCTTCGCCCTCAAAATGGCGAAGGTCTCCAAAGACGAACGCCAGCAACGCGTCCTCGAGGCCGCCAAACTCCTCGACCTCGAGCCCTACCTGGACCGCAAACCCAAGGCGCTGTCCGGTGGCCAGCGCCAGCGCGTCGCCATGGGCCGCGCCATCGTGCGCCAGCCGCAGGTGTTCCTCATGGACGAGCCGCTGTCCAACCTGGACGCCAAACTGCGCGTGCAGACCCGCACCCAGATCGCCCAGCTGCAACGCCGCCTCGGCACCACCACCGTCTACGTCACCCACGACCAGGTCGAGGCCATGACCATGGGCGACCGCGTCGCCGTGCTCAAAGACGGCTTGCTGCAACAGTGCGCCGCACCGCGCGACCTGTACCGCGATCCGGCCAACCTGTTCGTCGCCGGGTTCATGGGCTCACCCGCCATGAACCTGTTCACCCTCCCGGTACAGACCGGCGGCAGCGTCACCCTCGGCGGCTGCCCGCTGCCGCTGCCCCGTTCGGTGGCCGCGGCCACCGGGGACGAGGTCGTGGTCGGCATCCGGCCCGAGCACCTCGAGGTGGTCGGCAACGGGGCGGGCATCGCCATGGAGGTGGACGTGGTGGAGGAACTCGGCTCCGACGCCTACATCTACGGCCGCACCCTCGGCGACGGGGAAACCATTGTGGCGCGCGCGGATTGGCGCAATCCGCCGGCCAAGGGAGACACGCTCACCCTGACCGCCGATGCGGAGCACACCTACTTCTTCGCACCCGAGGACGGGCGCCGCCTGAACTGAGCCCGGCGCACGACCGGCGTCGCCCTACTGCGTGGGGCGGCGCCAGTTCTTGTTCAACCGGATGCGCAGTTCGTCCACGGACAGTTCGTTTCCCGCCGCGCCGCGGACCTCCACCCGGACGGGTTCACCGGTCGCGTCCTCGAGCCGTTCGAGCGGGGGCGTGCCGCCCTGCAGGTACTTGTCACCCCACTGCCACAGCGACATCACCACGGGCAGCAGATCCAAACCCATCGGGGTGAGGATGTATTCGCTCCGCGTGCGCTTGCCCTCCTCCTGATACGGCCGCTTCTCCAGCACGCCGGCCTCGGTGAGCTTCTTCAGTGCGCTCGACGCGGCGGCATCGGTGATGCCCACGCGGGTGGCGAACCCGTCGAAGCGGGTGACGCCGTAGTAGGCCTCGCGCAGGATGAGGATCGCCGACCGGGTGCCGACGATGTCCAGCGCCTTGGCCACCGAGCATTCCTCGGGTTTCCATGCGCTCAGGTCACTGAGCTTTCCTTCCAGCACGATCGACATGGCGTACATCATACCTCCTCTGACTTGCGTGAACTATGGCCAGGTGTAATCTGACTATAGAGCAAAGAAGCTAGCCGCTTACCGGTTCCAGTGGGGGCTCCGGGGGATACCCCCGGAACACTCCTCGGTCCGGCGCGGCACGCGCTGAAGGGATCAGCCATGAGAGACGCAGTCATCGTCGAAGCCGTACGTACGCCGATCGGCAAGGGGAAGGCGAACGGCGCGCTGCACGGAGTGCATCCGTCCGACCTGTTCGCGCACAGCCTGCGAGAGATCGTGCGGCGCACCGAGATCGACCCCGTATTGATCGACGATGTGATCGGTGGGATCGTCACCGCCGTCGGTGAGCAGGGCTCCAACCTCACCCGCCGTGCGGCACTCGCCGCGGGATATCCCGAATCCGTGCCCGCTACCACCGTCGATCGGCAGTGTGGCAGCAGCCAGCAGGCCATCCACTTCGCCGCCCAGGGCGTCATCTCCGGGGCCTACGACATCGTGGTCGCCGGCGGCGTGGAATCCATGAGCCGGGTTCCCATGGGCGCCAACCTGATCGGCGCGGAAGACATCGCGGGCGTCGGCTTCGCCGAACGCTACCCCGAAGGACTCGTACCCCAGGGCATCAGCGCCGAACTCATCGCCGCCAAATGGGGGCTGACCCGCACCCAGCTCGACGAGTTCTCCCTCGCCAGCCACGAAAAAGCCGCCGCCGCAACCAAGAACGGCTCCTTCGAAGCCCAGCTGGCGCCGCTCGCGGGACTGGACGCCGACGAAGGCATCCGGCTCGGCAGCACCCTGGAAACCCTCGGCAAGCTGCGCCCCGCGTTCTACAGCGACGAGATGGCCGCCCGCTTCCCGCAGATCGGCTGGCACATCACCGCCGCCAACTCCAGCCAGGTCAATGACGGCAGCTCCGCGGTCCTCATCATGACCAGCGAACGCGCCGCCCAGCTCGGCCTGCGCCCGCTCGCCCGGCTGCACAGCTTCGCCGTCGCCGGCGACGATCCCCTGCTGATGCTGACCGCGGTCATCCCGGCAACGCGGAAGGTGTTGCAGAAGGCCGGTTTACAGCTGTCCGACATCGACCTGTTCGAGGTGAACGAGGCGTTCGCGTCGGTGGTACTGGCCTGGGCCGCCGACACCGGCGCAGACCTGAGCAAGGTCAATGTCAACGGCGGGGCAATTGCCCTGGGCCACCCGCTCGGCGCCAGCGGATCGCGCCTGACCACCACGCTCGTCCACGCCATGCACGAACGCGGCGCCCGCTACGGCCTCCAAACCATGTGCGAGGCGGGCGGCCTGTCCAACGCCATGATCCTGGAAAGCCTCTGAACTCCCTGCTTGCGAAACGGAAGATGTTGACACGCAACCCTTCCTACTGAACGATACTGTATCGTACAGAAGGGAGGGCCCGTGGCCCGAGGCAAAGAACGTGAGGATGCGATCCTTGCGGCAACCGTGGAACTGGTCGGCCGGGTCGGCTACGACGCCTTGACCATGGACGCGATCGCCACGCATGCCAAAGCCAGCAAGATGACGATCTACCGCCGCTGGCGCAACAAGCCGGAACTGGTCAAGGCCGCCCTCGACGCCCATGACGCCGAACACAACTCGACCGTTCCGGACACCGGCACCCTGCGCGGGGACCTGATCGCCGTCATGCGAGCGCAGCGTGACCTGGCCACCGAACCGTATATCGCGATGATCAGCGGGTTGATCGCCGCGGCGCGGCACGACCAGGATCTGGCCGCCGCACTGCGTGAGCACGTCGAGAACCAGGAACTGTCGCCGTTTCTGGCGACATTGCGCCGCGCTGTCGCCCGCGGCGACCTGCCCACCGACACCGACACCGAACTGGTGCACGACGTGGCGGAGGCAATGATCCAGCGCCAGTTCCAGATCGGCGCCGCGTTCGATGAGCACTTCATCGTCCGCGTCGTCGACGACGTGCTCCTGGTACTGCTCGGACAGGGGCGAAGCCGATCATGACCGTGCTCATCGCCGGCGCCGGACCGACCGGATCGACCCTGGCCTGCGAGCTCGCCCGCCGGAACATCCCTTGCCGGGTCATCGACAAGGCGTCGCGACTGTTCCCCGGTTCCCGCGGCAAGGGACTGACACCGCGCACCCAGGAGGTGTTCGAGGACCTCGGCGTACTCGGGGCCGTGCGCGCCGCGGGCATACCCTTCCCCGAATTCCGGATGTACTCCGGACACGAAATCGTCTCCGAGCGCACCCTTTCCGAGATGCTCGGCATCGAGCCACCGGTACCGACGGAGGCCACGCCGTACCCGGATCTGTGGCTGCTCCCGCAGTGGCAGACCGACCGGATTCTGCACGACCGGTTCACCGAACTCGGGGGCAGCGTCGAGTTCGACACCGAACTGACCGGATTCACCCAGCACGACGACGCGGTGACCGCCGCCCTCGTACACCACGATCGGATCGAACACTTCCGGGCGGGCTACCTTGTCGGCGCCGACGGCGGGCGCAGCACGGTCCGCAAGGCCCTGGACGTCGGATTCGCGGGCGAGGCCTTCGACACCGAACGCACCCTCATCGGCGACGTCCGCGCCGACGGTCTGGACGGCGAGTTCTGGGGCCAGGGCCTGAACACCAGCGTGCAGGACGCCTACAACCTCGGCTGGAAAATGGCCGCCGTACTGGCAGGCGCACCGGACGCACTCCTCGACACGTACCAGGACGAGCGGCTACCGGTCGCTGCACACGTCTTGGGCATCACCACCGCCACCCATCGAGCGAACTTCCGGACGCCCGTCGAGCAGGCGCCGGCGATCCATCAACTCGACATCAATTACCGCAGTGGACCATTGGCGGTCGACGATCGCCCCGTACCCGGCCGGCTACAAGCGGGCGACCGAGCGCCCGACGCCTACGACATCGATGACGGCAGTTACGTATTGGTCCGGCCGGACGGCTACATCGGCGTCATCACACCATCCGTCGCGAGGCTCGCACACTACCTCGACCGGTTCTCCACGCTACGAGCTTCGAGGTAATCGTGCAGACACAAACCGCTGTTTCGCCGGATGGCACAGCAATCAGCTATACGAGTCGCGGCGGTGGCCCCGGACTTGTCATCGTGCCCGGCCTGGGGCGAATGGCGCACCACTACAACGACTTGGCCGATCTCCTGGCAATCGACTTCACCACCTACGTCATCGAGCGGCGCGGTCGTGGCGAAAGCGGCGGCCAAGGCGAAAACTATTGTATCGAGCGAGAAGCCGAGGATGTCCGGTCGCTGCTGCGAGAGACAGGAACGACGCGCCTGTTCGGGCACAGCTATGGCGGTCTGATCGGTCTTCATGCCGTACTCGAGGGGTGCTCACTCGAGCAGCTCGCCGTCTACGACCCCGGCGTCTCCGTCAACGGCTCAATTCCGGAGGAGTGGTGGCCGGGCTTCGAAAAGGCGTACAGACACGGCGATTCGGTCACCGCACAGGCGCTGATGCTGCGCGGCCTGCGATTGAATGCATTGTGCACCTTGCCTTTACCGCTCGTAAAGCTGCTGGCGCGCTTGATTCTGACCGGCAAGGACGGCGCGGAGAACACCGCCGTCATGACCACTTTCAGCGCGGAATTGCGAGAAATATTCCGCCTCGACTCAACAGGCGAGAGATACAAAAGCGTCACAGTGCCCACGCTGCTGACGGGAGGAGCGAAGAGCCCCGACTACTTCCGAACCGCATTGGACGCGTTGCAGAGCTACCTCCCCGACGCACAGCGGGTATCGATTCCGAAGCTCGAGCACAACGCTCCCGACCTCAATGCTCCACGAGTGATCGCCGAACATCTCAGGAGCTTTTTCCTGGCGACACCATGACGATTGCCCGGTCTCGTCCTGTAACACACTTCGGCGGGCGCCGAAGGGTTATCGGACGAGACTGAGGAACATGACCGCACCGGCGCTCCCACTGGACAGCCCCCACCGCACCCGACCCGGCCGAGTACTCACGGTGATGTGCGCCGGCATGTTCCTGGTGCTGCTGGACGTCACCATCGTCAATGTCGCGCTGCCGAGCATCGGCCACGATCTGCGCGCCGACGTGTCCATGCTGCAGTGGGTGGTCGACGGGTACGCCGTGGCCATCGCGAGCATGCTGCTGGCGGGCGGCGCCATCGGTGACCGGATCGGGCACCGGCGGGTGCTGCTCGCCGGATTCGCGATCTTCGGTATCGCCTCACTGCTGTGCGCGATCGCGCCGGCGATCGGTGTGCTCATCGGTGCGCGGATCGCACAGGGCGTCGGCGGCGCGCTCCTGCTGCCGAGCACGATGGCGGTCATCGTCGACGTGTTTCCGACCCGCGCGGAGCAGGCGCGCGCACTCGGCACCTGGGCCGCGTTCTCCTCGCTGGCGCTACCCGCCGGCCCCCTGCTGGGCGGGTTGCTGACCGACTCGCTCGGCTGGCGGTTCGTGTTCTGGATCAATGTGCCGCTGACCGTGATCGCGGTGATCGCCGCGCTGATCGTGGTGCCCGCGCAGACCGTCCACGTGCGCGGCGGCAGGTTCGATGCGGCCGGACTCGCCGGCTTCGTCATCGGTCTGGGCGCGCTGGTGTTCACCATCATCTCGATCGGCCATCATGCGGGCCTGCCCACCATCGCGGCGGCGGCCGTCGTCACCGTCCTGGCGCTCGCCGGCACGGTGTATGCCGAAGTGCGCCACCCGCATCCGATCCTGCCGCTGGACCTGTTGCGCCACCGCGCATTCCTCAGCCCCAATGTCGTCGCCCTGACGATGAACATGATCTTCAACGGCTCACTGTTCGTCGTCATGCTGTATCTGCAGGACATGCGGCACTTTTCGGCACTCGTCTCCGGGCTCATGGTGCTGCCGCTCGCGATTCCGCTCATCGCGCTCGCACCGGTGTCCGGACGACTCACCGCGCATTACGGCCCGCGGGTTTCCGTGGCCTGCGGCTGCGTCATCGCCGCGATCGGTGCGCTGGCACTGACACAACTCGGCGCGCACAGCGGAATCGGCTGGCTCATCGCCGGATTCCTGCTGCTCGGCTGCGGCGCGGGCCTGATCACCGCCTCGGTGGTGGCCGCCGTCGTGCGGGCGACCCCGGAGGATCGCTCCGGGCTCGCGACCGGGGTGTCCAACACCGCACGTCAGATCGGAACCGCAAGTGGCGTGGCCATATTCGGCGCCATCGCGGGCACGCCGGCCTCGAGCCACTTCATCGGCGGCATCCATCTGCTCGCGATCATCGCCGCGGCACTGTGGGCCGGCGCGCTCATCGTCACGCTGACCGGCATCGAAATGCGGCCGGCGGCCCGAGCCCGGAAGCCGCTCGTCAAATCGACACCATGATGATCGCCGCCAGCAACCCCACCACCCAGGCCTCCGCCAGCATCGGGAACGCCAGCAACGCAGTGCGCCAAGCCCGCTGCCGCCAATGCACCGCCCGCAGCACCCACATCGGCACCAGCAACAGCGTCACCGCGATCCCTACCCATGCCACCGCATAAGCGAACGGCAGATACCGCGGATCCCCACTGCTCCCCTGCACCAACCCCCGATACTCCGGCACAATCCCCGCCACCACCCAGGCAGCCGCCACCGCCACCAGGTAAATCACCCCGGCCACAATGACATCCGCCCAGTCCACCGGCGGTTTCCACCACTCCTCCGCCACCTCCCCAGAATGCCCGCCCCACCACCACCCGACACGTCACGAATGAGACCACCTGCGGCACAAGCCCACCGCACCCGTGGCCGGAGCAGATCAGCCGGCGGCGTTGCCGATCAGGAGATGCCCTACCCCGCCGCAGATCAGGACGACCGGAATCGCCAGGGCGGGCCAGACCCAGGCGCGACGCCCCGTCATGGCCGCCACCGACGCGATCACCAGGGCGGACATCAGCGCCAAAGCCATTCCGCCGCCGCCGATCAGCAGACCCCACAGCGCGGAGGCAGCCGGTTTGATCGCCTCGCACTGCACGGTGAAATCACGCTTCGCCGAACAACGGTTGTGCACCAGCCCGAATGCCTTACCGAACAGGTCATACGCAAACCCCGCCGTCGCCGCGACAGCGACCACATACAGCACCGCCGACAGCAGAACATCATTCCGCCGCACCGACTTCTTCGCGACCTGCGCCGCACCTCCCCGGCTCACCCCGCCACCGTCAGCGCCGTCCGCCGGCCCCGACAGCGAGCGCCGCACAGTCTCTTCCGCATCGTCGGAAGCGACGCCGTAGGCCGACTCCCCCTGTTGCTGCACGGCTGCCGGCCACTCCGGAGCCGACTGCCCCAGCGCCTGCCCGCCATACCCACCCGCAGCACCTTGGCCACCTGCACCACCCGGTCCACTCGAACCGACCGGTCGCGGCGGACGCACCTCCCCACCCGAATGCGGTGACTGCCCCGCCGGCGGAAACCCCTGCCCGGTCGAATACCCCTGCGGCCCAGGACCGGACGGCCGCCCGGCACCATCCGCGGGCGACTGCCCGCCACCACCGGATCCCGGCCCGAAGCCCGGCCCCGGACCACGCCGATCGACCGGACCGCCCACAGCCTGCGCGCCCCCGCCACCCGGATTGCGCTGCGGCGCAGGGCCGGACGATCGCCCCGGGCCCCCCGGTAGCCGTCCCGGCGCACCTGGACCCGGGACAAAGCCCTGGCCGGAGGGGTACGGATCAGATCCTGGACCGGGCGCAAACGCCGGGCCGGAGCCACGCCGATCAGGCGGACCACCCATAGCCTGAGCGCCCCCGCCACCCGGGCCGCGCCGATCGAACTGGCCGCCCGGAGCGGGCGGCAGGCCATCCGGTCCTGGATTCTGTTGCTGTGGCGGACCACCAGGACGCGGTGGGCCGGGCGGGAGGCCTGGGCCGCCCTGCCGAGCGGGTCCGCCGGGTGGTTGTGGGGCCGGGCCGCCCGGGAATGGGGGCCTGGCGGGATTGCGCGCTTGTAGCGGATCCTCCGGCACGCCCTGATCGCCCGGTGGCGGGGCGACGGGCTGGGGTGGGGTGGCGGGGGGTGGGGAATTGTCCGGACCGGTGCGGCGCGCTTCGTTCGGCGGGTTCATGACTGGCCTGGCTCCCCCATGTAGATCCAACTCTCACCGAAAGTCTGACCGTGTCCACCGCTGCCCGCCACCCCATTCGGCACTTCGAGGTCGCCTGGCGCTCATGGTGGGGCTTCCCGGCGAATGCTTCGGTGCGAGCCCGGCGACCTTCGAAGCCGGCCTCGGGCGGGGCGTAGGGTCCGGGGCATGAGCGGGAACTCGGAGGGTCCGGATTTCGAGCGGGCCGTCGTCTACGCCATTCCCCTGCGGACTCGGTTTCGCGGAATCATGGTGCGGGAGGGGATGTTGATTCCCGGGCCGCTCGGGTGGGGAGAGTTCTGCGCCTTCCCCGAGTACGACGATCGGGAAGCGGCGGCCTGGCTGGCGACCGCGGTGGAACAGGCGACGGTGGGATGGCCGGAGCCGGTGCGGGATCGGATACCGGTGAACTGCATCGTGCCCGCCGTGGGACCGGAACGGGCATACGAGATCGTGGCGGCATCGGGATGCCGTACGGCCAAGGTCAAGGTCGCCGACCATCTCGGCTCGCTGCACGAAGACCTGGACCGGGTGGCGGCGGCCCGCGCTGCCCTCGGGCCCGGTGGCGCGGTGCGCATCGACGCCAATGCGGTGTGGGATGTCGAGACGGCCGTGGATCGGATCAAGCAGATCGACCGGGCCGCAGGCGGTTTGGAATACGTCGAGCAACCCTGCCGCACCGTCGAGGAGCTGGCGGCCGTGCGGCGGCGCGTGGAGGTGCGGATCGCCGCGGACGAATCCATCCGCCGGGCCGAGGATCCCCTGCGCGTCGCGGTGGCCGGTGCGGCCGATGTGGCGGTCCTGAAGTGCACTCCGCTGGGCGGCGTCCGCCGCGCGCTCCGGGTCGCCGCGGCTGCCGGACTGCCCTGCCTGGTCTCCTCCGCGCTGGAGACCAGCGTCGGCCTGTCCGCGCAGATCGCCTTGGCCGCAAGCCTTCCCGAGCTCGACTTCGCCTGCGGCCTGGACACCCTGTCCCTGCTCACCGGGGATGTGGTCACCGAGCCGCTGCGCCCGGTCGACGGCTTCCTCCCGGTGTCCCGCACCGCCCCAACACCCGATCCGGAGCTACTGGACCGCTACCGCCATCCCGACCCGGAACGCACCGATTGGTGGCGGCAGCGACTGGCCCGCGTCCGCGAGCTCCTCTAGCCGGCGGTCAGGCGATGCGCACGCCGCAGGAGTACATGGTGGTGCGGAGCAGCAGGGCTGCCTCGGGGCCGATGATGCCGTCCGCCAATTCCAGGTAGCGGGAACAGAATTCGGGGCCGTGCGGGGCGTGATCGGAGTGGTCCGAGTCGAGATGGTGGGCCAATTCGTGCAGGATCACCAATTCGCGCAGCGCCCAGGCTTTCCCGTGCGCGTGCAGCGGGACCGCGAGCGTCGCCCCGTCGTGCTCGTAGTGGGCGGCCGTGGCCCCGGCGCGGGGGCGGACGTGCACCGGTAGCGCGGCCCGCTCCCACTGCCCGCACACCCAGTTCAGGGCGAGCACCCGATCCGCGTACGTCTGCACCGATGCCACCGAGGCGAACTTCCGCTCCACCGGCAGCGTCAGCTGGGACCCGTGCAATTCCACGGTGCGGGCCCCGTATTCGTCGGCCCGGTCGAACATGCCGCGCACCAGGATCTCCGCGTCGTAGACCCGCGAACGCTGCGTATCGCGCGGACTCATCGCGACTTCACGCGAATTCACTCGGCGCCACGCGCGAGTTGGCCGCGCGCCGCACCCAATTCGGGTGAGTTGCCCAGGCGCGCCGCCCGGCCCGCCCGATCCCCCGCCCGGCGCGCGGCCGCCGAGTACCCGGCCGAGGCCTGCGGCCCGCGCCAGGTGCCGCGCGCCTCGGACGTGCGGCCGTAGAAGTCGGTGAGTTCGAGTTCCTTGTTGCGCAGGGCGAGCGCGGTGCCGGTGGGCACGATGCCCTCGCTCTCGGAGCGCACGGCCTCGGTTTCCACCTCCGCCTTCACCTCGGCCAGCCGCTGACCCACCCGGGCCGCGAACGCCATCTGGAAGTTCAGGCGCGCCGTCACCGCCGCGACCGGAGCATTCACCTTGCGCTGCACCGGACGCCCCCAGCGGGTTTCGGTGACCAGCTTCTCGGTGGTGGCCGACCGATAGGACCCCGACTTGATGTACTGGTCGGAGGCCCGGACCATCTGGATCAGCAGGCTGGTGTACAGCGCCTCGCAGGTGTCGATATCGGTGTCGAAACCGTAGGCGTACACGGTCGTCGAGGTGCGCGCGACATCGCAGCGCACATCATTGGCCGAGGCGATGGCCACGAACAATTGCACATAGGTGCGCAGCCCCTTCTTCCCCGGCTCCCCGATCGGAATGACCCGCTGCACCGGCGTCGGCCGGCGCTCCCGATGCGCGATATGCGCACGCGCCACCGCCAGGTCGATGGAGGACCGCGTCGCCAGCTTCTGTGCGGCCGCCAGGAACGCTTCCGCCTCATGCTCGTTATCGGTGGATTCGGCCTGGCGCAGCAGTCCGCCGATTCTCGTCAGCATCTTGTCCTGAGAAGACATCGGCACCCAGCCTAGCTGGGCCGATGCCCGCGGTCACGAGCGTGAAGACCGAGGTAGTCACGGCAAGGGGTGGATCCACCATGTATCTTCCCTTGTGCAACCGGCTGGGTGTGCTGCCTCTCACGTCTCGACCCTGGAGTATCCGCGATGGCTTTGAAGAAGGTGTCGTCCCTACGATCGTCGCTCGTACCGCGCGCCGCTGTTGCGGTGTCCGCCGCTGCGCTGCTGACCGCGGGCTTCGCCGCCGGCTGCTCGAGCAGCAGCAGCGGAAGCAATGCGATCTCGCAGGGCCTGACCGGCCGCGGGCCGATCACCTACGTCGAGGGCAAGGACACCACCGAAACCGGTGCGGTCAAACAGCTGATCGACCGCTGGAACTCCTCGCACCCGAACGAGAAGGTGACGTTCAAGGAGCAGTCGAACGACGCCTCCCAGCAGTACGACGATCTCAAGCAGCACATGCAGGCCAAGTCCGCCGACTACGACGTGGTCGCCCTGGACGTGCCGTGGACCGCCGAGTTCGCCGCCAAGGGCTGGATCCAGCCGCTGAAGGACTCCTTCGCGCTGGACACCTCCACCCTGCTGTCGCCGCCGGTCGCGTCCGCCACCTACAACGGCACCCTCTACGCGGCGCCCCGTAACACCAACGGCGGCCTGCTGTTCTACCGCAAGGACCTGGTTCCCGAACCCCCGAAGACCTGGGCCGAACTGATGGCCGACTGCCCGAAGGCCAAGGACGCCGGAATCGGCTGCTACGCCGGGCAATTCGCCCCCTACGAGGGTCTGACCGTGAACACCGCCGAGGCCATCAACGCCTTCGGCGGCAGCTTCGTCGGCCCCGACGGCAAGACCCCCACCGTGAACAGCGCCCAGGCGCGGCAGGGCCTGCAGACCCTGGTCGACGCCTACAAGGACGGCGACATCCCGAAGGAAGCCATCTCCTTCAAGGAGCCCGAGGCGCAGAACGCCTTCGAGACCGGCAAGCTGCTGTTCATGCGGAACTGGCCGTCCGCCTTCGGTGACGTCGGCTCCGACGCCTCCGCGGTGAAGGACAAGTTCGGTGTCGCCCCGCTGCCCGGCAAGGACGGCATCGGCGCCTCCACCCTCGGTGGCTACAACGCCGCCATCAGCGCCTTCTCCAAGAACAAGGCCACCGGCCTGGACTTCCTGCGCTACCTGATCAGCGAGGACGCCCAGCACATCGTCGCCTCCGGCGCGCTGCCCTCGGTCCGCGCCTCGGTCTACGACGATCCGGCCCTGATCGCGAAGATGCCGTACCTGCCCGCGCTGAAGGACTCCATCGCCTCCGCCGTGCCGCGGCCGGTGACCCCCTTCTACCCCGCCGTGTCGAAGGCCATCCAGGACAACGCTTATGCTGCGATGACCGGAACCAAGTCCGTCGACGACGCCATCGTGGGCATGCAGAAGGGCATCGAAACCGCCGGTTCGTAGGAACGCTGTAAGCCGAGTCAGGCCCGTAGGAGAGAAAAAGGTGTCACGTCCTTCGGGAGCGACCGACGTCGCGCGGCCCGATCTGCCGGAGCCGCCCGTGAAATCCGAAGCATCACAATCGAAGACCCGATTCGGCCGGTTCGCCGGATCGGGGCGGGCCTGGCTCTTCGTCAGCCCGGTGCTGCTCGCTCTGGCCGTGGTCATCGGCTACCCGGTGATCCGCGCCATCTGGATGTCCTTCCAGAAGGATTCGGGCCTGGACCCGGCGACCGGCATGTTCGTGGACGGCGGCGGCGCCGGCATCGACAACTACAAGCACTGGCTGCTGCAGCAGTGCACCGACTCGCTCGGCCAGACCGTCAGCTGCCCCACCGGCAACCTGGGCTCCCAATTCTGGGGCGCCATCGGCGTCACCCTGCTGTTCACCGTGGTGACCGTGACGCTGGAGGCCACCATCGGCCTCGGCATGGCCGTCATCATGGGCAAGACCTTCAAGGGCCGCGCCCTGCTGCGCGCCGCCGTGCTCATCCCCTGGGCCATCCCCACCGCCGTCACGGCGCGACTGTGGGAGTTCATGTTCCAGTACGACGGCGTCGTCAACCGCGTGCTCGGCACCCACATCCTGTGGACCTCGGACGCCTGGCCCTCCCGCATCGCCATCGTGGTCGCCGACGTGTGGAAGACGACGCCGTTCATGGCATTGCTGATTCTCGCGGGCCTGCAAGTGATTCCGGCCGACGTGTACGAGGCCGCCCGGGTGGACGGCGCCTCCGCGTGGCAGCGCTTCTGGAACATCACCATGCCGCTGCTGAAACCCGCACTGCTGGTGGCCGTCCTGTTCCGCACCATGGACGCACTGCGCCTGTACGACCTGCCCGCCATCATGATGGGCGACAACCCGAACACCCGCACCATCTCCATGCTCGTGGTGGATCAGGTTCGGCAGGGCCCGAATTCGGCCTCGGCGCTGTCCACACTCACCTTCCTGATGACCTTCGCGATCGCGTTCCTGCTGGTGAAGGTGCTGGGCGCCAACGCGGTTCGCACCCAGGAAGCACAGCGGGAGGCGAAATAATGAGCGTGAACACCATCGTCGAGACCGGGCGGAAGCCTGTCCCGCAACCGATCTCGTGGACCAAGCGGCTCACCTCCGGGCGCGTGTACCTGGGTGCGCTGATCATCCTGCTCTGGGGCCTCGGGCCGTTCTACTGGATGGTCGTCACCGCCCTGCGCGACCCGTCGTACACCTTCGACAACACGCCCTGGCCGACGCACGTCACCTTCCAGAACTTCCACGACGCCTTCGACACCAGCCGCGGCAACAACTTCGGGCGGGCGCTCGGCAACAGCCTCATCATCGGCGCGGCCACCACGGTCATCGCGCTGCTGCTCGGCGTCATGGCGGCCTACGCGCTGGCGCGACTCACCTTCCGCGGCAAGTACGTGGTGTCCGGACTCATCCTGTCCGCCTCCATGTTCCCGGTCGTGGTGCTGGTGACGCCGCTGTTCCAGTTCTTCACCGATCTCGGCTGGATCGGCCACTACCAGGCCATGATCATCCCGAACATCTCGTTCGTGCTGCCGCTGACCGTGTACACGCTGTCCTCGTTCTTCAGCGAACTGCCCTGGGAGCTGGAGGAAGCCGCGCGCATCGACGGGGCCTCCCGGTTCCAGGCGTTCCGGCTGGTCATGCTGCCGCTGGCCGCGCCCGCCCTGTTCACCACCGCCATCCTGGCGTTCATCGCGGCGGTCAACGAATACCTGCTGTCCCGGCTGCTTTCCAGTGACAAGACCGAACCGGTGACGGTCGCCATCGCGCGCTTCTCCGGCAACAACCCGCTGGTGCAGCCCTACACCGCCATCATGGCCGCAGGCACCATCGTCAGCATTCCGCTGGTCATCATGGTGCTGCTCTTCCAGCGCCGCATCATCTCCGGCCTCACCGCCGGCGGTGTGAAGAGCTGACATTCCTTCCCTGCGAAGAGGGTCCGGAGGCCGAGCCTCGGACCCTCTGCTGCTGGGCCCCGAAAAGGACCGCGTGGACTAGCATTGGGCGCGCCGCGGGTTCGGACCGCGGCGTCCCCGATACAAGCTTGGTCGACACTCCGGAAGGAGATGCTCGTGAGCTCGTCCCGACAGCGGCGCCGTGGTGAGCCTCCGCCGTACGCCACCATGGCGGGCTGGAACGAGCTGGACGGAATCGACCCACGCCGGCGACCCGGGGCGCCCTCGCACAGCCGGCCCCGGCGCCGCGCCAAACCGCCCGAGCAGCCCAAGGATCCGCAAACCGAGCCACGACCGCGCCGCACCCGCGGACAGCGCATCCGGCGACTGCTGCTCGCCCTCTTCCTGATCCTGGTGATCATGCCGACCAGCCTGCTCGGGCTCGCGTACTGGAGCGCGGAAATTCCCGACCCGAGCAAGGTGCAGACCAACCAGATCGCCACCATCCTCACCGCCGACGGCAATACCGTCATCGCGAAGGTCGTTCCGCCGGAAGGCAATCGGGTCCCGGTACCGCTCAGCGACGTCCCCGAACCGGTGCGCCTGGCCATGCTCTCCGCCGAGGACCGCCACTTCTACACCAATCCGGGCTTCTCGGCCACCGCCTTCCTGCGCGCCGCCCGCGACAACCTGCTCGGCCGCGAAGACGCCGGCGGTGGCTCCACCATTACCCAGCAGTACGTGAAGAACGCCTTCCTCAGCTCCGAACGCACCCTGAGCCGGAAGATGCGCGAACTCATCATCTCCGCCAAGATGGCCCGCGAATGGAGCAAGGACGACATTCTCGCCGCCTACCTCAACACCATCTACTACGGTCGCGGCGCGTACGGCATCTCCGCGGCGGCCAAGGCCTACTTCGCCAAACCCGTCCCCGAGCTCACCCTCGCCGAGGGCGCGGTGCTGGCCGCCCTGGTGCGCACCCCGTCCATCCTGGACCCGGAAACCCATCTGGATCAGTTGAAGGCCCGCTGGAACTACGTGCTGGACGGCATGGTCGAAATGGGTGTGCTCGACCGGAACGCGCGCGCCACAACCCAATTCCCCACCATCGTCCCCGTCACCGAGGTCGACGACACCACCCCGCGCGGTCCCGAAGGCCTCATCCGCACCCAGGTGCTGCGCGAACTGCGCGCCTCCGGCATCAGCGAGCACGACCTGAACACCGGTGCGCTGCAGATCTTTACGACCATCGACGAAAAGGCCCAGAAGGCCGCGCTCGACGCCGTCGACGGCAACCTGAACGGGCAGCCCGGCGAACTCCGCACCGCGGTGGTATCCATCGACCCGCGCAGCGGGGCGGTCCGCGCCTACTACGGCGGCCCGGACGGCGTCGGCTTCGACTTCGCGCAGGCCCCGCTGCAAACCGGTTCGGCCTTCAAGACTTTCGCCGTCCTGGCCGCCATGGAGCAGGGCATCCCGCTGTCCTACCGGCTCGACAGTGAACCACTCACCGTGAACGGCGAGAAGATCCAGAACGTGGGCGGCGAATCCTGCGGCACCTGCTCACTGGCGGAGGCCTTCAAGCGTTCGCTCAACACCAGCTTCTACCGCCTCACCCAGAGCCTGTTCGAGGGGCCGGCGGCCATTGCCAAGGCCGCCCACCAGGCCGGCATCCCGGACCAGATCCCCGGCGTGCCCGGCAAGTCGCTCACCGAGGACGGCGGCGGCGCGCCCCTGCCGTCCATCGTGCTCGGCGCCTACTCGGTGCGGCCCATCGATATGGCCTCCGCGTACGCCACCCTGGCCGCCTCCGGTACGTACCACGCGCCCTACTTCGTCCAGAAGGTGGTGACCGGCGACGGCCGGGTGCTGCTGGACCGCAGCACCGATCCGCGCAAGGCCGAGCAGCGCATCAAATCCGATGTGGCCGATACCGTCGCGCAGGCCATGGAGCCCATCGCCGCCTACTCCAACGGCCACAATCTGGCCGGCCGCCCCTCCGCCGCCAAGACCGGCACCACGCAGCTCGGCGACACCAGCCAGAACAAGGACGCGTGGATGGTCGGCTTCACGCCGTCGCTGTCCACCGCGGTCTGGGTGGGAACCGAACAGTCCCAACCGATCCGGACCGCGCGCGGCGCCATCATCTACGGCGCCGGCCTGCCCGCCGATATCTGGAAGCAGACCATGGACGGCGCCCTCGACGGCAGCCCGGTCGAACAGTTCCCCAATGACCAGAATCCGAGCCTGGTGGGCAACAGCAACAACTACGACATCCTCAACCCCGGTCCCTCCGCACCGCCGGAAGGACCCGCGGTGATCATCCCGCCCGCACCCGAACCCAGACAGGTCGAGATCTTCCCCGGCCTCAGCATCCCGGTCCCGGGGTAACGAATGACGGGCATCGGACGAAGAAAACCCGGGTCGGGAATCGGATTCACCGCCGCGACGGGGGTTCGGAGACCGAGCCCGCGACACCCCGATTCCGGCGGTGTGGGGGAACAGACCACACAGATGATCATGAATCAACATGTCCGGACCCATCCGGGCGCGCCCGCGGATATTGTGGAACCCGCTACCGGTGCCAGCGACTCCGGACGTCGGTGGCAGGATGCGGGTTGGGAGCAGGGTGGGGTCGGAGACAGCACGAGACTTAGGGGCGACGCCGGTGGATTTCAATGTCGTTGAACGCCACGAGACGCTGGTGGCCGGAACGGTGCTACGCAGCCCGGCTCTCGCGGTCGAAGGACCGCGCCGCGCGAAGGTCGAGGAAGCCTGGAAGCGCAATCTTTCGCGCACGCTTCCCGGGCCACCGTCGACCGCGTATGTCGATCACGCACCGGAGATCGGGTCATATCTGACCCATATCGTCGGCTATCGCTGCGAGACCCTGGACGATTTGCAGCCGGGTGACGTCCTGGCGCGCATACCGGCCGGGCGGTTCGCATGCTTCACCCGGACCGGCGACAACCTCGGCGACACCATCGCCTCCGTCTGGCGCGCGGTATGGGACCTGGAGGCCGCCGGCACGCTGGTGCGGGCGTACACCGGGGATTTCGAACGGTATCCGGATTCCCGGACAGTGGAGGTTTTCGTCGCGCTGGATCCGAGCGCGGAGGGGTAGGGGCAGTGGACTTCGAAATCGTCACCCTGGATGCGTTCTTCGTCGGCGGGCTCACCATCCCGCTGGCCGGACGTGAGGTGACCGCACGCGACCTCGACCTGGTCAACTTCACCTGGGACCGCTACCTGGCCCGCGAGAAGAAGGTCGAACGCGTCGCCGCCTACATCGGCCAGAACGACCACGCCGTAGCCGTTCTCGGCTACGAGCTGAAAGGCCTCGACCACCTGGACATCGGCGACGTCCTCACCTGCATCCCCACCGGCCGCTACGCCAAATTCGTTGTCTCCGACAAGCCCTACGACCTTCTCCGCACCGCCTGGGCCAAGGTGGCCAAGGCCGAAAACGCCGGCACCATAACCCGCTCCCACACCGCGGAGGTCGAACGCTACACCGGCCCCACCTCCGTAGAGGTCTACGTCTCCCTCGACTGAAACAGTCGAAACCGAGAGGCGAAAAGCCAAGGGCGGCCCCGCGATTCGATCGCGGGGCCGCCCTTCTTGTTGGGGTTTCAGGGGTTTACCCCGGAGAGCTACTCGGCTCCGATGATGAAGGCTTCCAGCTGCTGGCGAGCCACGTCGTCGGCGAGCTGCTTCGGCGGGGACTTCATCAGGTAGGCCGAGGCCGGGAGGACGGGGCCGCCGATGCCGCGGTCCTTGGCGATCTTGGCGGCGCGCACGGCGTCGATGATGATGCCGGCCGAGTTCGGGGAGTCCCAGACCTCGAGCTTGTACTCCAGGTTCAGCGGCACGTCGCCGAAGGCGCGACCCTCGAGCCGGACGTAGGCCCACTTGCGGTCGTCGAGCCACTCGACGTAGTCCGACGGGCCGATGTGCACATTGCGGTCGTGCACCTTGCCGGCCAGCGGGCCCTCGAGGTTGGAGGTGACGGCCTGGGTCTTGGAGACCTTCTTGGACTCCAGCCGCTCCCGCTCGAGCATGTTCTTGAAGTCCATGTTGCCGCCGACGTTCAGCTGGTAGGTGCGGTCCAGCGTGACGCCGCGGTCCTCGAACAGCTTGGCCATGACGCGGTGCGTGATGGTCGCGCCGACCTGGGACTTGATGTCGTCGCCGACGATCGGGACGCCCGCGTCCACGAACTTCTGCGCCCACACCGGGTCGGAGGCGATGAACACCGGCAGCGCGTTGACGAACGCGACGCCCGCGTCGATCGCGCACTGCGCGTAGAACTTGTCGGCCTCATCGGAGCCGACCGGAAGGTAGGAGACCAGGACGTCGACCTTGGCATCCTTCAGCACCTGCACCACATCGACCGGCTCGGCGTCGGACAGCTCGATGGTCTGCGCGTAGTACTTGCCGATACCGTCGAGGGTCGGACCGCGCTGCACCGTAAGGCCACTCGGCGGCACATCGGAGATCTTGATGGTGTTGTTCTCGCTCGCGAAGATCGCGTCGGAAAGGTCGAAGCCGACCTTCTTCGCATCCACGTCGAACGCGGCGACGAACTTCACATCGCGCACGTGGTAGGGACCGAACTTGACGTGCATGAGGCCCGGAACAGTCGCGTTCTCGTCCGCGTCCTTGTAGTACTGCACGCCCTGGACCAGAGACGATGCGCAGTTACCCACACCAACGATGGCCACCCGTACTTCGGTGGCGCCAGCCTTGTCGATGTCACTCATGGCCGATATTTCCCTCTTTCTGTGGTGACGCCTTCGTCGATTGCTCTGCGGCAATCAACTCGTTGAGCCAGCGCACTTCGCGCTCGCTTGATTCGAGACCGAGTTGATGGAGCTGGCGGGTATAGCGGTCCAATTGCCCGCTGGCGCGTTTCACGGCCTCCCGCAGTCCTTCTCGGCGTTCTTCGACCTGCCGCCGCCGCCCCTCCAGGATTCGCATCCTCGCTTCCGCGGGAGTGCGGCCGAAGAAGGCCAGGTGAACGCCGAAGCCGTCGTCGGTGTAGTTCTGGGGGCCGGTATCGGCCAGCAGTTCAGCGAACCGCTCTCTCCCCGAGTCGGTCAGCTGGTAGACCCGTCGCGCGCGGCGCGTGGCCAAACCCTGTGGGCTCTCCTCAGCGATGAGACCGTCCGCCTGCATTCTGCGCAGTGCCGGGTACAGCGACCCGTACGAGAACGCCCGGAACGGTCCGAGTAGGCCGGTGAGCCGCTTGCGCAGTTCGTAGCCGTGCATCGGTGATTCGAGGAGCAGCCCGAGGATTGCCAACTCGAGCACCGGGCTTCACCCCCTGACTGTTCTCTTCAGACCTAACCGATGGATGCAGTTCCAAACTATATCGCGCCGATATATTTCGCGCGCACTTACGCCACCCGAACGACCATCAGGGGGTTCGGGGGCAAGGCCTCCGAACCCCCGCTCCGGTTGTAGGAGAACCCTGAGAGTCGATCGGGGGCGTGCGAGCTGTGGGGGGCCGCAAGTACTCTGGGTCGCGTGCGAATACAGCGGCAGGTAGTGGACTATGCGCTGAGGCGCCGGTCGCTGCTGGCCGACGTCTACGCGGGGCGGGTGGACGTCGCGGAAGTATGCGATGCGAACCCGTACCTGTTGCGTGCGGCGAAGTTCCACGGTCGGGGGAGCGAGGTCACATGCCCTATCTGCAGGAAAGAGCAGTTGACTCTCGTATCGTGGGTCTACGGTGACGGGCTCGGGCCCATCGCCGGCTCCGCGCGCACACCTGAGGAACTGGTCCGGCTGGCCGAGTCTCGTGAAGAGTTCTCGGTGCATGTGGTCGAGGTGTGCCGGACCTGCAGTTGGAATCATCTGGTGCAGTCCTATGTGCTGGGCATGACCCCGGCGCCGACGGGCCGCCGCCGTAGCGGCACCCGCCGCACGGCCGCCGAGTGAAAGGCCACGTCGACTGCTGATTCACGGGCAGGAGCCTGCCCGCCGCGGTGCCCGTGACCGCATCGAGCCAGCGCCGCCGCCTCCCCTGGCGGACCGTATCGAGTAGTTATTGGAGATCCAGGCTGTGACAGCGCCCTATGACGACGGACCGCACGGCGGCCGCCCCCGAGGCGGTTCGCAACCCGGGCCCGGCGGCTACCCCCCGCCTCGACCGGCAGGCCCGCCGCCCGGTGCACGGCAGCCGCAGGGTGGTGGCGCGCCCCGGCCCGGGCAGGGTCCGGGCGGACCGGGGCGCGGTCCCGTCCCCGGTGGCGGCCTACCGCCCCGGGGTCCGAACGGTCAGCCGCCGCGTGGGCCGGCGCCGCAGGGCAGCAGACCGGCGCCGGGCGCCGGAGCGCCCCCGCGTCGTCCCGGTGCGCCGCGTCCGGCCGATCCCGATGGCACCCAGAAGGTGAACACCGGGTCGCGGCAGGCGGTGCCGGATCATATTCAGCGCGCGGCGGTTTCCGATCGCACGCAGCGCATTTCCGACCGCGCGGTACGCGCGGGTGCGGGTGCGGGCACCGCGAGCCGCACCGCCGACGACCGCACGCGCCAGCTGTCAGGCGCGAACGGCTCGCAGGAGCGGCGCGCCCAGCCCGGTACCCCCTCGGGTCCGCCCCCGCGGCGGCCGGGCGGTGGTTCCGGTGGCGGTAAGGGCGGTCCGGGCCGCGGCGCCGGCAGCAAGCGCAATGTGTGGCGCATCATCCGGCGCATCTGCTACGTCGGTATCGCCTTGCTGCTCATCGTGCCCAGTACCCTGTTCCTGGTCTCGTATTCGGCGACGACCGTGCCGCAGCCGGCCGACCTGAAGACCAATCAGGTGGCCACCATCTTCGACAGCGACGGCGCCACGGTGCTGGCGAAAGTCGTTCCGCCGGAAGGCAACCGGTCCGATGTGGGCATCGACCAGATCCCGCCGCAGGTGCGCAATGCGGTGATCGCCGCGGAAGACCGGACCTTCTATACGAATCCGGGCTTCTCGATCCAGGGCTTCGCCCGCGCGCTGTACCGCAACGTCATGGGTAAGCAGGACGCCGGCGGTGGTTCCACGATTACCCAGCAGTACGTGAAGAACGCGCTGGTCGGCAACGAGCACTCCTTGACCCGAAAGGTCAAGGAGCTGGTCATGTCCGCGAAGATGGCGCGGCAGTGGTCCAAGGACCAGATCCTCACCGCGTACCTGAACACCATCTACTTCGGCCGTGGCGCATACGGTATCGACGCGGCGGCCAAGGCGTACTTCAACAAGAAGGTGCCGGATCTGAACGTGGCCGAGGGCGCGATGCTCGCGGCGACCATTCAGCAGCCGTCGAACCTGGACCCGGAGAAGAATCCGACGGGTGCGAAGTCGCGCTGGAATTACGTGCTGGACGGCATGGTGTCCGGCGGCAATCTGTCCGCGTCCGATCGCGCGAACATGCAGTATCCGGACGTGATTCCGGCCGCGCAGGCGCAACAGGACAAGACCCTGGACGCGGGCCCCGAGGGCCTGATCAAGACCCAGGTGATCAAGGAACTCGAGGCCGCGGGCATCTCGGAGAACGATCTGAACACCGAGGGCCTGCAGATCACCACGACCATCGATCAGAAGGCGCAGCAGGCGGTCGTGGACGCGGCCACCAAGGTGATGGACGGCGAACCCGACAAGCTGCGGACCGCCGCGGTGTCGGTGGACCCGAAAACCGGTGCGGTCAAGGCCTATTACGGCGGCACCGACGGCTACGGTCTCGACTACGCCAATTCCGGTCTGCCGCCGGGTTCCTCGTTCAAGGTCTTCGGCCTGGCCGAGAATCTGGAGCTGGGCAAGCCGCTGTCGACGCTGTACGACTCGTCGCCGGTGACGGTGAACGGCATCAAGATCACCAACGTGGCCGGTGAGAACTGCGGTACCTCCTGCACCATCGCCCAAGCGCTGAAGATGTCGCTGAACACCAGCTTCTATCGCATGATGCTGGACATGCCGGGCAACGGCCCGCAGAAGATCGCGGACATGGCGCATCGGCTGGGCATTCCGGAAACCATTCCGGGCGTGGGCAAGACACTCACCGAGCCGGACGGCAGCGGCCCCAACAACGGCATCGTGCTCGGCCAGTACCGGGTGCGCACCCTGGACATGGCGTCCGCGTACGCGACGCTCGCCGCCTCGGGCGTCTTCCACGCACCGCACTTCGTGCAGAAGGTCGTCGCCTCCGACGGCACCGTACTGCTGGACCGCGGCACCGTGGCGGGCGAGCAGAAGGTCTCGGCCGCCGTGGCCGACAACGTGACCGACGCCATGAAGCCGATCGCGCAGTACTCCAACCAGCATCAGCTGGCCGGTGGCCGCCTGAGCGCCACCAAGAGTGGTACCAACCAGCTCGACGACAGCGACGAGAACCGTGACGCCTGGTTCGTCGGCTACACGCCGTCGCTGTCGACCGCGGTCTGGGTCGGTACCGATCAGGGTGACGCACTGCGCAATGCGAACGGCGGCCAGGTCTACGGTTCCGGCCTGCCGGCCGATATCTGGAAGAAGACCATGGACGGCGCGCTGGACGGCACGCCGAACGAGCAGTTCCCGAAGCCGGCGCCGATCGCCGGCCAGGCCGGTGTGCCGTCCTGGACGGCGCCGTACACCGCACCGTCGACCTCGAACGTGCCTGTCGCGCCGCCGGTGATCACGCAGAGTCAGGTGGAGATCCTGCCGGGTATCACCATCCCGGTGCCGGGTCTGGCGCCGAACCCGCAGAACCAGCGGCAGCAGCCGCAGAACCAGAATCAGAACCAGGGCGACGGCGGCGGTCCGCTGCCCGGCCAGCCGGTCGCGCCGGCCGACGGCGGGCCGGCCACCACGGCGCCGTCGACGACATCCAACAACGGATACGGCAACGGCAATGGGACCGGCGACGGTAACGGCAATGGGAATGGCTACGGGAACGGTAACGGCTCACCGCGCAATCGGTAGCCTCGTGCCGTGATCGAGGAGGAGCTGGCGCACCGGCCGGCCGCCACAGGCGAGCCGGCCGGTCGCGCGCTGGAGACAGGGGGCGGTCGCATGCCGGAAACAGCGGAGACCGACGGATCCGAAGATGATGGCGGACAGCCGACTTCGCCGCGGCCCGATGCGCCGCGGGAACGCCGTGCCACCGACCGGTATGTATCGCCCGCGCCGCTGGCCGATGATCTGCGGTCGCTGGACGACCGCGACAAGCCCAGCCGCACCGATACCCTGACCGCCCAGCTGTGCGATCCGTTCGGCGGCCCGGTGGGCGATCACGCGGTGATCGGCCGGGTGCGGTTCTGGACGCCCATGCGGGTGCTGTTCGCCTTCGGCGTGCTGTTCCTGGCCTTGAGCTGGTTCGGCAAGATGGGCTGCATCCAGCAGCGTCCGGACGCCAATGGCGTACTGGGACTGGACTGGAACAACGGACGCCAATACACGGCCATGTGCTATTCGGATGTCGTGCCGCTGTACGGCGCGGAACACCTCAACGAGGGCGCGTTCCCGTACAAGAAGCAGTGGACCGAGATCGGCCCGGACGGTAAGCCACAGGTCCGGTACATGGAGTATCCGGTGCTGTCGGGCCTGTACCAGTACGCGGCCATGGGAATCGCCAAGGCGTGGAAGGCTTCTCCGCTGCCGGGCGGGCTCGAGGTGGTCATCTACTTCGATGTGGTGGCGGTCGGGCTGGCGCTGGCCTGGCTGGTGACCATCTGGGCCACCGCGCTGTCGGCGGGCCGCCGGGTATGGGACGGCGCGCTGGTGGCGTTGTCGCCGCTGGTACTCGTGCACGCCTTCACCAACTTCGACGCCCTCGCAACGGCTTTCGCGGCCTGCGGGCTGCTGGCGTGGGCGCGGCGGCGGCCGGTGCTGGCGGGGATACTGCTGGGGCTGGGTGGTGCGGCGAAGCTGTATCCGCTGCTGCTGCTCGGCCCGATCGTCATTCTGTGCCTGCGGGCGGACCGGCAGGGCGAGGACGTGCCGCTGTGGGGCGGATTGCGCCCGCTGCGTGCGGCGGGGGCGACGGTCGCCGCGGCGGCGGTGACCTGGCTGGCCGTGAACGCGCCCATCGCGGCGCTGTATTCGACGGGTTGGCGAGAGTTCTTCCGCCTCAATACCGTCCGGCACGCCGACCCGGATTCGATCTACAACGTGATCACCTCGTTCGCCGGCTGGAAGGGGTTCGACGGCACGCTGACTCCCGAACAGACGCCGACGACGCTGAACGCGGTGTCCTTGGTGTTGTTCGTGGTGGCGTGCGCGGGCATCGCCTGGATCGGCCTGACGGCGGCGCGGCGACCGCGGCTGGCGCAGTTGTTGTTCCTGGTGGTGGCGGCGTTCCTGCTGACCAACAAGGTGTGGAGCCCGCAGTATTCGCTGTGGCTGGTGCCGCTGGCCGTGCTGGCCCTGCCGCAACGCCGAATCCTGTTGGCGTGGATGGCGATCGACGCGCTGGTGTGGGTGCCGCGCATGTTCTATTACCTGGGCGTGGATCGGAAGGGGTTGCCGGAGCAGTGGTTCACGGGCGCGGTGCTGCTGCGTGATCTCGCGGTGCTCGGGCTGTGTGTTCTGGTTATCCGCCAGATCTACCGGCCGGCGGAGGATCCGGTGCGCCGGGACGGCGTGGACGATCCGCTCGGCGGTGTGCTGGACCGGTCCCCCGATCCGCAGCTGCCGTGGCTGCCGCGGGTGCTGCAGCCGCGCACGCTGGAACCAGTCCCCTAAGCCGGTCCTGCCGGCCGGCGGAGCCGTCGTGCCGGTTTCGGAGAGCCGTTGTCCTAGTTGAGGAATCGTCCCAGCTGGGGCACGGCCTCGCCCGGGTGCGCGGCCTGGAAGCCCTCGCCGATGGCCTCCATCTTCCAGTCCTCGCCGGTGCCGAAGCGGTACACCTTGGCCAGCACCATGCCGGTGTACGGCATGCCACCGGTGAAGGTGAAGCGGGCGAGTTCGGTATTCGTGGCGCCATCGACCAAGCGGCAGTAGGCATTCGAGATCTGTTCGAAGGTGTGCCCCTTGTAGGAGGTCACGATGAACAGCAGTGCGGTGACATAGGCGGGGATGCGGGTGAGGTCGACGACGATGACCTCGTCGTCACCGTTGCCCTCACCGGTGAGATTGTCGCCCTGATGCCGGATGGAGCCGTCCTTGGAGGTGAGGCTGCTGTAGTAGACGACATCGACCGGGCTCATATCGGAGAACAGCACCACCGAGGCGTCGAGGTCGATATCCGGCGCCTTGCCGCCGAACATGCCGCCGCGCGACACCGGATCCCACCCGACCCCCATGCGCACGTAGCTGAGCGGTTCGCCGCCGGCCTTGCGCAGGTTGATCCGCTGCCCCTTGACGAGGCTGACCGCATGACTTCCGGGCAGGTCGTGATCGTCGAGAAAGCCGGCCTGTGACGGATACCCGCCCCCGGCCGGGGACTGCGTGTACTGCTGCGCGGGTGGCGGATAGCCGGGATCCGTGTATCCCGTTGCGGGGGGCGCGAAGTCGGGCGGCGTGGGCGGCGCGGCCGGGGTCCGGTTGATCTGCACCCCGTGATCGGCGACCAGTGCGGCGAATCCGTTCGCATAGCCCTGGCCGACCGCGCGCACCTTCCAATCGCCCTGTCGCCGATACAGTTCCAGCGCGATGACGACGGATTCGGTGGTGAGTCCTTCGGTCCGGTACTCGTACAGCACTTCTCCGCTCAGGTCCGCCACGATGGCGGTCGGCGGGGCGATCTGCCCGAAGTTCGGCACGACGGAGTTGTCGAGGGTGATGACGGCGCGGATTCCCTGAATCTCCGGGGGCACCGACCCGAGCGAGATGACGAGCGCCGCGGGCCGCCCGTCGGGGCCGGGGTGCAGGCTGACGCCTGGGCCGCTGGGCTGGTTGAAGAACACGAAGTCGGCGTCCGACCGTACGGTGCCGTTTTCGGTGACCAGCAGCGCCGAAAGGTCGGCGGGCGCCGCGATCTGTGTACTGACCACCAGGTCGGTGACGTTCAGGGGCCCGTTCTGCCCCTTCACCAATGCTCCGGACAAGGTCTCCCCCTTCGCTTGTCGATGCTGTCGTTGCCACTTTACGAGAACCGGGCGACACCACGGGCGCGCCTGTCGGGAGCCCGTCACTCGGAAGGCACGCTAACAGTTTGCTGTCATTGCGCGGGTCCGCCACTCGGTCATGGCAGGATCGGCGGAGTGAGCGACGGTGAGGTCCAGCCCGCGGAAGCACACGAGCAGTACCTGCGCGCCTTCCGCCACCCCGCCGTGTCCCGCGAGCAGTTACAGGGCCTGCTCGACGCCGTGAACGGCTTCCTCGACTCCATCACGCCCCGGGAGGACGAGCTGCCGCCCGCGGGCGGCTGGGCGCCGGAGTCCACCGCCATGGCGTTCCAGATCGGCCGCGCGGTGGAGCAGGCGCTGGCCGAACGCGAGGATGCCGAGCGGGAGTTGCTGCGCCGCCGCGATATTCGGGACCGCCTGGTCGCGGCCCTGGACGCGGTGCTGGATTGCCTGCGCACCCTGCCCGAGCTGGCCGAGGCCGAGATCCGGCTGGGCACCACCGCGGTCGACGAGGGCTTCCAGGTGTTCGAGGACGGTTCCGTGCGCACCACCGTCGAGCAGGAGTTCGGCGCGGATCTCGGTGTCCTGGAGGCGCGCCGGCACGAACTCGACGAGGAGATGACCATCGCCGTCACCCGCCGCACCGAGTTGATCGACGACACCACCGATCTGGTGCGCGAGCGGCTCGGGGTGGCCGAGGTCGGCATTCCGTGGGTGATCCTGGCGGCCACCCAGGGCGGGCTGGACGTGTCGGAGCCCTTCGAGTTCGCCGCCCATCATCTGCCGGACTGCGAGTTGCGCGATCTGATGGTGCAACTGGTCACCGATATCGAACTGGCCCGCTCACTGGAGGACGGTGCACCGGAACAGCCCGTGGTGTGAACGGCCCACCGCGTCAATAAGCCCGAATTCGGCGACATGCCCGGTCCGGGAATGCGAGTCTGGCTCAGTGGATCGGAACCGGTCCGCCGACGGGAGTATTCGGTGAAGAAGCTGATCAATGACCCGGCCGAGGTGGTGGATGCCGCGCTCGCGGGCATGGCCGCCGCCCATCCGGAACTGCGGGTGGACGTCAAGCAGCAAATCGTGGTGCGCGCGGACGCCCCCGTCGCCGGGAAGGTGGGCCTGGTGTCCGGCGGCGGTTCCGGGCACGAACCACTGCACGGCGGGTTCGTCGGCCTCGGCATGCTGGACGCGGCCTGCCCGGGCGAAATCTTCACCTCACCGGTGCCCGATCAGATTCTCGCCGCCACCGCCGCGGTCGATGCCGGGGCGGGCGTGCTGCACATCGTGAAGAACTACACCGGCGATGTCATGAACTTCGATATGGCCGCCGAGATCGCCACCGCCGAAACCGGGACCGAGGTGCGGTCGGTGGTGGTGAACGACGATGTGGCCGTGCAGGACAGCCTGTACACGGCCGGCCGGCGCGGGGTGGGCGCGACGGTGATCCTGGAGAAGATGGCCGGGGCCGCCGCCGAACAGGGCCGGCCGCTGGCGGGGGTGGCCGAGATCGCGACCCGGGTGAACGAACAATCCCGTAGCATGGGCGTGGCGCTCACCTCGTGCACGGTGCCCGCGGTCGGGCATCCCACCTTCGAACTGGGCGAAGACGAGATGGAGATCGGCATCGGCATCCACGGCGAACCGGGCCGCCGCCGGGTGCCGCTGGCACCGGCCCGGGAGATCGCGGCGATGCTGATGGAGCCGATACTCGCGGATCTCCCTTTCGCGCAGGGCGATCGGGTGCTCTGCTTCGTGAACGGTATGGGCGGTACGCCGCTGCTGGAGCTGTACCTCATGTTCGACGAGGTGGCGCGGATCCTGCACGGACACGGGGTGACCATCGAACGCTCCCTGGTCGGCCCCTACATCACCGCCCTCGAAATGGCGGGCTGCTCCGTGACTTTGACCAGATTGGACGAGGAACTCACAACCCTGTGGGATGCGCCGGTGCGCACGCCCGCACTGCGGTGGGGCATCTGATGGCGGCGGTGGACATGCGTGCGTGGGTGCGCGGATTCGCGGCACTCGTCGATGCGCATGCCGAGGAGCTCACCGCATTGGACGCGGCGATCGGCGATGCCGATCACGGCACCAATATGCAGCGCGGCACCGCGGCTGCCGTTGCGGCACTGCCGGATTCGGAGGCGACACCCGGTGAGGTGAGCAAGCAGACGGCCATGGTGCTGATCCGTTCTGTCGGCGGCGCGAGCGGACCCTTGTACGGCACGTTCTTCCTGCGTTTCGCCGCGGCCATCGGAACCGGATCGGACATCACCGATTTCGCGCGCGCCTTCCGCGCCGGCCTGGACGGCGTACTGGCGCGCGGCAAGGCCGAACCGGGCGACAAGACCATGGTCGATGTGCTGTCCCCCGTCGCGGACGTACTCGACAAGCAGGCGGCCGGCGGCGCCTCACCCGAGGAAGCCCTCGACGCCGCCGTCACCGCCGCCGAATCCGGCCGGGACGCCACCACCGCCATGCTCGCCCGCAAGGGCCGCGCCTCCTACCTCGCCGAACGCAGTGTGGGACACCAGGACCCCGGCGCCACCAGCGCCACGCTGCTGGTCATAGCAGCCCGCGAGGCCCTGCAATGATCGGCCTGGTCGTCGTCTCGCACAGCCGGGCGCTGGCCCGCGCGGCCGTGGACCTCGCCACCGAACTGCTACCGCGGCAACCGGTCCGAGTGCGGATAGCGGCGGGCCTGGACGAAGCCACCCTCGGCACCGACGCGGTAGCGGTCGCCGATGCCATCGCCGCCGCCGACACGGGCGACGGCGTCCTGGTGCTGATGGATCTCGGCAGCGCCCTACTCTCCGCCGAAACCGCCCTGGACCTGCTCGACACCCCGCACATCGTGCGGCTGTGCGCCGCCCCGCTGGTGGAGGGCCTGGTCGCCGCCCTGGCCGCGGCCGGTGGCGGCGCAGACCTGGAGAAGGTCGCGGGTGAAGCCGACCGCGCCCTGGACGCCAAGCGCGCCCAACTCGGTGAAACTGTTGCACCACTCCCGGATTCAGCCGAACCGGACTCGACGATGGACTCGGCCGTGGTGGCCGTTTTCCAAGTGCGGAACGAGCACGGGCTGCATGCGCGACCGGCGGCCGAATTGGTTGCGGGGCTGCGGGATCTCGATGTGGTGGTCACGCTGCGCAATGCGACCACCGATGTGGGTCCGGTACCCGGGGAGAGTCTGACCAGGGTGCTGACGCTGGGTGTCATGCCCGGGCAGCAGTTGGAGGTCACCGCCTCGGGACCGGATGCGCAGACCGCGCTCGCGCGCATCGAGGCGCTGACAACCGGGCACTGAGGGCGGGCGGCGCGACGAGGACGGCATCTGGGCACTGAAGTCCTTGGTGTGCCACCACTTTCGGCCCTGCGGTCCGGTCAGTGGGCGGCGGCTTCGGCGTCGCGGGCGGCGAAAACCTCGCGGGCGGCGGTGATTCCGTTGAGGGCGGCGGGGAAGCCGGCGTAGACGGCCATCTGGGTGATGGCTTCGATGGCTTCCTCGCGGGTGCCGCCGACATTGAGCAGGCCGTGCAGGTGCACGCGGAGTTGTGGGGCGGCGGTGCCGAGGGCGGTGCAGGCTGCGACGGTGGCGAGTTCGCGGGTCTTCAGGTCGAGGACGGGGCGGGAGTAGACGTCGGCGAAGGCGAATTCGATGATGTAGCGGCCCAGGTCGGGTGCGATGCCCTGGGTGAAGGCGATCACCTGCTCGCCCGCTTCGCCGTCGATGCGGCCGAGCGCCTCGAGTCCGCGTTCGTAGCGTGCCCGCGCGGTTTCGTCGCCGGGTTCGGCGACGGTGGTGACCGGGTCCGCGAGGTCGGTGCGGTCGGCGAAGGCGAGCTTGGCGGCGGCGATGCCATTGAGCGCGGCGGGGATTCCGGCGTAGACGCTCATGTGGATGATGGTTTCGACGATTTCGGCGGGGGTGACGCCGACATTCAGCGCGCCGTCGATGTGGAAGCGCAGTTGCGGGGCGGCGGTGCCCATGGCGGTCAGCGCGGCCACATTGACGAGCTGCCGCTGCGGCAGCGTGAGGCCGGGGCGGTCGTAGACATCCCCGTAGGCGAATTCGACGGTGAGCCGGGCGAGGCCGGGTGCGATATCGGCGAGTCCGCTCTCGAAGCCCGCCCCCGCGGCGCCGCCGACGGTGGTGAGCAGTTCCAGGCCACGGCGGTAGCGGGTGTCGGCGGGGGTGACTGCGGTGGTCATGATCGACCCTTTCTGCGGGTTCGGCAGGTTGTGATTCAACAAGACGGTCCGTCTCGTCTCCCAAACATATAGCCGGTGCAAACGCTCGTCAAGACGAGACGGACCGTCTCATCATCGGGTAGACTCGGCCCGTGGCCACTACCCCGAACCCGGAACTGCGCAGTCAGCGCGCGCACCGCGCGATCCTGGACGCGACCTTCGACCTCGCCGTCCGCAAGGGCTACGCCAAACTCACCGTGGAGGCCATCGCCGCCGCGGCCGGCGTCGGCAAACAGACCATCTACCGCTGGTGGCCGTCCAAGGCGGCCGTCGCCCTCGACGCACTCAACGAGAAGATGGGCCCGGACACCGAATTCCCCGACACCGGCGATATCACCGCCGACCTGAAGACCCAGATCAGCGGCCTGGCCCGACTGCTCACCGGCGATGTCGGCCCGATCTACCGCGGCGTCATCGCCGAGGCGCAAACCGATCCGCGCATCGCGGCGGCGGTCCGCGAGATCATCATCGAACCCCGCATCGGCCGCTGCCAGGATCGCTTGAGCCTGGGCGTCGCGGCAGGTCAGATCCGCGCCGATCTGCCCACCCGCACCATGGTCGAAATGCTGTACGGGCCAGTGTATTACCGCTTCCTGCTGGGCGCCCCCGAGGCCGAGGTGCGGCGCAGCGCGGATCTGGTGGATCCGATTCTCGCGGGACTCCGCCCGGCGAGCAGTTAACGGAACTTCTCGAACCAGTCCAGGATCTCTTCGCTCGCCCCGATGCCGGAGGCGCCGGTGACCGTGAGATTCGGGTGGGTCCAGGCGAGTTCTTCGAGTTCGCCGTGGCGGGGCCGGATGGCGGCATCGGCGGAACGCAGCAATGCGGCATCCAGCGCACCGTCCCCGGCCGCGAGCAGCTGGGCGCCCGGGGCGAGTTCGCCCGAATCCGTCAGGCGGCGGCGGACTTCCGCGACGGCCCGGCTCTTACAGACCGCGACCGGCATGGTGTAGATCTTGCGCCCCTGCCGGGAGACCGACCACCCGCGCGGGCGGCACCAGGCATCCCATTCGGGCAGGAAATCGGACGGCAGGACTGCCGGGTCCACGACCAGATAGGGGAACAGATGGTCCGCGACCCGGAAACGCCGGACGAACGAATCGCTTATGCACCTGCCCAATTCGGCATTCACCTGGGATAAGGTCGCGCCGCTCGCGCGCACTTCGGCATCGAGGCCGGTACGCCAGCGCCGATCGGGGCGGCCGTTCTCGAGGATATTGCCGCCGTTGGTGGTGACGGCATACCGCCACGGCCTGCCGGGGAGCCGAATCCTGTTGAATTGCCGCACGGTTCGAGTGGTCGCCGGGACCACAATGGCAGCGGCGGCGAGGGCGGACAGTCGATCCGCCGCCGCGGCGGTCATGAACGACAGCGCAATACCGTCGAGGTACTCGACGCAGACCTCGTCCGGCCCGGTGCCGGTCCCGGCGGCGGCCCGCGAATAGATCATTGTCCGATCGAGATCGGTTGCGATCAGTGTTTCCCGGCGTGACGGCTCGCCCACTACTCCCCCACTGTCTTGATCAGCCCCATGCATGCATACGCCAGCTCGGGCGCGACCTCGACGGGCACCCCGCGCACGGCCGCCAGCAGCCGGATGTGCGCGTGCTCGGGCGCCTCCGCCTCGCGCACCAGCACCCGCCACGGAATGCGGCGCAGCAGCACCCGGGTCGTCTCGCCCACACCGGGTTTCACGAGATTGATGTTCGCGAGCCCGTACTCCGCGCGCACCCGCTGCACCGATTCCCGGCCCGCCCACGTCGGTGTGCGATCCGCGGCGCGCAGGGCCTCGACCGCGGCGGGGACTCGGGTGCGAATGTCGTCGAAGCGTGCGGTGACCGCGTCGAGCAGGTGGTTGGAGACATCATCCGGTGCGAGCTCCCGATAGAACTTCGCACCGTGGAACTCCCCCGGCCCGATCAGCGCATCGTTCAGCACGGTCCGCGAAATCAGTCCGGAGACCGTGGAATTGAGGCAGGCGGACGCGATGAGGAAATCATCGCGCGTGCCGTAGGTGCGCACGCACCCGCCGGGATCGGCGAGCACCGCGAGATCGGCCTCGAAGCGCGCACCGCCCGCCGCGTGATAGTCGTCGAGCGCGGACGCGAGTTCCCGGGTGATCGCCCCCTTGCCGGTCCATCCATCGACGAAGACGATGCTCGCCGGATCATGCCGTCGTGCAAGGTAATCCAGGGCCACGGTGTCGATCCCCCGATCCCGCACGATGGACATCGCATAGTGCGGCGCCTCCACCCCGCGCGTCCCCAGCCACCGCCGCATCAGTACCCCGACCGGCGTGCCCGCCCGCGCCAGCGACACCAGCGCGATGTCCTGCCCTCGTTCGCTCACCACCAGTTCGGACACCGTGGCCACGGCCAGGGCCAACCGCTCCGCACTGTCCGCCAGCACCTGCTCGAACATCTCCCGGTATGCGGCATCGGGCTGATATTCGACCGGCAGCGACTCCGCGTAATGCGCCACCCCGGCCTGAATCCGCCACTCCCGCTCCGCCACCTCCCTTTCCAGCTCCACGCCGGAGAGGTCCTGCAACAACCACCCCACCTCGTCCGCCGCATACGACCCGAAGTCCGGACCCCGCAACGGTTCCGGTAGCGGACCCGGTGCGCCCGCATCTCCAGCGCGAAGCGGCACCACCGGCGGACCGTGTCGTACACCACGCAGCGGTTCCGGCGGTGGGGTCGATGCTGTCCGCATGTCGGTCAGCGCGGCGGGGTCCGCTCCGGGCAGCACCGCCAGGACCAGATCCGCGCCGGCGGCGGTCAGCACGTCGACCAGGCCGCCCGCACCCGTCAGCCGCCCGGTATCGGCCGGTGTGTCCAGGATGACGAGCAGCACCGGCTCACCGGCGTCGGCGTCCGGCCACTGAGCGTTGTACAGATAGCGCGGCGCGGTCTCGCCGGACTCGGGTGCGGTGAAACGGAATCCACGGCGCAGCGGGTAACCGGGCTCGTCGATCACGTAAGCCGGTGAGCGCGTGGTGGTCTGGTAGCGGGTCGGGATGCCCCCGTCCGCCAGCGCCGCGGCCAGACGCAGTGGCAGGTACATGAGTTCCTCGTGCCCCAGCACTATCACCGGGCGAACCACGTCCACCGGAAGGTCGCGCCCGGGGGCCACACGCGGGCGGGGGAGTTCCGATAGCTCTCGGCGGAGGGTCGCCGTCGCTGTCGCGAGGGCGGATTCGAAGGCGGCGGTGTCTGTGTCGAGGATGCCGTGCCGCCCGCCCTCGGGAACGTCTCGGGGCCAAGGTAGTTCGATGCGGGCGATATTGCCTCGTAGACGGGCGACCGGGTTGTAAACCGGATCGGGTAGCGCGGCGACGGAATCGATCAGACCCGTGGGGAGTTCCGTGTGTCCGGTGGCGAGGCAGACCGTATCGATGCGTACGCCGAGTGTGGCCGCAAGAGCCGCGAAGGCCGCACGGTCGGCGTCGGCGCGCATGTCCACCAGAGAGGCCAGGATGTAGTGGGAGCGCGGGATGAGGGCGTGCAGGGCGGCGATGGCGTCGAGGGCGGTTGCGCCGGTGGAGATCTCATCGTCGACCAGCACCATGGGCAGCCGGTTGCGGAAGATGCCGGCGGGAGCCGGTTGCAGCAGGTGCGAGGTGGCGTGCGAATGCCCTTCCTCGAAGCCGGCGAGGGTTTCGGCGGTGGGCACGTCGCGGCGGGTGGAGTGCAGGTAGCAGCGGGCGCCGATGCGGGCCGCCACGCAGTGGCCCAGTCCGGTGGCGGTTTCCGCGAAGCCGAGGACCACGGCCGCGGGCGCATCCGCCGGCGCTCCGGTGGTTTCGGTGAGTGCCGCGCGGACCAGGTCGCCGAGCCGGTTGCCGGCGTCGAGCACACGGTGTGGGTCGGTGGGCAGGTGTTTGCCGAGCACGGTGGAGACCAGCAGATGCGCGCGGCGTGGGTTCCGGCGCAGTCCGGGCTGGACGAGATGCTGTACGGTCCAGTCTTGCTCACGCGCGTCCGGATGGCCGTCGGGCGCGTCCTCGTGCGCAGACTTCTGGCTGTGCTCGTGCACAAACGAATTCCGGTGCCGCAGCCCGAGTCCGAAGCGGCGTGTCGCCCAGGGCGCGACGGTCACGGTTCCACCAGCACTTTCATCAGATCCGTCAGGGAGACGCCGCGGTCGGCGACGCCGAAGAGGCGGGCGCGCAGCAGTGTTCGCCGCGCCCAGCTGCGGTGCGGCCGCATTTCGTTCATCTTGTTGCGGTACTCGGAGGCCGCGACCCCGCCGGTATCCGTGCCGAGGATGTCGAGGGCATCGGAGTACTCCTCGAGCGTCACCACGGACAGCGCGTGCACGACGGCCACCTGCGCGGGGTGGATGACGGTCTTGCCTTGGATCCCGTTGGCGCGGTCCAGCGCTGCCTCCCGCAGCAGTCCATCGACGTCGAAGTACTCCCATACCGGTCCGGTGATGGTGAATCCGCTGCCGTCGCTGCGCCCGAGATAGTTGACGATGTCGGCAATGACGTCGGCCACCACGCGCACGTCGTAGATGGTGCGTTCGCTGTCGCGGCGGATTCCGAAGGTGGAACACATATCGGTGGCGCCGATTCGCACGGCGAGTACGCGGTCGCGGTGTGCGGTGAGCAGTCGCGCGATGGTGTGCAGTTCGTGGTCGCGCGTCTGCCGGTGTACCAGGGCGGGTGATTCCAGGACCGGCATGCCGTAGACGGTGCGGCCGAGGCTCCCGCACGCGGTGTCGAGTGCGTCGAGATAGTCGGCGGCACAGGAACTGTCGAATTTCGGGAAGACGAATCCGGTGAGCGCCTTGGTGTCCGCGCCCAGCCGGTTCACGATTTCGCGCACGGTTCCGGGATCTCGCACCCTGACGAACAGCAGCGGATACGGTTCGTGTCCCGCCCCGAGTTCCGCCAGCGTGTCGGCGGCGCGGCGTTTTGCTTGCGCCAGTTCGTGGTCGGCGACGGCATCCTCGAGGTCGATGACCATCGAGCACACGCCGTTGTGCGCGCGCCGGACGATGGTCTCGGTGAGGCCGGGCCGGGTGGCGGGCACGTAGAGGGTGGCGCCCAGCGCCATGGCGAGGAGTTCGCGGTCGCGGGTGTCGCCGAAGGGTTCGGGTTGCCGATGGAACAGCCGCCGGATCTCTGGTCCGGGCACGTGCCGGAAGTGCCGCAGCGGCAGGTGTTTGCGCAGTGAGACTCGGGTGACTTCCGGATAAGTGCTGACAATCGCGGTCATCGGTCCCCCGGTCCTCCTGGGCTTTCGGTTATCTGTCGGTATTTCGCATGCGCTCGACCACGCCCGCGACGAAGGCCGCGATGGTGTCGAGTTCGGACACGTAGGCCCAGTAGTCCGGGTGTGGCCCGGTGAGGCCGCCGGTGACGCGGCCGAGGCGTTCGACCTGGCCGTCGAGCACCGAACCCCATTGCGGGACCAGGCCGTTGTTGACCGCGAGCATCTGGGCGTCGCGCAGCTTGAAGCGGACGGCCGCGGCGCGTTCCTGCGGTTGTTCGCGGACGGCGCGCAGCAGCGCGAGGCGGTCGGTGACGGCGTCGGCGTGATGTTCGGCGGTGGCGAGCGCGCCGCGCGCGGTGGTGGTCAGGTCCAGGGCTTGCTCCGGGTCGTGGTGCCGCAGGGCGGTGCGGGCCCGGGTGAGTTCGGCATCGGCGGCGTCGATGGCGTGCCGGGCGTGCCGCTCATTATTGGACAAATCGGACGAGGAGGCCGCATTGAATTCGCGCAGCAGCGCGGACATGGCGGGCCCGATCCGCTGCAGCCGATGCCGGGCGGCATCGAGGCGCGTGGTCGCGGAGGCCAGCGCGTTCTCGGCCGAATGCTGTTTGCCCGGAGCGTCTTCGAGGGCCGTGGACAGTTCCCGGGTGCGGGTGTCCAAGTGGGTGGCGGCGTCGCGTGCGGCAGCGGTCGCGTCCACGGCGACGGCGGCCTCGAGTGTGACGAGCGCCTCGTCCACGGCGGCCGCACAGCGCCGGATCGACGGATATCGCGCGTGGGGGGAGGCGTCGGCGGCCTGCCGGGTCTGCTGTGCGGCGGTGCGCGCCCGGGTAACCAGTTGCGGCACCGCCCCGTACACCGCGACCGCATGTTCGAGGTGCGCGCGATGGCGGTGATAGAACTCGTCCACACCGCGGGCCGCGTCGGCGAGACGCCGGATCTGCGTGTCGATTTCGGGTTGCGGCACGCTGCCGCCATCTCGTTCGGCCTGGTCGAGGCGTTCGCCGAGGGCCAGGTAGGCGCCGGCGGCGTCGTAGCAGCGGGCACGTACGGACGCCCACTCCGCGGCCGCGCCGCGTTCGGGGAACAGCTGCGCGGAGGCGGTGACGGCGGTTTCGGCGATGGTCTGCCGGCGGTCCATGTCGAGGAAGGCTGCCGTGAGGGCCTGCCGGGCCTGCTGCACCCATTCGTTGTTCGGGGGTGTCCGGAACCATCCGCGTTTTCGGCCTGCCACGCCCCGATGTTAGGAGACCGTTCGCGGGGTGGGCGACCCGGAATAGTTCCGAATGGGATTATTTATGTCAGGGTGGGTGTGGGTGGCTTTCGGTTTGCTGGTGGGCAGCGGCGGCCGGAGCCACTACTGTGTCGTTACAGCGGAACCGGACAAATCGGTCATCCGCATTGCTGGAAACGCTCCGAACGCTTTGCAAGGAAAGGGATTCCCAGATGGGTGTCAGTTTGTCCAAGGGCGGTAACGTTTCACTCACCAAGCAGGCCCCGAACCTGACGCAGGTCGCCGTCGGCCTCGGCTGGGACGTCCGCACCACCACCGGAACCGATTTCGACCTCGACGCCAGCGCCATCGCCACCGGCGGCGACAAGAAGGTGCTGTCCGACAAGCACTTCGTGTTCTTCAACAACCTGCAGTCCCCGGAGGGCACCATCGTGCACACCGGCGACAACCTCACCGGTGAAGGCGACGGCGACGACGAGGTCATCAATATCGACCTCGCCAATACGCCCCCCACCGTCGAGTCGGTCTTCTTCCCGGTCTCCATCTACGACGCCGACCAGCGCGGCCAGAGCTTCGGCCAGGTCCGCAACGCCTACATCCGCGTCGTCGACCGCAGCAACGGCAACGAACTCGCCCGCTACGACCTCACCGAGGACGCCTCCACCGAGACCGCCATGGTCTTCGGCGAGCTGTACCGCAATGCGAGCGAATGGAAGTTCCGCGCCATCGGCCAGGGTTACGCTTCCGGACTGGCAGGCATTGCCCGCGACTACGGCGTCAATGTCTGATTCGAACGGCTAGCGCGCAGGGGCTCGGCAGAGCCCCTGCGCTGTCTCCACCAGCTCCACCCGAATCGGATCCGGCACAACGAAAGGCCTGGTCGCCGTGCGTATTTTCGGCCTCTCCATCATCGTCTCGGTGCTCTCGCTGCTGGCCGCGCTCCTGTACGGCGGCTGGAAGGGACTGGCGGTCTGCGCCATCCTCGGCGTGCTCGAGGTGTCGCTGTCCTTCGACAACGCGGTCATCAATGCCGGCGTGCTGCAACGCATGAGCGAATTCTGGCAACGGCTCTTCCTCACCGTGGGCGTGCTCATCGCCGTTTTCGGTATGCGCCTGGTGTTTCCGCTGGCCATCGTGTGGATCACCGCCGGACTGGACCCGCAGCGGGCCCTGCACCTGGCCCTCAATCCGCCCGCCGACGGCGGCCTGCTCTTCCCGGACGGCAGCTCCTCCTACGAGAAACTGCTCACCGACGCGCATCCGCAGATCGCGGCCTTCGGCGGCGCGTTCCTGCTGCTGCTGTTCCTCAACTTCATTCTCGAGGACCGCGAGATCACCTGGCTGAGCTGGATCGAACGGCCGCTCGCACGGCTCGGCAAGCTCGAAATGCTTTCGGTGGTACTCACCTTGGCGGCGGTGCTGGTCACCGCGCAGGCGATCGCGGACGACGATGACGTGGCCACCGTGCTGCTGGCCGGCGTGCTCGGCGTGATCACCTACATCACCGTCGACGGGCTCGGCTCGATGTTCGATGCGGAGCAGCAGGCCGAAGGGCACACCGCCGCAGGACCTTCCGGCGTGGTGCAGGCGGTCGGCAAGGCGGCGTTCTTCCTGTTCATCTACCTGGAAGTACTGGATGCCTCGTTCTCGTTCGACGGTGTGATCGGCGCCTTCGCCATCACCTCCGATCCCATCCTGATCGCCTTGGGGCTGGGCCTGATCGGCGCCATGTTCGTCCGGTCCATCACCGTGTATCTGGTGCGTAAGGGCACGCTGTCGGAGTACGTGTACCTGGAGCACGGCGCGCACTGGGCCATCGGCGCGCTGGCGGTGATCCTGCTGGCCTCGATCGGGATTCACATCAATGAGGTGATCACCGGCCTGATCGGCGTGGCGTTCATCGGCGCGGCGTTCCTCACCAGCATCATTCGCAATCGCCGCGACGGTGCGGCGGGGGATTCCGACGCGGAGGACCACGCACCCCACGCCGTGATCGGCTGAAACCGGGAGCGGCTGCGGCACCTGCACAGACGAACGCGCCCGGCACGCGAAATGCGTGCCGGGCGCGTTCGTTTCGATTTCAGGAGCGGGCGGGCGCCGCGCTCGCGAGGGTGAAGCTCTCCGGTTCGATCGCCTCCGCCACGGCTTCGGCTGCCACCGGCCCGGAATCGCCCTGCACCGCAGTGCGGGTCCGCCGCGAGGCGAGCACCATGCCGACCACGCCGACCGCCAGTCCCGCAATCGTCAACGGATGCAACGGCTGTGCGATGACCAGCCAGGCCAGCACCGCGGTGACCGCCGGGATGGCGAAGAACAAGCGGCTCACCCGGGTGGTGTCCCAGCGCTGCAACATGGTGTTCAGCAGCAGGAACGCCCCGATGGAATTGATCAGCACCATCCACACCATCGAGCCCGCGAAACGCGCCGGATCGGAGATGTGCAGATTGCCGCCCAGCAGCGCCAGGATGCCGGCGAAGGGTGCGCTGATCGCCACGTGCAGGGCGGTGCCGGTGCGCGGATCGATCTGCGGGGTGAAGCGCTTCTGGTACACGGTGCCGATGCTCAGCCCGAGCAGCCCGACCACGCACAGCAGCAGTCCGAGCAGCGAGAACGAGGACCGGTGGTCCACCACCGCCAGGCCCACGCCGATCCCGCCGACACCGAAGCCCAGCCACTGCCGCAGGGTGACGGATTCGCCCAGCGCACCGGCGAATACGGCGATGACGAGCGGGCTGAGTCCCTGCATGAGCGAGATCACCGCGGCGCTGACGTGTTCGTGCATGGCGGTGTAGAACCCGCCGAACTGCACCATCTGCATGAGCAGGCCCGCGATCATGGTGTGCGCCAGCGTCTTTCCCCGCGGCCAGGCGGCCCGGGCCAGGAACGCGTAGGCGGTGAGTATCAGGGCCGCGATGCCGAAGCGCACGAAGAGCACCACCATGGGCGCGGCCGAGCCGACACCGATGATGCCGGCGATGAAGGCGCTGCTCCACATGAGGATGAGGGCGGGCGGGCCCGCTACCTCCATGAGCCGGTTGTTCATGATCAATCTCCTTGCTAACCGCCTTGAGTGGTTACTACCATGGCACTCGTCCACATAACCTGTCAAGGGGGTTACTATGACCACCGTGTCCACCTTCGAAGACGCCCACCTCTGGGTCAGCGGCAACCTGGCGCTCAACTTCATCGGCACCGTGGAGGGTCGCCGCGACTACGCCGAGAACCGGCTGAAAACTCCCGCCGACCTCGGGGGATGGATCGTCGCCGCGGGTCTGCTCGACAGCACGCCCGACTGCACGACCGGCGACCTCGACCGGGCGACCGAACTCCGCGAGGTCGGCTATCGCATGGCACTGGCGCTACTGGGCGGCGAATCGTTCACCGAGGCCGACCTCGCACTGGTCAACGGCATCGCCCGCGGCGCGCTACCGGAGGTCGTGCTGACCGCACCCGGTCACGTACATCGCACCGGCACCATCGATTCCGCGCTGGCCGCCATCGCCCGCTCGGCCGTCGAACTGTTCGGCGGACCCGACCGCACCCGGATCAAGGAATGCGAACGAGAGGCGTGTACCCGCCTCTACATCGACACCTCACGCGGCGGTTCGCGCCGATGGTGTGATATGGGAATCTGCGGAAACCGTGCCAAGAGTGCGGCTTTCCGCGCCCGGAACACCTAGCGCGTCCGCCCCGCGCGAGCGCGCCCGCACGAACAGGACGAAGAACACCAGCAGCAGCACGGCACGCCCCCACACGCCGAACTGCACGATGTTCTGTTCCACGCTCGCGTTATAGCCGCTGCCGAGCGCATAGAAATACCGGAAGACCCCGATGCCGATGGCCGCGTCGGCCAGCAGATAGCCGCCGATCAGCGACCACGGCACTTCCAGCAACACCAGGAACGGGATCAGCCACAGCGTGTACTGCGGCGAATGCACCTTGTGGAACAACAGGAATCCGCACAGCATGGCGCCGCTGACACCGACCCACGGATACACCCCGGTGACCTGGTACCGCCGCCACCCCAGCCAGGCCGCCAGCGCGAACGAGGCCAGAATCAGCAGCGGCGACGCCACCGACACCACATCCTGGAAACCGCGCTCGGCCGCCGGCGTGCCGCCGAACAGCGGCCGCAATCCCCAGTACCAAATGGAATTCGTGGTGATGTCCGCCTGCCGCAATTCCTGGAACACGATCGAGGCGCGCCAGCCGTCGAATCCGGCCACGGCGAACGGGAGATTGATCGCCACCACGGTGCCGATCGCGGCGCCCGCCACGGCCAGTGCCCCGCGCACATCGTAGGAGCGCGGCAGACCGTGCCGCCTTGCCGCGCTGCCGAATTCGCTCTCGTCACCGAGCAGCACGTAAATCAGCAGGGGCAGTACGAATATGCCCGGATACAGCTTGAGACAGAAGCCGATGCCCAGCAGGACCGCCGCGGCAATTCCGCGCTGCCGCAACGAATATCGGGTCATCATGGTGACGATGTAGAACGCGCCGACCGCCGTGCAGACCACCGGCAATTCCCAATTGTGGAAGGCGTAGAGCACCAGCGGCGATCCGGCCGACCACAGCAGCGCCGCCTTACCGGCCATCTTGCCCAGCAGATAGGCGGTCACGAGCGCGAACGGGGCCAGCAATATGGCCGTGTGCATCAGGAAGGCGGCGTCATTGTGCGCGCCCACCGCGCCGAGCCACATGAACAGGCCGCTGAGCACCGGGTATTCCACCGCGCCGCCGGTCAACTGGCCATCGGGGGTGATGCCGCCCGATATATACGGGAAGATGTGGTCGTCGATGCCCCGGCCCAGCCACAAGAACTGGATATCCGAGTAGCAGACCGAGGAATCCTTCACCGAGTCGAAGATGGTGCTCCGGCCGAATTCGTCGAACGGGGCTGCCGCACACCGCAGTTTGTTGGCGTAGGCGAACAACAGCGTGACCGAGCACACCATCAGGGAAGTGATTCCGGCGGCCAGTCGGTGCGACATGGCCACCACAGTAGGGGGCACTCCGGCGTGTCGGCGCGCTCAACGCGACGCGGCACCCGACCGCACCGGCCGGTTACACCCGATTTCGCTGGTCGAGCGGCCCTCATGTAGCCTTGTCCAGTTGCTGACGCAACGAACCCTCCTGCCCACGGACAGTCCGTGGGCCGTTTACAGTCCACAGGAGGTGATGAGGTCCGTGCGTCATTATGAAGTGATGGTCATTCTCGATCCGAGCCTGGACGAGCGCACCGTCGGCCCGAATCTGAACACCATGCTCGGTGTTGTCGGGACCGAGGGCGGCAAGGTCGACAACGTCGACATCTGGGGCCGCCGTCGTCTGGCTTACGAGATCAGCAAGCAGAGCGAAGGCATCTACGCGGTGGTCACCCTGACCGCCGAGTCCGCCACCGTGAGCGAGCTCGACCGCCAGCTGGGGCTCAACGAGTCGGTGCTGCGCACCAAGGTGCTGCGCCTCGACAAGAAGTAGTCCAGTCCTCCCGCAACGTCGCTCGTAACCGTCGGTGCCTATCTCTAGGCTGACTGGCAAACCGTGCATCGAACCCGGCACCGGGTTCATCCGGATGCGCGGAGCGAGCGGATTGCGGACTGCACCGGAAAGCAGGAGGAACCATGGCCCAAGGCGACACGGTCATCACCGTCATCGGAAACTTGACGGCTGACCCCGAGCTTCGATTCACGCCCGCGGGAGCGGCCGTCGCGAACTTCACGGTCGCGTCGACTCCCCGTGTGTTCGACCGTAATACCAATGAATGGAAAGACGGCGAAGCGCTTTTTCTGCGCTGCAACATCTGGCGTGAAGCTGCGGAGAATGTCGCCGAGAGCCTGACCCGGGGCTCACGAGTGATCGTGAGCGGACGACTCAAGCAGCGCTCCTACGAAACCCGCGAGGGTGAGAAGCGCACGGTCGTCGAACTCGAGGTCGACGAGGTCGGTCCTTCCTTGCGCTACGCGACCGCGAAGGTCAACAAAACCACCCGTGGCGGTGGTGGCGGCGGCTTCGGCGGTGGCGGTGGTGGAGGCGGCGCCCAGCAGGGCGGCGGCTTCTCCGGCGGTGGCGGTAACAGTGGCAGTGGCGGAGGTCGCGGCGGCCAGAGTGCCGGCGACGACCCGTGGGGCAGTGCGCCCGCGGCCGGCTCCTTCGGGGGCGGCCCAATGGACGATGAACCGCCGTTCTGAAGAACGGCTTTCGCAGGAGCCTCCAGGCAGGCTTCGCAAACTTACGGAGTGAATGACCATGGCCAAAGCACCGGCACGCGAAAAGGTGCTGAAGAAGAAGGCTTGCACCTTCTGCAAGGAAGACAAGGCCGGCAAGAAGAACAACACCGCCGGCGCCAAGATCGATTACAAGGACACTGCGCTGCTGCGCAAGTATGTCTCCGATCGCGGCAAGATCCGCGCGCGCCGGGTGACCGGCAACTGCGTGCAGCACCAGCGGGATATCGCTGTCGCCGTCAAGAACTCGCGTGAGGTGGCCCTGCTGCCTTACGTGTCCACCGCTCGCTGAGAAAGGAAGACACAGCCATGAAGCTCATCCTCACCGCTGATGTCGACAACCTCGGTGCGCCCGGCGACACCGTGGAAGTCAAGGACGGTTACGGCCGCAACTTCCTGCTGCCCCGCGGACTGGCCATCGTTGCCACCCGCGGCGCGGAGAAGCAGGTCGCAGGCATCCGCCGGGCGCAGGACGCCCGTAAGGTGCGCGACCTCGATCACGCCAACGAGCTGAAGCAGGCCCTCGAGGGCCTGACCGGCGTGGTGCTGGCGGTCAAGACCGCCGGCACCGGCAAGCTGTTCGGCTCGGTCACCGCCGCCGACGTCGCGGGCGCCATCAAGGCTGCCGGCGGCCCGGTCGTCGACAAGCGCAGCATCGAGCTGCCGAAGGCCCACATCAAGAGCACCGGTAAGCACGGTGTCGTGGTGCATCTGCACCCGGATGTGATCGCCAAGGTCGACCTGCAGGTCAACGCCGCCGAGTAATTCGGCCGATCGGAGGCCATCTCCCTGCGTGGGGATGGCCTCCGATTTCTGTTTGCCGGGTATTGTCTGAATCTCTGCCCCGCTGGTGGCCGCGTGCCGCCGGGCGTGAGTGGGCGAAGTGTCGCGATGCATGGTTCGGAGTGTTCGCCCAGGTTGTGGATTACTCAGCAAACCAACCGTTTTCGTTGTGCGGCAGGTCACAGCCTTGTGGCCGTCCGTTTACCCAACACGCCCGGACGTTACTGTCCAGCGACACGCCGCACCAGATTGATCCACAGTGGCCTCCGGTGAGAATTCGGCCACTACCTGCGAATTGATCGCACACACCGACTGTTGTCCCCAAGTTCTCCACAGGGGGTGCACAACGGTTGGTGAACAATACCCACGTTGCCCACAGTTGTGTACACAGCTCCGTTTGGCGGGTTCCCACCCGGTCGCCTAGGTTCGCATTCATTGCCGTGACCACGGCCCCGGACGACACGACCTGCCCTACCCTCCATCCCGCACCACGGGTTTGCCGACGCGCGTGAAACACGCCGCGCCGCATGCCCGAACGTGTCGGTGCCCAGGCGTAGAACGGGTCAAGGATGTGCCGCATCCGGGCGGGAGGAGAGAGGACGGTCGACTGATGGCAGTCATCGACGATCGCGGCCACGACGATCACGGACCCTCCGACTACCCCGAGGCTCCCGGAGAAGATTTCGGCCGCCAGCCCCCACACGACATGGCAGCCGAACAGTCCGTCCTCGGCGGCATGCTCCTGTCCAAGGACGCCATTGCCGACGTCATCGAGGTCATCCGCCCCGGCGACTTCTACCGCCCCGCACACCAGGCCGTCTACGACGCCATCCTCGACCTCTACGGCCGCGGCGAACCCGCCGACCCCGTCACCGTGGCCGCCTCCCTCGACCGCCGAGGCGACCTCAAGCGCATCGGCGGCCCCCCGTACCTGGTCACCCTGACCCAAACGGTCCCCACCGCGGCCAACGCCGGCTACTACGCCGAAATCGTCGCGGAGAAGGCGATCCTGCGCCGCTTGGTCGAGGCCGGTACCCGCATCGTCCAATTCGGCTACGCCGGCGCCGACGGCCAGGACGTAGCCGAAGTCGTGGACCGAGCCCAAGCCGAAATCTACGAAGTAACCGAACGCCGCGCCTCCGAGGACTTCTCCCCCCTGGAAGAAATCCTCCAGCCCACCATGGACGAACTGGACTCCATCGCCTCCCGAGGCGGCATCTCCCTCGGCGTCCCAACCGGTTTCACCGAACTCGACGAAGTCACCAACGGCCTCCACCCCGGCCAGATGATCATCGTCGCGGCTCGACCCGGCGTGGGCAAATCCACCCTGGGAATGGATTTCATGCGCAGCTGCTCGATCAAGCACGGTCTCGCCAGCGTCATCTTCTCCCTCGAAATGAGCCGCACCGAAATCGTCATGCGCCTCCTCTCCGCCGAGGCGCGAATCAAACTGGGTGATATGCGTTCCGGCCGCATGAGCGACGACGATTGGACCAAACTCGCCCGCCGTATGAGCGAAATCAGCCAGGCCCCACTGTTCGTGGACGACTCGCCGAACTTGACGATGATGGAAATCCGCGCAAAGGCGAGGCGCCTCAAGCAACGCCATGATCTACGACTTATCGTGGTCGACTACCTTCAGCTGATGACTTCAGGCAAAAAGGTCGAATCACGCCAGCAGGAAGTTTCCGAATTCTCGCGTAGCTTGAAGCTTATGGCGAAGGAGTTGGAGGTGCCTGTGGTGGCAATTTCGCAGCTCAACCGTGGTCCGGAGCAGCGAACCGATAAGCGACCTATGGTGTCCGATTTGCGCGAATCGGGATCTTTGGAACAAGATGCCGATATGGTCATTTTGTTACATAGGCCCGATGCTTTCGAACGGGATGACCCGCGCGGTGGTGAAGCGGACCTTATTCTGGGTAAACATCGAAATGGGCCTACCGCGACGATTACCGTTGCGCATCAGCTGCATTTGAGCCGCTTCGTAGATATGGCTCGCGGTTAGCATTAGAAAATAACTTGCGCGGCCGAGCTACCGTTATTGAGTGACTTCGAGCGAATCTTCGCGTATTCGAATTGATAAGCGCCCCCGCATCGTCGATATGCGCAATTCAGGCCGATTGTCCGCATCGACGCGAATCCTTCGTGCGGACAACGGCAGTAATACGCCGCTGGGCCTCCTACTGGAGAGCGGTGAGCGCCCGCTCGTGTGGTCGCTCGATGAGAGGATGCGCTTCGTCGCCAGTTCGGTGGAGCACATCTTTCCCCGCGGAAGTGGCAAGATCATGTGTCTGCGCACGGCTTCCGGCCGTTCGCTCGAGATGACAGCCGACTCGAGTTTGAGGACCCTCGACGGCTGGCGGGAGCTGAACACACTCACTGTCGACGACCGCGTCGCAATCCCTCGCTGGATTCCGGCACCATCGCCCGCCATCGAAATGAACGATGCCGAAGTAATCCTGTTGGTGCACATGATCGGTGACGGCTCCTGCGTGAAACGTCAGCCAATCCGCTACGCCAGCATCGATGAAGAGAACCTGGCTGCTGTCACCGCTGCGGCCACTCACTTCGGTGTCACCTCCGGGATCGGATCACCGAGATCACCGACCTCGGTGAGCAAGAGGTCTTCAGCATCTCCGGCGCCGGAAACCTTGTCGTGCAAGGCATCTGCGTCCAAGCCTAGGAAGCCTGGATCGGGCTCTGGGCGGTGATTCCGGAGGGTCAGGCTTCGTTGGCTCGGACCAGGCGTAGGGGGGCGGGGTGGCCGGAGGGGATGATGCGGAGGGGTGAGGGGTGGGGGCGGGAGGTGGGTTGCCGGGCAGTGGTTTCGGGCATGGCTGCGACTATCCAGGATTGGATCAGGAGGCAGCAGAAGACTATTGCGGTGGCTGCTGTCCAGGGGAAGGCGCCGGGGAGGTCGAAGTGTTTGGACCAGAGGGTTATCGAGGCGGTGAGTAGGGCGGCTGCGGAGGTGATGGTGTACCAGGTGAGGGCGGGGCGGCGGGGGAGGAGGGGGTCGCAGAAGGTGAAGCCGGCGCCCAGCCACCAGAGAGGGTTGGAGAGGACGGGGATCAAGGCGGCGTGGAGGAAGGTGCGGGGGGTGGAGGGCGCGTGGGACCAGGTGGTGAGAACTGCGGTCATGACCGAGAGGGGCATGGCCAGGAGCATGGAGGTCACTGCCAGGCGGACCTGCCACACGCGCCATTTCATGGTGGGCTCCTTGGGGTTCGGGGGTCAGCCGATATTGGCGGAGAGGTCGGGGAGCATGCGGTTGGCTTCGTCCTGCCAGTTGTTCCAGGCGTGGATGCCGTACTCGGGGAAGGAGTACGTCACGTTGTTCGCGCCGAGGGTGGCCATGCGGACCTGGAAGGAGCGGGTGTTGGCGAGGGCCAGGGCTTCCAGTGCCATGCCGTTGACGGTGCCCATATTGGGGCCGTCCTGGGCGGTAGGGCGGCCGCTGGCGGCGGCGATGTAGAGGCGGGTGTTGTTGGCGATGAGGCTGGGGGCGAAGACGAAGGGGTCCATGCGGAGCCATTGCGGGCCCCAGGGCGGGGCCATGGAGTCGACGTTGTAGCCGCCGGCGTCGATCATGGCGAGGCGGATGGCTTCTCGCATGCCGGGGGCGGAGACATTGAGGTAGCCGGAGAAGGATCCGGCGAAGCTGAACTGGTCGGGGTGGTATGCGGCCAGGGTGAGAGCTGCCGAGCCGCCCATGGAGAGGCCGAAGATGCCGTTGCGGTTGGGGTTGAAGCCCAGCCGGTCTCGGAGTGCCCAGCGCAGGTCGTTGGTGAGGAAGGTTTCCCAGGTGTAGCGGTAGGACTTGCCGGGGCCGCCGGATAGTGCGTCGGTGGCGCCGGAACCGGTGTTGGCGGAGCCGGTGCCGGCGGGGATGCCGAAGAATTCGCTGGGTGCGTTCCAGTCGCTGTAGAAGCTGGATTGGCCGCCGACGGGCATGACCACATTGATGTTCCAGCTGGCCAGGGTTTCAGCGACATTGGTTTCGATTTCCCAGCCGTTGAGGTCCTGACCTGCGCGCATGCCGTCGAGGGCGTAGACGACGCGGTCGGTGTTGCCGTCGGCGGCGCGCAGTACGCGGGTTTTGATCGGTCCCATGACCGGTGAGTCGACCCAGAAGTCGAAGGCGGCGGGGTTGAAGGCCGCGCCGGCGAGGGCGCCGACGCCCGCGGCGGCGATGGCGAGGGGTGCGGTGAGTGCCAGCGACAACACCAGCAGGGCGCGGCGTACCAGCCTGTTCATGGCCGAATTCGACTTGCTGTGAATCGATCTCATCGATCCCGATCCTTTCGCCGTGGGTAGCGAGGCAGTACCGTCGCGACGCTCATTCGAATTGCCTATCGCCCAGGCGCAAGAGTTTGTTGCTGAAAATTAGCTTAGATATTGTGATGCGGCACACGTCCGGCAGGGATTACCGTCGATCAATGAGGCGGAACCGGTTGCGTCGCACTCGTATCGCTCGGGCAGGGGCGGTGGCCGCAGCGGCCGCGCTCGTCGCCACAGGTTGCGGTGGCTCGGCCGATACCTCCCGGACCAGCGATTCGTCCTGGCCACCCACCGGCGGGCGTGGTTCCTGCGCGGTAACCAAACAGCCGGACGTCCCCGCGACCATGCGCGACGGCGTGGTGTTGAAGGCCGATGTGTACCGCCCGCAGACCACCGGCAAGGTGCCCGTCATCCTGATGCGCACCCAGTACGGCAAGGAGGAGGCGCAGATCCAGCCGTCCCGCTATCAGACGCCGGACTGGTTCGCCTCGCACTGCTATCTCGTTGTGGTGCAGGACATTCGCGGCCAGGGCGCATCCGGCGGCACGTTCACCGAGTTCCAGAACGATATGAACGACGGCTACGACTCGGTGGAGTGGGCGGCCGCGCTATCGGGTTCGAACGGCAAGGTCGGCATGTACGGCTCGTCGTATGTGGGTGCGACGCAATGGCTCGCGGCGGTGAGCACCCCACCCCATCTGACCACCATCGTGCCCGCCAATACCGCCTCCGATTACTACGACGGCTGGACCTACGAGGGCGGTGAGTTCCGGCTGGCCTTCGTGGAGCCGTGGGCCATGGGCACCATCGGTGCGACCGCCGCCCTGGACCGGGGTGACAAGGCGACGGCCCAGCAGCTGCAGCGAGACAGCGGTGATTACACCCGCTGGCTGAACTTCCGCCCCTACCAGCAGTTCCCGCCCTTCCACCCGGGTGATCCGACGGTGGCTCCGTGGTTCTACGACTGGATCGAGCATTCCTCGCGTGACAGTTTCTGGAAGCAGTGGAGTATCCGCGACCGCTATCCGAACGTGAAGGTGCCCGTACTCGATTTCGAGGGCTGGTACGACGCGTTCCTGGCGGGCGGCACGCAGAACTTCTCCGGCATGGTGGCCGGGGGCGGTACGCCGGAGGCGCGGGCGAATCAGCGCCTGGTGATCGGCCCGTGGGATCACGTCGGCTGGGGCCGTCCCGGCGCGAACGTGTCCGCGCCGATGCTGGACACCTTGGGCCAGGTGGGTAGCAGTCCCATCAATGATCTGATGCTGGCCTGGTACGACCACTTCTTGAAAGGCAAGGACGACAAGGTTTCCGGTCAGCCGCGCGTCGACTACTTCCTGATGGGTGCGAACCGCTGGAAGTCCGCCACCGCCTGGCCACTGCCGAATACTCGCTGGACCAGCTATTACCTGTCCGGTCCGGGTGGCGTGGGCTTGGCGGGCCGCGCGGGTGCGCTCTCGACGGACGCCCCGAAGGCGCAGCAGCCCGACACCTACGACTACGACCCTCTCGACCCCGTCCCGAGCGCCGGTGGTCATTCCTGTTGTGGCGCGGATTCCGGCCCGCAGGGCCCCTACGATCAGTATGTGGTCGAGCAGCGGTCCGATGTGCTGACCTACACCACCGCGCCGGTCTCGTCGGATACCGAGATCACCGGTCCCGTGCAGCTGAAACTCTGGGCCGCGTCCACCGCCCGCGATACCGATTTCACCGCGAAGCTGGTGGCCGTCGCCCCCGACGGGTCCTCGATCAACCTGAACAACGGCATCATTCGCACCGCCTACCGCGATTCGCTGGAGAACCCGTCACCGATCGACCCGGGTAAGCCCTACCAGTACACGATCGACATCTGGCCCACGAGCTACTTGGTGAAGGCCGGTTATCGCATCCGGGTGGAGGTCTCCAGCAGCGATTATCCGCAGTTCGCCCCGAATCCCAATACCGGGGAGCCGTTCGGCCGGTCCGCGAATACCCAGCTCGCCACTCAGACGATCTATCACGACCCGGATCATCAGTCGGCGCTGATCCTTCCGATCATTCCCGCCGGCGACAATGGCACGGAGACGTTCCCGATCGAGCATTAACCGCCCGAATTCGCCTCTTGCGCATGCTGAGCCATGGCTACCTGCCGCGCCGTCAGGCGAATGAACAGTGCCGCCATCGCCGCGAGTGCCGCACACACCGCGCAGCCGAGCAACGCGAAGGTGTATCCCTTACCGAGCGCATCCAACTGCATTGCGGTCATTCCGGACGGTGGCCCGTCGATCCCGCCGAGCGCACGGGTCCTGGCGGTCGCCATGCCTCCGATGACCGCGAGTGCCACCGGCCCACTGAGGGTTTGCGCGACAGAGGTGATGGCCGTCAACGGCCCGATCTCCTCGTCACCGACGCCGACCAGCGCACACAGCGGCAATGGCACGACGGCCAGCCCGATCCCGAAGCCGATGGCGAGAATCGGTGGCATCAGATCGGTGAGATAGTGGGCTCCCGAGTCGAGGGTGGATCCGAAGATCAGTCCGGGAACCACGATGAGCCCGCCCGCGAAAACCAGCGTCCGTGGCGGAATCCGGGCGGCGAGTTTACTGGCGACGGCCGAGCCCAGCGCCAATCCGAGCCCGAACGGCACGAACGCGAACCCGGCCCGCAGCGCACTGTAATGCAGGATGTTCTGCACGAACTGAGCAATGTAGACGCTGCCGCAGAACAGTGCCGCGGCCGCAAACGCAATGGATACGAACGTAATCAGCCGATCCCGCTCCGCGAAGAGCCGCAAAGGTAGTAGCGGACGCGCGGCAGTCCGCTCGACCCGCAGGAAGACGGCCAGCAATACCAGCCCGCCGATCACCCCACCGGCCACCACGGGATCGGTCCACCCCAGTTCGGCGCCCATGCTCACCCCGAACACGAGTGCGGTGCACCCCGTCGTCGCGAGTACCGCCCCCAGCACGTCGAGTTCCATTGGCTCATCAGCGGTTTCGGCGAGCACCTTGCGCGCGCAGGGAATGATCAATGCCCCGATGGGCACATTGATCAGGAAGATCCAGCGCCACGACAGATCGGTGAGCGCGCCGCCGAGGATGAGCCCGGTGAACGATCCCGCACCCGACATGGCCGCGGAGATCGCGATGGCCTTGTTGCGCGCCGGCCCCGCCGCGAAAGTGGTTGCTATGAGCGCGAGCGCCGCGGGTGAGGCGATGGCCGCGCCGCTGCCTTGCAGGGCGCGCGCGGCGATCAGCATGCCGCCGTTCAGTGCCGCCCCGCACAGTAGCGAGGACACGGTGAACAGGGTGACTCCGCAGAGGAACATCTTCTTGCGCCCGAATCGATCACCGAGCCGCCCGCCCAGCAGCATGAGGCCGCCGAAGGCCAGGGCGTAGGCGACAACCGCCCAGTTCCGTCCGGCGTCGGACAGTCCGAGATCGTCCTGCAGTTCGGGCAAGGCCAGGTTGGCGACGGTTCCGTCGAGTACGACGAGTAGTTGTAATCCGCTGAGTACGAGTATCGCCGGGCCGAAGGCCCGGTCCGTCACCGGTTGGGTATCGACCACACGGTCACGCTACGGGAAGGTGCGGGCCGGGGTTAGGGTCGCTGGGTGGGTTTCGAGGTTCGGGTGGATATCGCGGGTGCGGTCGAGATCGTCAGGGCCGCAGTGGGGTTCGAATGGCGCTGGGGCGCTGCGGATGTGGGCGGTTTCGCGCGGCGGATGGGGTGGAGTACGCCGCTGCCGGTGGGCACTTTCCGGTCGGGTGCGGTGTTCGCGCGGACGGGATTGCAGGTCTGGTGGGATTCGGCGTTGTTCTGGGGGAGTGAGCGCGGGCTCGACTATGTGCGGATGCCGATCTCGGATTGCCCGTCCCGGTCGGTATTCGCCGGTGACGAGCTGCTCGCCGACGCGATGGCCCGGGTCACGGCCGCCTTCACCGAGCGGTGGGGCGAGCCGGAGAGCACGGACGCCGGCCCCGCCGAGGGTGTGGCCTGGCGTTTCCCGAACCTGTTCGCGGGCTTGACGATCGGTGCCGACACGGTCGACCTGCTGCTGGTCGCTCCGGCGCAGCAACGCTATTGGATGGATATGCGACACGAGGCCGCGCGCCGGCGGACCGCGCTCGGCGGCTGGGGCCGGCTCACCGAGCAGCTGGCCGGATTCCTGGACGGGCTGCCGGTCGAGGCGCGGCTGGTGCTGACCGCGCCCGGGGGCAGATATCTGCAGTTCACCGCGGAGGCGGAACGCCTGCACTGCGAGCTCAGCCGCAGCGAATTCATCGACCCCACCTGGCGATACGGCGCGGAGACCGAACAGGAGCTGATCGATCGGGGCTGGACGGCCGCCCCGGATGCGAACTGGTGGCGGGCCCTGACCCGCGGCTCCGGCAGCATCGCGCTGAGCATCCTCGCCCGGCAGACCACCGATGCCTTGCGCCTGCTGGGCGTCACCGCCGCCACCGAACTGGTGGCCGATGCCTGGGTCGAGGGCGGCGATGATCTCGACATCACCGCGCTCGGCATCCCCGAGCATCCGACCGCTCGCGGCCAGCGGGCCGAATTCCTGCGCCACCACACGGCGGTCGAGGCCGACGCCGAACCCTTGCGCATCGATGTCCCCGGCGGCGTCGAGATTGCCCGTGCCGCCCGCGATTTCGCCTGGACCTGGACCCGCGCCGATGTGGCCGCCTTCCTGGAGGTGACCGGCTGGAAGCCGGTGCACGACCCGCGCGAGGGCGAACGCGAGGTGTGGGCGGACACCGACGTGCGAGTGGAGGGCCCGCGCGCCCGCTTCAGTTTCGACGGCGACCGGCTGGAATCGGTGTGCGTCACGCTCAGCGACAGCATCGAATCCTTCCTCTACGACGAGGGCCTCCCCGCCGAGGTGCGCGAGCAGCGCACCGCCGCCTTCACCCGCGCCATCGACGGCTTCCGCTCCGAATTCGGCACGCCCGTGCATGCCGCGCTCTGGCATGCGCACGGCCCGGTCTGGCCGTCCCCGCGCTTGTCCCTGGGCCTGGTAGCCGATGCGGACACCGTGGATCTGCACCTGGTGAATCCGGCGGAACGGGAACGCCGGCTGATCATCGAGCAGCAGCAGGCCGCGCATCGGGCGCGCGACCGGGAGTGGGGTCAGTTCTTCGACGATCTGGCGGGGTTGGCCGCGGATCTCACCGCGGCCGGGCAGCTCACCGTGGACGGCGGCGCGGACAATCGGGCCCGCATCGACCTCGACGGCGAGACGGTGCGCCTGGAATTGTCCAGTGCCACCGCCCGGCAATTGTCCCCGCGCGTGCTGCGGTTCATGCTCCGGGACGGCTGGCTGGCGCCGGACAGTCGATACCCGTTGTGGCGCATCATCCTTCCGCTGCCCGCGCTGCCCCGCGACTACCGTTTCCTGGCGCAGCTCAGCGTGTGGCCGCTGCGCGCCCGCATGGGCCCGGGGGTGCCGCTGCGGGTGCGGCTGGATGGTGTCGAGCAGCCGCTGCGGTTCCCGTCCACGGGCGCGGTGCGGCTATGAACCGATGGCGCGGTGCGGCTATGAATCGGCGGCGCAGTGTGTTCCCCGGACGTGTCACCGCATCGATCTAGAGTCGAGCCGTGAGCGAAGCGGCAGATGTGCGGGTGACCCGCGAGGCGTACGACGATATAGCCGAGCGGTACACGTCGATGTTCCAACGGCATTTGCACGACAACCCCTTCGAGCGGGCCATGCTCGACGTCTTCGCGGCCTCGGTCCAGGAGGATTCCGACGGCCCGGTCATCGATATCGGCTGCGGGCCGGGCCGGGTCACCGGCTATCTGCAGGCCGCCGCACTGGATGTGTCCGGGATCGACCTGTCCCCGGAGATGATCCGCATCGCCCGCGAGTTGCACCCGGACCTGCGATTCGAGGTGGGCACGATGGAGCGCCTCGACGTCCCGGACGCGACCCTGGCCGGAATCGTGGCCTGGTACTCCATCATTCATATGCCGCCACAGCGGATGCCCACGGTGTTAGCGGAATTCGCGCGAGTGCTACGGCCCGGCGGGCGACTATTGCTCGCCTTCCAAGCGTCCGATGAACCGACCGGAATCCAGGACTACCCGCACAAGGTCGCCCCCGGATATCGTTGGGCGCCCGATACTTTGGCGGCGGAGCTGGACCGCCACGGCTTCCGGGTGACCGCCAGGCTGGTGCGGGATCCCCGTCCGGACGAGTGGACTCCGCACGCCTGCCTGTTGTGTGTCAGGCAGTGAGCGGCTGTCCGATTCGAACCGTGACCGGTTGTGGTTCCTGAGCCGCGCGCTCGTCGAATTCGGTTCGCGCGCGGTCGATTTCCCCGGCATGCCGGACCGCCCATTGCCCCATGGCGTGGGTGAGCACACCGAGATCCGCGCCCAGTTCGGTGAGCGCGTATTCGACCCGGGGCGGCACGGTCGGGTATACGGTGCGGCTGACCAGTCCGTCGCGTTCCAGGTCGCGCAGCGTGCGGGTGAGCACCTTCTGGGTGATGCCGTCGAGGCGGCGGCGCAATTCGTTGAACCGGACCGGTCCGTCCGCGGCGCGCAGCGTGCCGAGCACGAGCAGCACCCACTTGTCGGCAAGCACCGACAGGATGTTCCGTGCGGGACACTGGTTCAGATAGCTCTCGACGAGATTCGACGACTGCGCCCAGTCCCATTCTGACCGGTCAGGGACGGTATCCATCAGGTACCTCGGGATCGATTAAGTGCCTTCTTCCCCGAAGAGACTACCCGGCGCAGGATCGGGATCATGAAGAAGATCAGTCAGGAAGTCTTCGGCGGCCCGGAAGTTCTGCAGGTCGTGGAGGTCGACACACCGCAGCCCGCGGCCGGTGAGGTGCTGGTGCGAGTCGCCGCCACCGCGGTGAATCCGGCGGATTGGAAGCTGCGCGAAGGCCAGGTGGACAAGCTGGGCCCGCCGCCCTTCACCCTCGGCTTCGACTTTTCCGGCACGATCGCCGAGGTCGGCCCCGGCGTCACCGAATTCCGGCCCGGCGACGAGGTTTTCGGCATGGTCCTGAGCCGGAGCGGCGCCTACGCCGAATACGTCACCACCCCGGTCGATTTCCTCGCCCCCAAGCCGGAGTCCCTCGACCACGTGCATGCCGCCGCGCTGCCGACCGCGGTGCTCACCGCCTGGCAGGCGCTCACCGAGGTGCGGCCGGGCCAGCGGGTGCTGGTGCACGCCGCGGCGGGCGGGGTCGGTCATCTCGCGGTCCAGATCGCCAAGGCGGCGGGCGCGTACGTGATCGGCACCGCGCGGACCGCCAACCACGAATTCCTGCGCGGGCTCGGCGCGGATGAGCTGATCGACTACACCACAACCGATTTCACCACGGCCGTCACCGATATCGATCTCGCCTTCGACCTGGTCGGCGGCGACTACACGGCTCGTTCCTTGCAGGTGCTGCGTCCCGAAGGCCGGGTGGTGGACGCCCAGGGCGAACCGCTGGACGATCCGCGCTACCACCGCCACTACGTCAGCCCGTCGGGCGCCGATCTACGGACGCTCACCCCGCTGCTGGAGAGCGGCCGGCTGCGCGGCGAGGTCGAGCACGTGCTGCCGCTGGACGAGGTGGTCGAGGCGCACAAGCTCAGCGAATCCGGCCGGGTGCGCGGCAAGATCGTGCTCATCCCCTGGGGCGCCGCGGCCTGACCGGCGGCGGGCATCCGGATTCCTGCCCATCGAGACACTTCCTGCGTTCACTGTCCCCGGCCGTTTAGCGTCGGCTCGGGGACCGCGTCTTTTCAGGGAGTAATCGGTGACGGACTGGAACGAAGAAGTCGATGTGCTGGTGGCGGGCTCGGGCGGTGGCCTGGCCGGGGCGTATACCGCGGCGCGCGAAGGATTGTCGGTGGCGGTGGTCGAGGCCACCGAGAAATTCGGTGGCACCACCTCGTTCTCGGGTGGCGGCGGGGTGTGGTTCCCGAACAATCCGGTGCTGCGCCGCGCCGGCGTGGACGACAGCTTCGAGGACGCGCTCACCTATTTCCGCGCGGTGGTCGGTGAGCGCACCCCGGCCGACCTGCAGGAGACCTATGTGCGCAAGGGCGCGGAGGTGATCGAATACCTGGAGCGGGACGCGGCGTTCTCCTTCCAGATGTTCCCGTGGCCCGACTATTTCGGGAAGGCGCCCGCGGCGCGCCTGGACGGTAAGCGGCACATCATCCCAACTCCGCTGCCCGCCGCCGAGCTCGGCGCCTGGAGCGAGCAGGTGCGCGGGCCGCTGGGCAATGACCGCTACGGTGATCCCGCCCCCGAACTGCTGATCGGCGGGCGGGCGCTGGTGGGCCGGTTCCTGCTCGGATTGCGCAAGTACCCCGATGTTTCCCTGCATCTGAACACGGCACTGGTGGAGCTGGTGACGGAGGACGGCGCGGTCGTCGGGGCGATCGTGGAGCACGACGGCGAACGCCGTGCCATCCGGGCCCGCAAGGGCGTACTGCTGGCGGCCGGTGGGTTCGAGGGCAATGACGAACTGCGGCAGCGCTACGGCGTGCCGGGCGTGGCACGAGACACCATGGGCCCCTGGGGAAATCAGGGCAAGGCCCTCGAAGCCGGGCTGGCGGCCGGAGCCGACACCGATCTCATGGATCAGGCGTGGTGGTCGCCCGGACTGGTGCATCCGGACGGGCGCGCGGCCTTCGCGCTCTGGTTCACCGGCGGCATCTTCGTGAATCAGGCCGGAGAGCGTTTCGTCAACGAGTCCGCGCCCTACGACCGCCTGGGCCGCGACATCATCGAGCATTTGAACGACGGCTCGGCAACCCTCCCGTTCTGGATGATCTACGACGACACCGAGGGCCCGGTGCCGCCCATCAAGGCCAGCAATGTGCCGATGGTCGAAACGCAGAAGTATGTCGACGCCGGGTTGTGGCGCACCGCGGACACTCTCGAAGAACTCGCGGAACTGATCGACGTCCCCGCGGAGGCTCTGGTCGCCACGGTGGCCCGGTTCAACAAGTTCGCCGCCGCGGGCGTGGACGACGACTTCTGCCGCGGCGACGAGGCCTACGACCGCGCCTTCTCCAATGGCGAACCGCCGCTCACACCGATCGTGCGGGGCCCGTTCCACGCCGCCGCCTTCGGCATCTCCGACCTCGGCACCAAGGGCGGATTGCGCACCGATACCGCGGCGCGCGTACTGAATTCGGCGGGCGAGCCCATTCCGGGCCTGTATGCCGCGGGCAACACCATGGCCGCGGTGAGCGGCACGGTCTATCCCGGCGGCGGTAACCCGATCGGCGCGTCGGTGCTGTTCAGTCATCTCGCGGCCCTCGACATGACCGAGAGATAGCGAAACCGCCGCACCCGATGTGATGCGATGGGGTCATGACACAACCCGGTGGGCCCGAGCGGACGCGGTACGACGTGGTCGTGGTGGGCGGCGGTCACAACGGTCTGGTGGCGGCCGCATACCTCGCGAAGGCCGGGCGCTCGGTGCTGGTGCTGGAACGTCAGGACCACACCGGCGGCGCGGCCGTGTCGGAGCGCGTCTTCGCGGGCGTGGATGCGCGGCTGTCCCGGTTCTCGTATCTGGTCTCACTGCTGCCGGACCGGATCGTGCGGGATCTGGGCCTGCGCTTCGAGACCCGGAAGCGGCGCATCTCCTCCTACACGCCGGTCGGCGAGCGCGGCCTGCTGGTGGACAACGGGTCGGCGGCGGGCACCCGGGAGAGTTTCGTCCAGACCACCGGTTCCGACCGGGATTTCGAAGCGTGGCAACGCTTCTACGCCATGACCGGGCAGCTGGCCCGGCGCGTCTTCCCGACCCTCACCGAGCCGCTGCCCACTCGCGCCGAATTACAGCGCACCGTCGATGATTCCGCCGCCTGGGAGGCCGTTTTCGAACGGCCGCTGGGTGAATCGGTCGAGGCCGCGTTCGCCGACGACACCGTGCGCGGCGTGGTGCTCACCGATGCGCTGATCGGCACCTTCACCCATGCCCACGACCGTTCGCTGCTGCAGAACCGCTGCTTCCTCTATCACGTCATCGGCGGCGGCACCGGCGACTGGAATGTGCCGGTCGGCGGCATGGGCGCCTTGACCGACGCCCTCGCCGACGCGGTCCGCGGGGCGGGTGCGCGGATCCTGACCGGGGCCACCGTCACCGCCATCGAAACCGACGATGTCACAGCCGAAGTGCGGTACACGCGGGCCGGCGCGGAGGAGACGGTGAGCGCGCGGCATGTGCTGGTGAACGCGGCGCCCTACGAGCTCGCACACCTGCTGGGCGAGCAGGCGGAGAAGCCTGAAGGTGCGCAGCTCAAGATCAATATGCTGCTGCGCCGCCTACCGGCCTTGCGTGACACCACGATCGACCCGCGCACCGCCTTCGCCGGCACCTTCCATATCGCCGAATCCGCCACCCAGCTCGAGCACGCCTACCGCGAGGCGGTATCCGGCCGCCTTCCCTCGGCGCCGCCCTCGGAGATCTACTGCCACACCCTGACCGACCCGTCCCTCCTCGCGCCCGAGCTGATCGAGCAGGGCATGCACACGCTGACGCTGTTCGGTCTGCACACTCCCGCACGGCTTTTCGCCGACGATCCGCGGGGTGCGAAGGAGCGGCTGGTCGATGCCACACTGGCGCAATTGGATTCGGTGCTGGCCGAACCCATCCGGGACTGCCTGGCGACCGACGCCGCCGGCGAGCCGTGTCTGGAGGCGCGAACTCCGGTCGAACTGGAACAGGAGATCGGCCTGCCGGGCGGGCACATCTTCCACGCCGATCTGTCCTTCCCGTACCTGACCGGTGGCGCCGACACCCTGGCCGCCCGTTGGGGTGTCGCGACCGAGCACCGCAATATCCTGCTGTGCGGGGCGGGTGCGGTGCGCGGCGGCGGGGTCAGCGGCATCGGCGGCCACAATGCCGCCATGGCGGTCCTCGCGGTCACCGCAGCGACTGAGTGATCCGCCAGAGGCGGCGCGGGAGCTCACCCTCCTCGAAGGCGTGGCGTTCACGCAGTTCCCAGCCTCTAGCCACGGCCTCGACCAATGCCGTGGAGAAGAAGTGCACGGCGAAACCGGCGTGCTCGAAAATATCGTCGTCCCGGGCGATTCCACTGTTGTAGTGGGCGTCGTCGGTATTGCGGACGGTGTAGACGAAGACGCCGCCCGGTCGCAGCACGCGGCGGATCTCGGCGACCAGGTCCAGGATCTCGACGGTGCTCAGGTTCATGCACAGCAGCATGTGCGCGAAGACCGCGTCGACGCTGTTGTAGCGCAGCGGGATGGGCTGGCGTACATCGTGTTCCAGGGTGTCGACCCGGTCGGCCACGCCGAGCGTGCCCGCCCGATCCCGTAGTTGTTGCAGGCCGATCGCACTGAAGTCGGTGGCCCGGACGTGAAAACCCTGCTGCGCCAGGTAGATCGCATCACGACCGTGGCCGGCACCGAGTTCGAGCACCGAGCGGGCATCGGCTGCGCCGAAGACCTGCGCCGCGTACACCGCCGCCGCGGAGGGCTGCTCACCGTACATTTCCGGGTGTGCCCGGTAGGTCCGCTCCCAGTGCTGATGCTGATCGGTCATGCGCCACACACCTGTACGCAGCAGCGGACGAAGTCCCGGACCATCGGATTCACGTCCGCGGACGCGGGCCAGGCCACCGCCACCCGGCTCGGCCCGATGCCGCGCACGGGGCGGTAGACCACCCCGGGGCGCGGGTAGTAGCGGGTCGAGGATTCGGGCGTGAAGCTCATGCCGAAACCATTGCCTATGGCGGTGAGCCATTCGTCGGTATTGCGGGCAATGGCGCCGATGACGGCGGTGTCGGCGGGGCGGGCGTCGGTGCCGATCCAAAAGTCGCGCCACCAGCCATTTTCCGGGGGCGCGGCCACGAACGGCTGACCCCAGAGCTCCTCGAAGTCGATCTCTTCCCGCTCGGCCAGCCGGTGCGTGGCGGGCATCGCGATATAACGCGGCTCCTCGAACAACTCCTCGATGCGATAGCGCTCGTGCCCCGGGAACGGCAGGCGCACGAGCGCGGCATCGACATCGCCGTCATCCAGACCGGCGGACGGATCGGTCCAGCCGAACTGCCGCATATCGATTCGCCAGCCCGAATGGGCGGCACCGAACGCGGCCACGATCTCCGGTGTGAATTCGTTTGCGGCGCTGGCGATGAAGCCGACGCGCAGCACCTTGGCGGCGCGGCTGGCCCCGGATTTGGTCTCCCGCAGCATGCGATCCCAGCCGGTCAGCAGGCCGGGCGCGTATTCGGCGAAGACGCGCCCGGGCTCGGTGAGTGCCATGCCCGTGCGGGACCGCACGAACAACTCCACTCCCAGTTGCTGTTCCAGCTGTTTGATCTGTTTGGTCAGCGCGGGCTGGGACACGTACAGCCGTTGCGCGGCCCGAGTCAGATGACCTTCCTCGGCGACGGCGACGAAATACCGCAGCAGCCGCGTATCGATGTCCATTACCCCAGGTTATTGCCTATGAGGTGCGGCGGCCGTCGTGGCCCTGGTGGCCCACGATGTCGGTGCAGCAGCGAATGAAGTAGCGCACCACGGGATCCGCTTCCGAGGCGTCCGGCCATACCAGGGCGACCCGGGTGGGCCCGATGCCGTGGACGGGCCGGAAGACCACGCCGGGGTAGGCATTGGTGCGGGAGGTGGAGGCCGGGGTGAAGCTGACGCCGAAGCCGCCGGCGATGGCGCGCAGCCATTCGTCGGTATTGCGGGCGATGGCGCCGATGATGGCGGTGTCGGCGGGCCGTGCGTCGAGCCCCATCCAATAGTCGCGCCACCAGCCGGTTTCCGCGGGCGAGGCGACATACGGTTCGTCCCACAGTTCGCGGAAGGCGATATCGTCGCGTTCGGCCAGCGGATGATCCGCGGGCAGTGCGATCCAGCGCGGTTCGGTGAACAGTTCGCGTACGTGGTACTCGCCCTGGCCGGGGAACGGTAATCGGAGCAGCGCGACATCCACGTCGCCCTCGTCCAGGCCGGCCGTGGGGTCGGTCCAGCCGCCCTGATGGATGTCGACCTGCCAGTCCGGGTGCAGGCGGTGGAAGACCTGGACGATCTCCGGGATGTAGCCGTCGGCCGCGCTCTGCACACTGCCCAGCCGCAATACCCGCGAGGCCCGGGAGGCATCGCTCTTGGTGTCGCGCAGGATTCGATCCCAGGAGGCCAGCAGGTTCGGCACCTGTTCGGCCAGCACCTTGCCCGCGGCGGTCAGCGTCCAGCCGGCCCGCGAACGAATGAAGAGCTCCACCCCGAGCTGCTGTTCCAGCTGCTTGATCTGCGTGGCCAGGGCGGGCTGCGCGACATGCAGGCGTTGCGCGGCCCCGGGGAGGTTCTCCATTTCCGCGACCGCCAGGAAGTAACGCAGCAGTCGCGTATCGATATCCATGCCACCCAATTTATGGAGGAGGACCAAATCTCGTGAATTCCAAGGGGCCAGGCCCCCGAAACCCCGACTGCCCGGGCAGGCATTCGTGACGGTATCGCACCCGGCCCCGGCGGGCAGATGTTATGGCCGGTTCAGCCGAAGGTGGGACGCGTCACGGTGGGCGAACTCACCCGGTAGGTGGCGAGGACGACCCCGTTGCCCAGGGTTTTCGAGTCGGCGAGCGCGAGGGTGGCCTCGGCGTCGACCGGATTCCACAGGCGCAGGCCCTGACCCAGCAGCACCGGGTAGACGACGAGGCGGTACTCGTCGACCAGATTGTTCGCGCGCAGGAAGTCGACGAGCCGGCCGCTGCCGAAGAGCAGCAGGTTCTGCTCGGTGCGCAGTTCGGCGAGGGATTCGGCGAGGTCGCCCTCGATCCGGGCGGCGTTCCATTCCAGCTCGGGTCGCGCGCTGACCACGTGCTTGGGCATGGCGTTCATCTTGTCCTTGTAGGCGCCCTCCTCCGGGTGGTTCGGCCAGGCGGCGGCGAAGCCCTCGTAGGTGGTGCGGCCGAGCAGCAGGGCGTCGGCCTCGTCCAGTTCGGCGCTCTTGTAGGCGGCGATCTCGTCGGACCAGTACGGGACCGTCCAGGCCGGGTTCTCGATGATGCCATCGGCGGAAACGAATTCGGCGACAACGATTTTGCCCATGGTGGGTGCTCTCTCTCGGCTCTGTGGTCGGGTTCGAGGGTGCTGACGGGGCCGGTCCCCGAAACTCATCGCAGTCCATCGAACCGCATTCCGCACAGGTTAGGGTTCTTTAGCCACGATGTTGCTGTCTCCGTCTCGGCGAGTAGAACTGAAGCGGAATCAGGAGGCGATACATGAGTGCGACGAGCCCGCGGCATCTACGGACGCGGCCTCGGCGTGCGGCCACCGCCGGGGTCCCGGTCAGCCGGCGACTGACGAGCGTGGCCCGCCGGGCCGGTGATGTGGTCGACGAGTGGCTGGTCAATCGCGTGGCGCACCGGGCGGGCGCGCACGAGATCCACGATCCGCCGCCCCCGGAGGAACCACCGGTCTCCGCGGATCTGCTGAATCTGCTGCGGCTGCTGGGCGTCATGCTCATCGGCGCCGGCGAGACCACCGATCGCGCCCAGGCCATTCTCGACGACACCGCCCGCCGCTACGGCGCGAAGGATGTCCAGTTCTTCGTGCTGCCCACCGGAGTGTTCGTGCGCGTGCAGGATTCGCGCGGTTCGGCGGTCGACCTGCAGGTGGCCGGCAACGACACGCTGCGGCTGGATCAGATCGCCGCGCTGTACAAACTGCTGGACGGCCTGAAGCACGAACTGCCGCCGCCCACCGAGGTCACCGCCGGTCTGGAGGCGATCCTGGCCGCGCCGCCGCCGACCGCCGTCTGGCTCATGCTGCTGGGCAATGTGATTCTCACGGTGGGCCTGGGACTCATGCTGAACCCGACCCCGCAGGCGCTCATCGGGTACGCCGTCCTCGGGCTGGCGGTGCAGCTGCTGGTGATGCTGGCGGACCGTTTCCAGCTGCTGTCGCTGGCGCTGCCGGTCACCGCGGGCGCGGTGGTCACCTTGCTGGCCTACGGATTTCCGCACGCGCTGGGCGGCGGCCAGCCCTCGCAGCTGCTGATTCCGGCGGTCGCGGGCCTGCTGCCGGGCGCGACGCTCACCAATGGCGCGATCGAACTGGCCACCGGGTCCATGGTGGCGGGCTCGGCGCGCACGCTGGCGGGCCTGAACAAGCTGCTGCTCTTGGCCTTCGGCATCTACATCGCATTGCAGATGATGGGTCCGCAGCCGCCCGAGTTCTCGTATCTGCACACGGTCGGCTGGTGGGCGCCGATCCTGGGCGTGCTGCTCATCGGCATCGGGCATTCGTGGCGGTCCAGTGCGCCGCCCAAATCGTTGTTCTGGCTGCTGCTGGTGCTGTATGTCACGTTCGTGGCGCAGCAGTTCGGGATTCGGGCGGGCGGGCCGCTGCTGGGCGCGTTCCTGGGTGGTCTGGTCGCGGTGCCGGCCGCATATCTGGTGCAGCGCAATCGGAATGCGCCGCCGACCCAGGTGGCGTTCCTGCCCGCGTTCTGGATGCTGGTGCCCGGCGGTATGGGGCTGACGGCGGTGTCGGACCTGGTGAACAATTCGCACGGGGTGAACGGCCTGCAGGTGCTGATCAATGTGCTGTTGTCGGTGCTGGCCATCGCGCTGGGCGTGCTGGTCGGATCGGGTCTGACCAATACCCGCAAACGCGGATCGGCGTCGGTGATGGATTGGCTGCTGCCGCCCGCCGCCCATCCCGCGCACCGGGTCGCCGTCGTGCCCGATTCGGTGGCCACCGTGCCCGATTCGGTCGCCACCGTGCCCGATTCAGCGGAGGGTCGGCAGCCCTGATCCGGGATCGGCCAGCCACAGCAGCCAGTGCGGCACCAGCAGGGCGGCGAATTCGTCGTAGCCCGCCGCGCCCGGGTGGTAGCCGTCGCCGGCCGCGACATCCTGCATCCAGATCTTGTTCTCCAGCAACGGTTGATGCGCCCGCAGATACGGGACGCCGAGTCCCTCGCAGAGTTGGGCGAACTTCTCGTCGAGCACCTCGAGCCGATGATTGTGCGCGGGATCGACATTCGGCGGCGGCGCGACAACCAGTGGATGCCAATGGTTTCCCTGTACGCGGCGCAGGATGGCGTCCATATTCGCCACCGACTCGACCGGATCCACGCGCGGCAGGCCGCGTTCGTGCACGCTGTCATTGACTCCGGTGGAGATCACCACCCGGCAGTCCGCGCCCTCGGGTAGTCGGCGCTTGCACTCGGCTTCCCATCGGGTTCTCAGCTCGCTACTGGTTTCGCGGCGTATACCGAGGTTGTAGAACGTGAGAGGCTGTCCGGCGGCAATGGCGCGGGTGGCCAATCTGCCCGCCCAGCCCAAGCCCTTCTGGTCACCCACCCCCGCGACGAACGATTCCCCCAGAAAACAAACACGCAGATCGAGCACCACGGATCGATCCTTGCACGCATCTGTCCGGAACGCCTCGAAGATCAATTAAGCCGGAAAAACAGGGGTATCGCGGGGACGGCTGACACGCCCGGTGGCAGGTGACGGGCCGGGCAGATCTCAGCCGCAGGCAGCGACGGGTTACGGTAACTCGGCGTGTTGGGCGCACGGTGCTGCCGTCGCCTGCCGCATACTCACACGAGCCGACCATGGGACCGCAGGTGTTCCCACGATCCGAAAGCGCCGATAGGACATGCGAGTCGACGGGCGGGAGATCCCCGTCTCCGGCAGCCTGCTGCAGCCGCGGATCCGCCGGACCAGTGACATTCTGCGTGTAGTGCTGTCCGTACTCCTGGTCGCGATCGTCATCGCGGGCTCGCTCATCACGCGGCCCAAATGGGAGGCGCTGGAGAAGTCGGTCTCCAACATCCTGGGCTTCCTGACGCCGGAACAGTCCAACCTCGTCTACATCTTCTACGGCATCGCCATTCTGGCGCTGCCGTTCGCGATTCTGGTGCGGCTCATCCTGCGCCGGCAGTGGAAGCTGCTGGCCGGGTTCCTCTCCGCGGGTCTGATCGCCCTGGCCCTGTTCTCCATCACCGGCACCGGATTCACCGCGCCGCGCTGGCATCTGTCGCAGCCGCAGCAGGTCAATACGTTCCTGTCGCAGTTCCTCGACGATCCGCGCTGGATCGCGATGCTGGCGGCGGTGCTGACGGTCGCGAGCCCGTGGCTGCCCAAGCGGGCCCGGCGCTGGTGGTGGACGCTGCTGCTGGCGTTCGTGCCCATTCACCTGTTCGTCAGTCTGGTGGTGCCCGCGCGGGCCGCGCTGGGCCTGGCGGTGGGCTGGCTGGTGGGTGCGGTGATCGTGCTGGTGGTCGGCACTCCCGCGTTGGAGGTTCCGCTCGATGCGGCAGTGCGGGTGCTGGCGCAGCGCGGTTTCCGGGTGACGGCGTTCAAGGTGCTGCGCCCGGCCGCGCGCGGACCGCTGGTGCTGTCGGCGAGCACCACGCCGTCCGCCGAGCTGGGCGCCTCCCTGGACAACGGCGGCGGCGGATCCGCTTCTCCCGACAATGAACTGATCATCGAGATGTACGGCGCGAATCAGCGCAGCCGCGGCGCCCTGCAGATGTTGCGGCGCTGGTTGACGATTCGCGCGAGCGAGTCCCCGGCGCCGTTCGCGTCCATGCGCCGCGCGGTCGAGCATCGCGCGCTGATGGGTTTCGCCATCGCGGATCTGGGGCTGGCCAGCAACAAGCCGCTCACGGTCGCGGCGCTGGAACGTGGCTGGATGGTCTACGCGCACACCGTCACCCAGGGCCGGTCGCTGGCCGCCTCGGACAGCGCCCGCACGCTGACCAAGGTGTGGGAGACGCTGGGCGCCATGCATCAGGCGCAGATCTCGCACGGTGATCTGCGCACCGAGGAAATCCGCATCATGCCCGACGACACCGTGTTGTTCGGCGGGTTCGTGCAGTCCGAATTCGGTGCGTATCAGGCTCGTTTCGAATCCGATGTGGCGCAGCTGCTGTTGTCGGCCACGTCCTTGTTCGGCGCGGAGATGACGGTGCGCACCGCGCTGGAGGCGCTCGGCAAGGAGGCGGTGCTCAGTGCCTCCGCGCGGCTGACCCGCACGGCCATGCCCGCGCACGTGCGCAAGGCGGTGCCGGACGCGGGCGAGCTGATGAAGGCCATTCGCGAGGAAGTGCTGGAGCAGACCGGGCAGGACAAGATCGAGGCCGCGCAGATCACCCGGTTCTCGCGCAATCAGATCATCCAGCTGGTCCTGCTCATCGGCCTTGTCTACGTGGCCTATCCGTATATCAGCCAGGCCCCGACCTTCGCGTCGGAACTGGGGAATCTGCACTGGGGTTGGGCGGCGCTCGGGCTCACCGTGTCGGCGCTGACCTATGTGGGCGCGGCAATGGCGTTGTGGGCGTGCGCGTCCGAGGCCGTGCGGTTCCGCAATCTGCTGATCATGCAGGTGGCCAATACCTTTGCGGCCACTACGACGCCGGCCGGTGTCGGTGGTCTGGCCCTGAGCGTGCGCTTCCTGCAGAAGAGCGGCCTGGGTGCGGTGCGCGCCACCGCCGCGGTGGCGCTGCAGCAGACCATCCAGGTGGTCACGCACGTGGTGCTGTTGCTGATCTTCGGTGCGCTGGCCGGGGTTTCGACGAACCTGTCGCATTTCGTACCCAGCGCCACGGTCCTGTACCTGGTGGCGGGTGCGCTGCTCGGCTTGCTCGGCGCCACCATGTTCATCCCCAAGGTGCGCAAATGGCTGGTGCACGAGGTGCGCCCGCAGCTGGCGGAGGTGCTCGAGCAGCTCAAGGATCTGGCTCGCAAGCCGTGGCGGCTGGCCATGATCGTCGCCGGTTGTGCCACCACGACGCTCGGCATGGCGCTGGCGCTGTGGGCGAGTATCGAAGCCTTCGGCGGCAGCACCACTTTCGTGACGGTCACCATCGTGACCATGATCGGCGGCACGCTGGCCTCGGCCGCGCCGACCCCGGGCGGGGTGGGCGCCGTCGAGGCCGCGCTGATCGGCGGGCTGGCCGCCTTCGGTGTGTCGGCGACGCTCGCGGTGCCCGCCGTCCTCCTCTACCGGGTACTCACCTGCTGGCTCCCGGTCTTCTGCGGCTGGCCGCTCATGCGCTGGCTCACGTCCCGCGACATGATCTAGCGGTTACGCCGAATACTGCTTGCGCAGTTCGACCTTCACGACCTTGCCGCTGGCATTGCGGGGGAGTTCGGGGACGATCACCAGGTGCTTGGGGTGCTTGTAGCGCGCCAGCGACTCGTTCAGGAAGGGTTCCAGCTCTTCCAGCGTCAGGTCGTCCGCACCCTCGACCAGAGCGACCACCGCGACCGGCACCTCGCCCCACTTCTCGTGCGGGCGGCCGACCACCGCGGCCTCGTGAATCTTGGGGTGCGCGAACAGGACGTTCTCGACCTCGGCGCAGTAGATGTTCTCGCCGCCGGAGATGATCATGTCCTTCTTGCGGTCCACCACGTAGACGAACCCCTCCTCGTCCCGGCGCACCAGGTCACCGGAGTGGAACCAGCCGCCGTGAAAGGCTTCCGCGGTCGCCTCGGGCTTGTTCCAGTACTCCGACATGAGAGTCGGCCCGCGGTAGACGATCTCGCCGATCTCGCCGGGGGCGACATCGTTCATCTCGTCATCGACGATGCGCGCCTGGATGGTCGGGATGGGCTTGCCCACCGAGCCGATCTTGCGCAGCGCGTCCTCGCCCTCCAGTACGCAGGTGATGGGGGACATCTCGGTCTGCCCGAACACCGCGACATTGAAGGCGCCGGGGAAGCTGTCGGCCATGGCCCGCAGCACCGTGTCCGAGGCCGGGGCGGCGCCCCAGCACAGCGCCCGCAGGGCCAGCTTGCGCTGCTTGACCGTCGGTTCCTCGCAGATGAGCTGCCATTGCACCGGTACGCAGAAGGCGGCCGAGGCCTGTTCCGCCTCGACGGCGTCCAGCCATTCGGTGGCGTCGAACGCGCCCAGCGGATGCAGCACGGTCTTGCCGCCGAGCATGAAATACGGTGTGAGGCTGCCCAGTCCGGCGATATGGAACAGCGGCGAGGTACAGAAGCCGATGGCGTCCGCGCCGAGATCCATGGCCCGGATGCAGGTGAGGGCCTGCGCGCTCATGTTCGCGTGCGACAGCACCGCGCCCTTGGGCGCGCCGGTGGTGCCGGAGGTGTACATGATGAGGCAGGGCGTGTCCTCCGGAATGTCCAGCGGCGCATGGGGTTCGCCCGGTTCGGCGATGAAGTCGTCGTAGCCGATGACGCCGTCCCCGGTCTGCCCGTTGATGACCACGATGGTGGACAGCTCCGGGGCCCGCGCCGCGACGCCTACCGCGAGCGGTTGCAGCAGGTTGTCGGTGACGACCGCCTTGGCGCCGGAGTCGCTCACGATGTAGGCGACCTCGGGTGGGGTGAGCCGGAAGTTCACCGGTACCGCGATGGCGCCCAGGGCGTTGATGCCCATGACCGCCTCGATGTACTCGGTGTAGTTGAGCGCCAGGATGAGCACGCGATCGCCGAACCCGACCCCTCGACGGGCGAGCGCGTCGGCGAATGTCTCCGACCGCTCGTGCAGCTGCTGCCACGTGGTGTCCACGCCCTTGAACCGGAAGGCGACCCGGTCCGGGCGCATGACCGCGTGCGTCGCTATCTGGTTCACCCAGTGGTTGCGTCGCGAGCGGATCGGTTCGTCGAGCGGCTGCAAGGTCATGCGGTGTCCTTTCACGCTGATCGAGCGTGAGAATAGCAACTAACTTTTTGGCGTGACAAGGGTTACAGAGAAGGTTCCGCCATAAATTTATCAGTGCTTCATTTCGCAGCTCAGAGGGTACAAAATGATCTAGTACCAGGTCAGCGCCTGCCTCGGTTATCCACAGGTTGACCCTGATGAGATCGCCCGAGGTGCAAACTCCCACTCACATAGGGCTTGTCCGCCCATATGCAACCATGCGAGTATCGGCACAGTTGCGAGAGGCAGGGAGAGGACAGCGCCAATGGCTCTGAAAACCAGGTTCACCGAGACCTTCGGGGTCGAGCATCCGATCGTGCAGGGCGGCATGATGTGGGTCGGCCGCGCCGAACTCGCCGCCGCCGTCTCCGAGGCGGGCGGGCTCGGCATCATCACCGCCCTGACCCAGCCCACCCCCGACGATCTGCGCCGCGAGATCGATCGCGCGCGGGAACTCACCGACAAGCCCTTCGGCGTGAACGTGACGATCCTGCCGTCGATCAACCCGCCGCCGTACCAGGAGTACGCCAAGGCGATCATCGACTCCGGCGTGAAGATCGTGGAGACCGCCGGCAGCAATCCGGAACCCTTCCTGCCGTACTACAAGGAAGCCGGAATCAAGGTGCTGCACAAGTGCACCAGCGTGCGGCACGCGCTCAAGGCGCAGAAGATCGGCGTGGACGGCGTGTCCATCGACGGCTTCGAATGCGCCGGGCACCCGGGCGAGGACGATGTCCCCGGCCTGATCCTGATCCCCGCCGCCACCCAGGTGCTGGACATTCCGGTCATCGCCTCCGGTGGCATCGCCGATGCGCGCGGTCTGGTCGCGGCGCTGGCGCTGGGCGCGGACGGCGTCAATATGGGTACACGCTTCATGTGCACGCAGGAGTCGGCGATCCACCAGACGGTCAAGGAGCAGATCGTCGCCAACAGTGAGCGCGCCACCCAGCTCATCTTCCGCACCATGCACAACACGGCGCGCGTGGCGGACAACGAGATCAGCCGCAAGGTCGTCGAGATCGAGAAGGCCGGCGGCAAGTTCGAGGACGTGAAGGACCTGGTCGCGGGTGCGCGCGGGCGTCGCGTGTTCGAGGAGGGCGATCTGGACGCGGGCATCTGGTCCGCCGGTCAGGTGCAGGGCCTCATCGACGACATCCCGACCTGTGCGGAATTGGTGTCGCGCATGGTGTCCGAGGCCGAGGCGCTGATCGGCGCACGCCTGGCGGGCATGCTCGCCTAGCGGATTCGAGTACCGCGGGCCTCGCTGTTTCGGCACCGCCGCCTCATCGATACGTCATGCTTTCTCTACAGACGGACATGGCGGAGGTGCCGAAATGGCAATCACTCGTATCTATCTCGACGATGACGCGCTGCGCCGGACAATGGCCATCTCCGGTGTCTACACCGAACAGGACGCGGTGAATCTGGCATTGCGTTTCTTCACCCAGCACGCGACGCCCGAGGATCTCGAGCATCCCATTCACGCGCGGGCGGCGCAGGCGTCGTAGTCGTGCGACGCGGCTACCCTCCCTCCCGGCCGGGAGGGAGGGTAGCCGCTGAATCGTGCGGAACGCGGCATCCCGGTCGGCATCGAAGAGCAGGCCGGGCCTGGGCGCATTCTCGCGAATCAGCTTGACTTCCAGGTTGTTCCGGACGGCAACGCCCCCATGGCCATCGGCAGTTCCTTCGGACTGCGCACGCCTTCCGCCACGATCGTGGCCGGCGCCCGTCCCGCCCGTACGGAGTTCTCGCTCACCCGCGCCACGCTAGGCGACAACGCGGCGCGCGCAAAGCTCTTCTGACCGCGCCGAAAACTTGGCAGAATCCTTGGAGGTACCTCGGCGCCTGCGAGCGCCGCACACGGGAGGGATTCCTGTGCAGCAGAGTACGAAAGCAATACCCCCGCCCACATCGCGCCCCCATGCCGCGATGCGCACCGCCGCACCCGGCCACACCGGCGGGCGAGAAGCGGCGGTGAAACCGATCGCCGCGCCCGCCGACCGCGAGGCGGCGAACAGCGCGAACGGTGCGGGACGCGTTGGATTGCCGCGGGACGGGTCGGTCCGATGAGCGCGGCGGCCGGGCTGCCGGCGGTGTCGATCGTGGGAATCGGGTGCCGGGTGACCGGTGCGGATTTCGATCACGAGTGGTTCGGGATCGGCGGGCTCGAGGCTGCGGGGATGAGTGGGCGGCAGCGCGCGAATCTCGAAGTGGCGGTGGAGGCCCTGGACGATTCGGGGCTGGGGTGCGTGGCGCGCGGGTCCGGAGCGGCGGTGGTGTTCGGGGTGGGCGGGAGTGTGAACAGCGCACACCAGTTGTCGCGGGCGCTGGAATTGCGCGGGCCCAGCCTGATGGTGGACAGCGATCGGACCTCGCCGCTGGTGGCGGTGGACATGGGTGTGCGGCTGCTCGCCGATGAGACGGTGCCGTTCGTGATCGCGGGCGGCGTGGATCTCGCTCTGCTACCGGACATTTCGGACCTCCAGGTGCCCGTCGGCCTGGCGGGGGACAGTGTGTGCACGGTGCTGGTGCTGCAACGCACGGCCGATGCACGACGCACCCGCACCCGCCGTTACGCGGAAATCGGCCTGGATGGTATCGAATTCACCGAAACCCGGAGCTCGGCGCATATCTCGCTGCGGGACGCCGCCGCGATTCCCCGGCACGAGCGCGGCGAGGAGCCACCGGTGCTCATCCCGATCAGCGGCCGGGATGCGGCGGCCGTGCACAATCTGGCGCTGCGCTGGGCGACGGCGGTCACCTCCTACCGCACCCTGCGCGAATTCGGCGCGGCCGCCGCGCGATTGGCGCCGGAGGCGGTGCGGGCGGCGGTACTGGCGGACGATATCGCCGACGCCGGCGATCAGTTGCGCGCGCTGGCACGGCATATGGAGACGGCCGCGCCCCGCGCCGTCACGCCGCGGCTGCTCGCCGATACGGTGCCGGGCGGGCCGCAAACCTCCGATACCGTGCTCGGACCGGCGCCGGCGCGCCGGGCGGGCGGGGTACTGCTGCTCTTTTCGGGAGGCGGGGGGCATGCGCGGATGGGGCGGGCGCTGGCGGCGCGATACCCGGTTTTCGGGGCCGTGGTGACCGCGGTCGCCGATGCGGTGGTGGAGGCGGGCGGGCCGCGGGTGTGGACGCCGCGCACCGGTTTCGGAAACGATTCCGGCGGGGCGGTATTCGCGCATTCCGCGCTGTTCGCGTATCAGGTGGCATTGGCGGAACTGCTGGACTCCTGGGGTATTCGCCCGGATGCGGTGGCCGGGTACGGGGCCGGGGAGGTCGCGGCCGCGGTGGTCGCCGGGGTGCTGTCGCTGGGGGATGGTGCGCGGGTGGCGGTGGCTCGGGGCAGGCTCCTCGATGCGGCCGGGACCGAGGCCGCGGCGGCCGTGCTGGAGGCGACGCCCGCCGAGGCCATGCGGCTGGTGGAGCCGATGCGGGCGTCCGTCGCCGTGGCCGCGGTCGACGGGCCCACGTCGATCACCGTCTCGGGTGAACCCCGGTATGTCGAGGCCCTCATCCGCCGCGCGCATCGGCGGGCCATCTTCGCGCAGCGGGCGCCGGGACCGGCTCCCCATCATCTACCGCGCGCCAGAAGCCTGGTACCTCAACTGATCACCGACCTTGCCGATCTCGTTCCCCGCACTCCCGAGATCACCGTCTACTCCACCACCTATCGCGGCGCGAGCATCCGCCTGCCGCACCCTGCCGCCGCCGGAACGGGCGGAGCTGTGCAGCCGTCCGGTCCGATCGAGGCGAGCGTGCGGATGGACGCGGAGTATTGGGGCGAGAATGCGGCGGGCGCGGTCGAATTGGCCGGGGCGCTGGAACAGGCGGCGCGCGAAGGGATTTCGACGGTGGTGGAGGTCTCGCCGCATCCGGTGCACGCGGCGGCCGTGCGGGAACAGGTCACGCTGCGGGAGTCCGCGTATGCCGCGGCCGCCCAGGAGGATGAGGCCACGGCCTTTCTGACGGCGGTGGCGGGGTTGTATCTGGAGGGGCGTTTCGTCGATTGGACGGCGCTCGGGCCGCATACGACGGCGCCGCCGCGGCGGCAGTGGCGGCGGCCGCGCGGGGCGCCCGGTGAGCGGTATTCCGCTGGCGGGCAGGCCGATTCCGAGCCGGCGCTCGCCCCGGTGTTCCCGGCGGTGAAGGTGCGACCGGAGGACACCTATGTGGTGGCGGACGGGTTGAGCCCGCAGGGCGTGGTGGCGGTGCGCTGGCTGCTGGCGGCCGGGGCGCTGGATGTGGTGGTGCTGACCCCGGATCCGCAGGCGCTGCCCGCCCCACTGGACGGTATGGAGGATCGGATCGTGGTGGTGCGCTGCGATATTGCCGATCGGGCGGATCTGGCCACGGCACTGCACGATATCCGCGAGTGCGGGTCACCGATCCGGGGCATCGTGCACGCGGCGTGCGAGCCGCCGCTGAGCGCCGCCGCCGATCTGCTGGCGCTCACCGCGGCCGATCCGACGGATTTCACGGTGCTGCTCACCGCCCCGGTGCCCAGCCCCACCTGGCAGGTCGCGCACGACGCGGTGCGCGAACTGGCGGCGGCGCAGCGGGATCGGCGGGTGGTGTGCGTGGAGTGGGAGGTCGGGCCGGCGGCCTGAAAATCCGCGTGTCGGGCCACACCGCCACCGACCGGACGGAATGATGACTCCATGGCGGAATCGACCGTGACGGTCAAATGGAAGAAAGAGCCGGACGAGCACGACTATCCGGCGGCAGCGGACTATCTGGAGATGCTGGCCGAGCCGGATGTCATCGAGAGGGTGGTCGCCGGCCTGCGGAAGGCGAAGCTGACGCACAAGAAGGCCAAGGATATTCTGCGAGCCTCCCAGCTGGAGTTGCTGCCGCCCACCAATCAGTGGGTGCGCACCGATCTGCAGAAGATCATCGCCGGGACCGCGCTGTCGCCGATCCTGCTGGTGCGTGGCAACTTCCGCAAGGGCGTGCCCATGCAGATCGCCGACGGCTATCACCGCGTCTGTGCCATCTACTACACGGACGAGAATATCGAGATCCCGGTGAAGATCGCCGACCTGCCATGATCGTGAGCCCATGACCTTCCAAACCCTCGCCCTCATCACCGTCCTCGGGCTGGCCGGGCCGCTGCTGGCCTGGCGGCAGTCCTGGCATCTGCCGGTAATCCTGGGCGAACTGGCGGCCGGAATCGTGTTCGGCACCACCGGATTCGGGGTGCTGGATCCGGCCGAACCCACCTTCGCGTTTCTGGCGAACATCGGTTTCGCGGTGGTCATGTTCGTGGCCGGAACGCATGTGCCGGTGCGGAACGCGGCCATCCGGTCGGCGCTGGGCACGGGTGCGCTGCGGGCGGTGCTGGTCGGGGTGGCGGCGGCCGTGCTGGGTCCGCTGGTGTCCGATTTCTTCGGCATGGGTCATGGGGCGATGTACGCGGTGCTCATCGCGTCGTCGTCGGCGGCGCTGGTGCTGCCGGTCATCGACTCGCAGGGGCTGACCGGGAAACCGGTGCTGGAGTTGACCGCTCAGGTCGCCATCGCGGACGCCGCGTGCGTGGTGGCGCTGCCCCTGATGATCGATCCGAGTCATGCCGGGCGGGCCGCGCTGGGCGCGCTCGCGGTGGCCGCGGCCGCGGTGGTGGTCTATTTCGTGCTGCGCTATCTGGAGATGTCGGGGATCCGGCATCGGATGCACAAGATCTCGGAGGATCGGCAGTTCGCGCTGGAGTTGCGGGTCAGCCTGGCGCTGTTGTTCCTGCTGGGCGCGTTGGCGACGCGCAGTCAGGTGTCGATCATGCTGGCCGGCTTCGCACTCGGGCTGGCGGTGGCGGCCGTCGGCGAGCCGCGGCGAGTGGCGCGGCAATTGTTCGGCATCAGTGACGGTTTCCTGGCGCCGTTGTTCTTCGTCTGGCTGGGTGCGCGCTTGAACCTGCGCGAGTTCGGGCAGCAGCCGCACCTGATCATCCTCGGGCTGGCGCTGGGCGGCGCCGCGGTGCTGGCGCATGCGCTCATGCGCCTGTCGGGGCAGCCGATTCCCTTCGGGGTCATGGCTTCCGCGCAGATCGGCGTGCCGGTCGCGGCGGTCACGGTCGGCACCCAATTGCATGTGCTGAAACCCGGTGAGGCGTCGGCCCTCATGCTCGGTGCCCTCATCACGGTGGCCGCCACGGCGTGGGCGGCGCGCGGTATCCCCGCGGCGCCTACGGCGGCGGGGAGCAATGGCGCGACCGAACCCGGCCCGCCGAGCCCGAAGCCGCCGAGTTAGCCCCTGACCTCGGCAGGCTAGTCCTCGGCACGGCCGAGGAGCCGATCCGTTTCGCGCCGTTCGCGTTTGGTGGGACGGCCGGAACCGCGGTCGCGGCGGGGCAGGGCGGCGACCAGACCGGGATCGGGTGGCGGCGGGCTCTTGTCGATCAGCACCTGGCTCACGACGGCCGCGCCCACCCGCTTGGTGATGAGCCGCTCGACGATGACGATGCGTTCCAGGCCATTGACCCGGACGCGGATCTCGTCACCGGGTTTCAGGGTGTGCGCGGGTTTCACGGGGACCCCGTTCACGCGCACATGGCCTGCGCGGCAGGCGGTTGCGGCGGCCGACCTGGTTTTGAACAGCCGGACGGCCCAGGTCCAAGAATCGACTCGGGCCTGGGCCGTTTCGGAAAATCCGGTGCTCGCTGGAGCTGGCGTCACCACGCCACCATACGGTGTCGGCGCGACGCGGTGGGTACCTACGTAGGTGGGTGGGTACCTAGGCGTTGATGCGGCGGGCGGTGACGACTTCGCTCGGACGCAGGGTCGCGTAGGAGACGGTCTCGCCGCTCTGCGGGGCGTTCAGCAGCTTGCCGTCGCCGGCGTAGATGCCGGCGTGGCCGCCGCCGTTGGTGATGACGATATCGCCGGGCTGCAGGTCCTGGTAGGCGACCGGCATGCCGACGTTGGACTGCTCGAAGCTGGTGCGCGGCAGCTGAACTCCGGCCTGCTTGTAGGCCCACTGGACGAGACCGGAGCAGTCGAAGCTGTACGGGCCGGTGGCCCCCCAGACGTACTCGGAGCCGATCTTGGTCTGCGCGGCCTGCAGGGCGACGTCACCCGGGCTCTGGTGCTGCGGGGCGGGGAAGAGATTGGGGAACGGCGACTGGCCGAGCTGCGGCAGCAGGGGCGCGGGGTTGGCGGGCTGGCCCACCTGAACGCCGGCGCCGGGGACGGCGTTCTGGACGTTCTTGACCGTCTCGTTGAACTGCTGCACCTGGGGTGCGAACTGATCCGGCACATCGAAGTTTCCGATGCCCGGGATGTCGACCGTGGCAGCGGCGGCGGTGATCGCCGGGAACGCGCCTGTAGTCGTTGCCGCCATGGCGCCCATGACAATGGCGCCCTTGACAGAATTCGGCAGCCGGGATTCCCGCTGCAAGCTGTGCCTACCCACCGAGCCGCATCTCCGATCTTCCTACTCTGACCGCCGACCGAGTTAGCTGACGGGTTCGGGCCCGGAAGTAGGCCCTACTCCAACGGCGGTTGGCCGTAAGGAGATTCACCCCGAACTGGATTGGGTCCCCGGCTCGAGTGAGAGATTGTTGCTCTCACTCGATTGGGCGGTAACGTCGCGGGCCGCCTCTCCGATGAAGCGACAGACTCCGCTAAGTCACGAGAAGATTACGGCTAGCGATGTGTGTTGTCCACCCCAACGCACGGGTGTGTTGTGACCTATGCAATTTCCCCAGGTGGATGCTCGAAATCCCGTTCAGCGCCCTGGATCACGGCTCGATATACCTGATCGAATTGACCGTTATCTAGCCATCCCCGAGCACTCGTTCGAGATCCTCGATGCGCCGGCGCGCGTCCGCCAGTTCGACCTCGAGCTGACCGAGCGCCATGACGAGCGGGCCCACCGCGAGATCGGCGACCAGTTGCGGATCGTCGTAGCCGCGTTCGATGGCGACCAGGATGTTCTTCCGGATGCGCGCCGCGACGGTCGCCTCGGCGGGTACGTTCCAGGACTCCACCACCTCCGCGACGGTGGGCACTGTTTCTTCCGTCATGAACCCTCCTGCGCTGGATCCTTCGCGAACCACGCATAAGGGTAGAGAAGCGAACAGACCCTGGGGGTGCGAACGCAATCGGTCGCGTATGCCTATCGATAGCTGTATCTACTTCTCCCGGTAGACGCCCGGATAATCCCGGATTCTTCCCCTTCGGATCCGGCGTTCGCACGCTACGGTTGGGCGGCATGGACCCGGTCAGGAATCCCTACGCGCCCGGCGCCGGCCAGCGGCCGCCCGAACTCGCGGGCCGCGATCGCCAGCTGGACGCCTTCGACATCGTGCTGGAGCGGGTGTCGCGCGGGCGGCCGGAACGCAGCGTCATGCTCACCGGACTGCGCGGCGTGGGGAAGACGGTGCTGCTCAATCAGCTTCGCTCGGCGGCGCGTTCGCGCGGCTGGGGCACCGGCAAGCTGGAGGCGCGCCCGGATCAGGAGCTGCGCCGGCCCTTGTCCTCGGCGCTGCACATGGCGGTGCGGTCGATCGCGGTGGAGCACCGGAATCCGGAGCAGGCGGACGACTTCCTCGGCATTCTCAAGGCATTCGCGCTGCGCTCCACCGCGGATAAGGGGATGCGGGAGCGCTGGAATCCGGGCATCGATGTGCCCGCGGTGACCGGACGCGCCGATTCCGGGGATATCGAGATCGATCTGGTGGAGCTGCTCATGGAGGCCGCGCAGCTGGCGCGGGACACCGGCGTGGGCATCGCCCTCTTCATCGATGAGCTGCAAGATCTGGGCGCAGCGGACATTTCGGCCATCTGCGGGGCCTGCCACGAACTCAGCCAGGACGCCGCGCCCTTGATCGTGGTGGGGGCGGGCCTGCCGCATCTGCCCGCGGTGCTGTCGGCCTCCAAGAGCTATTCGGAGCGCCTGTTCTCCTATCACCGCATCGATCGCCTGGACCGGGAGTCCGCCGACCTGGCGCTGCTCGCGCCCGCCGAGCGGGAGGACGTGAAGTTCACCCAGGAGGCGCTGGAGGAGCTCTACCGCAAGGCGGACGGCTACCCGTATTTCGTGCAGGCGTACGGGAAGGCGACCTGGGATGTGGCGGCGCAGAGCCCGATCTCGGCCGATGATGTGGCGGTGGCGGCGCCGCATGCCGAAGAGGAACTAGCGGTCGGTTTCTTTGGCTCTCGCTACGAGCGAGCTACTCCGGCCGAGCGTGAATATATGCGAGCGATGGCCGATTTGTCCGGAGATGACGGCCCGGTGGCCACGTCTGCGGTCGCAAATGAGTTGGGCCGCAAGCCCGCATCACTGTCCCCCGCCCGTGACGGGCTGATCAAGAAGGGCCTGATCTACTCGGCGGAGCGCGGAACCATCGGATTCACGGTGCCACACTTCGGTCGTTATCTTCGCGGAGTGCAGTAACCAGCCACTAGCTACACAACCAAGATCATTGCCCGACAAGCCATTTCGATCTTTGCCAGCCCCTACCGGTGGGTAACAAACACTCCTACACTCGAATGTGATTCTCATCACGGTCGAGGAGGACATCATGGCGACTGCCGCGAAAGTCGATGCCACCGAAGAACAAGCGAGAGCGCTTGTCGAAGAATCCCGCGAAACCACCTGGGTCAAGCCCTCTTTCGCGAAGGAGATGTTCCTCGGCCGGTTCCGGCTGGACCTCATCCATCCGTTCCCGCAGCCCAGCGCCGCGGATTCGGCCAAGATCGAGGCCTACCTGACCCGGCTGCGGGCATTCTGCGAAACCATCGACGGTCAGCGCATCGAGGCGGAAGGTCGCATACCGGACGAATACGTACGCGGGCTGGCCGAACTCGGCTGCTTCGGCCTGAAGATCCCGGAGGAGTACGGCGGCGTCGGCCTCTCCCAGGTCGGCTACAACCGGGCCCTCATGCTGGTCGGCTCGGCGCATGCCAGCCTCGGCGTGCTGCTCTCGGCGCACCAGTCCATCGGCGTCCCCGAACCGCTCAAGCTGGCCGGCACCCCGGAGCAGAAGCGAGAGTTCCTGCCGCGCTGCGCGAAAGGCGCGGTGAGCGCCTTCCTGCTCACCGAGCCGGATGTCGGCTCCGACCCGGCCCGCATGGCCTCCACCGCCACCCCGACCGCCGACGGCGAGGCCTACGAGATCAATGGCGTGAAGCTGTGGACCACCAATGGCGTGGTCGCCGAACTGCTCGTGGTCATGGCCCGGGTGCCGAAGAGCGAGGGGCACCGCGGCGGCATCTCCGCCTTCATCGTGGAGGCGGACAGCCCGGGAATCACTGTGGAGCGCCGTAATTCGTTCATGGGCCTGCGCGGCATCGAGAACGGCGTCACCCGCATGTACAACGTGCGGGTGCCCAAGCGGAATCTGGTCGGCCGCGAGGGCGACGGGCTGAAGATCGCGCTCACCACCCTGAATGCCGGGCGGCTCGCCATCCCGGCCATGTGCACGGCGGCGGCCAAGTGGTCGCTCAAGATCGCCCGGGAATGGTCGGGCACCCGTGTGCAGTGGGGCCGGCCGGTCGGTGAGCACGCGGCGGTGGCCGAGAAGATCTCCTTCATCGCCGCCTCGACCTTCGCGCTGGAGTCGGTGCTGGACCTGTCCGCCACCATGTGCGACGAGAACCGCAACGACATTCGTATCGAGGCGGCGCTGGCCAAGCTCTGGGCCTCCGAAATGGCCTGCCGGATCGCCGATGAACTGGTGCAGATCCGCGGCGGGCGCGGTTACGAGACCGCGGCCTCGCTGCAGGCGCGCGGCGAAAGAGCCGTCGGCGCCGAGCAAATGGTGCGCGATCTGCGCATCAACCGCATCTTCGAGGGCTCCAGCGAGATCATGCGGCTGCTCGTCGCCCGCGAGATGGCGGATGCGCACATGGCCGCGGCCGGCGCGCTGGTCGACCGCAATGCCGAACTCAAGGACAAGGCCAAGGCGGCGGTCGGCGCGAGCGGTTTCTACGCCAAGTGGTTCCCGCAATTGGCGGTGGGCGTGGGCACGGCCCCGGTCGCCTTCGGCGAATTCGGCCCGCTGGCAAGGCATATGCGCTTCGTCGAGCGGATGTCGCGCAAGCAGGCCCGCGCGCTCATGTACGGCATGGCGCGCTGGCAGGCCAAGCTCGAGTACAAGCAGGGCTTCCTGGGCCGCATCGTGGATATCGGCGCGGAACTCTTCGCCATGGCGGCCGCCTGCGTCCGCGCCCAGTCGCTGCGCGTGGCCGGCGACCCGGACGGTGTGGCGGCCGAGGAACTGGCCGACGTCTTCTGCCGCCAGTCCCGCCTGCGCGTGGAGCAGCTCTTCGAATCCCTGTGGGCCAATACCGATGACGCGGACACCGACCTCACCCGCGGCGTCCTCGACGGCCGCTACAAGTGGCTGGAGGGTGGTGCGCTCGACCCGAGCGAGGGCACCGGTCCGTGGATCTCCGAATGGCAGTTCGGTCCCTCGGTGGAGCAGAACCTGCTGCGCCCGTTCCTCCCGTCGACCAAGTCGGCGGCCACCACCTAACGGGAGCAGTAGATAGAAATCTGCCGCTTTCTAGCGATTCGGCTAGAGAGCGGCAGACTTCGGTCGAGATAGGGAGCCGAGGTGGGCCGGGCTGCACTCGTGGCCTATCTACAGATATCTACTCAATTCGCTAGAAATCTGTAGATACCGCAGACGAGGCTGGTTGGCAGGAATCTCTAGCGGGCTCTAGCGAGATGCAGAGAAGTTCGTAGATTTGCCTGGCAAGCCGTAGGTCGATCATCGGCGACAGTTGCACAACTTGTGCATAACGCCTGGTGTAGCGGGTTAACGCGGCGGCAATCACTATCGACAACCGGGCAAGAGGCGAACTCTTCAGGAGCACGTCATGTCCACTGCCAACCGCCCGGCGGCCGAGTTCGACGGCCGCCACATCACCGTCTCGGCCGACGACGGCGTCCCGATCGCGGTCCGCGAGTTCGGCACGCCCGAGGCTCCGGTCACCGTGGTCTTCGTGCACGGGCATTGCCTGCGCACCGAATCCTGGGCCTTCATGCGCACGCATCTGCTGGAACGCTGGGGCGACGACACCCATATGGTGTTCTACGACCATCGGGGACACGGGGATTCGGGTGCGGCCGATCCGGCCACGTACACCATCGACCAGCTGGCGCACGATCTCGACGCCGTGCTGCGCACGGTCGTGCCGGTGGGTCCGATTGTGCTGGTGGGCCATTCGATGGGCGCCATGACCGTGCTCGCCTACGCGCGCCTGTTCCCGCAGACGATCGGGACCCGGGTGGTGGGCGTCGGCCTCATCTCGGCGGCGGCCAACGGGGTGACCCGGGTGGGCCTGGGCCGGCTGCTCAGCGGGCCGGCGGTGAGTTCGCTGCAGCTGGCCATCCGGCGCGCGCCGCGGGCCATGCAGGCGTCGAAACACTTCAGCCGCAGGATCTTCGAGCCCATCATGCGCGATGCCACCCTGGGCACCCGCAAGGTGAGCCCGCGGGTGCTGGCGGTGGCCACCGCCATGGTCAACGAGACGCCGCTGCTCACCATGGCCAGCTTCCTGCACTCGCTGATCCGTTTCGACGAGACCGCGACGCTGCACCAGCTGGGTGCGATTCCGGCGCTGGTGCTGGCCGGTTCGGCGGACATCATGATCCCGTTCGCGCATTCGGTGGTGCTGGCCTCGCAGCTCGACGACGCCGAGCTGGTGCGGCTGGACGGGGCCGGTCACAGCGTGATTCTGGAGCGCGCCGAGGAGGTGGCGACGGCCATCGTGACGCTGGTCGATCGGGCGGTCGCGAGCCGGTCCGGGCGGGGGCCGGAGGAGTGCGGTCCGGAGTTGGCCATCGCGGGCTAGAAAGGGACCCCGTTTCGGGTGTACCCGGTACGGGTTGGGGGTTTCGGGGTGTTTGTCCAGAGGCCCGAAAATGGCACGGGCGTGCGGTCGGGACAGGCCCGCTACCTGTGGATTTGCGTTTCGGACGAGACGGATCGCCAGTCTTCACGTACTGTGTTGTAGATCACGATGTGTGGTCTGTCACACGGCTCGAGGAGGTTTCGATGACACGCAGCGAGATTGCCGAACTCCGCTACGCGGTCGGCCAGCTCCGGCAGTGCGTCGGCGCTCTGCGTACGCACTACGGGGACGACAACACGGTCCGCCGTTTGGAAAACGATCTCGAACGGCTCGTCATCGACGCCGACGAGTTCGAGCACACCCCGCCGGCTGAGGTGGTGACCCAGCGGCAGCAGGAGACCATCTACGTCCCGGACGCCAAGCACCAGGAACAGGACTGGCTGGGCGCGCAGGACGAGGGACTGGGCTTCCACTCCCGTCCCCGCACCAAGTAAGCAGAGAACCGACCCCGGGAGCTCTCAGCGGCGCTCGGGGCACAACGCCGTGCGGCTTCGACAATGGCGTCGAGGTCCGGCAGGTCGCGCAGGGCCGCCGGCGGGCCGAGCCGACGTCGCAGCGCGCATTGGCGGCCGAGTCGCGCGCATCAGGCGCGGTGGCGACCGGAGCGGCGAGCGCGGACACCGTGGAAACGGGCGCCGCGCGGGGCCTGCTCCATCGGGACCACATAGGCGGATTCGACGATCACCGAGACGGCCCGGGCAGGACCGGCCGAGGTCGCGGCCAGGCCGTAACCGCCGGCGCTGCGGGCCAATTCGTGCAGCAGGGTGGTGATCATGCAGAGGCCGGAGGCGCCGCCCGGATCACCCAGCGCGAGGGTGCCGCCGTGCACATTGAGGCGCTCACCGTCCGGGTCCTCGTAGCCGAGTGCGCGCATCAGGGCCAGCACCTCGACGGCGCTCGGCTCGTCGACGGCCAGCAGATCCAGATCGTCGAGGTCGAATCCGGTGTGCCACAGGGATTTGGCGATGGCCGAGGTGACGGCGGGCACCGGGGCGTCCGGTTCCGCGGTCGCGGTGGTCCAGCCGGTCAGGTAGCCCATGGGGGCGAGGCCGAGGTCGGCCAGGCGATCCTCGGCCACGATCAGGCAAGCCGAGGCGCCGAAGGCCCGGGCGCTGCTGTTGCCCGCGGTGAGTATGCCGTCCGGACGCAGCGACGGCAGCAGGGCGAAGGCGCGAGGCGAGACGTCGTCGCGCAATCCCTCGTCCCGATCGACCAATTGGGCCGCACCGGAATTCCCGCTGCCCGGCGCGGCGCACACCACCGGCGCGGTCTCCTCTCCGAAGAACCCCTGCCGTCGCGCCCGCGCCGCCCGCCGATGACTGGTCGCCGCGAACTCGTCGGCCGCCACCCGCGAAATGCCGTACCGCTGCGCCAGCATCTCGGCGTACTCCAATTCCGCTGCGCCGAAACTGGACTCGGCCGCCGCGAGTACCGCGGCCTGCTCGACGGTCGTCGCCTCACGCGGGTCGGCGACGGCGACGGACCGCGCAGCGGACTCGGCCGCGGGGTCATCGTGGGCGGAAACCGGGGGCGATGTGGCGGCGCCGAGCATCGCCGCCACGATCCCGGGGCGGGGCTGAGCTGCATTGCCGGGGGGAGCCGGCGGCCGGGCCGGATCGCTCGGGAACGGCAAGCGCTGGGCGGGCGGCGGATCGGCGGGCGGGTGGCTGCGGACCGCCGGTCGGTCGGATTCGGTGGTGGCGCAGGCGTATTCGGCGCCGATGGCGAGGACTATGTCGGCGGCGCCGGATTGGATCATCATGGCGGCGGTGATGAGGGCGCGCAGGCCGCCGCCGGGGCCACCGCCGATGGGGAATTCGCCGGCGGTGGGGGAGACGCCGGTGCGGGCGGCCGCGGCGCGGACGGCGTGGGGTTCGGGGACCGCGGTGACGAGGGTTTCGATGCGGGCGGGGTCGAGGCCGCTGCGTTCGGTGGCGGCGCGGATGACGGTGGCCAGCAGGCGGTCCGGGGGCACCGTCGACAGTTGCCCGCCCGGTAGGCCGATCGGTGTGCGCACCGGCATCACGATCGCGGCTCTCCTCATCACCGGCTCCCTTCGAACCTCATCACCGGCTCCCCCGCGGGGTATAGCTCGGACACAGGCCATCACAGAGTTGTTGCTGTCGTGTGACGAAATGTGAACGGCTTTCCGCGCTCCGCCCGTCGCGGGTGAAATGTGGTGCAAGTCACTGAATCTCCGGGTCGCGCCCTATCGAACGACCGGTAGCTAGACTTTGCCTCATCGAACAATTGACCCCGCGGGACGCCGTTTTCGTCTATGACGAATTCGAACGGCATCCGTCGAATATCGTCGCCGTCTACGCTTTCGACGCCACCGCGCCGGAGGCGACGCCACCCGAGTCCGATGCGGTGCGCGCATGGGTACGGGCGCGCATCGGGCACTTCCCTCGCTCTCGGCAGCGGCTGGCGCGCGTGCCCTGGGATCTGGATCTGCCGTACTGGGTGCCGGACCGGGACTTCGCTCTGGACCGGCACGTGGCATCGAGCGAACCCGGCCTGACATGGGATGATGCGCGCGAGCGCATCGCGGAGATCGCCGCCGCGCGAATGGATCTCGATCGGCCGCCGTGGCGCGTCGATGTCTTCGCCCGGGTACGCGGAGTTCCCGGCGCACCGGGGGACACCGCGACCCTGGTGGTGGTCCGGTTCCACCACAGCGCGGGGGACGGAGTCGCCACTCGCGCCCTGGAATCGAAGCTGTTCGACGCCGGCGCCGAAATCCCTGCAGGTGCTGCGGATACGGGCCGAGCATGGTCGGCTCCGCGGGCGGTCGCGCGGGCGGTGGCCGTACAGCCGTATCGGCTGGCGCGCTTCGCAATCGGCTTGCGCCGGACCGGTCTCGCGGCGGTCGAGGTGCGGAAACGGGCCGCGGCGGGGCTGATTCACGAACCACCGGCCTGCCGGCCCGCCACCCGCTTCAATCGCCGCGTCGACCCGGTGTTCGGCTTCGATCTGGTGCGTATTCCACTGTCGTCGGTGCTGCGCGCCAAAGCGGCAGCCCCGGAACGGGTTACGGTCAACGACTTGATCCTGGCGGTGGTGTCCGGCGCGCTCAGGACCTTACTGGCGGAGCTGGAAGAGACTCCGCCGTCGGCACTGGCCGCCATGGTGCCGCGTTCCATGCGAGGTGTGGCGCAGTGGGATTCGGCCAATCAGTTGGTGCAGCTCTCCGTCGATCTGCATACCGATCTGGCCGATCCGGTGGCTCGGCTGCTCGCCATCCGGGAGTCGGCGCGACGGGAGAAGGAGCGCAGCGCCGATGAGGCGGTGCAGGGCCGGGAGTCGCGGGTACAGACGTCCCCGGCGTGGCTGCTGCGGCTCGCGGGCTGGGCCCGGGCGCGGCGGGTGTTCGACGAGCTGGACACGGTGCCGTTGTCCAATACCACCGTCAGCAATGTGCCGCCGGTGGCGGAGCGGCTGGAATTCCTGGGCGCGCCGATGATCTGCGCGTTCGGCGCACTGCCGATCATGGACGGGGACGGCCTGCGGCAGGTGACCACGTCACAGGGGGACGAGCTGATCATCGCGTTCAGCGCGGACAAGACGATGATGCCGTCGACCCGGCACTACGGCGAACTGCTGCTGCGCTCTTTCGACCAGCTGTGTGTGGCGCTCGAATCAGCCGAGGCCGAGCGCGTTCTCGAACATCGGCCATGACTTGTGCAGCTCGTCCTGCCAGTAACCCCAGGAGTGGGTGCCCGGATCGTCGAGGCTGTAGGTGATGTCGGTGCGCCCGAGTTCGCGGGTGCGTTCGGCGAGCCGGGTGGTGCAGTAGTGGGCGGCGGCTTCGATGCCGCCGCCGAGCAGCATCTGATCGGCGAGGGTCTGCGGGTTGTCCCGGACGGTCGGGTCGTCGATCCGGTCGTGTGCGCCCGGTAGTCCGGTGCCGCTGGAGATGTACATGGGGATGTCCGGCAGCCGGTCCGCGTGCAGCAGCACATCGTGGTCGCGCCACGCCTCGCCGTCGAGCGGGCCCCACATGTTCCGGGCCTTCCCGTTTCCGATGCTGATCACCAGGTTCATGAAGGCTTGTCCCAGTGGATCACTTGTCATGGCGCAGCCACTGTAGGAAGCGACCGAACGGTAGAGCGCCGGTGCTTCCATGGCGAGATCGAGGACCGAGCTGCCCGCCATGGAGATGCCCGCCAGGCCGTTCACGCCGTTGGTTCCGTAGGTCCGGTCGATGACCGGGGGTAGTTCACGAGTGAGGAAGGTCGACCACATATTGCGGCCGTTGTTGCCGAGCGTCTTGCCGAGGCCCGGGTCGGGCTGCTGCCAGTCGGTGTAATAACTGAACGCGCCTTCCATCGGGATGACGACGTTGATGTGCTTGTCCGCGAAGAAGTTCTGCAGGTCGGTCTGTGCCACCCAGCTCGCTTCGTCTTCACCGCCGCCCGCGCCGTTCAGCAGATACAGGGTGGGGGCCGGGGTCCGGGTGTCCCGCGGGCGCAGGATCTGCAGGGTGATGTCGCGGTCCATGGCCGCGGAGTGGACGGTGAGCCGGACCAGCCTGCCGGTGTCGCCGAGGGTGGCAGGTGCGGCGAGGGTGCGGGGCTGCGCCGCCGTCAGGAAGCACAATGCGGCCGCGAGGAGGAACGTTGCCCGGAACATATTGCCGTGCAACAACTTCGGAATCATGAGAGCGCCTGGATAGCGGGATCGGCAGGGGGCACACCGGATCCGGGCGTGCCCCCACTCGTGTTCGGTCCGGGTTACTTGCCGGCGGCCGGTGTGCCGCCGCTGATGGTGATCAGCGCGTTCACCAGCTTGGTGCCGACGTCGCCGATGCTGCCGCTACCCTTGCCGAGCAGGTCGAACAGCGATCCCATGGTGTCTCCTTCGAATTGCTTTGTGTTGCTTTGTGTTTCTTGCGGTCTTGCCCGGCTACTTGCGGAAGTGCGCCAGTGAACCGAGGAAGGTGTCCAGTAGTCCGTCGCCCGCTACGGCGGAGCCGAGGGCCGGTATGAGACTGGACAGCAGGGAACTCAAAGAACCCATGGTGGATCTCCTTATGTGCGCATGTCGTCTCGCTTCGCGTACTGCCAAGCCGCCAAAGCGAAACGGTCACGATCAGCTAACGACTGTGACGGGGGCAACATATCAAGCGCCCAGTTCATGATCAATAGGTTCCGGATGGAATTTATTCGCCCCCGAAAATACGGGCCGGCACAACCGATTTCGGGCCACTGCGGCGTCGATAGCCCTTGATTCACTGGCGGAGCGAAACATGCCCGGATCCGGGAAATGTGGCGCAAATCACGGGATCACGAAATCGCGCTACACGGCTCCGGCGATAGCTGCGCTGTCGTAAGGTGCTCACCATCACATTCGATGCCGGAGGTAACGATGACGTTCCACGGGGTAGGGCAGCGAGGCAAGTCAGAGTGAGCGCCGCACCAGTCAAGGCTCCTGAATCGGGCACCACCGGAGTTTTCGGTAAGGGCCGCGCCGCCATAGCCGCGCGCACGCTGCGTACCGACCGGTGGTGGGTGCCACCGGCGGCCACCGTGCTCGGCCTGGGCGCGTTCGTGATCTACGCGACCATCAGATCCTTTGTGCGAACGGCATATTGGGTCGACAGCTACCACTATCTGACGCCGTTCTACTCGCCGTGCCTGAGCGCCTCCTGCGTCTCGGGATCCAGTCACTTCGGGCAGTGGTTCGGCCATCTGCCCATGTGGATCCCGCTGGGCTTCCTGGTGCTGCCGTTCCTGCTGCTCTTCCGGCTCACCTGCTACTACTACCGCAAGGCCTACTACCGGTCGGTCTGGATGTCGCCGCCGGCCTGCGCGGTGGCCGAGCCGCACGCGAAATACACCGGCGAGACCCGGCTTCCGCTGATCATCCAGAACGCGCACCGCTACTTCTTCTACGTCGCGGTCATCATCTCGGTGATCAACACCATCGACGCCGTCGACTCGTTCCACGCGCCCGGTGGCTTCGGGCTCGGCCTCGGCACCATCATCATCACCGCGAACGCGCTGCTGCTGTGGGCGTACACGCTGTCCTGCCACTCCTGCCGGCACATCTCCGGCGGACGGCTCAAGCACTTCTCGAAGCATCCGGTGCGGTACCGGTTCTGGACCCAGGTCTCGAAGCTGAACACCCGGCACATGCAGCTGGCCTGGACCACGCTGGGCACGCTCACGCTGACCGACTTCTACGTCATGTTGGTCTCGAGCGGCGCGATCAACGATCCCCGGATCATCGGGTGACCCCATTCCACTTGTCCCACAGGAGTATTCGGTTCCATGCCTGAAGTCGAACGGCACAAGTACGACGTCGTCGTGATCGGTGCCGGTGGCGCCGGCCTGCGAGCGGTCATCGAGGCCCGTGAACACGGCCTGTCGGTGGCGGTGGTGTGCAAGTCCCTGTTCGGCAAGGCGCACACCGTCATGGCCGAGGGCGGCTGCGCGGCCGCCATGGGCAATGCCAATGACAAGGACAATTGGCAGGTCCATTTCAAGGACACCATGCGCGGGGGCAAGTTCCTCAACAACTGGCGCATGGCCGAACTGCACGCCCAGGAGGCTCCGGACCGGGTCTGGGAGCTGGAAACCTATGGCGCGCTGTTCGATCGGACCAAGGACGGCCGGATCAGCCAGCGCAACTTCGGCGGTCACACCTACCCGCGCCTGGCGCACGTCGGTGACCGCACGGGGCTGGAGATCATCCGCACCATGCAGCAGAAGATCGTGTCGCTGCAGCAGGAGGATTTCGCGGCGACCGGCGATTACGAGGCGCGCATCAAGGTGTTCGCCGAATGCACCATCACCGAACTGCTGAAGGACGGCGACAAGATCGCCGGCGCGTTCGGGTACTGGCGCGAGACCGGGCGTTTCGTGCTCTTCGAGACGCCCGCGATCGTCATCGCCACCGGTGGCGTCGGCAAGTCCTACAAGGTGACCTCCAATTCGTGGGAGTACACCGGCGACGGGCACGCGCTGGCGCTGCGCGCCGGGGCGACGCTCATCAATATGGAGTTCCTGCAGTTCCATCCGACCGGGATGGTCTGGCCGCCCAGCGTGAAGGGCATCCTCGTCACCGAGGGCGTGCGCGGTGACGGCGGAGTGCTCAAGAACTCCGAGGGCAAGCGGTTCATGTTCGACTACATCCCCCCGGTGTTCAAGGGCCAGTACGCCGAGAGCATCGAGGAGGCGGATCAGTGGTTGAAGGACAACGACTCCGCGCGCCGCACCCCCGACCTGCTGCCCCGTGACGAGGTGGCCCGCGCCATCAACGAGGAAGTGAAGGCGGGCCGCGGCACCGAGCACGGCGGCGTGTATCTCGACATCGCCTCCCGCCTGCCCGCCGAGACCATCAAGAAGCGGCTGCCGTCCATGCATCACCAGTTCCTGGAGCTGGCCGATGTGGATATCACCAAGGAGCCCATGGAAGTCGGGCCCACCTGCCACTACGTCATGGGCGGTATCGAGGTCGACCCGGACAACCAGGCCGCGTCGGTCCCGGGGCTCTTCGCCGCCGGTGAGTGCGCGGGCGGTCTGCACGGGTCCAACCGGCTCGGCGGCAACTCGCTCTCGGATCTGCTGGTCTTCGGCCGGCGCGCGGGCCTCGGTGCGGCCACCTATGTGGAGCAGCTGGCCGCGCGGCCCAAGATCTCCGACGCGGATGTGGCCACCGCCGCGAAATCGGCGGAGGCGCCGTTCGATTCGCCGCAGGACGCGCCCGGTGAGAATCCGTACACGCTGCACATGGATCTGCAGCAGACCATGAACGATCTGGTCGGCATCATCCGCAAGGAACACGAGCTGAAGCGGGCCATCGAGCATCTGTCGGAGCTGCGCGACCGGTACGACACCGTGACCATCGAGGGGCACCGGCAGTTCAACCCGGGCTGGCATCTGGCCCTGGATCTGCGCAATATGCTGCTCATCAGTGAATGCGTGGCGCAGGCGGCCCTGCTGCGCACCGAAAGTCGCGGCGGCCACACCCGCGACGACCATCCGGGCATGGACCCGGACTGGCGTAACAAGCTGCTGGTGTGCCGGGTGGATCCGGACGAGGTCGGCTTCACGGTGCCGTCGGTGACGGTGACCGAGGAGGCCCAGGTGCCCATGCGCGAGGACCTGCTGCGGCTGTTCGATCCGGCCGAGCTCGAAAAGTACTACACACCGGCCGATCTCGCGGTGCTGCACGACGGAAAGGCGGAATAGCCATGGGTTACGACGCGAAGTTCAAGGTGTGGCGCGGCGATATCGAGGGCGGCGGGCTGCAGGACTTCACCGTGCTGGTGAACGAGGGTGAGGTGGTGCTCGACATCATCCACCGGCTGCAGGCCACCCAGGCGCCGGATCTGGCGGTGCGCTGGAACTGCAAGGCGGGCAAGTGCGGTTCGTGCTCGGCGGAGGTGAACGGGCGGCCGCGGCTGCTGTGCATGACGCGCATGTCCACCTTCACCCCGGAGGAGGTCGTGACGGTCACGCCGATGCGTACCTTCCCGGTGATCCGGGATCTGGTCACCGATGTGTCCTTCAACTACAAGAAGGCCAGGGAGATCCCGTCCTTCACGCCGCCCGTGGATCTGAAGCCGGGCGAGTACCGGATGCAGCAGCAGGATGTCGAAAGGTCGCAGGAATTCCGCAAGTGCATCGAATGCTTCCTGTGCCAGAACACCTGTCACGTGGTGCGTGACCACGAGGAGAACAAAGTCTCGTTCTCCGGTCCGCGCTATCTGATGCGCATTGCCGAACTCGAAATGCATCCACTGGATGTGGCGGATCGCCGCGAGTTGGCCCAGGACGAGGCGGGTCTCGGCTACTGCAATATCACCAAATGTTGCACCGAGGTTTGTCCCGAACACATCAAGATCACCGACAATGCCCTGATCCCGCTGAAGGAACGGGTGGTGGATCACAAGTACGACCCGATCGTCTGGCTCGGCAACAAGCTGTTCCGAAGGTAAACCCTTCATACGCTTTCGGTCGAGAGCCGGTTGAGATCACGAAACGGCACCCGTTCGGCAACGAACCCATGTTTGCCGCGGCTAAGCATGGGTATCCAACCTTTTGTGGACCGAGGACTGAAGAATTACCGTCCCCGGTACCGGAAATTGGGTCCGGATGATTGGGTGGAACGACTGATCGTCGGGATGCTCTTCGCGGTATCGGCGATGGGCGTGTACGTACTCACCGGAGCATTGATGTCGGCGCTGGCCATCGGAGTGCTGGTCGCCGCGGTCGCAATCGGAGTGGTTGCGATCCTGTGACGAAGGGGTTCACGGGAATTCCCGTGAACCCCCAGGCAACCGTCAGTGCCCGCCGGTGTCTCTCCCCAGGCCGGCGGTGAACGAATCCCATTCCGCGGCACCGAACACCAGTGCCGGACCGTCCGGATTCTTACTGTCCCGCACGCCGATCCGGCCGTCGGACAGGAAAGCCACCTCTACGCACTCCTTACCGGCGCCGCTGCGACTGCTCTTGAACCAGCGTGCCCCGGAAAGCTCCAAGCTCATGCCGAATACTCCTTCGCCACCTGCCGCAGCAGGTTTCTGCTGTCCTGGACGTCCAGCGCGCAGCGTTCCAGGCACTCGAGCGCCCGGCGATAGCGCTGAACATCGCCCTGTCTTTCGAGATACAGATCGCCGGTGAACCCCTCGACATAGACCACGGGAGGCTCCACCGGCTGCCCCTTGCCGTCGGTTCCGAATTCGAGGATCACGAACGGGCCGGTCGAAAGTCCCAGCGGGACACCGGCCGCGAAGGGCAGGATACGCAAGCCGACATTGGGACGAGTACTGATGTCCGCCAGCTGCCGCACCTGCGCCGCCATCACCCTTGCACCTCCCACTGAGCGGCGCAATACCGATTCGTGCAACACCATGGCGACCGTCGCCGGCTGCATCCGGCGGGTGATCATGGCCTGCCGCTGCAACCGCAGCTGGACGCGCCGATCGAGCTCCGCGGCACCGTCTTCGGGATAGCCGAGCCGGTTCAGGGCCCTGGCGTAATCCGCGATCTGGAGCAGGCCCGGCACCAACTCCGATTGGTAGCAGGACAACTGCTGCGCGGATGCCTCGAGACCCACGTAGACGTCGAAGTTCTCCGGAATGAGATCGCCGTAGGAGTGCCACCAGCTCTTGACGGCCGCCTGCTGCGCCAATCCCTTGAGTCCGTCCGCGATTTCGCCCGGGATTCCGTAGATGCGGCACAGCTCCTGGACGTCGATGGTGCGGATGCGGTCGGCGTTGCCCTTCTCCAGGCGCTGCAGCGTGCTCGCGCCCCACTCCATGAGTTTCGCGGCCTCGGCTATCGTCAGTCCTGCCTGAATGCGCCAATCGCGCAGGTAACGGCCCAGCTGGCGGCGGGGCAGGGTTGATGAAGCAGGACCATCTGACACAGCGCGCTCCGTTCGTCGGTCGCGGGGGCTTCGTCCACTATGGAGAATCGTCCTCCCCCAAGCGGATTCGCTGCTGGGAATTCGCGCAATTTTGCGTTCTCATTCTCGAAATCCCCCCACGCGGAGTCTGCTCATGGTGTGCTGGAGATGTGCCCGGAGCTGAAGTAGCTAGGCCCCTTTCCTTTCCTGAACCTCCGGGCACTTCAGGAACCAGTAGGAACAAGGAGTCTCGGCCGTGCAACTCACCACCCTGAACATGCCGGTAGCCGGATTGCTGCGCTGCGGTACGGAGCCGGTCATCATGACCGTCGAACAGGCCCACGCAGCAATGCAATTGCATCTCGATTGCACCGTGGAGACATGCAGGGTGCGGCGGCGGGCACGGGCGACCCTCGTGGAGGAGGGGCGGTGCGTGCTCGATGAACGCGCACTGCCGTGACGATCAGAACGCATTCCGTCCGGATCGCCGGGACCGCGCGGCACGCCGCCTGGTCTGGCTGCTGATGGACCTCCGATACGTGGCCAGGGGTTCTCGGGGAAGGCCCCTGGCCTCGAAGAACGCTGCCGCACAGCGCTTTCGAGCGTCCCATGTCCAACCTCCGGCACGGTGACGCAAGCCCCTCCGCGGTGCTGCAGCGCGGTTCGGCCCGCCCCTCTGGCAGACGGCGGGCGGGCCGAACCGCATCCAAGACCCTGCCCGACGCCTACCCTGGAGCCATCTCGCTGTTGTGCCGGTGAAGGGGAACACCGTTGTTGGCCTTCGAACAATCGCAGGTCCCGGCCTTCCGGGCCGCGTCCATGACCGACCTGAGCGCCATCCGCACGCTGGAAGTGGTGGAGTTCGAGCATCTGGCCTATCCGTATTTCGTGCTGCGCCAGCTGTTCGAGGTACACGGATCGGACTGGATGGTCGCCGAAGACAATGGCGAAGTCTGCGGCTATGTCCTGACGGCCATCGGGCCGGAGGGCAGCGCCTGGTTCCTCGGCTTCGCCGTCGCCGGCCACTGCCGCGGGCGCGGCTACGGCCGGGCCCTGCTGGAGACCGCGCTGGAACACTGCCGGACCAGTCAGGTGGATCAGGTCTTCGTGACCGTACGGCCGGGCAATCGGGCCGCCCGGCATCTCTACAAGGAGGTCGGCTTCGTGTGGACCGATCACGAACACGACTACTTCGGCGCAGATGAGCCACGAGATGTGCTGGTGCGCAAGCTTTACCATTGATCATGCTGGAAAAGAGCGCGCCCTCCTCGCCGTTCGTGGCGGCCATGAGCACGCGCATCGAAAGGCACGCCGACGCATACGCCGAAGAGGTCGCGGTGTTCGTCGATCTCCCGGGCCGGCTGCGGCGGCACACCAGCGAACTGCCACTGCTGGATACCCTCACCCGGCACGTGGAATCGGTGCTGGGCACCTATGACCCGCCGGGCATCCGGCGTGCGGGGGACAGTCTGGTCTTCGGGAATCTCTATGCGCCCGTGCTGTTGCAGACCGCATCCGGCGCCGACGTGTCCGTCGACACCACGGAGCTGCTGACCGCGCTGATCGCCGCCGAGGTGGAATTCCGCGGACCACTGCGCTTGAGCCGGACCCAGAACCGGCAGCTCGCGGAGACCTATGAGCGACTGGGGAAACCGCTCATCCGGGCCGGACTCCCGGCGCATGCGGCGCTGGCCTTCCGGCGAGCGGGCAGTCTGTACCGGATCGACGAGGACAGTGACGCGGAGGATCGGTGCGGGCTCGCGCTGTCCCGGGCCCGGCGGCTCGCGCAGCCGGCCGCCTGGAAGCGGGCCGGCGGGCTGGTGCCGGATCTGATCTGCGGCTACGGATATCGGCCCTTCCGCATGCTGTGGCTGGTGGTGCTGCAACTGCTGCTCTTCACCGTCGCGGTCGCGCTGCGCGCGGATCAGCCGCTGGCCGTCACGCTGTACCAGGCGCTGACCAACTATCTGAACCCGCTCGGCATCGGCGATACCCAGAACCTGCGGGTCGGCGGACGGGCGCTGTTCGCGCTCGAGGCCTATATGGGCACCTTCACCATGTCCGTCTTCTTCGCACTGCTGGTGCGGCGCTGGTTCCGGCTCTGATCGGCGCCCGATCGGCTCACCACTCGGTGGTGCTGATCTTGGCGCTGCGCAACGCATCCAGCGTGGCGACCGCCAGGCGGTCGCGCAGCTGCCCGATCTGGGCCGTCCACTGCCGGGTGAAACCGGGATCGACCTCCAGTCGCGTCCACAGTTCGCGCAGGCGCGGCGGGGTGTGCGCACCCGGCATCCACAGATGCACCAGTTGTTCCAGCAGCGGGCTGAGCAGTTCGGCGGTATCGCGATGCGGGTCGGTGCGCGCGGCGTCCGAGAGCGCGGAGGCGAGGGTGGTGAGCAGCCAGTCGTGCACCGCCAGGTCCTCGCAGAAGCGTTGCACGGCAGCGAGATCCCGGACGGTGGGCACCATGATTCGTACCGACCGGGTGGATTCGTCCTCCAGCCGGAAGGCGAACAGGGTGCGTCCGCGCACCGCCCCGCCCACCGGCGGCGCCACCCGCGCCGCCCAGCGCACCCGGGTGGCCGCGGTGCGCACCGGCGGGCGCTGATCCAGGCGGCCGTCCATGCGGACCTGGGTGAGCAGGCGGTCGCTGATGGAGGCCAGGTCCAGGGTGGTGGCGGTGGAACCCTCCAGGTAGCCCTCGGTGAGATCGACCGCGGCGGTGGTGTCGTCGCCGATCCGGTGGATCAGTTCCACCGATCCGACCTGCGTCAGATAGTGCGACCACGGCCGCCGGTTGGTATCGGCGGCGCGAACCACCTTGGTGGCGGCCGAACTCTGCGCGATGCGGCCGCCGACCAGCACCGCGTGCGCGGCCACCGTACCGACCGCGCGGCTCTCCGACTTGGACACCGTGGCGAGCTGACAGTCCACGCCCACCGCGGAACTCGGCGAGATCGCCAGCGCCAATGGACGTTCCCGCAACAGCACCCGCTGTCCCGGCAGCAGCGACAGCAGGGCCGAGGCCTCCCGCCCGGCCAGCGCACCCGAGGACGGCAACAGGGTGGTGCGCACCTCCCCCAGCAGCACCAGCGGCTCGGTCACCTCAGACATCCCCGAGGAAGACATGGTCCAGCCGCCTCGTCGCCTCGACCGGCACCGACACCGGAATCCGCTCCGCCGCACCACGTTCCCGCAACTTGGCCAGCACTTCGTCATCCTGTTGCAGATGGTCGAGGATGACCCGCACCGCATGCTCGATGCCGAGATAGCTGTACGGCAGCACCGACACCGCCCGATAGGCGGCGAACGGCGCGGCGCGCTCGTTCAACTGCACCACGGCCGGCATCTTCCACCAGTCCGCCGGCCACTCACCGCTCCACGGCTCCGGCTTGGCCACCACCGCACCGTCATTGCGAATCATGCCCAGCCGCAACAACTGCCAGATCGACGCCAGGAACGGGCAGGACCATTTGACGATCTCCACCTGCTCACCCGCGACCTCCTCCAGCGCGCGGCTCCACAACTGCACATCCAGGAAGATCGAGTGATTGCGCGCGCCGAACTCCTCCGGCGGCCGGTACCGGGCGATCCGCATGGCCTGGCCCGGATCGTATTCCGAGGAGCGGCGGCCATTGCAGAGCCAGCCGGATTCCGCGGTCGGCGGGCGCCGGCCGGTGGCGCCGGGATCCGGTTCGGCCACGATGCGCGCGGCCATCATCTCCGCGAGCCGTACCGGCGCGCCCACCGGTTCACCGTCCAGCAGCGACGGCACCTCGGCGCAACCCGCCTCGCGGGCCAGGTAATCGATGCGCACCCCGCACTCCTCGGCGGCGCCGAGCAGCTTGGTGAGGATCTCGCGCGGATCGGTCTCGTGCCGGAAGTAGTCGTCCACCAGGAAACAGGTGCTCACCCGCGCACCCGGCCCGTATTCCGCACGGGCGGCGTCGGTATACGAACGCACCAGCGGCGCGACCTTGCGCAACTGCGCCTTGATGCGGTCCACGCCATTGACGAGGTCGTCCATGTAGAAGTGGCCGACCTCGATCGACAGATGGGAGAGCGGTTGTCCCACCACCCGGTTGCGCTCGCCGGCCTCGCTGTAATCGGTCGCGGTCATTCCAGCCTTTCCCAGACTGCCCGGTTCATGAGCCGGGTGGCGAGATGACGGAAAGCGTCGACGGTTTCCGGATTGGCGATCCGTGCGGATACGTCGATATCCAGGATCACCTGTTCGCGGCATTGCAGCATCGGTTCCACCGGAGTCCTGCCCAGCACCACCGTGGAACCCATCTCATTGCGAATGGCCGCCCGGTTCAGCGTGTCGTGCTGGCGCTGCAGCCAGGCCGCCTGGGCCGGACGCAGGCCCATCGCATCGTTCAATTCCGGTACCGCGGTGCGTACATAGCGTATCGAGTTGCGGAGCTGTTCGCGGTCGTGACCCCACTCCACGCCGGTGCCGAGCACACCGTGCTCGTCGTACACCAGGCTGTGCCCGGCCACGATGTGCTGCCGGGTCCAGCGGTGGAAGATCAGCCAGCGCGAGACGGTCTCGGCCAGCTGCGCGGAGCGGGTCGCGCTCAGTGCCAGGGCCAGCGCGATCGAACGGCCCGCGCTCAGATCCACGAAGGTGACGTCGAATTCCTGTTCGCAGGTGGCGAACAGGGCGGTGCAGCGGCGCACCATGGGCTCGTCGAGCGTGGTGAACTCGGAGCCGCTGTGATCGCCGGGGAACAGCACCAACCGGCCGGACGGATGCCGGGACTGGCTCAACTCCACCCGGTCGGTCTCCGAGCGCACACTCACCCGCGCCGGAAACCCGCTGTCGCCCAGCAGATACGAGTGCAGGCCGATACCGTCGCCGATACCGGTGTCGATGCGGCTGATCTCGAAAGTGCCTCCCGCCGTGGGCGATCCGAAATCGAAGTCCAGATACGCCACCTTCAGGCCCGTCATGCTCAACCAGTACGCCATATTGCAGCTGGTCACCGAGCGACCGGTGCCGCCCTTGTCCGAGGCGGAGAACACGAGCACGATCACACACTCCTGGTGGCGTCGAACCGGGCGTAGGCGAGTTCGTCCAGTTCCAGCAGGGCCTGCGAGGCGAGACTCGAAGCGGTGCCGGGACGTTCATCGATGAGCCTACGGGCGCGCTGCAGCCGCTGCTCCGCCAGGGCCAGGGCCGTCCGATTGGACGAGAGGTCCTGCTCCCCGAGCTCCAGCAGCTCCCGATTGAGCAGGTGCTCCGCCTCGGTGAGCAGCTCCATGGCGCGCACCACCAGATCCGGCGACCGCAGCGGCGGTTCCCGGTACATGCGGGCCGCCGCCACCAGGCATTCCACCACCCGCTCGGTGAAATACCAGGACGGCTCATGGATTTCGGGGCCGCCCAGAATGCGGCTGGGGTCGTCCCACAGGCCGGTCACGGGGCCTTCCCGGAAGGCCCGCCGGTCCAGGTGATCCATGATGGACTGGGCCAGCAGCTCCAGATCGTCGCGGGTCTCCATGGTGCGGGACAGTCGTGCCGCCTGCAGGGTGCGCTTCAAAAGCACCGTGGCGTAATCGGATACGGTCCACACCAGCTTCGGACCGGACGCCGCCTCGCCGCTGCCGAGCAGGCTGAGGGTGACGCCGGGGCTGTGCATCTCGCGGGCCGGATCGTCCTCGGTGAGGCGGCTGATGATGCGGCCGCGGCGCGCCAGTTCGTCGAAAATCGGTGCGGCGCGGTTCAAGTCGTCATCGCTGGCCTCGCGATTGAGCAGATCCTGCATGAGCACCGCGGAGACGACGAGGCTGAAGTAGTCCGACTCCTCGCCGTCGGAGGTGCGCCACGGAATGTCCTCCAGCGGCCAGCGGCCCGAACCGAAGCGCGCGACCGCCGACCAATAGCGTTGCGCCAGATCCCAGCGCAATTGCAGGGCCTCGGCCAGCCGGCGCTGCCGGGTGTCCAACAGGTCCAGCTCGCGGGTGCGCACCGAGGTCAGGTCATTGATGCCGTCCAGCGCCACCACGGTGAAATGCAGGTAGGGACGCGCGACGGCATAACCCGGGCGGCTCGCGATGGGCAGGTCGACGAAGCCGATGGGCGCGGCCTGGTCGACCAGGCTCCAACTCCAGCCACATTCGAACAGCAGGCGGTCGTCGTAGAGGTCCACGCCCGGGGTCTGGCTCAGGGTGAGGTCGTTGCGCAGGCGGATGCGCACGCGTTCCAGCCGCCGGCCGACCGAATCCACCACCGCTTCCGGCGCCGTGCCGGTCTGGTTCAGCATGGACAGCATCGCCTTGCCCTCGGGTGATGCGGGTTTGACCGTATTGACCACGAAACTGCGCACCAACCCGACCATGGCGGCGGTCAGGCGGGTATTGATGCGCCCGTCCAGTCGCTCGATGCGCGCGCTCAGTTCCTTGGCCTCCGGGCGGGACTGCCCGGCCGTGAAGCCGTGGAAGCCGCGCAGGAATTTGAGCGCGGCCAGGCAGAGGGTCAGGGACATGGAATACGAGTCGACGACATCGAGCCGGCGCTGGTCGGCGGTGGGCTCCTGCGAATTCGCGGAAGACAGGTAACTGCCCGCCGCGAAGACCGGAATGTCTTGTTCGACGCCCGAATCCGACGTCCCCACCTCGGTATAGCGGTCGATGTACTCCTCGAGCACCCCGACCAGGGTCGCGCCGATACGCGCGGGACTGCCCAGCGGGGACAGCACGGCTTGAATGTCCTCGGCGATATCGTCCGGGCGATCCAGTCCGAAGCCGTCGATCTCGGTGGCCGGATACAGCAGGCACAACAGCTGTTCGGCATCACTGATGGAGTTGGAGCCGTTCCGGCCGCCCCAGCTCCACTCCTCACCGCGGTAGCAGGCGGTCAGCAGCGACCGCCACACTCCGAGGATCTGCTGCCGTGGCTGAATTCGCATCGACGCCGTCCCCTAATGCTTCGTCCAAAGAGATCCGGGCCCGTGGTGGCCCGCCTCGCCGGTCCGCCCGGAACAAGCGCGGCACAAACTATCATGCGGCAGCGCAGGCCACCGGGTGAAACGAAACCCCCGCGCGCACAGGAGATATCCGGCGAAACGGGCGTGGGGTGACGGGGTGCGCGGGAGCGCCCCGGTAGCGTCGCTGCACATGAACCGCACGGTTCGCGGGCAGGCCACCGCCCGCGGCACCACCAGTGCCACCAGCTACCTCCTGCTGCTGCCGAGTTTCCTCGGCATCGGCTGTTTCCTGCTTGCCCCCGTCGCGGTGGTGCTGTGGCTCAGCGTGCACAGCTGGAACCTGCTGGGGCCCATCGAATTCACCGGGCTCGCCAACTGGCGGTCCGTGCTGAGCGACCGGCAATTCGGGCATTCACTGCTGGTGACGCTGGCGCTGACCGCGCTCGTGGTGCCCGCGCAGACGGTGCTCGGCTTCGCCATCGCCGCGCTGCTGGCCCGGCGCGGACGCGGGGGCGCGGTACTGCGGGTGGTGTACGCGCTGCCGTGGATGTGCGCACCGGTCGCGGTCGGCGTGGTGTGGCAGTGGATCTTCGCGCCCAGCGGCGGGGCGATCTCGGCGCTGCTCGGGCGGCCGGTGGAATGGCTCAGTTCACCCACGCTGGCACTGCCCTGCGTCGCCGCGGTGATCGTGTGGATGAATGTGGGGTACGTGGCGCTGTTCTTCGTCGCGGGGATCCGGGCCATTCCCCGGGAGATCCTCGACGCGGGCGCGCTGGACGGGGCCACCGGATGGCGGCGCACCCGCTGGCTGATCCTGCCGCTGCTGCGGCCCACCACGTTCTTCGTGCTGGTCACCGGCGTGCTCACGGTGTTCCAGACCTTCGACGCCGTGTACGCGCTCACCAAGGGCGGGCCGGGGCATGCCACGGATGTGGTTGCCATGCGGCTCTATTCGGAGGCATTCGAGGCCGCGCATCCCGGACGGGCGGCGGTCATGGCGGTGGTGATGTTCGCGATCATGTTCGCCATCACCCTGGCGCAACATCGGTACTTCCGGAATCGGACCAAGCGCGGGGAGGCGGAGCGCTATGAGTACTGAGACGCGCGGCCCGCGGCTGCGGTCCGGGGCGGCGTACACGCTGCTCGTAGCCGGTGCACTGGTGGTCGTCGCACCGCTGGTGCTGAGTGCGTTCACCGCGTTCAAGACGCCGCGGCAGTTCGCGAACGAATCCGCGCTGACGCCACCGCATCCCGTCACTCTGGACAACTTCCGGACCGTGCTGGATCAGGGGCTCGGGCGGGCCGCGCTGGTCACCGCGCTGATGACCGTGTTCATCACCGGCGGGCAGCTCATCGGATCGATCCTCGCCGCATACGCGTTCGCGCGCACCAGCTTCCCCGGACGCGATGTGCTGTTCTGGGTGTACCTGGGCACCATGATGGTGCCCAGCGCCGTCACGCTCATTCCCCTGTACTTGATGTTCGCGAAACTGGGGTGGCTGAACACCTTCTGGGCGCTGGTGCTGCCCTTCATGTTCGGCTCGCCCTACGCGATCTTCCTGCTGCGACAGTACTTCCGGGCCATTCCCGGCGAGATGATCGACGCCGCGCGCATGGACGGGGCGAACACGCTCGACATCCTGGTGCACGTGGTGGTGCCGTTGAGCCGGCCCATCCTGGCCACGCTCACCGTCATCACCGTCGTCACCCAGTGGAACAACTTCATGTGGCCGCTGGTCGCCGCCTCCGGGCCGAAATGGCAGGTGCTCACGGTGGCCACGGCCAACCTGCAGACGCAGTACAACGCGCAGTGGACGCTGGTCATGGCCGCCACCACCCTCGCCATCGCGCCGCTGGTGGTGTTGTTCGTGGTGTTCCAGCGGCAGGTGCTGCGCTCCATCGCGGTCACGGGGCTGAAATGAGGCGGCGCTCATGAGGATCAGGGAATCCACCCGGGTACTGCTCGGGATCGCGCTGGCCGCCGTGCTGCTGGTGGGCGCGGCACTGTGGCTGGGACACGACAGCGGCGGGTCCGGGCGCACCGTGGTGCGGCTGCGGATCTGGGATCAGAGCTTCGTGGCGGCCTACCGCGCCTCACTGGACGAATTCCAGCGGGCCGATCCGGATATCGAGGTGCGGATCACGGTGGTGCCGTGGGCTTCCTACGCGCAGAAGCTGCGGCTCGATGTGGCGGGCGGGGTGGCCGACGATCTGTTCTGGACCAGCCTCTACGAGGACTATGCCGACAGCGGGCACCTGATGGATATCGGGACGGCGCTGGGTGCGCAGGCCGCGCAGGCATGGGATCCGTTCGCGGTCGCACAGTTCACGCGTAGCGGAAAGCTCTGGGCGGTGCCGCAATTCGTGGATGGCGGCACCGCCGTGTACTACAACCGCGACCTGCTGAACGCCGCCGGCGTGGATCCCGCCGCGGTGACCGCCGCGCGCTGGAGTCCCGTCGAAGCCGCCGATACCTTCCGGCCCTTGCTGCAGCGGCTGGCCAGCGTCTCCACCTGGCCGTACAACGCTGCCGATGACTTCCAGTCCATCACCCTGCCGTTTCTGGGATCGGCCGGGGGCGAGTTCCAGCAGAACGAGCGGTTCGTGTTCGCCGGCCGGCAGGGGCACGACGCCTTCGGATACACGGTGCGGCTGGTGGCCGACAAGCTGTCACCGTCCGCGGCGGATACCAATTCCGGCGGCGGCAATACGAACGGAGACTTCGCCAAAAATGCCTTCCTGCAAGGCAAGATGGCGTTGTTCCAGTCCGGCAGCTTCAATCTTGCGACCGTGCAGCAGCAAGCCGGATTCCATTGGGGACTGGCATTGATTCCGCAGGGCCCCGCCGGGCGGGTGAGCGCGAACAATTCCATCGGCGTGGCCGGGAACTCCGCCTCGTCGCATCCCGCGGCGGTGCGGCGGGTGCTGGCGTGGCTGGGTAGTGCGGCGGGCAATCGCTACCTGGGGGAATCCGGGTCCACGATTCCGGCCGTCGTGTCCGAACAGCATGTGTACCGGGATTATTGGGCCGCGCGCGGAGTCGATGTGGCGCCGTTCTTCGATGTGTTGCGGGGCAGGCGGATCGCGGCGGGCGGCGGGCCCGGATTCCAGGCAGCATTGAATGCGGCGGACCCGATCTTCCAGGAGATGTACCTCGGGCGCATCCCGGTGCCGCAGGCGCTGGAGCAGGCACAGGACGCGGCGAATACCGCTGCCGCGCAACAGTAGCCGACGCCTGCGAAGTCAGATCCGGCTGTGATCGGTGTACGGGGTGCGCGGGCCGAACTTCGGCTTCCGGGCGAAACCGGCGAGACCGAGCAGGCGCACGGCGCGATAGCGGTGCGGGCGCAGCGGTTCCAGGTACTCGACCATGGCGTCATCGTCGATGGGTCGGCCCAGCAGGGTCCAGCCCACGATGGACGCGAGGTGGAAATCGCCCACCGACAGGGCATCCGCATCGCCGAAGGCGCGCTGCGCGATCTCCGCGGCGGTCCATACACCGATGCCGGGGACCGTGCGCAGCCGATGCGCGGCGTCGGCGTGGCTCAATCCCGCCGCTTCTTCCAGCTTCGATGCGATACGGGCGGCCAGCACAATGGTTTTCGAGCGCTGCGGCTCCACATTGGCGCGGTGGTAGACCCAGGAAGGGATGTGCCGCCAGGTCTCGGCATCGGGCATGAGCCGCAGGCCCTCCGGGCCGGGTCCCGGCGCGGGGGTTCCGTAGCGCCACACCAGTTTCCGCCACGACGCGTGGGCGGTGCGGGTGTGCACCTTCTGCTCCAGGACGGCGGGGACCAGCGCCTCCCACACCAGACCGGTGCGCAACATGCGCAGACCCGGATTGAGCCGGTGCGCCTCGGCGACCTTGGGATGGTCGGGCGCGAAATCGTTCAGGTCCTCGTCGAGGCACAGCATGTCGGGCAGGCGTTCCAGGAACTCCTCCGCACCCGGGCCCCAGGCCTGCGCGGCCACGCTGTTCCGGTCGGCCTGCGTCAGCCGGTAAGTCACCGGTCCGCCGGGTAGCCGGGAGGCGTGCCAGTGCGCGCCGTCGGGAGTCTCGTGGTGACACGGATCACCGAAGCCGCGGCGCAGCGGAGAAATGGTGGCGGCCAGGTCGATCGGGCGCTCGGAGCGCACCGTGCGCGCGCGGGCGGTCACGATCGGTGCTGCGGTCACCGCGTCATCTTACTGTTAACGCGAACTCCGAATACGGCGATGTTCCCACCGTTGGTCTAAATGCTCGGCAAATAGATGGCATTCGCCATAGGAGGTTTCTCGTGATCACCAATCTGATCAATTTCCTGCTCGGCGTGTGGGGCAACATCTCCGCGGGGAGCAGCGGTTATCAGATTCCGCCGGGCACCCTGCCGTTCGGCAGCTGACCCTCACGGCTCCACGAGAAACTGCACCAGGTGCCGGAATCGCCGGCCGGTCAACTGATCGGCCTGGGTCCGGCAGGAGAAACCATCGGCCAGCAGGACCGTCTCGGGGGCCGCGGCGCGTACGGCCGGGAGCAGCGCGTTCCCGGCCACCGCGACGGAAATCTCATAGTGGCCCCGTTGCATTCCGAAATTACCGGCAAGTCCACAGCATCCAGTGATTTCGATCACCGAAGCACCGGTGCGCTCGATAATTCGGCGGTCCGCCGCGAAGCCCAGCGCGGCGTGTTGATGACAGTGCGGCTGTACCAGCACGGTGTGCCCGCTGCGATCGGGCGGCGCCCAGCCGGGCCGCGATTCCAGGAACTCGGACAGGGTGCGCACCGCACCCGCCACCGTCACGGCGCGCGGATCCTCCGGCAGCAGGCGCGGCAGATCCTCGCGCAGGGCGGCCGTGCAGGACGGTTCCAGACCCACCACCACACCACCCGCGCGGACGTGTTCGTCCAGCGCATCAACGGTGGCGCGCAGCCTTTTCCGGGCACCGTCCAACTGACCGGTACTGATCCAGGTCAGACCACAGCAGACCCGGCGCTCCGGAATGCGGACGGTCAGGCCCAGCCCCTGCAGCAGACGCACTGCGGCCCAAGCGATCTCCGGGTCGAACGCATCGGTGAAACTGTCGATCCACAGCATCACTTCCGATTCATTGTCCCGTTGCCGCCAGCCGCGCCGGAAACTCCTGTCCGCCAGCACCGGAACCGGGCGGCGCGGATCGATGCCCGCCGCACGCAGACCGGTACGCCGCAGCACACCGACCCCGGACAAGGCATTGGCCAGGCGCGGAGCCCGGGTCGCGGCCGCCAGCCACTGCGGTAGCCGGCCCAGGGCGTAATGATCCACCGGGCGGAAGCGGCCCCGGTAGCGGCGATACAGGGTCTCGGACTTGTAGGTCGCCATATCCACGCCGGCCGGGCAGTCGGAATGACATGCCTTGCAGGACAGGCACAGGTCCAGGGACTCCGCGACCGCGTCCGAACGCCAGTCCAGGGCGCCGCGCACCACCTCCTGCAGGACGCGGGCGCGGCCACGGGTGCTGTCCTTCTCATCGGCGGTGGCCTGATAGGACGGGCACATGAAACCGCCGGAGGCGTGGTTGTCGGCGCGGCACTTGCCGACACCCACACAACGGTGCACGGCCGCACCGAGATCCCCGTCGTCGGGAAAGGCGAAACCGCCCACTGTCGGGAGGGGCCGCAGACCGGCCAGGCGCAGGTCCGCGTCGAGGGGGCGCGGGTGCACCAGGATGCCCGGGTTCAGCACATCGTCCGGATCGAAGAGGGATTTGAAGCCGGCGAACGCGGCCAGGGCCGCTTCGGAGTACATGTGGCGCAGCAGTTCCGAACGGGCGCGGCCGTCGCCGTGTTCACCGGAGAGCGAGCCGCCGAACTTCACCACCTGCCGCGCCGCGTCCTCCAGGAAGGCCCGGAAGCGTTGCGGCGCATCGGCTATCGGCAGATCCAGGCGCACATGGATACAGCCGTCACCGAAATGGCCGTAGAGCAGGCCGTCCACGCCGTGCTCGCGGGTGAGCTGCTCGAATTCGCGCAGATACGCGCCCAGTTGATCGGGCGGCACGGCGGCGTCCTCCCAACCGGGCCAGGCCGGACGACCGTCCGGGGTGCGGCCGGCCAGGCCCGCGCCGTCGGCGCGAATGCCCCACAGGGCCTGCGCCTCCGCGCGATCCGTGACCAAGCGGGTCGCCACGGCATGCGCGGTAGTGCGCAGCAGCGCGGCGGTTTCCACAGCCTCTCCGGGTGTCTCGCCCTCGAGCTCGACGAGCAGCCAGCCGCCGCCGGCGGGCAGCTCGGGCACCCGGCCGCGATGTTTGCGCACGACATCGACCAGACGGGCGTCCATACCCTCGACCGCGATGGGCCGGACGGCCATGATCGCGGCGATATCGTCGGCGGCCGTGGGCATATCGGGATAGCCGAGCACCACCAGGACCGTCGCGGCCGGGACCGGAACCAGGTCCACCGTCGCCGCGAGCAGCAGGCCGCAGGTGCCCTCGGTACCGACGAACGCCTTGGCCACCGCCGAACCGCGTTCGGGCAGCAGATGCTCCAGGCTGTATCCGGACGCCTGCCGTTCGAAACGGCCGAGCTCGGTACGGATGACCGCGAGGTTCGCGCGCGTGAACTCGGCGAGGCCCGGCACCGCCGCCGGGTCCGCGGCGAGGGTGCGTTCCGCGCCGGTTCCGTCCAGAATTCGCAACTCCCGCACCGTATCCGAGGTGCGGCCCCAGGCGACCGCGCGCGGCCCGCAGGCATTGTTGCCGATCATCCCGCCCAGCGTGCACCGGTTCTGTGTCGAGGGATCGGGACCGAACCGCAGGCCGTGCGGCGCGCCCGCACGCTGCAGCGCCGACAACACCACGCCGGGTTGCACACGCGCGGTGCGTAGTTCGGGATCGACCTCGTGAATGGCATTCATATGCCTGCTGAAGTCGAGCACCAGTCCGGGCCCGACGGCGTTCCCCGCGACCGAGGTGCCGCCACCACGCGCGGTGATCGGCAGCCCCTCGGCCCGCGCGAAGGCGAGCGTCTCGGCCACATCGCCGTCCGTGCGCGGAAAGACCACGGCGGCCGGCAACACCCGATAGTTCGAGGCATCCGAGGAATACTCGGCACGCCGCCGGTCCGAGGCGTCGACCTCGCCCGCGATCCGGCCGTCCAGCGCCCGCTGCAGTGCTCCCGTCACACCGCCAGCCTAGGGATCCGGCGCGCGGCATGTTCGCGCTGCGCGAACTCCCGACCTGCGCGGCAGGACTTGCTCTCAACCTTTGTTGAGGTCTTAGTGTCGGTGGTGCGGGGTTCGATGGAACTCCCAGGGTGAGGAGCAGCGGGATGAGTATGGAATCCGTGGCGTGGAATCAGCTGTATCGGCAGATGAACGCGCCCACCGAACAACGGCCACTGCGGCTGGCCACGGCACGGCGGATTCTGGCCTTCGCGCGCCCGCATCATCGGCGGCTGGTGACCTTCCTGGTGTTCAGCGTCGGGTCGGCGCTGCTGGCGGTGGCCACGCCGGTGCTGGCCGGGCGGGTGGTGGACGACATCGTGGGCCGCGCCGCGCCGCGCACGGTGGTGGTGCTGGCGGTGATCATCGCGGGGGTGGCGCTGTTGGACGCGGCGCTGGGACTGGTCATCCGGTGGCTGTCCTCCCGCATCGGTGAGGGGCTCATCTTCGATCTGCGCACCGCGGTCTTCGACCACGTGCAGAAGATGCCCATCGCCTTCTTCACGCGTACCCGGACCGGCGCACTGGTGAGCCGGTTGAACAATGACGTCATCGGGGCGCAGCGGGCCTTCAGCACCACCCTGTCCGGCGTGGTCACCAATGTGGTGACGCTGGCCCTCACCCTGGTGGTCATGCTGCAACTGTCCTGGCAGATCACGTTGCTGACGCTGGTGCTGCTGCCGGTGTTCATGCTGCCGGCGCGGCGCATGGGCACGCGGATCGCCGGAATCCAGCGGGAGGCCGCGGGACTCAATGCGGCCATGAGCACCCAGATGACCGAGCGGTTCTCCGCGCCCGGCGCCACCCTGGTGAAACTGTTCGGGCGTCCGCAGCAGGAGTCCACGGAGTTCTCGCTGCGGGCCGGGCGGGTGCGCGATATCGGGGTGCGCGGCGCCATGCTGCAGACCGTGTTCGTCACCGCGCTCACGCTGGTGTCGGCGCTGGCGCTGGCGCTGGTGTACGGGCTGGGCGGCTACCTGGCGCTGAAGGGACAGCTGGAACCCGGTGCGGTGGTGGCGCTTTCGCTGCTGCTGACCCGGCTGTACTCGCCGCTCACCGCGCTGGCCAGCGCCCGAGTGGACGTGATGTCGGCGCTGGTGAGCTTCGAGCGGGTCTTCGAGGTGCTGGACCTGACGCCGCTCATCCAGGACGCCCCGGATGCCGTCGAGGTGCCGGAGGGCCCGATCACGGTGGAACTGGACGCGGTCAGCTTCGGCTACCCGTCGGCGGACAAGGTGTCGCTGGCCTCGCTCGAGGATGTGGCCACCCTGGACACCCGCGGCGGTGAGGAAGTGCTGCACCAGGTTTCGCTGCGCGCCGAGCCCGGGCAGCTGGTGGCGCTGGTCGGCTCCTCCGGTGCGGGCAAATCGACCATCGCCCAGCTGGTTTCGCGGCTCTACGACGTGGACTCCGGCGCGGTGCTGCTGGGCGGTAAGGATGTGCGGCAGTTGCAGGGCCGTTCGATCCAGGACACCATCGGTCTCGTCACCCAGGACGGGCACCTGTTCCACGACAGCATTCGCGGCAATCTGCTGCTGGCCAGGCCCGAAGCCACCGAGGATGAACTCTGGGATGCCCTGCGCCGGGCCCGGCTGGGCGACCTCATCGCCTCGCTGCCGGACGGCTTGGACACCGTGGTCGGCGAGCGCGGCTACCGGCTCTCCGGTGGGGAACGGCAGCGGCTCACCATTGCCCGCCTGCTCCTGAAGCAGCCGCGCGTGGTGATCCTGGACGAGGCGACCGCCTCGCTCGACTCCACTTCGGAGGCGGCCGTGCAGGAAGCATTGGCCGAGGCCCTGGAAGGCCGCACCGCGCTGGTCATCGCGCACCGGCTGTCCACCATCCGCAATGCGGATCAGATCCTGGTGCTCGAGCACGGCCGCATCGTGGAACGCGGCAGTCACGCCGAACTGCTGGCCCAGGAGGGCCGGTACACCGAGCTGTACCGCACCCAGTTCGCCGATGCGAGCGAACCCGCCGCGGCCTGATCGGGGCGCGGCCCGATCAGCAGCAAATTTGCCGGAACAGCAAAAGTTCTGGGTGTGTGCGCCCATGGCCCGATAGCGTCGGGACCATGGGCGCACACACTCACGAGCACACGCACGCGCAGGGCAACCAGGGCCATCACCATGGCCACACCCAGGACGGGATCGACTGGACCACCCAGATCGCGACCCTGCGCCGAGACGACGCCATGAGCGCCGCCGCACAGGCGGAGATCGCGCGGCGACTGATCGGGCTGCTGGACGGTGCGCAGCCGACGGTGGTCGATATCGGTGCGGGCGCCGGCGGGCAGAGCGCGGCCTTCGCGCGCGAGCTGGCCACCCGCGGCGGCGGGCGAGTGGTGATCGTGGATGCGGTGCCGGGGCTGCTCGAGGTGGCGAGGGAAACCACCCTCGCCGCGCTCGCGGGGGACGCATCCGTCGCGGTCGAGATCGTCCACGCGGACGCCGGTTCCGATGAATTGGTTTCGGCGGTACCGGAAGCCGATCTGGTGTGGGCTTCCCGATCCGTGCATCATCTGCCCGATCAGCAGGCAGGCACCGACCGGTTGGCACGACTGCTGCGCACCGGCGGGCGATTGGCGCTTGCCGAGGGCGGATTGCCGACCCGTTGCCTCCCTTGGGATCTCGGCATCGGGCGGCCCGGCTTGCAGGACCGGCTGCTGGCGCGGCGCGATGAGGCCTTCGTCCGGATGCGGGCCGATATCGCGGACACCGTCCCCATGCCCTACGGCTGGAACACCGCACTGTCCAAGGCCGAGCTCACCGAGGTGACCTCGTTCAGCGTGCTGACCGATCACCCCGCCCCCGCCATTCCCGCAGTGCGGGAAAGTGTTTCGTCCTGGCTCGGCTTCCTGCGGGAACGCGGCAGCGACTTCCTCGACGAGGAGGATCGCACCACCCTGGACACACTCCTGGACGAATCCGCCGATACCTACGTGGAAAAGCGCGACGACATCTACATGCTGGGCGTGACGACCGTCTTCCTCGGAAAGCGCTGACCGTGATCCGGGGTGTGCCGAGCTGTGATCGATCCGTTAGAGACGGGCAGTCCCAAACACCCTGCTGTCGGGCATAATTCGAGCTCCCAGGCATTCTTTACATGATCGTTTCACTTTGCCGGGGGAGGAGTTTCGGTGACCCGTACCAAGGAGCAGCGCCCCGCGCCCATCCGGATCGACGATATCGAGCGGATGTTCGGTGCCCGGCGAAGTCGGCCCGCGGCCGTGGAACCGCCGCTGGAGATCCGTTGTGCCAGCGGCACGCGGCGCACCGACGCCGACTGGACGGTACCGAAACAGGTTGTCGCCGAATGCCTCACCGGCAAATTGGTGATCGACTTCACGCAGGCCTACTGCTCCCGCCGGGAGATCGACGTACGGGTGAACGCGGACGTCGGGGCCATCGTGCTGGTGGTGCCGCGCGGCTGGCGGGTCGATGTCGAGGGCGTCGAACACGGCACGGGCACCGTCACGAACAAGGTCCGGCTGCCGCGCTTTCCGGGCGCACCGGTGATCCGGGTGGCCGGCCGGGTGGAGACCGGAACGGTGAAAGCGCGCTACGCGTACCGCTCACCGCTCAATTGGTTCCGCCGCTCGCGCTGAGCGAGCTGTTCCGGGGCCCGGGCACCAGCCCGAATTCCGACATTTCCGCAGACCATGCGGTATGACGGAGGGGTGGCGCGATGGCTGTTGCACATCGACCTCGACCAATTCCAGGCCGCGGTCGAATTCCGGCGGCATCCGGAACTGCGCGGACAGCCCGTCATCGTGGGCGGGAACGGGGATCCCGCCGAACCCCGCAAGGTGGTGTCCTGCGCGTCCTATCCGGCGCGGGCCTTCGGCGTGCGTGCGGGCATGCCGCTGCGCACCGCGGCCCGCATCTGCCCGGAGGGCGTGTTCCTGGCGCAGGATCCGGCCACCTACGCCGAGGCCTCCGAGGAGATCATGGCGTTGCTGCGCACCTTTCCGGGGCGGGTCGAGGTGCTGGGCTTCGACGAGGCCTTCCTCGCCGCCGATACCGATGATCCCGAGGAACTCGCGCGAGAGATCCGCGCCGCCATTGCGGACCTGGGCCTGACCTGCGCGGTCGGTATCGGGGACAACAAGACTCGCGCCAAACTGGCCACCGGATTCGCCAAGGCCGTCGGGAAAACCGGGGACAACGCACCGGCCGCGGTGGACGCGGACGAGACCGGGACCGGGATCTTCCGGCTGACCGGGGAGAACTGGACCGAGCTCATGGCGCACCGGCCCACCAGCGCGCTCTGGGGGATCGGCGCTCGCATCGCGAAACGGCTGAGCGGCCTGGGGATCGAGACCGTCGCCGACTTGGCCGCCGCCGACCGGCACGAACTCGCGACGGAATTCGGACCGAATACCGGCCCTTACCTGTGGGTACTCGGGCACGGGCTGGGCGACACCGATATCGCCGAGCCGCGAGAACCCGTGGGGCACAGCCGCTCCGAGACCTTCCCGGCCGACCTCACCACCCGCGAGGAATTCGATGCCGCGATCACCCGCCTGGCGGCTCAGGTGGCCGAGGAGACCATCGCGAGCGGCCACAGTATCGGGCGCGTCGGCGTGACCGTGCGGACAAAAACCTTTTTCACCCGTACAAAACAGCACAAACTACCGGCGCCGAGCACCGATGTGGACGAGATCGTGCAGTCTGCGCTCGAGATCCTGCACCGTTTCGAACTCGATCGGCCCATCCGGCTGCTCGGGGTGAGGGTGGAATACGCCATGCTGTGAGCAGGAACCCGGACGGAAGGCGCCCATTCATGAGCAACTACCAGAACATCCTGTTCGAGCACGATGGTCCGATCGCGCGCATCACCCTGAATCGGCCGGATGCCGCCAATGGGATCGATCAGGCGCTGGCGGACGAACTCGCGCGAGCCGCGACGTACTGTTCGGACGATCCGGCCATCAAGGTCGTGGTGCTGACCGGAGCCGGGCGCTTCTTCTCGGCGGGCGGCGATGTGCGAGCCATGTCCGAGAGCGGCAATACGGGTCAGTTCATCGAGAAGCTCGCCGCCACCCTGCACCACGCGGTATCCGCGCTGGCCCGGATGGATGCGCTGCTCATCGTGGGTGTGAACGGGGTCGCGGCGGGTGCGGGGTTCAGCCTCGCGGTAGCGGGCGACCTGGTAGTAGCGGCCGAATCGGCCAAGTTCACCATGGCGTACACCAAGATCGGGCTCAGCCCGGACGGCGGCGCGTCGTACTACCTGCCGCGGATCATCGGCCTGCGCAAGACCCAGGAACTCATGCTCACCAACCGGACCCTCAGTGCGGCAGAGGCATTGGAGTGGGGACTGTTGCACCAGGTGGTGCGGGATGTCGAACTCGCCGACGCCGTCGAGGAATTGGCGCAGCAGTTCGCGCAGGGGCCCAAGGAATCCAACGCCCACGTGAAGAAGCTGCTGCTGGTCTCCGGCCAGCACACGCTGGAGGAGCAGCTGGCCACCGAGGCGGCCTTCATCACCCAGGGCGCCGAGTCCGCGGACGGCGCGGAGGGCATTGCCGCGTTCATCGGCAAGCGGGCGCCGAAATTCGCCTGACGACAGCACAATTCGACCGACGCGTTTCGGGGCCGGTCCGAGAATCTCGGACCGGCCCCGTGCACGGTGTATCCCGCGATGAACATCAACCCTTGATGAACGTGTGGATCTCGCTGTTCACCTCGTCCTGATGGGTCAGGTAGAGGCCGTGCCCGGCGTCCCAGTACTCCTTCAGCACGGCGTGCGGCGCCAGCTTCACGGCTTGGTGGCTGCTGAGTTCGATCGGGATGGACTGATCGACCAGGCCGTGCAGGATCAGGGTCGGAATCGTCAGGGCGGCAACGTCGGCGCGGTAGTCGGTCATGAGGGCTTCGCGCTGGACGGTCAGCGCGACATACGGCGCGGTCGACAGGCAGCGCTTCATCTCCTCGTCGATCATGGCCTGCGAGGTGCCCGGCCGCAGATGCGTGGCGAAGTAACCCTGTGCGCGATCGGCGAACCACTTGGCCCGGTCGGTGCGCAGCTGGCGCAGCGACTCCTCGGCCAGGGCCGGCGGGACGCCGACCGGGTTGTCCTCGGTCTGCAACATGAACGGAATCGCGGGCGCCAGCAGCGCGGTGCGGGTGATCCGGTCGGAGCCGTGGCGGTTCAGGTAGCGGACCACCTCGCCGCCGCCGGTCGAATGCGCGACCAGCGTGACATCACGCAGATCCAGCAGTTCGATGAGAGCGGCCAGATCGTCGGCGCGGGTATCGATGTCGTAACCGCCGGACGGGATATCCGAGCGGCCGTGGCCGCGGCGATCCGGGAGGATGCAGCGGTAGCCCTGCTCCAGGAAGTAGTGCAGCTGGTATTCCCACATATCGCTGTAGAGGGACCAGCCCGCCACGAAGACGATCGGCGTACCGGTGCCGTAATCCTGGTAGGCGAGGGTGGTTCCGTCGGACGGGCTCTGGTAGGTCGGCATATCTGCTGCGCTCCTTCGATTCTCGCTTGCGAGAACAAGATTGCCGCGCCCGATGAACGAAAGCCATTACCCGAAAGGTAATGCCACCGATTCCAGCGGCAAGACCGCCCTGACCAGCATCGGGAGCCCTATGCTCGGTCCATGGAGTTCCAGGCGATGGTGGCACACGAAACCGATAGCGGTATCACACTCGTGCACGAGCGGATCACCGATGATTTCCTCGCTCCCGGCGAGGTGACGATCAAGGTGCACTACTCGAGCGCCAACTACAAGGACGGACTCGCCATCACACCCGGCGGCGGGGTGGTGCGCAACTACCCGATCATCCCCGGCATCGACCTCGCCGGTGAGGTGACCGCCTCCACCGATCCGGAATTCGCCCCCGGCGATCTGGTGGTCGCGCACGGCTACGACATCGGCGTGGCGCAGCACGGCGGCTACGCCGAATACGCGCGCGTCCCCGCGAAATGGGTGGTGCGGCTGGACGGGCTCACCCCGCGCGAGGCCGCGACGCTGGGCACCGCCGGATTCACCGCGGCCATGAGCGTGCAGGCGCTGCTGGACCACGGGCTCACGCCCGCGGACGGTCCGGTGCTGGTCACCGGCGCGACCGGCGGGGTGGGCAGTGTGGCGGTGGATATCCTGGCGGGCTTGGGATTCGAGGTCGTCGCCTCGACCGGCAAGCTGGGCGCCGGTGAACTGCTGTCGGCGCTGGGCGCGAACTCGGTCATCGGGCGGCTGCCCGGCGAGGAGAAGGTGCGGCCGCTCGGCAAGGCGCAGTGGGCGGGAGTGGTCGACAGCGTCGGCGGCAAATCCCTCGCGCACATCCTCAGCACCGTGAAATACGGTGGCGCGGTGGCGGTCAGCGGCCTCACCGGCGGGCCGGACCTGCCCACCACGGTGCTGCCCTTCATCCTGCGCGGGGTGTCGCTGCTCGGCGTGGACTCGGTGCAGTTCCCGATCGCGCCGCGGCGGGAACTGTGGGCGCGGCTCGCGAAAGACCTGAAGCCGCAGCATCTCTCGCTGCTGGAGAACTACGCGCCGATCACCGAGGCCGAGGCGGTGCTGCGTTCCATACTGGACGGAAACCATTCCGGGCGTACGGTGCTCGGCGTGGCGGGAGAGTTCTAGCCCACGAGTGCGGTCACGAGGTTGTGGTCGGATTCGCCGGCCACATCCTCGACCTGAAGGTCGCGCACGGGCACCCCGTGCGCGACAACATGATCGATGAACTGGGACTTGGCGCCCGCCGTCCGAGGGCGAGTCGGCACCGAACCGTACGGGTGGGCCGAGACGATGAATTCCGGGCCCAGCGCATCGGCGAGGACCGCCCGATCGACATTGAAGTCGCCGAGCAGAATCGACGGGCCCGCGGCGGCGACCTCGGCCAGCCGGGCCAGCTGCGGGCCCCGGCGCATATCGCCCGTCACGTGGGTGGCGATGACCGTGATGCCGTCCGCCTCCACCGCCAGTAGGCCCTTGCCGGGATCCGTGGCGAACGGCTCGGCGGTGAGCAGCCGGGCACCGGCGTCGGCGATCAGCACCAGGCTTTCGCTGCGATCCGCGAGCGGATCGGCGAGCCGGCGGGGACGCGGGATGCGCGGATAGTCGAGGACGTGGAAAACCCGGTCCGGCAGCGATTGCCGGAGGCTTGCCAGCTGGTCACCGCTCACCTCCTGCAGGGCGATTATCCGCTCCGGACGCTTCTTGACCCGGGCGGTGACCGCGGCGATCCGATCGGATTCGCCGGGCCAGCGGTCCGCTATCTCGCTCGCCCAATTGTCGGCATGGATGCGGTGCAGGACATTCCAGGTCACAACGGTGATCACGTAAGCAGACTACGAGATCGATTCGGTACCTGCAGGTTTCGTTTCATGTGAAACAACAACATTTGCTGCGAGTTGACGGAAATCAACCCGCGAGCACTTCCAGCGCGGCGGTCAGATGCGGCAGCGCTGCCGGACCGTAGGACGAAACGATCTCGGCCAGCGAGCGCGCGATATGCGGCGCGATACCGGCGGCCGGCAACAGCTCCTCGGCCAGCACGATGCCACCGACCACATGCCCCGCACGAATCCGATTCTCGCCGGTGACCTCGTAACGCCACGAACCGATCTGCACGCGCTCCGGCTCCGAACGGAACATGCCGCGGCGGGCCGGGGTTCGCGTCACACCCGGCACACCCGCGAACACCGTGAAGACCAGGCCGAGGCCGCCCGGACCCGAGAGCGCCGACGTGATGGCGCGCGTGGCGGCCTCGGTATCGAAATCGGTCACGAGTTCATTCCGAGAGTGAACTGCGGATGGATCGGGTCGCCCTCGCCGATACGGCGGATGGCGGTGCCGGAGGCATAGAACTCCACCGTGTGGAAACCCCAGGCGTAGTTGGCGATCTCGAAGTTCACGCCGGTAACGCCCTGGCCGCCATCGCGTTCCGCCTCCGCCTGCATGCGGGACATGGCCAGTTCCCGGGCCTGATAGTTGCCCTGGGTCCACTGCGGCATCTCCATATTGCGGCCCATCTGGCTGAGCATCTGCCGGAAGCCCTGCACCGCCACGTGGAAGACACAGTTGCCCATCACGAAGGCGATCGGGGCATAACCGGTGCGCAGCAGGGTCACCAGATCCTGGCCGGAGAGATGACTGGTGAACGCCTGGCCGGTCGGGCGGCGGTAACTGCCCGGGGACTTCTCGAAGCGGACCGCGGTGCCGACCGCGATGAACTCCAGATGCTCCGCCGAATCGCCGTGCTGCCGCCACTCCAGGCGGACGCCGACCACACCGTCCGCGTGCAGGGCATCGGCCTCGGCCTGCATGCGGGACATGGCATTCCAGCGGGCGCGGTAGGTGGCCTCGGTGAGGACCGGGAGTTCCTGCTGCTGGCGGATACCGGTGAACTGGAAACCGACGTGATAGACGGATACGCCCATCACCAGGTCGATCGGCTCGAAGCCCGCACCGTGCAGCAGCGCGAATTCGTTGACCGACAGATCGGACGTGAAGATCCGGTCCGCGTGCGAGAGTCGCTCGCCCGCGACCTGGTCGAGCTGCTGCGGCTGCGGACTCGGCTGGTTGGGTTGCATGATGTTCGCCCCTCCATGTGATCCCCGTTGGATCCCTACCGAGGGTAGTGCGCGAAATGCCGATTTACACGGCAAAAAGGGGTCCGGGGGCTAAGCCCCCGAACCCCCTTACCTCGCCCATCTCAAGCGGTGGCGCTCAGCGCCCGCCCGTCGTAGGCCGGTTCGGCGACCGGCTCGATGGCGTAGGCCAGGATCTCGGCCACGTCGGCGACGGGACGGACATCCAGGGCGGCCAGCACCTCGGCCGGGACCTCGTCCAGATCCGGCTCGTTGCGCGCCGGGATGAACACGGTCTTCAGGCCGGCCCGCTGGGCGGCGAGCAGCTTCTGCTTCACGCCGCCGATGGGCAGCACCCGGCCGTTCAGCGTGACCTCACCGGTCATGCCGACATCCGCGCGGACCTGCCGGCCCAGGGCCAGCGACACCAGGGCGGTGACCATGGTGACGCCCGCCGACGGACCGTCCTTCGGGACCGCGCCCGCCGGGAAGTGGATGTGGATATTGCGATCCAGCACCTTCGGCTCGATGCCGATCTCCTCGAGGTGGGAGCGGACGTAGGTCAGGGCGATCTGCGCCGATTCCTTCATGACGTCGCCCAGCTGACCGGTCAGGGTCAGTGAACGATCACCTTCGGCGCCGTTGGCCTCGATGTAGAGGACATCGCCGCCGGCGCCGGTCACTGCCAGACCCGTTGCCACGCCGGGCACCGCGGTCCGTTCCACCCCGTCCGGGGTGAAGCGCGGACGACCCAGGAATTCCTTCAGGTCACCCAGCCCGATCACCAGCTTGCCGGAACTCGCTGCGACGACACCGGATTCGGCCTCGTAGCCGAGTTCCTTGTCGTAACCCAGACTCTCCGGGACGAATTCACCCTTGGCGATCAAGGTTTCGGCCTCGGCCAGATCCGCCGTCTCCGACAGCTTGGTGGCCGCCTTGCGCAGCGCCTTGGCGATCAGCCGCTCCATCTGCCGCACACCGGCTTCCCGGGTGTAGTTCGCGGCGACCTCGCGCAGCGCCTCGTCCGTGATCGAGACCTCCTCGGCGGTCAGGGCATTGCGCTCCAACTGCCGCGGGATCAGGAAGTCGCGGGCGATGGCCACCTTGTCGGCCTCGGTGTAGCCGTCCACGGTGATCAGTTCCATGCGGTCCAGCAGCGGGCCCGGGATGGTGTCCATGACATTCGCGGTCGCGATGAACAGCACATCGGACAGGTCCAGATCCAGGTCCAGGTAGTGGTCGCGGAAGGTGTGGTTCTGCGCAGGGTCCAGGACCTCCAGCAACGCCGCCGCGGGATCACCGCGGAAGTCGGAGCCGACCTTGTCGATCTCGTCCAGCAGGACAACGGGATTCATCGAACCCGACTCCTTCATGGCGCGGACGATGCGGCCGGGCAGCGCGCCGACGTAGGTGCGCCGGTGACCGCGGATCTCCGCCTCGTCGCGCACGCCGCCCAGGGCGACGCGAACGAACTTGCGGCCCAGGGCCCGTGCCACCGACTCGCCCAGCGAGGTCTTACCCACACCGGGCGGTCCGACCAGCACCAGCACCGCGCCGGAGCCACGTCCGCCCACCACCTCCAGGCCGCGTGCGGCCCGGCGGGAACGGACAGCCAGGTACTCGACCATGCGGTCCTTGACCTCGTCCAGGCCGTGGTGATCGGCGTCCAGCACCGCACGCGCGGCCGAAACATCGGTGGAGTCCGTGGTTTTCACGCTCCACGGCAGTTCCAGCACGGTGTCCAGCCAGGTGCGGATCCAGCCCGATTCCGGGCTCTGATCGCTGGACCGCTCCAGCCGCCCGACCTCGCGCAGCGCGGCCTCGCGGATGTGGTCCGGCAGGTCGGCGGCCTCGACGCGGGCGCGGTAGTCGTCCGCACCGTCCGGCTCGTCCTCGCCCAGCTCCTTGCGGATCGCGTTGAGCTGCTGGCGCAGCAGGAATTCGCGCTGGGTCTTCTCGACGCCCTCGCGGACGTCCTCACTGATCTTCTCGCTGATCTCGGTCTCGGCGATGTGCTGGGTGGTCCACTCGATCAGCTTGCGCAGGCGGGCAACGGTATCCGGGTTGTCCAGGATCTCCCGCTTCTGTTCATTGCTCAGGTACGAGGCCCAGCCGGCCGCGTCCGCCAGCGCGGAGGGATCGGTCATCTGGTTGACCGCGTCGATCACCTGCCACGCCTCGCGGCGCTGCAGCACGGAGATGACGAGCTTCTTGTATTCGGCCGCAAGCTCTTTGGTGCGGCCGTCGGCGGCCGGAATCTCGACCGGTTCGGCCTCGACCCAGAGCGCCGCGCCCGGGCCGGTCACGCCGTGCCCGATCTTGGCACGTTCCTCGGCCTTCAGCACGGCGGCGGGGGCGCCGCCGCGCATGCGTCCGACCTGTTCGATGGTGGCCACCACGCCGTAGGTGGCGTAGCCCTCGTCCAGGCGCGGCGCGACCAGAACCTGGTTGACCTTGCCCGCACGTGCGGCATCGATGGCGGCCTGTGCGGACTCGTCCAGCTCGATCGGGACGACCATGCCCGGGAGCACGACCGGATCGGTCAGGAACAGGACCGGCAGGTTCTGAGGTGTAGTCACGTCTTCGACCCCTTCCAAGGTTGAGCGTTACCCAGTCAACCCCCGGGGTATACCGAATGTTCCACCATCGTGTTCGCCGGGGGCGAACATAGGCCGGCAGCGATCCGAACTGCGGAAACAGAAAGTTCTTGACTCACTTGGCTAAAGCGATTAGCTTTATAGCTATCGCAGTTAGCTTCTCCACTCAGGGAGTGAAAGACCATGACTCAGTTCATCGACATCGACGGTGGCCGGATCGCTTACGACGAGATCGGCGAGGGACCGCTGGTCGTACTGCAGCACGGAATGGGCATCACCCGGCAGGGCTACCGGCACCTGGCGCCGCTCATCGCCGCCGCCGGCTACCGCGTGGTGAGCGCCGATATGCGCGGACACGGTGAATCCAGCATGGGCTGGCCGTCGGTCATCGGTAAGGAAGCCATCACCCGCACCGACGTGGCCAACGACCTCGTCGCCCTGATCCGGCAGCTGGGCGGGCCCGCGGTCATCGTGGGCCACTCGCTGGCCGGCGGCTCGGCCACCATCGCGGCGGCACAGGCGCCCGAACTGGTGAGCGCGATCGTGGAGATCAACCCCTTCACCCTGACCCAGAAGACCGATATCGCGGCACTGTTCACCAACGCCCGCCACCGCCGCGGCATGATCCCGCTGATGGGCACCATGATCTTCAAGAGCCTCGGCCAGTGGCTGAAGTACCTGAACGTGGCCTACCCGATCAAGCCGGCCGACTACGACGAGTACATCGCCGAGGTGGCCGCCAAGCTGCGCGAGCCGGGCCGGTTCGCCGAGTTCATGAAGACCGGCAAGTCCACCCCCGCCGACGCGGAAGCCCAGCTGCCCAACGTGACTCGGCCCGCGCTGATCATCATGGGCACCGAGGACCCCGACTTCCCGAGCCCGCAGGCCGAGGGCGAGCGCATCGTCGCCGCCCTGCCCGCCGGACTGGGCAGCCTCGGCCTGGTCGAGGGTACCGGTCACTACTCCTTCGACGAGGCCGCCGACCGCACCGCCGCACTCATCCTCCCGTTCCTGAAGGAACACCATGCCTAGGGTCGGGCTCAGCAAGGCCGACGTCGTCGCGGCGGGCGCCCAGCTCGCCGACGACGTCGGCTACGCGAATCTGGCCCTCGGGCCGCTGGCCACCCGGCTCGGCGTACGCACCCCCTCGCTGTACAAGCACATCGAGAGCCTCGCCGACCTGCAGCACTGCATCGCCGCGCTGGCCATCACGGAACTCGACGCACAGACCCGCGACGCCATGCACGGCAAATCCGGTAGCGACGCGCTCGTCGCCTTCGCCCATGCCTGGCGGCACTACGTGGTCGAGCATCCCGGCCGGTACACGGCCACCATCGGGGCCACCTTCGGCGGGCCGGATGATCCACTGCTGCAAGTGAGCACGCGAATGATCGAGTCCGCGGAGGCGGTGCTGCGCGGCTACGGCATCGCCGAGGCCGATATGGTGCACGCGCTGCGGATGCTGCGCTGCACCTTCCACGGCTTCTCCACCTTGCAGGTGTCGGACGGCTTCCAGTGGAGCGGCGACGCCGAGGAGAGCTTCGACTGGATGGTCGGATTCCTGGACCGCGGGCTCACCGAAGCCGGGCGCCGCTGATCCCGGAAGCGGCGCCGTATTCCGAAAAGCGTTCCGGGACCGACGCTTCCGGCGGACCATGAGATGGTCACACTGGCCGCGTGGTCTCGGGAGAGTCATGGAAGACTTCGAGTACGACGGAATCCGGATCGCCTACGTTCGGCGGGGTGAGAGCGGCCCGCCCGTGGTCATGCTGCATCACGCAGGCGCCTCACATCTCGTGTGGATGCCCCAGATGCAGGCGCTGGCAGGTGAATATCGCGTCTTCGCACTCGATCTGCCCGGCTACGGCGTCTCGTCCAAACCCGCGGACGACTACACGCTCGAGCGCTACACCGAACTGATCCATCAGTTCCTGGTGCGGCACGAGCTCACCGGCGTCAGCCTGGTCGGGAATTGCCTGGGCAGTGCCATCACCCTGAACCTGACGCGGCGGTATCCGGAGCTGATCCGGGCGGCCGTCGTCATGAATCCACTCACCGAATCGACTGTGCTGCACGGCCGGCTCGGCCGGGCCGCCCGGCTGGACCTCGCCGTGCCCGAGGCCGTGGTGCGCGCCTTCGACCGGTGGCACACGCCGTACTGGCTGGCTCGCGGCACCGTCCGCTACTGGTTCACCAGCCGCCGGGCCTTCCGGGAATGCCCTTATACGACGGCACTGTCCGCGGGTTACCCGGCGCGGGCGCTGCTGCGGATGATTCGCGACCTGCCATCCTTTGCCGCGCTGGACGATTGGCCCGACCGCGCGCAGCTGCCGCCGATCTGCACCGTCTGGGGTAACGACAACCGGGTGCTCTCCGCACCGGCCGGCCGCACCCTCAATGCGCGGCTACGGCCCGATCGGGCGGAATTCCTCGACGGCTGCGGGCATGTGCCCATGCTCGAACAGTCCGCCCGGGTCACCGCGATACTCACCGAATTCCTCGGTGCGGCAGGTGATCAGGCCAGCCAAGTCACCGCCGAGGCGGAACGGACGTGGACCAGCACCCCGAAGGAATCCGACAGGGAATCGACCGTCATATAAGCGGACTCGTCCCGGGCCGGATCGTAGACACCCGCGATCACCCGCATCTTCGCGGGAACCCGCGTCACCGCACGCACCGGCTCGGGCCGCAGATCCACCCAGTGCACGGGCGCATCGGCCGTGCTCAGCTCGTGATCGAGGAAGTCGGGCGCCGCGGGCGGGACGACCACCACACCGAGATCGCCGTGATCGAAACCGATTGCCACCGCGGCGTATCCGTCACCGAACCGGGCATGGAGCACACTGCCGATCGTCGGCTGCGCGCCCTCGCCCGCGGCCATACCGAGCGTGAACGGAGCCGCCGACACGTGGGCGATGCCGTCCCAATACACGATGCGCTGCCCGTGCCGGGCATGGTCGTCGATGATCGACCCCGCCCAGATCTCGGCCTCACCGGCGAAGCTGCCCCGGCCCGCCACGGAGTTCTCGTGATATCCGACGATCAGCGCCATCCGCTCCCGGGCATCGGCGGGGACTGGCAAGGCGTTCACCACGTCGGCCGCCGCGCGCGCCTGCTCGGCGAACGGTGCGCCCGAATACATTCCGCGGGCGCGCTGCACATGCTCGTCGGTGGCATGCGCGGTGCGAATCACGTCGAAGATCGCCGCCACCTCGGCGATCCGATCCACCGAGACAGCACGCACCGCGTCCAGCACGGTGTCGTAGTCGGCGGTGGTGGCCTGGAACGGCTTGACCGCGATGACGCGGATCCGGTCGTTCTCGTTGCGGCGGTTGAAATCCCGGATCCACTCGAGTACCGCCGCGACCTGCGCGGTGCGGTTCGGCCGCCAGGCTGTGGCCAGCGCTTCCTCGGCGGTACCGGCGCCGGCGCGCACGTAGGCGTCGAGGCGGGCGGCGACGTCGGCGCTGTCCTGGAGCGCGAGGACGCGGAAGCCGTGCTCGGAGACCAATTCCCGGAACAGCTGCTCCTGGATCGCGGCGATCTCGCGGGAGAAGCGGGTGGATTCGCCGAGGCCGACCACGGTCGCGGTGGCGAGGGAAGCGGCCAGTTCGCGGCCGGCGGCGGCATCGAACGGGACCGGTCCCCGCTCGGCCAGTAGACGGGCGATCGGATGGGCTGCGGTGTCGGTCATTTCGCTCATGCACCCATCTTGGAACCTGAAGGAAGGTTCAGGTCAAGACCGCGGATTACCCGGCAGGCGGGCAAACCGGTCGGATCGCCGCCGCGGCCGCCTACCATGGCGCCGGGGAGGACCCGAACCACCGACCGCGAGGAGTCGAGAACGATGCTGGCCGCACGACTGCACCTGGGACCGGAACGCCGCCTGGAGCTGGACGACGTGCCGGTGCCCGAGCCCGGACCGGACCACGTCCTGGTGAAGGTCGAAGCGGCGGGCGTCTGCCTGTCCGATGTGCACCTCATCGACGGGACGCTGACCCCGCTGTTCCTGAAGGGCGATGTCGTCACCCTCGGGCACGAGGTGGCGGGCACCGTGCACGCCCTCGGGCCGGGCGTCACCAAGGCGAAGGTCGGCGACCGGGTGGTGCTGCAGGCGGGTGAACTCCGCGATGGCGCGACCTTCACCCGCGGCGTCGACTACGACGGCGGCTGGGCCGAATACACGCTCGCGCGCGTGGACACCCTGGTGCCGATCCCCGACGACCTGCCGTTCGAACAGGCCTGCTTCATCCCGGACGCGGTATCGACGCCGTGGGGCGCCATCACCGCCACGGGCGAGGTGAAAGCCGGTGAGCCGGTGGGCGTCTGGGGCGTCGGCGGACTCGGCGCACACGGGGTGCAGTTGCTGCGCCTGGTCGGGGCGGCGCCGATCATCGCCGTCGATCCACTGCCGGCCGCGCGGGAACGGGCCCTCGAATTCGGCGCGGACCTCGCGCTGGATCCGGCCGATCCGGATCTGCGGGCGAAGATCTTCGCCGCCACCGGAACCGGGCTCGCCGCGGCCTTCGACTTCGCCGGCGTGGCGGCGGTGCGTGAGCAGGCCGTCGTCTGCCTCGGCCCGCACGGGCGGCTGGTGCTGGTCGGGCTCACCGACAAGCCCATCACCATTACCGGTGGTACGGCGTTCAGCTTCTTCCAGCAGCAGGTGCGCGGCCACTATGGTTCGGCGCCCGAGGACGTCGCCAAGCTGGTGAAACTGCAAGGACTGCACCGGGTCGAGTTCTCCCGCTCCGTCAGCGCCGTCGTGCCGCTGGCCGACGCCGCCAAGGCCGTGCACGCCTTGGAAGCCAAGGAAGGCAACCCGATCCGGATCGTCCTGAAGCCCTAGGGTTTACGCCAGTCGGCGCTGGAAGACGTTGGTGGCGCCGCCGTTCGCGAGGTCGACGGTGTAGACGCCGAGGTCGGCCGTGGCCGGGGTCAGGTCCAGGATCATGAAGCCCAGGTCCGTGTAGTTCTGGTACAGCGCCGTATTCGGGGTGTGCCTGCCGGAGGCGGCCGGTTCGTCGTGCACGGACTTGGCCGCCGCGCCGGAGATGATCTGGCGGGTGCCCTTGCTCGGCGTGTCCGGCTCCAGCACCTGCAGCGAGTGATCGTGGCCGGAGAGCAGGAACTGGCAGCGGCCCAGCACATGCGCCTCGAAGAAGTCCTTCACATGGATGCCGTTGATGGGCGCGATGGACAGGCCCTCGTATTCACCGGCGTTCCCGTGCGGGCCGTTGTTCAGGTACGGGTGGTGGGTGCAGGCGATCTTCCAGGTCGCGGGGGAGTCGTCGATGGCCCCGTCCAGCCAGGTCGCCTGTTCGGTCATGAACTGGCCGTCGGGCGCCCAGTAGGGCTGGAACAGCGGCGGCAGGTAGGCGGCGATGGGATTCAGGTCCAGCACGAAGAATTCGACGACCGGCTGCTCCTGCGGAATCCGCACCGAGTAATAGCGGGACGGCATGAACCAACGGCGGGACCGCGCGTGATAGGCCACCTCGTGATCGCCGCGCAGCAGCCAGCCGCCGTCGCCGGGCAGCAGCGAGGAATTGTCGTGATTGCCCTGCACCATGAGCCACGGGAAGTCGAGGTCGTGGTTGGGCTCCTCGAACTTGGCGCTGAACTGGGCATCGTCATCGGCCCACGGGCCCTGCTCGTAGACATTGTCGCCGAGGCCGAGGGCGAAGGAGAACGGTTGGCGCGCATGCTGTTCCCGCATGGCGTCGGCGACCTGCCACTGCGGGCGGGCGCCGGTGCCGGCGTCGCCGGTGATGAGAATGCGCAGGTCGGTCGAGCCGGGGAAGGGGAACTTGCCGACCGCGGGCGCGGGATCGGCCCGGGCGGGAGCGGCGGTGGCGGCGGCCGCCAGGGCGGCGACGCCCGCGGCCGTTGCGGTCCCGGTGAGGAACCCGCGGCGGTCGACTGTCATGCTTGAACTCCTACCTGACTCCGGTCGATTGACCAGTATTCTTGCCGGTGCGGTACGCCACCTGAACTGTAGGGTTGGGTGTCCGATTTCTCATTACACGCTCGGCCGTAGGGGGACACAGCCATGACGACGCTGGCATCGGGTCTGTTCCTCGACTGGGAGCAGTTGACCGGCCAGACGAAACTCGTCATGGATCTGATCAGCTTCCCGATCTTCAGCGCCATCGCGGGCTGGCTCACCAACTGGACCGGCGTACTGATGTTGTTCTGGCCGGTGCGTTTTCGCGGTTTCCGCATCCCCGGCCTCGATATTCTCTATCCGTATTTCCCGCGCCGCGTCCAAGTGCTGCCCACCTTCTCCGGCGACGGCAGACAGCTCGGCTTCCAGGGCTTCATTCCCGCGCGCGCCGAGAAGATGGCCAGCATCTGTGTGGACAAGGCGCTCATGCGCATCGGCAGTCCCCGGGACTTCATCCACGAACTGGATCTGGAAGGCATCGCCGACTACATCGCGGAGGTCGGGCGCAAGCAGGTGCCGTCCATGGTCAACGAGATCATGTACCGCGAGAACCCGGATATCTGGCGCGCGGTGCCCAATGCCGCGCGGAATGTGCTCTACCAGCGCGTGGAACGGGAACTGCCGACGCTGGCCCGGCGCGCGTTCGAGCAGCTCGGCGACAATGTCGACCAGCTCATCGACATCAAGGACTTCGTCATCCGCTATCTGCGGGAGCATCCGGAGATCCTGAAGGACCTGACCACCACCATCGCGGCGCCCGAGCTGAAATTCATGGTCAAGATCGGGCTGCTGGGCGCGCCGTTCGGTGTGCTGCTGGCGCTGTATATGAACGTGCACAAGGACATTCCGGTGGTCGGCTGGCTGCCGGGCTGGCTGATGATCCTCAGTGCGACCGCGGCCATCGGCGTGATCGTGAACGTCATCGCGGTGAAGGTGGTGTTCGAGCCCGGCGATCCGCAGCCGCGCTACAAGTACCTGTGGAAACAGGCGCTGCTGGCCAAGCGGCAGCCCGAGGCCGCGGCCGATCTCGCCACCATCCTCGCCTACCAGGTGCTGACGCTGCCCAACCTGTCCAGGGAACTGCTCGAGGGCCCGAACGGGGACAAGACCCGGCAGCTGCTGGAACGGCTCATCGCGCAGGAGATCCATCGGCAGCTCGGCGTCACCCACACGGTCATCCGGGCGGCCTTCGGCAGGCGGCAGTTCGACAATCTGACCATCGGGGCGGCGGACGCGGCGGCCGGGCTCGCGCCGACGCTGGTCGCGGACGAGGAATTCGCCGCGACACAGGCGAAGAAGATCGAGGAGTTCGCCGCGCGGAAGCTCAAGCAGCTGACGCCGGGCGAGTTCATGGAGATGTTCTATGCGTCCGTGGAGCAGGATGCATGGCTGCTGTATCTGCACGGCGCCGCGCTCGGTCTGGGTGTGGGGATCGTGCACCTGATCCTTTTCGGCTGGTAGGCCGAGCCTTTCGAAATACAAGCACGCGTGCTTGCATTTCTCCGGGGCGACTGCGATGCTGGCCGGGTGGCCGATCTCGAGGCGCTGCTCGCCGATTTCACTGCCGAATGCGATGACCTGGACCGCCTGATCGCGGATCTGGAACCGGCCGACTGGCAACGCGGCACGCCCGCCGCGGGATGGACCATCGCCCATCAGATCGGGCATCTCACCTGGACCGATCGGGTTGCGGCAGTGGCGGCGACGGATGCCGACGCCTTCGATGCGCTGGTGCAGGCCGCACTACCGCGGGCCCTGACCTTCGTCGACGAAGCCGCCGAGGAAGAGTCGAAGACGCCGGCCGATCAGCTGCTCGCCGATTGGCGGCGCGACCGCGTGGAACTCGTCGAAGCATTGCGCGGCGTGCCGGCCGGGACCAAACTGCCGTGGTTCGGCCCGCCGATGAGCACGGCTTCGATGGCGACCGCGCGGCTCATGGAGACCTGGGCGCACGGACAGGATGTGGCCGATGCGCTGGGTGTCACGCGCACCCCGACCGCGCGGCTGCGGCATATCGCGCACATCGGGGTACGGACCCGCAACTTCGCGTACCTGACCCACGGCCTGACACCGCCGGCCGAGGAATTCCGCGTCGAACTGACCGCGCCCGATGGCAGCGGGTGGGGCTGGGGGCCCGAGGACGCGGCGCAGCGAATTTCCGGCCCCGCCTTGGATTTCTGCCTGCTGGTCACGCAGCGGCGGCATCTCGATGATCTCGCACTGCGGGTACAGGGCGCGGCGGCGCTCGAATGGCTCGGCATCGCACAGGCTTTCGCCGGTCCGCCCGGAGGCGGCCGAACGGCGGGCCAGTTCGCCTGACCCGCCGTCGATCCCGGCCTCCGGCCAAGAATCCCAATTCCCACCGCAAGAATCCCAATTCCCACTGAGGGCGCGACGAGCGCCAGCGTGGGTGCGCCGTGCCTGGTGCCGACCGGACGCCGTTGGCCGGAGGTTTTCGATGGCAGTCGAGATGACGCTCGTCGCTACTCGGGTATTTACCCACCCTTTCGACAGGGGAAACCTCGTCGTGTAGGGTCTCCCGGAACCGTGATCCTGGTCACAGGGGCGTCGGGTGTTACCGCGCGCCACCGTAACCTGGACGGGCGTACGACTTTCAATGGTGCGGGTCGATGCGCCGAAAGGCGCAGGGGGACCAGGGGAGAGGGAAAGGAACGCACCATCATGTCGCAGATTTCGGCGACACAGGCCGACGGCTCGACCCGCCGCACGGCCCAGGTGTTCCGCTACGGCGCAATCGTCACCGCCGGGATGGCCAGCATCGGCCTCACCGTCGCCGCCGGATCGTATATCGCCAATGAAATGGCGCTGCGGCCCGGCAAACTCATCGCGGAGCCCGCCGCCAACCAGCCGCCGATCGACCTCGGCACGGACGGTGCCGCACCGCGGCCGGTGCAGGCCGGGCCCATTGCCGAAAGTTTCATCCAGAACGCCGTTTTCCCGGCCCGCATCGCCGAAACCGCTACCCCGCAGCTCATTACGGAGCACGGCGTCGCGGGCACGGCGTACTCGGCGACCGGCACCCAACCGCGGGTGGGCGCGCAAGTACATCTCGGCAATACCTTCGTCGGCGCACAAGTCGTTCCGGTGCAGCACGACTCGGTCAGCGTCACCGTCGATACCAATGTCTTCGCCACGCTCACCGACCTGCTGCTGCACACACCGCTGGGCGAGCAACTCGGCATCACCGGCGACCCGGCCGCGGTCACCCGATTCCAGACCGATGTGAACACCCGCGGCGTGGTCACGGTGACCCTGACCGATCCGGGACTGGGCCACTACGTCGCCACCACCACTGTGTGAGACTTCCGGTGTGTACGACTACTGCGTGATCGGCGGCGGCATCGTCGGGGTGGCGACCGCGCACCGAATTCTGCGACGGCATCCGGGTGCGCGACTGGTGCTGGTGGAGAAGGCGAGCACGCTGGGCGTGCACCAGACCGGGCACAACAGCGGGGTCATCCATTCGGGCATCTATTACGCGCCCGGCAGCCTGAAGGCGCGGTTGTGCGTGCGCGGCGCGGCGCTGACCAAGGAATTCGCTGCCGCACACGACATTCCGTTCCGGGTGTGCGGAAAACTGCTGGTGGCCACCGATGCCGCGGAGCACGCGCGCATGCTGGCGCTCCACGAGCGGTCGGTCGCCAATGGGGTCGAGGTGGAACTGCTCGACGCGGCGGAACTGCGGCGGCGCGAGCCGCGGGTCACCGGGACCGGGGCGCTGTTCGTGCCGGGTACCGGAATCATCGACTACCTGCGGGTGACCGCCGCGCTGGCGCAGGAGGTACGGGACGCCGGGGGCGAGATCGTGCTCGGCGCGGAGATCACCGCCATCGGCGAAACCGATGCCGCGGTCACGGTTTCCGGGCCGGCCGGTCGCTGGGAGGCGGCGCGGCTGGTGGTGTGCGCGGGGCTGCAGGCCGATCGGCTGGCCCGGCTGGCCGGGCTGGACATCGGATTGCGCATCGTGCCGTTCCGGGGCGAGTACTACCGCTTGCCGGCGCACCGCAGCGAACTGGTGAAAACACTCATCTATCCCATTCCGGATCCCGAATTGCCGTTCCTGGGCGTGCATCTGAGCCCGACCATCGACGGGGAGCTGACGGTGGGACCGAACGCCGTGCTCGGGCTGGCCCGGGAGGGGTACCGCAAGGGCAGCGTGAACCTGCGGGACGCACGGGAGATCCTGGGCTATCCGGGTTTTCACCGGGTGGCGCTGGCGAATGTCCGGACGGGCCTGCGGGAGATGCGCAATTCGATGTTCAAGCGCGGTTATCTCGCGGAGTGCCGGCGCTACTGCCCGGAGCTCACGGCTGCCGATCTGTTGCCACGGGAGGCCGGCATCCGCGCGCAAGCCGTGCTGCCGGACGGGACGCTGGTTCATGATTTTCTGATCGAGCGGACGGCGCGTTCGGTTCACCTTCTGAATGCGCCGTCACCTGCGGCGACCTCCGCATTGCCCATTGCCGAGTACATCGCCGACCAAATTGGACCAATGACCTAATTCTCGTATAGGCAATAATAAATAGGATTGCTGTAGTACTTTTATGGGCAGCCGTGGGACAGGGAGCAGCCTATGGGCCATTTCAAGTACGCGAGTGACGTCGGAGCACCGGTCGAAGTCGCGTTCACCTACACGGACAACCATCAGTTCGTGCCGGACTGGGCCTTCGGGGTTGCCGACTTCGAACCGGTCGGGGACCTCGATCACGGATCCGGGGCGGTCTTCGCGACCACCCTCCGGGTCGGGCTCTGGCATCCCACGGTCGAGTGTGAGATCACCGAATACCGTCGCAACGCGGTCATCGAGTACACACTCCGCAGGCGCCGGACGGGGAAGCCGGCGCCTGCCGGCTCCCCGCTTGCTGTGCTGAACCTGCGGTTCGATCCGCTCGGGTATGGTCGAGCCGTTCTCACCTCGGAAACCGAGTACTGGGCTCCGCAGGGGCTCACGGGCCGCTTGCTCTCCCGAATGCTCGCTGCCGCCGTACAATCCATGGTGCGACGGACGGAATCTCAATTACGCAGGGAGATAGAGGAATTCCACGGAACGGATCTTGTCGGCCGGATTGCGTAGGGTAGTCCCATGATCATCGTGAGCACCGACGGATCGTGCCTGCGTAACCCGGGTGGCGCCATCGGCTGGGCGTGGGTCAATCATGGCGGCGGGTCCGCCAGCGGTGGCGCGCCGTCGGGCACCAATCAGATCGCCGAGCTACGCGCGCTATTGGAGGCCGTCCGGGCTCATCCCGGGGCCGAACCGATGCTCATCGAGAGCGACTCCCTCTACGCGATCAAATGCGCCTCCGAGTGGATCAACGGCTGGCGCACCAATGGCTGGAAGACCTCCTCGGGCGGCGCGGTGAAGAATGTCGAGCTGATCCAGCAGATCGACCGCGCCATCGCCGGCCGGCCCGGGCCGGTGCGCTTCCGCTGGGTGCGGGGGCACGTCGGCAACTACTTCAACGAACAGGCCGACACGCTGGCCGGGCAGGCCGCCCGGCAGGTCGCCGCCACCGGGGTCGCGACCGACTCCGGCGCCGAGGAACCCGAGCCGTTCGATCCCATTACCGAGCCGATCCCGGTGGAGCCGAGCACCGAACCGATCCCGATGGTCCCGCCCGCCGAGCACGCCGGCGACAAGGTTCCGGCCACGACACATTCCGCACCCCAGACGCCGCGCCGCAAGGCCGTGGCCGCGAAAGCGGCTGTGTCGGACACGCTGACGCTCTTCTAGGGCCCGACGCCCTCACGATGCAACGCCGCCGCCGGTGTATTCACCGGCGGCGGCATTCGTTTCGCGGTAGCTGGTTGCGTATCGCGGTGGCTAGTTACCCGGCTTCGGAGCCTGGCCGGGAGCCGGGGCGCCCGAGGGGGCGGGAGCGCCGGACGGCGCCGGCTGGTCGCTCGGCGCCGCGGCGCCGGGATCGTTGCCGGGGACCACGGAGTTCTTGAGACCCTTCATGGCCGGCGAATCGAAGCTGGACACCTTCCACTTGCCATCGATCTTCTGGATATCGACGACACCGGGGATGGTGATGGAATCGGGGGTCGGCGCCAGGGCGCTGGTGCGCGACTGCGTGAGCATCATCAGCACCTTGGCCTTGCTGTCATCGCCGGACTCCCAGGCACAGTGGATCTCGTCCACGCGGGCCTGCACCTTGGTGTCCTTCATGTTGTCCTTGACGATGCCGCCCATGACGGACCAGGTCTGCGCCCAGTCGCCGGTGGACAGATCGTTCACGTTCTTCACGTAGGTGTCCAGGCTGTTGGCGTCGTACGTGCCGAGGGCCTTGCCGAAGTTGCAGGTCGCGGCGGTGGCCGCATCGCGGTAATCGAGCTGCTTCTGCAAGTTGCTGCTGTGCATCCATAAACCCACGCCCCCGGCCGCCACGGCGACCACGACCACGCCGGCCGCGAAGGCGGCGATGACGGGCGTCGTGAAGAAACTGCCGACGGACTTGGCTTCCGGAGTGGGTTTCGGTTCCTTTGGCGGCTTGGGCTCTTTCACCGGCTTGTCCAGCTTCGGAGTTTCCGCAGCGGCAGCGACGGGCGCGGTGCTCAGCTCCTCGGTCGGCTTCTCGTCGGTGGTTTCCGGCTCGGAAACGGTTGCCTCTGCGCCCGTTTCCTCTGAGCCCTTTTCCTCCGGCTGCTCAGCGTCGGTGGTGCCCCCCGCTACGACGGCTTCGTCTTCAATTTTCTTTTCCTGGGCGGCATCGTCCGACATCGGCTCAATCCCCACACTTTCCCGGCGCGCTGCGGACGCGCCGATTCGGTTTCAGTCAGAAGTCCGTATTCAGTTGGCGGGATTCACTTGATCGGCGGAAGGGTCCGCGCGTTCGGGTCCGCTCCCGCGGGAGCGTTCGCGCCATTATTGGGCACGTCCGGGCGAGGCGCGTTGGCGGAGCCCCGGATCTGTTGATCCGCCGGGGGATTGACGCAGTTGCCGGCCCACCGCGGGAAGGTGGCATCGGTGGCCACGTCGGGCCGCACCATCTTGGTGTCGTAGTCGCAGAACGGCCGCGGCCAGATGTCGACAATGGTGTAGAACTCGTTGTCGTGGGCGGGGACGCCCATGGCCGAGGTGCCCACCACCAGTGCGGGGAACAGCGCTTGCAGCGCCGGAACTCGCAGCTGGGCGGCCTTGGTGATGGCCGCGAAGTTGGTGGCGAGGCTGGTGATCGGGTCGGCGTTCTTGTCGAGCACCGCTCCGAGGGTCTGCAACTGCCCCGGTGCCTGCTCCAGGATCTTCTGCAGCTCGGCATTCGCATCGTTGAACTGTTTGAACAGCACACCCGAATTACGAGTCAGCGTACCCAGATCCGGCTGGGCCATCGAGGTGGTACCCGCGATGGTCTGCAGATTGCGGATCAGGTTGGTGGTCTGGGGGAGCAGATTGTCCAGGCCGTTGGTCGCGATGCTGATCGCGTCGATGAGGGAACGCAGCTGGTCCGGGCCACCGGAGAGGGCGGTGTCCAGTTCGGTCAGGATGGTGCTGAACTTGTTCGGATCGATCTGCGCGATGAGCGCGGAGGAATTGTCCAGCACCGACCACACCGGGGTCGGCGTCTTCACCTTGGCCGGATCGAATTGCACGACCGCGCCGTTGCCGAGGTACGGGCCCTGGTCGGTATTGGGCCGGAAGTCCAGGTACTGCTCGCCCGCGCCGGACAGGGCGCCCACCGACACGATGGTGTCCTGCGGGATCTTGTATTTGGTGTCGATGTCGACGGCGGCCGCGATGGCGCCACCGTCGTTGACGATCTTGATGGACTGCACTTCGCCGACGCGGTAGCCGCGCAGCGTCACGTCGTTGCCGGCCTGCAGGCCGCCGGAGACATCCAGATCGACTGTGACCCGGTAGGTTTGGCGCAGCGGATTCACCCGCATGACGCTCACCGCCAGGTAGGTCGCGCCGATCAGCAGAACCAGCACCAGTGCGGAGTTCGAGACCAGGGTTTTGTGCCGTTTCACCCAGTTCACTTCTGGCCCCCGTTGACGCGGCTGTAAATGATCTGCAGCACCTGAATGAGGCTGCCCCCGAAGTCGTTGAGGTCACGCAGATCCGGGAACTTGCTGTTGGCCGGGTCGGTGAGCAGACCGATGTCGAGCATGGTGGCGGTGGCGGAGACCGCGAGCGCATTGCCCTTGAAGGAGGCGTCCGCGGCGGGCCGGATGTCGTGCAAGGCGTCCAGCGCCGGGCCCAGGGTGTTGTTGGTGCGCGCCAGCGCGGTCATCAACTGGTTCGCATTGTCGAGCAGGCCGGCCAGCTGGTCGGAGGTGGTGTTGGCGTAATCGCCCAGTGCCGCACTGGTGGTGGAGATCTTGGTGAGCAGCGTGCCGATGGCCTGGTTGTTCTCGGCGATGGCGCCGATCATGCCGGGCAGGCTGTTGGCGACCTCGCCCAGATCCTTGTGATGCGCCTCGAGGGTGTCGGCCAGGGCGTCGAAGCCGGCCAGCACATTGTCGACACGCTTGCTGTTGTTGTTGAGCGACGTTGTCACGCTGGTCATCTGGGTGATGACATCGGCCAGCTGCCCGCCGCGCCCGCCCACTATGGAATCGAGTTCCGAGGTGAGCTTGGACAGGCTGGCGATGCCACCGCCGTTGAACAGCATGGAGATGGACAGCAGCAGCTCTTCGACGGTGGCGCCGGCCGACGTATTGGTCAGCGTGTCACCGTTTTTCAGCATCGTGGTACTGGCGTCGGACGCGGGCTTGGACACCGCTACGAAGACGTCGCCGAGCGGAGTGGCCTGGCGCAGTTCGGCGGTGCTGTTGGCGGGCAGCGTGATGTCCTTGCGGATCTGCAGATCCACATCGGCCTTGAAGTCCTTGGTCGTGATCTTGGTGACCACGCCGACATCCGAGCCGCCGATCTTGACCTTCGCCTGATCGGGCAGGTTCAGCGCATTGTCGAAGACCGCGTGCACGGTGTAGGTGTCACCGCCCACGCCGGGCTTGGGCAGCGGCAGGTTCTCCACGGTGATACCGCAACCCGACGCGGTCACGGTGACGGCGCTCGCCAGCACCGCGGCCGCGAGAGTACGAGTGCGCATGCGGTTGATCATTTCGTCAGTCCCAACATGGCTGCGGTCAGACCGAAATCGGGGCCGAAGTCCTCGATCTTGCCGGTGCGGCAGCCGTCCGACTTCATCTGGATCTTCTCGCAGAACTGGCTGATGATCTCGCCGGAGAGCGCGGTGCCGAGGACGGCGTGCAGGCGGATGAAGTTGCCGTTGCGGTTCACCGACTTGTCGAGGTTCTGCATGAGCAGCGGCGCCACGTCGACGATCTCGGTCACGCCGGCCGCGTTCTGGCGCAGCTGGGTGGTGACGTTGGTGAGACCGGTGAGGGTGCCGTTGAGCTGGTCCTGGTACTTCGCGAAGGCCCCGGAGGTGTTGGACAGGAAGGCATTCAGCTGATCCAGGGTGGCCTGCAGGCCGGGGGCCTGGTCGGCGAGCAGCCCCATCATCTGGGTGATCTTATTGCTGAAGTCGCGGACCGACTGGTCGTTGTCGGACAGCATGGAGGTCAGCTCGTTCAGCTTGATGATGATGCTGGCGACGGCGTCCTTGTTGTCGACGCCCGTCTTCAGAGCACCCGACAGGGAGGTCAGCACATCGTGCATCTTCTCGCCGTTGCCGTTCATCATCGGATACAGCACCCGGCCCGCCAGCGGACCCACCCCGTCCTGTCCCGGTTGCGGTTTCAGCGCGGCCGCGAAGGTGTCGATGGTCTTGATCATCGTGTCCAGCTCGACCGGGGTCTTGGTCTGCTGCAGGGTCAGGTGCGCATTGTTCGGCAGTGTGTCACCGCCGGTGTAGCGCGGCGTGAGTTCGATGTGGCGGTCGGTCACGATGGACGGCGAAATCAGCGCCGCCATCGCGTTCTTCGGGATCTTGACGCTCTTGTCCACGGTCATGTGGACCTCGATGTACTCACCGTGCGGCACGATCTTGTCGACCTTGCCGACCTCCAGGCCGAGCACCGTGATCGGGTTGCCCACGTACATACCGGCGATGTTCTGGAAGTCGGCGGTGAAGTGCTGGGTCTGTCCCGCGGCGTCCTTCACGTCCAGCGGCACCAGCGAGCAACTGCCCACGGTCGCCGCCGCGACGCCGATCAGGGCGGCCTGTGCGATGCGACGGATCATGGCGCGCTTCGTGATTCGTTCGATCGCTTTCACTGATGGCACCCCTCGTTCACCTGCGCGAAGCACAGCCAGTTGTCCGGGAACAGCCACGGCAGGCCCACCTCGCCGTAGTTGCCGTTGCCGAAGACATTGTTGAACTGCCGCACCGACGGCGGCAGGATCGACAGGAATCGGTCCAGGTTGTCCTTGTTCTTCTGCAGGCCGGCGGCCATGGTGTTGAGCTGATCCAGGGTCGGGCCGAACTGGTCGTTGTTCTCCTGACCGATCTGCTGCAACTGACGACTCAGCGTGGAGATGTTGTCCAGCAGGCTCTTCAGCAGGTTCTGGCGTTCCATCACCCGATTCGCGATGGCCTCGCCCTGGGTGATCACCAGCAGCACGCTGTTGCGGTTGTCGCCCAGGATCTTGGTGACCCGGTCGAGATCCTTGAGCAGCTGGTCCACCGAATCCTTGCGATCGTTGATGGTCTTGGCGAGCGCACCCACCGAGTTCAACGCCTGCACGGTCAGATCGGCATTGCCGCCCATCTGCTGGTTGATCAGGTTCAGCGAATCCGCGAGCTTCTTGGTGTCGAGCTCCTCGAACTTCGGCGTGCCCTCCTGCACCACATCGGCCAGGTTGTAGGGAACGACGGTGTTGGACTTGGGGATCCGATCGCCCTTCAGGCCGGAACCGTCACCCGGGTCCAGGTCGATGTAGCGCGCGCCCAGCAGCGTGGCCATCTTGATGGACGCCTTGGCATCCGGGCCGAGCTTCACATCGCCGTCGACGTTCATGCTGATCAGCACGTGGTCGCCCTCGAGCTCCGCGCCCGAGACGGTGCCCACCGGCACCCCGGAGACACTCACCTTGTCACCGGTCTTGATACCGGCGGTCTGTACGAACTCGGCCTTCACGGTCTGCTTGCCGATGCCGATCGAGTTGTAGGCGGTGGCGCCCAGCAGCAGGACCACGATCACCGCGACGCCGACCACGCCGAGCCACAGATTGCGGTTCTTGTTGAAGAGAGACTTGATTTTCGTCATGGCCGGCACACCGCCGAGTGGGAATTGCCGCCGATCTGATTGAACAGACCGCGCGGGAAGAGGACACCGTACAGGGAGACGTCGAGGCTGCAGATGTACGCGTTGGCGTACGCGCCGTTCTGGGTGAACTTACCCACGTCGGCGAGGATGCCGGGCAGGTCGACGGCGGCCTGGTCCAGCTTGGAACCGTTCGCGATCAGCAGGGTCAACGC
>NZ_JBIVKC010000010.1:0-259336 GCF_044750615.1 Nocardia sp. NPDC088792
AGCACGGATCTCCCAACCACACATGCTGATCCCTAAAGTGGCTTCCAAGCTCGGAGCACTCACTCGGACCCATCCTCAATTCGGCATTACCGCGCACCAGGAAGCGCTGTCGGCCAACCAGTTTGGACGGCCGACCAACGCCCGGGTCGCGACAAGAGCGTGTGCCGTCCTTTGTGGCAGTCCTTGTGCTGAGGGCAGCGTGAGCGGACCGAACTCCGTTGTCAGAGAACGGCAATCAGGCGGCCTCAGAATCGGACGTTGGTTTTTCCGGTCCCGATGACGATGTATTCATTCAGTGGATACAACGTCTCGCGCGGCCGACCCGAGGCTGTTTCGCCGACTGCGATCTCGTAGAGGTACTCGGCACCGTACTTCGCCTCCCTGTCAAACACATTCTGGCCGTATGAGAAGCGGCCGCTCCCGCTACCCTCGTCCTTCTCAATCTTGATCAGTGCAGTAACAAGGATCTTCGACGATGTCGAGCTGCCCGCATCGACACCTGCTCTCGAACCAATAACTCGTACCGCTTCCCGATTTCGGTGGCTGGCGCTGTCCCGCCCCCAGTGATGGAGTCCAGGCGGCCACTCGGCAGTTTGTTCAGACTTATGGGGCTGGCAGTCCAACCATCAGTACCGGACACGAAGGTCTCCATGGCAGATAGAAGAGGTGATACGTAGCACTATGGTCGATGATCTACGCGGCGTGCCGAGTTTCTGCAAGTCCCTCTCATCGGCAGTTGCGGACGTTCGGCCGGCCTTGGGATCGCCACGGCCGGTTGATCTTCCGCAGCGCCCTGCTGGCCGGTTCGGTCAGCGCGGTACGCGGCATTTCAGGACGTTCGTACGTGGGCAGCGCTTCTCACACCTCGGCGTCGGCCGTCCATCGCAGGCTGATGTCCGGCTTGGTTTAAAGCCGAAGAGTTTTGCCGAGGGTGTGATCGCGGAATTCGGTCCGAAGCCGTTCCCAACTTGAGGACTTCTCGACAGCCACCGTTCGCACACTGTCGAGTTCGAGATCAGCGAGCCGGTCATTGCCCACTCCCAAAATCAGGCGTACCTGGTCGTGGTCGGGGTGGATCTCCATCTCCACCCATGTATTTCCGCGCTGCAGGCGGAATATAGCAGCTGTGAACAGCCACAACTCCGCTTCGTAACTCGCATCGGAGTACGGACCCGACAACCCCTCGAGGTGCGGCCATCGAGGCTCGGCTTCGAACAGCCAGATGAGGTCAGTAAGGTCTGGCGGCGGATCCATGGTCATGGACATCTGATCCTACTGATGAAGCCGGCCGTGCATCGGGTGCAGATGGGCCGGACCGTTTCGCTCATCGGCAGTTCCGTGTGCTCGGCGGGTCTGGGATGGACGCCGCCACTTGAACTTCCAGCGCCCCACGCTGGCCGATTCGCCCAGCGCGGTCCGCGGCATAGAAAGACGGATGGAGTTGCATCGTCCATCCGAATACGGAGCTTGCTACTTTGTCGGGGTGGATGTTGTCGATGTTGTTCTCGTTGCTTTGCGGCTTCCGGTTTCAGACGAGGTAGCGCGCAAGTGGTGGAACGGCAAGGAGTCGGCGCTTGATGACATGATCATCGACTGCCCCCGTCTGTGGCTCGGCCAGTGCGATCTCCGCAGCGTGGGCGAACCATATCGGCATGACCCAGCAGGTCGGATTTCCGGCCTGCTGTTCCTCAGGGGCACTATTCAAGAATATCGTCTGCCGCAACTCGATATGCCACTGTCATCTGAAATCATGACAGCACTGCAACCTCGGCCAGACGATCTGCCCCTCAGCGTGGCTGCGGAGTCCGACGTCCGAGAGTTTCTGGACAACCATTCCGGCTGGTACCTAGTAACGGAGTAAGTGCCACGCCGAGATCAGAAGCCTTTGATCTCGGGCACATCCCAACTCGGCAAATCAGTGCGTTCGGTCGGCCTCGGATCGACACCGCCGGTTGATCATCCGGCGCACCGCGTTGGCTGGTTCGGTCAGCGCGGTCCGCGGCGATTTAGTGCGTTTGCGAGATCGACTGTCGGCCAGCGTGGGTGGAGACAGCGTCGTAGCGACGCGGGTGTTCGGCGGACGAGGAACCTGCATTTCTGCGGAATGCCTAGCTGACCGAACAGTCGAGGATCCGTCCGTCGACAGTGCCGATCAGCAGCCGCTCTGGCCTGGTGAGTGTGAGCGACAGAGGTACCGCGGGTTGGCCGGCGACTGCCAGGCGCTGCCGCCATCGCACGGTCCCGTCCGAGGTGCATAGGGCCACCAGCTCACCGGAATTCAAGGCGACGTAGACCGTGTTCTCGTCGCCGTCCAGGGCGGTGACGGGGACGTCGGCGGTGAATACCCACCGCACGGCTCCGTTCAGGCCGCTGCGCCGGACAACGAAAACGTTGCCGGGCAGCAGGCCGGCACCGTCGTACACAGCCCCGGCGTGTACCAAGTCCCGGTTCCCCGCACTGCCCACCTCGATGCCGGGTCCACCGAAGAGGTGCCCGGCCCGCTCGGTGTTCCACTCGAGGGGGAACAGCTCCCGCACCGGGGACTCACCGTAGCGACCGGCTGGGTCGACGGCAACGACGCGCTTGTCCTGCGATGGCTTGTCCTCCTTGCCCTGGAGGAGGAGCAGTTGCCTGCTGTGGCGGATCGGAAAAGGATGGTTGAAGAGGTCGAATCCCCCGAATGGCACGCGTATCTCGGGAGTTTCCCCGGCCGGGCCGATCAGCGCGAGCAAGCCCTTGCTCCGGTCCAGGTCCGTGGATCTCAGGGCGAGCCAGCCATCCTCGCGTGTAGTGAGTGTGACCGAAGAGTCCAGATGTAGGGAGGCGAGCACTGTCCCGTCCTCGAGCGACACTCGCACGACCAGCGGTGGCTCGGTGACCCGTTCCCTGCCGACCCAATGCCATCTCCGCCGGTCCAGGTTGACCCAGGCATCGAGTTGACCGACCCGGACCACGAGCTGTCGGCCGCCTTCCTCATCGCGGACGCGCCACTGCAGTCGCCCGTCGGGCAGCCATGATTCGGCCAGAACGCCTTCTGCACAGGCCAGCACCCGCCCGTCCTGCAACTCCTGGACATCCCACACTTGCCGGCGCGGTTCCCACGGCGTCCCGGTCAACGCGGCAAGCAACCCGATACCCCGACTGGCCGCCACTTCTGTTGCGGGGCGCTCGAACTCGACCCGCTGCCCGGCGAGCTCTTCACGCTGCACCGAACCGCCCGCGACATTGCTCCAGTCGAGCCGTTCCAGGACCGCGGAGAACGCATAGGAGTGCGCCGTGGCGTCGTAGTGGCCGTCAGGAAATTCGTCGGATGGAGCCACCACGACCTGCAAAGCTTGATCGCTGACCCATTCGACGTGCAGTACCTCGCGTGCCCCACGCTGCACCGAGGTCGCCTGTCCGGACCGTAGATCGAGGATCAGTAACTCGCCCTCGAAGGCGTATCCCCCGTCGTAGGCCCCGGTCCCCACGGCCACGATCGGCAAGATCGGGTGAAAGGCCATCGAATGTACCGGCCGCTGCGACTCCACCACCCACCGGCACCGAAGATCCTGCGCGCCATAGATTCCCACCCGGTACTGCCGCCACCGGTCATCGGCGGTCCCGCAACCGGACCACCCGAGATACCCCAGATCGCCGCCTACGGCGACAAGGCCACGCTCCTCGTCGACAACGACCGTCGAAGGCTCGCCAATCTCGGCGAAGGGCTGATCAACGAGTATGCGGCGAACGATCAACGAACCGGACATATAGCTATAGCTCCTAGGTATGCCGCAGCCGACGTCCTCGAGTGCGGTTTCGCTGATCCGCTTGCTCGGCGGATAGGTGTTGCCCGACATGGGCATTCGTCGGCGGCGACTCGGGCGTCGAGAGCCTGGACGGCTTTGTCACACTGGTCGCGGTCGAGCAGAAATGGGCCGAACGCGCCGTAGATATCGGCCGCGGGTTGCATACCCGCGCTGATCTCGAAGGTGTCGATGAGATCAGTCAGAGGATGATGGTGCCGATATCGGGGAAGGCCTGGAGAACACCCCCGCTTTGGGGTGGCCCTTCCGGGGGTCACCGGCTGCGGCGCACGGCGCCTTTCCCACGAGAAATGATCACGGCCCAACCGTAATCCGCGATTGCGCATCCCGCAAAAGCAGAACGCTTCAGATCTCAACGCGCCCGCGACTTGACACTGAAATGGAGCCGATATGGTGCGTCCGGCCGACTCCGGATCGGCAGTCTCAGCTGATCTTCCAGGTCCTGGGCTGGCCGGTTCGGTCAGCGCGGGTTGCGGCAGATGAGTGCGCGTCGGGAGCTTCGCTCTTGGGAACGTGTGACCGGTCGTGATTACCTTCCTTCACGAGGAGTACGGCAGTACGGGGAGGTTATGTGGCTGGATTCTCGGTCCGCATCACGAGGATGCCTGATAGCAAGGGGTTGCTCGGTGTACTCGATCCGAACGCCTACAACCCGTCGGTGAACGACCACCGAAACCGGCGATCTGTGTTGTCGCACTTCGATTCCGAGATGAGTCGGCGCAGCCTTCTGCTTTGGGCGACAAGCGCCGAGGATAGCTGGACTATCGATCTGTCGACCTCACCGGTGGATCCGGGTGCGTCGATCCAGATGCAAGCGCGAGGCCCGATCGTCGTGACAGATGGCAGGCTGGTTGTGGTCAACTCCGAGATGTTGGAGATCGTCGCCCAGTGCGAGGCGGACGTGACTGGGCCCCGATGGCGGGTCCACCGGTTATGCGAGTTGTGGCTGTTGCTCGAACTCGGTCGGTGACCATTGCTCACGGAATGCGTTGGGGCTGAGGAAGCCCAGGGATCCGTGTGGCTGGTAACCGTTGTACTCGATGCGCCAGTCCTCGGCAAGAACCTGCACCTCGGTCAGCGAATGAAACACCTCGCAGGTCAGGAATTCGTCGCGGAAACGCCCGTTGAACGACTCGCAGACACCGTTCTGCCACGGGGATCCCGGGTCGATGAACGAGGCATCGACACCGGTGAACCGACACCAGTCGGTCATCGCGTGCGCGGTCATCTCGGTACCGTTGTCCATGCGGATATGCGCCGGACTTCGACCGGTCGCCGCGATGATCTCGTCGAGCACCGAGATGAGCTGATCGGCGGTGCAGGAGCGGAATGCTCTGGTGGCCAGGGCTTCTCGCGTGAACTCGTCGACGATGTTGAGAAACCGGACCTGGCGTCCGTCGACGGTGACATCGACCTGAAAATCCAGCGCCCACATCTGATCCGGGAACGACGCCTTCAACCGCTGATTGCGACCGGGTCCGATGCGGCGTTTCTTGCGGACCCGGCTCGGTCTCTTCAAACCCTCCTCACGCCAGAGTCGTTGCGTCCGTTTATGGTTGGTGACAAGTCCGTCGCCGCGACACAACGCGTGCGCCTTGCGCCAACCCCACCGCGGATGCTTGCCCGAGATCACCCGCAGCCGAGCCCGCAACGCCTGTTCGATCTCGGCGACCGCCGGCCGACGGCGTTGCACCGACCGCGACTGCCCGACCACGCGGCATGCCCGCCGTTGCGACACCCGAAACCGTTGCTGCAGAACCACCACGGCCCTGCGGCGCCGATCCGGGCTCAAAAGTTTCCCCGGTTCACTTCCTTGAGCATGTCGATATCGAGGGCCTGCTCGGCGACCATCTTCTTCAGCCGCGCATTCTCACGCTCGAGCTCCTTGAGCCGTTTGGCGTCGTCGGACTTCATGCCGCCGTACTGGGCTTGCCAGCGATGCCAGGAAGCCTCGGAAATCTCGAGGTGCTTGCACACCTCCTCGATCGAGAACTTCTCCCCGATCAGCTTCTCGCCCTCACGCAGCTTGCGGATGATCTGCTCGGGAGTGTGTCGTCGTCGCGCCATGTCGTGAACCGTCCTCCTGCACCCATTCTGGTGCATCAGAACTCTCACAACCGCTGGACCTGCTCAAAGGGCTCCAGTCAGACGATCTATGGTTTGACTTGAACTGGCATGACAACGGGTTCGAATTGCCGAATGGTTCCTATGTCTGCACGGTCACACTGCTCGACAGCTCACCTGATCGCGCCGAAGCCGACAGCTATCACCTGCAGTTCATTCCAGGTAACGCTCCGGTCTGGCAAGAGCCCGCATGGTTCGAACGATGGCGCTGGTAGAAGCCGACACGCAACGACGGCGGTCGGCGTGGGCGTGCGTCGCCAAGGCTGAGATGATCTTGACGCGTTGATCTTCGAGCCTGCCGCGTGGCCGCTTCGAACCGTGCGGCTCGCGGTAAGAGGGGATGTCGGTTCCGGGGATTGTCTACTTCATCCCGAGGGCGCGGAAGAGCCGATCGTAGATCTCGCGGATCGCCTGCTGCTTGCGTGCGTTGTAGTCCATGACGTTGCCACCTCCGGGGATGGCGGCTCGTTTGGCGTCCTCGTAGAGCGCGCGATCTTCGGGGTGATCGCGCAGCCAGTCGCGGAACATGCGCAGTCGGATGGTCTCTGGACAGTGGGGACCGAACACGTGCAGGTTCACTCGAGGGTCGGCAAGCCGCAGGCACCGATGTTCGTGAAACGACGGTTCCCGGATAGTAAGGTAATAACCGAGGTGTTCGAGCGGGGGGACATATACGCTCTCCTGCCGTGAGTCGGCCACAGTGAGAACGATGTCGATGACATCTTTGGCGGCCAACCCCTCGACGGCAGTGGATCCGACGTGCTCGATATCCAGGACCGCATCACCGAGCGCTGCGCGGATGTCGCCGGCCAAGACCGAAAAACGGCGCGGCCACAGTGGGTCGTACGGGACGATCGTGATCGCTTCCGATGGGGGCGGCCCGTTGACCCAAGGGTTCTCGGTGGGGTCGGGCTCGCGGTGGCGGATGATCTCCTCGAATGTGGGCATCAGACAAAACCTAATGGCGTGGCGAGGGTTCCGACAAGAGTTCAGCCTTGGCGTGGACGCCGGGCGGGCGGCTTCGGCCGGGCGGGCTGCCGCGGGCTCAGCGCGCGTCAATATGGCGGCTGGTGAAAACCCGTCGAACTACCTTTAGATGGACCGAAATGGTGGGCGCCGTCGGGGATTGTCTCGGAGATTTGGTCGGGGGTGGGATGGGGGTGAATGGTTCACTATTGCAAGGGATTCTGGGTGGTGGGTGGGGCTGATACGGTGGCGGGGTAGGTGTGCTGGTAGTCGGGAGGTTGGGTCGGTATGGGTGCGGTCGGGGAAGTGAATCAGCGGTGGGTTCGGCGGTTCAATCCTGATCCGGGGGCGGGGATTCGGTTGGCTTGTTTGCCGCATGCGGGTGGGTCGGCTAGTTATTTCTTGCCGGTGGCTCGGGCGTTGGCGCCGGGGTGTGAGGTGTTGGCGGTGCAGTATCCGGGGCGGCAGGATCGGCGGTTGGAGCAGCCCTTTCAGAGTGTGGGCGAGCTTGCGGATGCTGTTGCCGAGCAGTTGTTGCCGTGGACGGATCGGCCGTTGGCCATTTTCGGGCACAGTCTTGGTGCGCTGGTGGGGTTCGAGGTTGCGGGGCGGTTGGCTGAAAAGGGTTGTGAGCCGGTGGCGCTCATTGTTTCTGGGCGGCGTGCACCGTCTCGGGTGCGGTCGGAGAATGTTCATACTCGAACCGACGCAGGGATTCTCGCGGAAGTGGACGCGCTCGGTGGTACTGATCCGGTAGCGCTGGCCGATCCTGAAATGCGGCAGCTGGTACTCGCCGCGTTGCGCGCCGATTACACCGCGGTGGAGACGTACCGCTACGTCGAGCGCACACCGTTGCGGATGCCGATTTCTGCGCATATCGGTGTGGATGATCCGCGGGTGACGTTGGATGAGGCGCAGGATTGGGCTCGGCACACCTCGGGCGGGTTCGAGTTGCAAGCCTATCCGGGTGGGCATTTCTATTTGAATACCGAGGCGGCTGCGGTGATCGCGAACCTGCGCCGCGTGTTGCGTGCGGCGCAGGCCGGGTCGTAGCGAACCGGATTCACGAAGCGCCGAGCCAGTTGTCGACGGCTCGGGCGACGATTTCGGCGTGCTCTTCCATCATGGTGAAGTGGTTGCCCTGGGCGTCGACGACGGTGTGGGGGAAGTCCCAGGTGGTGTGCCAGTCTTCGCCGTCGGGCCAGGGGCCGGTTGGTTCGCCGGCGCGGACCAGTAGTACGGGGGCGTTCATTTCGGCCAGTTTCCAGCTGGCGAGCAGTGGGGTGAACCAGGCGCCGGCGGTTACGCGGGAGTCGTCCATCGGTGTGTAGGCGCCCTCGCGTTCGAGGGTGCCGAGCATGAGGGCGTCGCTCCATGCCGCCATTACTGGGCTGTCGGGTGAGTAGGTGTCGATCAGTACCATGCGTTGCGGGCCTGCGCCCAGTTCTTCGAGCCGGCGGCAGATTTGGTTTGCCATGAGCCCGCCGGCGGAGTGTCCGACCAGTACGAAGGGTGCGCCGTCGGTGTGGCGCAGGATAGTTTCGGCTTGTAGGCGCACGCTGGCGTCGAGGTTCGCGGGTAGTAGTTCACCGGCGGCGTAGCCGGGGTTGACCAGTGCGTGTACGTCGCGGTGGCCGCGGAAGATCGACGCGAAGCGGGCGTACTCGTGCGCGCCGGACAGTGGGGAGAAGGTGCAGCAGCAGATCAGGCCGGGGCGGGTATCGCCCTGCGCGAGGCGGGTCATTCGAAGTGCGCCGCCGAATTCGGAGGGGTCTTCGAATTTGGGCCGGAATTTGGAGATTTCGACCAGGCTCATGGCGAATTCGGTGGCTTGTCCGACCCGGTTGGCGTCCTGCCAGAGCCGGCCCAGCATGCCACCGGATTGTGGTGTGGCGGTGGCTGTTCCGGTGAACGCGGCGAGCAGGTGCGCGGCGAGCTCGCCGGGTGTGGGGTGGTCGAAGGCCATGCTGGTGGCCAGTTCGAGGCCGGTGGCTTGTGATAGGCGGTCGCGCAATTCGACCGCTGAGAGCGAGCTCAGGCCCAGTTCCAGGAACTCGCGGTCTCGATCGACGGCTTCCGAGCCGTCGTGGCCGAGGACGAAAGCCGCGTGGGCGCGCACCAATTCGAGCATGACCTGTGCGGGTTCGGCCGTCTCGGCCAGTCGTTCGCGTAGCGCGTCGGGTGATTCGAGCGGTGTGGGCGCTGTGCTCGCCTGCACCGAAATGCGGCCTGTTCCAGCATCATCCGGCCAGTAGCGGCGGTGCTGGAAGGCATAGGTCGGCAGGTCGATGCGCCGGCCGCCGGAAAGCAGTTGCCGCCAGTCGATGCCGACGCCGCGGACGTGCAGCTGGGCCAGCGCGGTCATCACGGCCGCACTCTCGCCTCGATCCCGGCGCAGCAGCGGAACGAAGGCCGCCTCGGCAGCCGACGCCACGCAGTCGCGGCCCATTGCCGCCAGCACGGCATCGGGCCCGAGCTCGGCGAACGTGGACACGCCCAGACCGTGCAGCCGCCGGATGCCGTCGAGGAAGCGCACCGGCTCGCGCACGTGCCGCACCCAGTATTCGGCGTCGTAGGAGTCGATGAGTTCGCCGGTCAGGTTGGACACGATCGGGGTTCGAGGTTTCTGGTAGGTCAGCCCTGCGGCCACGCGCCGGAAGTCCGCGAGCATCGGTTCCATGCGCGCGGAGTGGAATGCGTGGGAGACGGTCAGCCGCTTGCCCTTCCGATCGCCGGCGATCTTCGCCACGGCTTCCTCGTCGCCGGACAGCACCACCGCTTGCGGTCCGTTGACCGCCGCGATGCTCACCCCGTCGATCAGCAGCGGCAGTATCTCCGCCTCCGAGGCGCGCACCGCCACCATGACCCCGCCCGCGGGCAGCGCACCCATCAACCGGCCGCGGGCGCTGACCAGCGTGCACGCGTCGGCCAGTGACAGCACGCCCGCGACGTGTGCGGCCGTGATCTCACCGATGGAGTGGCCGACCAGGAAGTCCGGCGTCACACCCCAGTGTTCGGCGAGCCGGAACACCGCCACTTCGATGGCGAACAGGCCCGCCTGGGTGAACGCGGTTTCGTCGAGAGGGCCGTCGTCGGCGAAGAGCACGTCCCGCAGCGAGCCGCCGGTCACGGTCGAGCGGTCGAATTCCCGGCACACCTCGTCGAGTGCGGCCGCGAATACCGGGAACAGTCGATACAGTTCGCGGCCCATGCCCGCGCGCTGTGCGCCCTGACCGGAGAACAGGAACGCGACCCGGCCCGGCCGGACCACACCGTCGACGAGATCGACCGCGGATTCACCGGCCGCCAGTGCGTCGAGGCCCGCCGCCAATCGTTCGGCGCTGTCGGCCACGATCACGCCCCGATACTCCAGCGCCGCACGCGAAGTCGCCAGCGAGTAGGCCAGATCGACAATGCGCCCAGTCGCGACCAGCGGCCGCAACTGCGCGGCCTGCGCCCGTAGCGCTTCGCGACTGCGCCCCGAAATCACCAGCGGCACCACATATCCCGAACCAGACACCGAATCCTCGGCTGTATCGGTGTCGGAGACCGCAGCGGGCGGGGCCTGTTCGAGGATGACGTGTGCGTTGGTACCGCTGATCCCCATGGACGACACCGCAGCCCGGCGGGGATTGCCCGTGTCGGGCCAGACGCGCGGCTCGGTCAGCAGTTCGACCGCGCCCGCCGACCAGTCGACATGCGGTGAGGGCTCGTCCAGATGCAGGATGCGCGCAAGGCGGCCATGTTGCAGGGCCAGCACGGTGGCGATCACGCCGGCGACCCCGGCGGCGGTCTGGCTGTGACCGATATAGGACTTGAGCGCACCCAGCAGGACCGGCCGGTCCCGGTGCTGTCCATAGGTGGCGAGCAGGGCCTGGGCCTCGATCGGATCGCCGAGACTGGTTCCGGTCCCGTGGGATTCGACCACGTCGATATCGGAAGCGGCCAGGCGCGCCGAAGCCAGTGCCTGACGGATCACGCGCTGCTGCGACAGTCCATTGGGCGCGGACAGGCCGTTGGATGCACCGTCCTGGTTCGCGGCGCTGCCACGCACCACCGCCAGCACCGGATGGCCGTGGCGGCGCGCGTCGGAAAGGCGTTCCAGCACGAGCATCCCCGCACCCTCGGACCAGCCGGTGCCGTCGGCCGCGGCGGAGAAGGGTTTACAACGCCCGTCCGCGGCCAGGCCGCCCTGCTGCGCGAATTCGACGAACAGGCCCGGTCCCGGCATCACCGAGACTCCCCCGGCCAACGCCAGCGTGCATTCCGAGCGCCGCAGTGCCGTGCACGCCAGGTGAATTGCGATCAGCGAGGAAGAGCAGGCGGTGTCCACGGTGAGGGCGGGCCCCTCCAAGCCGAGTGCGTAGGCGATCCGCCCGGACATGACGCTGGTGGTGTTGCCGGTGAGCAGGAACCCGCCGACGCCAGCGGGTTCCGCGGCGGCGAGGGTATCCAGGTACCCGCAGTAGGCGCCGCCGATGTACACCCCGACCTGGTCGCCGCGCAGACTGTCGGGTGCGATGCCGGCGCGTTCCAGCGCCTCCCAGGCCCCTTCGAGCAGCAGCCGTTGCTGGGGATCCATGGCGAGCGCCTCGCGCGGTGAGATCCCGAACAGGTCGGCGTCGAATTCGGCGACGTCGCTGAGGAATCCGCCTTCGAGGGTGCCGGAGTACTGTCCCTCGATCTCCCATCCGCGTTCGGCCGGGAAGGGTGCGATGGCGTCGCGGCCGTCCTGCAGCAGCTGCCACAGCTCTTCCGGAGAGGTCACCGATCCGGGTAGCCGGCAGCTCATTCCGATGATGGCGATGGGTTCGTCCGCGGCGTCGGTGAGGCGTTTGTTCTCCTGCCGCAGGGTTTCGTTGTCCAGCAGCGACGTCCGCAGCGCGTCGACGACTTCCTCGAATTCCGTGTTCACCGTTCAGTCCTTGTCGCGAGCCATGCGGATCAGCTCCCGCACGTCCATGGTCTTGATCGCTTCTCGCCGGTCCGCCTCGACCGGCGCGGGCGCGGCGGGGGTGTCCGGTTCCGCGAGTCGCAGTAGTGCCTCCATCAGTCCGGCCTGCCGGAACCGTTCCACCGGAATCGAACTGAGCACGCGGCGCAGCCGTGCTTCCTCGGAGTCGTCGGGCGTCTCGGGGAGCAGTGCACCGTGCAGGTAGCCCGAGAGTGCGGCGGGGGTCGGGTACTCGAACACCAGGGTTGCGGGCAGCCGCAGCCCGGTCGCGCGGGTCAATCGGTTGCGCAGTTCGACCGCGGTGAGCGAGTCGAAGCCCAGGTCCCGGAAGGCTCGGGTGGCGTCGATCGCCTCGGTGCCGTGGTGGCCGAGCACGGCGGCGACCTGGGTGCGTACCAGCTCGGTCAGTTCGTGATCGCGCGCGGCCGCCGGTAGTGCGGAAAGCCGTTGCCGTAGTCCGCCTGCCGCGTCGGTATCGGGTTCGGCGACCGGGTCCGGCGTGTCGAGGATGCGCCGGACTTCGGGCAGGTCGTCGAGCAGTGGCCTGCGCCGGGCGAGGGTGAACGCGGGAACGAATCGCTCCCAGTCGATGTCGGCGACGGCGAGGAAGGTCTCGTCGTGGTCGACCGCCTGCTGCAGCGCGGTGAGCGCGAGATCCGGTGCCATGCGCAGTATTCCGCGTCGCACCAGTCGCTCGCCCATCTCCCCGTCGGCCATGCCGTCGCCGTGCCAGGAGCCCCAGGCGACCGAGGTCGCCACCTCGCCGCGGGCGCGGCGATCGAGTGCGATCGCGTCGAGGTAGGCGTTGGCCGCGGCGTAGGCGGCCTGTCCCCACGCGCCCCACACACCCGCGTTCGAGGAGTAGAACACCAGCGCGTCGAGCGAGCCGGGTTCGATCAGGGCATCGAGGTTGGCCGCGCCGAGCGATTTCGCGGCGGCGATCGCGGCGAACTCGGCCAGATCCGATTCCGCGATGGGCGCCTGGGTTCCGATGCCCGCCGCGTGCACCACGGCGGTCACGGGGAATTCGGCGAGTAGCGCGGCCAGCGCGTCGCGGTCGGCGACATCGCAGGCGGCGAGGGTGACTTCGGCGCCGAGCAGCCGCAATTCCTCGGCCAGTGCACGCGCACCCGGCGCGTCCGCGCCGCGCCTGCCGGCCAGCACCAGATGCTCGGCTCCCCCGCCGGCCAGCCGACGGGCGGCCTGCGCACCGAGTCCGCCGGTACCGCCGGTGATGAGCACGGTGCCGCGCGGCTTCCACTCCCGTGTGGGGGGTTTCTCGCCGAGCGGGGCTCGCACCATGCGACGGCCGAAGCTGCCGGCGGCGCGGACCGCGGCCTGGTCCTCGTCGTCCCAGCCCGAGAGCAGTGCAACGACATTCGATGCGGCCTGCGGGTCGAGGTCGGCGGGCAGATCGATCAGACCGCCCCACAGCTCGGGGTGCTCGAGCGCGACGATTCGGCCGAATCCCCAGGTCTGAGCCTGGGTCGGACTGGTCAGCGGCTCGGATCCGGTGATCGAGACCGCACCGCTGGTCAGCAGCCACAACGGGACGCTCACACCGGCGTCCAGCAGCGCCTGCACGAGGGTGAAGGCCGTGGCCAAACCCTGTGGCACCGCCGGATATTCGGCGCTCGGCCGTTCGTCGAACGCCGTGGTCGACAGCACGCCGGTGAGTTCGGGCAGCTGTCGCAGCCGCTCGGCGAGGCTGCCGCGGTCGGTATCGGCGGTCGCCAGCTCGACCACCTCGGCGCCATGGTCTTTCAGCATGGCGATAAGCGCACCGGTGTGCGCATCGCCGATATCGCCGGTCGGGCCGACGACCAGCCAGGTGCCCGACAGTGCGGGAGCGGGCCTGCTGGACAGCGGCTTCCAGGTGATCCGATAGCGCCAGGAGTCGATCGTGCTCCGGTCGCGGCGTTCGCGCCGCCACGCCGACAGTGCGGGCAGCGCGTCCCCGAAGGAGCGATCGGCGTCCACCCGCAGTGTCGTGGCCAGTTCGCCGAGATCGCCGCGCTCGATCGCCTCCCAGAATTCGGCGTCGTCGGCGACGGCTTCGACCGGTGCCGGGGTCAGCCAGAATCGTTGCCGCTGGAAGGGATACGTCGGCAGGTCCACCCGCCGCGCGCCGGGGAACACCTTGTCCCATCGCACCGCGACACCGCCGGCGAAGGCCTCGCCCAGCGACGTCAGGAACCGTCGCAGTCCGCCTTCGTCACGGCGCAGTGATCCGACCACGAGGACATTCTCGGCTGTCTCCTGCACCGGCACCGTCAGTACCGGGTGGGCGGTCGTCTCGATGAACACGTCGTGCCCGTCGGCGATGAGCGCCCGGGTGGCCTGTTCGAAGTGGACGGTTTCCCGCAGGTTCCGGTACCAGTACTCGCCGTCGAGTTCCGCGGTGTCCATACCCTTCCCGGTGACCGCGGAGTAGAACGGGATATCGGAGGGGCGTGGCCGCACCGGCGCCAGCAGCTCGGCCAGCTCGGCCCGGATCGCCTCGACATGCGCCGAATGTGACGCGTAGTCGACCGGAACACGCCGTGCCCGAACCCCTTCCGCCTCGCAGCGCGCGAGCAGCGCGTCCAAGGCTTCGGGATCACCGGACACCACGACCGAATTCGGTCCGTTCACCGCCGCGAGGGACAGCTTGTCCCCCAGCCGGGGGCGAATATCGTCCGCCGACAGCGATACCGACATCATGCCGCCGCGCCCGGACAGTGCGAGCAGCGCCTTGCTGCGCAAGGCCACCACCCGCGCGCCATCGAGCAGCGATAGGCCACCGGAGACGACCGCGGCCGCAATCTCACCTTGCGAATGTCCCACGACCGCAGCCGGTTCGACACCGTAAGAGCGCCACAACTCCGCAAGCGACACCATTACGGCCCACAGCGCGGGCTGCACGATATCGACCCGCTCCAGCATCGCCTCATCCGCGAGCACGTCGAGCAGGGACCAATCGGCGAATTCCGCCAGCGCCGCGCCACACTCGTTCAATCGCTCGGCGAACACCGGCGAGGATTGCGCCAACTCCAGTGCCATGCCCGGCCATTGCGATCCCTGCCCCGGGAAAACGAACACGACCTTGCCACGGTCCGCGGCCACGCCTTCGATCACACCCGCGATCGGCTCACCCGCGGCGAGCGCCGTCAGCCCGGCCGCCAATTCGCCCCGGTCACCGCCGATGACGACAGCGCGGTGGGCGTGGCGAGTCCTGGTGGTGGCCAACGAGTATCCGATGTCGGCAGCATCGGCGTCCTCGGCCAGGGCGAGCAGCCGCTCGGCCTGCACGCGCAGCGCCTGCGCGGTCCGCGCCGTGACCACCCACGGAATCATCGCGACCGGCTCGGTCATCTCCGCCGAATCGCCGGCCTGCGCCGCCTGTTCCAGGATCACGTGCGCATTGGTGCCGCTCACGCCGAACGCCGACACCCCGGCCCGGCGCGGCCGCATGAGCTGCGGCCAGTCCCGGTTCTCGGTCAGCACTTCGACCTTGCCCGCCGACCAATCCACATGCGGGGTAGGCGCGTCCACGTGCAGCGTCTTCGGCATCACCCCGTGCTGGAGCGCGAGCACGGTCTTTATCACCCCGGCCACACCGGCGGCCGTCTGCGCATGCCCGATATTGGATTTCAGCGATCCGACCAGCAGCGGCTGTTCGCGATCCTGGCCGTAGGTCGCCAGCAACGCCTGCGCCTCGATGGGGTCACCCAGCGTGGTGCCGGTGCCGTGCGCCTCGACAACGTCGACATCGGCGGAGGTCAGTCCGGCAGCGGCGAGCGCATGGCGGATAACCCGTTGCTGGGATGGACCATTCGGTGCGGTCAGCCCATTGGAGGCGCCGTCCTGGTTCACCGCCGAGCCACGCATGACCGCCAGCACCTGATGCCCGTGGCGGCGCGCATCGGACAGCCGCTCCACCAGCAGCACGCCCACGCCCTCGGCCCAGCCCGCACCGTCGGCCGCCGCGGCGAACGCCTTGCAACGCCCGTCGGCCGCGAGCCCGCCTTGGCGGCTGAACTCCATGAACATGGCGGGACTGGCCATCACCTGCGAGCCACCGACCAGCGCCAGCGAGCATTCCCCGTTGCGCAGCGCCTGACCCGCCAGGTGCAGTGCCACCAGCGATGACGAGCAGGCCGTGTCGATGGTGACGGCCGGGCCTTCCAGCCCGTAGGCGTACGACAACCGCCCTGACATGACCGCGGACATGGTGCCGGTGAGGGCGTAGCCGTCGGCGTTCTCCGCCGCGCCGAGGCCGTATCCGGAGAACGCCGACCCGATGAACACGCCGGTCTCGGTGCCGCGCAAGGACTCCGGGTCGATGCCGCCGCGTTCGAATGCCTCCCAGGAGACTTCGAGCAGCAGCCGTTGCTGCGGGTCCATCGACAGGGCCTCGCGCGGGGAGATGCCGAAGAAGCCGGGATCGAAATCGGCGGCGTTGTACAGGAATCCGCCCTCGTAGGTCGTCGCGCGACCGGGTTCGGGTTCGTAGAGGTTGTCGATATCCCAGCCGCGGTCGGCGGGGAAGGCCGATACGGCGTCGCGGCCGTCGACGACCAGGCTCCACAGGTCTTCGGGCGAGGCGACGCCGCCCGGGAAGCGACAGCTCATGGCGATGATGGCGATCGGATCGTCGTCCACGGCCGAGGTCCGGGAGGACTGTGCGGCAACGGCTCCACCGACCGTCTCCGCACGCAGGTAGCGGGCGAGCGCGGCCGGTGTCGGATAGTCGAAGACCATGGTCGCGGGCAGTTTGAGCCCGGTCTGCGCGGCGAGCCGGTTGCGGAAGTCCACCGCCATCACCGAATCGAAGCCGATTTCGCTGAAGGCCCTCGCGGGTTCCACCGCGTGTGGTCCGTCATGTCCGAGCACGGCCGCGGCATGGGTGCGAACCAGATCCAGGACCTCGCGCAGCTGATCGTCCTTCGATTTGCCGGCCAGCCGGGCCGCGAGCGCGGGCCCCTCCGGGACGACGGTCTCCTCGGCCTGCCGGATCCGGCGGACCGCACCGGTGGATGTGGGCGCGAGCCAGAACCGTTCGCGCTGGAAAGCGTAGGTGGGCAAGTCGACAGGGACGGCGCCGGGCAGGACCGGCTCCCAGCGCACGGGCACGCCGCGGACGTACGCCTCGGCCAGTGAGAGCAGCATCCGCTCCATATCGCCGGCATCACGGCGCAGCGAACCGACCACGATCGCCTCGCTGTCGGCGGCGTCGAGGGTCTCCTGGATCGCAGCCGTCAGCACGGGATGCGCGCTCGTCTCGATGAAGGCGCGGTGCCCATCGGCGATGAGGGCGCGGGTGGCCTGTTCGAAACGCACTGTCTCGCGCAGGTTCCGGTACCAGTACTCGCCGCCCAGCTCGGCGGTGTCCATCGGCTCGCCGGTGACGGCCGAGTAGAACGGGATCTGCGAGGTGCGTGGCCGCACCGGAGCCAGTAGCCGCGCCAGGTCCGCGCGGATCGCCTCCACGTGCGCGGAATGCGAGGCATAGTCGACCGGAATCCGGCGCGCGCGAACTCCTTCCGCCTCACAGCGGGCGAGCAGTGCGTCCAGGGCCTGCGGATCACCAGATACGACAAGGGAATTCGGTCCGTTCACCGCGGCCAGCGACAGCCCCTCCCCCAGCGGTCCCAGCTCCTCCACGGAGCGGGCGACCGCCACCATGCCGCCGTGTCCGGCCAGCGCACCGATCGCCTTGCTGCGCAGGGCGACGACCCGGGCGCCGTCCTCGAGGGACAAGCCGCCCGCGACCACCGCGGCGGCAATCTCACCCTGCGAATGTCCCAGCACCGCAGCGGGTTCGACGCCGAAGGAGCGCCACAGCGCCGCCAGCGACACCATGACCGCCCACAGCGCGGGCTGCACCACATCGACCCGTTCGAGTGCCGCCTCGTCGGCGAGCACCTCCGACAGTCGCCAGTCGACGAATTCCGAGAGCGCGGTGGCGCATTCGTGCAACCGCTCCGCGAACACCGGCGAGGATTGCGCCAATTCCAGTGCCATGCCCGTCCATTGCGAGCCTTGGCCGGGGAAGACGAAGGCGACGCGGCCGACGGGACTTGCGACACCTTCGACTACCTGTGTGGCGGCGCCGCCGTCGGCGAGAGTCTGCAATCGGGTCAGCAGCCCCTCCCGGTCGCCGCCGAGCACGACGGCGCGATACGGGTGCGAGGCACGCGTCTGCACCAGCGACAACGCCACTTCCGCGGCACTGTGCTCGGGCCGATCGGCGAGGTGCGCATGCAGTTTCGCGGCCTGCGCCCGCAAGGCCCGCTCGCTGCCGCCCGACAGCACCCAGGGCAGCACCGTGACGCCCTGCGCAGGCACCGGACGCGACGAGGCCGCCCCGGACAGAACCAGCTCATGCGAGGCCTCGTCGGACAGAACCTGCTCGCGAGGGATCTGCTCGCGTCGCACTTCCTCGGGCGTGGCCTGCTCGAGGATGGTGTGGACATTGGTGCCGCTGATGCCGAAGGAGGAGACCGCGGCGCGGCGTAGACGTCCGGTCTCCGGCCATGCCGTCGACTCGGTGAGCAGATCGACCGCGCCGGTGGACCAATCCACCTGCGGTGAGGGCACATCCACGTGCAGGGTCTTGGGCAGCACGCCGTGCTGCAGTGCCAGCACCATCTTCATGACCCCGGCCACGCCGGCCGCGGACTGGGTGTGGCCGATGTTCGATTTGATCGAGCCCAGTAGCAGTGGGCGTTCGCGATCCTGTCCGTAGGTTGCGAGCAGGGCCTGTGCCTCGATGGGGTCGCCCAGCGCGGTGCCGGTGCCGTGCGCTTCCACCGCATCGATGTCCGACGTCGACAGTCCGGCATTGGCCAACGCCTGCCGGATCACCCGTTGCTGGGAGGGCCCGTTCGGCGCGGTCAGGCCATTGGAGGCGCCATCCTGGTTGACGGCGCTGCCTCGCACGACCGCGAGTACCCGATGCCCGTTGCGGCGGGCGTCGGAAAGTCGTTCCAGGACGAGGATTCCGGCGCCTTCGCCCCAGCCGGTGCCGTCGGCGGCGGCCGAGAACGCCTTGCAGCGGCCGTCCGCGGCCACTCCGCGCTGGCGCGAGAATTCCACGAAGATCCCCGGTGTCGCCATGACCGTGACGCCGCCGGCCAGTGCCATCGAGCATTCGTCGCGGCGCAGGGATTCACAGGCCAGGTGCAGCGCGACCAGTGAGGACGAGCATGCGGTGTCCACCGTCATGGCGGGCCCTTCCAGGCCCAGGACGTAGGCGACGCGTCCGGAGATCACGCTGCCCGTATTGCCGGTCAGCAGATAGCCTTCGACGCCTTCCGGTGCCGCGTCGACGCCCACGCCGTAGCCGGAGGCGGCGGCGCCGATGAATACGCCGGTGCGGCTGCCGCGTAGTTCGGCTGGGGAGATGCCCGCGCGTTCGAGGACTTCCCAGGAGGTCTCGAGCAGCAGTCGCTGCTGCGGGTCCATGGCCAGGGCTTCGCGTGGGGAGATGCCGAAGAAGCTCGCGTCGAATTCGGTGGCGCTGTCGACGAATCCGCCTTCGGTCGCGCCCGCGACAGCGGCGTCGACAGTCCAGCCGCGGTCGGGCGGGAAGGCCGCGATGGCGTCGCCGCCCTCGGCGAGCAGTCGCCACAGTTCTTCGGGCGAGTTGGCGCCGCCGGGGAATCGGCAGCTCATCGCGACGATGGCGATCGGTTCGTCGGCCACGGCCACGACCGGTGCGGGGGCCACGATTTCCTTTGTCGCCCCGAACAATTCGGTGCGCAGGAACTCTGCCAAAGCCTGCGGGGTCGGATGGTCGAACACCAAGGTCGCGGGCAACCGCAGCCCGGTGTCGGCGCTCAGGCGGTTGCGCAGTTCGACCGCGGTGAGTGAGTCGAAGCCCATGTCGCCGAAGGCTCGTGCGGGTTCGACGGCTCCGGCGCCGGTGTGGCCGAGCACGGTTGCGGTGTGGCCGGTCACCAGGTCCAGCAGGGCCTGCTGCCGCTGGGATTCGGTCATGGCGTGCAGTCGCTGGGCCAGGGTTGTTCCATCCCCGGTAACGGCTCCTACGCTGCGCCGCGCGGCCGGGCGTGCCAGTCCGCGTAGCAGCGGTGGCAGCGCGTCAGGGAGCCGTGCGGTGTCCAACCGGACGGGCACCAACGCGGGCTCGCCGAGTTCGCGTGCGGTGTCGAACAATGCGAGCGCCTCGGCCGTGGACAGCGGTCGGCTGCCGGCGCGCGCCATGCGGGCCAGGTCGGCGGCGCCGAGGTGTGCGGTGATGCCGCTGCGCTGCTCCCACATTCCCCAGGCCAGTGCGAGCCCGGGCAGGCCGGTGGCCCGGCGCTGCTGGGCCAGGGCGTCCAGGAAGGCGTTGGCGGCGGCGTAGTTCGCCTGCCCCGCATTGCCGAACACCCCTGCGGCAGAGGAGAACAGCACGAACTCCGCCAGGTCCAGGTCTCGTGTCAGCTCGTGCAGGTGCCATGCCGCGTCCGCCTTCGGCTGCAATACGGCATCGAGTTGCTGCGGGCTCATCGATCCGATCAGCGTGTCCTCGACGACACCGGCGGCGTGCACGACACCGGCCAGGTCGGGGATCGTGGCCAGCAGCCCGGCCACCGCCTCGCGATCGGCGAGATCGCAAGCCACGACGGTGACTTGCGCGCCCGCCTCGCCCAGTTCGGCGATCAGTTCGGTGGGTGCGATGCCGCGGCGGCCGGTCAGGACGAGTCGGCGGACCCCGTGTGCGGTCACCAGGTGCTCGGCGATCAAGCCGCCGAGTACTCCGGTGCCACCGGTGATCAGGACCGTTCCGTTCGCGAGCGATGCGGGCACGGTCAGGACGACCTTGCCGATGTGCCGGGCCTGGCTGACGTATCGGAAGGCGTCGCGCGCCTGTCCGATATCCCAGACGGTGACCGGAAGAGGCTTCAGCGCACCGGTTTCGAACAGTTCGACCAGTGCGGCGAGCATCTGCTGAATCCGCTGCGGGCCCGCTTCGATCAGATCGAACGCCTGGTAGGAGACCCCGCTGTGCGCCGCGGCAACCTCGTCCGCATCGCGGATGTCGGTCTTGCCGATCTCGAGGAAACGTCCACCGTGAGGCAGCAGACGCAGGGTGGCGTCGACGAATTCGCGCGCCAGCGAATCGACCACCACATCGATTCCGCGGCCCTCGGTGACCGCGAGGAACTGCGCCTCGAAGTCGAGGGTGCGCGAGGAGGCGATGTGGGAGTCCTCGATTCCCAGCTCGCGCAGTGCATCCCATTTGCCGGGCCCGGCCGTGCCGAACACCTCGGCGCCCAGGTGGCGCGCCAGTTGCACGGCGGCCATCCCGACGCCGCCCGCGGCCGCATGCACGAGCACTTTGGTACCGGCCCGTATTTCCGCGAGGTCGACGAGCCCGTAGTAGGCGGTGAGGAACACCAGTGTGGTCGATGCCCCCTGCGCGAACGTCCACCCCGCGGGCAGTTTCGTGATCAGTCGCCGATCGGCCACCGTCACCGGCCCGAAGGCCCCCGACAACAGACCCATCACACGATCACCGACCGCGAGATCGGTGACCCCGGGCCCGATTTCGATCACCACGCCCGCGCCTTCGAGCCCGAGCAGTCCGGCGTCGCCCGGGTACATGCCGAGCGCATTGAGCACGTCGCGGAAGTTCAATCCCGCGGCACGTACCGCAATGCGTACCTCCCCCGCGGCCAAGGGCGTCCGCGCGGCGGGATCGGCTACCAGGACGAGGTTTTCGAGAGTCCCCTGCCCCGCGATATCGAGCCGCCACGACGACTCGCCCGCCGGCGGCACCAGTACGTCCTGACGCGCCGCGCGCGTAAGACGCGGTGCGAAAACAGCTCCGGACCGGATAGCTACTTGCGGTTCCCCCGTTTCCGGCAGCGTCTGCACAATGACATCGCGTGCATTTGCCGCAATGGCATCGTGCGCATTCTGCGAAATGGCATCGCGTGCAGTGGATTCCTCCAGGTCGGCGAGCATGATCCGGCCGGGGTTCTCGGCCTGTGCCGCCCGCACCAGACCCCAGACCGCGGCGTGCGCGAGATCTGTGACCTGTTCGCCTGCTCGGGCTGCCATCGCGCCGCGAGTCAGCACGATGAGCCGGGCGTTCTCGGGCCGATCCTCGCCCAGCCAGCGCTGCATGGCTTCCAGCGTCCGTTGTGTCGCGGCATGTACGGCCTCGACGACCCCGTCCACTGTCGGGGGGCATTCGAACACGGTGATGTCGTAGTCCGAATTCGCGTGCGGGACGGGCACAGCGGTCCACTCGACTCGGAACAGCGCATCACGGTGCGGGGTCCGGCCGAGCTGTCCGGTGTCGACCGGGCGCACCGTCAGCGACTCGACGAAGGCCACCGGGTGGCCGGCCGCGTCGAACACGCGCAGCGACACCGCATCCCGTCCGGCGGGGGCGATGATCACCCGCAGCACGGTGGCCTCGGTGGCGTACAGGGACACTCCGGACCAGACGAACGGCAGGTGCGCGACGTCTTCGCGTTCGACGAATCCGCCGAGCGCGCTGGCATGCAATGCGGCATCCAGCAATGCGGGATGCATCCCGAAACCGGTGGCTTCGCCGACCGGCAGGGCCACCTCCGCGAATACCTCCGCGCCGACGCGCCAGGCTCCGCGCAATCCGCGGAACGCCGGACCGTAGCTCAGGCCCGCGTCGGCGAACGACGCATAGAGTTCGTCGATATCCGCGCCGTTCGCGGCGGGTGGCCAGTCTTGTTCGGTGCCTGCCGGCGGTGCCGGTTCGGCTTCGGGGGCAACGGTTCCGGCGGCGTGCCGGGTCCATGCGCCGTCGTCCTGGCGGGAGTACACCGACAGCGCGCGGTAGCCGGATTCGTCTGCGGCGCCGACGAGTACTTGCAACAGGATCTGCTCGCCCTCGGGCAGGACGAGCGGGGTCGCGAGGGTCAGTTCCGCGACGCGCGGACAGCCGAGCCGGTCCCCGGCGTGCAGGGCCAGTTCGAGGAATCCGGTGCCCGGGAAGACCACTGCCCCACCGACGACATGGTCGGCCAGCCACGGATGGGTGGCCGTGGACAGGCGGGCGGTGAACACCGCGCCGTCCGCGTCGGCCGGTTCGACGACCGCACCCAGCAAGGGGTGTTCCGGCGAGGTCAGTCCGGCCGCGGCGACATCGCCGGGCGCGAGGGTGGGCCAGTAGCGTTCGCGTTGGAAGGCGTAGGTGGGCAGGTCGATTCGCCGGGGATCGGGCACCGTGTGCAGCGCGGCCCAGTTCACCGGTACGCCGGTGACGTACAGCTGGGCGAGGCCGGTGAGGAGCGCTGATTGCTCGTCGCGATCCTTACGCAGCGCCGGGAGCGCGGGCACCTGCGTGGTTTCTTGCGCCATCGCGCACAGCACGCCGTCGGGGCCGAGCTCGAGCATGGCGCACACGCCTGCCTCGGCCAGGGTCTGTATGCCGTCGGCGAAGCGGACCGCCTCGCGCACGTGGCGGACCCAGTAGTCGGCGTCGAAGGACTCGATCACCGCGCCGGTCAGGTTGGACACCACCGGGATTCGCGGCACCGCATAGGTCAGGCCCGCAGCGACCTCGCGGAACTCGTCGAGCATCGGATCCATGCGCGGCGAGTGGAAGGCATGGCTCACCCGCAGGCGGGTGCTCTTGCGGTCGGCGAACCGTGCCACGACTTCCTCGACCGCGTCCTGGTCACCGGAGACGACCACCGAATTCGGCCCGTTGATCGCGGCGATGTTCACCCGCTGCGAAAGCACGGGCAGGACTTCGGCTTCGCTCGCCCGGATCGCGACCATCGCGCCACCGGCGGGCAGGTTCTGCATCAGCCTGCCGCGCACGGCGACCAGTGTGCAGGCATCGGCGAGGGACAGCACACCGGCGACATGGGCGGCGGCGAGTTCGCCGATGGAGTGTCCGGCGACGAAGTCCGGTGTGACGCCCCAGGATTCCAGCAGCCGGAACAGTGCGACCTCGACGGCGAACAGTGCGGGCTGGGTGTAGCCGGTCTGCTCGAGCAGGTCGGGTTCGGTCCGGATCACCTCGCGCAGCGGACGATCGAGGCCGGTATCGAACAGCGCGCAGATCTCGTCGAAGGCGGCGGCGAAGGCCGGGAATCGTTCGTAGAGTTCGTGACCCATGCCCGCGCGCTGTGCGCCCTGACCCGAGAACAAGAATGCCGAGGGTCCTTCCAGGGCGGTACCCCGGGCGATCTCCGACACCCCGTCGCTGCCGGCCAGTAGCACGGCGCGATGCGGGAACTGCGTGCGCTGCGACAACGTGTGCGCGATGTCGAAGGGCGACAGCGCGGCTCGCTGCGCCACGAAGGTCCGCAGCCGAGTCACCTGTTCCTGCAGCGCCTTCGGGCTCTTGGCCGACACCACCCACGGCACATCGGCGGCCGGGATGTCACGCGGGGGCTGATAGGTCTCGGGGAACTGTTCGAGGATGACGTGGGCGTTGGTGCCGCTGATGCCGAAGGAGGAGACACCGCCCCGGCGCGCCCGGTCGGTGGCGGGCCAGGCGCTCTGCTCGGTGAGCAGCTCCACCGCCCCCGCCGACCAGTCCACATGTGTCGAAGGCTGGTCCACGTGCAGGGTTTTCGGCAGCAGCCCGTGGCGCAGGGCCATGACCATCTTGATCACGCCGGCCACGCCCGCGGCGGCCTGGGTGTGGCCCAGGTTCGATTTGATCGAGCCCAGCCGCAGGGGACGCTCGCGATCCTGACCGTAGGTGGCCAGCAGCGCCTGCGCCTCGATGGGGTCGCCCAGCACGGTGCCGGTGCCGTGCGCCTCCACCGCGTCGACCTCGCCGGCGGTCAGGCCGGCGGCGGCCAGCGCCTGGCGGATCACGCGCTGCTGGGACGGCCCGTTGGGGGCGGTCAGACCGTTGGACGCGCCGTCCTGATTGACCGCCGAGCCGCGCACGACCGCGAGGATCCGGTGCCCGTTTCGTTGTGCGTCGGAGAGCCTTTCGAGCAGCAGCATGCCGACGCCCTCGGACCAGCCGGTGCCGTCGGCGGCCTCGGCGAAGGCCTTGCAGCGGCCGTCGGGGGCCAGCCCGCCCTGCCGGGAGAATTCGACGAACCCGGTCGGAGTCGACATCACCGTCACGCCACCGGCCAGGGCGAGCTCGCATTCACCCGAGCGCAGGGCCTGCCCGGCCAAATGCAGGGCCACCAGCGACGAGGAGCACGCGGTATCGACGGTGACGGCGGGACCTTCGAGCCCGAAGGCATAGGAGATGCGGCCCGAGAGCACGCTGGCCGTGAGACCGGTGGCGACATAGCCTTCCAGGTCTTCGCGTGCGTTGGACACCACGCCGACGTAGTCCTGGCCGTTGGTGCCCGCGTACACCCCGACGCGGCCGCGGCGCAGCGAGTCCGGGTCGATGCCGGCGCGTTCGAAGGTCTCCCACGTGGTTTCCAGCAGCAGCCGTTGCTGGGGGTCCATCGCGAGGGCTTCGCGCGGGGAGATGCCGAAGAAGTCGGCATCGAATTCCGTTGCGCCGTCCAGGAATGCGCCCGCGCGGGTGGCGAGGCGGCCGGCGGCGGACAGTCCGGTGATGTCCCATCCGCGGTCGGCGGGGAATTCGGAGACGGTGTCGCGGCCGGAGAGCAGCAGCTCCCACAGGTCTTCGGGGGATCCGATCCCGCCGGGGAAGCGGCAGGCCATGGCGATGATGGCGATGGGTTCCTCGGTGGCGGCCGGTGCGGGCCGATCCGTTGTTTCGGCGGTGCCGCCGAGGAATTCGGCCAGGGCGCGCGGGGTCGGGTAGTCGAAGACCGCGGTCGCCGACAGTCGTTGCCCGGTCGCGGCGACCAGTCGATTGCGCAGGTCGACCGAGGTCACCGAGTCGAATCCGAGGTCCTTGAACGCCTTTGCGGCCGGGATCGATTCGGCATCGGGGTAGCCGAGGACCGCCGCGACCTGCCGGCGGACCAGGTGCAGCAGTGATTGCGTCCCGAGCTGCGGCGCGGCGGCGGGTGCGGGGGTCGCGGCCGGGATGAGGTCGGCGAGCAGCGGGCTGGGCCGGGTGGCGGTGAACGCGACACCGAAACGGGCCCAGTCGATCTCGGCGACGGTCAGGGCGGTCTCACCGGCTTCGAGGGCTTGACGCAGGGCCGTGACGGCGAGTTCCGGGGAGATCTCGGGCACTCCGTGGCGGCGGGCGGTCTCGCCGATTCCGCTCTCGGCCATGCCGTCACCCGCCCAGGGTCCCCAGGCGATCGCGGTCGCCTGCAGGCCCAGCGAGCGGCGGTACTCCGCGAGGGCGTCCAGGTAGGCGTTGCCGGGTGCGTAGTTGCCCTGTCCGGGCGTCCCGACGACCCCGGCCAGGGACGAGAACAGCACGAAGGCAGACAGATTCCGCTCGGCGGTGAGTTCGTGCAGATCCCAGGCGGCCTGTGCCTTCACCCGCAGCACCCGGTCGGCCTGTTCGACGGTCAGGGCGTCGACCACGCCGTCGTCGAGCACCGCCGCGGTGTGCACCACCGCGTTCAGTGCGGGCAGTGTGGCGATCAGTTCGGCCAGTGCGGCACGGTCGGTCACGTCACACGCGAGCACGCGCACCTCGGCGCCCAGCGCGCGCAGTTCGGCCTCGAGTTCCGCGGCGCCGGGGGCTGCGGGTCCGCGTCGGCTCACCAGCACGATCTGTTCGGCGCCGTCGGCTGCCAGCCATCGGGCGGTGTGCGCGCCGAGTGCGCCGGTGCCGCCGGTCACCAGTACGGTTCCCGACGGTGTCCAGCCGTGAGAGCTGTTGGTGTCCAGGGCTGCCCGGGCCAGTCGGCGGCCGAGCACTCCGTTCGGTCGGACCGCGACCTGATCCTCGGACCCGCCGAGAACGTTGATCAGCCGGTCCACCGCGACCGTATCGAGGTGTTCGGGCAGATCCACCAGGCCGCCCCAGCGGTCCGGAAGTTCCAGTGCCGCAACCCGGCCCAGGCCCCACACCAGGGCCTGTTCCGGTCGCACCGTCTCCCCGGCGACGGCCACCGCGCCACGCGTCGCGCACCACAGCGGCGCGTCGATACCGGCCGCGCCCAGCGCGTGCACCAGCGTCAAGGTCATCGCGTAGCCGCGCGGTACTGCCGGATGATCCTGATGCGGGCTCGAATCCAGGGCCAGTAGCGACAGCACCGCGTCGACGCGGCCGATGCCGGAGAGCTTGTCGGTCACGGCGACCGCATCGTCGCCGGGCGCGAGACGCACGAGCACGACTCCGCGTTCGGACAGCGCATCGGTGAGTCCGGCGGCCGCCGCCCCGCCTTCGGACTCGGACGGCGGCGCGATCACCAGTAGGCTTCCCGCCCATGCCGACGCGGTATCGGGTACCGCCCGCCAGTCGATCCGATAGCGTTGCGCGTCCGCACCTCGATCGGCGGTCGGCTGTGCCAGCCAATATCGTTGCCGCTCGAACGGATACGTGGGCAGTTCCACCCGGCCGGTGCCGGGGAACAGCGCGGCCCAGTCGATCGGTACGCCACCGGCGAAGACCTCGCCCAATGCGGTGAGGAATCGCCGCAGATCGCCTTCGTCGCGGCGCAGCGAGCCGACGACGACCGCGTCCTCGGCCGCCTCCTGCAGCGGCGCGGTCAGTACCGGGTGCGCACTGGACTCGATGAACACCCGGTATCCGTCGGCGATCAATGCCTGTGTGGCGCGGTCGAATCGGACGGTTTGGCGGGTGTTGCGGTACCAGTACTCGGCGTCCATCTCGGTGGTGTCGAGCAGTGTGCCGGTGACCGTGGAATAGAGCGGGATCGTGCTCGGGCGCGGCTGCACCGGCGCCAGCCGGGTGGTCAGCTCTGCGCGCAGGGTATCGATCTGCGCCGAGTGCGCCGCATAGTCGACCGGGATGCGCCGGGCCCGAACGCCTTCGGCCTCACATCGCGTCAGCAGGGCGTCCAGGGCTTCGGGGGTTCCGGAGAGCACGACCGTGCCGGGGCCGTTCACCGCCGCCAGCGACAGGCCCGCGCCCAGCGGTCCCAGCTCGTCCGCGGCGCGGGCCACCGAGACCATTCCGCCCTTGCCCGACAGCGCCGCGAGCGCCTGCCCGCGCAGGGCCACCACGCGTGCGCCGTCGTCGAGGGTCAGCGCGCCCGCCACCACCGCGGCGGCGATCTCGCCTTGCGAATGTCCCACCACCGCAGCCGGTTCCACGCCGTGGGAGCGCCACAGCGCCGCGAGCGAGACCGCCACCGCCCACAGCGCCGCCTGCACCACGTCCACGCGTTCGAGCATCGCCGCGTCGCCGAGCACCTCGGGCAGCCGCCAGTCGACGAACGGCTCCAGTGCCCGCCCGCATTCGGCCAGCCGCTCCGCGAACACCGGTGCGGCGTCGGCCAATTCGAGCGCCATACCGGTCCACTGTGAGCCCTGACCGGGGAATACGAACACGACCTTGCCGCCGTCTGCGTGTACGCCCGGGCCCGTGGTGCCGTCGGCCACCGCCTGCAGCGCGGTCAGCAGCTCGTCACGATTCGCGCCCACGACCACCGCGCGACTGTCCAGCACCGACCGCGCAGTCAGCGCACGCCCGATGTCGACAGGGTCCAGATCCGGTGCGCCCGAGGCAAATACGCGCAGGTTCTCGGCCTGCGCGCGTAGCGCCGTCGCGGTCTTCGCCGACAGCACCCACGGCACGATCCCCGATGCGGGGCTCGGTGCGTGCGGCGCAGCCGGTTCCGGGTCGGCGGCCTGCTCGAGGATCACATGCGCATTGGTCCCGCTGACCCCGAAGGCCGAGATCCCGGCGCGGCGCGGCTCGTCGCGCTGGGGCCAGTCGCGGTTCTCGGTCAGCAGCTCGACGGCTCCGGCCGACCAATCCACCTGCGGCGAGGGTTCATCCACGTGCAGGGTCTTCGGCAGCACACCGTGGCGGATGGCCTGCACCATCTTGATCACGCCGGCGACGCCCGCCGCCGCTTGGGTGTGGCCGATATTCGACTTCAGCGAGCCCAGCCACAGGGGCCGATCGCGGTCGTGCCCGTAGGTCGCGAGCAGCGCCTGCGCCTCGATCGGGTCGCCCAGGGTGGTGCCGGTGCCGTGGGCCTCCACCGCGTCCACGTCCGCGGCCGACAGCCGGGCATTGGCCAGTGCGGTGCGGATGACTCGTTGCTGGGAGGGCCCGTTCGGTGCGGTCAGGCCATTCGACGCACCGTCCTGGTTGACCGCGGTGCCGCGTACGACCGCCAGCACCGGATGTCCGTTGCGCTGGGCGTCGGACAGCCGTTCGACCAGTAGCACGCCCGCGCCCTCGGCCCAGCCGGTCCCGTCCGCGGTCGCGGCGAACGCCTTGCAGCGCCCGTCCGCCGCGAGTCCGCCCTGGCGGGCGAACTCGGCGAACATCGCGGGGGTCGGCATGACCGTCACGCCGCCCACCAGCGCCAGCGAGGATTCGCCTTGCCGCAGTGAGTGACCGGCCAGATGCAAGGCCACCAGCGAGGAGGAACAGGCCGTGTCGATGGTGAGCGCGGGGCCTTCGAACCCGAAGACGTAGGAGATCCGCCCGGACAGCACGCTGGTCGCTCCGCCGGTGAGCGCGAATCCCGCGGTCTGTTCGGCTTCGGCGTACGCGCCGTATCCGGAGGCCGCCGCGCCCGCGAACACCCCGACCTGGCTGCCGCGCAGGGCGGCCGCGTCGATTCCGGCCCGCTCGAGGGCCTCCCACGCGAGCTCGAGCAGCAGGCGCTGCTGCGGGTCCATCGCGAGCGCCTCACGCGGGGAGATCCCGAAGAACGCCGCGTCGAATTCCGGTGCGTCGTAGAGGAATCCGCCGCGGCGCGGATAGCTCGGGTCGACCGGCCAGCCGCGGTCGGGCGGGAAGTCGCCGATGGCGTCCACGCCGTGTGCGGCCACTCGCCACAGGTCCTCGGGCGAGCGCACGCCGCCCGGGAAGCGGCAGCTCATGCCGATGATGGCGATCGGCTCCTGCTCCCGCGACTCGGCTTCGATGAGCCGCTGGCGGGTCTGCTGCAGATCCGCGGCGACCCTTTTGAGGTAGTCGCGGAGTTTGGCCTCGTTGCTGGTCTGCGCATTGCTCATCAAGACACCTGTAGGTCGTTGTCGATGAAGTCGAAAAGCTCGTCGTCGGTATCGGCGTCGATGCCGGGACCGGATTCGGCGGGCGCTTGCGCGCCACCCCATTTCACGAGCAGGGATTGCAGCCGGACGGTGATCTGGGCCCGCTCGGACTCGGAGGTCTCGAGGGCGGACAGCAGCTCGCCGAGCCGATCCATCTCGCGCAGCGCCACTGTCGCGGATGCGCCGCCGTCGGGGGCGAGCTCGGCACGCAGCAGGGCCGCTACCGCCGGTGCGGTCGGATGGTCGAATACCAGGGTCGCGGGCAGCCGTAAGCCGGTTGCCGCACCGAGGCGGTTGCGAAGTTCCACGGCGGTCAGTGAATCGAAGCCCAGGTCGCGGAACGAGCGATCCCGATCCACCGCGTCCGGGCTCGCGTAGCCGAGGACCGCGGCCATGTGGGTGGCTACGAGGTCGGTCAGGGTCCGTTCGGCATCGGCGGCCGATAGTCCGATCAGCTTGTCCCGCAGCGATTCCGCCGCCCCGGTCCCCGCCTCGGCGATCCGGCGTGCCGGAGTGCGGAACAGACCGCGCAGCAATGGATGTGGCTCGCCCTGTGTGCGCAGCGCGGCCGTATCCAGGTGCATCGGCGCCACGGCGGCGTGCCCGGATTGCCGCGCCGTGTCGAACAGGGCCAGTCCGTCGGTGGCGGACAGGGCGCGGATTCCGCCGCGCGACATGCGTTTGCGGTCGGCCTCGCCGAGCTCGCCGGTGATGGCGCTGCGCGCGTCCCACAGCCCCCATGCCAGCGAGGTGCCCGCCAGTCCCGCGGCCGCACGCTGCTGGGCCAGTGCGTCGAGGTAGGCGTTGGCCGCGGCGTAGTTGGCCTGTCCGGGGCCGCCGAAGAGTCCGGAGGCCGAGGAGTAGAGCACGAACTCGGCCAGGTCCAGGTGCCCGGTTTCCGCGTGCAGGTTCCAGGCGGCGTCGACCTTGGGCCGCAGCACGGTGTCGATCCGGTCGGGGGTCAGTGCCTCGAGCACCCCGTCGTCGATGACGCCGGCCGCGTGCACCACGCCGGTGAGCGGGTGATCGGCGGGAATCCCGGCGAGCAACCCACGCAGGGCCGCGCGGTCGGCGATATCGCAGGCCGCCGTGGTCACGTGCGCGCCGAGTGCGGTCAGCTCGGCCGCCGGCTCGGGTGCGGCGCCCCGGCGACTGGTCAGCAGCAGATGACGAATCCCGTGCTCGCTGACCAGATGCCGGGCCACCAGTCCGCCGAGGGTGCCGGTCGCGCCGGTGATCAGCACCGTTCCGTGCGGGTCCAGGGTGGCGGGGACGGTGAGGACGACCTTGCCGATATGGCGGGCGCGGCTGACGAACCGGAACGCCTCGGGTGCTTGCCTGACATCCCAGGTGGCGATCGGCAGCGGCTGCAGCACACCGGATTCGAACAGCCGCATCAGCTCGTGCAGCAGTTGCCGGATGCGGTCGGGGCCCGCGTCGAACAGTTCGAAGGACCGATAGTCCACCCCGGGATGGTTCGCCGCGACCTGCGCGGGATCGCGCACGTCGGTCTTGCCCATCTCGATGAACCGGCCACCGCGCGGCAGCAGGCGCAGCGAGGCGTCGACGAAGTCGCCGGCCAGCGCGTCGAGCACCACATCGACGCCGTGACCGTGTGTGCGCGTGAGGAATTCGTCGGCGAAGTCGAGACTGCGGGAGGAGGCGATGCGCTCATCGGTCAGTCCTCGGGCGCGCAGCGCATCCTGTTTCGGCGGACTCGCGGTGGCGAACACCTCCGCACCCCAATGCCGAGCCAGCTGTACAGCGGCCATGCCGACCCCGCCCGCGGCGGCGTGCACCAGCAGCGACTCACCCGCCTTCAGGTTCGCGAGATCACGCAGGGCGTAGTAGGCGGTGAGGAATACCACCGGCGCCGAGGCGCCTCGAGTGAACGACCAGCCGCTGGGCAGCTTCACGATCACCCGTTCGTCCGCGACCACGGTCGGGCCGAATGCCCAGGGAAGCAGCCCCAGCACGCGATCGCCGACAGCGAAATCGGTGACGCCGGAACCTACTTCGGTCACGATCCCGGCGCCTTCGACCCCGAGCGGTCCGGCGTCGCCGGGATACATGCCCAGGGCATTGAGGACGTCACGGAAATTCACACCGGCCGCGCGGACCGCGATGCGCACCTCGCCCGATTCCAGCGGCCGGGTCGCCTGCGGATGCGGCAACAATGCGAGGTTCTCCAGCGTGCCCTTGCCTGTACTGTCCAGCCGCCACGCGCGAACATCCTCGGGCGGGGTGAGAGTGCCGGTCGCCCTGGCCAATCGCGGTGTGAATACCGTCCCGGCGCGCACGGCGACCTGCGGTTCACCGCTGGCCAGGGCGACATCCAGGTCGGCGGGCGACTCCACATCGGCCAGCACGAACCTTCCCGGATGCTCGGACTGGGCCGAGCGCACCAGCCCCCACACCGCGGCTCCCGCGAGGTCGGCGGGGCGCTCGCCCGGTGCGGCGGCCACGGCATGGCGGGTCATCACCGCGAGCCGGGAGGCGGCGAATCGGTCGTCGGCGAGCCAGGATTGGAGCAGACCCAGCATCCGATGGGTGGCGGCGCGCACCGCGTCGGGGGTCTCCCCCGGCTCGGTGGCCACCACTACGACCTCCGGTACGGGATCCAGTGATTCCAATGCGGTCTCACCCAGTGCGACCCGATCTCCCGTCCACACACCGGGTTCGGCGACGCTCACCCAGTCGAGCTGCCACAGCGAATCACCGTGGCGGGGTTGACCGATTTGTTCCGGCGCCGCTGCTCGCAATACCAGCGAGTCGACCGACGCGACCGGCTTGCCGGTGCCGTCGGCCACCTGCAGTCCCAGGGTGTCCGGACCGGATCGGGTCAGGCGGACCCGCAGGGACTGTGCACCACCGGCATACAGGGAGATCCCGGTCCACGAGAACGGCAGCGCGCCGGTGTCTCCGGCGTCGTCGGCGAGGCCCAGCGCGTGCAGTGCCGAGTCCAGCAGGGCGGGGTGGATGCCGAATGCCTCGTCGTGGAAGTCCTGCGGGAGTTCGACTTCGGCGAAGATCTCGGCGCCGAGTTGCCAGGCCCTGCGCAAGCCCTGGAAGGAGGGGCCGTAGGCGAAGCCGCGTTCGGCGAACAGGTCGTAGCAGCCCGCCACGGCCAGCGCGTGCGCGCCCTCGGGCGGCCATACGCTGAGGTCGAAATCGGCTGTGCGGCTTTCGGCGCCGAGCATGCCGGTGGCATGGCGAGTCCATTCGGTCGAGCCGTCCACGGTGGAGTGGATCGACAGTGCGCGCCGGCCTTCCTCGTCCGCGGCGGCGACCGCGACCTGCAGTTGCACTCCCCCGCGTTCGGGCAGCAGCAGCGGGGCGGCGAGGGTGAGATCCTCGACGACCGGGCAGCCGACCTGATCGCCGGCGCGGATCGCCAACTCCACCAGCGCGGTTCCGGGCACCAGCACCGCGCCGAGCACCGCATGATCGGCCAGCCAGGGGTGGGTGTCCAGCGCGAGTCTGCCCGTCAGCAGCACGCCATCGGATTCGGGCAGCGCCACTGCTGCGCCGAGCAGTGGATGATCCGCCGCATCCAGGCCGGCGGCGGTGACGTCACCGGTGAGCGCGGCCTGCTTCGGCCAATAGTGCCGATGCTGGAAGGCATAGGTCGGCAGTTCCACCTGCCGGGCCGCGGGGAAGACAGTCGGCCAGTCCGCGCCGATGCCCCGCGCCACCAATCGTCCCAGCGCCGATATCGCGGCTTCGCTCTCGGGGCGGGCCTTGCGCAGCATCGGCACGAATGCGTTGCCGGGCAACAGGTCCGGGGCCGTGTCGGTGAGGCTGTCCGGGCCCAGCGCCGCGAGCGTGCCGTCCGGGCCGAGCTCGAGGAAGGTCCGTACGCCCTGCTCGGCCAGATATCGCACGCCGTCGGCGAATCGCACCGTCTCGCGGACGTGGCGCACCCAGTAGTCGGCGTCATAGCCGGAGACCGGGTGACCGGTCACGTTGGACACCACGGGGATTCGAGGCGGCGCATAGGTCAGTCCGGCTGCGATCCGCCGGAACTCGTCGAGCATGGGCTCCATGCGCGCCGAGTGGAAGGCGTGGGATACCTTCAGCCGCTTGGTTTTCCGCTCGCCGACCGCCGCTAGTACGGCGTCTTCGTCGCCGGACAGCACGATGGCGTTCGGCCCGTTGATCGCCGCGATGCTCACCGCGTCGGTGAGCGCCGGGCGGATCTCGGTCTCCGACGCCTGCACCGCGACCATCACGCCCCCGGCGGGCAGCGCCTGCATCAAGCGGCCCCGGGCGCGCACGAGGACGCACGCGTCCGCGAGTGACAGCGCACCGGCGACGTGTGCGGCGGCGATCTCCCCGATGGAATGCCCGAGCAGTAGATCCGGCCGCAGCCCCCAACTCTCCGCCAGCCGGAACAAGGCCACCTCGACCGCGAACAACCCGGTCTGGGTGTACTCGGTGCGATTCACCTGTTCGGGATCCTCACCCCAGACCACCTCGCGGACCGGCATTTCCAACCCAGCGCAGACCTCGTCGAAGGCCGCAGCGAAGACGGGGAATGCCTCGTACAGTTCGCGGCCCATTCCCAGTCGCTGTGCGCCCTGGCCCGAGAACAGGAACGCCAGTTTGCCTTTGACCACCGACCCGGTGATCGCGGGCGCGTCCAGCCCGGCGAGTAGTTCCTCGCGGGTGCGACCGATCACGACTGCGCGATGGCGGTGCGCGGTGCGTGTCGTCGCCAGTGACCATCCGATATCGGCCGGTTCCACCTCGGGCCGCGACCGCACGTACTCACTCAGCCGCGCCAGCTGCTGCCCCAGTGCCGCCTCGGACTTGGCCGAAACGATCCACGGCACCGGGGTTTTCGCTACCGGCCCGGATTCACGATCGGCGGGGTACTCCTCGAGGACGAGATGGGCATTGGTGCCGCTCACGCCGAAGGAGGAGATGCCCGCCCGCCGCGGACGATCCTCGGCGGCGGTCCATTCCCGCGCCTCGGTCAGCAGCGAGACCGCGCCCGCGGTCCAATCCACATGCGGGGAGGGCGCATCCACGTGCAGCGTCGGCGGCAGCACGCCGTGGCGCATGGCCTGGACCATCTTGATCACCCCGGCCACCCCCGCGGCAGCCTGGGTATGACCGATATTCGATTTGATCGACCCCAGCCACAGTGGCCGCTCGCGGTCCTGCCCATAGGTCGCCAGCAGCGCCTGCGCCTCGATCGGATCACCGAGCGTGGTGCCGGTGCCGTGTCCTTCGACCGCGTCCACCTCGGCGCTCGACAGGCCGGCATCGGCCAGCGCCTGGCGGATGACCCGTTGCTGCGCAGGCCCGTTCGGTGCGGTCAGCCCATTGGAGGCACCGTCCTGATTGATCGCCGATCCACGCAGCACGGCCAGGATCGGATGCCCGTTGCGGCGGGCGTCGGAGAGCCGCTCGACCACCAGCATGCCCGCGCCCTCACCCCAGCCGGTCCCATCCGCGGCCGCGGAGAACGCCTTGCACCGCCCGTCCGCGGACAGTCCGCGCTGGCGGGAGAATCCGATGAACACCCCCGGCGTCGACATCACGGTCACGCCGCCGGCCAAGGCCAGTGAGCATTCGCCCGACCGCAGCGACCGTGCCGCCCAATGCAATGCGACCAGTGAGGAGGAGCACGCGGTGTCGACGGTGATCGCCGGTCCCTCCAGCCCGAAGGTGTAGGCGACGCGGCCGGAGGCGATGCTGCCGCCGAATCCCATGGTGCCTTCGAAGTTGTCGGCGGCGCGTTCCACGACGGTCGCGTAGTCGCTGTACATGACGCCCGCGAAGACGCCGGTACTGCTGCCCCGCAAGGTGTCCGGGTCCAGTCCGGCCCGCTCGAACGCCTCGTGCGAGACCTCGAGCAGCAGCCGGTGCTGGGAGTCGGTGGCCATTGCCTCGCGCGGGGACATGCCGAAGAATTCGGGATCGAATTCGGCGGCCTCGTGCAGGAATCCGCCCTCTCGGGTGTACGAGGTGCCCAGCCGGTCGGGGTCCGGGTCGTGAAGCGCCTCGACATCCCAGCCGCGGTCGCGGGGGAATTCGGAGATGGCGTCGGTGCCCGAGGCGACCAGTTCCCACAGTTGATCGGGCGTGGCGACCCCGCCGGGATAGCGGCAGGCCATGCCGATGATGGCGATCGGTTCGTCGGCGGCGGTCGCGGTCGCGGCGGGTGCGGCGGTGTCGTCTTCGGCGCCGAACAGTTCGGTTCGCAGGAACCCGGCGAGGGCGGCCGCGGTCGGATAGTCGAAGACCAGGGTCGCGGGCAGGCGCAGTCCGGTGGCCGCGCTGAGCCGGTTGCGCAGGTCCACCGCGGTCAGTGAGTCGAAACCGATTTCGCTGAAGGCGCGTTCGGTGTCGACCGCGGTGGGGCTCGCATGTCCGAGGACCGCGGCGACGTGGGTGCTCACCAGCTCCAGCAGGGCAGGATCGCGTTCCGGTCCGGTCAGGCCCGCCAGTGGCGTAGCCGGCGCGGTGATCGTTTTGCGGCGGTTCGAGGTGCCGACGAGTCCGCGCAACAGGGGCGCGATCTCGCTGTCGTCGGTGCGGGCCCGCAGTCCGGCCAGGTCCAGCCGAAGCGCCACCAGCAGCGCGTCTTCGGCGGCGGTGCCGCTGTCGAAGAGCGCGAGTCCCTCGGCGGTCGACAGGGGCAGCACGCCACCGCGTGCCACCCGGGCCACATCGGCCTGCGCCAAATGCCCGGTCACGCCGCTGCGCTCGGCCCACAGACCCCAGGCCAGGGCGGTCGCCGCAAGCCCGCGCGCACGGCGGTGCTGGGCCAGTGCGTCCAGGAAGGCGTTGGCCGCGGCGTAGTTGGCTTGACCGCCGGTGCCGAAAACGCCTGCGCCGGAGGAGAACAGGACGAAGGCGGACAGGTTCAGATCCGCGGTCAGTTCGTGCAGGTGCCAGGCGGCATCGACTTTCGGCCGTAGGACCGCGTCGACCCGGTCGTGGGTCAGCGATTCCAGCACGCCGTCGTCGACGACACCGGCGGTGTGCACCACCGCGGTCAGCGGATGCGCGGCCGGGATGCGCGCCAGCAGCTCGGCGAGTGCGGCGCGATCGGCCACGTCGCAGGCCACGCCGGTCACGGTCACGTCCAGATCGGTGAGGTCGGGGGTGCGGCCGCTGCGGCTGGCCAGCAGCAGCCGCCGCACCCCGTGCTCGGTGACCAGGTGACGCGCGAGCAGACCCGCGAGAGTGCCACTGGCGCCGGTGATCAGGACGGTTCCGTCCGCCTGCCACGCGGGCGCCGCGCCCGCCACGGCCTTGGCCAGTCGGGGCACGAGCACTTCGCCCGCGCGGACCACGACCTGCGGCTGATCGGAGGCGATCGCCACGGCCACGCCGTCCGCGAAGTCCGCGGTGTCCACGTCGGCCAGCAGGAAGCGGCCCGGATGCTCGGATTGGGCCGAGCGCACCAGACCCCACACCGCCGCGGCCGCCGGATCCGCGACCTCGTCACCAGGCACCGCGGCGACCGCGCCGCTGGTCACCACCAGCAGCCGGGCCGTGACGGGCCGATCCGCGGCCAGCCACCCCTGCACGGCGTCCAGCGCCCGCCGCACCTGAATGTGGGTGGCGGCGGCCACATCTCCGGGCACGGGCTCGCAGGTGAACACCTCCACCTCGGTGCCGGCGCCCTGGTCCTCGGAGGCGCCGGCGGGCACCCAGTCGATGCGGAACAGTGAATCCTGGTGGCTGCTGAGCTGATTCGCCGCCACCGCACGCAACAGCAGCGAATCCACCGCGGCGACCGCCGTACCGGCGTCGTCGGCCATGGAGACCGCGACGCCGCCGTCCGCCCGGGGCGTGATCCGCACCCGCAGCGCGGTGGCGCCGGAGGCGTACAGGCTCACTCCGGTCCAGGCGAAAGGCAGATGCGCGCGCCCGTCCTCCGGGACGAAACCGCCCATGCCCAGCAGATGCAGGCCCGCGTCGGCCAGTGCCGGATGCACTCCGAAGCGCGCGCCGTCCGGCTCGGGCAATACGACCTCGCCGAACACCTCCTCGCCGCGCCGCCACGCCGCGCGCAGGCCGCGGAAGGCCGGGCCGTATCCCATGCCTACGCTCGCCAGTGCCGTGTACAGGTATTCCACGTCCTGTTCGATCGCGCCGGCGGGCGGCCATTCGGTGAGCGTGAACGGCGCCGCTGCCGTTGTGGCAGTGATGATTCCGGTGGCGTGGCGGGTCCAGTCGTCGTCGCGGCCCGAGTACACCGAGAGCGGGCGGCGCCCGGATTCGTCCGGCCCGCCGACTATCACCTGCAGGTCCACGCCGCCGCTCGCGGGTAGCGCGAGTGGGGCGGCCAGCGTCAGCTCCTCGAGCGTGGTGGCTCCCACCTGCGCGGCGGCCCGCAGGGCGAGTTCGACGAACGCGGTGCCGGCCAGCAGCGGGGTACCCATGGCCGTGTGATCGGCGAGCCAGGGATGCGTGCGCAGCGAGACGCGTCCGGTCAGCAGCACACCACCGGATTCGGGCAGCGATACCGCGGCGCCCAGCATCGGATGTTCGGCCGCGGCCAGCCCGGCGGCGGCCACGTCCGCGGGTGCGGTGACCGGATCGAGCCAGAACCGCTCGCGCTGGAAGGCATAGGTCGGCAGGTCCACTCGCCGTGCGCCGGTCCCGGCGAACAGGGCGGGCCACTCCGGGCCGCAGCCGCGCACATGCAGCGCCGCAACGGCTTCCAGGGCGGCGCGCGGTTCGGTGCGGTCCGGGCGCAGCAGCGGGGTGAATGCGGCGTCGGGCACGCAGTGCTGACCCATCGCGGTGAGGGTGCCGTCGGGTCCCAGTTCCAGGAAGGTGCGCACGCCCGCGTCGTCCAGGAAGCCCATGCCGTCGGCGAAGCGCACCGATTCCCGCACGTGGCGCACCCAGTATTCGGCGTCGAAGTCGGTGACCGGCGCACCGGTCACATTGGACACCAGCGGAATTCGGGGCGGCGCATACGACAGCCCCTGGGCGACGCGGCGGAACTCGTCCAGCATCGGCGCCATGCGCGCCGAGTGGAAGGCGTGAGAGACGTTGAGCCGCTTGGTTTTGCGGTCACCGGCGACCGCCAGCACCGCCTGCTCGTCACCGGACAGCACGACCGCGTCCGGGCCATTGATCGCGGCGATACTCACGCCCTCGACCAGCAGCGGCCGCATGTCGTCCGCGGAGGCGCGTACCGCCACCATCACGCCGCCGGCGGGCAGCGCCTGCATCAGTCGTCCGCGGGCCGCGACGAGTACACCGGCATCGGGCAGCGACATGACTCCGGCGACATGGGCCGCGGCGAGTTCGCCGATGGAGTGCCCGAGCAGGAAGTCCGGTCGCAGCCCCCAGCTCTCGGCCAGCCGGAACAGGGCCACCTCGAGCGCGAACAGTCCGGCCTGGGTGAACTCCGTCCGATCCAGCCGCTCGGCCTCGGTTCCCCAGATCACTTCCCGCACCGGCAGTTCCAGCGCCGCGCACACCTCGTCGAAGGCTTGCGCGAACACCGGGAACGTCTCGTACAGTTCACGGCCCATGCCCAGCCGTTGCGAGCCCTGGCCCGAGAACAGGAATCCCAGCTTGCCTTTGACCGGGCCGCCGAGCGCGCTCTCCCCTCCTGCCAGCGCACTCAGCTCCCGCGTCAATTCGTCGCGGTCCGCGGCCACCAGTACCGCGCGTCGCGTGTGCGCCGCGCGGGAGGTCGCCAGGGAGAAGGCGATATCGAGCGGGTCGGTGTCCGGATCGAGTCGCGCCCGCAGTCGTTCGGCCTGCTCGCGCACGGCGGCCTCGGATTTGCCGGACACCACGAACGGCAGCACGCCGATCCGCGTATCGGGCTCGGCGGCAGGGGTTTCCGTGGCCGGCGCCTGTTCGAGGATGGTGTGCGCATTGGTTCCGCTCACACCGAAGGAGGACACCGCGGCCCGGCGTGGACGGCCGGTCTGTGGCCACGGCGACTGCTCGGTCACGAGATCGATCGATCCAGCCGACCAGTCCACCTGCGGGGTCGGGGTGTCCGCGTGCAGGGTGCGGGGCACCAGGCCGTGGCGAATCGCCATGACCATCTTGATGATTCCGCCGACGCCGGCGGCGGCCTGGGTGTGCCCGATATTGGATTTCAGCGATCCCAGCAGCAGTGCGTGCCCGCCGATACGGTCCTGGCCGTAGGTCGCGAGCAGGGCCTGCGCTTCGATGGGATCACCGAGCACGGTGCCGGTGCCGTGCGCCTCCACCACGTCTATCTCCCCGGCGGCCAGCCGCGCGGAGGCCAGCGCCTGGCGGATCACGCGTTCCTGCGCGGGACCATTGGGCGCGGTGAGCCCGTTCGAGGCGCCGTCCTGGTTGACCGCGCTGCCGCGCACCACCGCCAGCACCGGATGCCCCAGCCGGCGTGCGTCGGAGAGTCGTTCCACCAGCAGCATGCCGACGCCCTCGGACCACCCCGTGCCGTCCGCACCCGCACCGAACGCCTTGCAGCGGCCGTCGGGGGCGAGTCCGCCCTGGCGGGAGAACTCGACGAACAGCCCGGGCGCCGACATCACGGTGACACCGCCGGCCAGTGCCAGCGAGCATTCCTCCTGCCACAGCGCCTGACACGCCCAGTGCAGCGCCACCAGCGAGGACGAGCAGGCGGTGTCGACGGTGACCGCCGGGCCCTCGAGCCCGAGGGTGTAGGCGACCCGTCCGGAGATGACGCTGGCCGCATTACCGGTCAGCGCATAGCCGTCGGCGTCCGCGTCGGGCTTGCCGGTGCCGTAGCTGGAACCGTTGGCCCCCACGAACACTCCGCAGCGCGCGCCGCGCAGCGTGTCGGGGTCGATCCCGGCCCGCTCGAACGCCTCCCACGAGGTTTCCAGCACCAGCCGCTGCTGGGGATCCATGGCCAGCGCTTCGCGCGGGCTGATGCCGAAGAACGCGGCATCGAATTCGGCGGCGCCGTAGAGGAATCCCCCCTGCCGGGTGTTGGAGGTGCCCGGGCGACCGTCCGGGTCGTAGAGCGCGTCGAGATCCCAGCCGCGATCGCGCGGGAATTCCGAGACCGCGTCCACCCCGTCGCTCACCAGTCGCCACAGCTGCTCGGGCGAGACGACCCCGCCCGGGAAACGGCAGCTCATGCCGACGATGGCGATGGGCTCCCGATTCGTCTCGGCCAGTTCCCGATTCAGCTTCCGTAGCCGCTCGGTCTCCTTGAGCGACGCGCGCAGCGCGTTGCGGAGCTGGTCGGTGTTCGCGGTCATTTTCTCTTCCACCTCAGGCATCCGTGTCCAGCGCCAGCCGGATGAGACTGTCGTCGTCCAACTCGTCGATCAGGCCGGTCGTCTCCGCCGGCGACGCCTCGGCGGCATCGGGGTCGGCCAGGCGCAACAGCACTTCCATCAGGCCCGCGTCCCGCAGCCGGGACAGCGGAATCTCGGCCAGCAGTCCGCGGATGCGGTCCTCGCCCGGATCGGCGCCGTTCGCGCTCGTGAACAACTCACCGAGCAGCCGGGCGGTGAGCGCGGCCAGGGTCGGGAAGTCGAACACCAGCGTGGCCGGCAGTCGCAGACCGGTCGCCCGGCTCAGACGTCCGCGCAGTTCCACCCCGGTGAGCGAGTCGAAGCCGAACTCCCGCAGCGGGCGATCCTCCGGCAGTTCCTCCGCGCCGGTGTAGCCGAGGACCGAAGCCGCTTGGGCACGGACGAATTCGAGCACCGCCTCGTACCGTTGCGGTTCGGGCAGGCCGGACAGCCGGCCGCGCAGCTCCGCGGATTCGCCGGGATCGGGCTCCTCGACGACCGGTTGACGCTGATGCAGCTCGGCGATGAGCGGGCTCGGGCGCGCGACGGTGAACGCGGGCGCGAATCGCTCCCAGTCGATCTCGGCCACCACCGCGGCCGCATCGTCCTGCCCGGCGACCTGCCGCAGCGCGGCGATCCCGAGGTCGGTCGCCATCGGCTCGACTCCGCGGCGGCGCAGCTGGTCCGCGGAGACACCCTCGGCGAGGGTGCCCTCCGCCCACGGTCCCCACGCGATCGAGACCGCGGCCGATCCGCGCTCGCGCCGGCGCCGCGCCACCGTCTCCAGCGCCGCGTTGGCCGCCGCGCCCGCCGCCTGGCCCGCACCGCCCCAGATCGCGGCGACCGAGGAGAACAGGACGAACGCGTCCAGGTCTCGATCGGCGAACACCTCGTCGAGGTGCACCGCGCCCGAAACCTTTGCGGCACAGACGTTCGCCAGCTGCTCGAGGGTGAGTTCGGCCAGTCCCGCCGCGGCGCTCACGCCCGCCGCGTGCACGACGGCCGTGATGGCGTTGCCACCGGATTCGACCTCGCGTACCAGTTCGGCCAGTGCGGCACGATCGGCCACATCGCAGGCCGCGAACGTCACTGCGACACCGAGTTCGGCGGCCAGCTCGGCCGCTCCCGGAGCGTCGGGTCCGCGGCGCGACACCAGCACCAGGTGTTCGGCGCCCGCGCCGGCCAGCCAGCGTGCGATCCGCGCACCCACCGCGCCCGTCCCGCCGGTGATCAGTACCGTGCCCCGCGGTCGCCACTCATTCGCGGATTGCCCACTGGGAGCGGGCACCAAGCGCCGCGCCGAGACACCGGAGGAGCGCACCGCGAGCTGGTCCTCGCCGGTGGCGCCGGACAGGATGCCCGCGAGCCGGGCCGCCGCACGCTCGTCCAGTGTTTCCGGGACATCGACGAGTCCGCCCCAGGCACGCGGAAACTCCAGCGCCGCAACCCGGCCCAGCGCCCACACCTGCGCCGGCCCGGCCTCGATCGTCCGATCCGACCGCCCGACCGCCACCGCGCCACGCGTAATGCACCACAGCGGCACGTCCAGCGGTGAATCCGCGAGGGCCGCAACCATTTCCAGCGTGCCGGTCAGTCCGCGCGCCAGCACCGGATGCACCGGATGCGGCCGGGTGTCCAGCGCCAGCAGCGACAGCAGCCCGGCGATTTCGGTGCCGTCGGCGAGGATGTCGCACAACCGATCCGGCGTGACGGTCACCGCTTTGGCGCCGTGCCGTTCGAGGGCGTCGCTGAATTCGGCGGCGTCGAGACCCTCCGGCGTCACCACCACCCAGGTGCCCGACATCGCGGGCGCACCGTCGGCGACCGGATGCCAGTCGACCCGGTAGCCCAAGGCATCGAGGGTAGAGCGGGTGCGCCGGCGGCTGCGCCACGCGGACAGCATCGGCAGCACCGCGCTCAGCGAGGAACGCGGGTCCGCCCCGTCGCTGCCGACGGCCGCCGCAAGCAGGTCCACGTCACCGCGGTCGACGGCATCCCAGAACGCGCCGTCGCTCTCCTGTGCCGCACCGCCCGGCTGCGGCGTGAGCCAATACCGTTTGCGCTGGAAGGCATAGGTGGGCAACTCCACCACGCGCCCCCCTGCGACGAGTCCGGCCCAATCCACCGCGAGACCTCGCACGTGCACCTCGCCCAGCGCGCCCAGCATGCGCGACAGTCCGCCGTCGTGGCGGCGCAGCGAACCGGTGACGAGCACCTCGGCGCCGCTGTCGTCGGCGATCTCCTGGATCGGGACAGTCAGCACCGGGTGCGGGCTCGCCTCGATGAACACCCGGTGCCCATCGGCCAGCAGTGCGCTCGCCGCGTCGGCGAATCGCACTGTCTCGCGCAGGTTCCGATACCAGTACGCGGCGTCCAGGGTCGCGGTGTCCAGGGTCGTGCCGGTCACCGTCGAGTAGAACGGCACCCGCGAGGACCGCGGTGTGATCGATGCCAGTGCCGAGAGCAGTTGCGCGCGCAGCCCTTCCACGTGCGCCGAGTGCGAGGCGACGCCGGCGGGAATGTGCCGGGTGTCGATATCGGGCAGGCTCGCGTGCAGTTCGCCGAGGGCCTCGGCGGCGCCGGAGACGATCACCCGCCGTGGCCCGTTCACGCCCCCGATCGCGAGCCGGTCGCCCCACGGCTCGATCAGTTCGCGCACCTGCTCCACCGGCAGCGGCACCGACAACAGACCGGTGGTCCCGGTCAGGGTCGTCAGCAACCGGCTGCGCAGCACCACGATCCGGGCGCCGTCCTCGAGGGACAGTGCGCCCGCCACGCAGGCGGCGGCCACCTCGCCTTGCGAATGGCCCACTACCGCGGCCGGTTCCACGCCGCAGGAACGCCACCATCCGGCGAGCGCGACCAGCACCGCCCACAGCACCGGCTGCAGGACGTCGAGGCGTTGCAGCGCGTCCTCGTCGGTGATCGCCTCCCGCAGCGACCATTCCACGAACGGGGCCAGCGCCCGTTCGCATTCGGCCAGCCGCTCGGCGAACACCGGTGACGAATCCGCCAGTGCCAGCGCCATTCCCGGCCACTGGGAGCCCTGCCCGGGGAAGACGAACACAACCTTGCCCGGTTCGCCGGCGCTACCGCGCACCACGGCGGGATCGGCCGCGCCGGTGGCCAGCGCGCTCGTCGCGGCCAGCAGCTCCGCCCGGCTCGCGCCGACCAGCACGGCCCGCTGCGAATACGCCGATCGGGTGGTGGCCAGTGACAGCGCGATATCGGCCGGGCGCAGCTCCGCATCGCCGAGGACCCGGGCACGCAGTCGATCCGCCTGGGCGCGCAGCGCCGCCTCGGTCCTGGCCGACAGCGGCCACGCCACCGCGTCCACGGTCGGCGTCTCGGTCGGCGCGGAAGGTGGCACCGAACCCGGTGTGGCCGTGCCGGTTTCCGCGGGCGCCTGCTCGAGAATCAGGTGGGCGTTGGTGCCGCTCAACCCGAACGAGGAGACTCCGGCCCGGCGCGGCACCTCCGACATCGGCCACGGCACATCGCCGGTGAGCAGTTCCACCGCACCGGCGGACCAGTCCACCTCCGGCGTCGGGCGATCGATGTGCAGCGATTTCGGCAGCGATTCGTGCCGCAGCGCGAGCACCATCTTGATCACGCCCGCCACACCCGCGGCGGCCTGGGTGTGCCCCAGATTCGACTTCACCGAGCCCAGCCACAGCGGCCGGTCCCGATCCTGGCCGTAGGTGGCCAGCACCGCCTGCGCCTCGATGGGGTCCCCGAGCCGGGTCCCGGTGCCGTGCGCCTCGACCACATCCACCTCGGCGGCGGACAGGCCCGCATGGGCCAGCGCCTGGCGGATGACCCGTTGCTGCGCAGGCCCGTTCGGCGCGGTCAGCCCATTGGACGCGCCGTCCTGGTTCACCGCGCTGCCACGCACCACCGCCAGCACCGGATGCCCGAGCCGGCGCGCGTCCGAGAGTCGCTCCACCAGGACCAGGCCCACGCCCTCGGAGAAGCCGGTGCCGTCTGCGGCCCCCGCGAACGCCTTGCAGCGACCGTCGGGTGCGAGTCCGCCCTGCTGGGAGAAGTCCTCGAAGGTCAGCTGGGTCGCCATCACGGTCACCCCGCCCGCGAGGGCCATGGAACATTCACCGCTGCGCAGCGATTGCGCGGCCAGATGCAGTGCGACCAGCGACGAGGAGCAGGCGGTGTCCACGGTGACGGCCGGGCCCTCGAGGCCGAAGGTGTAGGCGATGCGACCGGACATGACGCTGGTCGCCCCGCCGGTCAGCGCGTAACCGTCCGCGCCGCCGCCGTAGCCGTGCGCCCAGGTGCCGACGAAGACACCGATCCGGTTGCCCCGCACGGTCTCCGTGGCCAGGCCCGCACGGTCGAACGCCTCCTGCGAGGCCTCGAGCAGGATGCGCTGCTGCGGATCCATCGACAAGGCCTCGCGCGGTGAGATTCCGAAGAATTCGGCATCGAAATCCCCGGCGTCGTACAGGAATCCGCCCTCGGTGGCGGCCGAGCGGCCGGCCAGGTTCCAGCCGCGGTCGCGCGGCAGCGGCGACATCACGTCCGCGCCGTCGCACAGCGCCTGCCACAACTCCTCCGGTGAGCCGATGCCGCCGGGGAACCGGCAACTCATCGCCACGATGGCGATCGGATCGTCCGCACCGACCGGCGCCGGCGCCGCGAGCTCATCGACGGTGTCGGTCCCGACCAGCTCCGCGCGCAGATATCCCGCGACCGAGGCGGCACTGGGGTAGTCGAAGATCAGCGTCGCGGGCAGGCGCAGCCCGGTGTCCGCGCCCAGCCGGTTACGCAGCTCGACCGCGGTGAGGGAATCGAATCCGAGTTCGTTGAAGGCGCGCGCGGAATCGATCGACTCCGGCCCGGCATGACCGAGCACCACGGCCGCATGCGTGCGCACCAGCTCGACCAGGAACTCGTCGCGTTCCATCGGGTCCATCCCGCCCAGCCGCCGGGTCAGCGAGGCGTCCGGCGCGACGACCTCGGCCGCGCGACGCCGGGCCGGCGCCCGGACCAGCCCGGCGAGCAGCGGTGAGACCGGCGCGGCGAGCTTGGCGGTATCGAGGTGGAACGGCAGCAGCAACGCGGTGTCCGCACTCAGGGTGGCGTCGAACAGGGCCAGACCGTCGGTGGTGGACAACGGTTTCGAACCGCCGCGCGCCATGCGGGCCAGATCGGCCGCGTCGAGGTGTCCGGAGATGCCGCTGGGCTGCGCCCACAATCCCCAGGCCAGCGCGGTGGCGGGCAGTCCGCGGGCGCGGCGGTGCTGGGCCAGGGCGTCGAGCACCGAGTTCGCCGCGGCGTAATTGCCTTGTCCCGCACCGCCGAAGGTGGCCGCGATGGAGGAGAACAGCACGAACCGGGCCAGGTCCATTTCCCGGGTCAGCTCGTGCAGGTGCAGTGCGGCATCGGCTTTGGGCCCCAGCACCGTGTCGACGCGTTCGGGGGTGAGCGAGCCGACGGTGCCGTCGGCGACCGTTCCGGCGGCGTGCACCACGGCGGTCAGCGGGTGCGCGGCGGGCACCCCGGCCAGCAGTTGCTCGACCGCGTCGCGGTCGGCGACATCGCAGGCGGCCATGGTCACCTCGGCGCCCAGCGCCGAGAGTTCGGCTGCCAGTTCGGCATCCGTGCCACGGCGGCTCGCCAGCAGCAGGTGCCGCACGCCGTGTGCGGTGACCAGATGCCGGGCGACCAGCCGACCCAGTGCACCGGTCGCCCCGGTGACCAGGACGGTGCCCGCGGGATCCAAGGCGGCCGGGACGGTGAGCACGACCTTGCCGATATGGCGGGCCTGGCTCATGAACCGGAACGCGTCGCGGGCGCGGCGCACATCCCAGGCGGTCAGCGGCAGCGGCCGCAGTACGCCTTGTTCGAGCAGCCCGCGCACCTCGCGCAGCATCTGCTGGATGCGGTCGGGTCCGGCCTGGAACAGATCGAACGCGCGGTACTCGACCCCGGGGTGAGCGCGCGCGACCGCGTCCGCCTCGCGGACATCGGTCTTGCCCATCTCCAGGAAGCGGCCGCCGCGCGGCAGCAGTCGCAGCGACGCGTCGACGAATTCGCCTGCCAGCGAATCGAGCACGACATCGACGCCGTGACCGCCGGTGACCTCGCCGAACGACTGCTCGAAGTCGGTGGTCCGAGAGGAGGCGATATGGTCGCGGCCGATTCCGGCCGCGCGCAACGCATCCCACTTGCCGGGCGCGGCGGTACCGTACACCTCGGCGCCGAGGTGGCGCGCCAGCTGCAAGGCGGCCGTTCCGACGCCGCCGGCGGCCGCGTGCACCAGCACCGACTCCCCCGCCCGCAGCCCGCCGAGATCGACCAGCGCGTAGTAGGCGGTGAGGAAGACGACCGGGGCGGAGGCGGCTTCGGCGAAGGTCCAGCCTGCCGGAATGGTGGTGATCAGCCGCTGATCGGCGATGGCCACCGGCGCGAACGCACCGGTCAGCAGGCCCATCACCCGATCTCCCGGGGCCAGCCCGGTCACGCCCGGACCGACCTCGAGCACCACGCCCGCGCCTTCGAGCCCGAGGGCTTCGACCGCGCCGGGGTACATGCCGAGCGCGTTGAGCACGTCGCGGAAGTTCAATCCCGCCGCGCGCACCGCGATCCGGACCTGTCCGTGCGTCAGCGGCCGGGCCGCGGCGTCATTCGGGACCAGGGCGAGGTTCTCCAGTGTGCCGGGACCGGTGGTGTCCAGTCGCCATGCGGTGTCCGCGGGCGCCACCAGCGCGGGCTCGGCCCGGGTGAGCCGGGGTGCGAGCGGTGCGCCGGCGCGGATCGCGACCTGTGGTTCGCCCGCACCCAGGGCGGTGGCGAACGCTTGGGCGAAGCCTGCCGTGGAATCGGTGTCCGCCAGCAGGATTCGGTCCGGATTCTCCGATTGCGCCGACCTGAGCAATCCCCACACCGCGGCCCGCGCCGGATCCGGCACCCGGTCCCCGGCCGCCGCGGCGACCGCGCCGCGGGTGACGACCAGCAGCAGCGTCGTGCCGTCGGCGAGGCAGGCCTGCAAACGGTCCAATGTCGCGTGCAGGGAACCGAGTTCGGCGTGCGCGGCGACCCGATGCCCGGCAGCGGTCAGCTCGCCCGCGATCTCGGCAGCGCCGTCGGCGAGCACGGTCCAGCTCTCCTCGCGGATCGCCGGGCTTGCCGAGATCGGCGCCCAATCGATGGCGAACAGCGAGTTGCGCGGTGTCCCCGCGCGCGACAGCTGCTCGGCCGAAACCGCGCGCAGCACCAGGGATTCCACCTCGGCCACCGGCTGTCCGGCCGCATCGGCCACCACCAGGGTGTAGCCGTCGCCGGCGGCCGGGGTGAGCCGCACCCGCAGGGCGGTGGCGCCGGTGGCGTGCAGGGCGACCGACCGCCAGGAGAACGGCAGCCGGCCGATCTCGTCGGGCGCGGCGAAGCCGAGCGTGTGCAGGGCGGCGTCGAGCAGGGCCGGGTGTATCCCGAATCGTTCCCCGTCCAGGCCCTCCGGGAGCGCGACCTCGGCGAAGACCTCCGCACCGCGCCGCCAGGCGCCGCGCAGGCCGCGGAAGGCCGGGCCGTAGCCGAAACCGTCCGCGGCGACGCGCTCGTAGTAGCCGTCGAGCCCGATCGGCTCGGCGCCGGCCGGCGGCCATTCCTGCAGCGCGGCAGGACTGTTCGGTGCGCCGGTGGCCAGCACGCCTTCGGCGTGGCGCGTCCATGGTTCGTCGTCGGCCGCGGTGTCGGCGCGCGAGTACACGGTGACGCTACGTCGGCCGGTGTCGTCGGCCGCGCCGACCGTGACCCGCAGCGCGACGCCGCCGCGTTCGGGCAGCGGCAGCGGCGCTTGCAGGATCAATTCGTCGAGCAGGTCGCAGCCGACCTGGTCTCCGGCCTGTACGGCCAGCTCCACGAAGGCCGTGCCGGGCAGCAGCACCGTGCCCATGACCGTGTGATCGGCCAGCCAGGGCTGGGTTTCCAGGGACAGCCGCCCGCTCAGCACCACCCCGCCGGATTCCGGCAGCGCCATCACGGCGCCGAGCAGCGGGTGACCGGTCGCGCTCAGTCCGGCCGCGGTCATGTTCCCGCGCGCGGGCAGCGCGCTCGGCCAGAACCGGCGGCGCTGGAAGGCATAGGTCGGCAAATCGACCGTCGTGGCGCCGGAAAACAGTGGCGCCCAGTCGATATCGATACCGTGCACATGCAGCCGGGCGAGCGCGGTGAGCGCGGCCGATTCCTCTGGACGGTCCTTGCGCTGTAGTTCGACGAAGGTCGCGTCGGGCAGGCAGTCCTGTCCCATCGCGGTCAGTACGCCGTCGGGTCCGAGTTCGACGAAGGTCGTCGCGCCGAGGGCGGCCAGCCGCTGGATGCCGTCGGCGAAGCGCACGGCCTCGCGCACGTGGCGCACCCAGTATTCGGCGTCGTAGGCGCGTACGGGTTCGCCGGTCAGGTTGGACACCACCGGAATCCGCGGCGGCAGATAGGACAGCCCGGCCGCGATCTCGCGGAACTCGTCGAGCATCGGTGCCATGAGCGGTGAGTGGAAGGCGTGACTCACGCTCAGCCGCTTGGTCTTTCGATCGGCGAAGTGCGCCGCGACGGCGTCGACCGCGTGCGCCTCCCCCGAGACCACCACGGCGCGCGGTCCGTTGACCGCCGCGATGCTTGCTCCGCCGGACAATACGGGCAGGACTTCGGCCTCGGTGGCCTGGATGGCCACCATCGCACCGCCGACGGGCAGTCGCTGCATGAGCCGCCCGCGCGCGGCCACCAAGGTGCACGCGTCCTCGAGGGTCAGCGCTCCGGCGCAGTGCGCGGCGGCCAGTTCACCGATCGAGTGTCCGAGCAGGAATTCCGGTGTGAGGCCCCAGCTTCCGGCCAGGCGGAACAGCGCCACCTCCAGTGCGAACAGCCCGGCCTGGGTGTAGACGGTCCGGTCGATCAGCTCGCCACCGTCGAACACGATGTCGCGCAACGACTGTTCGAGGCGGTGATCCAGTTTGGCGCAGACCTCGTCGAAGGTCTCGGCGAATACCGGGAACCGCTCGTAGAGTTCCCGGCCCATCCCCGGCCGCTGGGATCCTTGCCCGGAGAACAGGAAGGCCACGCGCGCCTCATCGGCCGCGACGCCTGCGATCACCCCGGATGCGGGCGCGCCGTCGGCCAGGGCGTGCAGGCCCTGTGCGAGCTCCTCGCGGTTCGCCCCGAGTACCACGGCCCGCTGTTCGAGCGCGGCTCGCGTTGTCGCCAGCGACAATCCGACGGCGGCGAGATCGAGTTCGGGCGCGGTGTCGGTGAAGCTCAGCAGCCGGCGCGCTTGGGCGCGCAACGCGGTCACGCTGCGTGCCGACACCAGCCAGGGCGAGATTCCCGCGGTGGTGAGAGCAGCGGTAGCAGTGGTCGCGGTCACCTCCGGGGCTTCCTCGAGGATGACGTGTGCGTTGGTGCCGCTCACGCCGAAGGAGGACACGCCCGCGCGGCGCGGGCGGCCGTGGTCGGGCCAGGCGCGGGCCTCGGTGAGCAGTTCGACCGCGCCGGAGGTCCAGTCGATGAACGGCGACGGCTGCTCGCTGTGCAGGGTTCTGGGCAGTTCCCGATGACGCAGTGCGAGCACCATTTTGATGATCCCGGCGACGCCGGCCGCGGCCTGGGAGTGCCCGATGTTCGACTTGATGGAGCCGAGCAGCAATGGCGTGTCCCGGTCCTGCCCGTAAGTGGCGAGCAGGGCCTGGGCCTCGATCGGGTCGCCGAGGATGGTGCCGGTGCCGTGCGCCTCGACCGCGTCGACGTCGGCGGTGCTCAGCCCGGCATTGGCCAAGGCCTGGCGGATGACCCGTTGCTGCGCAGGCCCGTTCGGCGCGGTCAGACCGTTCGAAGCGCCGTCCTGATTGATCGCCGAGCCGCGCACGACGGCCAGCACCCGATGCCCGTTGCGGCGCGCGTCGGAGAGTCGTTCCACGAGCAGCATGCCCGCGCCCTCGGACCAGCCGGTGCCGTCGGCACCGGCGGAGAACGCCTTGCACCGTCCGTCCGCGGCCAGCCCGCGCTGGCGGGCGAACTCGGCGAAGATCTCCGGTGTGGACATGACGGTCGCACCGCCGGTCAAGGCGAGGGAACATTCACCGCGGCGCAGCGATTCGCTCGCCAGGTGCAGGGCGACCAGCGAGGACGAGCACGCGGTGTCGACCGTCAGCGCGGGTCCTTCGAGGCCGAAGGTGTAGGCGATGCGCCCGGACATCACGCTGGTGGCGCCGCCGGTCAGCGCGTAGCCCTCGGCTCCGGGCACCGGCTGTCCGCCGCCGTAGCCGGACGCGGCCGCGCCGATGAACACCCCGGCCCGCCCGCCGCGGATCGAGGTCGGATCGATGCCCGCGAATTCGAAGGCTTCCCAGGAGGTTTCGAGCAGCATGCGCTGCTGCGGGTCCATGGCCAGCGCCTCGCGCGGTGAGATCCCGAAGAACTCGGCGTCGAATTCGGGCATGTCGTGGACGAATCCGCCCTCGCGCGTGGTGGAGCTGCCGTCGGCGGCGGGGTCGTAGAGGTTCTCGATATCCCAGCCGCGGTCGGCCGGGAAGTCACCGATCGCGTCCACGCCCGCGGCGAGCAGCCGCCACAGCTGGTCGGGGGTGTGGACCTCGCCGGGGAATCGGCAGCTCATGCCGATGATCGCAATGGGTTCGTCGGAGGCGGCCGCCGCGGTGACCGGCGCGGCCGTGGCGCGCACGCCGAGCAGTTCGGCGGTCAGGTATCCGGCCAGCGCCGCGGCGGTCGGGTGATCGAAGATCAGGGTGGCCGGCAGGCTCAGCCCGGTCGCGGTGCCGAGGCGGTTGCGCAGTTCGACGGCGGTGAGCGAGTCGAATCCGATCTCGGTGAAGGCGCGCGTACCGGGGATGGCCTCGGGCGATTCGTGACCGAGTACGGCTGCGACGGTGGATCGCACCAGTTCGAGGACGGCTCGTTGCTGTTCGGCCGCGGTCATTCCGGCGAGCCGGCCCGCGAGCCCACCGGCTTCGGCCGGGGCCGTGACGGGTGCGGCGACGAGCTGCCCACCGCCGGTCTCGGGCGCGTCGAGCCAATACCGTTGCCGCTGGAACGCATACGTGGGCAGCGCGATGCGCCGGGCCCCGGATCCGGCGAACCGGCCGGCCCAGTCGACGGGGGCGCCGTGGGTGTAGGCCTGCGCGATCGAGGCCAGGAATTGGTCGTAGCCGCCCTGTTCGCGGCGCAGGGTGCCGGTCACCGCGGCCGGTTCGGCGTAGCCGTCCAGTGTTTCCTGCACGGCGGGCACGAGGACCGGATGCGGGCTGCATTCGACGAAGAGCCGATACCCGTCGTCGAACAGCCCGCGGATCGCGGTCTCGAATCGGACCTGCCGGCGCAGGTTTTCATACCAGTAGCGGGCGTCGAGGGTGGCCGTGTCGATCCACTGCCCGGTGGCGGTGGCGAAGAACGGCACCGCCGCGGCGCGGGGCGTGACCCCGTCCAGGGCCTCGAGCAGTTCGTCGCGGATCTGTTCGACCTGCACCGAGTGCGAGGCGTAGTCGACCGGTATCCGCCGGGTCCAGATGCCCTGTCCGGCACAGTGTTCGATCAGTTCGGCCATGGCGGCCGGTTCACCGGACACCACCACCGAGGTCGGTCCGTTGACCGCCGCGAGTTCGAGCCTGCCGTCCCATCGGGTCAGCAGGGTCTCGGCCGCGTCGGCGGTCAGGGCGAACGAGGCCATCGCACCGTGGCCGGCCAGGGCCGAGAGCGCGCGGCTGCGCAGGGCGACGATCTTGGCCGCATCCGCCAGGCTCAGGGCGCCGGCGACGCAGGCCGCCGCGATCTCGCCCTGGGAATGGCCTGCGACCGCGCCGGGCTCGATCCCGTGCGCGCGCCACAGTTCGGCCAGCGACACCATCACCGCGAACAGCACCGGCTGCACGACATCGACGCGCTCGAGCAGTGCGTTGTCGCGCAGCGCCGCCGACAGGTTCCAGTCGACGTACGGTGCCAGTGCGACAGCGCATTCGGCCATGCGCGCGGCGAAGATCGGGGACGAGTCCAGCAGTTGCACCGCCATGCCGGTCCACTGCCCGCCCTGACCGGGGAACAGGAACGCGATCCTGCCGCCGACGGTGGCGCCCGTAAGGACCCGCGCGCTCTGGTCTGCGCGGGACAGGGCCGCCAGGCCGTGGCGAAGTTCGTCGCCGTCGCGGCCGAGCACGACCGCGCGATGCTCGAGCGCGGAGCGGGAGATGGCAAGGGAGAAGCCGATATCCACCGCGAGCGCCGCGTTCGCAGACAGTGCTGTCTCGTTCGCAGGCAGCGCTGCCTCACTGGAGAGCGCGCCGTCCACTGCGCTGAGCAGTCGTGTGGCCTGGCCTTGCACGGCGTCGGCGGTCTTGCCCGACAGCACCCACGGAATCGGGTCCAGCGCGGCGCGGCCATCCGGATTCGCCGGTGCCACCACGTCTTCCGTCGTGGCGTGTTCGAGGATCACGTGTGCGTTGGTGCCGCTGATCCCGAAGGAGGAGACCGCCGCGCGGCGCGGTCGCCCGAGTTCGGGCCAGCGCACCGGCTCGGTGAGCAGCCGCACCGCGCCGGCGGTCCAGTCGACCTGGGTGCTGGGCGCGCTGACGTGCAGGGTCCGCGGCAGCGTGCCGTGCCGCATGGCCATGACCATCTTGATGATTCCGCCCACGCCCGCGGCGGCCTGGGCGTGGCCGATATTGGATTTCAAGGAACCCAGCCACAGCGGCTGTTCCCCGGACCGGTCCTGTCCGTAGGTGGCGAGCAGGGCCTGCGCCTCGATCGGATCGCCGAGAACGGTGCCGGTGCCGTGCGCCTCGACCGCGTCCACCTCGGCGGTGGACAACCCGGCATTGGCCAGCGCCTGGCGGATGACCCGTTGCTGCGCAGGACCGTTCGGTGCGGTCAGCCCGTTGGAGGCGCCGTCCTGATTGATCGCCGAGCCGCGGATGACCGCCAGCACGGGGTGCCCGTTGCGGCGCGCGTCGGAGAGTCGTTCCACCAACAGCATGCCCGCGCCTTCGGACCAGCCGGTGCCGTCGGCGTCGGCGGAGAAGGATTTGCTGCGCCCGTCGGGTGCGAGCGCGCGCTGCTTGCTGAACTCGACGAACACCACCGGTGTCGGCATGACGGTCACACCGCCCGCCAGTGCCATCGAGCATTCGCCGTTGCGCAACGCCTGGCAGGCCAGGTGCAGGGCGACCAGCGATGAGGAGCATGCGGTGTCCACACTGACCGCGGGGCCTTCGAGACCGAACAGGTAGGCCACCCGCCCGGAGGCGATGCTGGCCGAGCCGCCGGTGCCGATGTACCCCGACAGGGCTTCGGGCACGGTGTGCAGGCGCGAGAGGTAGTCGTGGTACATCACGCCGGCGAAGACGCCGGTGCGGCTGCCGCGCATCGTCTCCGGGGCGATGCCGGCGGATTCGAAGGCCTCCCAGGTGGTTTCGAGCAGTAGTCGCTGCTGCGGGTCCATGGCGGTCGCCTCGCGGGGGCTGATCCCGAAGAAGCCGGCGTCGAATTCCGCCGCGTCGTAGAGGAATCCGCCCTCCCGGACGTAGCTGGTGCCGGGCCGGTCGGGGTCCTCGCTGTATTCGACATGCCAGCCGCGGTCGGCCGGGAACGGCGCGACCGCGTCGGTGCCGGTGTCGACGAGACGCCAGAGCTCCTCCGGGCCGGTGACGCCGCCGGGGTAGCGGCAGCTCATGCCGACGATGGCGATGGGCTCGTCGGCGGCGTGCGCCGCGGCGGTGACGGGTGCGAGGGCGCGGTCCTCTCCGAGGAGTTCGGAGCGCAGCCACTGTGCCAGCGCGGCCGGTGTCGGGTGGTCGAAGACGAGGGTGGCGGGCAGGCGCAGACCGGTCCGCTCGGCGAGGCGATTGCGCAGTTCGACCGCGGTGAGGGAATCGAATCCGAAGTCGCGGAACGCCGTGCCCGCATCGATCTCGCCGGAGCCGGTGTGCCCGAGCACGATCGCGGCCTCGGCACGGACGAGATCGAGGACGATCCGGTCCTGTTCGGGTTCGGGCAGCCCGGAAAGGGTAGCGGTGAGCGAGGATTCGACGACCGCCCGCCGCGCAGGCGCGCGCACCAGGCCCTGCAGCATGGCGGGCAGGGACTCCGCCGCGGCCTGTGCGCGCAGTACGGACAGCTCCAGCCGCACCGGCGCGAGGACCGCTTCGGCGGTGGGCCACGCGGCGTCGAACAGTGCCAGGCCCTCCCCCGCCGACAGCGGCCGGGCGCCGATCCGGGCGATGCGGGCCGTGGCCGTGTCATCGAGATCGGCGGTCATTCCGCCGGTCTGCTCCCACGGCCCCCAGGCCAGCGAGGTGGCGGGCAGCCCGAGCGCGCGGCGATGCTGGGCGAGGGCGTCGAGGAAGGTATTGGCCGCGGCGTAGTTGCCCTGTCCCGGACCGCCCAGCACGCCGGCGACCGAGGAGAACAGCACGAACGCGGAAAGCTCACGGTCGCTGGTCGCTTCGTGCAGGTACAGGGCGGCGTCGAGCTTCGGGCGCAGCACGGTGTCGATGCGCTCGGGGGTGAGCGCGGTGACGACACCGTCGTCGAGCACGCCGGCGGTGTGGACCACGGCGGTCAGGTCGGTGTCGGCGAGCAGCGCCGCGACCGCGGCGCGATCGGCCAGATCGCAGGCCGCCGCGGTGACCTCGGCGCCGAGTCCGGTGAGTTCGGCGATCTGGTCCGCGTCCGGGCCGCGCCGGCTGACCAGCAGCAGTGTGCGCACGCCGTGGTCGGTGACGAGATGGCGGGCCAGCAGCCGGCCCAGCGATCCGGAGGCGCCGGTGATCAGCACCGTGCCCGCACCGAATCCGGGACGCTCCTCGGCCGGGGTTACCGGAACGAACCGGGGCACATGGACTTTCCCGCCCCGCAGCACGAATTGCGGCTCGCCGGTGGCCAGCGCGCCGCGCAACAGGTCCGGGGTCCGGCCGTCATGGTCGGCGAGGACGAAGCGGCCGGGATGCTCGCTCTGCGCGGACCGCACCAAACCCCACACCGGAGCGTGGACCAGGTCGGTGAGGTCCGGACCGGCCGCGCCCCGAGTCAGGAAGACCAGGGTGGATCCGGCGAATCGGTCGTTCTCCAGCCAGGTTCGAATCGCGTGCACCGCCTTGTGGGTCGCGGCGTGCGCGGCCTCCGCGGTCGCCTCGCCCGGTTCCGGCTCGAAGGCCAGGACCGTGAATTCGGCTGCGTGTTCACCGATTTCGTCCAGATCCCGGTGGATGTCGACGGTCTCCGCGATGGGATGCGGCTGGATCTGCGGCCAGTCGATCCGGAACAGCGAGCGCGGCCGGATCCGGGGGCGGCGGTCCAGGCCGTCCGCGGTCACGGGCCGCAGCATCAGCGCGCCGATCGAGGCGACCGGAGCCCCGGCGCCGTCGGCCAGCTCGAGCGCGACCGCATCCGCACCGGCCGGTGTCAGCCGGACCCGCAACGTCGACGTACCCACCGCCCGCAGCTCGATATTGTTCCAGGAGAAGGGAATTCGGCCCTGTTCCTCGTCGCGGCCGAGACCGAGGGTGTGCAGTGCGGCGTCCAGGAGTGCCGGATGCACACCGAAGCGTTCGGCTTGATCCGTATCGGGCAGGGTGACTTCGGCGAACAGTTCGTGGTCGCGGCGCCAGGCCGCGCGCAGCCCCTGGAAGGCCGGGCCGTAGTCGAATCCGAGGCCCGCGACCCAGTCGTAGTAGCCGTCCACGTCGAGTGGTTCGGCGCCGGCGGGCGGCCATTCGACCATCGCGGCCGATTGGGTGTATCCGCTGGTGCGCGTGGCCAGTACACCACTCGCGTGGCGCGTCCACGGTTCGTCCGCGTCGGTCTCGTCGGGTCGCGAATGGACGGTGAGCGGCCGTCGCCCGGCCTGGTCGGGCGCGCCGACCAGCAGTTGGACCGCCACGCCGCCGTGTTCGGGCAGGATGAGCGGGGCTTCGAGCGTCAGCTCCTCGAGCAGGTCGCAACCGGCCCGATCCGCGGCGTGCAGCGCGAGTTCGACGAATGCGGTGCCGGGCAGCAGGATCCGGCCCAGCACGACATGATCGGCCAGCCACGGATGCGTGCGCACGGACAGCCGGCCGGTGAGCAGCATCGAATCGGCGTCGGCGAGGGTAATGGTCGCGCCCAGCAGCGGATGCCCGGCCGCACCGAGGCCGGCGGCGGTGACATCGCCGGTGCCGGCAGGTGTTTCGATCCAGTACCGCTGTCGCTGCGCCGCGTACAGCGGCAGCTCCACCGCCCGCCCGGTGAGCATGGCGCTCCACGCGGGCCGGACGCCGTGCGCGAACAACCGTGCCACTGCCGTGGTGACGGCTTCGGCCTCGCCGCGGTCCCTGCGCAACGCGGGCGTCAGCACCGCGTCCGCGTCGGACACGGTGTCGCGGGCCATCGCGGTGAGGGTGCCGTCGGGTCCCAGTTCGAGGAACTTGGTGGCGCCCTGGGCGTGCAGATACCGGATGCCGTCGGCGAAGCGGACCGTGTGACGAACGTGGCGGACCCAGTAGTCCGCGTCGAAGGTGTCGACCGGTGCGCCGGTCAGATCGGACACGATCGGGATGCGGGGCGCGGCGTAGGTCAGCCGCGCGGCCACGCGCCGGAATTCGTCGAGCATCGGGTCCATGCGATGCGAGTGGAAGGCGTGACTCACCGTGAGCCGCTTGGTCTTCCGATCCGTGAACCGCCCGGCGATCGCGGCCACGGCGTCCTCGTCCCCGGAGACGACGACGGCGTCCGGCCCGTTGATCGCCGCGAGGCCGGCCCGGTCGGTGAGCAACGGCGTGATCTCGTCCTCGCTCGCCGCGATGGCGGTCATGGCGCCGCCGGTGGGCAGTGCCTGCATCAGGCGGGCGCGCGCCGCGACGAGGGTGCAGGCGTCGGCGAGGGTGAGCACTCCGGCGACATGCGCGGCGGCCAGTTCGCCGATGGAGTGGCCGAGCAGGAAGTCCGGGACGATCCCCCAGTGTTCGAACAGCCGGAACAGCGCTACCTCGACGGCGAACAGGGCGGGCTGGGTGAACTCGGTTCGATCGAGTAGGGCGCCGTCGCCGAAGAGCACCGCACGCACCGCGGGATCGAACTGCTCGCACACCGCGTCCAGGGCGGCGGCGAAAACCGGGTAGTGCGTGTGCAGTTCGCGGCCCATGCCGATGCGCTGACTGCCTTGCCCGGCGAAGAGGAAGGCGAGCCCGCCCTCGTTCACCACCGCGCTTGTCACTCCGGGCGCGGCGGCGCCGTCGGCGAGCGCGGCCAGCCCGTCCCGCAAGGCGTCGCGGTCCGCGGCCACCACGGCGGCCCGGTGCTCGAAGGCGGTCCGAGTGGTGGCCAGCGCAAAGGCCAGATCGGGCAGCGTGGCGTCCGGGTGGGTGTCCACATGGGTGCGCAGCCGGTCGGCCTGGGCCCGCAGCGCGGGGACCGACCGGCCGGAGACCACGAACGGAAGCACCTGTGGCACAGTGACTTCCACATCAGGGACCGGGATGTCCTCGGCTTGTTCCACGATGACGTGCGCATTGGTGCCCGAGACACCGAAGGAGGAGATTCCCGCACGGCGCGGCGCACCGGTCTCGGGCCAGGGCCGGTGTTCGGTGAGCAGCGAGACCGCCCCCGCCGACCAGTCCACGTGCGGGGTCGGGGCGTCGACGTGCAGGGTGCGCGGCAGTTCGCCGTGCCGGATGGCCATGATCATCTTGATCAGGCCGGCCGCGCCGGCGGCGGCCTGGGTGTGCCCGATATTGGACTTCACCGACCCCAGCCACAGCGGTCGCTCACGATCCTGCCCGTAGGTGGCGAGCAGAGCCTGCGCCTCGATCGGATCACCGAGTCTCGTTCCCGTGCCGTGTGCCTCGACCGCGTCGATATCGGCGGCGCCCAGGCGGGCGTCGGCCAGTGCGGCCCGGATGACCCGCTGCTGGGAGGGGCCGTTGGGGGCGGTGAGCCCGTTGGACGCGCCGTCCTGGTTCACCGCGGAGCCGCGTACCACCGCCAGCACCTGATGGCCGTTGCGGCGGGCCTCCGAAAGTCGTTCCACCAGCAGCACTCCCGCGCCTTCACCCCAGCCGGCGCCGTCGGCGCCGGCCGCGAAGGCCTTGCTGCGGCCATCGGCGGCCATGCCACCCTGGCGGGAGAATTCGACGAAGATGGTCGGGGTCGACATGACGGTGACGCCGCCGACCAGCGCCATCGAACATTCGTCGCGCCGTAGCGATTCCGCCGCCAGATGCAGCGCCACCAGCGATGACGAGCAGGCGGTGTCGACGGTGAGGGCGGGCCCTTCGAAGCCGAACGAGTAGGAGATGCGCCCCGACAGCACCGCGGCGGCCGTGGCGGTGGCCAGATAGCCCTCGGTGGTCTGCGGCACGGCCGCCAGCAGGCCGGCGTAGTCCTGCCCGTTGGTGCCGGCGAACACGCCGATCCGCTGGCCGCGCAAGGCCTCCGGGTCGATTCCGGCGCGTTCGAAGGCTTCCCGCGAGACTTCGAGCAGCATCCGCTGCTGTGGGTCCATGACCAGCGCCTCGCGCGGCGAGATCTTGAACAGGCCCGGATCGAAGGCGCCGGCATCGTGGACGAACGCGCCTTCGCGGGCATCGGATCGGCCCAGGCGGGCCGGGTCGGTGTCGTACAGCGCGTCGAGGTCCCAGCCGCGATCGGCGGGGAATTCGCCGACGGCGTCGCGCCCGGCGGCCAGCAGCTCCCACAGGTCTTCGGGAGTGCGCACGCCACCGGGGAACCGGCAGCTCATGGCGACGACCGCGATCGGTTCCCGCTGGCGATCCTCGACCTCGCGCAGTCGCTGGTGGGCCTGGCGCAGTTCGGCGGTCGCCCACCGTAGGTTCTCGAGCAGTTTGTTTTCATCCGTCATTGCAGGTCACCCACTGACTTCCCGAATTCCTTGTGGAGAATGTCGAACAGTTCTTCCGCTGTGGCGGATTCGATTTCCTCGCCCGCGGCCTCGGCGGGCGGTCGCTCGTGCTGCTTACAGGTCGCGAGCAGCGCCTCGAGCCGGGTCGTGAGCGCGGCGGCCGTGTCCGGACCGGTCGCGGCCAGGATGGCTTCCAGTCGTTCGAGTTCGGCGATTCCCGCCGCGGCCGGATCGGCCGGTGCGGGAACCAGTTCCGCACGCAGGCTGGTGGCCAGCGATTGCGGGGTCGGGTAGTCGAAGACCGCGGTCACGGGTAGCCGGATACCGGTCGCGGCGGCGAGCCGGTTGCGGAATTCGACGGCGGTCACCGAGTCGAATCCGAAGTCGCTGAACGAGCTTCCCGATTCGATCCCGGCGATGTCGCCATGCCCGAGCACGGTCGCCACCTGGGTGCGAATCAAGTGCACCAGCACCCGCTGCTGTTCGGCTTCTCCGGCTCCGGCGAGCTGTTCGGTCAGGGCCGAGGCGACGGGTTCATCGTCGCCGCCCGCCCGCGCGAGCCGGGCGGCCTCGGGCAGGTCGGCCAGCAGCGGGCTGGGGCGGGTGGCGGTGAACGCCACATAGAAGCGGTCCCAGTCGATCTCGGCGACGGTCAGTGCGTGCTCGCCGTGCTCGAGTACCTGGCGCAGGGCGCTGATGGCGCGCTGGGGAGCCATTTCCGGTACTCCGTGGCGCCGGGCGGTTTCGCCGACACCGCGTTCGGCCATGCCGCCGCCGGCCCACGGACCCCACGCGACGGCGGTCGCGGGCAGGCCCTGTGCGCGGCGGTGTTCCGCCAGTGCGTCCAGATAGGCATTGCCGGGCGCGTAGTTGCCCTGCCCGGGTGTGCCGACCACACCGGCCAGCGACGAGAACACCACGAACGCTTTCAGATTCATGGCCATGGTGAGCTCGTGCAGGTCCCACGCGGCCCGGGCCTTGACCCGCAGTACTCGATCGACCTGCTCGAGGGTCAAGGCGTCGATCACACCGTCCTCGAGTACCGCTGCCGTGTGCACGACGGCGTCGAGTGCGGGCAGGCTCGCGATCAGTTCGGCCAGCGCCGCTCGATCGGCCACATCGCAGGCACGCACCGTGACTTCGGTACCGAGCGCGCGCAATTCGGCCGCCAATTGCGTGGCACCGTCGGCCTCGGGCCCGTGCCGGCTCACCAGCACCACGTGCTCGGCTCCCTCGGCGGCCAGCCAGCGGGCCGTATGCGCTCCGAGAGCACCGGTTCCGCCGGTGATCAGCACGGTTCCCGAGGGCGTCCAACCCTCGAATCCGTTGCGGCCCAGGTGTGCGTGGACGAGTCTGCGGCCGAAGACTCCGTCCGGTCGCACCGCGACCTGGTCCTCGGTTCCGATCAGGACGTTCGCGACGCGTTCCGGGGTCTGCGCGTCCCACTGCTGCGGCAGGTCGATCAGCCCGCCCCAGCGGTCGGGAAGTTCCAGTGCCGCAACCCTGCCCAGGCCCCACAGCAAGGCTTGGTCGGGCCGCATGGCCTCGCCGGAGACCGACACCGCGCCACGCGTCACGCACCACAGCGGAACGTCGATTCCGGTGCTGCCCAGCGCCTGTACCAGTGCCAAGCTCGTCGCGTAGCCACGCGGCACCGCCGCATGCTCCGGGTGCGGCAGATCATCGAGCGCCAGCAACGACAGCACGCCGCTGAAGGGCGTCTTCGGCAGGCGTCGCGCGAGGGCGTCGCGGTCGGCGCCCGCCGTTTCGAGTTCGACGATCGCGGCACCGTGCGAGGCCAGAGCATCCACGATCGCGCGGCGATCGGTACCCGGCGCCGAGACCACCAGCCACGTTCCCGCCAATCGCGGGAACTCACTGTGCGCCAGCGGTTTCCAGTCCACGCGGTAGCTCCACGAGTCGACGATCGACCGGTCCCGCAGGCCGCGCCGCCACGACGACAACGCGGGCAGCACATCGCTCAGTGGTCGATCCGCCGCGAGGTTCAGGGCCGACTCCAGGAAGGTCAGATCCTGCTGTTCCACCGCCTCCCAGAAGCGGGCGTCCACCGGATCCGCGTTACGGCGGGTCTCGAGCCAGAATCGTTGCCGCTGGAAGGGATACGTCGGCAGCTCGACGGGTGCGGCGGCGGGCAGGATCGGTGTCCAGTCCACCGCCGCCCCGCGCACGAAGGCCTCGGCCAGCGAGGTGAGGAAGCGAGTCATCCCGCCGTCCGCGCGGCGCAGCGAGCCCACCGTCACCGCATCGGGGGCGGTGTCGGAGACTGCGGCGGTGAGCACCGGATGTGCGCTCGTCTCGACGAAGATCCCGTATCCGTCCGCAGCCAGCGTGCGGATCGCCTCTTCGAAGCGCACGGTCTCACGCAGGTTGCGGTACCAGTAGTCCCCGGTCAATTCGGTGGTGTCGATGGCCTTTCCGGTGAGCGCGGACACGAACGTGATGTCCGAGGGCCGCGGAGTGACCGGCGCGAGCGCGGTCGCCAGTTCCGCCTGGATCGCCTCCACCTGGGCGGAGTGCGAGGCGTAGTCGACCGGAATCAGGCGGGCGCGCACACCTTCGGCGGTGAGTTCGGCGAGCAATGTGTCCAAAGCGTCCGGGGCGCCGGACACTACGACGGCATTCGGCCCGTTCACCGCGGCGAGCGACAGGCTCGTACCCAGCCGGTCCTGAATGTCGTTCGCGGACAGGGCCACCGACATCATGCCGCCGCGCCCGGACAGCGCCAGCAGCGCCTTGCTCCGCAGCGCCACGACTCGTGCGCCGTCCTCCAGCGACAGTCCACCCGCGACACAGGCCGCGGCGATCTCGCCCTGGGAGTGTCCCGCCACGGCGGCGGGGCGCACACCGAAGGACTGCCACAGCGCGGCCAGCGAGACCATGACGGCCCACAGCGCGGGCTGCACGACGTCGACACGCTCCAGCAGTTGCTCGTCGCCGAGCGCGTCGGTCAGCGTCCAGTCGGTGAAGGGCCGCAGACTCTGCGCGCAGTCCGCCATGCGGGCCGCGAAAACCGGTGCGGAGTCGAGTAATTCGAGTGCCATGCCCGCCCATTGCGAGCCCTGGCCGGGGAAGACGAACGCGGTCCTGCCCGGGACGGCGGTGGCCGTGCCGAGGACGACATGTGCCGCCGATTCGCCGCGCGCCAGCGCGTCCAGACCGGCCCGGAATCCCGTCTCGTCCGCCGCGATCACCACCGCGCGCCGATCCAGCAGGGACCGGGTCGTCGTCAGCGAGTACCCGATCTCCGCGCTCGATGCGCCATGCGGGTGGTCCGAAAGCCGCTGCGCCGCCGCCCTGATCGCCTGATCGGTCTTCGCCGAGATGATCCACGGCAGGCTCGCCGATACCGGACCCCGGCCCTTGTCCGGTGCCGCGGAGCCGTCGGCGAGCGTGTGCGGATTCGGGACCGGCACCGCGTCCGAGGGTTGCGGGGCCTGCTCGAGGATCGTATGCGCGTTGGTGCCGCTCATCCCGAACGCCGATACCGCGGCTCGGCGGGGCCGTCCGGTCTCCGGCCACGGAATCTGTTCGGTGAGCAGCGACACCGTGCCCGCCGACCAGTCCACGTGCGGGGTGGGTTCGCCGATGTGGAGGGTGCGGGGCAGTACCGCGTGGCGCAGTGCCAGCACTGTCTTGATGATTCCGCTCATGCCGGCGGCAGCTTGTGCGTGGCCGATGTTCGATTTCACCGAGCCCAGCCACAGCGGTCGCTCGCGGTCCTGCCCGTAGGTGGCGAGCAGGGCCTGCGCCTCGATCGGATCACCGAGTTTCGTTCCCGTGCCGTGTGCTTCGACGGCATCGATATCGGCGGTGCCGAGTTGGGCGTCGGCCAGTGCGGCCCGGATGACTCGCTGCTGGGCGGGACCGTTGGGGGCGGTGAGCCCGTTCGACGCGCCGTCCTGGTTGATGGCCGAACCCCGCACCACCGCCAGCACCCGGTGCCCGTTGCGGCGTGCGTCCGAAAGTCGTTCCACCAGCACCATACCGACGCCTTCGGACCAGCCGGTGCCGTCCGCGGCCGCCGAGAACGCCTTGCAGCGGCCGTCGTCCGCGAGCCCGCCCTGCCGGGCGAAGTCGATGAACGCACCGGGCTGCGACATCACCGCGACACCGCCGACCAGCGCCATCGAGCATTCGCCGTGGCGCAGCGAGCGACCGGCCAGGTGCAGAGCGACGAGCGAAGACGAACACGCCGTGTCGAGCGTGACCGCGGGTCCCTCCAGCCCGAAGGTGTAGGCGATGCGGCCCGAGGCGACCGCGGTGACGCTGCCGGTCAGCGCGTACCCCTCGGCGCTGTCCGCGGCCCCGGTGAGGCCGGGCCCGTATTCCGAATTCGCGGCGCCGATGAACACGCCCGCTTGGCTGCCACGCACCGAGACCGGGTCGATGCCGGCTCGCTCGAACACCTCCCACGCGGCCTCGAGCAGCAGGCGCTGCTGCGGATCCATCGTCAGCGCCTCGCGCGGCGAGATGCCGAAGAAGGCGGCGTCGAAATCGGTGGCGTCGCGCACGAATCCACCCGCCCGCGGTTCGGCCGGCATGGACCGCAGATCCCAGCCGCGATCGGCGGGGAACTCCGAGAGCACGTCCACGCCGTCGCGGACCACCTGCCACAGGTCCTCGGGAGAGGCGATCCCGCCCGGGAACCGACAACTCATTCCGATGATCGCGATCGGGTCATCGTCCACGGCCACCGTCGCGGGCGCGGCGGGCACCGACGATCGTCCGCCGTGAAGTGTCGCGGAAAGGTATTCGGCGACCGAGACGGGAGTCGGGTGGTCGAAGACCAGTGTCGCCGGCAGCGCCAGCCCGGTATCCGCGCTGAGCCGATCCCGCAGTTCGACGGCGGTGAGCGAGTCGAAACCTATGTCGTGGAAGGACCGTCCGGGTTCGACGGCCTGCGCGCCGGTATGGCCGACGACCTCGGCGACCCGGGCACAGACCAGGTCCAGCAATGCCGTCGCGTCCAGCAGCGCCGTATCGTCCACGGCCAGCGGCTCATCCGTCCGCACGGGACCGGCGGGTTCCGGGGCGGGACCGGCCTCCGGGATACCGGCGAGCATCGGGCTGGGACGTTCGAGGGTGAACAGTCGCGCGAATCGCGCCCAGTCCACATCGGCGACGGCCACGAAGGTCTCGTCATGGTCGAGCGCCTGCTGCAGGGCGGCGATGGCTCGCGTGGGCGCGAGCACCGGAACTCCGCGCCGCCGCAAGGGATCCCGTTCACCCTGCGCCTCGACCATGCCGCCGTCGTCCCACGGTCCCCACGCGATGGAGGTCGCCGTGAGCCCGCGGGCCCGGCGGTGCTGTGCCAGCGCGTCCAGGTAGGCGTTGCCGGCCGCGTACGCGCCCAGGCCGCCCACACCCCAGACCGCGGAGACGGACGAGAACAGTACGAAGGCATCGAGTTCGCGGTCACCGAGCAGTTCGTCGAGATGCTGTGCGCCGAGCAGCTTTCCGGCCGCGATCTCGGCGATCTCCTCCGGCGTGGTGACGGACAACGGCGCAATGTGACTCAGTCCGGCGGCGTGCACCACGGCGTCGACCGGATGGTCCGCCAGGACGGCCGCCAGAGCTGCACGATCCGCGACGTCGCACGCGACGACGGTGGCTCTCGTGCCCAATGCGGTGAGCTCGGCGACCAGTTCGATTGCGCCGGGCGCGGATGCGCCGCGACGGGAGGTGAGCACCAACTGCTCGGCGCCATTGCGCGCCAGCCAGCGGGCGACGTGCGCGCCCAGCGCACCGGTCCCGCCGGTGATGAGCACGGTGCCGCGCGGCCGCCAGGTCCTGGCGGCCAATGTCTTCCGGATCGCGCGAGTCAGACGGCGCCCGTACAGACCCGACGGTCGCACCGCGACCTGATCGTCACCGGCCGCTCCGGAGAGCACCTGGACCAGGCGGGCCTGCGCGTGTTCGTCGAACACCTCGGGCAGGTCGATCAGACCGCCCCACCGCGCCGGGAATTCCACCGCCGCCACGCGGCCGAGGCCCCAAACCTGCGCTTGTGCAGGACTTTCCAGCACATCCGCGGCGCCGATGGAGACCGCGCCCCGGGTGACGCACCACAGCCGCGCGCCGACCTCGGAATTCAGCAGGGCGAGAGTGTCCGCGAGCGCCCGGGTTTCGTCCAGCGCGAGGAGCGACAGCACGCCGTCGGCGTCGGTGCCGCGCGCCTCGGCGAGGTCCGTCACGCGGCGGACCGTGGCGCCGTGGCGGGCCAGCGCTGCCGTACAAGCATCGACGAGGTCGTGGTCCGCGGGTCCGGCCACCAGCCAGGTGCCGGAGAGCGCGGGCGGGTCCGTCTCGGCAAGCGGCCACCAATCGATTCCGTACAGCAGCGAGTCGAGACCGGATTCCGTGAGTTCGGGCCAGTAGCGCTGCCGTTGGAACGCATAGGTCGGCAACGCCACGGTGCGCGCACCCGGGAACATGGCCGCCCAGTCCGGGCTGATCCCCCGCGTATACAGCTGTGCCACTGCGGATATCACCGTTTCGGGCTCGGTCCGGCCCTTGCGCAGCATGGGCGCGAATCCGGCCTCGGGCAGACAGGCGCGGCCCATCGCGGCCAGCGTGCCGTCGGGGCCCAGCTCCAGGAAGGTGTGTACGCCCAGCTCGGCCAGGCACCCCATGCCGTCGGCGAACCGCACCGCGTCCCGTACGTGCCGCACCCAGTACTCGGCGTCGTAGCGTTCGATCGGCTGCCCGGTCACGTTGGATACCAGCGGGATTCGCGGCTGTTGATAGGACAGGCCGGAGGCCACCTGCCGGAACTCGTCGAGCATCGGTTCCATGCGCGCCGAGTGGAAGGCGTGCGAAACCCGCAGCTGCTTGGCTTTCCGGTCACCGATCACCGAGCGCACCGCGTCCTCGTCACCGGACAGCACGACGGCATTCGGGCCGTTGACCGCGGCGATACTCACTCCGTCGACGAGCAGCGGCCGCAGTTCCGCCTCCGGCGCCAGTACCGCGACCATCACGCCGCCGAGGGGCAGCGCCTGCATCAACCGGCCGCGCGCCGTCACCAGTACGGCCGCGTCGGACAGTGAGAGCACGCCCGCGACATGTGCGGCCGCCAGCTCGCCGATGGAATGGCCGAGCAAGAAGTCCGGATGCAGACCCCAGCCTTCCAGCAACCGGAACAGCGCCACCTCGACCGCGAACAGCCCGGATTGCGCGTAGTCGGTGCGATTCAACGGCTCCGGATCGTCGCCCCAGATCACTTGCCGCAGTGGCAGATCCAATGCCGCGCAAACCTCGTCGAAGGCGTTCGCGAACCCGGAGAAGGCTTCGTACAGTTCGCGGCCCATGCCCAATCGCTGTGCACCCTGGCCGGAGAACAGGAATGCCAGTTTGCCCTCGGTCGCCGTTCCTTCGATGACTCTCGTCGAGGGGGTTCCGTGGGCCAGTGCGCGCAGGCCTGCGAGGAGCTCGGCCCGGCTCGTGCCCAGCACGACCGCGCGGTCCTCGACGGCGGCGCGCGTGGTCGCCAGCGAGAACGCCACATCCAGCAGGTGCGGCTCCCCGGATTCCACAGCGTCCGCCAAGCGGGCCGCCTGCGCCCGCAAGGCGTGCTGACCCTTACCTGAGAGCACCCAAGGCACAACCTCGCGCCCGGCCACGCCGGACACCTGGGAGCGGCCTACATCGGCGACCAGTGCGCCCGTGGCCTCCGGATCCGCCCCATCCCCGCGAACGGGATCGAGTGCTCCCGCGGTGGCGTCCGCTTCGAGGACGACGTGCGCGTTGGTGCCGCTGATGCCGAACGACGAGATCCCCGCGCGGCGCGGGCGATTCACCTCCGGCCAGGCGCGTGATTCGGTCAGCAGCTCGACCGCGCCCGACGACCAGTCCACGTGCGGCGTAGGCGCCTCGGCATGCAGCGTGGCGGGCAGGATGCCGTGCCGCATGGCCATGACCATCTTGATCACCCCCGCCACACCGGCGGCGGCCTGCGTGTGACCGATGTTCGACTTGATCGAACCCAGCCACAGCGGGTGCTCACGGTCCTGCCCGTAGGTGGCGAGCAGGGCCTGCGCCTCGATGGGGTCGCCCAATGTCGTTCCGGTGCCGTGCGCCTCGACCGCGTCGACGTCGCGCGCCGACAGTCCGGCGCCGGTCAGCGCCTGGCGGATCACTCGTTGCTGCGCCGGTCCGTTCGGCGCGGTGAGGCCGTTGGAGGCGCCGTCCTGGTTCACGGCCGAGCCGCGCACCACCGCCAGCACCGGATGCCCGTTGCGGTGCGCATCCGAAAGTCGTTCCACGATCAGCACACCCACGCCCTCACCCCAGGCGGTGCCGTCCGCGTCGGCGGAGAACGCCTTGCAGCGGCCGTCGGGAGCGAGTCCGCCCTGGCGGGAGAATTCGACGAACAGATCCGGGGTGGACATCACCGTCACGCCGCCGGCGACCGCCAGCGAGCAATCGCCCTTGCGCAGCGATTCGGCCGCCAGGTGCAAGGCGACCAGTGCGGACGAGCAGGCGGTGTCGACGGTGACCGCGGGGCCTTCGAACCCGAATGCGTAGGCCACCCGCCCGGACAGCACCGCCGCCGAGGTGCCGGTGGCCAGGTAGCCGTCGAACCGCTCGCCGCCGTCCGCGCGCAGCACCGAGGCGTAGTCCTGTCCGTTCGTGCCCGCGTACACGCCGACCGCGTCACCACGCAGCGCGCTCGGATCGATACCCGCCCGTTCGAAGGCTTCCCAGGTGGTCTCCAGCAGCAGCCGCTGCTGCGGATCCATCGCGACGGCCTCGCGTGGCATGACGCCGAAGAATCCGGCGTCGAATTCCATTGCGTCGTAGAGGAATGCGCCCTGGCGGGTGGCGAGGCGACCGGACTCGGCCAGTTTGCCCGCGTCCCAGCCACGGTCGGCCGGGAAGCCGGAGACGACATCCTTCCCGTCGACGACCAGACGCCACAGTTCTTCCGGTGACCGCACTCCCCCGGGGAACCGGCAGGCCATCCCGACGATGGCGATCGGCTCGTCCTCGGCGGCCGCCGTTGTGGGCCGCTCTGTCGTTTCGGCTGTGCCGCTGAGGAATTCGGCGAGTGCGTGCGCGGTGGGATAGTCGTAGACCGCCGTGGCGGACAGCCGCTGCCCGGTCGCCGCGACGAGCCGGTTGCGCAGGTCCACCGCGGTCACCGAGTCGAGTCCCAGGTCCTTGAACGCCTTTCCGGCGGGTACCGACTCGGCGTCGGCGTAGCCCAGCACGGTCGCGGCCTGCTGTCGTACGACATGCAGCAGCGACCGTGCGTCGCGTTCGTCGGCGACAGGTGCCTCGACGGCGGGGATCAACTCAGTCAGCAGGGGGCTGGGCCGGGTGGCGGTGAAGGCGACGCCGAAGCGGTCCCAGTCGATATCGGCCACCAGCGCGCCGGATTCGTCGGATTCGAGGATCTGCCGCAGCGCGGTCACCGCCGCCGCGGGCCGCATCATCGGCACCCCGTGACGGCGAGCGACCGCCCCGAATTCGCCGCGTCCCATGCCTTCTCCGGCCCAGGGCCCCCATGCGATCGCCGTGGCCGGCAATCCCAGCGACCGGCGATGCAGCGCCAGCGCGTCCAGATACGCGTTGCCGGGTGCGTAGTTGCCCTGCCCGGGTGTGCCGACCACACCGGCCAGCGACGAGAACACCACGAACGCTTTCAGATTCCTGGTTTCGGTCAGCTCGTGCAGATCCCACGCGGCTCGCGCCTTGACCCGCAGGACCCGGTCGACCTGCTCGAGGCTCAATGCGTCGATCACACCGTCGTCGAGCACCGCCGCCGTATGCACGACCGCATCCAGAGCGGGCAGGCTCGCGACCAACTCGGCCAACGCAACTCGATCGGCGATATCGCAGGCACGCACGGTGACTTCGGTACCAAGCTCACGCAATTCGGCCACGAGTTCCGGGACGCCCTCGGCCTGCGGCCCACGCCGGCTCACCAGCACCACGTGCTCGGCCCCGCCGGCGGCCAGCCATCGGGCCGTATGCGCTCCGAGGGCACCGGTTCCGCCGGTGATCAGCACGGTTCCCGACGGCGTCCAACCCTCGAAACCGGTGCGGCCCATGGGAGCACGCACGAGCCTGCGTCCGAACACTGCGTCCGGACGCACCGCGACCTGGTCCTCAGTCCCGGTCAGGACGCTCACCATGCGTTGCGGAATTCGCTCGTCCCAGTGCTGCGGCAGGTCGATCAGTCCGCCCCAGCGGTCGGGAAGTTCCAGTGCCGCAACCCTGCCCAGGCCCCACAGCAAGGCTTGGTCGGGCCGGACGGTCTCGCCGGAGACCGATACCGCGCCACGCGTCACGCACCACAGCGGCGCGTCGATGCCGGCCATGCCGAGGGCTTGGATGAGTGCGAGGGTCATCGCGTATCCACGCGGCACGGCGGGGTAGTCCGGGTGCGGCGCGTCGTCGGCGGCCAACAGCGACAGCACGCCGTCGATCGAGCCGATTCCGGCGAGCTTCGCGGCCACATCGTCGCCGGGCACGAGCCGCAGCACCTTGGCCCCGCGCTCAGCGAGCTGGGCGGTGAGTTCGGTTTCCTCGGGCGTGGCTACGACGAGCCAGGTCCCCGGCAGCAGTATCTGCGGATCGGGAGCACCGGTGGCCGGCGCCTGCGCATCCGATGCGCTCGGCCAGGATGGCTGGGTATCGCTGTGCGCCAATGCTTTCCAGGACACCTGGTACCGCCACGAGTCCGCAGTGGACCGGTCCCGAAGGTCTCGGCGCCACGAGGACAGCGCGGGCAGGAACTCGCTCAGCGGCCGATCCGGCGCGATGCGCAGGGCCGACTCGAGATAGGCCAAGTCTTGCTGTTCCACGGCCACCCAGAACCGGGCGTCGACCGGATCGGCCGCGCGTTCCGGGTGCAACCAGTACCGTTGCCGCTGGAAGGGATACGTCGGCAGGTCCACTCGCCGCGTGCCTGGGAACAGCGTCGCCCATCGCACCGACACCCCGCCGGCGAACGCCTCCCCCAGCGAGGTCAGGAATCGGCGCAGGTCTCCCTCATCGCGGCGCAGCGATCCGGTGACGAGCCCGTCGCTGTCCGTGGCGTCGAGGGATTCCTGGACCGCCGCCGCGAGGACCGGGTGCGCGCTCGTCTCGATGAACACCCGATGCCCGTCGGCGATCAACGCTCTCGTGACGCGCTCGAATTGCACCGTCTCGCGCAGGTTCCGGTACCAGTACTCGGCATCGAGTTCGGCCGTATCCATCGGCGCGCCGGTGACGGCGGAGTAGAACGGGATCGCGGCGCTACGGGGCCGCACCGGCGACAGCAGGTCGGCCAATTCCGCGCGGATCTCCTCGACATGCGCGGAATGCGACGCGTAATCCACCGGAATACGCCGTGCGCGTATACCTTCCGCCGCGCACCGCGCCTGCAAGGCGTCGAGTGCGTCCGGGTCCCCGGACACCACCACCGACTCCGGCCCGTTCACCGCCGCGAGGGACAGGCGCTCCCCCAGTCGGTCGCGGATCGCATCAGCGGGCAGCGACACCGACAGCATTCCGCCACGACCGGACAGTGCCAGCAGGGCCCGGCTACGCAATGCGACGATGCGTGCGCCATCGGCTAGAGAAAGCCCACCGGCCACGACTGCAGCCGCGATCTCACCCTGCGAATGTCCCACTACCGCAGCGGGTTCGACACCATTGGAGCGCCACAGCGCCGCCAGCGACACCATGACCGCCCACAGCGCGGGCTGCACCACGTCGACCCGTTCCAGCGCGGCCTCGTCGGCGAGCACGTCCACCAGCGACCAGTCGACGAATTCACTCAGCGCCGAGCCACATTCGCGCAGTCGCTCGGCGAATACCGGCGCCTGCGCTGCCAATTCCAGCGCCATGCCCGGCCACTGCGAACCCTGACCGGGGAAGACGAACACGACCTCGCCCCTGTCGCCTGCCGTAGCGACGGTGATCGGGTCCTCGGCGAGCGCGGCCAGGCCCGACAGCATCTCGGCACGATTCGCGGCGATCACGACCGCACGTGTGTCGAAGACCGATCCCGTGGCCAGCGTCCGGCCCGCGTCCGCGAGATCGAGATCGGGTTCCCGCTCGGCGAGCGAGCGCAGCTGATCTGCTCGAACACGCAGTGCCGCATCGGTCTTCGCCGAGAGCACCCACGGCACAACCGGCGATCCCGCATCGGCGGATACGTCGGCAGCGGCGGTGGGCTCTTCGATGATGAGGTGCGCGTTGGTGCCGCTGATACCGAAGGAGGAGACACCGGCCCGGCGCGGGCGGGTCGTCCGCGGCCACGGTGTCGGCGCGGTCAGCAGCTCGACGGCGCCCGCCGTCCAATCCACGTGCGGCGAAGGGGCATCCACGTGCAGGGTCTTCGGCAGCATCCCGTGCTGGAGCGCCAGCACCATCTTGATCACGCCCGCGACACCGGCGGCGGCCTGCGTATGTCCGATATTGGACTTCAACGAGCCCAGCCACAGCGGATGATCGCGATCCTGGCCGTAGGTCGCCAGCACGGCCTGCGCCTCGATCGGATCACCCAGCGTGGTCCCGGTACCGTGCGCCTCGACCGCATCCACCTCACCGGCCGAGAGACCGGCATTGGCCAGCGCCTGCCGGATGACCCGCTGCTGCGACGGCCCGTTCGGCGCGGTCAGGCCATTGGACGCGCCGTCCTGATTGATCGCCGAGCCGCGTACCACGGCCAGCACTCGGTGACCGTTGCGCTGTGCGTCCGAAAGTCGTTCCAGTACAAGCAGTCCGGCGCCTTCACTCCATCCCGTGCCGTCGGCCGCGGCGGCGAACGCCTTGCAGCGTCCGTCCGGCGAAAGTCCGCGCTGCCGCGAGAACTCCACGAACATGCCCGGGTTGGCCATCACCGTGACACCGCCCGCGAGCGCCAGCGAGGACTCGCCTTGGCGCAGCGATTGGCACGCCAGATGCAGGGCCAGCAGCGAGGACGAGCACGCGGTGTCCACCGTGACCGCCGGCCCCTCCAGGCCGTAGGTGTAGGCCAGTCGCCCCGAGGCGACCGAGGTCAGGTTGCCGGTCAGCAGGAAGCCGTCGGAGGTCGCCTCGTGCAGGCGCGGACCGTAGTCCTGCGCCATCGCACCGATGAACACACCGGTTCGTGTGCCGCGCAGGGCCACCGGATCGATCCCGGCCCGCTCGAGGGCCTCCCACGAGAGCTCCAGCAGCACCCGCTGCTGCGGGTCCATCGCGAGCGCCTCGCGCGGTGAGATCCCGAAGAAGGCGGGATCGAATTCTGCTGCGCCGTCGAGAAATCCGCCGAATCGGGGGTGGTCCGTGCCCGCATTCTCTGGGTCGGGGTCGTACGGTCCGGCCCCATCCCAGCCGCGATCGGCGGGGAACTCACCGATGACGTCGCCGCCCTCGGCGACCAATCGCCACAGTTCCTCGGGCGAATCGACGCCGCCGGGCAACCGGCAGCTCATCGCGACGATCGCGATCGGATCGAGCGCGACCGCCGACCGCGATTCCGGGGCAACGACTTGGGTGTGCTCGCCGGAGCTCTCCTCCTGCAGGAAGGCGGCCACCGCCGTACAGGTGGGGTAGTCGAACAGCAAGGTCGCGGGCAGGGCGAGCCCCGTCTCGGCGCTCAGCCGATTGCGCAGTTCGACCGCGAGATGCGAGTCGATGCCCAGGTCCTGGAACGGCAGCCCGGCATCGATCTCCTCCGGCGCCGTCTGCCCGAGCACGGCCGCGGCATGCGCGCGCACCAGGTCGAGCTCTCCGCCCGGCGCGCGGACGGCGGACGGAACCTGTTCGGCGACAAGGCCTTCGGCTTCATCGAACCAGTAGCGCCGACGTTGAAAGGCGTAGGTCGGCAGCTCCACCGGCCGGGCCCCGGTCCCGGCGAACACCGCCTTCGCATCGACCTCGACGCCGTGCGCCCACGCCTGTGCCAGCGAGGTCAGGAATCGCCGCCGGCCGCCGTCGTCTCGTCGCAGGGATTCGACCACGACGGCATCCGCGGAAGTCTCCTGAATCCCGGTGGCCAGCACCGGATGCGGAGCGGCTTCGATGAACACCCGCCGTCCGGTGCCGGTGAGCGCCCGCACGGCGGTGTCGAGCCGGACGGGTTCACGCAGATTCCGGTACCAGTACTCGGCATCCAGCGCCGTGCCCTCGGCCCATTCTCCGGTCACGGTCGAAAGCATCGGAATTCGGACCTGCCGCGGGCGAATAGCGGCGAGCTCGGCCAGTAGCCCGGCCCGGATCGGTTCGACCTCCGCCGAGTGCGACGCATAGTCCACCGCGATCCGCCGCGCGCGCACGCCCACGGCCTGATACCGGCTCACCACCGCGTCCACCGCAGCGGACTCGCCCGACACGACAACCGCATTGGGCCCGTTGATCGCCGCGATCGACAGCCCGTCGCCCGGCTCGACCCGGTCGGCGGGAATCGCGATCGAGGCCATTGCCCCGCTCCCCGCCACCGTGGACAGCAGCCTGCTGCGCACCGCCACGATGCGCGCCGCGTCGGTGAGCGACAGCGCGCCCGCCACACAGGCGGCGGCGATCTCGCCCTGTGAGTGCCCGATCACCGCGGACGGCCTGACACCGAGCGATTGCCACAGCTCCGCCAGCGACACCATGACCGCCCACAGCGCGGGCTGCACGACATCGACCCGCTCGAGCGCCTCCGCGTCCTGCAGCACCTCCGTGAGCGACCAGTCGACATGCGGCGCCAGTGCGTCGGCGCAGTCCCGCATCCGATCCGCGAAGACCGTGGAGTACGAGGCCAGTTCGACCCCCATACCCGCCCATTGCGAGCCCTGCCCGGGGAACACGAATACCGCTGTACCGTCTCCCGCCACGCCACGCACCAGATCCGGCACGGGCGCGCCGTCGGCGAAGGCGTCCAGCAGCGCCCGCGGATCGTGCCCGACCAGCGCGGCGCGATGCTCGAAGGCCGTACGCGTCGCGGCCAGCGAGTAGCCGATGTCCGCCACATCCAGATCCGGATGCGTCTGCAAGTGTGCTCGCAGTGATTCCGCTTGTCCTCGAACAGCTTTCGCATCCCGCCCGGACAGCATCCACGCCACCGGCGCGACCGCCGGCGGGTGCTGCTCCCGTTGGCTCTCCGCGGCGATGTGCTCGGCCAGTACGACATGGCAATTCGTGCCGCCGACACCGAAGGAACTGACTCCGGCCACTCGTGGCTGCTCGGTGTTCCAGGGTGTCGTGGATTGCTGGACGCGCAGGTTCAGCGCGTCCAGCGGGATGCTCGGGTTGGGGGTCTCGAAGTTGAGGCTGGCGGGCAGGGCGCGATGATGAATGCTGAGAACTGTCTTCAGCAGTCCGGCGATGCCGGCCGCGCCTTCCAGATGGCCGATATTGGTTTTCACCGAACCCACGGCGAGCGGCTCGCCGTCCGGCCTGGCCGTGCCGATCACCGCGCCCAGCGCCGCGGCCTCGACCGGATCACCGACCTTGGTTCCGGTGCCGTGCAGTTCGACGTAGTCGACCAGGGCCGGGTCCACGCCGGCCTCGCGATAGGCGAGCCGCAGCAGTTCCTGCTGCGCGATCTCGTTCGGTGCGGTCAGGTTGGCCCCGCCACCGTCGTTGTTGACGGCGCTACCGCGGATGACGCAGTAGATGCGATCACCATCGTCGAGAGCGTCGGCAAGCCGCTTGAGCACGACCAGTCCGCCGCCCTCGCCGCGGACGAAACCGTTGGCGCGCGCATCGAACACGAAGCAGCGCCCGTCCGGTGACAGTCCGCCGAAGCGGTCCGCGCGCAGCGTGCTCTGCGCTGAGAGGTTCAGCTGCACGCCGCCGGCCAGCGCGAGGCCGGTCTCGCCGCGCCGCAGGCTTTCCACCGCCAGATGCACCGCCACCAGCGAAGAAGCCTGGGCCGCATCGATCGTCATGCTCGGCCCGCGCAGGCCGAGCACATACGACAACCGGTTGGCGATCAGTCCCCGGTTGGTCCCGGTCAGGGAGTGCTGGGTGATGGCGTCGTGCTGCTGTGTCAGGGTGGCGTAGTCATCGGAGATCGCGCCGACGAAGACACCGGTCGCGGTATCGGTCAGCCGGGCGGGGATGATCCGCGCGTCTTCCAGCGCCTCCCAGCCCAGTTCGAGCATCAGCCGCTGCTGGGGGTCCATGGCGGCGGCTTCGCGGGCGGAGATTCCGAAGAATTCCGCGTCGAATTCGCCTGTGTCCGTGAGGAATCCGCCACGCATCCCGAAACTGGCGGGGTTGCGGCGGTCGGCCGGAGTGTCGGTTACCGCGTCGCCGCCGTCATGCAGCAGACGCCAGAATTCCGCCGGTCGTGCGGCTCCCGGAAAACGGCAGGAGGCACCGACGACCGCAATGGGGTCGGAGAGCATTTGTTTGTGACCTCGTCTAGAACGCTTCGATCAGCGCGGGTGTCCGGATTCAGGAATCGGAGCGAGTGACGGGTATGACGCGTGCGTCGAAATCGATGTGGTGTCCCTGTATCCACATCAATGATCTGCCACCGTCTTTGGCGGTCTTGCCGAGCATGACGGGCATTATCAGATCCCGTATGAAGCGGCCGATCGCGCCGGGTGGCTCGGGGTTGCGGCCGTGCTTGACGATCTTCGTCACGCGGTCACGGCGCAGGGCGTCGAAAGTGGTGAGCGCGGAGGGCAGGTCGGGACAGTCGCGCAGGCATTGCGCGAGCACGACCGCATCCTCGATGGCGAGGGCGAGGCCCTGACCGGCGGTGGGCGAGGTGACGTGCGCGGCGTCGCCGATGATCACCATGTTGCGGCCGTCGTGCCAGCGGGAGGCCACGGGCATGGCGTAGCTGGACCAGGCGAGCAGCGGTGCCGGTGCGGCGTCGACGATGTCGTGAGCGGGCCCGATTTCACCGGCCATCAGCTCATGGAGCCGGCGCCGCAGCGCGGCGTCATCGGTCTCCGAATCGACACTGTGGATGTCCCTGGGCGGGTTGGCGAACCAGGCGGTGCCGCCATCGGAGGTGCGCAGCCAGGCGAAGGAGCAGCGCATCCCGAGATGGACGTGCAGATCTCGATCGGGCGCGTCGACGGTGAAGTCGGGGATGTAGCCGCCGGTGGTGAGCACGGCGACCGGGCTGGGCGCGGGTGCGTGCGGGTCGATCAGGCTACGCACGGTGGAATGCACACCGTCGCAACCGATCAGCAAGTCGCCGTCGGCGGTGGTGCCGTCGGCGAACACTGCCTGCACGCCCCCGCCGGGTAGTCGTACCGCGTCGATGAGCCGCTTGCCGTGTTCCACGGCGATGCCGCGTTCCCGGGCGGCGCCAGCGAGTGTTTCGTTCAGGGCCGTACGCGGCACCATCATCGATTTCAGGCCATCGGGCCGGACGGGAATCGGCATCCGTCCCAGCGTCCGCCCGCTGCTATTGGCGAAACTCATGGTGTCGACCTCGTACCCGAGTTTCTCCACCGCTCCCGCGGCGTCGATAGCCCGCAGGGCGTCGATCCCGTTGGCGGACTGGAAGTTCAGCCAGGACCCATCTTCCGCGGCCCCTGCCGCATCGCCTTCGAAGATGCTGGATTCGATGCCTGCCTGCTGTAAGGCCATCGATAACACCGGGCCGGCGACGCCGGCCCCGATGATCAGTGCGCGGGGCATACGCGCTCCTAACGGGAATGCGGTCGAACATGTGGACGCCGTGTTCCATGGCAGCTTGTGGCCACCATCCGCCTACCGAATTGCCCTGGTGTGGAACATGATTCGTCAGCGGTTAGGATCACCCGCTCAGCGCACGTCAGCACGCTCGAACGTTTGAGCCGTGCGAACAGACGAAGAGCCTAGCCACCACATTCGAAGCGTGTCAATCAATTCCGTCACCACTGAACAATATGCGCAGAACGAGTTCTCAGCTTCGGTTACCCCGAAGCAGAATGATCAAACCGACCACCCGGCCGCCGCCACCGTGCTCAACCCGTATCCGATCAAGAAGACTGCACCACAACGCATTTCACAGACAATCCGGTAGCCGTTCGATTGCCGATACACGGACCCCTGCCTACAGGTTGCCATGGACATTTCTTCTACGCCGACATCTCCAGCCTCCATACGCCGCCGGAGACGATTCCCCGGGCCTGTCTCGCCGAACTCCATAAGCACCCCATACCGGCTGGTACGGTCATTTTCAATGGCGGCGATCGGGAGAAGCAGGTGACAGCGCGGACCGTGCGCGGTGATATCGCGCGGACCGTGCCGATCGATTTCGTGCGGGCCGTCGTGGCGATGGCAAGTCGGCGGGGCGTGGACGCCGAACAGCTGCTGGGTTCGGTAGGGGTGGCCCCTGAGTTGATCGTGCAGGAGCGTGCCCGGGTGACCGTTGCGCAGATGACCAGCACTGTGCAGCAGCTGTGGCGGATCAGTGACGATGAGATGTTCGGGCTGGGTCCGCGGCCGGTTCCGCGTGGGACATTGCGGCTGATCTGTTTCGGTTTGCTGGCATGCCCGGATCTCGGGGCGGCGTTGGCTCGGTTCAACGAGTATCAGCGGTTGACGCCCGGTTTGCCGCCGATGGTTGTGGTGACCGAGCGGGCCCGTACTCGATTCACCATCGATACCTCGGTGCTCGAGGATCCCGAGCATCTGATGACCTCTTTTCTGCTGGCGGCGGCGCATCGCATCATGGCGTGGGGAATCGGGCGCCGAATTCCGTTGCGGCAGGTAGAATTTCCGTTTCCGAAGCCTCGCAACATCCAGGATTACGACCTGTTGTTCGCGGCACCGCTGGTTTTCGGCGCGGGGACCGCCGCACTTGTTTTCGACAGTGCGGTGTTGTTCTCCCCGCTCACCCGGACCGAGGAAGCGCTCATCGCTTGGATGCGCGATGCGCCCGCCGATCTGCTGTCGCGGCGCGAGTACGGCACGTCGCTGTCGGAGCAGGTGCGGCGGATACTCGCGCGTGGTCTGAGCGGCGAGTGGCCCGGCGCCGATGAGGTCGCACATCGGCTGGCCATGAGCCCGCAGACGGTGCGGCGCAAGCTGGGCGAGGAAGACACCTCGATCACCAGGATCCGCGAGGACATTCTGCGCGACGCCGCCATCGCCAGTCTGGTGCGCGGTGCGGAGACCGTGGAGGAACTCTCGGCGCGTCTGGGATTCTCCGAACCCAGCGCCTTCCGCCGCGCTTTCCGGCGCTGGACGGGCAGCCCACCCGGGTCCTACCGCTCCGGCGCGTAATCGCCACTCCCCCAACGCGGCCGAGACGCTGTGGTCGACCATAGGAGTTTCCGCGGCGCCGCGGAATGACCGCATCTCTCACAAAATATGACCGCAGCGCTCAATTCGGAAATTGTGCCGTCTGCCCTGGTCAACGCCTGCAAAGAATGTTTAGGCTCACTGCTGCGACGGATCCGTCTGGGACGGTCGCGCCTCGAGTTTCTTCATTCATTCGGAAAGGCAGTCAGGATGAACGTGCGCAGAGTCGGGCGCGTCCTCGCAGTGGGCCTCATCGCCGTGATGACGCCCTGGGTGACAACGGTTTCGGTCCAGGCGGCGCCGATCGAGCGGGCCGATGTCCAGATCGAACCGGCGCCGGCACTGACCCTGCCACCGGAGCTGGACGACTTCTATCGCCCGGCCGCCGGCGCGGTCACCGCGGCACAGCCCGGCGAGATTCTGCGCGTGCGCCGGATCAACCCGGCCTTCTTCGGTCTGCTGCAACTGAATGTCGATGCCTGGCAGCTGCTCTACCGCACGACCAACAGCCACGGCGAGGCCATCGCCACCGTGACCACGGTGCTGAAGCCGCGCGGCGCAGCGCCCGCGGGTGGTCGCAAACTGCTGTCCTACCAGATCGCCGAGGACAGCGGAGCACAGTATTGCGCACCGTCGTATGTGATCCAATCCGGTGCCATCCCAGCCGATTACGTCAATGCGGCCGAAACGCTCATCCCCCTCGCCGCCGGCGTCGGCCAGGGCTGGACGGTCGCGCTGCCCGACTACGAGGGAGCGAATTCCGCCTACGGCGCCTCGCGAATGAATGCGCAGGCCACCCTGGACGGAATTCGCGCCGTCGAGAATTTCGAGCCCGCACAATTGAGCGGTGCGAGCACTCCGGCCGCGCTGTGGGGTTATTCGGGCGGCACGATCCCCACCTCGTTCGCCGCCGAGATCAAGGACAGCTACGCGCCGGAACTGAATATCGTGGGCACCGCATCCGGTGGCACGGCGCCCACCGATTACGCGGCGGTGGTGCGGCACAACAACAATGGCGTCTACGCGGGGCTGATCTCGGCCGCGTTCGTCGGATTGGCCACCGAATACCCCGATATGGCACAGGTACTGCGGGACCGGGTGGATCTGCTCGGTCAGCTGGTATTGGGGTCGAAGAAGGTGTTGTGCCATCCGCAAGGGGCGGCACTGTTCCCGGGATTCAACTATCTGGGCACCTTCCAGGGGGCCGATCCGCTTGCGCTACCGGCGATTCGCGACGCTATCGCGGACAACTCACTGGGACAGCACACGCCTTCGCTGCCGGTGTACTTCTATCACGCGCAGAACGATGAATTGCTCCCGATCGCCGGGACCGACGCTGTGGTCGACAAGTACTGCCACGACGGCGCACCCAGCGTCACCTACGTGCGCGAATTCGCCGCCGAACATATCTCCGGCGTCGTCACGCACCTGCCCGGCGCCTTCCACTGGCTGCGTGATCGGCTCGATGGCGTGCCCGCACCCACCGGATGCACCATCACCGATCCGACGACCACCCTGACCGATCCCGCATTCGGTCAGGCTTTGGGCGAAATACTGCCACCCATGGCGCAGGCCCTCGTCGGACAGGCCATCGGACAGCAGTAGAGCCGCACCGAACCCGAACCATCCTGCGAGCCAACGGGTTCGCGACGATCGACAGGTGAGCGATGAAGATGGCCAACGTCTCCGGCGGCTCGACGGCGCGCGACACGAGCGCCTTACCCCGGACGACCACACGAAGGTTCTGCAAGGCCACCGGCATCGCGGCGATGGTCGTCGCGGCGATGCTGTCGACGGCCGTCCCCGCGAACGCCGACCCGCAACCCGGCAATGCATTCCCGAAAGCCAATGCCCGCACCGGATTACCGGACGGCTGGAATCCCGGACCGGAGAGTTACGGTGTCGGCGAGCACAAGAATGTGGAAATCCCGATGGCGGACGGAGTGGTACTGCGCGCCGACGTCCGCTATCCCACCGACGCCTCCGGCGCACCCGCACCGGGACCGTTCCCGATCGTCATGACCCAGACCGCCTACGGCAAGGACAGCGCCGGATTCCTGCGGTTACTGTCCTATGACGGCGTCGGTCCGGCGCTGCAGAACGCGCTGCCATCGGTCATCGACGTGGCCAAGCAGATCACCGACGCGGCCGGCTATGGCGACTACTTCGTCAAACGCGGCTATATCAGCGTCATCGTCGATATCCGCGGCACCGGATCCTCCGGCGGGCAGTGGAGCATTCTGCAGCCGCAGGAACGCGAGGATTCCAAACGGGTCGTGCAATGGGCTGCGGGACTGCCCGATTCGACCGGCGAGATCGGCCTGTGGGGGCTGTCGTACCTCGGCATGAGCGAACTGCTCACCGCCGGGGTGATGGAACCCGGTTCGCCGATCAAGGCCTTGTTCCCACTCATGCCGGGCAACAATATGTTCCAGGATCTGCTGGACCATGACGGGTTCCTCAATATCGCGTTCCTCTCCTCGATCCTCGCGGTTCCGGTCACCGCACTGCCGCAGATCGACCCGATTCTGGGCCTGTACCAGCAACCGGACAAGATGCTCAGCGTCTTCGTCGACCATCTGATCTCACATTTCCGTGACGACGGCACCTGGCCGTCGATCATCAACGCGCTCATGGACGGCGACAAGCTGTACAACAGCCCGTACTGGGAATCGCGCGCCATCGACAATGTGGTCGACAAGATCGCCGCCAATGACATCCCCACCTATCTCATCTCCGGACAGTACGACCTGCTGCAAGACGGCACCCCGCGCACCTTCGCCGGATTGCAGAACGCCTACGCCGGCCGCTCACACAATGGCCCGATGCCCGCGGACGCACCGTCGAGCGGGCGCTACCAAATGCTCACCGGCCCCTGGTTCCACATTCAGCCCGGCAGCCAGCGCAACACCAATGATGTCGATATGCACGCGATCGAACTGGCCTGGTTCGACCGCTGGCTCAAGAACGACCACAATGGAATCGACGAGACCGGGACGCCGCTGCACGCCATCGACGTCAACGGCAATGTCCTCGAAAGCGCCACCTACCCGATGCGCGAAACTCCGGCCCAGCGACTGTATCTCGCAGCGGGCGGCCAGCTTTCGACCGGCAAGCCCGCCGACGCGACGGGATCGGACCGCGTCGATTTCACCCCGGTCAACGCGGGCACCATCTGCAATGCGTCCTTCTCCCGCAACTTCTCCGGCGTCTTCCAGCTGCTGACCTCCCTCATCGGTGTCGACGATCCGTGCGCACGATTCCCCGCGAACCCGAGTGTGCCTCCGCTACTGGTGAATCCGACCTACACGACCGACGCCTTCACCGAACCGACCGTGCTGGGCGGCCCCCTCGGCGCCACCCTCTACGCCGTCTCCGACAAACCGGCCTCGGCCTTCAACGTGACCGTGCAGGACATCGCCCCCGACGGCACCGTCACCGCCCTGACCGACGGCCAACTGGCCGGTAATTACCGTGCGCTGGACGAGGACCGGACCTGGCGCGCTCCCGACGGCAGCGTGCAGGGCCCATTCCACCCCGGCAGCCGCGAATCCCTGCTGCCCGTGGTGCCCGGCGCGGTGACCGAATACAACATCAAGGTGCGCCCCGCCTTCCACGTCTTCGCACCCGGCCACCGCCTCCAGATCACCATCGGCACAGGCGATTTCCCCACCCATATCCTCAACCCGAAGGACTATCCGGCCCTGCTGGGCAGCTCCTACGACATCGAACGCAATGCCGACGCGGCCTCGTTTCTCACGGTACCGCTGGCGGGGGTGTCCCAGATTCGGCGCTGAAGGTGTTCAGGTACACCACGAGGTCGCGAGGCAGGCCGTGGGTGTCGTGCAGGTAGCGGTAGTCGTCCTCGCTCAAGGGCCCGCTGAAACGCCTGTGCGACAACACCTGTCGTCCCCGTTGTAGTAACAGCCCGAATTTGCGCTCCTCGTCGAGCAGGACGGTGCGCACTTCGTGCGGATCACGCGACTGCCGAAAGTGCCCGAGAGTGTGTTCGATCAGTTCCATCGGCAGATCGGACAGTGTGCGGGTCGGACCATCGCGCCACAATGTGGTCAGCACACGACGGATCAGGCGGCGCAGCACATAGCCGCGTCCGGTCGCGGAGGGCATGATTTCGTCGCCGAGAACAACGATGCTGGAACGTAAGTGATCGGACAGCAGCCGCAGCGACGGCTCATCCAAGGATCCCCAGAGTCGCGGCAGTGTGGTGAGCCACGGCTGGAAAAGGTCGATCTCGAAGACGGAGGGCGTGTCTTGCAGAATCCGCACCAGCCGCTCCACACCCAGGCCGGTGTCGACGTTGGGCCGGCTCAACGGCTCGAGGCTGCCGTCGGAATACCGGACGTATCGCATCATGACGTGATTCCACACCTCCACCCACCTGTCATCGGAAGTCGGTGTGCCCTGCGGTATTTCGGGCCCGGTCCAGACGAAGATCTCCGAATCGGGCCCGCACAGTCCGGTGGGACCGTTGGACCACCAGTTCTCGTGAGTCGTCGGTTCGACCGGCACACCGAGCTCCTCCCACGTTTGCCACGATTCGCGGTCAGGCCCGACATGTTCGTCTCCGCCGAAGACCGTGACGTGGATCCGCCCGGGATCGATGCCGAAGCCGTCACGCAAAAGCTCCCACCCCCACCGCAGACTCTGCGAGCCGCCATAGTCGCCGAGCGACCACGAGCCGAGCATCTCGAAGACGGTCAGATGGGTAGTGTCGCCGACCTCGTCCAGATCGGTGGTGCGCAGACACCGTTGCGTACCGGTCAGCCGCCGCCCCAAAGGATGTGGGCGGCCCAGCAGATACGGGGTCAACGGGTGCATGCCGGAGGTCGTGAACAACACCGGATCCCCCGGCGGCGAAACGAGCGACTCGCTCGGCACAAGTTCATGACCGCGCTCGCGGAAGAACTCGAGGAACGTACGAACGGTTTGATCGGTGGTCATCATGGCGTTACTCCATCGAGGTGAAATCGACCGGAAGCGACCGCACATGGCAAGTCTCGCAAGAAGACCGACGCACACCGGCGGACCGTTTCCGGTCGCCGGCTGGGAAAGAGGTCAGGCGGCAGCGACCGGCGAGCGGTGAGCTCGCGCGGCAGCGGCGGCAGTACGTGGATAGACCTCCATGGGCTTCACGGTAGCAACGAGGCCGGCCGGAGCACGACCGATTATCAAGTCACCCATGGCAGGTTCCGCTCCGCGCCGGCCAGGGTGACGACGGCGCAATTCATCCACACCAGCGCCACCACGGTCGCCCCGAGCAACGCGACCCCGGGCGCCGCCCCCGAATTCACCCACCGCAGCAACACCGACACCCTCACTCCTCGACCCGACCTTCCCGGCACATCACCCCGCTAACGGTACTATGACACTTGTGCTATATCTGGAGTGGAATGCCGCCGCATTCCGCCGGCAGCGGATCTGATTCCGACACAGAAGGACTCACCCATGTCATTCGGCGATCGACCCAACATCCTCTGGATCGTCAGCGAAGACTGCCCGCCGCGTTTCGGCTGCTACGGCGACTCGCTGGCCGAAACCCCGAACCTCGACCGGCTCGCCCGGGACGGGGTGGTGTTCGATCACGCCTTCAGTGTCGCACCGGTCTGCGCGCCCTCCCGGTTCGCCTTGTTGACCGGACTGGGCCCGGAAAGCCACGCACCGGCCAACCACATGCGGGCCGACGCGCCGATGCCCCCGTGGCTGCGCACCTACCCGGAAATCCTGCGTGAACGCGGCTATTACTGCACCAACAACGCCAAGACCGACTACAACGCCGATGTCGATCCCGACGCGATCTGGGCCGAATCCTCACGGAACGCGCACTGGCGCAACCGAAGCCCCGGCGACCCGTTCCTCGCGGTCTTCAATTTCGACGGCACCCACGAGAGCTCGGTGTTCCCGCGCACGAAGCCCAGCCTCGATCCGGCGCTCGTCCGGATACCCGCTTACCTGCCGGACACTCCCGAGATCAGAGCCGATATCGCCCGCTACTACGACCGAATCGCCGAAATGGATGCGTTCGTGGGAAGCCTGCTGGCGCAACTGGACGAGGACGGCCTCACCGATTCCACGATCGTCATCCAGACCTCCGACCACGGCGGCGTCAACCCGCGCTCGAAACGCTTCTGCTACGACGAAGGACTCCGCGTCCCGCTCATCATCAGAGCCCCGCAGCGCTACGCAGAACTGTTCCCGCCCACGGGCTCCCGGGTACAGGCCGCCGTCACCACCGACCGCATCCCCGCCACGCTGATCGAACTGGCCGGAGCGTCGCCCCCGGCGCACCTGCACGGCCGCAGCCTCACGCACGCCGACCTCGACCCGGCCACCTCACTGGCCTTCGGCGGCCGCGGCCGGATGGACGAGCGCTACGACCTCATTCGTACCGTTCGCGACCAGCGCTACCGCTACATCCGCAACTACCTTCCGCACCGGCCCTACGGACAACACCAGCCGTTCGCGTGGCTGGCCGCCGGTTATCAGTCGTGGGAGACGGAACACCTCGCCGGACGACTGAACGAGGCCCAGTCGGCGTTCTGGAACACCAAGCCGGGCGTGGAGCTGTACGACCTGCACACCGATCCGGACGAGGTGCACAACCTGGCCGGCAATCCCGACTACGCCGACGTGGAGAAGCGGCTCGCCGGGGCACTGCGCACACACATACTTGCCGTGCACGACAACGGATTCCTGCCCGAAGGCTCACCGCACGAAGGATACGACGCGAGTCGTGAACCGGGCGTCTACCCGCTGGATCGCGTACTGGATATCGCGGACGCGGTGGCCCAGCAAGAACCCGGCAGCGTGGCGGCATTCCACACCGCCCTCGCCGACACGGACGCCACAGTGCGCCGCTGGGCAGCGATCGGCATCCTCGCTTCCGGCGCGAGCGACGACACGACCCTCACCCTGCTGGACGCCGTCACCGCCACCGAGCCCGACCCGTTCGTCATGATCCCCTGCGCGGAAGCCCTTGCGCGCCACAGGAACAACCCTGATGACGTCCGCCGACTCGTCGACTTCGCCGATCCCGCTCAGCCACGACCGATTCGGCTCGAGGCCCTCGCCGCTCTCACCGCACTGCCGATCGCCCGGCTCCACGAACACCGCGCGGCCATCGCTGCTTCGGCAGACCCCAACGGTGGGTACGTCTCCGGCGCGGCGCGATATCTCCTGGCTCGCATCGACGGCACCTATACCCCGAGCATGATCCTGTTCACCGCTCCACCCGAAATGCTGAAGCACGCAGCCCAATTCGGCCCTGCCGCAAGCCAGATGCTCGCCCGGCTGCAGGGAGCGACGCCCGACCCGGCACAGTAAGCCGGGCCGCGTCCTTTCCGGCGGCCGGCCCAGCAGGGCCGGCCGGCGGTGCGTTGCTATCGCACGTCCACAGTGACGGGTTCGCCGAGATCGTTCACATGCGAGCCGGCGTGCACCGCGAAGGTGCCGGGTTCGCTTACCCAGGTGTGCCGCTCGATCGACCAGTGTTGCAGAGCACGGGGTTCGACGAGGATCGCCGCGCGCACTGTCGCACCTGGATCGGCGTGAACCACAGCGAACCCGGCCAGCCAGCGCACCGGCCGATCCACCGCCGAGTCGGATTCCCGCGAAAGATACACCTGTACAACATGTTTGCCGTAGCGCGCACCGGCGTTTGCGACGTCGACCGAGACATTCAGTGATCCGTCCGCATTCGCCGTGACTTCCGGGGCGCCGACGGCCCATTCCGTGTACCCGAGGCCGAAGCCGAACGGAATCGCCGGTGCCGGGCCATCGGCGCGGCGCAACCAGGCGCGGTAGCCGACATGGATGCCCTCGGTGTAGTCCAGCCGCCCATCGACCGGTTCGACCTGCCATACCGGGACATCCGCCTCGCGGACCGGCCAAGTGGTCGGGATACGCCCGCCCGGTTCGCGGGCGCCGCTGAGGACATCCGCAAGGGCCGCACCGAATTCCTGGCCGGGGAACCAGGTCAGCAATGTGGCGGGCACCTCGTTCAGCCACGGCATCAGCACGGGGCCACCGGAATTCACCACGACGACGGTGCGCGGGTTGGCGGCGAGCACGCGGCGCACCAGCTCGTCCTGTCCATCGGGCAGCGCCAACGTCGGCCGATCGAAGCCCTCGGACTCCAGATTCTCCGTGGTACCGACCACGACAACGGCGACGTCGCTATCGGCCGCCAAGGCCACCGCACGCTCGAATTCCGTTGCCGTATCCTCGAATACATCCTCCACACCCAGCGTGAACCGGGCCAGCGGATACCTGCCGAGCAACTCCGCACGGAACTCCACCCGCAGCTCGACCGGGCGGTCGGCCGCGAGATCGAGGTCGAACACCCGCGACGGCGGCCGCAGGATCGCCTGGATCGGGTTGTCGCTCTCCGAAACCACGGTCTCGGCGGTGAGCACCCGGCCGTCCACGGCGAAGACCACACTGCCGAGCCCGGCGAAGCCGAGACGATGTCGTCCGCCCTCAGCGGGTGTGAAGCGGGCGAGAATCTCGAGAGATGTTGCGCGAGCCAGCCGTTCGTCACCCAGCCAGCCGAACATTCCGGCGGGAAAAACCTCTTCGTCGAAAACAGCGCCGTCGGCGTCGAGATAACGCAGCCGAGCTCCCGGCACGCCGGTGACCGGGTCGGTGAGATCGCCACGCTCGAAGGCATGCAACTCCGGTGCGGGCACCAGCCCGGCCGCATAGCGCACCGCACCCTGCCCGTAGGCGGCGCGGATGCCGGCGAGCGGGGAAACCACCGCCTTGGGGAACACCATCGCGGACCCGCCACCTTGATTGCGACCCCGGCGCGCGTGCGGCCCGATGACGGCGACGCGCGGCGCGGTCTCGGGTGTGATCGGCAGCAGCCCGTCATTGCGAACCAGCACCATGCCGTCCGCGGCGACCTCGCGCACCAACGCCCGGACCTCCTCGTCGGACCACTGGGCGGGCGCGGGCGCGGCAGCCGTGACATCCTCGAGCGCACCCACCCGGGCGGCCAAGCGCAACAGCCGCAACACCTTGTCGTCGATCGCGTCCTCGCTGACCCGCCCGGCCCGCACCGACGCGAGCAGGGCGTCACCCCAGAACGCTTCGGGTCCGGGCATAGCGAGGTCCTGGCCCGAGGCGCCGGAGGCGTCGGTATCGCGCACGGCCGTCCAGTCGGAGACGACGACGCCATCGAAGCCCCATTCGTCCTTGAGCGGATCGCGCAGCAGCGGGTTGGCGCTCATGGTCGCGCCGTTGACCCCGTTGTAGGACGACATGACCAGCCACGCGCCGCCCTCGGCGACCATACGCTCGAAGGGTGCGAGATATACCTCCCGCAGTGTGCGCTCGTCGACTCGCACGTCGACGGTCATGCGGTCGGTCTCGCTGTCATTGGCGACATAGTGTTTGGCGGTGGCGGCCACGCCGTGGGCCTGCACACCGCGTACATAGGCGGTGCCGATGACGCCCGACAGCCACGGGTCCTCACTGAACGCCTCGAAATGTCTTCCGCCGCGCGGAGATCGGTGCAGATTCACGGTCGGGCCGAGCACCACATCGACGTGTTTCGCGCGGGCCTGCGCGGCGATCAGCTCGCCCAGCCGCCCGATCTTGTCCAGGTCCCAGGTCGCGGCCACCGCCGTGGCCGACGGCAGACTCGCGGAGGGATCGCGATCGTCGGCGGCCGTGCCGCGCACGCCGGACGGGCCGTCGGACATGACGATCGGCCGCAGCCCGATCGCGGGCTCCTCGTGCAGCGACCACACCGACGCGCCGCTGAGCAGCCGGACCTTCTGTTCGAGGCTCAGTTTCCCGGCCAGATCGGCCAGCTGCGATTCGGGATCGGGTACGTGGCGGGCAGTCATTCGGACTCCTTCGTCTTCGCGGTCCGCAGGGTCGCCATCGATTGACGACCACTCGAGTATGCCACTAGTCACATACCCACGCATTCCACTAGTCATATAGTGAAGAGGTACCCACCCGGAAAGGAGATCGCACAGTGAAGGCGATCATGGTCATGTTCGACAGCCTCAATCGGCGGCTGCTCCCGCCCTACGGAGGCGACTGGACACACGCCCCGAACTTCGCACGCCTGGCACAGCGAGCGGCCACCTTCGACAACGCCTGGGCAGGTTCGATGCCGTGCATGCCCGCCCGGCGCGAAATCCACACGGGCCGGTACAACTTCCTGCACCGCAGCTGGGGACCCCTGGAACCGTTCGACGACTCCATGCCGGAACTGTTGCGGCAGAACGGAATCCACACCCACCTGGCCAGCGACCACCCGCACTACTGGGAGGACGGCGGCGCGACCTACCACGGCCGCTACTCCACCTGGGAATTCTTCCGGGGCCAGGAGGGCGACCCATGGAAGGGCCACGTCGTACCGCCGGAGACCCCCGAGGACGATTTGCACACCCAGCGGATGCCGCACTACTTCCAGGACTGGGTCAACCGGCAGTACATGACCACCGAGGACCGACACCCCCAGACGCGGACCTTCGACGCCGGACTCGAGTTCATCAATACCAATGCCGCCGCGGACAATTGGTTCGTCCAGATCGAAACCTTCGATCCACACGAGCCGTTCTTCAGCCACAAGACCTACAAGGACCTCTACCCGCACGAGTACGACGGCCCGCACGGCGACTGGCCCGACTACAAACGAGTCACCGAGACGCCGGAACAGGTCCAGCACATGCGCTACGAATACGCCGCGCTGCTCTCGATGTGCGACCACTCCCTGGGCCGGGTGCTCGACACCATGGACGAGCTGAACCTGTGGGACGACACCATGCTGATCGTCAACACCGACCACGGGTTTCTGCTCGGAGAAAAGGGCTGGTGGGCAAAGGGCGTCATGCCCTGGTACAACGAACTCGTCCACCTGCCGCTGTTCGCCTGGGACCCGCGCCACCCACAGGCCGCCGACACCCGGCGGCAATCGCTGGTGCAGACCATCGACCTGGCGCCGACCCTGCTGGACTGGTTCGGCGTCGCCATCCCCACCGACGTCCAGGGCGCACCGCTCCCGATCGAGGACGATGCACCCGTCCGCACCGCGGGCCTGTTCGGGATGCACGGCGGCCATGTCAATATCACCGACGGCCGCTACGTGTACATGCGCGCGCCCGCCACCGCGAGCAACACGCCGCTACAGGAACACACCCTCATGCCCACCCACATGCGAGGCCGTTTCACTCCACAGGAACTCGCCGACCTGACGCTGGCCGAACCGTTCGGATTCACCAAAGGCGTTCGCACCCTGCAGATGCCGGGCCGCAACTTCTTCAACCCGTACACCCACGGCACCCTGCTGTTCGATCTGTCCACCGACCCCGAACAGCTCGCCCCGATCGTCGACGACGCGGCCGAGTTGCGCATGGCGACACTGATGGTCGAGCTGATGCGCACCAACGAGGCCCCGCCCAGCCAATACGAGCGACTCGGGCTCCCCGCGGAGGGACCGGTCGAGGAGAAGCATCTACTGGTGCGCGCCCAGCGTTCACAGGCGGAGTCCGCCGTCACCACACTGCCCCCCGAGAGCGAATTCCCTTCGGGCCGTTTGTCCGTGCACACCCCGATCCAGGGTCTACTGGCCGACCCGGCCGCCCTCGAGATCCTCCGCCGGCACCTGCCGGGCATCGCGGATACGGAGTTGCTACAGCTGGTCGGTCCCATTCCGCTGTACCGGGTCGCCGCCTCGGCCGGCGGTATGGTCCCGGTCGCGGCACTGCGCAAGGTCGCCGAGGAACTGGCCGCACTCTGAGATCCGCGACGCCCGAAGCCCCCGCCGGCACCTCGATCCGCCGGCGGGGGTCTTTCCGTTGTCCGAATCGGGCGGCCCGCCCGGCGCTTTCGCGTGGCCGGGCCGCCCGGGTGTTACGGGTCAGTGCTTTCCACTGCCGCTGCTACTGCCGCCGCTGGAGCCCGAGGGCAGCCTGGGCACTCGCAGCAGCGAGTCGGGGACACCGGCCTGGTCGGTGCCGAATCCGTCCTTCGCATAGGGGCTCTGCCCCGGCGGGGCGGTCAAGGTGCCGAGGTAGTTCCCCGCCGCCCAGGCCGCCACGGACCCGCCGATCAGGACCGTTCCCGCCAGGGCGCCGCCGCCGGCGAAGACGCCGATGATCGGCAATCCGGTCACCAGGCAGCCCACCGCCAGCACGGCACACGAGGCCAGCGCCACCACCACACCGACGAGTGCTCCCGCGACCGCGCCGACGAGCGGGCCGACCGCCGCGGCGAGACCGAACTTGCCGAGGCCGTCGTTGGCCGCGAGCGAATTCTCGAGCGGGGAGGCGACGGGCTGCGCGGAGGCGAGGTCCGGTGCCAGGCGCACCGTCCGGCCGTCGTCCGAAATGGACTGCTGGATGCCGTATCTCAGGCCGGCGAGGGCGAATGCCAAAGGTATTTCGCCCACTTGCCGGCCCGCGTCGTCGGTGACCACGATCGATGTGCCGCCGGGTGTGCCGGTGAAGCGCCCGGTGTCGATGGTCGTGACCACCGCGTCGCCGGAAACCACTGCGTGGTAACCGACTTCCGGATGCTGCCCGTCCTGCGGGGCAGCGTTCGCGGTGCTCGTCCCACAGGCCACGGCGAGCGTCACGCTTGCGCCGGTGGCGAGGGCGACGAGGCCGACGCGCGCCCTCATCGACCGGCCGCCGGGCTCGGCGTCGCGGGATTCGCGAGCGCGGGGATCTGACTGGCGTACGGGCTCTGGCCCGCGGGCGCGGTGAGGGTCCGGTAGTAGTTCCACACCCCCACCGCGAGACCGGGACCGCCGCCGCCGATCAAGCCCAGCAGACCGCCGAAGGTGCCCATCAGGGTCACGATCGGGACCACCGCCAGCACGCACCCGATCGACAGCACGACACAGGAGGCGCCCGAGACGGCCAGACCCGCGCCGACCCCGACGACCGCGCCGACAATGGTGCCGATCAGCGCACCGGCGGACAGCCCGAAGTTGGACGAGTTGATGAGATCGTTCATGGCCAGCTGGTTCTCCAGCGCCGAGGCGATCGGCTGCGCCACAGGGTGATCGGAGGTGGTCGCGTCGGGAAGCTGGGGAGTCAGCCACAGGGTGTGCCCGTCCGGGGAGACCTGCGCCCCGATGCCGTAACGCTGCCCATCGAGCATGAAAGCCATTGGGGCGGTGTCGATCACCGCGCCGTCGGCGCCGCGCAGTGCGACCGTGCCGGCGACCGGATCCGTCGTGAAGGAACCGTCGTCGACCGCGGCGACGACCTTGTCGCCCTGGATCGCGGCGTGAAATCGCCCGACCGCGGCGGGGTGCGGGTCCGCGGTCGCGGGACTCGCGGTGGTGACCGACGCGATGCCGATCGCCGCGGCCACCGTCCCGGTATAGATACCTTTTCGAAGATTCATTTGATCCTCATCGTTTCCGAATACGCTGACGAAGATTACGTCAGCATTTTCGAGAATGTCGCGTTTTCGGATCATCGGAATCATAATTTCACAGCGAAATGAAATGGGCATGACAAAGCCCTGGTACGGCTTTCAGAAAAGCCGCCCAGACACCGATCGCACTGGATTGTTTACCGAGTAGTCCGCTCTACCAGCTCTTTACGGAGCTGCTCCATATTTTCGACATGCCTGTCGAGGCCGGCGCTGCCGAATTCATGCAGGCGCCGGCCCACCAACTGCGACAACCCTCGGTCGAAGTCGAATTCCGATTCCGGTGTCAGCACTATTTCGCGGTCACGGAACCGCGCGCGCTGATCGTAGCGGGCCGCCAGCTCAATATCGATGAGCCGCAGGATTTGTTCCCCGTTCATGAATCCAGCGAATACCATCCGGCCCAAGAATTCACGGTCGGTGAAGATCGACGGCGGAATGTAGGGCCCGGTGAGCCAGTCCAGGAAGACCGTCATCCCCTCCGCGGTCACGTAGTAGGTCTTCGCATCCGGCGGCCCTTGCCGAGGCCGGACATCGAAGCCGACCCAGCCCTGTTCAGCCATCTTGCCTAGGGTCCGATACACCTGGCTCATCTGTGTATTCGAACGCAGGAACCGCCCGTGCGAGTCGAAGAACTTCTTCAGGTCGTAGCCGGTCGCCGGTTGGGCCCCGAGCACTCCGAGCAACAGGTGTTCCAGCTTCATTCCCGAGCCTTCCGGAAGTCAGGGTGGCCTGTATTCCACTAGTTGAGTACTCTCACTATGTCACTAGTGACATAACGAGTCAATCAGTCCCGGCGCCCAGCGAACGATCACCCCGGTCCGCAGACCGGGCGAAGGAATCCCCTCCATGAACCCACGTGACACCACCCCCGTGGTGGTATCCACCGACTCCCCCGACGGCGCGCCACCGCGAGATCGTCACCTGCGCCGCCTGTTCGCCATGGCCCCGTTCGCCGCCGCCTGCCCCCAGCTCACCTACGCCGCCGTCGGCTATTTCGCCGCCCTGCAGATCCAATCCATGGACAGCGCCCACAAAGTGGAGAAGCTGGCCCTGGTCCATGCCGGCGTGGCCGCCGCGTCGATGATCGCGCAGCCGTTGATCGGCGTGCTGTCCGATCGCACCCGCACGCGATTCGGCGCACGCACACCGTGGATGTTGTCCGGTGCACTCGTCGGCTGTGTGGCACTGGTCGCCGCGGGGCTGTCCACTTCGGTGGCGATGCTGCTGGGCACCGCGATCATCGCCCATATCGGATTCAATGCCTTCGGCGGACCGTTCAGCGCACTGCAATCGGACCTCGTACCGGTCGAACGCCGGGGCCGCTACTCCGCCCTGGCCGGATTGGGCACCATGTCCGCCGGCATCCTGGGCCCGGCGGTCGGCGCCTCCTTCGCCATGCACATTCCACTGGGCTATCTGGTGGTCTCCGGTGCGATCCTCGTGGTTGTCCTGGTTTTCCTCGCACTCAATCCGGGCATCGACAATCGCGGTGAACCACGTGCGGCATTCTCGTTCGAGGCCTTCGCGAAAGCGTTCTGGGTCAACCCGATTCACCATCCGGACTTCTGGTGGGTGTTCCTCGGACGGTTCCTGCTGTGCGGCGGCTTCTACATGGTGACCACCTATCAGCTCTATATCCTCGAGGACTACATCGGGCTCACCGTGCACCAGGCCACCAAACTGACACCACTGATGAGTATCGCGAGCCTGCCCGGATTCTTGATCGCGATCACGGTGTCCGGCCCGCTATCGGACCGCATCGGCCGCCGCAAGCCGATCGTCCTGGTCGGCGGGCTCATCATCGCCGCGTCCGCCCTGGTTCCGCTCGCCTTTCCGACCGTGCCAGGCATGTTCGCCTCGATCATGGTCCTGACCATCGGCTTCGGCACCTTCCTCGCCGTGGATCAGGCCCTGGTAACCCAGGTGCTGCCCAGCACGGACGATGCGGCCAAGGACCTGGGTGTCATCAATATCGCGGCAACCCTGCCGAATACGATCTCACCGATGGCCGCCGCCGCGATCGTGACGGCCACCGGGGGTTACGGTTCGCTGTATCCGATCGTGGCCCTGATCGCCGGACTCGGTGCGCTGGCTATTCTGCCGGTCAAGGTCCGATGACAGGAGAGACAGTGCAAGACAACGATTCCCGCCCCAGCTGCTGCACACCCTCGAGGTCCGGTACCAGCCCCGAACCGCTCTCGATCACCCTGCCGAGCCGCCACCTGCCCGACACCGCCGGCATGGTCGCCCTGCCGGGCGGTGAGTTCGTGATGGGGACCGACGACAGCGCGGGCTATCCGACAGACGGCGAAGGCCCGCCGCGCACGGTGCGACTATCCCCGTTCCTGATCGACGCGTGCGCGGTGACCAACGACGCGTTCACCGAATTCGTCGACGCCACCGGCTACGCCACCGAGGCCGAGCAGATCGGCTGGTCCTACGTCTTCGCCGGCTTCCTCCCCGCCGCCCTGCGCCGCGACTCCCCCCGGCCCGAACGCACCCCCTGGTGGTGCGGCGTCTCGGGCGCCACCTGGCGGCATCCCGAAGGCCCCGGCAGCGATCTCGCCGACCGCGGCCGCCATCCCGTCGTGCACGTGTCCTGGAACGACGCCCACGCCTACGCCGGCTGGGCCGGTAAACGCCTGCCCACCGAAGCCGAATGGGAGTATGCGGCGCGCGGCGGATCGATCGGCACCCGCTACCCCTGGGGCGACGACCTCGACCCCGACGGCGAATACCGTTGCAATATCTGGCGCGGCACCTTCCCCACCAAGAACACCGCCGACGACGGCTACCGCGGCACCGCCCCCGTGGACGCCTTCCAGCCCAACGGATTCGGCCTCTACAACACCTGCGGCAATGTCTGGGAATGGTGCGCCGATTGGTGGACCACCGACCACGGCGCAGCGCCCCTCATCGACCCGCACGGTCCGGAAGCCGGTAGCGGCAAGGTGATTCGCGGCGGGTCGCACATGTGCCACGACTCCTACTGCTTCCGCTACCGAGTCGCGGCCCGCTCCGCGAACACTCCCGACAGCTCCGCAGCCCACACCGGCTTCCGCTGTGCCCGAAACGCATGACTCAGCGGCGGCCGTGGCGGCTTCGGATCCGAAAGTTCTGCCGCTCCAACGAAAAAAGCTCCGCACCCTTGACGGTGCGAAGCTTTTTCAAGTCACGCTGAATCAGATAGCGCGGACGTCCTGCGCCTGCGGGCCCTTCTGGCCCTGCTCAACCGCGAACTCGACACGCTGACCCTCTTCGAGGGATTTGTAACCCGAGCCGGTTACGGCCGAGTAATGCACGAAGACGTCGGGGCCGCCTCCGTCCTGAGCGATAAAGCCGAAGCCCTTTTCACCGTTGAACCACTTCACACTGCCTTGAGCCATGCTGTTTGCAACTTCTTTTCTGTAGGTGAGCCAGGCAAATTTCTTTGTAAGAAGCCCGTTCTCATCCTCGACTATGCCATGCCCGTCGCCGATCCAGTGCCCACGCGCTCAGACTGTGAGCCATCAGACATGCCCTCGCGGTGTGGGTCATTGCTGCGCAGCGCGTTCCTCGGCGATCCTGCGCTGGACGTCCTCCCACGACATGGGCAGCTCTGCCGCCGGCGCGGTGAAGAAGGCAAATGTGGCCTCGCGCATGACCTTTCGCTTGCGCGCGACGGTCGACTTGTGCGGCTCGGCGGACGCGTAAGCGTAGATGGCCGCCTTATCCGTCCACGCGGAGCTGGTCCAGAAGACGCCCTTCAGCATTTCCGCCTTCAACGCGACGCCGACAATGCCCGGCGAGCGGCGAGCCTGCCGCCACAGACTCATCGAAGAGATCAAGAACGCCGGGGCGTGCAGCACGGATTTCACCTCGAGGCGGGAGACCATGCACTGCACCTCCGGCGTAGCGGGCGGGTTGATTGTCATCCAGGGCAGCGTGGGCATGTGGTCCACCTTTTCGGTGAGGTGTCGATGAGCCGTCCTGTCGACGACCTCCACCTATGTTCCACAATGGAAGATAACTTGTCAATGGCAAGATCCACAGCCCAACCCGGCCGGGCCCGGTAGCAGCGGACCGGATCAGGTGCGGATCTTCGCCTTGCCGGCCTCCGCACCGTGCATGCGTCCGCGCAGGAAGCGAACGTAGGCACTATGGCGGCTCCTCGGGGCAGTACCCGGAACCAGAGCGGTCTCGGCGAGGTCGAGGGAGTCCTCCAAGAGCGCGTCGTGCATCCATCGCCACAGCAGCGACCAGCTTGGCCCGTCCACTCCGTGTGTCCGCATGACCAACTCGTGCGTCAGCCGGGTATGGGTGGCATCCAGCTCTTCCACGATGAATCGGTGTGTCCCGTCGAAGCCGCGCGGGCGCTGGAAGCGGAATTCCACCTCACGGCCGGGAACGTATTTCACGCAGGTGTAGCGGATCGGCCCATGCCCGCCCACCGCGCCGACGCCCAGCGGCCGATCGAACAGCATCGCCGGCCACTGGGCGACCGGCCACAGCCGGTCGTCATCGGTCGCCAGCGTATCGAGTAGCCGGCCGACCGCCTCGGCGTCGGCGGCGATCACCCGAGTGTGAACATTGCGCACCATGAGCTGCACCTTTCATTTAGCGAGCACTCTCTAATTCCAATTAGAGGCTACTCTCTACAACGTGTCAAGGAAACCCGCGCACACCACCGACTCACTGCTGGACGCCGCGGCCGACCTCGCTGCCGCGGAAGGCGCCGCAGCCGTGACCATGAGCGCGGTCGCCGCGGCCACGGGCGCGCCGAGCGGCTCGGTCTACTACCGCTTTCCCGATCGCGCCGCGCTGCTGGCCAGCCTGTGGCTGCGCACCGTCGACCGATTCCAGAGCGGATTCCTCGCGGCATTGGCAGCAGACCCGCCACAGCAGGCCGCCATCCAAGCCGCCCACCACGTCACCGACTGGTCGCGCCGCCACCCGACCGACGCGGCCGTGCTGCTGGCGGGCCCGGCAGCCTTCGGATCAGCTCAATGGAACGCCGACGCGCACGAGGCCGCCGCTACGCAGCAGGCCCGCGTGGACGAGGCCATGCGAAATCTCGGCGATCGCCTCGGCTACCACAGCCGAGCCGATCGAGAACGCTTGGCGCTGTTGATCATCGAGCTGCCGTACGCGGCCGTGCGCCGCAGCGCCCGCAACTCCGGCGCCGACCTGACCCACAGCACCGAGGCGGTCGACCGAATCGTCCGCGACGCAATGAACGCGACCACCACGCCATCAGAGGATCCCGGCGGCTCAGCTCACCGATAGAGCGACACGATCGTTCACAGCATTTCGAGTGTCTCCAGCAGGATTCGGACACGGTCCGGGTCGAGGCGGTCGAGACGTTGCGCGAGTCCCGGCCGGACGCGGGCGGCGATCGAGGCATTGGTGCGCGCACCCTCCGCGGTGAGCGCCACGCGCGATCGCCGCGAGTCCTCGGGATCGATACTGCGATCGACGAACCCGGCCTTGGCAAGTTTGGTCAGCGCGCGACTCACCACCGCAGGATTGAGGCCGAGATCCCGGACCAGATCCCCGGGAGTATCGACGCCCAATTCGATGCTGCGCAAGACGAGAAAGTCGGCGAGGTCGAGATCCGCGGCCGCCACCACATGCGTTCGGGCGTCGGCCAGCACGGTCTTGCTGAGCCGGAACAGGGCGTCGAGAAGTCGCAATTCCGACGCCGGGGTGGGGTCGCTCATGGACACACCCTACCACCCGATCAACTATTGACATTTATCAAGTAAATGATTCACTGGTAGGCACGACCACGAACTCTTCCGGCCCGGCTCGGGTCGACTTCCACCATCACATCTTTCCCGGCGGCGAACTGGCCGAGCTGTTGCAGGGCTCGCTGATCGCGCAGTCGGGCTGGCGTTTCCCGGGCGGCGGGGCGCGCTGGACACCGGAGTCCAGCCTCGCGTTCATGGACGGTCTCGGCATCCAGACCGCGATCCTGTCCCTGCCCAACGATCTGGAGCAGACACTGCCCGCGGAGCGACGCCCGGACTTCGCGCGCAGGGTCAACATGCTGGCCAAGCAGACGGTCGAAGACCACCCCGGCCGGTTCGGCTTCTTCGCGCACCTGCCGACGCCCACCGATGTCGATGCCGCACTCGAGGAACTGACCTACGCCCTCGATGACCTCGGCGCCGACGGCATCACCCTGACCAACGTCTACGGCACCGGCGAGAACGCGCGATCGCTCGGCGACAAACTGTTCGAGCCGCTCTGGGCCGAACTCGATCGGCGCGGCGCGCTCGTATTCCTGCACGGTGAGCAGACCCCCGGACGCAACCCCATGCCGAACCGTTTCCTGCCGACCCCGGTCAGCGAGGTGCCGAACGAAACCTACAAGGGCGCAGCGGATCTGGTCACCAGCGGCCGCAAACGACAGTTCCCCAATGTGCGAATCATCCTCTCGCACTCCGGCGGCAGCACACCGTTCCTCGCCGCACGCGTGGCGGTGCTCTCGAACTACCTCGGATGCGAACTGACCCCGGAAGAGATCATTGCCGATTTCCGCACCTTCTACTTCGAAACGGCGCTGTCGGGCTTCGAGACGAATCTCGTTGCGCTGGAAAACTTCGTGCCCCCGGAACAGATCCTGTTCGGCACCGACTTCCCGGCCGTGAGCCCGGAAATGGCCGGCTGGTACACCGACAATGTCGACACCTATTTCACCGCCCGACCCGAGCTCCTCGCACAGGTCATGCACGGCAACGCACACACCCTGCTGCCGCGACTCGCGCCGGCCACCAGATGATGGCAGCGCCTGCTCGTCGAGCAGCCCCGTCCCGTCGCGTGCATGCACCCCGTCGAGCATTACTCGCCGCATGGTTCGCTGGCGCTGCACCGACCTGGGTCCAATCGGTACGCTGATCTCTGGACCGGGGGTCGTGGTCTGTTTCCGATAGTGCAGAGTCGATCGAGGGGAGGATGCGCGCTGATGGATCCCGAGAAGGCCGATGTGCGCCCCGAATGGGCACCGTTGACTGTCGATCTCGATCAGCCGAGCGTGGCCCGGGTATGGGATTTCTATCTCGGTGGCTCGCACAACTTCCAGGTCGACCGCGCATTCGCGCGCGAGGCGATGGCCCAGATGCCGGATGCGCCGGTGATCGCCCGGGAGAATCGGGCCTTCCTGCGGCGCGCGGTCCGGTTCCTCGCCGCACAGGGGATCACCCAGTTCATCGACATCGGTTCCGGAATCCCGACTGTCGGCAATGTGCACGAGGTGGCGCGAGCGACTCAGCCCGACGCGCGAGTCGTATATGTGGACAGCGATCCGGTCGCCGTCACGCACAGCCGCGCTCTGCTGCGCGATGATCCCGGCACGCTGGTGCTGGAAGCAGACCTGCGTCATCCCGAGGAGATCCTCGGCGCCGACGGTGCGGCCCGGCTGATCGACTTCTCCCGCCCGGTGGCCGTATTGCTCATCGCGGTCCTGCATTTCATCCCCGATGCCGACGATCCGTCCGGGATCATCGCGCGGATCAGCTCGCGGCTGGCGCCCGGCAGCCATCTGGTCATCGTGCACGCCAGCGCCGACACCAGCGCTCACCATGCCGCCGCGAATCTGTATCAGCGCACGTCGAACCCGTTCACCATGCGCACTCGCGACGAAATCCTCGCTCTCTTCGACGGATTCGAGCTCCTCGCACCGGGTCTCGTCGCGCCGACGGCGTGGCGGCCGGATCAGCAGCCCGGCGCCAACCCGCCGCTGCGCACCCCCGGATACGCCGGCGTGGGACGCCTGCGATGAACCTGCCGACGGCCCACACCACCCGGTCGGGTCCCCGCGACCGCGATTGCGCGCTGCGCCGCGCGGCGCAGGAGTATCTGCAACTCCTCGCGGCAGCCGGCTACACCGTCACCGACGACTCGGCGGCCACCGCGTCGGCGCTCGAGTTCCTGCGCGGTCTGGACCGCCTCACCGGAGACGATGCCGCCGCCGCACGCATTCTCGGCGCCGGCCTCGCGACCAGCTTGCCGGGACTGGACACCAGCCCCCGATTCGTCGGCCCGCTGGCCACCGCGGTACTCCTCGCAGCTCCGGCAAGCTCCGCCGAGACGGCAGCGGCGTGGGCCCGCAATGCCGGGCACGCGGTCACCGGCTATGCCGAGGTCCTGTCCGAACGCGCGCTGGGACAACACGAAGCGATCCTGCGCGCCGCCGTCGCCGCCCGCGAACATCGCATCACCGAGCTGCAGGATCGCCTCCACCACGCCGCCACTCACGATCGCCTCACCGGACTGGTCAACCGCGCCGTCCTGGAGGAATGGATAGCCGAACCGCGCCCCGCGGAGGAACCGGTATCGGTGCTGCTCGTCGACCTGGACGGCTTCAAACAGATCAACGACACCCACGGCCATCGCGTCGGCGACGAACTACTGGTCGCCGTCGCCGAACGCCTGCGCTCGGTGGCCCGCCCCGAAGACTGCGTATGCCGTTACGGCGGCGACGAATTCGTCATCGGCACCCTCGGCGGCGAGAACGCGGCCCGCGAGAACGCCGACCGCATCCTCACCGACCTCGCCCGGCCCTTCACCCTCTCACCCGGCCGAGTCCACATCCAGGCCAGCATCGGCATCGCCACCGCCGCACACGACAACCGCGATGCCGCCGCCCTCATCCACGCCGCGGACCGCGCCATGTATGCCGCGAAATCCCTTGGCGGACACCGCTACCGCACCCAGTCCTGACGTCCGTGGCATCCGGCCGTCCGGATCGCCGGACAGGTGATGGTAAAAACCCGCCACCAACCGGGCTTCTCGTCGACCATTGAATCATGCGTGCACTCACTGTCATTCCCGAGAAGTCAGGCTCGCTGGAGGTTCGCGATATGCCCGAGCCGGTGGCCGGGCAGGACGAATTGCTGGTCGAGGGAATCGCTTTCGGCGTGTGTGCCACCGATCGGGAGATCGCTGCCGGTAACTTCGGCTCGGCGCCACCCGGCGAGGATCGTCTCGTCCTCGGGCACGAGTCGCTCGGGCGAGTGCTGACCGCACCGCACGACAGCGGCTTCACAGCGGGAGATCTGGTCGTGGGCATCGTGCGCCGACCGGACCCGGTGCCGTGCGGGGCCTGTGCGCGCGGCGAATTCGATATGTGCCGCAACAACCGCTACACCGAGCGCGGCATCAAGCAGCGCCACGGTTACGGGTCACAGCGCTGGACGGTCGAGACCGAATACGCCGTGCAACTCGATCCGGCACTGGGTGCGACCGGCGTGCTGATGGAACCGGCCACCATCGTGGCCAAGGCCTGGGAGCAGATCGAGCGGGTGAGCACCCGATCCTGGTCCGAGCCCCGGCGGGTGCTGGTGACCGGCGCCGGTCCGATCGGCCTGCTCGCGGCATTACTGGGCACGCAGCGAGGCCTCGACGTCCATGTCCTGGCGCTCCCCGACAAGGGAATTCAGCCCGCGATGACCCACAGCCTCGGCGCCACCTACCACAGCGACCCGCTTCCCGAGGTCGCCGACCGCATCGAACCCGACATCCTCATCGAGGCCACCGGCGCACCCGCGATCGCCATGGCCGCCATGACCCACACCGCACCGGCCGGAATCGTCTGCCTCACCGGAATTTCCCCCACCGGCCGCGAACTCACCATCGACGCGGGCGCCACCAACCGCCGCATCGTACTCGAGAACCACCTCATCTTCGGCTCCATCAACGCCAACAAACGCCACTACCGCCAGGCCGCCCACGCCCTCGCCACCGCCGATCAGAACTGGCTGACCGGACTCATCACCCGCCGGATCCCTTTGGAGCAGGCCACCGAAGCTTTCACTGCAGGTCGTGACGACATCAAGGTCATGGTCGAACTCTGAGCAGTTCCAGGCTGGGCAATTATGCAGGCAATGCTGTTGGGCGCTCGGACGGTGGGGCACTCAGGTACGCACTGGTGCAGGACACTCCAATTCCGACACTGAGCGAACTGGAGGCGGTCGTCTGCTCGCGCCGCCGTGTGCTTCCCCTACAACCCAACTTCTGTCGGCTCCGTCGCGATGTGCCGAGTCAGCCATAAGTGGTACGGGCAGAACAGAATACGCCTATCATCGTCAACTGGCTGCATCAGTCAGGTACACGAGGCCGAGCAGAAGGGTACTGCTGTGGGCGACGACACCGACGGCTCTAGCATCGAAAGCTCTCCCGCCGCCGAGTCACCGCGCCGAAGGTGGCGAGACGTCACAAAGCACCCATTGATACTCGCCCTTGTACCCGCAATAACCGCGATTATCGTGGCCACCATTGCGCTTATTCCGAAATCCACCCCAGATAAACCACCTAACAACACGACGACCGCAACTATGCAGCCAATAGGAACTGTCGCATTCCGCATAGAACCCGACTATGATTCAATCAAAGGCTGGGCTGGCGCATTCGATTCTCCACTTCCATCGACCACCGGCTTGTTGAACGAGATACAGGGTGTACAGAATTATAATTCTGCCATCGCCAGATGGGCCAAAACCAGAGGCGCAGTAGACATTTATCAATCCAAATACCGCCTCTACCTGCAGAATAACGGAGCGACCCGGGTTACGATACGGTCCATCTCAGCCAAGGTCGCGGAACCGTAGGCAACCTATCGCTACCACATACCTGGAATCGCCTTCTCAAGGCGTGAACGATGTGATCGATTTGGCGTTTGATCTGAACAAGGGGGATCTTGTACCTGCGGTTCCGGAAGTTGACTCGACGAATAAAACAGCGAAATCCCCCGATGTGGCGGCCATGCCGTTCTTTTCCGATAAGGACGCGACTCTCGATCCTCGGGAGTCCATCGACATGAAGCTGACGACTCGCACGCAAACCTGCTTCTGTCTATATTCTTTCGAAGCCGTTATTATCACGCAAGACTCAACCGAAACTATGGAGATAGGCGACCTCGGTGGCCGCCCTTTCTCGATTACCTCCAGAGCCAACAGCTATGTGGATAAATATACCGCCCAAAACGGATGTCCCCAACTTGGCATCTATCACGTTGCAAACGTTTACGATGCCGGACTGCTCAAGGCCAGGCTGAGAATCGTTAGGGGTGGCGTGGCATTGTTGGCCCCGGCGAGGCTGGCGGATCTTCGCTTGGCCTGCGCTGGAACAGCGGATTGTAGAGGTTCGAATCCTCCTGCCCCAGTGGAACATTGAGATTTTCGCCTAACGGCAGGACAACCGATCGACGGCGCACGGTACTTGATCATCACGACCGAGAAGTGATGGCGACGCTATGTGGATCTGAGGGCGCTGGATCCGGTTACCACGTAGAATTACACGTCCTTCTCAAGGTCCATCTGGACGCGCCGCTGGATGTCCAGCCGATTCTGCATAGCATAGAGATCATCGAGGATCGGATTAAACTCATCAGCGCCTGGACCGTTGGTCAACCGTGCTTCCAAGTCGGCGCAAGACTTCACTGTCTCCGCGATTGCTTCTGCGATGAGTGCCCTAACTTGGGGAAGCTCCCGTAGCACCTCGCGTTCCTCGCTCCGGAGCTCCAGTTCTTGTTGAGCATCCTGACGTGCCGCCTTCGCGTGGTAGCGCGCGGTCCGTGCCTCCTCAAGTTTCGTGAGCTGCTGCACGAATCCAACCACGACCGCAGGGAAGTATGCGCCCAGGGCCTTCGGGTTTCTGGCGAGGTAGCGCACCCCTGCCCCAAATATCGGCAGGGATACCAGCTCGGCGACTGCGGTCCAGGTTTCGGGCATGCTCGTCGCTGGGTGGGGAATCTCGAATGGTCTGGGAATCTCGCTCCCCTGCAGATCGCGAGGGGTCCCATGCAGGAGGTCTTCGCCGCAGTGGTCGCAGAACCTCTGGTTCGTCGGTCCGTGCCCATTCGGGCATTCAGCCCGCTTCCGCACGACGTTCGGCGCCCCGGCGGGCGCGACGCTCTCTTCAGCCACCTTTGAAGTGTGCTGAAGCAGTTCCGATTTCTCAAGGAAGAGGGGTGATTTGCGTGCCACCTGTAGCTGAGGACGTGATCAAGCTGATCGGTGACCTGATTCCTCTGGTCCTGCCGCTGCTCCGTTTCTGACCCAAGTTCCCGGTGCGGTGCCGGGTTACCAACCACCGCACCCAACTGAATAGCGCAGGATGGGGCGTGCTGCTGAGAGGGCGGCATGCCCCGTCCGGGCATAACAACAACGTAGGAGTGCCGTCGCGGCACAGGATTTCCTGGGCACTGCTACGGCTGGCGTTCCTCATCGACGGTTCACCGATCCCCCGCCTCGACGACCGGATCGTATCGACATCCCCCGAGGCCGGCTGGGTTCCACAGGTGCCGACCGTGGAGCGTGTCTGATGGCAAGTCGTTGGCATAAGCATCCCGGCGTCGCCTACATGGTGTTGAACCTTGTTTGGCCGTGGTGTCGGGCATGCAGGGTCTTCAGCTCATGGATGCGGGGCAGTGTCCAGCAAGCCAACATTTCGAGACATCCTCGGCTTATCCTGCAACGAAACCGGAGGAGGATGCGGCGCCTGTGGCCGGGGCATCGGATAACATCTGAGGGCCGCGTGGTCCAGAAATCGGCTGCCGGGCAAGCTGTTGCGCTGCTCCACCTGTATTGGAAGGCAGGCAGGTGACCGATGCACTGCAAAGCACAGACCGGACTCGTGGGCCCGGTCGGCTCACCACTCGCGCCTGGTTTCAGCTGGTCCTGGGTTCGATGATCTTCGTGGTGATCATCGGCGCGGTATTGGGCGCCCGGGTCATCGCCACCACCGCCGACGCCACCAGTAGGTTGATCGATCATTCATTGCCCGCGCAGCGCGAGGCCCTGCAATTCCAGTCCACCCTGCTCGATCAGGAGACCGGCGTGCGCGGCTACGCGATCACCGGCGACCCGCAGTTCCTGCAGCCCTACCAGGACGGCCTCACCACCGAGCAGGAGTCGGCGGACCGGATGCGAAAACTATTGGGGCACGAGGGCGGTCGGGTCAACCTCGATATCGACGACATCGAACGCGCCGCAAGACAATGGCGCAGCACGTACGTGGCTCCCCTGCTCGCCTCCCCCGCCACCGCGCGGGCGCAGGGTGACGCCACCGCCGCCGAGGGCAAGCAGATGTTCGACAATCTGCGGTCCCTGTTCACCCAGCAGAACCAGAACCTGGCCGACGCGGTCACCCGGGACACCGATCGGCTCAATCACGATCGTGCGGTGCGCGACAGCATTCTGATCGGCTTGCTGGTGGTCTATCTGCTCACCGGTGTGGGCTTGGCGGTGCTGGTGCGCCGGCTCATCGATCGTCCGCTGAAGTACCTCACCGAGTCGTCGCGGCGAGTCGCCGGCGGTGACTTCGGATTCCGGATCGATGTGCACGGTCCCGCCGACGTCGCCGCGGTCGCCACCGCGGTCGACGATATGCGTCGCCGCATCGTCGCGGAACTGGATTCCTCGCGCGTCCAGCAGGCGCAACTGCACGAGCAAAAGCTGTTCCTCGATGCGCAGACGGTCGAATTGCGCCGCTCCAACGCCGAATTGGAGCAGTTCGCCTATGTGGCCTCCCACGATCTGCAGGAGCCGCTGCGCAAGGTCGCGGCGTTCTGCCAGCTGCTGGAGAAGCGCTACGCCGGCCAGCTGGACGAAAGAGCCACCCAGTACATCGATTTCGCGGTCGACGGCGCCAAGCGCATGCAGATCCTCATCAACGACCTGCTGACCTTCTCCCGGGTCGGCCGCGTCACCGACGGCAGCACCGAACTGAACCTCGCACAACCACTGGACCGCGCCCTGGCCAACCTCGCGGCCGCCATCGAGGACAGCGACGCGCAGATAACCCGCCCCGAGCAGCTCCCGCAGCTCATGGGCGAGCCGATCCTGCTGACCATGTTGTGGCAGAACCTGATCGGCAATGCCATCAAGTTCCGTGCGCCCGATCGCACCCCGCGGATCCTGATCACCTGCGAACCCGACGATGCGGGCTGGCTGCTCTCGGTGCAGGACAATGGCATCGGCATCCGGCCCGAATTCGCGGAGAAGGTGTTCATCATCTTCCAACGGCTGCACAACCGCACCGAATACGACGGCACCGGCATCGGCCTGGCCCTGACGAAGAAAATCGTCGAACATCACGGCGGCCGAATCTGGCTAGACACCGACTACACCGGCGGCACCCGCATCTGTTTCACCCTGACCGGCGCACCCGCGGCGGTCGACGTACTCGCCGCCGACACCGATATCCGAAGCGAAGGAATCCGTCCATGACCGTGCAGGCGCAGCCGATCGATATCCTCCTGGTCGAGGACGATCCCGCCGACGAACTGATGACGCGGGAAGCGTTCGAGGACAACAAGATCGGCAACACCCTGCACGTCTGCCGCGACGGCGAAGAGGCCCTCGATTTCCTCTACCGCAAGGGCGCGCACCAGGACGCCTGCCGCCCCGATCTGATCCTGCTGGACCTCAATCTGCCCAAATACGACGGTCAGGAGGTGCTGGCGCGCATCAAATCCGATCCGAGCCTGGCCTGCATCCCGGTCGTCATCCTCACGACCTCCGCGGCCGAGGAAGACATCCTGCGCAGCTACGAGCTGCACGCCAACGCCTATGTCACCAAACCGGTGGACCTGAATCAGTTCATCGCCGCCATCAAGAAGATCGACGACTTCTTCGTCCAAGTGGTCCGGCTCCCGCCGCGCCGCTGATTAGAGTAAAAGCCGGCGGGGGCATTCGGTTCGCGTCCACGCCAGGTGTCCGGAGGTAGCGAAAGTCATGACTCGCGAGCTGATCGTCTCGACGCGCCCGGCCGGTGCCGCGGTCGTCGTCTCCGTGTCGGGCGAGGTCGATATTCTCTCGGCGCCGGCGTTGTCGACGGCCCTGTCCGAGGCGCTCACCACCGGTTCGGAAGTGGTGGTGGTCGATCTTTCCGAGGTGGGTTTCTTCGGTTCGGCGGGGTTGAGCGTGCTGGTCGAGGCACTCGCGGCAATCAGCGGCCAGCAGTTGCGGATCGTCGCGTCGACGCAGGTCCGCCGGCCCATCGAATTGACCGGTCTGGACGCGATGCTCAGTGTCTACGGCACGCTGCCGGAGGCGCTCACCGACGGCGGATAGTCAGCGGCGATCGCGGTGCCGCAGCCACCGGAACTCCACGATCGTGGGATATCCGCCGGCCTGCAACGCGTAGGCGGCCTGGGTGGCGTCGAGGGAGTCGGTCAGCGAGCGCACGATATGCCAGCTCAATCCGGTGTCCTCGAGCGCGTCCTCCGAGACGGCGATCACGGTCACCCGCACGGTGACCTCGTCCGAATCGAAGGTGACATCGCAGTCGAGCGCCGACCCGGGTACGGCGTCCCCGATCAGCACGGTGGCCACTTCGTCGAGCGCCAAGCGGAGATCGTTGACCTCGCCGATATCGAAATCGGCTACCAGAGTGACGGTTTCGGCGAGTGCGCGCAGCATCGTCAGTTGTTCCGGCTCCGCATGTACCCGCAGTCCTACCGTCGTGCCCACACCGCCCACCCTTCCCCGCATGCCCGGTGCGGGAAGACTACCTGTTCGGCGTGGACGGTCCACCGGCTGTGCCGACCGGGCTCACGCGACGCCGGCGAGTGGACGCGGAGATAATGCCTGTTCACGCAGCAGCGCCAGGGTCTGTGACAGCAAGCGGGAGACGTGCATCTGCGATACTCCGATCACCTCGGCAATCTCGGCCTGTGTCTTGCCATCTCCGAAACGCATGACCAGGATGCTGCGTTCACGCTCGGGCAGGGCCGCCAATAGCGGTGCCGCGGTGAGGGTCTCGTCGACCATGCGGTAGCCGGGATCCTCGGCGGCGAGGCGATCCAGCGGTGAGGCGGTCTGCTCGCCCTCGTCGGTCAGGGATCGGTTCGCGTCCAGGGAGTCGGCGCTGTAGCAATTGCTCGCGATCAATGCCTGGGTGATCTCGGCCAGATCGGCGTCGAGATGAGTCGCGAGTTCCCGCGCGGTGGGCGGATGCCCCAGCCGCTGGGACAGTTCCGGCACCGCGGTGGCCAGGCGTTGCTGAATCTCCTTGAGCCGCCGGGGTACTCGCACGGCCCACGTGCTGTCGCGGAAGTACCGTTTGACCTCGCCCATGATGGTCGGCACCGCGAAGGACAAGAAGGTGGCGCCATTACTCGGGTCGAAGCGATCCACGGACAGGATCACCCCGACCGCCGCGATCTGGGCCAGATCATCGAACTCGACGCCGCGCCCGCTGTAGCGGCGCGCGATGTGCTCGCCGAGGGGCAGGCATTTGCCGACGATCTCGTCGCGCAGTCGATCGCGTTCGACCGTTCCGGCAGGCAGGGTCGCCAGTTTCGCCAGCCAGGGCTCGATATTGTCGTATGAATCGCCCTTACTCTCGTCGTCGACAGCTGTCTCCGACTGGGCCGCGTATTCAGTTGACATGTCCAGTTCCTCACTGTGGGATCCGAAGATTCCGGCGTATTCGGGCGGTTACCCCCTCCCGGAGGCCTGAAACGGACAGTGAACCGAACAGGCAGCAGCGCCGCCGGTTTCGGCTATGCGCGCGGCAGCAGGATGTGCAGGACGGTTCCCCGCGGACCGGTATAGATGCGTACCAGGTCAGCGAGCTGGTTGACGATCAACAGCCCGCGACCTCCGACCATGCGCGCGTGGGCCGGTAGTCGTCCAGCGAGGGGATCGGTGATGTGTCCCGAGTCGCGAATCCGGCAGCCCACCTGAGCCCCGTCCAACCACACTGTGAGGCGGCCTTTTCCGCCGCCGTGAACCACCGAGTTCGTGGTGGTCTCGGCAATGACCAGTTCGAAGTCGATGAGCCGTTCGCCGGTCACACCGGCCTGTCGCGCATAGTCGACGGCCAGGTGCCGGATCGGGGACAGCGTGACGGCGTCGAAGTCGAACACCGCGGCCTCCGCGGGCGGTTCGGGCGCCGGCCGGTTGTAGGACGCGACAATGCGATCGGGATCGTATGCGCTGCTGGATTTTTCACCATCACCGTCGATGACGACGGGATGCGTCGCATATGCGTCGGCCAGGATCCGGGCCGGGAGGGTCGCCGTGTCGTACGGGCAGAGAATGGTGACCTCACGCCCCGCGAACGCGGCGTTGATCAGCGCTTCGTGCTGGACACAGGCGGGATATTCGACGTCGGAGCGGTCTGCCCAGATCGGTTCACCGATGATGCGCACCCGCCCCGCCGGATGCGCGTCGGCGAAGGCGCGCAGCACACCCGGAATGATCCGTCCCGGATTGCGGCCTTCGATCGTCATGTCCATCCACTGCACGGCGTCGCCCTCGGATCCGAGGGCGTTCCGCAGTAGAGCCAGGTTGGCGGTCGGCACCGAAACCGCCACGGGCTCATCGTTTTCCAATCCGGACCGGATGAACCCGAGTGTCCCCGCCAGGTACTCTTGACTGTCGCGATACAGCAGCGCGGGATGTAGGAAGGGCGGTCGTGTGGTCACCGATGCGCCACTCTTTCTGCCGTTCTCCGCGATTGGGAACCGTCCCTCATGCTACGCGCCGCCGATGGGACACCCCGGCGCCGATTCGCCCATCGGCCGCGAACCGGGTACACATGCTGTGGTCGTAGCGCTTTCCATGGTTGGGTTGTGGGTATGGCGGTTACGGACGCCGGCGAGTGCACGCCGAGATACGCAGATGGACTTCTGGTCGATAAGGGGGAGCAATGACCGAATCCGAGAGCCTGAGCAGCGAGAACCCGAACAGCGGCGGGGCCCCGAAGCCGCCGCAGCGGACGCGGATGTGGCTGCTCATCGGCGCTGCCGTAGTAGTGGTCATCGTGATCGCCGGGGTACTGATCGGCATTTCCGGCCACAGCGGGCGGTCGGGGCAGAATAGTGCCGGCGCGCCCGCGGCGCCCCCGGCCGCGACCCTGAGTGTGCCGGTGGCAGGACAGAATCCGATCAACCCGGCCACCCCGATCGCGGTGACGGCCGCCGGCGGGCAGCTGGCGAGCGTGACCGTCCAGTACGAAAAAGGCCAGATCGCCGGCGCGTTCGCGCCCGACCATCAGTCATGGGCGACCACCGATCCACTCGGTTACGCCACCACCTACACCGTCACCGCCGATGCGGTGAATTCGGCTGGGGCACATACCAAGCAAACGTTCACGGTCACCACGCTGACGCCGGGTAAAACCGCCTACGCGAATGTCGTGCCCGCACCGGACGTGGTCTCCGACACCGGAATCGGCGTCGGCCAGCCGATGGTCTTCCAGTTCACCGCACCGGTCTCCAACAAGGCCGAGGTGGAGAAGCACCTGCACGTCACGGTGAGCCCGCCGCAAGAAGGCGCCTGGTACTGGGTCGACGACAAGGACGTGCACTACCGCGCGGAGAACTACTGGCAGCCCGGCACCAAACTGCACATCGAAGCCGACGTGCTCGGCCTGGACCTGGGCGGCGGCGTGCTCGGCGCGGAGAACGACAGCGCCGACTACACCGTCCACGACGCCTGGGTCGCCAAGGCCGACGGCAGTACCGATGAGCTCACCATCTTCGACAACGGCAATCAGGTCAACCAGATGCCGATGAGCCTCGGATCGCCCGGCTTCCCCTCCCATGAAGGCCCGCATGTCATTTCCGACAAGCAACCCTCGATCGTGATGGACTCCTGCACCTACGGCACCTGCCAGGGCCAGCCCGGCTACTACAAGGAAACCGTCGCCCTCGACGAACGCATCTCCAACGACGGCGAATTCGTCCATTCGGCCCCCTGGTCGGTAGGCCAGCAGGGCAGCAGCAATGTCTCGCACGGCTGCGTCAACCTCTCCCCCGCCAACGCCCAATGGTTCTACAACCACTTCGGGATCGGCGACGTCGTCGAGATCACCAACTCCGGCGGCCCCAGCCTGCCGGTCTGGGACACCTACGGCGACTGGGAAGTCCCTTGGGCGACATGGAAAGCCGGTAACGCCAACGGCTGAACCACGGCAAGGCGCAGTCAGCGGAAGAGGCGGAAGAACCCGCGCACCTGCTCGACCAGCGACTGCGGCTGCTCCAGCGCGGCGAAGTGGCCACCCCGCGGCATTTCCTCGAACCAGCGCAGGTCGGTGAACCGCAGCTCGGCCTCCCGCCGCGACGGGCGGGTTATATCGCGCGGGTAGACCGACAGCCCGGTCGGCGCGGTGACCTTGTCCCGGAAGGCCGCGAAGCTCTCCCAGTACAAGCGCGCCGACGACGTGGCCGACGCGGTGAACCAATAGACCGAGATCTCATCGAGGATCTGCTGCCGCGATACGGCGTCCTCGGGATGGCCGTCGTTGTCCGTCCAGGCCCAGAACTTCTCGGCGATCCAGGCGGCCTGGCCCGCCGGGGAGTCGGTGAGGCCGTAGCCGAGCGTCTGCGGCCGGGTCGACTGCTGCGCCGAGTACCCCCGGCCGGTCCGCTGGAACTCCTTCGCGACCTCGATGTTCGCCAACTCCGCGGGCGTCGGGTCGTCGAACGTGCCCAGCGCCACGGACCCCAAATTCAGGTGCACGCCGGCGACCCGCTCGGGTGCCACCTCGCCCAGCGCGCCGGACACCGCCGAACCCCAGTCACCGCCCTGCGCGCCGTATCGCTCGTAACCCAGCGAAACCATCAACGTGTCCCAGGCGCGCGCGATGCGAGTGATGCCCCACCCGGTCGTCGACGGCTTGTCACTCCAGCCGTACCCGGGCAACGACGGCGCGACCACGTGGAACGCGTCCGCCGGGTCCCCGCCGTGCCCACGCGGATCGGTCAGCGGGCCGAGGACCTCCAGGAACTCGAGCACCGAACCCGGCCACCCGTGCGTGAGCACCAGCGGGAACGCATCCGGCTCCGGCGAGCGGACGTGCAGGAAGTGGATGCCCAACCCGTCGACTGTGTCGCGGTACTGCGGGAAGGCGTTCAGCCGCTCGGCGAACCCGAAGTCGTAGTCCTCGGCCCAACTGCGGCAGAGCTCCTGCGCATAAGCCAGCGGCAACCCCTGCGACCAGTCGTCCACCGGCTCGGGCTCGGGCCACCGCGTCCGTCGCAACCGTTCACGCAGATCCGCGATCTCGGCTTCGGTGATGCTGACCTCGAACGGCTCTGCGGCCATAGCGGTGCTTCCTTCCTCGCTCAGGCGGCGGCCCCAGCGCGGCGTGACACGTAACAGCTATTATGCGTGTCACGCTACGGAACGGCGAGGAGACACGTCAAATGATCGATGCATGTGACAGCTCATCGGCGGTCGAGACGGCCGTCGATCTCGCCAACACCTTGAAGCCGATCAAGGGTGAGGACGCGCTCGAGACGGTGGAGCAGCTCCGAAACTTCCTCGACGACCATTCGCCGGACGCGGGCCGAGGCACTCGCCCGCAGCGTCTCACTCCTACCGACCTGGCCGAGGTCCGCGCGGTGCGCGAGAGGGTGCGTGCTGTCCTCGAACGAGCGAGCACCGACGCGGCGGCAGCGGCGACCCTGATCAATGACGGTCTACGCGACAGCCGCGCCACGCCGATACTGCGCCACGATCGGGATCGCTGGTGGACCGAGGTCACCTCCGACACCGATCGCTGCTCGGCGCACCTGGCCGCGACCACGCTCAGCGCACTGGCCTCCGTGATCGCCACGCTCGGTCCGGCCCGTCTCGGCGTATGTGCCGGGTCGAACTGCCGGGCCACTTACGTGGACCTCTCGCGCAACGGCTCGAAACAGTACTGCACCCGAACCTGCGCGCACCGGGCCAGCGTCGCGGCCTACCGAAGTCGGCACAGCCCGCGCTGAGTGCTGGCACCGGGCACCGATAGTCCAGATAATTCTGAATACAGATTTACATGTACCATCAACGCGTGGACACCCTGCTGCACCGTGACGCACTGGCACGCTTCGGACACGCCCTCTCCGACCCGACCAGAACGCAAATTCTGCTGACCCTCAGCAGCGCACCGAGTTACCCCTCCGACCTGGCGGACCGGATCGGCGTCTCCCGCCAGATCCTGTCGAATCACCTTGCCTGCCTGCGCGGTTGCGGCCTGGTCGTAGCCGTCCCCGAAGGCCGCCGATCCCGCTACGAACTCGCCGACCCCCGCATCGCCCGCGCCCTCGACGACCTCACCGGCCTCGTCCTGGCCGTCGACCCCGCCTGCTGCCCCGCCTCCGGCACCGACGAGTGCTGCTGATGACCCGATCCCTGGGCATCCCCCAATTCGCGCCCCAGCCGATACTGTCACCCCAGCGCCGAGCCGTCCTGACACGCCGTATCCGCTGGTTCGTCGCAGCGACCATCTCCTACAACGTGATCGAAGCCGCCGTCGCACTCACCGAAGGCACCCGCGCCTCATCCACCGCACTCATCGGATTCGGCCTGGACTCGGTCATCGAAGTCTCCTCGGCAGCCGCGGTGGCGTGGCAGTTCGCCGGCCGCAACCCACAACAGCGCGAGAAGATCACCCTGCGAATCATCGCGTTCTCCTTCTTCGCACTGGCCGCCTACGTCGCCACAGCCTCCGCAACCTCCCTCCTCGGCGTAGCCGAACCCCACCACTCCCCCATCGGAATCGCCCTGGCAGCAGCCAGTCTCGCAATAATGCCTCTGCTCTCCTGGGGCCAGCGCCGCACCGGCCGCGAACTCGATTCCCCCACCGCCGTAGCCGACTCCAAACAAACCCTCCTCTGCACCTACCTATCCGCAGTCCTCCTACTCGGACTCCTCCTCAACACCCTGCTCGGCTGGTCCTGGGCAGACCCCCTCGCCGCTCTGGCAATCGCAGTCATCGCCGCCAAGGAAGGCATCAACGCCCGGCGCGGCGACATCTGCTGCCCGCCCCTCGGTGCACAGACCACCCACCAGACCTGCTGCCACGAGCACTGAGAGCGATCAGGCGCGACGGCCGGCTATCGCGATGATCGTGTAGGACAGTTCGACGAAGGACGGGTCGTCGAGGCGAGCGGCGAGGGCCATCAGGTCCGCGGCATCGTGATGGCCGGTGCGGGTGCGCAATTCGGCCAGTTGGGTCAGGGTGGCTCGCCAGAATCGGTCGACCGGGCCGCCCGCGCCGATCACGAGGGTGGCCGGGGCGAGCATGAGGTCGGTGAAGCCCAAGGCGGACAATGCTTGTGGCAGGGTGCGAGCCCACTGTAGGTCTGTGCCGACTGTTCGCGACAACGTGTCCTCGACCACGCCCATCACGCGTCGGTACTGCGCGTCCGGCGAAGCGGCGGAGGTCGATACCGCGTCTTCGATGACGAGCCAGCCGCCGGGCGCGACCCATTCCGCCAGTCGCGGCAGCACCTCATCACGCTCGGGTAGATGCTCCAGCACCGATCGCACATGCACCAGGTCGAAGGAACCCGCAGGGAAGTCATCGGTTCGCATATCGTGTTGCCGGACTTCGGCATTCGCACCCAGGTCGACGAGAAAGCGAGTGTCGAGGTCGGTCGCCACCAGCCGCCCCGCCGGGCATCGCCGGGCGAGCCACCGCGCGATCGATCCCGCCCCGGCACCGAGCTCGGTGCACCGCCAGTCGGCGCCTACTTCGATCCGCTCGAGCAGCGCAATGGTGTGCGGGTCGGCAATGGCTTCCAGGGCCGATAGTCGTTCCAGTTCGGCCTTTTCCTGCTGGGCCAGCACCCGGCGGTATCCGTCGCGGGGCGGTATGGACTCCGAACTCGGTCTTGTCGAATCACCCATGGCTGCACCACCTTCGCAACCATCGTTACGACCTAGTGGTCGAATCGTCAACGCTCGGCGGGCGGGCCACCGCGGAGCAGGGAGGCCGCTGCGGCGAGGAGGGCCATGCCTGCCGCAGCGGCGAAGACGATGGTGAGGCCGTGGTGGAAGGGGGCGGAGATCAGATTGGGGAAGAAGGTGTCGCCGGTGATCGTGTCCCGGTCGGCCGGTGAGAGGGAGTCGAGGACGCCGGTGGGGCCGAGCAGGGTTTGCATCGGGTTGGCGCCGAGGAAGGCGGTGAAGACGGTCGAGACCGGTGGTAGCGACGCGGCGTGGGCGGCAGCGGCTGCTGGAACGCCTTGGGCGCGTAGGCCGGTGGCCAAGGTCTCGGGTAGTCGGCTGGCCAAACCTGCGATGAGCAGGGAGAAGAAGATGCCGATCGACAGTGACATGCCCGAGTTCTGGAAGGTGGCGCGCATCCCGGAGGCGGCGCCGCGGTGTTCGGGCGGCACGGCGCTCATGATCGCGGAGGTGTTGGGTGCGGAGAACATGCCCGACCCGATGCCGTTGAGCAAGATCAGCAGCGCGAACGCCCAATAGGGGAAGTTCAGTGGTAGCAGCAGCAATCCGATGAAACTCGCCGCGAAGACGAGCAGTCCACCGGTGGTGAAGTACAGCACGCCGTACCGATCGGACAGGTAGCCGCACAGCGGTCCCGCGAGCAGGAACCCGACCATGAGCGGCAGCAGGAAGATCCCCGCCCACAACGGCGTATCGGCGTAGTCGTAGCCGTGCAGCGGCAGCCAGATGCCCTGCAGCCAGATGATCAGCATGAATTGCATCCCGCCGCGGGCGATCGAGGCCAGCAGTGCCGCAAGGTTTCCCGCCGTGAAGGCGCGGCTGCGGAACAGTGCCAGCCGCACCATCGGCTGCGCCACTCGCGATTCGATGAGGACGAAAACCGCCAGCAGTGCCACCCCGCCGATCAGCCCGCCGAGCACCGTGGGTCTGGTCCAGCCCATCGGGTGCCCGCCGTAGGGCTGGATGCCGTAGGTGATGGCGATCAGCAGAATCCCGAGGCCCACCGCGAAAGTCGTGTTCCCCCACCAGTCGATCCGCGCCGGGTGACGGGCGGAGACCTCACGCAGGCTGCGGTACGCCCAAATGGTGCCGATGATCCCGAACGGCACATTGATCCAGAACACCGCCCGCCAATCCCACACGGACAGAATCCCGCCCAGTACGAGTCCGATGAATTGCCCTGCCAGCGCGGCGATCTGATTGACTCCCAGCGCCGTGCCACGCTGACTCGCCGGGAAGGCGTCGGTCAGGATCGCCGCCGAGTTCGCCATCAGCATGGATCCGCCGATGGCCTGAACGAGCCGCCACACGATGAGCCATATCGCCCCGGCCGTGCCCAGCGCCGGGTCCAGCGACAGCGCGACGGAGGCGAGCGTGAAGATCACGAACCCGAGGTTGTAGATCCGCACCCGCCCGACAATGTCGCCCAACCGCCCGAGCGTCACCACGAGCACCGCCGTGACCAGCAGGTATCCCATGATGATCCACAGCAGATAGCTGATGTTCCCCGCCGCGAACGGATCGAGGTGAATACCGCGGAAGATCGCCGGCAGCGAGATGATCACGATGGACGCGTCGACCGTCGCCATGAACATACCGAGCGTCGTGTTCGACAATGCCACCCATTTATAGCGGTCCGGACGCGCACTGCCGGGCTCGGCCGGCATCCCGGAAGGTGGCATGACGGGTGTTGCGGGCCGGTTGGACATTTCGGCTCATCCTTTCCGGCAGAGATATCGCGGCGACCGGATGCCGTTGCGGCCCGGTCGCCGTCATCAGATGCTCTGCGCCAATCTTTCGAGAAGCGGTCCCGCCGCGCTGAGGTGACCGATCTCCTCGGGTGTGAAGCCGTTCGCGAGTGCCTGGGCCAGTAACTGGGTCTGCGCATCGCGCTTGTCGCGCAACGCTTGCAGGCCGGCCTCGGTGATGGAGACCCGCGCGCACCGCCCGTCCTGCGGGTCGGGTTGCCGCCCGACCAGGCCGCGGTTCTCGAGCCCGCCGACCGTCGTCCCCATCGACTGCGGACTGATCTGCTCGAGCCTGGCCAGAGTGGCCGTGGTGGCCGGGCCACCACGATCGAGTCGCCCGAGCAACGACCGTTCGGGCAGGGTCAGCCCGCCGTCGGACTGCGCCTGCCGCAGTCGCCGCACCACCAGGCCGATACCACCCCGCAGCCCCGCGGCGACGTCCCGGAGGTCGGGCGCCTCGTTACTCATGATTAGAAGGCTAGACTGATAAGTTTGACTTGCAAAGTCCCAGACCGCGGACCACCATCAACCCCACGGCGACCGTCGCGGTCGCGACCGCGACGAATACAACCTGCGGCCGATCCAGAGTGTTGTCACCAGCCAGCAGATAGCACGCGATATTGATCAACCAATGCCCGATCGCCGCGGTCAGCACCCGCTGACGGAAACTTCCGATGCTCAGGTATCCGAGCACGATGGCCAAAGCCACGGCCGAGACGAAGAAGCAGACTCCGGTTACCGGACCCGCCGTGAATGCCTGGACATGCCACAGCGCCCACGTCGTCCCGGTCACCAAAATCGCTGCGCCCCTCGCCATTCGAGATTCCAGCACCGGCTGCAAGAAACCCCGCCAACCGATCTCCTCACCACAAGCACCGATCAGTTGGAGCACCACGAACACAACGAACGGCACACCGCCGACAGCTACGGCACCAACCAGGGCAGTACCCGACACAACAGCCGCGAGCGTGACCAACACCCAGAACAACACGCACACAAAGACGGTCACGAGCACATTCACACCGACTCGCCGCCAGGAAACCGATACGGGCAGCAGCCGAGAAACGGTATTCCGGAACGCCAGCCACGTCGCCAGCGCACCCAACGCCGGACCGAACTGAACAAGCGACAACACATCCGGATCGATCCCCGAAAGCGGCTGCACCGCAAGCAACAAAACCGACGCAACAAGGGTGGACAGCACGTAAACCGCGACCGCCGCCCAAACCCTCCCCGCAGCCGGTGACTCCGCTCCCCCGGCCGACGTGTTGCTTACATGAACGAGCCTGCTGCGCATGCAAATTACTCTGTCGGCCAACACCCGCTCGAGCATCACTCCAAGGTCTGATCGACCAGTAGCTCCGGAGTACTAGACCCCAGACAGAGACCGCAGCATCCATCGAAGGTTGCCTGCCACAGCACTAACCGCCATAGAGCCGAATGAAGTCCTGGGTCGGATCGACAGCAGGCACCGTATAGCTCGACGAACTCCCGTCGACGTGAGTCTCCTCGACGTAGTGAGCGGGTTCCGCAGGCAGATGGCGCCACCGCGCGCGCGGATCATCAACCTGCTCCCGGTGCCTGTTCAACGACATGATGCCCCCTCCGGAATCGTGTCACCACATGCTACCCGCAGTTACACACCCGGACAGGTATGCGCTGCGGCAAAGGCCAAGCCAGGCTGTTAGTTCCAGGCAACTGGTGTCGGGCCTGAGTCGCGGCGATAGTCCCCCGCCGACCGCGTCCGCCTGTACCTCGCCGCAAGGCCACCGCAACCAGCACGCGAGATGTGATCGGTGCCATGCCCGCTTCGCCGGACCACCCTGGACCTGCCGAATAAGCTCAGGATCGGGAGGGGGTCATGGCGGTCGGTAAAAGGCGGGCTGTTGTCGCTTCAGAGGTACAGGAAATTCTGAACTACTTTGGGCAGTGCCCGATCTGCGGCCATCCCGCCCGTGCATGGCACATCAGGGCGGAGTTCGATGACAATCGTGTCAGCAGCCAAGACGTCGCTGAGTGCGGCGGCTGGTGTGGTTGGAAGGGGCCGGTACAGCCTGTCGCGATGACGGACGGCGCGCTGGTACTTACGAAGCAGCATAAGGCGATCGGACCGCGAGTCCCGGGCCTGCCCTCCGCTGAGGTTCGGCGGGCCGGCGTCGATTAGTCGGCCGGTTGCGGCGAAACGATGGATACGGTCGTCGGCTGGCTGATTTCCGGCTGGACATCCGGGATCAGGAGGTGACCCGCAAAACCACCGACCAGGAAGAGCCCGATGACGATGGCTGCGATTTTCGAATTGATTCGGCGGGGCTGCTGAACGGCGAACAGGCCGAAGTTCTTTACTGAGCCACGTGTCTGGTCGTACATGGTTCCTCCAAGCTTCTGGGCCGCCCCGGCGCGGTGGTTCCACACCGTCGAATACCCAATGCCCCTCTCCGACTGTGTTTTCGGAGTTCGAGACGTCAACGCGAATTACGCACCTAGTAGTAGCACGCCGACACGAGTCGATCCATAGGTGAGCCGCGCCACAATCGGCCCCGCCCGATCCCGAATATGACCCGCAGGACAGCCCTTTCGTAGACCCTCGACAAATCGCCACCGACAATCGACGGTCCGATTCGGAGAATCACACCAACGAACAGGCGATTTCGCCAGGCACGACCCCGCCCGCGTGTGCACGCTGTCACCATGAGATCTCGGACACGCTCCCGACGTGCCGAACGCTTCCCACATCCGGGATCCCACCCGCCGGCCAGCCCGCGACCTGTAGGTTCGTGCCGAAAGTTGGGATCGGTAGGAGGCACCCGCGCCATCTACTTACCCCATGACATCTTCTCAACACCCCACCAACCAACCGCAATCCACCGGCTTGGACAAAAAGACCAGCGCGATCCTGTCCTACGCGCTGGGCTGGCTCACCGGAATCATCTTCCTATTTGTGGGAAGAAACGACCCCGATGTGAAATTCCATGCCTCACAATCGATCGTCTTCTTCGGGGCGGTCTCGGTGGTCAATATCGTTCTGAGCATCGTCGGCTCGCTCCTCGGAGCCCTGGGGATCATCTTCAGCCTCGCCGGACTCGCAGTCGCAGTCTTCGCGGTCGTCGTCTGGATCATGGCCATGATCCAAGCCAACAACACAGGCGGTGTCCGCACAGAACTTCCCATCATCGGAAAATTCATTGCCCCTTACGCCGATCGGTTGGCCAACTCGGTCAAGTAGCGGCGTACCCGAAGTCCCCAGCCGGACTTCGTAATCGATGATCCCGTCGGCACCCCTGCACGACGCCCAGATGCGATAGCCCGACGTTCAACGGCCCGAGGTCACTCGGGCCGTTGGCGCCCGCTCGGAACATCCGGAACTGCCGAATTGAGTGCGGTTCAGTGTGGTGCCGAGGCTTCGATCGCCTGCTTCATCTCAGTAATGCCGAACTCGGTGCGGAGGCGGATCTCGGGCGCAGCGGTTTCGGGCAGGATGTCGGTGATCCAAACCAGCCGCCCCCGCTCGCCCTCGTCCTGAACCTCGAACGAGGCATGGTGGTAGTCCAGTGGGGGCCGGGCGCCCTCCACGACGGCGTATGCCAACCGGCGTGACCGATCGTCGATAGTGATGATCAGTTCCCGGATCACGTGTCCATCGGGGAATGTCAGGAATCGTTCGTCTCCGTCGATCCGGGTGGCGGCGACTCGACCGGGCAGCAGGCGCTCGTGCACAGCGGCGACGTCACGGATGACGTCCCAAATATGTTGTGGCGAAGCATTGATCAGGATTTCGTGGCGGACGGATGCCATAGCGTCGAGAACTCCACCCTTCTCGGGACAGGACAGGGCCGACCTGTCCACACCACACGCACTATGCCGACTTCAGATTGCATCGGTCAGCAGCGAATCAGATTATGAAACCATGACAGAGAACGAGCAACTGCTGGCACGAGTTGCAGCAGCGGCCCGCCCGACCCGCACCTCGGATCGGACTGCTCTACCCGAACCCGTGGACACGGAGACACTCTCGCGCGCCGAGGCCAGCCTCGGCTTCTCGCTCCCCCCACTGCTCGCAGCGATCTACCTGCGCATCGGAGACGGTGGATTCGGCCCCGAGTACGGACTGCTACCACTGCTGGACAATCCACCGGACAGCGAGCCCGCGGCCGTCACCCAGTACCTCGCCAACCGTGACGGCCACCGGGATCCCGACTGGCCATGGCCCGAGGGAGTTCTACCGATATCCCACTGGGGCTGCGCAATGTATGCCTGTGTGGACTGCCTGACGCCGGGAGCCCCGGTCCTGCTTTTCGAACCGAACGCGGGCGATCCCGACAGCGCATGGTATGTAGACGCCCCGAGCCTGGCCGACTGGCTGAACGCCTGGATCGACGGAACAGGCTGGTACAACAGAACTCTCGACGAACCCGACATGCTCCCCTGGACAGACTTCCGTGCCCGCACCAGCCGCGCGTCGGAATAAGCAGCCCTACCGCAGACGAGGCGCTCGGACCGGCATCCGCCCATGCCGATGACCAAGTGGCACCTGACCCGTCCAGAAATCGTGCCGAACGCCGTGCACTCGCGTCTGAGAGGATTTTCACCCGGGCTAGTGGCAATGTCGCCGTTACGCTGGCGATGCAGCAGCAATGGGAAGGGGAGCCATGGCCAAGGAATTCTCGCGTCTGGATGGGCCCTTGCGGCAGTTCATCGAGGCGCAGGCGATGTTCTTCGTCGCTACCGCGCCCTCGGAGGGTGGGCGAGTCAGCCTCTCACCCAAGGGATATCAGGATACTTTCGCCGTTCTCGATGATCACACCGTCGCGTATCTCGATCTGTTCGGCAGTGGAGTCGAGACGATCTCGCATTTGCGTGAGAACGGGCGGATCACCATCATGTTCTGCTCGTTCACGCGTAACTCCCGGATCCTGCGTCTATTCGGTTCAGGGCGCGTCGTGCGACCCGACGATCCCGAATTCATTACCCTGCGAACGAATTTCGGTGTCGAGCATCCGGGGATTCGTGCGGCCATCGTCGTCGACGTCGAGCGTATCGCCGACGCGTGTGGATACTCGGTCCCCTATTACGATCTCGTCGGCGAGCGGCCGGTGCTCGACGCGCACCATGCCAGACAGCCGGACGAGAAGTTCGCAGGTCGGATCGCTGGGGACAATGGCCACAGCATCGACGGGCTACCGGCTCTGGACCCCGACCACCCGGTGCCGTCCCAAGTACCGCGCTAGAGGCTGCGGCTGCGAACTACTCCGCCGCGGACGACCCGGCCACCGGAGTCATGCTGCGCGAGATCGGGATTCATCACGGACGTAGATCCACAACGCCGGTTGTGCGGCCGCCCAGGTCTGGGATGTGTCCAGGTGCGGGGCTGGTAGGCCGCGGCGGCGGATCATGAACTCGGCGATCACCAGGTTGGGCAGCCAGCACAGGAACGGCAGCGGATCATCCAGGCCTGATGGGAGGCGATGTCGCGTCGGCGGACCGCGCGGTAGGCATGCCATCCGGTCCACATCCAGAACAGCGCGAGGGCGCCGAATCCGAAGAAACCCCGTTCGGCATCGATTGTGCCGCCGATACCCCGACTCGTGGCGCTGCCCGTCGGCTAGTCGTCAGGGGAGGCGCGGCGGTTGCGTTTGGTGATGCCGCGCCGCTTCTTCGCGGCGATGCGACGTTCCTTTGCTCCGCGCGAGGGCTTGGTGGCGCGGCGGTCCGGTGGCGGGGCGGCCGCGGCGTCACGCAGTAACGCGGCGAGGCGTTCACGGGCGGCCGCGCGGTTCTGTAACTGTGCGCGTTGCTCCGATGCGGCGATCGTGAGCACCCCGTTGACCAGGCGGGTGGCCAGGCGGTCGAGCATCCGGGTGCGCAACCGCTCCGGCACGGAGGGCGAATTGGCGAGGTCGAACGACAGCTCTACCCGGCTGTCGGTGGCGTTGACGTGCTGCCCTCCCGGACCGGACGACCGTGAGAACCGCTCGCGCAACTCGGACGCGGGTATCACCAGCCCCCGAGTCACGGTGAGGTCCTCTGCCATGGTCCGACGCCGCTCTTTCCGATCCGCGAGTCGACTGGGCCACATCGGTCCAGTCGCGACTGCATGGTGACCTTGTCATTCACGATAGCGGCCACCATGTCGACGTGTGACAAGCAGGCCGTCCGCACAGTCCACGACCCCGGGTTCGAGCTGCTCGCCTGTGCGCTGTCGCGCTCAGAGCCCCTCTGCTGGTGGTTGATTGGAAGTTTTCCGCTCGGTGAGGTGGTCGATGATCGATCCGTCGTGGGGTGTTGCGAGGGTGAAATGAGTGGTGGGCGTCCCGCCGGTGAAGACATTGCGGACATTGTTCGCGGCCAGATAGGCGGTGGCCTGCTCATCCGTGCCACCGAGGATGGCGAGTGAGAGGGTGCGCCCCAGACGGTCTGGTCCTGTGTCGGGTCCCACGGGGTGGAGCACGATTGCGGGAAACGGCAGTTCTGTTGCACACAAGGGTGTTTCGGGGTCAGCGAGGGAGACCACGGGGCGCAGGGCAGCCGATCCGTCGGCGAGGTCGATCAGATGATCAGCCGGCCCGCCACCGTGCACGCTCGCGGTGAGTTCGGCGAGGCGGCGGGCCTGGTCGAGGGGGAATACCGGAACCTGTGTGGACGGGTCGTCCGGTCGGCCGATCGTGAGCCGGGCCAAACCCGTTGCGACGGTTCGGCTCAACGCGGCGGGGTCACGGACGAGGCCCGCGCTGGCGTTGAGGCACTGTCCGCCGCCACCCGCGGCGGTGGAAGTGACCAGCAGTTCGGTCAGCCGATCGTGGTCGGCGCCAGGCAATTCGAGAACTTTCGAGTTCCCCGGACCTTGGACGAGCACATCCGGCCGATTCCGGTAGCGGCGGGCGAGGTCGGGCCCGCCGTAGACCAGGGCCCGATCGGCCTCGTGCACCAGCCGATCTGCGCCGTCGTGGCCGGTCGGCAGGAGCGCGATAGTGTCCTCGGCCAAGCCGGCATCGATGAGTGCCCGCACGATTCGCGCGGGCGTGAACGGGTCACGGCGCGACGGTCGGACGATGACCTTGTAGCCGAGCGCGACCGGTTCGAACAGCGCCAGGTGCACACCCGGATGATTGGCGGGGGCCAGCACGGACATGAGCTCACCGCGGCGGTGCACGCTGACCGTGGCACGGTGGTCTCCGCCGTAGTGGCGAGCGGCCAGTTCCTCGGGAACGATCTCGATCACCTGCTGCGCCGCCGGTAGCACCTGCTGCAGAAACCCGGTGACCACCGACAACGGCGTGCCCGAAGTCGCCGCCTGCGCTCGCGCGTACGCCCCGGGTGTGAGTCCGTCGACTACTTCTTCGGCGATCCGCCGGGCCGCCTCGGCGATCACCTCCAGCCGCGTCGCCAGTGGCTGCGGACGGGCGGCACGCAATCGCTTCATGCACAGTCCGGCCAGCAGATCCGAGGCGAAGTCGAGCCGGCCGATATCCTCGCCACGCACGGTGCGGATCGGCTCACCGGTGTGAGCGGGCCGGTAGTCACCGCCGATCAGCGGGGAGATTCGATGACCGTCCATCAGTACACCCCCTCGATCACGGGTTCACCGGCGACAGGCAGGGGTTGCACATTCTGCACCAGGTCGGTGCCCTCGACCCCGGTCGAACGGATCCGGGTCGCTTCGTCGCGCTCATAGCTGACCGGCAGGAAGATCTCCGGAGTCAGTACATGGATGGCGACGAGACCGCGGTCGCCGTAGCCGACCTCTTCGCGGTTTTCATCGAGCACCGACCATGCCGTGTACGGGAAATAGGCTTGGAACGTGGGCAATTCGTATCCGGGGAGTTCGAGCGCCGATCCCATCATGGTGTTGCCGTACCCGCCGATGATCTGCGTGCCGGGAAACACCTCCCGCAACAACTCCAGGGTGTCCGGGTTCATCGAAGTGCTGCCCCACACCGCGAAACGCACCTTGTCCCGGAACAATGCGGCGACCTCCGGCCGCATCGCGAGCGCGGCGAAGATCGGCGGAGTCAGGTAGACGAGCCGCACATCCTGCGATTCGAGGATCCAATGCGCCTGCCGCACAACGTGATCGACGTACAACTCCGCGACCTCGTCATGCCCGCCCTGCAGCGCTAGGCGCACGAACCTGGGATCGACATCGATACTGAACAGCGTCAAACCGAGCCGCCTGGCAATCACCGCGTTGCTGTACCCGACGACATGCGGGCCGGTAGGCCCGAGAAACAGCATGCCCCCGTCATCGACCGGAGCCCCGAGCTCTCGCAGGCGGTCGGCCATCCACACCGATGTCTTCTCCCATTGGGTGGCATCGATGATCCGCTTCGGGGCGCCTGTGGTGCCGCCGCTCTCGAAGACCGAGGGCCGGATACCGTGCCGGCGCATCGCGCGGGGCACCAGCGCATCGACCGGCACCGATCGCCATTCCGTACTCACGTCGGGGAATCGCAGCAGGTCCGCACGCGTCCGCACCTCGCTCAGCCGGAAATCGAACGACTTCGACTTCTCGATCCAGAAGTCCGAACCCGTCTCGGACGAGAAATGAAAATCGATCGCGCGCTGCATGTGCTCGGCGTAGGAAACCGCCTCCGGCCAGTTCACCTCATCGAGGTAGCCGCGGCGTGCCTGCGTATCCGTATCCATGAAAGTCCTTCCCTCACACCCGAACCCGGCCCCGGATCACCGAAATGATCGCGGCGCCTCCATGTCCGAGCACGCTACGAGCAGACCGCTACCCTTGTCGACATGGACGTAGTGCGGATAGACCATTACAAGTGGTGGGCGATCGGCCTTGCGATCGCGCTGGTGAACAGTGATCCGGAGGTAGCCGGTACGGAAACCCTGGACTCGGCAGCGGCGGTCGACCAGCTGCTACGCGCGCACGGAGCCACCGAGGTGCAGGTCTCCGACATCGACCTGCCGCACCTGCGCCGCATCCGGCCCTATCTGCTGCAGGCCGTCCGTGATCCCGCGCCCGACCGGGCCGCGCCACTGCTCAACCACGTGGCCGCCGAGGCCGGCGCCACCCCCAGGCTCACCGACCACGACGGCCTGCCCTGGCACATCGACTTCCACACCCCCGCCAGCACCGCCTGGCGCCATATCGCCGCCGAGGCCGCCGCCGCACTCATGGGATTCCTCATCACCCGGGGCCCCGACCGCATACGCCTCTGCTCCGCCCACGACTGCCACCGCTTCTACGCCGACACCACCAAGAACAACTCGATGCGCTACTGCCCCGACCGCGGCTGCGCCAACCGCGAACGAGTCCGCCGGCACCGGCAACGTAATGGATAACCGTCCTCACCCGAGAGCAGGATCACCCGAACTCACCCCGCGCTGTGTTCCTCCGAAGAGGGTGCCGTCGTTCGCCATCGGGCTCGGTTGAGCAGGTGGCGGCCGGGGTCGGCGGCTTGTTCGGTGAGTAGAAAGGCGATGCGGTCGTTCACTGCGTCGCGGACGAGGTCGCGGGCCGTGGCGATCGTGTGATCGTCTGTGCGACCGGCCCATTGGGTCGTGTCTATCGGGTTGCCGAAGGCGAAGTAGAAACGCTCCGGCCGTGGCAGCGGGGTGGGGCCGATCCCCCGGGGGATCGGCGGGATGATGTCCCACCGTCCGCCGAACCGCTCGACGAGGCCACGGATCGGAGCCAAGGTGGGATGGTCGGCGTCGAACAGAATGTCATAGCTGTCTTCCGCACCGACCGCGCCGAAAGGCACGATGGGACAGCCCGCTTCGATGGCGAGGCGCGCGAAACCGGTGCGCTGCTGCCAGATCAGCTGGTATTTCTCGTTCTTTCGTTTGGCGACTTCGCGTCCGCCGCCGGGATAGACCAGAACGGCCTCACCGGCGGCGAGCAGCGCCCGGCAATTGTCGCGGGTGCCGCGGGCGGCTCCGGCGCGCGTGAGCAATTCGCGCCAGCCGGGGATCAGATAGTGGACGTGGTCGGCCAATCCGCGGACGAACCGGCCACGTTCGCGGTAGATCTGCTCGATCATCAGCGGGGCGTCGAGCAGGCCGAAGGTGGTGTGATTACCGACCAGCAGTACCGCGCCCGAGGCCGGGATGTTCTCGAGGCCATGGAACCGCGGATCGGTCAGGAACCGCCACGGCGCCAGCGCCCGCCTCAGCGTGTCCACATCGGCAGCACCGGGACGGTGCGCGATCCGGGCGTGGTCACTGAGTTGTCCCGGATTCTGCTGCTGGTCGACACTATTCACTTGAATTTCCTTCTGCGCGGTATCAGTTGAAGGCGAGGAGAGCCCGGCTGTCGTCGACGGCAGCATGCTCGGGCAACGATTCGTCGGCTCGGGCCGCTCGGATCCGGTCATATTGTTCCGCCGGGGTGAGCTTTCCGTAGTGGGCGCGGGCTTCCTCGGGTGTCCAGACCGTAGGGTCCTTCGGTGGCACACCGCACAGGATCGGGTCGACAACAGGATAGGTCAGCGGGCTCGCCACCCGGAAGAGGAACCGTTGTGCCTCAACACTTTGCGCGATCAGCCGGAAGTAGGCCCGCAGCGTGAGAGTCGCCAGCGCACCGGTCACCGGCGATTGCCGCACCCCGCCCATCTTTCGCATCCATTGCGGCAAGGTCGAGATCGTGGCTTCCCGGAATACCGCCTGCATGAATTTGGCGACCGGCCACAGCAGCACGGAATCGGGCAGTACCGTGTCGGCGCCGTCGAGCAGCTGCTCGATATGCTCCTGGGTTGTTTCGGTGGCCGCGAGAATCGGGCGCATGCGCGCATAGTAGGCCCGCATCTCCGCCCGGGAGCGCGGCACGTCCTCGAGATTGATGGTCTGGAATTGGGCGGCGCGTGCGCATTCGGCCCAATATCGGTCTTCCTCGTCCGGCGCGAGTTTGCCCGGCCCGAACTTCTCATAGGTGTAGAGCACCGAATGCCAGGCGGTCAGATGAATCCACAGTTGCGCTTCGGGATCGTTGGCGTCGTACCGTAATCCGCTGATCGGCTCGGTCCCGGTGATCTTCGAATGGATCTTCACCAGAATCTCCGACGCCTTCAGTACCGAGGCGCTGTCGCCGAAGGCGACGGTCGCCATGTATTGCAGAGTCCGCTCGTAGCGGAGCAAAGGCCGTTTGCTGACCGCGCCGGTATCCTTCACCGATGCCAGCAGGAACGGTTCGTACATTTCGGTGACGACCGTCCGCTGGAAGCCGATCGACATGGCGGTCGGATACCCGAATACCTTCCAGGACACCGAATCCGGACCGAAGAAGCCGTAATCCTCGTGCGGGACCACGTCATTGTGGTGGCTCATCGTCTGCCTTCCTCTCCTGCGCGGGCGCTCGGCCCGAAAACCATGGGCGCCAGCGTGCGTCGCGCGTAGGCGCGGACCGATTCGTCGGTGCGCAGGTCGATGCCCTGTGCGGTCGGCATCAGCACGCAGGCCGCGAACAGCATGGCGATGCTCTGACCGGCCTCCTCCGGGTCGAGATGTGTTGCGTGCCCATTGTTCTGGTCGAAGCGGATCTGCTCGGCGACCACCGCGCTGCCGAGTCGCAGCAGTGCCGCGTCATCGGCCATGCCGGCGGCGATGAGCCGGTCCGGTTCCAGCGCCGCGGTCCGCGCGATGACCGGATGCTCACGCGCCATCCGCATACAGGCGACAAAGCCCTCCACCAACCGGTCCGCCGGATTGTCGAGCCCCTCGACAGCGTGCACGACGGTGTCGGCCATCCGCTTCCCCTCACGCATGGTGACCGCCTCGATCACCCCGTCGAGGTCACCGAAGCGCCGATACACCGTCGCCCGATTCACCGCCGCCCGCCGCGCGATCGCATCGATCCGCACTCGCGAGACCCCCACCGAAGCCGCCTCCACCAGCGCGGCGTCGAGAATCCGCTCCCGGGTCCGATCGGTGTCCTCGTCCACACTGCCGAGAATCCCGGCCGCCAGAAGAGCGGCGATGCTCTGCTTCATACGCCCCACCGTAAGCCCGACCATGCAACAAGTGCAACACTTGCAGCCCAATCTGTTGCTTTCGGCCGAACCGACCACAGCTTGATCGAAGCGGCCTACGCACACCCACACGTACAAATGCTGTCCCGCTCATCAGCATGAGCAGGACTCTGCACCTGAGCCGCTGCACGCGGCACTCGGTCAGTGGTGGTGCGGGAGCTGGCCGTTGCCGTGGCACGCGGCCGACGGGGTTGGGGCCACGTCCAGGGCCGGGTTGCGGTCGAAGAAACCCACCGGCTTCAGCCAGAAGTTCACGGTGTCGACGGGCATGATCGGCCAATCCTCCGGTCGGGGAATGTGGTGGATGCCGAAGACGTACCAGAGGACCACATCGGTGTTCTCGATGGAACGATCGGCGGCGGTCCACTCGGGTAGGCCGAGGCCGCCGCCGCTCTGGGTGACGAATTCGCCTGCGGGCCAGCGCTCCTCGGGCGAGTTCGGTGTCACCCACAAGGTGTGTTCGATGGCGCCGCAGCGGGCCAGGATCGGTGAATCCGGTGCGAACATGGATGGAATCGCACCGCCCGGAACCACTTTGTAGGCCGGTGCTACGCCGAGGCCGGTGCGCACATTGTCGTTGACGACCTTCCAGGCCCGCTGCGTGGCGAAGTTCATATCCTGCTTGCCTTCCGCCTCGGTGCGCAAGGGAGTGTTCTTCTGCCGCAAAGACAATCCGTACGGATTGTCGGGACCTATCGGCACGATCTCGGTTTCGGTTACATAGACGGTGTTTTCGGTGCCGTCGATATCCATGTCCAGGCGGGCGACCAGAAAGTGCTGATGGAACGGCGCGTAGGTGCGTTCGTCGACAAGAGTCCCGTGCGGGTGTCCGTCACCCGCCGGGAAGTGGCTGACCACCATGATCCCCGTGGCCCGCACCTCGCATTCGATGCTGCCGTCCTGATGCAGCCGCCAGTACACGAGGTACTCGTAGTTGGCGACGGTGACATGGAAGGAGATGGTGAGCCGCCGCATCCGCCGCACCTCGGCCCCGTCGTGGTGGTCGACGTGCTTCCACAGGACGGCATTGTCTTCCTCGTGGATGCAGATGGCGTTCGCGATCGTGAACGACTCCCCCGCTGAATTGTGCAATTCCGCATCGAGATACCGGATTTCGCCGAGGCAGTCGCAGCCCAGGGACAGCGAGGTGGTCATGAAACCGATGCCCCACTCACCGATATCGAAGGCCGTCCGCCGGTAGTGGTCGACGCAGTGATCACGGTAGGGCACGAACAACTCGGCGAACGACATGCGATGCGCCACGGACCGCACCCGGCCGCCATCGTTGTAGGTCACCTGATGCAGCGTCATGCCCTCGCGGTGATTGAATCCGATGCGCAGCGACCAGTTCTGCCACTGCAGCAGGTGCCCGTCGAGCGTGAACGAGGGACCCTCCGGCTGCGTAATGTTCAAGGGCCGCAAAGTTTCCCGGACACTGGCGCGCCGAATCCGTTCGGGGATGTGGCGGGGCACGTACTCCCCCATGATCGACGGGGTCTCGACGGTGAAACTGTCCTCGATCTCGAGCAGCTCCATCGTGTTCATATCGATCAGGCAGTGAAACCCGTTGACCGGCCCCGCATAAGGATTCGCGCCCGCCTGGGACCGCACCCAGGCATCCGACCAGCCCAGCCGCCGGTCGCGATACTTCTCCGGCATGACGACCGCACCGTAGGTCCAGGTGTCCATGAACACCAGGCTCAGATCGGTGATGCCCCGCCGGGCGAGCGCGGCGATCACGTCCGGATGCGCGCGCAGCGCCGCATCGGATTCCTCCCACTCGTCGATCGTGAAGTTGGCCTGCACATCCGGAATATGCGTCCAGGACACCACCGCATCCGCACTCAACGACACGTCCGCCTTGTACGTCCGATTACTCGCCCGCTCGAAGCACACCACCAGCGCCCGCCGCTCCGGCACGACACCGTCGCGATCGAAGGCCGCCACCGCCGCTTTCGAGGGCTCGACCAGCTCGATGGACGCATACCGCCAGCCCGCTCCCACACCGTGTTCCCGGCCGAGTACCCGCACCACGGCCCGGAACTCCTCGGACGCCAACGGATCGAGCGGATGAAAGTTGTCGCCCACAGCGGTCTCCTGCCTGCTCGTCTGACTTCGCGAATCCCCATGGTGCGCCCACCTCCCGCGCATGCCAGACGATACGGCTAATCCCCCGCGAACTCAGCCCACGGCCTCAGTGTTCATCCGGAATCCAATGCCCGTGGATGCCGGCCGGGACATGCTGCGGCAGCTCGACTGCGGCGATGGGTTCCTTGGACAGGTCACCGGCATCGAGGACGAGCAGCTGGGACGCACCCGCAGCGAGATCACTCACGATGGTGAGCAGATAGCCGTCGTCCTCGCTGGTAGCCCCCGCCGCGGGCGCGAAGACCGCCTCGCCCGGCATGCGCGACTCACCGTGCGCGAACAGTTGCCGCTCACCGGAGCGGGTGTCGAACTTGACCGTGTGATAACCGCTGAGGCCCGCGCCGGGGAAGGCCACCGCGTAGCTGTAGCGATTGGACGCACCCGTGAAGTCATCGTTGATGGCGGGGAATTCGATCACCAGATCGTCGAGCGCCTCCTCGGTGACGCTACGGGTGGCCGGATCCAGGATCCAGCGGTGGAAGGTGGTGCCGGTGCCCGGAGTGTCCGGGTAGCCGGGCGCGCCGACCCACCACTTCCACGAGGTCTCCCACGCCGAGCGATCGAAACGCGGGCACTCCAGCACGATTCGTCCCCGCGCATCCACATACGAATTCGCGACATGCAGGATCGCACCCGGGCTGTCGACATCGAACCAGACCACCTCGCCGTCGCCGTGCCGCGGCAGCACACCGAGCCGGAACTGCACATCGTCATGCCACCGGTAAGGGATGCCGGAGGTTTCGGCGAAGTCGGCCACCACGGGAGAATGCAGGAAGATCGCATGCTCACCGGTGATCGCGAAATCGTGCATGAGCGAGGGACCCGCACCCTCGACCGGAGTCGCCCGGATGATCTCCCCCGCGGCGTCGGCCACGTAGTAGATCAGGTACGGCGGAAACGGGCTGTAGGAGAAGAAGTGCAGTTCACCGGTGATCGGATCCACCTTCGGATGCGCGGTCATGGAATTGGTCAGCTTGCCGCCGAAGTCGTAGGCGCCCACCGTCTCCAGTTCACCGGTCACCTCCCACGGCAGGTTGGCCTCCTGCAGCGCGAGGTAGCGGCCGCCGTGGAAGATGATGCTGGTCGCGGCGGCGCTGACCTCGAGTTCGGTGCCGGTGAACGGAACCCCGTCCAGGTAAGGCGTTTTCACCCAGCGATTGCGGTACCACTCGGCGCGGCCGCCGCTCAGCCGGATGCCGTGCAGCATGCCGGCGCCGCGGAACCAATGCGTGGGCGTCACACCGGGCTTGGGATTGTGGCCATTGCGGAAGTAGCGGCCGTCCAGCTCCGGCGGCAGCGTCCCGTGCACGGTCAGCTCGAAGGCGGTGAGCTCCTCGGCGGTCGGCGCGTAGTGGCCGGAGATGAAGGGCTTCGTCTGTTCAACCATGCGACCAGCCTCGCAATCGCACGGGTCTGCTCGCGTCGGTAGTTTTCACCTATCCGGGCATGCGGCAGATGTTTTCATCCGCAATGATCGGGGGGTGAACGAGTTGGTCGGACGGCAGAGCGAATCGGCGCAGCTGCTCGCATTGCTGGACGGCGCACGGCAAGCGCAGGGCGGCGCGGTGGTGGTGCGCGGCGAACCCGGTATCGGCAAGAGCGCCCTGCTCGGCGGGCTGGCGGCGGCCGGCGCCGACTTCCTGATCGTGCGGGCCTCGGGCGTGGAATTCGAGACGGACCTGCCGTATTCGGCCCTGCACCAGCTGTGCCTGCCCCTGCTGGACAATCTGGCAGCGCTGCCCGCGCCACACGGCCAGGCCTTGCGCATCGCCTTCGGCATGGAAACCGGGACCCCGGACCCGTTCCTGGCCGGGGTCGCCACGCTGGGCCTGCTGCTGGAGAGCGATCGCCCACTGCTGTGTCTCGTGGACGATGTGCAGTGGCTCGACGACGCATCGGCCCGAGCCCTGGCTTTCGCGGCCCGGCGCATTGCCGCCGAACGAGTGGCCATGGTCTTCGCCGCCCGCGAGAGCGCCACCGAACTCGACCGGCTCCCCCAGCTGAATGTCGAGCGGCTCAACGAGACCCATGCCCGCGCCCTCCTGGCCCGCGAAATCCGCGCCCCGCTCGACGAACGCGTCCGCGACCGCATTCTCGCCGAGGCCCGCGGAAACCCCTTGGCCCTGTTGGAATTGCCCCGCACCGCGGATCCCGCCAGCCTCGCCGGCGGCTACGACCTGCCCGCGCCGCTGGCCGCCGAACGCAGCTTCCGCACTCGCCTGCAAGCACTTTCGCCCGAGGTGCGACTGCTGCTGACCGTGGCCGCCGCGGAGCCCATCGGCGATCCGGGCCTGTTGTGGCGGGCCGCCGCGCTGCTGGGCGTCGAAAACGCCGCCACCGCGGACCTGCCGCTGGTCGAGTTCGATACCCGGGTCCGTTTCGTCCATCCGGTCGCGCGTTCCGCCGTCTACCAGGCGGCCACCGAAGCCGAGCGACGGCAGGCGCACGCCGCCCTCGCCCGCGTCAGCGACCCGGTCACCGACCCCGACCGCGTCGCCTGGCACCGCGCCAGGGCCGCCACCGGACCCGACGAGGACGTGGCCACCGCCCTCGCCCGATCCGCGGCACGAGCCCAGGCCCGCGGCGGTGTGGCCGCGGCCGCCGCATTCCTCGAACGAGCCGCGGCCCTGACACTCGAACCCGCACGCCGCACGGATCGGACACTGGCAGCGGCGGAAGCCAAACTCTCCGTGGGCGATTTCGACACCGCCGCCGAACTGCTCTCCACCGTCGATCCCGAGGATCCGCGCGTCGACCTGCTGCGTGGCCGGATCTCCTTCACCCGCTTCCGCGGCGACGACCGGCCGACCGACCATCTGCTCCGCGCCGCCGCCAAGCTGGCCGAGCACGAACCCGCCCGGGCGCGCGAATGCTATGTGGACGCAATCGAAATGGCGACCCTCACCGGCGACCGCGAGACGGTCATCGCCGCCGCGCGCACGGCGCCACCACCGCCCGGCGAACACCGCGGCGCGGATGTCCTGCTGGACGGCATGGTGGCCCTCGCCGTCGAAGGGCATCGCGCGGCCGCAAAGCTGTTGCGCCCCATCGTCGCCGACAGCACCGACGACGTCTGGGCACGCTGGCCCACGCTCGGCTACCTGCTCGCCCTCGAGCTGTGGGACGGCGACGCGATGCACGCCATCGCGTCGAGGGTCATCGCCTCCGGCCGCGAATCCGGCTCCTTCCACGCGCTGCCGATCGGTCTGGCCATGCTCGCCGCCGGCACCGCCCACTTCGGCGACTTCGGCGCGGCCAAAGAACTGATCTCGGAAGAGGAAGCCATAGCGGAGGCCACCGGCGCGGCCCCGCTCGTCTACCCGCGCATCCACGTGGCAGCGCTGCGCGGCCACCGCGGCGAGGCCGAGGAACTCTTCGCCGATATCGGCCCGCAGATGACGCTCAGCGTCCAATACGCCACGGCCCTCCTGAACAATGCCCTCACCGATTACCCCGCGGCCCAGCAGGCCGCCGAGCGTGCCGTCGCCTTCGGCGATCTGGGTCTCGCGGGCCAAGCGCTACCCGAACTGGTCGAGGCCGCCACCCGCACCGGCGACACAGCCACCGCCCGATCCGCGCTCACCGCACTCTCCGAACGTGCCGGTGCCGGCGGAAAACCGTGGGGTTCCGGCGTCGAGGCCTACGCCACCGCACTACTCGACGAGGACGAGGACGCGTACCGCCGCGCCATCGACATCCTGCAACCCACCCGATTCGCCATCTGGCACGGCCGCGCCCGCCTCGTCTACGGCGAATGGCTCCGCCGCCAGGGCCGCCGCCGTGAGGCCCGGACCGAACTGCGCGCCGCCCATACCCTGCTCTCCGCCCTGGGCGCAGCCGGATTCGCGAACCGCGCCGCCACCGAACTCAAGGCGACCGGCGAGCACGCTCGCCCGCGTTCCACCCCGGCCACCGACGCTCTCACCGTCCAGGAAGTTCACATAGCCCGTCTGGTCGCCGAGGGCGCCACTTCCAAAGAGGTCGCCGCCACCCTGTTCCTGAGCCCCCGCACCGTAGATGCCCACCTGCGCAATATCTTCCGAAAACTGGGCATCACGTCCCGCCGCCAACTCCGCACCCTCCCGGCCATCCAATGACCCGGTTCACCTCCTAGCGCGCCTTCCGGCAGCGTCGCCTCCAGGTGAAGGAAACTATCCGGTCCGATAGGCTCACCGGCTTGTGACCGATCGAGATCCCGAACCGGCACTGCGGCTTCCGGATGACAACGGGCACGAAGTGAGCAGTCTGGTACCGCGCCGCGCCACCTGGTTCGAACTGTTCGGCGATCTGGTGTTCGTGGCAGCGATCGGCCAGATCACGCATCGCGTCGGCACCCACCCGACCCCCGGTTCGATCGCCGCGGCCGCCGGGCTGTTCGTACCAGTGTGGTGGGCCTGGGTGCTCTACGCCGTGCAAGCCAATCGCGCCGATCGGGATACGGTCGCACACCGGCTCATCGCCATGGCGGGACTCACGGGGGTCGTCGCCATGGCGGTCTTCGCCGGTGCGGTCGGCCGGACGGCGGGCGCGGACGCGGGGTTCGTATTCGGATATCTCTGTGCCCGTGCGGGTGTCGCCGCGCTGTATGCCTGGGATGCACGGGGCGAGCAGGCGCTGCGACCGGTGTTCCGCAACTTCACCCGCGGCTCACTGATCGGCGCCGCCGGCTGGCTGGGCGGCCTGTTCCTGCTGCACGGCGCGGCACGATACGGAGTATGGGCAGCGGCAATGGTTTTCGAACTGCTGCTCCCGCTGATCGTGGGCCGCTCCCTGACGCGGGTGGCACACGAGGCCGATCATCTGCGGGAGCGGTTCGGCGCGTTCACGATCATCGTGCTGGGTGAATCGGTGACCGGCTTCACCGGCGGCCTGACGCAGGCCCGCTCGCTCCTGTCCGCCGGACTCACCGGCATCGCCGCCTTCGGCGTGATCGCCTGCCTGTGGTGGACCTACTTCAATGCCAGCGGCACCCGCCCCGGCGCGCACGCCGCCCTGGACCACGGCGGAAAGCTGCTGCACGCCTACACCTTCGGGCACCTGCCCCTGCAGCTGGGTCTCGCCCTGACCGGAGCGTCGATCGGAATCGCGGTCTCCAACGGCGGCAGACACCTCAATGACACGGCGGCGGCCTGCATTCTCGGCGGTGTGGCGATCTTCCTCGCCGCCAGCGCCCTGACGCGGGGCGCGTTCCTCGGCTTCACCGAAGCCGTTGTGCTGCACCGCCTGATCACGGCCCTGCTCATCCTGGCCCTGCTGCCGGCGACCCCTTACCTCCCGGTCGCCCTCGTCCTCACCGCGCTCGCCGCGCTACTGGCAACGAGCGTCATCCTCGAATCCCCGGCCCATCGCCGATGGCAGCGCGCCGCCTGACTCGCCGGAGTCAGGGGCCGGAGTGGCCGATCACCTCGCGGGCGAGTTCGCGGTACTGTTCGGCGCCGCGGGACGTCGGGGCCCAGGTGGTGATGGGTTCACCGGCGACACTGGCGTCGGGAAAGCGGACAGTGCGGGAAATGACCGTGCGATAGAGCTTGTCGCCGAAGGCGTCGGCGACGCGAGCCATCACCTGGCGGGAGTGCAGCAGCCGGGAGTCGAACATGGTGACGACGATGCCCCAGAGGTTCAGGCGCGGGTTGAGCCGGTCGCGGACCTTGTCCATGGTGTCGGTGAGCAGCGCCAGCCCGCGCAGGGAGAAGAATTCGCACTCCATCGGGATGATGACGCCGTCGGCGCAGGCGAGGGCGTTCACGGTGAGCAGGCTCAGCGACGGCTGGCAGTCGATGAGGATGTAGTCGTAGCGGTCGCGGATCGGATCCAGCACCCGGGCCAGGGAGTGTTCCCTCGAATACTCGTTGACCAGCTGAATCTCGGCCGCGGACAAGTCGATATTGCTCGGCAGCAGATCCATATTGCCGACGCCGGTCGGCACCAGCACCTCGTCGATGGGCGGCGCCTGCTTGCCGAGCAGGTCGTAGATCGTGAGGGTCAGATCGTGGTGCGCCACCCCGAGCCCGGCCGACAGGGCGCCCTGCGGGTCGAGGTCGACCAGCAGTACCCGCTGTCCGGTTTCGGCAAGTGCGGCACCCAGATTCACCGTCGACGTGGTCTTGCCGACGCCACCTTTCTGATTGCACAAGGCGACGATCTGCGCTGCGGCCGGTGCAACTTCAGGTGTTTCCAGGTTCGCCGACATCTCGCCAGATTAGCTGGGGGTTCGCGCTGGCGATCGACAGGCCTCGATGAGTCCTTGCTCACGCCAACCGTTCCAGGTTGCCCGGCGGTGGTATTAGGGTGGGAAACCATGGACCCCAACTTCTTGTCGGTCTACAGCGATCTGGCCGCAGGATTGGTCGTGGACACCCTCTACGGCTTCTTCAGCGCCATTTCTCCGCTGGTCGGCGATGCTTTCGGAGCGGTGCAGCACCCGGAATGCCTCATCGGCACGCTGTACTCCTCCACGCCCTGCACACCCTGAGCGCATACCTCACGAGCGAAAAAGAACGCCCCCGCAGCCGATTCGACGGCTGCGGGGGCGTACTCGTATGGATCAGGCGTGCTCAGCCGCGACGACGACCGCCGCCACCGGCCCGGGAGAAACCGGACAGGCCACCGGTGCTGCCCGCAGGTGCGGCCGCACCGCCGCGCCGACCGGACTGACCGCCCGAGGTGGGACGCTGATGCCTGGTGGTCGAGGCCGAGTTCGCACCGGTGCGACCGTCCCGCTCACCACGCGACTTCTGCTGCGGTCCACCGTCATTGCGGGCCGCGCCGGCACCGCCACGGTGTAGCTCACTGCCGCCACGTCTCGGAGCGCCGCTATTGCCTTGCGCCGCACCACCGCTGCGACGCCGGGCGCCGCCCTCGCCCTGCGCGGCGGAGCCGGTGCGCTGCCGCGGGCTGCGATCGCCTTGTGCGGCACCCTCGCCGCGACGCGGCGCACCACCACCATTGCGGCGGCGCGGGGCCGCGGCCGGGCGGCGCGGCTCGTCCAGTTCCTCGCGACTCGCGCGCGACGGCGCCACCAGCGGCGCGACATCACCGACGAGCTCGGCGACCGCGGGCGAGTTGGCGTTCACCTTCTGCGGGGTGACATCGATCGCGGCCTTGCGCATGAGCGCCGCCAGGTCACGCCGCTCGGCGGGCAGCACCAGGGTGATCACGTCACCGGCATTGCCCGCGCGGGCGGTACGGCCCGAACGATGCAGGTAGGCCTTGTGATCCGCGGGCGGATCCACGTGCACGACGAGTTCCACGCCGTCCACGTGCACGCCGCGCGCGGCCACATCGGTGGCGACCAGCACGCGCGCCTTACCGGCGGCGAAGGTGGCCAGATTGCGGTCACGGGCGGCCTGGGAGAGGTTGCCGTGCAGGTCCACCGCGGGAATTCCGGCGACGGTCAGCTGCTTGGCGAGCCGGCGGGCCTGATGCTTGGTGCGCGTGAACAGGATTCGCCGTCCGGTGCCGGAGGCGAGCTTCTCGATGATTTCACGCTTGGGCTCGACGCCCGATGCTTCGAAGACGTGGTGGGTCATGGCCGCGACCGGTGAGGTCGCCTCGTCCACGGAATGCCGCACGGCCTGCGGCAGGAACCGCTTGACCAGCTTGTCGACGCCATTGTCCAGCGTCGCCGAGAACAGCAGCCGCTGACCATCGGACGGAGTGGCCGCCAGAATGCGGGTGACGCCGGGCAGGAAGCCGAGGTCGGCCATGTGGTCGGCCTCGTCGATGACGGTGATCTCGACCGCGTCGAGGCTGATCGCGCCCTGCTTCATGAGGTCTTCGAGCCGCCCGGGGCAGGCGACGACGATATCGACGCCGTTCTTCAGCGCCCGCACCTGACGGTTCTGCGGCACACCACCGAAGATCGTGGTGACGGTCATGCGGTACGCGGAGGCCAGCGGCTCCAGCGCGGCCGCGATCTGGGTGGCCAGTTCGCGGGTCGGCGCGAGCACCAGCCCGGCCGGGCGCTTCGGGATCCGTGCCCCGGCGAGCTCTCCGGACAGCCGCTCCACCATGGGGATCGAGAAGGCCAGCGTCTTACCGCTGCCGGTCCGCCCGCGGCCCAGCACATCCCGTCCGGCCAGCGAATCCCGCAGGGTGGAGGTCTGGATCGGGAACGGCTCGGTGATTCCGGCCCTGGTCAGGGTGCGGACGAGGGGTTCGCGCACGCCGAGCGCGGCGAATGAAGGAGAAGCTGAATTCATAGGTATTGCAGTGCCTTTCGGGCAGGGGGTGCCCGACCGGTGCGCGGACTTCGGGTCCGCGCCGAGGGCACGTGTGGCGAGATTGCCGATGGGCAAAATCGATCGCCGTTAGAAATGCGTTGCCACGCAGCTGGGGCTGGTCGCGAAATGATTGCGATCTACGACGCAGGCGCGAGCATGCTCAGCGCCGCAATCAAGGATAGCTGACGATCTCAGTCCCGCACACCGGGGGTCGGTTTGCCACCGAATCGCCACCGCGCGACGCGCCAATCACGGCGTTTTCCCACGCGAGGCGGGACGCCGCGGGCAGGATGGAACATGCCGCGCGGTCTGGCCGCGCGCGTTTCTCGCCCTGTTCAGCGCTGCATTTCTTCGACGTATCAGCACGCAGGAAATCGTCCGCAACACAGGAGGAACGAAAAACCATGCGAACCATTCGAATTCGCCGGCGCGGCGCGACCCTCGCTCTGACCGCCGTGGCGGGGTGCGTGGCCCTGGGGTTCACCGCGGCTCCTGCGCTGGCCGACAATGCCATCGACGTCACGAATGTGGCGTCCGACGCGGTCGCCGTCGGATACAGCTGCGATGCCGGCTCGGGCGCGACCAGCGTGCAGGTCATGGTCGGCGAGCCCACCGCGGCGGGTCCCTCGGCAACGGGCGGGCAGAACGGCCTCACCTGTGACGGCTCCCAGCACACCGCGACCGTCGTGCTGACCACCACCGCGGGTGGGTCGCCGCTGCAGGCCGGTCAGCAGGTGCAGATCCGCGCCGCGCTGGTCGATCAGAACGACAATGTGGTGACCGGTCAGAACAAGCTGGTCAGCCTGGCGTGATCGGCTCGCCCGATCCGGCGTGATCGGCGTGGGCGTTCGCGTTGCCGCTCAGTGTTCGCGTTGCGGTAGTTGCGCGAGCGCCCATTGCGCCCACTCCTGATTCATGGCGAACATGCGCTCACCCCACTCCAGGGCGATCCTCCCGTAGCGGGAGAAGTCGTCGTCGTTCCAGTCGATGGATTCCTTCAGCGCGTTCAGTTCGGCGAGGGACTTGGCAGCGGTCTCCTCGATGCCGGCCAGGTATTCGTGGGCGGCCGCCGGCGACAGCTCGCCGAGGAAGAACACGCGCAGCAGCATCTCGTTGCGGGTGCGCGGCTTCGGTTTGGTGGTCTCCAGCCAGGTGCGCAGGCTTTCGTGGCCCGCGTCGGTGATCGTGTACTCCTTGCGCCCGCGCGGGCCCTCGTCGGTGACGGCGATCAGCGCGTCGTCGGCGAGCTTGGTGAGCTCGGTGTAGATCTGGCTCTGGGTGGCAGGCCACACGTTCCCCAGTGACTCCTTGAACCGACCCAGCAGGTCGTAGCCGCTGGCGGGTTTGGAAGACAGCAGTCCCAGCAGCGCGTATCGGAGGCTCATACCCCTGAGTCTACATTCCAGTATTGACATGTCGAGAACTGAGGTTCAAGCTTCGACATGTCAGAACTGGAATGTCGCCGTGGAGGAGCTCCCGGAAATGATGTATCTCCGCACTTTCGCCCCCTGGATCGTCTACGCGATCATCCCCACACACTATTGGGAGTGGTCGGCCCTCATCGCCCTCTGCATCTCGCTGGCGGGCATCGCCCAGCAACTCCGCGCCGGACAGCGTCCCGAGGCCCTGATCATCGACATCGGATCCGGCGTGTTCTTCGCCGCGCTCACGGTGCTCGCCTTCGCGGATCCCGATACCGCCCTGCACGCCTACACTCCGGCGCTGTCCTCGGGTGTGCTCGCGCTCATCGCCGGCATCTCGCTGGCCGTGCGCGTGCCGTTCACCCTGCCCATCGCCAAACAGACCACGCCGCAAGAGCTCTGGGACAACCCGCTCTTCATCAGGACGGCCTACATCCTCACCTCGGTGTGGACCGCCAGCTTCGCCATCGGCTGTGTCGCACTGGCCTTCCTCGCACACGACCAGGGCCCGCGCACCATCGTGCAGGTACTGGCCTTCGTCATCCCGGTGGTCTTCACCCTGCGCTACGTCGCCTACATCCAGGCCAAGGCGCGGACCCTGCTCGCCCAGCCGGCCGATCCGGCCCGGCCGTCCGATCACCTCGAACAGAACAGGTACGACGCATGAACGTCCCCTCCTACCTCACCGGCAACTACGCGCCGGTCCTGGACGAGATCACCGCCATCGAGCTACCGGTCACCGGGCAGATCCCGCCCGAACTCGCCGGCTGGTACCTGCGCAACGGCCCGAACCCGCACGCCGCCGCCTCCACGCACTGGTTCCTCGGTGACGGCATGGTGCACGGCGTCCGCATCCAGAACGGGCGCGCGGTGTCCTACCGCAACCGCTGGGTCCGCACCAGCACCTTCCTGAACGGCGATCCCGGCCGCGATGCCGAGGGCCACCGCGATCTCACCGCGGGCCTGGCCAATACCCACGTCATCCGGCACGCCGGACGCATTCTCGCCCTGGTCGAATCGTCCTTCCCGTACGAATTGACCTGCGACCTGGACACTCTGGGCCCGCACGACTTCGACGGCAAACTCCGCACGGCCATGACCGCGCACCCCAAGACCTGCCCGATCACCGGGGAGCTGCACTTCTTCGGCTACGACGTGGTCGAGCCCTACCTGACCTACCATCGCGCCGATGCCGCAGGCGATCTCGAAGTCAGCCGCGATATCGAGGTGCCCGCGGCGTCGATGATCCACGACTTCAATCTGACCGCCGAGCACGTCGTATTCATGGATCTCCCGGTGCTTTTCGACCTGGAGACCGCGCAAGCCGGTGCCGGCATGCCCTTCCGGTGGAGCGATACCTACCAGGCCCGCCTCGGCGTACTGCGCCGCGACGACCCCTACGGCGAGGTCCGCTGGTTCGATATCGATCCCTGCTACGTCTTCCATCCCCTCAACGCTCACGACGAGCCGGGCCGAATCGTGCTGTACGTCATGCGCTATGCCAGCCTGTGGCGCAAGGATGCGCAGGAAGAGGAGAAGGCCAGCCTCTGGCGCTGGACCATCGATCTCGTCACCGGCGCCGTGCGTGAAGAGCAGGTCGACGATCGCGCGGCCGAATTCCCCCGCGTCGACGAACGCCTCGTCGGTCAGAACGCCGGCTTCGGCCACGTGACGGTCGCAGGTAAGGACGCGGGCGCCCTCATCCGCTACGACCTGACCACCGGTGCGAGCATCACCCACGACTTCGGCCCCGGCAGAATTCCTTCCGAGGCCTGCTTCGCCCCGGCCGACGGAAACCCCGGCGGCCCCGGCTATCTCATGACCTACGTCTACGACGCCGCTACCGACCGCAGCGATCTGGTCATCGTCGATGCCACCGATCTCACCGCGAAACCGGTGGCCACGATCCATCTGCCCCAACGTGTGCCGTTCGGCTTCCACGGCAGCTGGCTCGCCGACAACTGATCTGCTTCCGACAGCGCCGTCAGGATTCGACCGGCGATCGGTCCGCGGGTGGCTCGGCCACCCCGTTCCGGTCGCCGGTTCGCTGTTGTGACCCGAGGATTCCGTAGAGCAGCAGGTCCTCGAGGGAGGCGGCGAAGCCGTCGAGGTCGTCGATATCGCGGATGCACATGGCGAACAGGGCGGCGCCGGCGATGGTGTCGAGGAGGGTGTCCGGGTCCAGGCCCGGGCGGGTGGGTTCGCCGTCGGAGGGGAGGTAGTCGGCGAGTTCGCGGCGGGTGGGGGTGTCCAGGCGGGCGGACAGTTTGGCGTAGAGGCTGGGGTCACCGCGCATCTCGGCCATGAGGCCGGGCATGGCGGCGCGGGTTTCGGCCGAGCCGAAGAGCTGGATGGTGCCGCGGATGACCTTGCGGATCTCGCCCAGCAGGTCGGGGGCGACCACTTCGGAGCCGACATCGGGGAAGACTGCCTTCGCCACCAGGTGGGCCTTGGAGGGCCAGCGGCGGTAGATGGCCGGGCGGCTGACCCCCGCGCGGACGGCGATGGCGTCGATCGAGGTTGCGGCATAACCCTTTTCGACGAGCAGGCTGCGGGCGGCGTCGAGTACGGCACTGTCCACCGCGGGGTCGCGGCGCGGGCCCAGGCGGGGGCGTTCGGTCACGAAATCCGTCCTTGTCAGCGCGAGGTGGAGTCGTTACAGTCTGTCACATCAATAGTCGTTACAGTCTGTAACTGCTGGGGACCCGAGGAGAAATCGTGTCTGCTGCCCCGCACCTCACCGCACCCGCCGAGACCTATCAGCCGGTGCCATTGCTGCAGGACAAGGTCATCGTGCTGTCGGGCGTCGGGCCCGGCCTGGGCCATTCGCTCAGCATCGAGGCGGCCCGCATGGGCGCGGACCTGGTGCTGGTCAGCCGCACCGAGAAGAAGCTCGAGAAAATGGCCGGCGAGGTGCGCGAATACGGCCGCACCGTACTGGTCGCGCCCGCCGACATCACCGACGAGGAACAGCGCCGGTCCGTGGTCGAACGCACGCTCGCCGAATTCGGCCGGGTCGACTGCCTGATCAACAATGCCTTCGCGATTCCGCCGATGCATCCGATCACCCAGATCGAGCTCGAGCATCTCCGCACCGTGAACGAGACCAATGTGTTTGCGCCGCTGCGGCTTTCAACCCTGTTCGCCGACGCGCTCGCACAGTCCCGCGGCTCGATCATCATGCTCAACTCGTGCGTGTCCTACAGCTCGCAGCCGGAGTACTCCGGGTACAAGCTCTCCAAAGGCGCACTGCAGCATCTGGCTTCGTCACTGGCCACCGAGCTGGGCCCGCGCGGTATCCGCGTCAACAGCGTCGCGCCCTCGTATGTCTACGAGGACATCAACAAGGCCTACTTCGACTGGCTGGCGAGCCAGGCGGGCGTCACGCACGAGGACATCTACCGCCAGAAGGCCGCGCCCACGGATCTGCAGCGACTGGCCGGGCCCGAGGAGGTCGCGCGGGCCACGCTCTTCCTGGCCAGCGACCTGGCGACGGCCGTCACCGGCCAGATGCTCACCGTCGACTGCGGCGAGTTCCACCGATGAGTGCAGGAGTACACGTGCAGAAACGAATCGTCCTGTGGGGCACCGGAGTCGTCGGCTCCATGGTGCTGGCGGAGATCCTGCGCCACCCGCGTTTCGAACTGGTCGGCGTCGGCGTGAGCAATCCCGACAAGGTCGGCAAGGACGCCGGTGACCTCTGCGGCGCAGCGAAAACCGGTGTGCTCGCCACGGATTCGGTCGACGAGCTGATCGCGCTGCGCCCGGACGCCGTCGTGCACTACGGGCCCACCGCCCAGTTCGCCGACGAGAACATGCGGGTCATCGGCGCGTTCCTGCGCGCGGGCATCGATGTGTGCTCCACCGCCATGACCCCGTGGGTCTACCCCGCCATGGACAAACTGCCCAGCGTGTGGCGCGATCCCATCACTGATGCCTGTGTCGAGGGCGGCGCCTCCTGTTTCACCACCGGTATCGATCCCGGCTTCGCCAATGACCTGTTCCCGCTGACCCTCATGGGCCTGTGCGGCGAGGTGCAGTCGGTGCGCGCCTCGGAACTGCTCGACTACACCGATTACGAGGGCGACTACGAATTCGAGATGGGCATCGGCCATCCACCGGAATTCAAAGCGCTGCTGGAATATCCGGACGTGCTGATCATGGCGTGGGGCCCGACGGTGCCGATGATCGCCCGCGCCGCCGGGATCGAACTCGACGACATCACCACCACCTGGGACAAATGGGTGACCCCCGAGGACCGTGAATCGGCCAAGGGCATCGTCAAGGCGGGCACCGTCGCCGCGATCCGCTTCACCATCAACGGCATCCACCAGGGCCGTGAGGTCATCACCCTGGAACACGTCAACCGCATCGGCCTCGACGCCGCCCCGGACTGGCCCGCGGGCACCCGCGACGACGTCTACCGTGTGGACATCCTCGGCTCCCCATCGATCTCACAAGAGACCTCGTTCCGATTCACCGACGGTTCCGGCCGCACCCCCGCCGTGGCGGGCTGCCTCGCCACCGGCATGCGCGCCCTCAATGCCGTTCCCGCGGTGAACGATCTGCCACCGGGCTGGGTCACCGCACTGGACCTGCCCCTCATCCCGGGCGTCGGCACCATTCGCTGAATCACCGCACGGTTACCGCAGATACATCACGGCGATGCCTGCGGCGACCGCGCAGGTGGCGATGATCCGGGCGCGGCCGAAACCCTCCTTGAACAGCAGGGCCCCGATCAATGCGCCGATGATGATGCTGGACTCGCGGAGCGCGGCGATATCGGCCAGGCCGCCGCGCGTCTGCGCCCACAGGATCAGGCCGTAGCCGAGCACGCTGAACAGTCCGCCGGACAGTCCGAGAATCAGGTACGGCCGCAAGTCCTTCCAGAGTCCGCGCCCTCGCTGGGCGACCGCGAGCACCGGAACCCCGAACTCGCCGAGCAACATCAGCCAGCCGATATACCCGAGGGTGCTGTCCGCCCCGCGCACGCCCACGCCATCGACGGTGGTGTAGGCCGCGATCATCAGGCCGGTGCCCACCGCGGTCCGGATCGCCGCCGGCGATGCGGGCCGCGTGTGATAGCCCCAGAACACCAGCAAGGCCAGTCCCCCGGAAATCAGCAGTACACCGGCGATCTGGCCCGCACTCGGTAACTCCCTCAGGAAGATTGCCGCGACGATCGTCACCGCGAGCGGTGAAGTTCCCCGGGCCAGCGGATACGTCTGGCTCAGATCACCGAGCCGATACGACGCCATCAGCAGGCCGTTGTAGGCCAGATGCAGTACCGCCGAGGCGCCCAGCCAGATCCAGCTCCGTGGATTCGGCGGGGCGGCAAGACATATCAACGGCACCGCACACAGCATGCTGCCCAGGTTCACCAGCGTGAACGACACCGTCTTGTCGGGAATCCAGTGCGCGATGGCATTCCACGTCGCGTGCAGACATGCCGCGCCGAGTGTGGCGAGCAGAACCGACACCGGTATTGATTGCGAATCCAGAGCGGCCGAGGCGGTGACAACACCCATTGCGAGGAACTCCAGTCAACTTCCCCGGGTAGCCAGGGCATGCCGATGAGAGTCCTCCAGGCTTTTGTCCCTTCAGATGTCGGCGCTTCCCATGGGGGAAGCGCCTAGGTGCAGCTCGGACCAGTCCACGCAGTACCTGATTGTGTTGTCTCGCGGGCGGTATGCGTACGGAACCCTATGCACGATCTCGTACGCCACCGTAACACCCTCAGCGGACAGCAGGATCCGCGACCTGCGCGACGGCCCGGGCGGTGAGCTCCACCGAGTGGATCCGGTCCTCGATCCGCTGTGCGTAGTGCGCGGTGATGAGCTCGTCGGCGCCGATCGAATCCGCGAAATCGGTCAGGTACGAGCCGATTTCCTCCGGTGTGCCGACGGCGGTGTACTTGGTCATGGACGAGAGCTGCGCGCCGTTGGGCGAGGCGAGGAACGCATCGATCTCGTCATCGCTGAAATCGTGCTGCCCCGGACCGCGCTGGATCATCCGGCGGGCACGGTCCCGGTAGGCGATGGCGCGGTGTTCGGCGGCCACCTCGTGATCGTCCGCCGCGAACACATTGACTCCGGCGATCACGTACGGCTCGGCCAGCTGCTCGGAGGGCTGGAACTTGTCACGGTAGACGGCGACGGCCTCGTGCAAGGCGCCCGGCGCGAAGTGCGAGGCGAACGCGTACGGCAGGCCCAGATGTGCGGCGAGCTGGGCGCCGAACAGCGATGATCCCAGAATGTAGAGCGGCACAATGCCTTCCGCGCGCGGGACGGCCTGCACACCCGGTATGCGCGAATTTCCGCTCAGAAAGCCCTGCAGTTCCAGCACATCCTGCGGGAAGCTGTCGGCGGAGGCGTTATCGCGGCGCAGCGCGTACATGGTCTTCTGGTCACTGCCGGGCGCGCGGCCCAGGCCGAGATCGATGCGGCCGGGGAACAGCGTTTCGAGGGTGCCGAACTGTTCGGCGATCACCAGCGGCGAATGGTTGGGCAGCATGATCCCGCCGGCGCCCAGTCGAATCGTTTTGGTGTGCTCGGCCACGTGCCCGATGACCACGCTGGTCGCACTCGAGGCGATCGAATCCATATTGTGGTGCTCGGCATACCAGACCCGCCGATAGCCGCTGCGCTCCGCGGCCTGCGCCAGTACCACGCTGTTGGCGAAACTCTCCCGCGCCGACTGGCCGGGGGCGATGGTCGCCAGGTCGAGGATGGAAAGCGCGATGGGCATGCGGCGCAGCCTTTCAATGGTGAGCGAGCAATTTCAATCTATGACAGCGCATACAACCCCGGTGGCATTCCCGGCCGATTCCTGACCGTCTCCGGGCGGGCGTCACCGCGACGATTCGATGCGGGCGGCGCAGTCGACCAGCAGTTCGGCGGGACCTTCCGGGGGCGCGCCCGGACGCCAGACCGCCCGGAACTGCCGGCTGAACACGGTGGCATCGGCCAGCGGGACCTCGTGCACCGCACCTGTGCGCAGATCCGGACCGGCGACGAGACGGCTCAGTACGGCCGGGGCGACACCGGCCCGGACGGCGGCGAGGATCGCGACCGCCGAGCCGAGTTCGGCTGCCGGTGCGGCCGGCACACCGTAATCGTCCAGCACCTCCCACAGGGTGTCCCGGGTCCCGGAACCGGATTCCCGCCACAGCAGCGGCGTTTCGGAGAGTTCCCGCAGCGACACCGCACGCTTGCGGGTCGCCCACGGATGGCCGGCCCCGACCACGATCACCAGGTCATCGGAGCCCAGTTCACGGCCACTGAGCCCGTCGGGCAGATGCGGCCCTTCGACGAAGCCCAGATCCGCACCACCCGAACGCACCAATTCGGCCACCTGGCAGGAGTTCTCGACCTCCAGCGCCACCGACACCTGCGGCTGCACCGCCCGCAGTGCCGCCAGCCAGTGCGGAATCCGGTAGTCGGCAATCGTTTTCGACGCCGCGATGCGCAACCGCGATGCCCCGGCATTACGTACTTCGGCAACGCCTTCCACCAGCGCCGCAGCCGCAGCCAGCACCGCGCGCGCATGGGTCACGACGGTCCGGCCCGCATCGGTGAGGACGGATCCGTTCGGTCCGCGCTCGAGCACGTGCAGGCGCAGCCGCCGTTCGAGCGCGCGAATCCGCATGCTGGCCGCGGGCTGGCTGATGCCGTGACGCCGGGCCGCCGCGCCGAGACTCCCCAGATCCGCGACCGAGACGAGCAGATCGAGCGCCTCGAGGTCGGGTGTTCCGGGCGGCAATGGCATAAGTCCTGATTAGCAGGCGCGCGGTCGATCGCGCCAGCCGGTACCCGTGCGATCGACCGGTCGGGCGCACACCGTGCCCGGCCGGACCCGCCGCCGGAGCCTGATCCGCCCGCACGTACCACCCAGCCGGTTTCCCCGCAGGCGGCCCGGTCACCACTTGCGGTGTCAACCCGGGTCCCGCTGTGGAACCAACTCCGCCGGCGCCCCCGGTTACCGTTTCGGCGACGCGCCGCGGGTCCGGTCGGTGCGGTGGCAACCGCTCGCCGCCCGGCTCGCGGACTCATAACTCCGGTTTATGAGTCCTTTCGAGATCGGTGGCTACTCGTGGCCGCGGTCACAGGAGATCGTGTGCACCATGCGCTCGTACCTTCCGGGCGTGGCTCTCGCCGCGGCCCTCGCAACTCTCGCCACCGTGCTCGGGCGGGTATTACCCGTCGTGGGGGCGCCCGTACTCGGATTGGTCGCGGGCGCGATCGTGGCGGCGGTCGGCGGGAAGGCCTTTCGCGAGGACGGCCCGTTCGCGCCCGGGCTCGCGTTCGCGCGACAGCGGTTGCTGCAGGTCGCGATTGTGATGCTCGGGCTCGGGCTGCCGGTGAGTGCGGTGCTCGCCGTCGGGAATCGGACGGCTCCGGTGCTGATCGGGACGCTGGCGATCGGAGCGATCGCCGCGTTCGCGGTGGGCAGGATGCTCGCCCTGGATGCCGAATCGGCCACGCTGGTCGCGGTGGGCACCACCATCTGTGGGGCGTCGGCGATTGCCGCGGCCACGGCGGTCATGCGGCCGCGCCGCGATACCGTCGGCTACGCGCTGGCCACCATCTTCGTGTTCAATGTCGTTGCCGTGCTGGCGTTCCCGCCGGTCGGACGGCTGCTGGGCATGTCGCAGGACGCTTTCGGTCTGTGGGCGGGGACCGCGATCAACGACACGTCCTCGGTGCTGGCCGCCGGGGTGATCTTCGGTGCGGCCGCAGCGCATTTCGCGGTGATCGTGAAGCTGGCGCGCAGCCTGATGATCGTCCCGATGTGTCTGGGCCTGCATATGCAACGGCGGCGCACGGCCGAGCCGGGGAGCGAACGGCTCTCGGTGCACAAGATCGTTCCGGTGTTCGTGTTGTTGTTCCTCATCGCGTCGGTGATCGCCGGAACCGGTGCGATTCCGGCGTCGTGGCATTCCGATATCTCGCTGGCCGGCGGCTGGCTCATCGCGGCGGCGCTGGTCGGCATCGGCACCTCGCTGACGTGGGCGCAGATCCGCCGCGCGGGGACGCGTCCGCTGCTGTTCGGCGGGATCCTGTCCGTCACCTTGGCCGTCGGTAGTCTCGCTCTGCAGTCGGCCACCGGCTGGCGCTGAGTCCGCAAATACGAACGGAGTCGGCCACCGGTGCTCGGTGGCCGACTCCGTAAGTGTCTGTGGCTATTCGGCGTTCAGGTACACCGGCAACGCGATGTGCCCATTGGAGATGAAGCTGCCGATCGGGGTCAGCTCGCTCGGGTCGACGGCGAAGCGCAGCCCCGGGAAGCGCCCGAACAGGGCGGGCAGCGCGGTGGTCGCCTCCATGCGGGCCAGCGGTGCGCCCAGGCAGTGGTGCGCGCCGTAGCCGAAGGCCACGTGCTGTTCCTTGGTCTTGCGGTGGATGTCGAACTCGTCGGTGGTGTCGCCGTGCAGCTGCGGATCGCGGCTGGCCCCGGCGTAGGAGGCGAGAATCGCCTCACCCTTGGTGATGATCTGGTCGCCGATCTCGATGTCCTCCACCGCATATCGCAGCGGCAGGTGCGCGACCGGCGCCTGGTAGCGCAGCGATTCCTCGATGACATCGGACCACGGCACCTGCTCGCCGGTCACCTCGGCCAGCTGCCCCGGATGGGTGAGCAGCGCGGTGATGGCCTGATCCAGCAGGTTCACGGTGGTCTCGTGCCCGGCATTGATGACCAGCATCAGGGTGTCGACGAGTTCCTTCTCGGTCAGCGCCGAGCCGTCGTCGTCACGGGTCGCGATGAGCACGCTGGTGACATCGTCGCCCGGGTTGTCGCGACGGTAGGCCACGAGTTGCCCCACCAGGCCGTACATTTCGACATAGTTCGCTTGGGCCTGCTCGGCGGTGAACGAGCCGTCGAAGAAGCCGTCGACGCAGCGGTGCATATCGGGGCCCAGATGTGGAGGCACGCCCATCAATTCGCTGATCACGCGGATCGGCACCGGGTAGCAGTAGCGGGCGCGCAGGTCGACGACCTCGCCGGCGGGCAGGACTGCCAGCTCGTCGAGCAGTTCGGTGACGATCTCGTTGACGCGGTCCTGCATGACGGTGGTGCGGCGGTGGGTGAAGGCCGGGGACACCAGCTTTCGCAGCCGCCGGTGGTCGCCGCCGTAGGCGGTGAACATATTGTCGACCGCGACCCACGGCAGCAGCGGCCAGGCCTCGGTGATCTCGCCGTTGATGAAGGCCGACCAGTGCTGGCGCGGGTCCTTCGAGACGCGGGGGCCGGCCAGCAGGTCCTTCAGCACGGCCTGATCGGTGACCGACCATGCGGGTACGCCGCCCGGAAGTTCCACCAGGGCAACCGGTCCGCGCGCGCGAATCCGGGCCGACTCGCCCTGGATATCGGTGCCGGAGGGATCCAGGACGATCGGTTCTTGTGACATCAGCGTCTCCTTAGTGCATGTTCAACGCGGAAGAAGTCGGGAAGCGCACCGGCAACGCCACCATCGCACGGTGGAAAGGCCCGGGCCGCCAGCCGATCTCGTCCTTCGGGACGGCCAGCTCCAGATCGGGCAGCGCGTCCAGCAGCTGATCGATCGCGTTCTGCGCCACCAGGTAGGCCACCGAACGGGCCGGGCAGGCGTGCGGGCCCGCGGACCAGGCCAGATGCGAGCGGTTGCCGGTGCGGTCGCCGCCGGCGATGGCGGGATCGTTGTTGCACGCGGCGAAGGAGACCAGCACCGGCTGATGCGCGGGCAGCCAGGTGCTGTCGATGAGGATCGGCTGGCGCGGGTAGCTGATGGCGAAGTTGGCCATCGGCGGGTCGTTGAAGAGCACCTCGTCCAGGGCGTCGCGGGTGGACAGGCTGCCGCCCAGCACATCTCCGCCGAAGCGTTCATCGGTGAGCATGAGCAGCAGCGCGTTGGCGATGAGGTTCTGCATCGGCTCCAGACCGGCGCCGTAGAAGCTGACCAGCTGGTACAGCATCTCCTCGTCATTGAGATTCGCCGGGTGGTGCGCCATGCGCGAGGTGACGTCGTCGCCGGGTTCGACGCGGCGCAGGGCGATCAGTTCCAGCAGCGCCTCACTGAGCGTCTGCATACCCCAGGCGGCGTTCACGGTGTCGAACAGCGCGGCCATACCGGTGGCGACCCGCTGCCCCAATTCCATTGAACAGCCGACCATCCGATTGAGCGTCTCGAAGACCAGCGGCAGGGCGTACTGCGAGATCAGGTCGGCGCCGCCCTCGGCCGCGAAGGACCCGATCACCGGCGCGGCGATGGCCTCGACGGTGGAATGCAGTGCATGCAGGTCGATTCCGTCGATGGCGGCGGTGTAGGCCTGGCGGTAGCGCACGTGTTCGGCGCCGGCATTGCGCAGGGCGTTCGGGTACCACTGCATCATCGGGCGGATGGGGGAATCCTCGGCGATGCCCTGCTGCCAGATGCGCGGGTCGGCCGGAAAGTGTTCCGGATCGTTGAGGATTCGGACCGCGGTGCGGTAGTCGACAACCAGCGTGGCGGGCACGTCGGGGGCCAGGTCGATCGGCACCATGGAACCGTGCTGCCGGCGCATCTCCCGGTAGGCGGCGTGCGGGTCGGCGGCAAACTCCGGGGTGCCCAACATGATTCGCGGGCACTGGTTGTAGGGCGCGTAAGAGCCTGTCGGGTGCAAGAACGAAACTCCCTACCGAGGAACAGTTTTCATCGAGCAGTCCGGCCGGACCGGTCATTTCGACGCTTCGCACACTAGCAGCACCGCAGCACACGCACTTCTTTTGTGAAACGTATGCAGGTCGCGGGCGTCGCGGCGGGGGTCCCGCACCCTCGCCGACCAGTCGGTCCGATCAGGCAGGTAACGGTTCAGCGACAGGCCGTGGTCGCGGTCACAATCCCCTTCCTTCTGGACGCCTGATCCAGAATCCTCGAATCACACGATTTGCTCAAAGTTCGCTGGATCGGGGGATCCGCGAAACCTGCCACCCAATTCCCGAGGTGACATCTTCCATCCGTAAGGAGTCTCGTCATGCGCACCCGTACCCTCTTCACCGCTGCCACCGGCCTCGTCGCCACCGCCGCCGCCCTCACCGTGCTCGACGCGGGTACCGCCGCCGCATTCCAGCCCGTCTCGGATCCGGACTTCGGAGCCACGGGCGTCTGGCTCAACCCGGGAGAGACCGCCGCGATCGCCAACAGCCCGATTCCCAACCTCATCGACGCCGCGGTACCGCCACAGGGACACGTCATCTGGCTCGAGGACGACTCCACCATCCCGGCCGACGAGAACGGGGTCTTCGCCTCCGACGCCCAGATCATCGGCGAAGCCGCCTCGCATCCGGGCGGCACGGTCGGACTGTTCCTGCTCGACCCCTCGAACCCGTACACACCCGGCGGTCAGGTCGGCATCGTCCAGGACTGGTGACCCGAATCATGAAGCTCCGCACCGTACTCGCTCTTACCGCGACGGCCGGCGCCGCCACTCTCGTCGGCACCGCCACCGCACACGCGGCCACCCCCGTCACACTCGGCGGGGGCTCGGGCATCATCCTCAGCAATCACTCCGTCTGCTCGCTCACCACCATCGGCCATGACAATGCGGGCCGCCTCGTCGGCCTCACGGCCGGGCACTGCGGTCCCGCGGGCACCCTGGTCTCCGCCGAGAAGGATCGCTTCGCCGGACCCGTCGGCACCATCACCGCCGCCGATGACGGACTCGACTACGCCGTCATCGAATTCGAGCCGGACAAGGTGGTGCCGGTGCGCACCATCGGGGCCACCACCATCGCGGGCACCGCGCCCGTGCCCGGACCCGGCGCCCAGATTTGCAGTGACGGCCGCACCACCGGTTTCAATTGCAGCGTGAACTGGGGGCCGCTCGAGGACATCGATCTCGGCCAGACCTGTTCCAACCATGGCGATTCCGGTGGGCCGATCACCTCGGGCGACCGGCTCGTGGGGATGCTGCAGGGCGGACTCATCGGGTACGGCGCGCTCACCCTCGACATCCCTTGTGTGACGGCCGCATTCCCCATTCACTCCCCCACCTATTACCGGCCGATCGATCAGATCCTCTCCTCGATCGACGCGACCGGCGGGCCGGGGACGGGGTATCAGCCCATCTGACGCGGCGTCAGCGCTGCGTACCGGGCTGCACCGCGGTCTGCAGATCGGCCACGGCCGTTGCGGATTCGAGGACTATCTCCCGCATGGCGGCCTCCGCGGCGGCGGCATCGCGGGCTCCGATCGCCGCCGCCACGTCGATGTGCAGCTGGACGGCGACCGGATCGGCATGCTCGGGCATGAGGGCGTGTTCGGTCCGGCCGGCCAGCACCTCGCGCACGATCGGGGCGAAGACCTGCAGCAGCGGATTGCCCGAGGCGGCAAGGAGAGTGGCGTGGAAGTCGACATCGTGGCCGAGATAGGCGGCCTTGTTGGCGGCGCGGGCGGTGGCGGACATGCCCACCACAGCCGCGGTGAGCGCGCCGCATTCGTCGGGAGTGGCATTGGTGGCGGCCAGGCGGGCGGCCAGGGGTTCGACGCCCGACCGTAGTTCGGCGAGCCAGGCGAGCTGAGCGAAGCGCTCGGGGCCGGCGAGTCGCCAGCGAATCACCTTGGGGTCCAAGGCCTGCCATTGGCGCTGATCGAGCACGGTGATGCCGGCGCGGCGGCGGATGCTCACCATGCCCAGCGATTCGAGGACCCGCACGACTTCACGGGCGACCGTGCGGGAGACGCCGAAGCGTTCGGAGATCTCCTCGGAGGAGATGCGCGCGGCGGCCGGGATGGCACCGCTGGTGATGTCGAAGCCCAGACGGTCCAGTACCGATTCGTGCAGTTGCCGTGTGTCGGCGCCCTCGACCATGGGTTCAGTCTCACACACTCGGCGTATGTATGGTCGCGGCCTGCTCAATACGTAGTACTTATTCTTCGATCGGCTTGATATAGTCCTCCATATTCGGACATAGTGCCGTGGATCACTCCACCCCGACTCGAAGAAGCGTCATGCACTACATCACCCCGCTCGCCCTGCCGAGCCTGGCCGACAAGGCCCTGCCGCACGCCGGCAATGCCCAGCTCATCACCGCGGCGCTCATCGGCATCGCCCTGATCGTCGCCCTCATCACGTGGCTGAAACTGCATCCGTTCCTGGCGCTGGCCATCGGCGCGGTCACCGTGGGCCTGATCGCCAAGCTCGGCGCGGCCGATACCGTGGCCTCCTTCATCAAGGGCTTCGGCGCCACGATGGGCAGCGTCGGCATCCTCATCGGCTTCGGCGCCATGTTCGGCAAACTGCTCGCCGATTCCGGCGGCGCCGATCAGATCGTCGACACCCTCGTGGGCCGCGCCGGGCCGCGGGCGCTGCCCTGGGTGATGGGCCTGGTGGGCGCGATCATCGGGCTGCCCATGTTCTTCGAGATCGGCGTGGTGCTGCTGATGCCGGTCATCCTGCTGGTCGCCACCCGCTCGCGACGGCCGCTGATGTCGATCGCGATCCCGGCGCTGGCGGGACTGTCCGCCATGCACGGGCTGGTGCCGCCGCATCCCGGACCGCTCGTCGCGGTGGCCGCGTTGAAGGCCGACCTGGGCCTCACGCTCGGACTGGGCGTGCTCGTGGCCGTACCGACGGTGATCCTGGCCGGGCCGCTGTTCGGCAAGCTCGCCGCCCGCTGGGTGAATGTGCCGGTGCCCGAACTGTTCTCGGCGCCCGATCAGGCCGAGCAGGACCGCGAAAAGGAGACGAAGCCGCGGCCCAGCTTCACCGCTACGCTGGCCACCATCCTGTTGCCGGTGGTGCTCATGCTCGGCAGCGCGGTCGTCGATGTGGTGTCGCCGAAATCCGGCGGCGAGCTGAAGAAGGTCCTCGATGTGCTCGGCACGCCGCCGGTCGCGCTGGGTATCGCGCTCATCGTCGGCATGATCGTGCTCGGCCGCGGCGGGCGCATGACCCGGGAAGCCGTGTCCGCCACCATGAGCAATGCCCTGCCGCCGATCGCGGGCATTCTGCTGATCGTCGGCGCGGGCGGCGGTTTCAAGCAGGTGCTCGTCGATACCGGGATCGCCGACACCATCGCCGATGCCATTCGCGACAGCAGCCTGCCGGTCTTGTTGCTGGCCTGGTTCGTGGCCGCGCTCATCCGGGTCGCCACCGGTTCGGCTACCGTCGCGACCGTGACCGCCTCCGGCATTCTCGCGCCGGTGGCCGCGAGCCTCACCAATTCCCATGTGTCGCTGATGGTGCTGGCCATCGGCGCGGGCTCGCTGTTCCTGTCGCATGTGAACGATGCCGGGTTCTGGATGGTGAAGGAGTACCTGCGCATCAACGTGGTGCAGACCCTGAAATCCTGGACCGTCATGGAATGCATGATTTCCCTCGCGGGCCTGGCCGGTGTGCTGGCGCTCAGCGTGATCGTCTAGGAGGTCCGGTGTCGTCGGAGACTGCTGCTCGTCCGCAGATCGTGGTGCTCATGGGCGTATCCGGGTCCGGGAAGTCCACGGTCGCGGGGATCCTCGCCACCCGGCTGGGCTGGGATCTGCTCGAGGGCGATGATCTGCACCCGCCGGCGAATATCGCCAAAATGCATGCGGGCCATGCCCTCACCGACGCCGATCGCCGGCCCTGGCTGGAAGCGATCGCGCGCTGGATGTCGGGCGAGGTGACCGCGGGGCGCTCCGGCCTGGTCACCTGCTCGGCGCTCAAGCATTCCTATCGGGACATCCTGCGGCAGGCCATGACCGGGCATCCGGAGGCGGTGCTGACCTTCGTGCACCTCACCGGTTCACGAGAGCTGTTGCAGCACCGCCTCACTGCGCGCATGGATCACTTCATGCCACCGGGTCTGCTGGATTCTCAGCTGGACACCTTGGAAGCACCGGCGACGGACGAGCACGATGTGGTGAGCATCGAGATCGGGCCGCCGCCCGCCGAGGTCGCGGCCGCCACCCTGACCGCCATCCAGGCCCGGGCCTGATCTCAGCTGTGCTCAGTACGCTTCAGGTGTGTGAAAGTCTCGCGAATCCCGCGGTGATCGACCGCATCGCTCTTCTCGGCATTCCACCGGTAGAGGGGGCGGGCCTGCCGGCTACTTCGCACACGTGAACTGGATGACATCGAATCCGGCCGCCTCGGCGAATTGTTCGACGCCATCGAAGACAGTCCTGTCGGGAAGCGGGAGACATCCGCCGGGGAAAATCACCTTGCGGATGTATTTCAGGAAGTCGAGATTCTCGCGAGTGTAGGAAATCCCGCGGTCGTGCGGATAATCCTGGGTGGCTCTGTATTCGCCCGCTCTGTGAGCGCCCGCTCTGCGTTCCAGCAACTCCCCCACGTATTCGTACTGGTGCCGACTCGAGGTGAGTCCGATGCCACTCATCCGTTACCTCCGTAGTCCCGCTGCTGTGGATAAGACAGAGCCACCCGACCGCCGGCCGGGGAATAGCACGAAGATGATTGAACGAACCGAAGACTTCCGGCGACAAAGTATAAACACACCAACCGGTTTCAGCCCGCATCCCCAAAGGCCCCGTCAACCAGAACCGGAACACTTTCACTGCCACCGACCTCGACAGCCACCGCAACATCATCAGCAAACCCCTGACTCCGCAACTCCCGCCCCGACGCACAGTCCCCGATCAACCCCGCGATATCGCCACACCCGTCATAGCAAGCCTTTGCCGCCAGCGCTTCCGGGGACAGCGGCCCCGCGCCGCGCTCGGCGAGGGCGGTGATGACCGCACCCGCCCCGAGGTAGTCCTCGACCGCGGGACGCAGGACGTCCCGGCCCGGCCAGTGCTCACCGGCGGCGATCACCGAGACGGGCCGTTCGGCGGTCCCCCAGCCCTGCCCCACGATCCAGGCGGCCACCGCCGCGGCATTGCGCAGGCAGGCCGCGATGACCGGAATCCCGTGCGCCGCGGCCGAAATCGCGGAGCCGTTCGGTGAGGGCAGTACCAGCCGAGCCGGAGCCGGAGCCCGCCGCAAGGCCGCCGGGGACAGTGACCACGGCTGTTCGGCGGATACCGCTCGCCGTCCCACCGCCAGTTCCGCGGCATGCGCCGCCGCGAAATCCACGGCCGATCGCTCGCGGGAGGGATATGGGAGCACCTGGGTGCCCGCTTCGACTGCCACCGAGACTGCGGTCGTGAAGGACAGTACGTCGATCACGACGAGCGCCGCGCTGCCGGGACCGATGGCCTGCGCACCTGCCGCGCCCCAGTCGATGCGGACGCCGTGTGAAATCTGCTGTGCCCATTCGGGAATCGACGACATGTCTTGCACCCTCCCAGCTACCGATACCGTGCTGCGGGGTTGATCATGTCATTTGGTGGGTCCGTTTGAATCGGTGCGGAGGGGGAATGGCGGGAACGTCAGTTTCAGCACTACAAGGGAGTTGCCGTGATCATCCTCGGCCTCATTTTGCTCGTAGTCGGCTTTGTCGTCGGCTTCCATGTTCTCGTCGTGCTCGGGGTGATTTTGCTGATCGTGGGCGCGGGCCTGGCGCTACTGGGCGCGACCGGCCGGGCCATCGGCGGGCGGCGGCACTACTACTGATCCTCAGACGCCGGTTGTGGAGCCCGGGCGCACGATCATCAGGATGGTTACGGTCGCCCACAACAGGTTGAAGATGCCGGTCAGCATGGCGAGCCGCGCCGCGGTGGGCAGGTCGGGAACCGCGACGCCCGCCGTGCGGGCACCGGTGAGGGTGGTGAGCACCGCGTCCTGGGCGGGCAGTATCAGCAGGCCCAGGATGAGGGCGGCCGCCACGGTGAGCACGATGGACGTGATCACCCACGCACTGCCTAGCACATTCATGCTCTGCGCCAACCCGAAACCGACGACCGGCACCACCAGGCCGAGAAAGGCGTAGACGCGGCAGATGCGATGCAGGACACGGACTGTCTCCAAGGACGCGTCCACTCCGGTGGCATGCCGCGCGGCGGCCGGATACATGCTGGCGGCCACTGTGACCGGGCCGATGGCAATGATCGCCGCCAGCACATGAATGGCGAGAAGGGCTTTCGTCACCGGACCGAGGCTAGAGCCACTCGTCCCGGCCGCCCAGAGGCTGGAATGACAAAGATCAACTGATTCTCGCCACCGCCGATGACATCGTGTTTCAGCTCACAGTGAGCTAAACATCCAGGTCGCGTCCTTGGCGAGAATCCGCCTATAGTGCCCCTTGTGCACACCGTCGCCGTCTTGGCCCTCGATCGGGTGGTCGCCTTCGATCTGGCCGTTCCGCTCGAGGTCTTCGGCCGCGCGCGGCTGCCCGACGGCCGCAACCCCTATCGCGTCCGCGTCTGCGGACCGAGCACGGAAGTGGATGCCGGGGCCTTCGCGCTGCGCCCGCCCTGGCCCCTCGACGCCCTGGCCACCGCCGACACCATCATCGTCCCGGGGCGATCGGAAATCGCTGTGCCCGAACCGGAACCGATAGTGCAGGCGCTGCGCGCGGCAGCCCGCCAGGGCGCCCGCATCGCCTCCATCTGCACCGGCGCCTTCACTCTCGCCGAGGCCGGACTCCTCGACGGCCTGGCGGCGACCACACATTGGCTCGCCGCGGATCATCTCGCACGCGCCTATCCCGCCATCGACGTGAAACCCGATGTCCTCTACGTCGACAACGGCGCCATCCTCACCTCGGCGGGCGCCGCCGCGGGACTCGACCTGTGCCTGCACATGGTGCGCCGCGACTTCGGTTCCGCGGTGGCCGCCGACGCCGCCCGCATGGCGGTCATGCCGCTGGAACGCGAAGGCGGGCAAGCCCAATTCGTCGTGCACGACCAGCCGCCCACACCCGCCGGCTCACACCTGGAACTGGTGTGCGCCTGGATCGAGGACCATCTCGACGATGACCTGACCCTCGCCGAGATGGCCGCCCGCGCCGGCATGAGCGAACGCACCTTCAGCCGCCGCTTCCGGGAACAGCTGGGCACCACGCCTTTACAGTGGCTGCTGCGCGCCCGCGTCCGCCGCGCCCAGCACCTACTGGAGAACACCGACCACTCGGTGGACCGGGTCGCCGCCCTCGCCGGATTCGGCTCCCCCACCGCCTTCCGCGACCGATTCAAACGCATCGCCGGTGTGTCCCCGAACAGATACCGGTCCTCGTTCCACGTCCGCTAGCGCTCGTCCGATATTTCGTCGAGCCCGAATCGGCGCCGAACATCGGGTCGTAACAGTAGTTTTCGCGGATACCCGGGGCCGGGGCGCGGCGTGACCGTACCGGCTTCCAGTGGTTGTTTGCAGTGGGAGCACACCACTTCCGCTTGGCCGTCGTGCCCGCAGGTCTCGTGGTGGCCGATGATGGGTGGTCCGGCCTCGCCCGCGAGCCAGCGGTCACCCCAGGTGGTCATGGCGGCGATCACGCCGTAGAAATCCCGGCCGGACTCGGTGAGCAGGTATTCGTGGCGGACGGGCACGGTTTCGTAGACGTGTTTCTCGAGCAGTCCCGCGTCCACGAGGCGGCGTAGTCGTTCGGCGAGGGTATTGCGGGCAATGCCGAGCTCGCGCTGGAACTCGTCGAACCGGCGGACGCCGTAGAAGGCCTCGCGCAATACCAGCGGGGTCCACCAGTCGCCCAGCAGGTCCATGGTCCGGGCCACCGAGCAGGGCCAGTTCGCGAACGAGGTGCGCTTCATGCCGCAATCCTATCGAACAGGGGCTTGTGCTGGTAAGTCTATCTACGCAACTATGGTGGTAGTCGAGAGAAGGAGTCCGCAATGGAGTGGACCGGCCAGGTCTACGCCGATACGCCGACGGTGTCGGCGCAGGCATACATCGAGGCAGCGCCCGAGCGCGTGTGGGACTGTGTGAGCGATATCGGCCTCATGCCCCGGCTCAGTGCCGAGCTGCAAGAGGTCCACTGGCTCGACGAGGCCACCGGGCCCGCGCTCGGCGCCCGGTTCAGCGGCCGCAATGCGCACGAGGCACTGGGTAACTGGGAGACGATCAGCACGGTCGTCGAGTACGACCCGCCGCGCAGCTTCGCCTGGGCGATCGGCGATCCCGAACATCCCTCCAGCACCTGGCGTTTCACGCTGCGCCCCGAAGGCACGGGTACCGTGCTGGAGCAGTGGACCCGGATGGGCCCGGCGCGCTCGGGTCTCAGCTTCGCCATCGACGCCATGCCGGACAAGGAACAGAAGATCGTGTTCGTCCGCCTGCGCGAGTTCGAGACCGGTATCAAGGCCAACCTCGAGGCAATCCGCGAGCTCTTGGAACGGGAGGCGTAATGCGCACCGCCACAACGATCGAAGGCTCCGCGGGCAACTGGCGCGATATCACCGAATTCGTCGTCGAGGCCGAACGTCTCGGCCTCGACGTCTGCTGGGTGGCCGAGGCGTGGGGCACCGACGCCCCGTCACCGCTGGGCTTCCTCGCCGCCCGCACCGAGCGAATCCTGCTGGGTTCGGGCGTGATCCAGCTCGGCACCCGCTCCCCCGTCACCATCGCACAGACCGCCATGACCCTGAACCTGCTGTCCGAGGGCCGATTCCTGCTCGGCCTGGGCGCCTCGGGCCCGCAGGTCATCGAGGGTCTGCACGGAGTCCCCTTCGCGCGTCCGCTGACCCGCATGCGCGAAACCGTGGAGATCATCCGCAGCGTCTTCACCGGTGAGAAGATCACCTACCAGGGCGAGCAATTCACCATCCCGCGCCCTGGCGGCGAGAGCCGGCCGATGCGATTGAGCATCCAGCCCGACAGCGTCCCGATCTACCTCGCCACCCTGTCGCCGAAGATGCTGGAACTGACCGGCGAGATCGCCGACGGCTGGCTGGGCACCAGCTTCGTTCCCGAAGGCGCGCAAGCCTATTTCGACCATCTCGACGCCGGTCTCACCCGCGCCGGCCGCACCCGCGCCGACCTCGACGTCTGCCAGGGCGCGGAGATCAATATCGTCGCCGACGAGGCACAACTGGCCGAGGTCCTGGGCAGCCGCAAGCTGGAATTGGCTTTCTCCTTGGGCGGCATGGGTTCCGGATCCACCAACTACTACAACAATGCCTACAGCCGCCAAGGCTGGGCCGACGTCGCCGCCCAGGTCCATGAGCACTGGCAACGCGGCGACCGGGCAGGCGCCACCGCCCTCATCACCGATGAAATGGTCCTCGCCACCACTCTCATCGGCACCGAAGACATGGTCCGCGACCGCCTCCGCACCTGGCAGGACACCGGCGTCGACACCGTCCGCCTCTACCCCGCCGGCGACACCCTGGCCGCGCGCCTCGACAACCTCGGGCGCGGCATCGATCTGGTCCGCGGACTCACCCCCGCGAATCACCGGTGAGCGCAACCATTTCTTCGGTCTACGGCAGGCTTTGACGGCCGGTCCGGACGCTGGGCCGCTCGGCCAGCTCACGCAATGCGGTGACGTCGCGGTCGAGGTTGCGTTGCAGCATGCGAGCCAGCAATCGCCCGATCGGCCGTTGCATGCCGTGCGGTGTGACATGCAGTTCGAGGTGGACCCGGCACCGCTCGGCGGACAGCGGCGTCACCGTGCGCGTGCCCTGCGCATCGGCGCCGGAGGTGGTTCGCCAAGCCATTCGGGTGCCGGGCTCGACAGCCAGGACCTCACCGACGTTGTGCCACGTTCGCCCGGCGAACCGGAGTTGTTCGAGCGTCCTGGCTCCGGCGGTGACGATGCCGGGCGGGTCGGCGGTCATGGCGACAACGCCGGTGCGCCAGACGGTGTCGTTCGCGTAATCGGCGAGCAATGCCCAGACGATCGAGGCGGGCCGCTCGACTGTCGTCTCGGCGGACAGGTCGAAGGTGGTCACTGCGCCACCTCCAGCGCGGCCAGCAGCACCGGGGTATCGATATAGGCGTCGTAGCCGACGACCCGTCCGGCACGCAGATGCCAGACATGCACCTCGGGGACATCGAACGGGACACCTCCGGACCGGGTGGTACCGGCCGTGCGCCCGATCTGCACGACATCCTCACCGGCGGCGAACAGGTACTCGGAGCTGACCTTGCTGTCGATCGCCGCCAGCAAGGTGGTGAAGAATTCGATCGCGCCCTCGTGGCCGCGATAGATTCCACCCCAAGGCAATTCGGCGGTCTGATGGATTTCGATGCCGGGATCGAACAGACGCGGGATCACGCCGAAGTCGCGAGTGTCGAACGCATGGTAGACCTGCGCGATGATGTCGAGGTTGGTGTGCGACATGGATAGGTTCCTCGCCACGGAGTCGGTGGATATGCCGCCGGTCGGCGACTCGGACGACTATCACGCGCACGCGTTTCAATTCTGCTACAGCCGGCCGCGGCACCGCGCGGCGTCCACCGTCAATCCGTGCGCTGTGCGGCCTCGCCTATCAACGTGACCATTGCGGCCCAGCTCATCCGGCGCCCTTCCGCCTGCGCGGCCCGATGGTTCGCGGCGGACACCAGCCGATCCACCCGGTCGGCGATGGCGGGGTCGGCGAATTGTGCGTAGCGCCGCGGATCCGCACCGACGCGCTCGGAATGGAATTCCGCCGCCGCATGCAGCCGGACCGCTTGCTCCAGCGAGCCCCGCACCACGAGGGCGTAGGCCCCGGCATACATCGCACCCAGCGCATCGGAGATGTTCGACTGCCGCGCGAAGACTTCCAGGGCACGGTCGACGGCGATCAGTGCGGCGGTTCCGTCATCGTCCGGTTCGGCCAGGGTCGACCAGGCCAGCACCACATCGGCCATGCCCTGACACCAGAGGTGGCCGCAGTCGGCACTGAGGTCCCGCGCGGTCCGCAGCCAGTCCATCGCCTCCGTGCGGCGGCCTTCCAGCAACAGCGCGGTGCCCTGCCCGAATTGGGCGCAGCCACGGATCCAATCGGGGGTGGGACCACGGTCTACTTCCGCCATGAGTTGATCCACGGCAGTCCGGGTGGCGAGCGGGTCACCGAGCGCGGTCAAGGCCAGGGCCCGATACATCAAGGCGTACAACCACAATGCGCGCTCGTCCCGCGGGCCGCCGAGCAGCGCCATCGCGGCCTCGGCGCGGGCCAGTGCTTCACCGGGGTTCCCCGCGTGGAACGACACGATCGACAGGGCGAGCAGCCCGTTCGCGCGATCCGGGACCGCGGCGTCCGGCGCGGCGTCGAGTGCGGCACGTATGAGATTGCGGCCATCGGCCAGGACTCCGAGCACACCCCAGGCGAATTGCAGTGCGGCCGTTGTGCGCAACGCAGCGGCGGGGTGGTGGGTGAGGTCGTAGGCGATCCCGGCCCGGATGTTCGGCAGTTCGGCCGCCAGGACGCGGTAGGCGGGTCCGGCACGATGCCCGGTCAGCAGCGCCGATTGGTCGGCGACGAACGTGCGCACCCAGCGGGCGTGGGCGGCCACCGTCGCGTCCGGATCGGCGTCGGTCTCGCGGCAGTATCGGCGGATGGTTTCCAGCAATCGATACCGCGTCGTACCCGAGACGGTGGGATCGGTGGTGATGACCGAGCGGTCGAGCAGCGACGCCAAGGTGGCGAGTACCCCGGTGCCGAGGCCGTCCGGTTGCACCGCGTCGGCGGCGTGCCAGTCGAACCCTCCTTCGAAAGGCCACAGCCGCAACAACATCGCGCGATCGGCCGCCCCGAGATGATCGACGCTCCAGCCGATCGCCGCCTGCAGACTGGCGTGCCGCGACAGCGATCCGCGCGGCGTGGGGCCGAGTACATCGAGCCGGTCGCGAATGTGGGTGGCGATGCCCGTCAGGCCGAAGGCGCGTTCACGTGCGGCAGCCAGCTCGATGGCCAGGGGCAGCCCGTCCACCGTCGCGCAGATCTCACGCGCGGCGTCCCGATCGTCGCCGGTAGGCTGCCAGCCCGGGCGAGCGGACCGCACCCTGTCGATCAGCAGCTCCATCGCGGCGCCGTCGGTGCCGTCCGCGGCGCGGGTCGGCAGTGGCTCGACGACCAGTACCTGTTCGCCGTCGATGCCCAGCGGCTGCCGACCGGTGGCCAGAATGCGCAGGTCCGGGCAGTTCGCGAGCAGCATCATGCTCAGTTCGGCGATCGGCTCGATGAGATGCTCGCAATTGTCGAGTACCAGCAATCCGGGCTGCATGGTCAGCGCCCGGCATACCAGGGGCAGCACGCTTCCGGTGAGATCGACCAGCCCGAGCGCTGCGGCGATCGCGGTCGCCGCGCCGTCGCCGTCATGCACATCGCCCAGCCGCACCAGCCATCGATCCATCGAATCCACTTGCGCCGTACAGTATTCGACTGCCAATCGGGTCTTGCCGACGCCGGCGGGGCCGACCAGGGTGACCATGCGGCGCTCGTTCGAAAGGTTTGCCAGCAAACCCATTTCGTGGCGGCGGCCGACGAATGCCGACAACGGACGACCGATAGACTGCTGCGGCCGGGGCGGGGTGACCGTATGCGAGTGCGGTGATTCCACCAGGAGCAGGCCGGGATCGTGATCGAGCATGCGCCGCTCCAGATCACGCAGCGCCGGGCCCGATTCGACGCCGAGCTCCTCGACCAGAAGCTCCCGTACCCGCCGCAGCTCGGCCAGCGCCTGCGCCTGGCGGCCGCTGCGATAGAGGCCCAGGGCGAGCAACTCCCAGCGACGCTCCCGGAACGGCGCTTCGGTCACCGCCTCGCTCAGGTCCGCTACCGCCGCCGCGGTCTCACCGCAGGCCAGCCGCGCTGCCTGCAGTTCCTCCACCGCGACATCACGCAACTCCCGGAGCCGGGTTCGCTCGGCCGCGGGCCCGTGAGCTTGGGCCTGGTCCAGCTCCGGCCACGGCTCACCTCGCCACAGCTCGAGCGCCTGCTGCAGCAGCCGCCCACCTCGTTCGGCATCGCGGGCGGCCAGCAACCGCACCCCGTCGGTCACCAGACCGGTGAACCTGCCACGATCGGTCCGGTCCGGCGGCACCACCAGAAGATATCCGGACCCGTTCCGCTGCAAAAGCTCTCGACCATCCGGTCCCAGCGCCGAACGCAGCCGTGAGGCGACGACCCGCAACGTACCCAACGACTGCCGCGGACGATCCCCACCCCACACCAACTCCGACAACACCGCATCGGAAACCGGAACACCGACCGTCACCGACAAGGCCGCCAGCAACCGTCGCGGCACCGGCCCACCCAGATCTATGGTGCGGCCGTCCGCTTCAACCTCAATCGGGCCCAGCACCCGAACGAACAGCACCCCGAAAGCCTAACCGGGGAGATACGCGCTTTCGGGTGATCTTGATCGTCCCGGTCGCGGCATGACAGGCTGGCCCGCATGGAGAGCGGACTACTGCCGGTCGCGGTGATCGGGCTGGGTGACATTGCGGAGAAGGCCTACCTGCCGGTGCTGGCGGCCGAGCCGGGACTGGATATCCACCTCATGACCCGCAATCGGGAACGGCTGGATCGCGTCGCGGACCGATACCGGCTGCCGAACCGGCATTCCACGCTGGACAGTGTGCTGAGCGCCGGGGTGCGCGCGGCCTTCGTGCACGCGGCCACCAGCGCGCACGTCGAATTGGTCGAGGCCCTGCTGCACGCGGGGATCGACGTCTACGTCGACAAACCGCTCGACTACACCTTGGCGGGTTCGCGCCGGTTGGTGGAGCTGGCCGAAAGCCGGGAGCGCAGCCTCATGGTCGGCTTCAACCGCCGGTACGCCCCGGCCTATACCGAGGCGGCGCGCCGTGGTGGATCGCTGATCGTGTTGCAGAAGAACCGATTCGGGCAACCGGAGATCGCGCGCACCTTCGTCTACGACGACTTCATCCATGTCGTGGACACGCTGCGATTCCTGGTGCCCGGCAATATCACCGAGGTCCGGACGCATTTTCGCAGGTCTCCCGACAGCGGGGAACTCGAGCACATCGTCCTGCAACTGTCCGGGGACGGCGTCACCGCCCTCGGAATCATGAACAGGTGCAGCGGCATCACCGAGGAGATCCTCGAAATCTCCGGCGGGAACGGCAAATACAAGGTCGTCAACCTCGGCGACAGCATCGAATACTCCGACGGCGCCGCGACCGCGCACCCGCGCGGTGACTGGACTCCGGTCGGCAGCCGGCGCGGCATCCAGCAAGCAGTCGATCACTTCCTCGACGCGGTCCGCACCGGGAAGCGGCTCGACGCCCGGGACGCACTCCGCACCCACGAGATCTGCGAACAGCTCGTCCAGGAAATCGACGGCTGAGGCGTTCACGAAACGTTCACGATCGCCCCGGCATGCTCGCTTCTCGCAAGCACACAACGGGAAATCGGGAGTATCCAAAATGCGTAAGTTCCTGCCCAGCGCCCTCGCCGCGGTCGCCGTCACCACCGCGCTGCTGACCCTGCCGACGGGCACCGCGGCAGCTCAGTCGACCGCATGCAGCACCGCCGTGGACCTCATCAACGCCGCGAACACCGCGAACAATGGAACCCTGGACGACGCGGCTCAGAAGGATCTCGCCAACAAGCTGCTCGCGGTCAACGCCAGCGGCCCGGACCGGGACGCCATCACGGCCTTCGCGAAAAGCCTGCTGGACGACAATGTGACCGACATGAACGCGGCGATCGCCAAGTTCAACACCGCATGCGCGTAGCCCGCCCTGCTGCGCCTGACCAGAATCCGAGCCGAACCTGCTTCTCAGCCGTGGTGGCGGCGGTAGGCGGCGGCCGCGCCGGGGTGTAAGGGGACCGTGCCGGTGCCGATGAGGGAGCGGGCGTCGAGGAATTGGGTGCCTGCGGCCTCGGCGGGGACGAGGGCATCGGGGTGGGTGAGGAGGACTTCGGTGAGGGTGGTGACGGTGGGGTCGGGGAGGGTGGGGGCGGCGACGAGGAGGTTGGCGACGCCGATGGTGTGGACGGCCGGGGCGCCGGGGTAGGTGCCGGCGGGGATGAGGACCGGGTCGTAGAGGTAGCCGAAGCGGTCGCGCATGGTCGCGGCGAGGGGGTCCAGGTCCAGTAGGCGCAGCGATTCGAGGGCGGCGGTGGGGACTCCGCCCGCCCACAGGAGCGCATCGAGGCGGCCTTCGGTGACCGCGGTGACCGCTTCGCGTAGTGGCAGGTGGGTGCGGGTGACGTCGGTGGGTGCGAGATCGGCTGCGGCGAGCAGTTTTTCGCCGATCCCGGCGGCGCCCGAGCCGGCCGCGCCGAGATTGATGCGGGCGCCGCGCAGGTCGCTCACCGAGTGGCGGGGGCCGGCGGGGGCCACCGCGAGTTGCAGGTAGTTCTCGTAGACGCGGCCGATCGCCGGGGGACGGTCGGGGTCCTCGGCGAGCGAATCGGCCAGTACCAGTGCGGTATCGGCGGCGCCGCGGGACAGCATGGCCAAGTTGTCCACCGATCCAGCCGTCTCGATCACGTCGATGTGCAGGCCGGATGCGGCCGCCGCGCGGGCCAGCAACAGCGCGAAGGCGTGATAGAAGCCGCCCGCCTCGCCCGCCGCGAGCCGGACCGTGGTGTCACCGCTCCCCCGCCCGCACCCGACTGCGCCCGCAGGCAGCGCCAGCCCGGCGACGAGTACGGCGGCGCCGCGCAGCAGATTCCGGCGCGAGCAGCGACAGGAGCGGTGCGGCACGTCGAGCACGAAGTCCTGCCCGTCGCGGCGGCCGGTCACGAAGCATCCCATGACAACGGGGCAGGTATATCTGCCGCGGGCAGCCGGATGATGACCGCCAAGCCCTGCGGGGCAACGGCTTCCACGGCGAGGCTGCCGTGGCGGGCGTTCACCAGGGCCGCAGCGATAGGCAGGCCCAGCCCGGAACCGCCGACATCGGCGGCCGACGCGCCGCGGAAGAAGCGGGTGGTGAGTTGATCGAGTTCGCCCGGGGCGACGCCGGTTCCATTGTCCGCGATGGTGAGGATGACCTCCCCGGAGCTGGCGGTGACGGTGATGCGGGTGGCGGCGGCAGGCCCGGCATAGCGGCAGGCGTTGCTCAGCGGCACGTCCAGGATTTGAGCCAGGGCGTCGGCGGAGATGGCGGCCTCGGCGCGCGGGTTCCCCGATGACGGCGCGTTCGGGCCGGACCGGCCGGCGTCGTGGGCGCCCGCCGCAGTTACCGGGGGCGGGTAGTCCGCGACCTGGATGAGGGTCATACCTGCGGCTTCGAAGGCGTTGCGCCAGGCATCGATTCGATCCTTGACGACCTGCACCGCATCGCAGTGTTCGCCCGCCGGGACCGTGGCCGGGTCGAAGTCGGTGCCTTCGGCGACGGCGAGGGTGAGCAGCCCATCGAGCAGCCCGGTGAGCCGCTCCACCTCCCGGGTCGCACCCCGGAAGGTCGGCGCGGCCCGCTCGGGGATGGCGGGTTCGAGTGAGTCGAGTCGAATGGTCAAGGCGGCCAGCGGGTTTCGCATGGCGTGCGCGGTGTCGTCGACGAGGCGGCGTTGCGCGAGCGCGGAATCGCGCACGGCCGCGGCCATGGAGTCGAAGGATTCGGCCACCGCGCGCAGTTCCGCGGGTCCGCCGTGGCGGCGCGTGACCGGCGTGCCACCGCGCGGTTTGGGCAGGGTGGCGGTGAGTTCGGCGACCGCGCCGGACAATCCGGCCAGTGGCCGCAGCACCCACCGCGACAACACCAGCGCGAGTGCGGTGAACACGGCCATGGCGACCAGTGCCCCGACCGCGACGATCGTCCACACCCCGGTGATATCGCTGCGTGCCGCAGCAGTGGAAGCGGTGATCAGGACCGCACCCTGGACATGCGTGTCCGAGCCGACCGGGCGGGCGATGAGCACCGTGTGCGGACTCCACGGCAGCAGCCGCGTCACCGGCGCGGGACGTTGATTCCGGCGCGCCGCGGCCAGCGCGGCGGCCACGGCCGTATCGGCGGTGTCGACGCCCGCATTGACGATCGGGGTCCCGCGCGCATCGACCAGCAGCACCGATTCGCCGTACAGGTCGCGATAGCGGTCGACCTCCACACTCAGCGCACGATTGTCACCGAGCCGGTCGGCGGTGACCGCGAGGCCGGCGAAGCGGTCGGCGTCGCCGGTGCGAGCCAGCACGAATTGCTGGGTGCGGCTGGTGGCGGCGGTCAGGCACAGCGGCACCGCGAAGGCGAAGACGGCCAGGGTGGAGAACACGGTCAAGGCAATGAGCAGGCGGCGGCGCATGCGGTCAGGTACCCCACCGGTAGCCGTAGCCACGGATGGTGGTGATCAGTCCGGGCCGGTCGAGTTTGGCGCGCAGCCCGGTCATGTGCACATCCAGCGATCGCGATACCGCCACGAACGCGTCACCCCAGATCCGGTCCATCAGCTGCTGGCGGCTCACCGCCGCCCCGGGTCGTTCCACCAGTACCCGTACCAGCTCGAATTCCTTTGGTGTGAGCGGTATCTCGACTCCGCCGACATCGACGCGGCGGGCAGCCAGATCGACCAGGACGTCCCCGGTGTGCACCGTATGCGCCGTGGTGGCCGGTGCGGGTGGGGTGGCGCGGCGGGTGACGTTCTCGATGCGGGCGAGCAGTTCGGCGATGCGCGGCGGTTTGACCACGTAGTCGTCGGCGCCGCCGCGCAGTCCGCGCACGATGGAGCGTTCGTCGCTGCGTGCGGTCAGGATGACCACCGGCACCGTGCTGACCTCGCGCAGCCGCCGCAAAACGGTCAGCCCGTCCGCGTCGGGCAGTCCGAGGTCCAGGACGACGGCATCGAAGCCGCGGTGCGCGGTCAGCAGATCGGCGCCGCGGCGCATCCGCACCGCGTGATGTCCCCGGACCCCGAACGCCTCGATCAGGGCATCACCTACTCCGTCGTCATCCTCGACCACTGCCAACCGCATGAGGGCGATTCTCTCCTGCATAGGAAACCGACTGGTTCTCGGGCTGGCCCGGGTCGGTATCGGCGGCCTCGGCATCGATGGTGGAGTCGGCGGAGGTTTCGCGCATGAAGAAGTAGGTGAGCAGCGAAACCAGCACGCACGCCGAGACGTACCAGAAGTACACCGATTCGTGCCCGGCCTTCTTCAGGGCGAGGGCGATCATCTCCGCGGTGCCGCCGAAGATGGCAACGGTGAGCGCATAGGGCAGGCCGACACCGAGAGCTCGGATGCGGGTGGGGAACAGTTCGGCCTTCACGATCGCATTGATGGAGGTGTAGCCGGTGATGATGACCAGCGCCGCCAGCATCAGCGCGAACGCCGCGTAGGGGTTTCGGGTGTCACCGAGCATTGTCATGATCGGGACGGTGCACAGCGTGCCCGCCACCCCGAATCCGATCAGCAACTTGCGCCGGCCGATCCGATCGGAGAGCGCACCCGCGATCGGTTGCAACACCACGAACACCAGCAACGCCACGAAGTTGATCCACGCCACCGTCGACTTCGAAATGCCGGAGGTGTTGACCATGTATTTCTGCATATAGGTGGTGTAGGTGTAGAACGCCACCGTGCCGCCGATGGTCAGACCCACCACCAGCAGGCATTCACGCGGATACGCCAGCAGCGCCCGCAACGAACCGTGACTCGAGTTCGATTGCGCCGCACCGGATTCACTGCGGAACGAGGCGGATTCATCCATACCGCGGCGCAACCACATCACGATCAGCGCCCCGGCCGCGCCGATCAGGAACGGAATCCGCCACCCCCACATCGACATCTGCGCCGAGCTCAGCACCTGCTGCAACACGATCTGCACCCCGAGCGCGATCAACTGCCCCGCGACCAGCGTCACATACTGGAAGCTGGAGTAGAACCCACGCCGCCCCGCCGAAGCCACCTCCGAGAGATACGTTGCGCTGGTGGCATATTCACCACCCACCGACAACCCCTGCAGCAGTCGCGCCAGCAGCAGGATCACCGGCGCCGCCAACCCGATCGAGGCATAACTCGGAGTCACCGCGATCAACAACGATCCGGCCGCCATCACCGTCACCGACAGCGTCAGCGCCGACCGCCGCCCGAACCGATCAGCGTAACGTCCCAGCGCCCACCCACCGATCGGTCGCATCAGGAATCCGACCGCGAATACTGCCGCGGTAGACAACAATTGCGCCGTGGCATCCCCATCGGGAAAGAAGGTCTTGGCGAAATACACACTGAATGCCGCATAGACATACCAGTCGTACCACTCGACGAGGTTGCCGATCGAGCCACGCAACACATTCGCGATGACCCGGCCCTCACCGGCCGGCGCTGTCCAACTCACGGGGTTCTCCTTACTGCTGCGAATGCCCCATCGCATTCGCCCCCCACTGTGTCGGCCGACACACCCCATACAGAAGAGCCACCGCGTTTTCCTAACCATCCCTTAGGACGATCGCGACCCCACCACAGCAGGAGCAGGCGAGGCGCCCGTAGCCTCGCCGAATCACAACGCCCCCGTGACCGGGCCCGGCGTCGGCGGCTTGGTCTCCACCGATCTACCGGAAGTTGCGAACGACGACGGGCACGACCTCGCGCTCACTACCGGGGGGCTGACGATTCACCGAATACACCAGCTATCAGCCGATTCCGGCTGGAAGCGGAAATCAGCGTCGCCTCGTGGTGCGCCAGGTCCCGGAATCGACTTGCCGGAAACCCGACGGCACGGTGTGATGGGGAAGCTTCCAGGTGGGGGATGGGATCCTGATGGCGTTTCGATGAAACCGCCTGTCCGACCGGAAGCTTCACTATTGGGGGAGTGCGCACACTCCGTCGATGAAGGGTTGTGAGTTGGCTGTCATTATCGGGATCTTGGTCGTCGTCGCACTGTTGATAGTGGCCAGCGTGGTGGTGGAAAAGTCCTCCACCTTCAAACACCAACAAGCCGTGACCGCCAAGGTGGGAGGCTCGCCCGGGTGGCCGACACCGACATGGGAATCCGACCACAAGCCATTGGGTTTGGGCCCGTATCACCTCAACGGCGGAAAGAACACGGTGCCGGTGCACGGCCAGGTGGAAGTCCCCGGCGTGGATACCACGCTGCCGTTCGTGACCTACCGCAGCCACACCTCCCAAACCCAGGAAGGCTGGACCTCGCGCACCACCCGGACCTGGACCTACACCTCTATCGCGATTCCCGCGCTGAACAGCGCGATCGCCGATATGGAGGTGGTTTCCACGGCGCACACCACCGCCGGCGATCCGGTCTGGAAACCGATGTGGGAAGGTATTTCGTTCGCCGATCAGCTCTTCCCCACCGGCGCGGGCCAATTCGGCGAGTTCTACACCGTGTATTCCCCCCGTCACCGCGACGTGGCCGCAATTCTGACCGACCGAGTACGCGGCTCGATGCTGCAGCTGTACAAATATGGCGCCGCCCCACGAATCCGTATCAAGGGCGGAGTCCTGTTCGCATGGGTACACCAGCCCCACGGCACGGAAACCCGCAACACCGACCAATTCCAGAACCTGTTGTCCGCGGCAGCGATCCTGGTCTTCTGGCTGAATGCAGCCGCCGCACGCCCTGTCGACGCCGGCGGCCGCTGAGCACGGTGGGCGACCGGCCGATGACCCCGAACGACCAGCGTCAGCGCGAGTTCGGGAGGTAGTTGCGCCCGACCGGTCCCGACCACCCGGTTCTGGCAGACTCGCCGGAGTGAGCGAAGACGTTGCCGCCCAGGCGGATACACCGGCACCGCGCCGTAGCCGGTGGCAGCAGTTCGGCGGTGTCGTGCTGCTGATAGCCGGCGCGATGGCCACCGGGCTCGGGTATTACATGCCGCTGGCCACCGTCAACGACGGCCGCCGCGACACCTATTCACTGGCCGACACCGCCCACTACGGCACGCCAGGGGTCTCACTCGTCGGTGGCGGTGCCCCCCTGCTGGGCTTGCTCACCGTGGTGGTGATCGTGGTGGGTGAGACCCGAGCCCGCTTGATGGGCATACTCGCGCTGGCGATCGCCGAAGCGATCGGGATGGCCGTGGTGGCCACTATCGGGGTGTGCATGCTGCCCGTCGCACGCGGCTACCACTACGAGGACGCGGTGTCGTTCGGTCCGGCACTGCTGGTGCTGGTCATTGCGACCGCGGCGGCGCTCACCGGCGCGATCTGGTGGTCACTGCAGACCTGGACAGGCGAATTCCTGGTGTGATCACCGCGTGAGCGCTGGCGACGGTGCCAGCCAGGCCCGCAGGGCCGGGCGCGCCAACAAGAACACCGCGAGCACCTGCAGGACGAAAGCACCCACGGCCAGCGGAAGCACCTGGACCGGCAGCAGCGCCACCGCGACCCACGCGCCGACGATATTCCAATCGATACCCCAGCTGCGCACCACCGGATCACCCGGACTCAGCCAGTTGTAGGCGTCCAGACCCAGACCCAACACCAGCAATGCCCCCGCGATCGCGAGGACAAGAACGAACACGACCACAGTCGGCGGATTCGGCGACGGTGTAACCGATTGATAGACACGCTGATTCGACGGCCTGTTCATGATCCCCTCCCAAAGCCTTCCCGAAAGCTCTACTCACAGTAGTGAACTCCGCCCCCGATTCCGACACCAAGGTCGGTCAGGTGCGAACCCGCCGCAACCGGCCCGGCGCGCACGGTGGGAAGCTGGGCATCAGTGGGAGAGGTCGCCTGTTTGCAGGAAGTGTTCCAGTCGAAGGGAATACGGGGTTGGGTCGATGTTCTGGTCGGCGAGCCAGGCTTCGGAGTAGTACTTGTCGAGGTAGCGCTCGCCTGGGTCGCAGAGGAGGGTGACGACGCTGCCGTGGCGGCCCTGGGCGAGCATTTCGGCGATGAGGCGGAATGCTGCCCAGACGCCGGTGCCGGTGGAGGCGCCGCATTTGCGGCCCAGGAGGCGTTCGAGCAGGTGGATGGTGGCGACCGAGGCGGCGTCGGGGACGCGCATCATGCGGTCGACGGAGCCGGGGATGAAGCTGGGTTCGACGCGTTGGCGGCCGATGCCCTCGATGCGGGAACCGTTGTCGGAGCTGGCGTTCCGGTCGGCGTCGCGCCAGCCGGCGAGGAAGGCCGAGTTTTCGGGGTCGGCGACGCAGATGCCGGTGTTGCGCATGGTGTAGTGCACGTAGCGGGCGATGGTGGCCGAGGTGCCGCCGGTGCCGGCGGTCGCGACGATCCATGCGGGTTCGGGGTAACGCTCCTGGTCCAGCTGGCGGAAGATGGATTCGGCGATATTGTTGTTGCCGCGCCAGTCGGTGGCGCGTTCGGCGTAGGTGAACTGGTCCATGTAGTGGCCGCCCTGCTCGTCGGCCAGGCGTGCGGCCACCTCGTATACCTCGCACGGGTTGTCGACCAGATGACATCGGCCGCCGTGGAATTCGATCAGGTCGATCTTGGACTGCACGGTGGAACGCGCCATGACCGCGATGAACGGCACCCCGATGAGCTTGGCGAAGTACGCCTCCGATACCGCCGTCGAACCGCTCGACGCCTCGATGACCGGACGTCCCGGCCGCAGCCAGCCATTGCACAGCGCGTACAGGAACAGCGAGCGCGCCAGCCGGTGCTTGAGACTGCCGGTGGGATGGGTGGATTCGTCCTTGAGGTAGAGGTCGATGCCCCACTCCGGCGGCAGCGGAATCGTCAGCAGATGGGTGTCCGCTGACCGGTTGCCGTCGGCCTGCACCTTGCGCACGGCCTCGCGCAACCACGCGCGGTACTCGGGGTCGTAACGGTCGATATCGGTCTCATCGACGACGGGCAGGTCGGACGCCGTGGTCATTTCGTTTCCCTCCAATTCATCGGAATTCAAACCTATCCGATGCATAGGCCCAGGAAATGTGACCTCGGGCGGTTGACCCCAACAGTCTCTAATGGGGGCTGAAACTATCGATAATGGGTGCACACCCGGCTAGCGTGCGGCGGCGGCCTCGATCAGCGGGGCGGTTGCCCGCAATTGGCGGATGACCGCGTCCACCGCGGGCACCGCCTCCAGTTTGGGCAGCGTCACCGCCAAGATGCGGCGCTCCATCGCGGGTTCCAGGGGCAGGGAACGCACCACCCCGGCGGCCGGGAGACCCGAAATGGCCAGTTCGGTTGCCAGCGCCACGCCCAGCCCCTCCGCGACCAGACCGACGACGGCTGCGAAATTCTCTGTCGTGTAATCGATTTCGGGGTGGAAGTCGGCTTCCTTGCACACGTCGATGAGATGGGCGCGGCACTGTGGGCAGCCGGCGATCCACCGCTCCCCCGCCAGTTCGGCGAGGTTCAACGGCTGGGTGCGCGCGGTGCCCGCCAGGCGGTGGCGCGGGGGCAGCAGGACGCGCAGCCGCTCGGTGAAGAGGGTGTGCACACTCAGGTCGGCGTAGTCGGGACTGCCTACCTCACCGGCGCTTTCCCCGTCGGGTACCCGGCCGGCGGGATAGTCGAAGACCAGGGCGATCTCGCATTCGCCGGTGCGCAGCATGCTCACCGCTTCCGGCGGTTCGGCCTCGATCAACGTCACGCGCAGTTTCGGTTGTGCCGCTTGCACTCCCGCGATGGTCTTGGGCAGCAGCAACGAATACGCGCTGGGGAAGGCCGCGATTCGCACCCGCCCGGCACGGAGTTCGGTGAGGGCGCGAATCTCGGCCTCGGCCGCGTCCATGGTCCCGAGAATGGTGGCGGCGTAACGGGACAGCGCGTCACCGGCCTCGGTGAGCTGCAGCTGATTGCCGGAGCGCATGACCAGCGCTGTGCCCAGCGTCCGTTCCATGGCCTTGATCTGCTGGCTGATCGCGGGCTGGGTGTAGCCGAGATTGCGGGCGGCGGCGGAGAACGAGCCGCTGCGCGCCACCGCCCGGAAGATCTTCAGCTGCCTGATCTCCAGCATGCGACCATCCTAGTCACGGCAACCGCGCGGCAATTCCACCCAGTATCCGGGCAGAGGGTGAGCCGCGATCGGCGGTGATGAACACGACCTGCTGGTCATCGTCGGGAACGGTGAGCACATCGCAATTGATGTGCAGGGTGCCGTAGACCGGATGGACCGCCGTCTTGACCCGATGTCCGGGCGCTCGCACCGGATTCGTATCCCAGATCTCGGTGAACTCCGCACTACCGGAACGCAACTCGCCCAGCAGGCCGGTCAGCCCGACATCGCGGGGATAGCGATCGGCGGCGGCGCGCAATCGGGCGACCACGATCTCACCGAATTCCTCGAAGCCACTGCCCGCCGCGACGGCATCGCCGCCGCTGATCTCGCCACGCAGGAACCGGCGCCGCGCCAGATTCGGCCGCGGCCCGAGATCGCCGAGCAGCGCCCGCGCCATCGGGTTGCATGCGAGCACGTCATAGGCCGCACTGGTCACCAGCACACCGGTCTCGGGCAGCCGCTCGAGCAGGGCGGTGATATGCGGTCGCACCCCGCGTGCGGGCCCGGCCGGGGCCGCGGGCACCACATTCGCCAGCCGGAACAGGTGGCGGCGTTCGGCCTCCGGCAGCCGCAGCGCGGTCGCGATACCGGTGAGCACGGCCGCCGACGGGCGCGGGCCGCGGGCCTGCTCGAGCCGGGCGTAGTAATCGACCGAGACGGCGGCCCGCTCGGCGACCTCTTCGCGCCGCAGACCCGGTGTGCGGCGGCGGCCGGCGGGCACTCCGAAATCGGCCGGGTGCAGTGCTTCGCGCCGCTCCCGCAGGAAGCGGGCCAATTCGTCCCTAGCCATGAGCAACCTCCGTAGCCAGGTATCGTCGAGTCCTGGATCGTGCCGTCCGTGCGGAGAATGGTCGATCGTATGAACGATTCTGTCTCCCCTCAGGATTCCACCGCTCTGGTGACCGGCGCGAACAAGGGCATCGGCCGGCATATCGCGCAGCAGTTGGCCGACCTCGGCGTCACGGTCTACGTAGGTTCGCGTGATGGCGGGCGCGGGCAGCGCGTGGTCGATGAGATCGGCGGCAAGGCACGATTGCTGGTGCTCGATGTCACCGATTCGCGCAGTACCGCCGCGGCGGTCGAGGAAGTATCGGCACTCGACATTCTGGTCAACAACGCGGGCATCTTCGTCAACGCCGACTCGGTCGCCGAGGTCGCGCTGGATGATGTGCGCCGTACCTTCGAGACCAATCTGTTCGGCGTGCTTGCGGTCACCAATGCGTTTCTGCCGCTGCTGCGCGCGTCGGCCCGGCCGCGCATCGTCAATATCTCCAGCGGCACCGGTTCGCTGACACTGAGTTCCGGCCCGGACGCGCCACACGGTACGGCAGGTGGCGTCGCCTATCGCTCTTCCAAGGCGGCCCTGAACATGGTCACCGTCCTGTACGCCCGCGAACTGACCCCGGCCGGTTTCAAGGTCAATGCGCTGGCCCCGGGTATCCGGGCCACCGATCTCAATGATCGCGCGGGCGAGCTGGGCGGTGATCCGGCCGAGGCCGCCGCCGCGGCAGTGCGCCTCGCGCTACTGCCGGACGACGGCCCGACCGGTGAATTCCATTCCTGGGACGGCACTCTCACGCCGTGGTGAGGCCTCGGAAATCCGTCAGGCGGACAGCTGGGCCTGGAACATCCAGCGGTGCTCCTCGATCTTGGCGGTAATGCCGATGAGCAGGTCCTGGGTGACCGGGTCGGGCGTCTCGGTGGCCGCGATGCCGCGACGTAGTCCGTGCACGGTGGACTCGAGGCGGGCCACGATCAGCCCGACGACGTCGCGGTCGGCGAGGTAGCCCGCGGGAAACGGCTGGGCGGCAGCGGCTACCGCCGCGGCCCGGCCGTCGGGCGAAACCGAGAGCGCCGCAGCCCGTTCCGCGACCGCGTCGGAGAATTCCCGAGCGCTGTCGACGAGTTCGTCCAACTGCAGGTGCAGGGAACGGAAATGCGGGCCGGTGACGTTCCAATGCGCCTGCTTGGCGGTGAGCGAGAGGTCGATGAGGTCGGTGAGCGCTTCCTGCAGGACCACTCCGACGACCTGGGTATCGGCTGCGGCGAGCGGGCTGGTGATGACGCCGCCCTTGGACAGTGTGCTGGTCACGACTACTCCTCTCAAGGGGATCACCCCGGTTTCGTTTTCTGGAATGATTCCAGATTAGTACCGGGTGCTTCGATTGGCCATGTTTCGCTCGCCACACTTGCGGGAACCATGAAAGGATCAGCATTCACCGGCCGCTCGGTTTCGTTCCCTGACCGTTCGGTGCCACGAATCGCTGGCCGCTCAATGTCGCGCGAAATCTCACTGCAGCAGATCACTCACTGAAATCGGTGGTGCACGAGCGTATTCCGGAGAGGGTGCGATGAACGAAACACTCGGAGCCCGCGAGCTGTCGACCGCGGAGGCGCTCCGGTTGCTGAGCGGGGTCCGGTTCGGGCGGGTCGTGTTCACTCGGCACGGTATGCCCACCATCCGCCCGGTCAACCACATCGTGCACAACGGCGCCATCGTCATTCCCGCCAATGCGAGCGCGCTCACCGGCGCGCGGCAGGTCGTGGCCTTCGAGGCGGACACCATCGACCACGACACCCAGACGGGCTGGTGTGTGATCGTGCGCGGCAGCGCCGAGGAGGTCACCTCGCCGGAGGAGATCGCCCGCATGCGGCTACTGCTGCGCGCGGCCATTCCGGGACCGCGCGACCGCATCGTGCGCATCCACCCGGACATCATCACCGGGGTGGAGTACCTGCGCAGCCCCGAGCAGTCGACCTACCGGTTCACACCGGCTCGATCGACGGTGGACCGCTGACCGTCAGCTCCGGAACCGAATCGGTGTACCGCTCGATCTCGACCAGCGACAACTGACCGGTGCAGCCCTGACTCAACCGCGAGGATCCCCGATCCGCGGTGACGGCATTCGGGTTGCCGTGCCGGCAGAACGACGGATCCCTCGGATCCGGGTCGTACCAGGCGCCCGTGGACAATTGCGCCACCCCGGGCCGCACCGCATCGTCGACCAGCAACCCGGCCAGGCAACTGCCCCGGTCATTGAAGATCCGCACGATATCCCCGGTATGCAGGCCACGCGCCGCCGCCTCGTCCGGATGTAGTCGAACCGGTTCGCGCCCCTGGACTTTCGTGGACTGACTGTGCGCGCCGATATCCAATTGACTGTGCAGTTTGGTGCGCGGCTGATTGGCCACCAGCTGGATCGGGAACGCGGCCGCCCGCGCGCTGCCCAGCCACTCCTCGGGCTCGAGCCACACCGGATGGCCGGGGCAGTCGTCGTAGCCGAAACCGGCGATGGTCTCGGAGAAGATCTCGATGCGCCCGCTCGGTGTGCTCAGCGGGTGCGCGGCGGGATCGGCCCGGAAATCGGCGAAGGCGACATGCTCCTCGGCCTCGATGGGCAGTTCGAGGGCCGCACCGGACCAGAACGCCTCGAAATCGGGCAGTTCATGGCCCTTTTCGGCGAGGCGCGCACGCCACTCGTCGTAGAGGTGGCACAGCCATTCCGTGGCCGTGCGGCCCTCGGTGAATTCCTTGCCGAAGCCCAGCCGTTCGGCCAGTTCACCGAACATCCAGTAGTCGTCGCGGGCGTCGGCGTGCGGCGCGGTGAGCGCGGGCATCGGGAAGAAAAACCGATCCCCCTCCCCCGCACCATAATCGTCGCGTTCGATGGTCATGGTCGAGGGCAGCACGATATCGGCATGCCGGGCGGTGGCCGACCAGAACGGATCGTGCACCACGACGGTGTCGGGCCGACCGAACGCGGAACGCAGCCGGGCCAGATTCTGGTGGTGGTGGAAGGGATTCCCGCCGGCCCAATAGACCAGCCGGATATCGGGATACACCCGATGCTCCCCGTTGTACTCGTAGGGCGCACCGGGATCGAGCAGCATATCGGCGATGCGCGCGACGGGAATGAAGTCGTCGACGCCGTTCTCGCCCTGTGGCAGCCGCGGCGGCGAAGTGGCCCGCACGGCCAGGCCGACATTCGCCGCCGAGCCGTAGCCGTGCCCGAATCCGCCACCGGGCAGCCCGATCTGGCCGAGCATGGCCGCGAGCACCACCCCGAGCCACAGCGGCTGTTCACCGTAGCGGGCGCGCTGCAACGACCAGCTCACAGTGATCATTGTGCGGTGCGCGGCCATGTCCCGGGCCAGCTCCCGGATCCGTTGCGCGGCAATACCGGTGATCTGCCCGGCCCACTCCGGATCCTTCACCACACCATCCACGTCACCGCGCAGATACTGCGCGAAGCGCGGGTAGCCGACCGCGTGCGTGTCCAGGAAGTCGTTGTCCGCCAGCCCTTCCGAGTCCAGCACCTGCGCCAGCGCCAGCATGAGGGCGGCGTCGCTGCCGGGCCGTGGCGCGATCCATTCCGCATCGGCCTGCGCCGGAATATCGTCGCGCAGTGGGCTGATGGTGATGAACCGGCAGCCGTTCTCCTGTGCCGTCTCGATCCAGCCGCGCGTATTGTGCCGCGACACCCCGCCCGGTGAGACGGCCGAATTCTTCGGCGACAGCCCGCCGAAGGACACGATGAGCTCCGAATGCCGTGCCAGCACCGATTTCGTGGTCGCTCGCGCCATGAGCGCGCCCATATCAGCCAGCACATGCGGCATCAACACCTGTGAAACGCCGAGGCTGTAGCTGTTGCGATGGGACACGTACCCGCCGAGCCCGTTGAGGAACCGGTGTACCTGGCTCTGCGCGTGATGGAACCGCCCGGCGCTGGCCCACCCGTAGGACCCGCCGTACACCGCCTGCGGCCCGAATTCCCGGTACACCCTGGCCAATTCCCCGGCCAGCAGATCCAGGACGGTATCCCAGGAGACCGGTACGAAGGTGTCGTCACCGCGGGCGGCCGGTCCGGGCCCGTGTTCGAGCCAGCCCTTGCGCACATAGGGCTGATCGATGCGCGCCGGATGATGCTGCGCGGACGCGACATTCTCGATGAGCGGAGTGGGTTCCGGGTCGCCGCGCCAAGGCCGCACCGCCGTCAAGCGAGTGCCGTCGCTGTCCGCCTCGAATGCGCCCCAATGGGTCAGATGCGTGACCATTCGACCAACATACGCCCGCCCTCCGACACCTTTCACCACCCCGATTGTGCTGTGGCCCTTACCTGTGCCGTGGCCTGCAGCCGAGCGCGGGCGTAGTCCCGGAAGGCGGGCAGCAGCGGGTTACGGTCCTCGGTGCGGGTGGCGAGCACGACGTGGCTGGGTTCCACGCCCTCGAGCAGGATCGTGATCAGATCGGGCCGTAGCGTCGTCGGCGCGGCCGCGACGGTGATCGCTTCGCCCGCGGCGACGGCCTCGAATCGGTCCTCGATGTTCTCCACGATGGGCCCGGCCGGGGCGGGCTGTCCGTCGGGCCGTGGTTCGAGGCGCCAGAAGGCACACCAGTCCGGATCGGCCTGCCGCACCCGGACCAGCGGTTCGTCCGCGATATCGGCCAGCGTGACCGATTCCTTGCCCGCCAGCCGATGATCCGCCGCGACCACGACCACCCGTGGTTCGTCATAAAGCGCAGTCACCTGCAGCTGGTCGGCGGGGAAGGGCATCCGCGACACCACCGCGTCCACTCGATGCTCGAGCAGCGCGACGCGCGGTTCACACGAATCCAGATGCTGTGTGCGCACTTCCGCCTCGGGAAACCGCTGACGCAATGCGCGTACGGCCGGGGTGATGATCAGCCCGGTGGTGAAACCGACGGTGAGGCGGCCGGGCGTGCCCGCGGCCCGGACCCGGGCCACCGCCCGGTCCGCACCGCGCAGCAACTCCTCGGCGAGCGGCAGGAAGACCGCGCCCGCCTCGGTGAGCTGCACGCGCTGCGGGGTGCGATCGAGCAGCCGCACCCCCAGATCCCTTTCCAGCCGGGCGATCTGGCGACTGAGCGAGGACTGGGTGAGGAACACCGAGTCGGCGGCGCGGCCGAAGTTCCGGTGCTCTGCCACGGCGAGGAAGCAGCGCACCAGCCGCAGATCGAGATCCGCCGCGGGAGCAGATACAGACGTCATATCCCGAGAGTAGCCGGATTTCATCGTAATGAGCTGCGACGATGCATATTCCGGGATGTGCCTTGCGGAACATTCATTGGACCGGGACCGCACCGCGGGGACAGAGTCGAGTCATGGGAATCTACGACAGCAAACGAGTGGTCATCACGGGCGGCACGACCGGAATGGGGCTGGCGACCGCCGAACTGCTGCTCGGGCAGGGCGCGCGCGTCCTGGTCACCGGCCGCACCGAGGCCACCCTCGACGCGGCCCGGAAACAACTGGGCGACAACGCCATCGTGGTGCACAGCGATGCCGCGTCGCTCACCGACATCGATGCGCTCGCCGATCGGGTGAAGACCGAATTCGGCACGGTGGACCTGCTTTTCGTGAACGCCGGCATCGGGCGCTTCGTCGCGTTCGAGGACACCGACGAGGCGACCTACGACGAGGTGCTCGGCATCAATGCCAAGGGCCCGTTCTTCACCGTGCAGAAGCTCGCCCCGCTGATCGAGGACGGCGGCGCGGTGGTGCTCACCACCTCGATCGTGAACGTGGCAGGCTTCCCGCTGGTCAGCGCGTATGCGGCCAGCAAGGCCGCATTGCGTTCGCTCACCCGCTCGCTGGCTCGCGAGCTGCTGCCCCGCAATATCCGGGTCAATGCCGTGAGCCCCGGCCCGATCACCACGCCGATCCTCGGCAAGACCAAGTTGGCGCCCGAGGCGGCCGAGGCCCTCACGAACAATCTGCGCGACAGCAATCCGATGCAGCGCTTCGGTACCGCCGAGGAGATCGCCAAGGCGGTGCGCTTCCTCGGCTTCGAGGCGACCTTCACCACGGGCGCCGAACTCGCCGTCGATGGTGGCGCTTCCCAGCTCTGAGACCGGTCAGGAATCGAGAAGCCCCGGACCCATGGCCGAATCTAGCGTTCAAACCATGGACATCAGCATTCACTGGATCTTCCTCCCGCACACCGATCCCGAGGCGTCCCTGCTCTTCTACCGGGACGCCCTGGGTTTCGAGGTCCGCAAGGATGTCGGCAACGGGACCAAGCGCTGGATCACGGTCGGTTCGGCCGATCAGCCCGGCACCTCGATCGTGTTGCATCCGGCCACCATCGAGCCGGGCATCACCGCGGACGAGCGGCGCGTCATCACCGAGATGATGGCCAAGGGCACCTATGCCCGCGTCGTGCTGGCCAGCAAGGATATCGACGATGCCTTCGCCCGGGCGCGGGCCGGCGGTGCGCCGGTGGTCCAGGAGCCGATGGTGCATCCCTACGGAATCCGCGATTGCGCCGTCACCGATCCCGCGGGCAATCAGATCCGCATCCAAGAACTGCTCTGAACCCCCGCCGACCCGAGGAAGGAACGATCATGTCGAACAAGCAGCAGACGAACAACAACGCGGGACGCAAGAGCGGTACGCCCGGAGCGTTTTCGCGGTGGATGCAGCGGAAGATGAACTCCCGCATGAATTCCCGCATCCGCCGCGGTGACGGCAAGTTCATGGGTATGGAGGTGCTGATCCTGCACACCATCGGCCGGCGCAGCGGTGCGCCGCGGCAGTCGCCGGTGACGTGGTTCGCCGATGGTGAGCGGGCCTGGCTGCTCGTCGCTTCCGGTGGCGGCAGCCAGAATCCGGATTGGTACGCGAATCTGGTGGCGCATCCGGAGCAGGCGTCGGTCCAATTGCCGGGTCGCGACCAGGTGGCGGTGACGCCGCACCGGCTCGAGGGCGCCGATCGGGCCGAGGCGTGGCAGCGTATTACCGCCGCCCAGCCTCGATACGGGAAGTACCAGAGCAAGTCCGAGCGCGAATACCCGGTGGTCCGGCTCAGCGCCCGGTGATCGCGCTCAGTCGACGGTCGGCCAGTCCCAGCCCAGCTGCAGGAACATGCCGAGACGGTCGCTGACGGCACGGATTTCGGCGATGCGGCCCGCGGCGAGGGTGAAGATCCAGATCTGCTCGACATCGCAGCTGCGGCCGGTGGGCTCGGGCATGCGGACGTGGTAGCCGGTGTGGGTGCCGACCACGCGCAGGCGCGCCACGATGCGGTCGTCCTCACCGATGAGTTCCTGCACCAGGATTCCGGAGTGCTCGGCCTCGGTGCGGCTGAACGCGGCGAGCTGCTGCCGGAAGCCCTCGATGGCGGCGCCGGGCTCGTCCTCCTCGCCGAAGATGATCTTGTTGTGGTCGATCACCTGCGGCGACAGGAACTTCACCCAGTCTTCGTCGCCGTCCACGCCGTGGTTGAGCGCCTCGATGAACGCGGTGATGGTGGCCTTGTTGTCGGTGACGGTGCTGCTCATCGGTCTCTCCCGTGAATCACACTCTTACGTCGTAAGAGCCGCTGTGGAGTACTATCCACTTACGACGTAAGAGTGTCAACCGTGGAGAGGGAAATCGGTGCCGCCCAAACGAACCCGAGCCGAACGAGCAGGGCTGTCCCGCGAGCAGGTGCTCGACGCCGCCCTCGCCATGGCCGACCGCGATGGTCTCGCGGCCCTGTCCATGCGCAAACTCGGCGCGGACCTGGGCGTCGAGGCCATGACCCTCTACCACTACGTCCCCAACAAGGACGCCCTGTTCGACGGCATCGTGGAACGCATCATGTCCGCGGCCGAAATCCGCGTCGCCGACGGCGACTGGCAGACCTCGCTCACCGATTACGCCCGCGCACTGCGCCTGACCCTGCTATGCCACCCCGGCGCCCTGCCCTTGGTCGCCACCCGGATCGCCGTCACACCACAAACCCTGCGCACGGCCGAACGCGGCTTATCCGTGCTCCGCACAGCCGGATTCGAGGTGGGCCGCGCCCTGGACATCGTGAATGCGCTGACCCTGTTCGTCATCGCGCACGCCACCTCCGAAGCGCACACGACACCCGTCAACGAGGCCCGCGGACCGGGCTCGGTCGACTACCTGAACACGCTGGACCCCGCAGAGTTCCCGCTCCTCACCGAAGCGGCCCGCACCGGCGCGGGCACCGACGACGAGACCCGCTTCGAATTCGCCGTGGCCGCCATGCTGCACGGCTTCGACGCCCTGCGCTGACCGCGCCGGCGGCTACACCCCCAGCGCCGCCGCGAACACCGGCCAGGAGTCGTGCAGATCGTCCTGCCAGTACGGCCAGGCGTGAGTTCCATTGCGGTACACCACGGTTGCCGGAATACCGAGCGCGCCCAGCCGATCGACCAGCGCGGTGGTGCAGCCGTGGACCACCGATTCCATGGCGCCGCCGACCGCCATGCGATTCGCAAGATCGCCGACGTTTCCGGCGATGGACGGATCGTTGAGCGCCTCGTGCACCCCGGGCACCCCGTTGCCGGCCGAAATGTAGAGCGCCGCACCGCGCAGCCGGTCGGCATTGAGGACCGGATCGTGCGCGGCCCAGGCCGGATCGCCGGGCCCGCCCCACATATTGCCCGCGTTCGCGCCGAACAGCTGCAGTTCCGAGTACACCATGGTGCGGGCGGCGGTGTCGGCCGTCTGCGGGCAACCGCTGTAGGAGCCGACCGCCTGGAATCGGCCGGGCTCCTGAATGGCCAGATCCAGCGCCGAGGTCGCCGACATCGATGTTCCCGCAACCGCATTGCGCCCGGTGAACTGGAAGCGATCCGCCAGCAGCGGCGGCAACTCGTCGAGCAGGAACGTCGCCCACTTATTGCGGCCGAGCACCGGATCGTCGGACACCCAATCGGTATAGAAGGAGGCGCGGCCGCCGATCGGCTGGATCACATTGACCTGCTTGTCGGCGAAGAACTGCGCCGCATCGGTGCGCGTGGTCCACGGCCCGCCGTCCTCGCCGCCGTCGACCGCATTGAGCAGGTAGAAGGCCGGGGCCGGGCCGTCGGGATGGGAAATCCACACCGGGACCATCCGGTTCATGGCCGCCGAATAGACATCGACCTCGAACTGGCGGCCACCGAGCGGGCGCACGCCGACGATGCCGGGTGCGGGATCGGCCGTTGCCACGGCCGGCATCACGGCCGCGAATACTGAAACGACGACGATCAGAGCGCGCAGAAGCCGGTGCATTACTGAAGTATCCCCCGCAACGGCAGCGTTTTCGGTGATCAGCGCGCGTGTTCATCCGCCGAATGCACGCGCAGCGCCGTGATCTCCGCCGCCGCCGGACCCATGATTCGCATTCGCTCCGAGATTGCCCAGCGCAATCTGCGCGGCAGATCCGGTGCGAAGCGGGTGAAATACGCGTACAGCCAATCGGTCCGGGCCACCAGGAACGGGAAATCGGTGCTCATCATGGGCCGCAGCACCAGCATCGGCACCGGGGCGTCGAGCGGGTGGAAGGCACTGTTCCACAGACCGGGCACCGCGCAGCCCGGATAGAACTGGCCGAGCATCAGTCCTTCGCCGACCACCTGGGTCTTGCGGGCGGCGTGCACGTCCTCGATGAGGTCGTAGCGGGTCATCCCGGGAAAGAGCGTGATCAGCGCCAAACCCCGTGCGTCGGCCGGGTTCTCCCGCAGCAGCCCACGGTAGGCCTCGAACGCGTCGTCCACGATCGCATGCAGCCGCTCCCCCGCGATCGCATCGCCACCGGTGACGGATCCGGCCCAGATCAGCCGCCTGGTCACACTGTGCCGCATGAAAGGGCACACCGGTCCGGGTCGTCCGAGCTCCGGATGTGGCTTCAGCACATGCTCGTCCACCCACCGCAGCAGCGCTCGCTCCGCGACGCCCTGACAGATCCATCGCTCCGGGTCCTCGTACACGCTCCACCACTGCACGCCCGTCCGCGGACCGGTGATCATCGGCTCTCCGAGCGATCCAGGTGGGCGGCGAGCAGCGGGCCGATGACTGCGACGACCTCGGCATTGGTGAGCTGAGCGTGGGTGGCCTCGACCGGATGCTCGATCAGCGTGCCGGTGACATAGGGCCGCCACATCTCGGCGCCCACCGATTCGGTCACGCCCCGGGTGGCCGAGAAGTAGAGCAGATCACCGTCGAATACCCCGGGCTCGTAGCCGTGCGAGAGTCGCACTCCGTCCACATAGCCGCGATGCAACCGGTCCAGCTGGTCGGCGGTGAGCCCGGTGCCGAACGAGGCCGCGGCCGAAGCCAATTCGGCGGCCGCCTCCGCGGCGGTCAGATCCGGCAGCTCATCGGCGTTCTCGGGCTCCTCACCGAGCAGGTGGGTGAGCAGATCCCGCATGCGCGGCACCGGCGGTGGCGGCATATCGTCGGGAAAGACGATGCTGTCGAGCATGGCGAGGGTCTCGACTGCCGCGCCGCGCGCCCGCAGCCGCAGCGCGATGGCGTGCGCGATCTGCCCGCCCAGCGACCAGCCCAGCAGATGATAGGGACCCGCGGGCTGCACCCGCAGGATCTCGGCGACATAGCCATCGGCGAGATCGTCGATGGTGACACCGGATTGCGGCTCACCCGCCAGCGTCAGCGCCTGTAGCCCGTACACCGGCCGATCCGGAATCTGGCGGGCCAGACCGGAGTAGCACCACGCCAGCGGAACGGCCGAATGCACGCAGAACAGCGGCGGCCGGGTTCCCTTGCGGCGCAGGGTGAGTACGACGCCGAGCGCGTCGTCCCCGGCGGTGGCGCCGTCGTACCCGGCCAGCCGGGCGGCCAGCTCTCCCACCGTCGGTGCGGTGTAGAGCCAGCGCACCGTCACCGGCAGTCCGGTCTCGGCGGCCAGTTCGGCCGAAAGCGCCACGCCCAGCAGCGAATTGCCGCCGAGTTCGAAGAAGTCGTCGTCGAGTCCGGCGCGTTCGCGCCCGGTGGCCGCCGCGAACCGGGCGGCAACCAGTTGTTCCAGCCCGGATTCGGGTGCCCGATAGGGCCGTTGCACGGTCGGCGCCGCGGGCAGCGCGGCGCGATCGACCTTGCCGTGCGCGGTGACCGGCAGCCGGTCGAGGTCCACCAGCTGCGCGGGCACCAATGCGGCGGGCAGCCGTTCGCGCAGTTGCCGGATGAGATCGGCGTGATCGAGCCGGATCCCCTGCGCGGCAACGATATACCCGACCAGCCGGATACCGTGCGGACCGTCGTCGGTGGTCACGGTGGCGGCGGCGACCCCGGGCAGCGCGAGCAGCGCGGCCTCCACCTCGGCGGGTTCGGCGCGACGGCCGCGCACACTGACCTGATCGTCGGCGCGGCCGAGGAATTCGAGGACGCCGTCCGGCGCCGACCGCACGAGGTCACCGGTGCGGTACACCCGGCCTCCGCTACCGGACGGGTCGGCGACGAAACGCTCCGCCGTCGCACCCGGCCGTCCGCGGTACCCCTGCGCCACTCCCGGCCCACCCACGTACAACTCACCGCAGCCGCACGGCGCCACCGGCCGCAGCTCGGCGTCGAGCACCATCGCCCGGATCCCGGGCAGCGGCGGTCCGATCGGCACCGGGCCGCCGGGTATCAGCGCCTCGGATTGTGTTGCCATGACCGTGGTTTCCGTCGGTCCGTAGCCGTTGAACAGACGCAGGTGCGGCGCCCAGCGACGGACCAGATCGGCGGGGCAGGCCTCACCGCCCACCACGGCGACCTCGAGATCCGGCACGCCGACCGGATCCAGCGTTGCCAATACCGCCGGGGTGGTGAGGAAATGGGTGATGCCGGTCGTCTTCAGCAGCCCGGCCAGCTCGGCTCCGGCCACGATCGCCGGCGGCTCGACGACCAGCCGCGCCCCGGCAGCGAAGGCGGCCAGCAACTCCAGCAGATGCGCGTCGAACGAGGGGGCATGCGCATGCAGGACACGCGAATTTCCCTCCACCTCATAGTGTTCGACGAGGTAGTCGGTGAGCGGACCGAGTCCGCGATGGGTGACCACCACACCCTTCGGAGTACCGGTGGTACCCGATGTGTAGATGAGATAGGCCGGATGCTCCGGAGCCGGTGTTCGCAGCAGCTCCGCGGCGCGGATCGGCGCAGCGGATCGTTGGTGCACCCGGGCCCGCGTACGCGCGTCATCGAGCACCAGCCACTCCACCTCGGCAGGCAGTCCAGTACGGACCGCCGTCACGGTCAGGCCGTGCAACGCACCGGAATCCGCGGCCACGGCGGCCAGTCGCCGGGCCGGGTCCGCGGGATCCACCGGGACGAACGCGGCGCCCGTCTTCGCCACCGCCCACACCGCGAGCACCGACTCGGCCGACCTGGGCACCGCGACCAGCACAAATGCGCCCGGCCCCACGCCCGATTCGATCAGTTCGCGCGCCCATCGCGTCGACGTCTCGTCCAGCTCCCGATAGCTCCAGCGGCGCGCACCGTCCTCGAGCGCCACGGCGTCGGCAAACCCGGCCCCGCCACCGTCGATGAGCTTGGCACGCAAGAGATCCGGCAGCAGCCGGTCGGTGCCCGGCGCCTCGGCGCTTCGCGCCACCGGTTCCGGGTCCAGGCTCCGCACGGTCTGCCGTGGATCGGCCACGAATCGCTCGAAGTACTCGAGGAACCGCCGATGATGCAGTTGCAGCATGTCCGCGGAGTACAGGCCGGGATTGGCCTGCATCCCGATGATGATCGAGTGCTCGTCGGGCCCGAATTGGTAGGCGTTCACCAGCAGGTCTTCCACCGGCCCCAAGGCCAGCAGATGCGCTTGCACGGAGCTGGATCCCGTATACGGGGTCTCGGGTATGCGGATGGCATTCACGACGGGCCCGAAACCGCCTCGCACGGTGTGATTCTCGCCGAGGCCGCGTCGAATGTCCTCATAGCGGCAGCGCTGATGCCGCAGCGCCCCGACCACCCGCGCCCGGACCTGCGCGATCACCTCGGACACCGTCGCCTCGCGAATCCCGCGCAGCCGCAGCGGAACCACATTCGACATCGATCCGGCCGAGGCTCGCAGCGCGGCCGTAGGCCGGGCGGTCACCGGCAGCGACAGCACGATGTCGGCGGCGCCGGTCATGGCGGCCAGATAGCAGGCGAAGGCCGCGACGACGAGTTCCGGAAAGGTGCTCGCCGAGTCGTGCCGCAGCGCCGCCAGCCCGGCCGCGGTCCGGGCCGAGGGCCGAGCCCACACCCGATGCGGGCGGGCGCCGGCGGCCAGTCGCCCGGCCAGCCGCGCCGGTTCGCCCATCCCGGCCAGCTCGCGCGCCCAGTACTCGCGATCCGATTGCGCGCGTGGCGAATCGGCGTACGCGCGTTCCTCATCCAGTAATTGCGCAATGGTCAGCGGCCCGTTCGAGGTGGCGGGAGCGCTCCTGCCGATCGGCCGCCAGCCCGAATCCTGTGCACGGGCGTACAACTCGACGGTGCGCCGCAGCACGCCCGCGGCGCCGACGCCGTCCACCACGATGTGATGGCTGCGCAGATACAGCAGATGATGTTCCGCCGCGATCCGGAACAGTGTTGCCACGGTCAGCCGATCGGTGAGCAGATCCAGCGGTGATTCGTGATCGCGGTCCATGGCCTCCACCGCGACCGCTACCGAATCCGCGCACCCGCTGAGGTCCGCCCACCCCATCGCTTCGAACGCATCGGGATCCAGATACTGCCGCGGATACCCGTCGATCACCCGGAAGCGAACATGTGGCGACTGCAATTCCCAGGCCGCGCGCGCGGCGCACGATCCCAGCAGTCGCACATCCACCGGCCCGCGCAGATCGAGATACATGGCGACCGTGTTCGGCACTCCCGGATACAGCTGCTGGGCCACCCACCATCGCATCTGGGCGTCGGACAGCGGTAGATCCCCACTCGTTACCGGCTCGGCGCGTACAGTGGCGGCCCCCGGACCACCGACCTCCAGGTCTCCGTCGACCCGCGCCAAGATGCCTCCTCACGGCCCGCACCACATCGATACAGTGTCCAGTGAGCAAACTTACGGCATCCATCAGGCCGGTTCCGTGCGAACCGCCGACATCCGCCCGCCCGGCACAGATCGATGACGGTCAGGCGAACGACACCCGAACATCGAATCCGGCGCGCCCGGATCACGCACCGATCATCCGGGCATCGGTACCGTGGGGATGGATCGAGCGCGAATACTCCCCAACGACTGGCCACATCGACACGGTTTCCGGGTCGGCGACCCGGCGCGAAAGGTGGAGCGGTGAGCACTACCAGTGACACGGCGGCGGACAACATCACCTCCGGCTCCGGGGAGACGGTCGCGCCTCCCGGCTACCGGCTCGGGGAGGCGCCGGGTCCGCTCGCGCCGGAGGAACTGGTCGCCGTCGACGCCTGGTGGCGGGCCGCGAATTATCTTGCAGTGGGCCAGATCTACCTCATGGACAACGCCCTCGTTCAGGAGCCCCTGGTCCCCGAGCACATCAAACCGCGGCTGCTCGGCCACTTCGGCACGGTGCCGGGCTTGAATCTGGTGTGGGCGCATGCCAATCGGGCCATTCTGGCGCGCGACCTGGATGCGGTGTTCGTGGCAGGGCCGGGTCACGGCGGGCCGGGACCGAATGCGTGTGCGTGGCTGGAGGGTACGTACTCCGAGCTGTACAGCCACATTCCGCAGAACGGCGACGGTATGCGGGCGTTGTTCGCGCAGTTCTCGTTTCCCGGAGGCGTGCCCAGCCACTGTGCGCCCGAGACGCCCGGATCCTTCCATGAGGGCGGTGAGCTGGGTTATTCGCTGCTGCACGCCTTCGGCGCGGCCCTGGACAAGCCCGATCTGACGGTGTTCTGCGTGATCGGTGACGGTGAGGCCGAGACCGGGCCGCTGGCGGGCAGCTGGCATGCCAACAAGTTCCTCAGCCCCGTCCGCGACGGCGCGGTACTGCCGATCCTGGCGTTGAACCAGTACAAGATCGCGAATCCGACCATCCTGGCGCGCATACCGGAATCGGAGCTGATATCGCTGCTGCGCGGATACGGATACGAGCCGATCGTGGTCTCGGGCCACGATCCCGGCGTGGTGCATCAAGCCATGGCCACGGCCCTCGACACCTGCCTGGACCGGATCGCGGCCATCCATACCGCGGCGCGGGAACATGGCGCCGACGAGCGCCCGTGCTGGCCGATGATCGTGCTGCGCACCCCGAAGGGCTGGACCTGCCCGCCCATCGTGGACGGCGAACAGGTGGAAGGCACCTTCCGCGCCCATCAGGTGCCGCTGCCCGGTGCACGAGACAATGCCGTGCATCGCCGCGTGCTCGAAGCCTGGCTGAAGTCGTACCGGCCCGAGGAACTGTTCGACGAAAAGGGCCACCCCGTCGAGGAACTGCTGCGCCGCAATCCCGCCGGTGTGCGGCGCATGAGCGCGAACCCGATCACCAATGGCGGCGTCACCCGCGACCTCACCATCCCCGACTGGCGCGACTTCGGCGTCGAGGTGACGTCGCCCGGCGCGACCAAGAACGAGGCGACCCGGGTGCTGGGCGGCTGGCTGCGCGAGGTCACCCGCAATAACCCGGACAACTTCCTCACCTTCGCCCCCGACGAACTGGCCAGCAATCGCCTGCAGGACATCCTCGAAGTCACCGGCCGCGACTGGCAGGCCGAAATCGGTGAATACGACGAGAAACTCGATCGCACCGGCCGCGTCATCGAGGTGCTGTCCGAGCACATGTGCCAGGGCCTGCTCGAGGGCTATCTGCTCACCGGCCGGCACGGCGTGTTCACCTGCTACGAGGCGTTCATCCACATCATCGACGCCATGTTCAACCAGCACGCCAAATGGCTGGACGCCAGTTCCGCGGTGCCGTGGCGGCAGCCGATCGCGAGCCTCAATTACCTGCTGTCCTCGCATGTCTGGCGGCAGGACCACAATGGCTTCACCCATCAGGACCCCGGCTTCCTCGATGTCGTGCTGAACAAGAAGCCCGAGATCATTCGCGTCTACCTGCCGCCGGACGCCAATACCCTGCTCTCGGTCTACGATCACTGCCTGCGGTCACGCCACTATGTGAACGTCGTGGTGGCCGGCAAACAGCCACAGGAGAATTGGCTGTCCGTCGAGGAGGCCGCCGTGCACTGCGCGCGCGGCATCGGCATCTGGCCGTGGGCGGGCAACAAGGATGTCGAGGGCGTGTCCCCCGATGTGGTGCTGGCCTGTGCCGGGGATGTGCCGACATTGGAAACCCTTGCCGCGGCCTCGATTCTGCGGCAGCGGCTACCGGAGCTGCGGGTGCGCGTCGTCAATGTGGTGGACCTGATGCGCCTGGTCCCGCACGACGAGCATCCGCACGGACTGCCCTCCCGCGAGTTCGACACCCTGTTCACCCAGGACAAGCCGATCATCTTCGCCTTCCACGGCTATCCGTGGCTGGTGCACCGGCTCACCTACCGCCGCACCAACCACAATGGCCTGCACGTGCGCGGATACAAGGAACGCGGTACCACCACAACGCCTTTCGACATGGTGATGCTCAATGACCTGGACCGCTACCACCTGGTCATGGATGTCATCGACCGGGTTCCGGAGCTGGGTGAGAAGGCGGCCGGGCTGCGGCAGGAGATGGTGGACGCACGCTGGCAGGCCCGCCTCTGGACCCGCGAGCACGGCGAGGACATTCCGGCCGTCGCCGACTGGACGTGGTCCTAGCCGCGGTCAGGAGGGCCGGATCCGCAACTCGTTGTGGATGATCCGGGCCACCTTCGCCATGATCGCCTCCGCGCCCGGCTGCACGGCCGCGGAGACCCGTGATTCGGTGAAGGCGGCCACGGCCAGCACCTGACCATCGGCGTGCTCGACCACCCCGGCCTCGTGGCGCAGGTTGAGCAGGGTGCCGGTCTTGGACGACCAGCGCGAGGCATCGGAGCTGAAATCCGGCGCCAGGCGCTGGCGGATCAGGTTGTCCGCCATGATGTCTCGCACCCGCGCCGCGACCCCCGGCTCGATACGGGTCGGGCGCCACAGTCCGTGCAGCAGGTCGACGAACGCCCGTGCGCTCGCGATATTGGCCTGGCTGATATCGAGTTGCGGTAGCGAATGCCCGCGGTCGGCGGTGGCGCCGGCAATCGCGAGGGTGTGCGCGAGATGCTTGCGGTCGGGCTCGAACCATTCCACCGGCGTCTCGGAGAGATCGTGCATGAGGTGGCGGACTACGAAGCCCTCATAGCCGAGCCGGCGCAGCTCGGCGGTCACCGCGGCGGGTGAGGTGAGCTCGAACAGGGCATCGGCGGCGCCGTTATCGCTGATGGCGAGGCACAGGTACAGCAGATCGTCCAGCGCGATGGTGGCGGGATAGCGGAACTTCGCGGTGCCCGTCGGGCCGGGGGTGGAGAGGCCGCCGGGCGCCACCGTGATCGGCGCGCCCGGATCGAGTTCGCCGCGCGCGACGCGTTCCAGGGTGGCCACGGCCAGCGGCACCTTCACCAAGGAGGCGATGGGCCATTCGGTTTCGGTGTCGATGCCCAGTTCGTCGCCGGTGTCCAGGTCGCGGACCAGGAACGAGCCACGCAGTCCGGCATCCTCCAGTTCCCGCCGGGCCGCGTGCAGGGCGGCGGTCATTCCCACGGCTGTCGTCCACCTTCCGATCCGGATCCATTGGCGCCGAGACAGTTTCCTATCGCCTCCGGCGGTAAGGCGCGCAGGCGCTCGGCGTCCGAATGCTGACCCGCGGCAATGTCATAGCCCCGGGCGAGTGCGAGTTCCCCGATCTCGCGCCAGTGCAGGCCGAGACCGTGGGACTGGGCGGGCGAGCAGAGCAGCAGATCTCCGGAGCCCAGCACCTCCGCCACCGCTGTCACCAGCGAGGACGCGAGCACGACCTGGGTGGGCTGCAAACCGAGCGCATCGCGCAGCCGGTGGACGCGGTCCCGAATGTGCGGGACATCGTCTTCGGGTTGCAGCCAGATCCGGCGGCGGCGGGTGTCCCGGTCGGCGCGGCCGGCCCGCAGTGTTTCCAGGTATATCGGCAGGGCGTGCGGCCCGCCGGTGTCGGCCAGTCCCAAAGGGATTCGCCAGCTGCCTTGGTCGGCGGGGACGGCGATCAGGGCCGCCCGCACCTCCTGAGTGCGGACCAGTTCCGCGCGCTCGCGCGGTGCGGCCTGGCAGAGGTCGAGATTGACGTGCTGTTCCTGTCCGGTCGCGACGAGACGGGCCAGTCGCAGCGGGGCGCAGATATCCGGCACCGCCATGCGGAGCGGGCGCAGTTTGGCGCGTTCGGCCTCGTATTCCATGGCCTCGGCGAGCTCCACGAGCCGCCGTGCCGTGGGCAGCATGTCGCGGCCGAATGCGGTGAGGGTCGCGGTGCGCGAGGTGCGGTCGAGCAGCCTGGCGCCGAAATGCTGCTCCAAGGCGGCGATCCGGCGGCTGGCCACGGACTGCGGAATCCGCGCGGCGGCCGCGCCCACGGTGAAACTACCGTGGCCACTGACCGCCACGAAGGCTCTGCACGCCGCCACCACATCCACAGCGCCGGATTGTATGCCAATTCGGCATTGTTTCCCATACTTCTGTCTTGGACAGCATGCACGCACGAATGTGAAGCTCCCTCTCGCGAACCGCCGCACCCAGCGGCACCCGACGGATGGAAAGCGACGATGATGCCCCGCTCGACCCGCTCCATTGCCCGCCGCTCCGCCTTGACCGCGGCCGCGGCCGCGCTGCTCGTTCCCCTCGCGGCCTGCGCCGGCCACCAGGCCGCCACACCCGCGACCGGTACGACGACCACCGCGCCCGTGGTGCACCTGGACAGTGAATTCCAGCGCCTGGAAACCCAATTCGGCGCCCACCTGGGCGTCTATGCCCTCGACACCGGATCCGGCCGCACCGTCGAGTACAAGGCCGATGACCGAATCGCCTTCTGCTCCACCTTCAAAGCCATCGCCGCGGCCGCACTGCTGAAACGCACCACACCCGCCGACCTCGACGCGAAGGTCACCTACGCCCAGGCTGACCTGGTGACCTACTCACCGATCACCGAAAAGCACGTCGCCGACGGTATGCCGTTGCGCGATGTCATCGACGCGGCCGTCCGCTACAGCGACAACACCGCCGCCAACCTCATGCTCGAGCATCTCGGTGGCCCGAAGGGACTCGAACAGGACCTGCGTGCCCTCGGCGACCAGGTGTCGAACGTGGATCGCTTCGAAACCGAACTCAGTACCGGCACACCCGGCGACCTCCGAGACACCAGCACCCCGCGCGCCCTCGCCACCGACCTCCGCGCCTACGTCCTGGGTACCGCCCTGCCCGATGACGACCGAGCCACGCTCACCGACCTGATGCGCCGCAACACCACCGGCGATGCCCTCATCCGCGCCGGGGTACCCCAGGGCTGGGTGGTCGGCGACAAGACCGGCAATGGCGGCTACGGCATCCGCAATGACATAGCGGTAATCTGGCCGCCCAATCGCGCCCCGCTGGTCCTCGCGATCCTGTCCGCCAAGGATCAGCAGGATGCTCCCTACGACAACGCCCTGATTGCCGCGGCCGCGAAAACCGCTGTCACGGCATTGAACTGAGGCCTGGCGAGCGGGCGCCGAGCCACTGCGCGCGGCGCCGCTCGCGGGCGTGCCAGACGTAGGCGACACCGATCCCCAGCATCACCCATATCCCGGAGGCGAGCCCGACGCCCGTGCCGATCCCTTGCAGCACAGCCGCATCCGGCGGTGCGGGCGGGTCGGTGGGGCGGCCGTCCGGCGTGAGCCACACGTGGATCCGCGCGCCGCGACCCACGAAATTCGGGACCGGCGCGAGCCCGCTACGAGTCTGCTCGCCGTCCGGCCAGCTCACTTGCGCCTGCCGATGGCCGGCGCCGACCGCCGGATCATCGATGATCGTCGCCGCCACCACGGTCTTCGAGGCATCGTTCGCCTGAATACGCGCGGCCGCATCGGTGTAGACGACGGTGCCGGCCGTCAGCGCGAGCGGGACCGCCAGCAGCGCGATCACCACCGCGATCAGCACGACGCTCGCCCACACTCGATCACCGGCCCGCATCAGGGGATTGCGATTCCACGGCCCCAGCCGCACCCACCGAGTCAGCGCCGAGGGCAGCGCCTGTTCGTGAAGTACCGATTGCACACGACTATCCAGTCCCTCCGCTCGTTCTCCGACGGCGGGATTAACGACCTCCTAGCGCCCCCGGCCCGCGCCTTGACGAAATCCGTACGGCTATCGCGCGTCCGGGATATGCCAGAGATCGGTGTAGACGGCTTTGCCTTCGGCGCGGGCCTGCGCGACCATGCGATCGGCTCCTTCCGAGGGGCCGCCGATGCGCAGGACCGCGTCGCAGCGGGCGAGCAGCCGTTCGGCGATGGGATGAAAGATCTCCTCGTACACCGGATCTCCGGGCCGGGTATTGCCCGCGATCTCCAGCAGCGGCAGCGCCAGCGCCTCGCCGGTGACGGGCAGATGTCCCGCCCGGAACAGGACCAGTGCGGTGTCGTTCATCGCCCGCACATTGGCCGCGAGCTTGTCCGGATCATCGCCCGTTCCCGAGCGGTAGGGACCGGCGACCAAGATCATCTGCGGACCGGAATTCGTAGTCATGACGAGCACTCCTCTGTGAACTGGCTTTCCGAAATAGGTTCAGGCAAAAAGAATTTCGACTTCCGCGTCGCGCAGCGCCTCCAGCGTGCGCGGTCCGCTGGGATGGGTGTCGGTATCAGCGGCGCTCTCGTCGGTGACGAAGGTGTCCACCACCCCCAGCGGTGCCACCTGGCTGAAGGCCCGCACGCCGAGCTTGGTCGCATCCGCCACCGCGATCGTCGTCGCGGCCTGTGCCAGCCCGGCCTGTTTGACCGCCGCATCATCGAGTGAGAATTCGGACCACCCATGCTCGGCGTGCACCCCGCCGATGGACATGACGAAGCAGTCGAAGGCGAGCGATTCCAGCGCCCGCAAGGTCAACGGCCCCACCAGTGATCTCTCCCCCACCCGCGACCGCCCACCGGCGACGATCAATTCGATCCCGTCCCGATCGGCCAGACACGCCGCCGCCTGCAGACTCAACGCCACTACGGTCAAGGGCCCCCGCCCGGCCAGATGCTCCGCGACATGCACGGTCGTGGTCCCCGCATCCAACAGCACCAGCGACCCCGGCTCGATCCGCGCCGCCACCGCCGCCCCGAGCCGTTCCTTGGTAGCCGCCTGCCACTCCGCCCGCGGAGCGAATCCACTGTCCAGGTTGCGCGGCCGGTTCGCGACAGCGCCGCCGTGCACCCGCCGCACCAGCCCCCGGCTCTCCAGCGTGTCCAGGTCCCGGCGCACGGTCATCTCCGAAACCCCCAGCCGCCCGGCCAGTTCCGCCACCGAGACCCGCTCACCGCCCTGTACCAGTCGCAGAGTCACATCCAGCCGATTCGCTACACCCACCCCCCATTTCTAACACATAGATGTTCGAATGAACATGACGATGTTTGATCCAGCCTCTTCGAGTGCCGTCGGTAACAAGTCGATACACCGGTTCGATCAGCAGGGAAGTCCGGTCGTAACGACAAGTGCACCAATAACATCCGAGGGGAAGTCGTGGGGAGACAACTCACCCAGCTGGAACTGCTCAGAGAGCTGGAGCCGGTTGCCGAACAGAATCTGAATCGGCATCTGTCGCTGGCGAAGGAGTGGCATCCGCACGACTATGTCCCGTGGGACGAGGGCCGCAACTTCGCGGCGATGGGCGGCATCGACTGGGCCCCTGAGCAGTCGCAACTGTCCGACGTGGCCAAGGCGGCGATGATCACGAATCTGCTGACCGAGGACAATCTCCCGTCCTATCACCGGGTGATCGCGCAGCACTTCTCCCAGGACGGCGCCTGGGGTACCTGGGTCGGGCGGTGGACCGCCGAGGAGAACCGGCACGGCATCGTGATGCGGGACTATCTGGTCGTCACCCGCGGCGTCGATCCGGTGGAACTCGAGCAGGCGCGGATGCTGTCGATGACCCGCGGATTCGATCCGATGTCCGCGGTGAGCCTGGCCGATATCCATCCCGACGATGTGCCCGGCGAGAGCTTCCTGCACGCGGTCGCCTATGTGACGTTCCAGGAACTCGCCACCCGGCTCAGCCATCGCAATACCGGAGCCGTGTGCAACGACCCCGTGGCCGACCGGATGCTGCAGCGCATCGCCGCGGACGAGAACCTGCACATGATCTTCTACCGGAACATGTGTGAAGCCGCGCTGAATCTGGCCCCGGATCAAGCGATCCAGGCCATTGCGGTGATGGTGATGAACTTCCAGATGCCGGGTACCGAGAACCCGAACTTCCGGCGGTACGGCGCATTGATGGCCAAACATGGCATCTACGACTTGCGCCAGCACCTCGAATCCGTGGTCATGCCCGTGCTCCGCACCTGGAAGATCTTCGAGCGCAACGACTTCACCGCCCCGGGCGAGCAGACCCGGGAGCAGCTGGCCGAATATCTGGAAAGCTTCGAGAAGGACGTACTCCGGTTCGAGGAGCGGCGCGACCGCATCGCGGCCCGCTTGGCCGGGAAGCGCGAGCCTCAGTCGGTCTGATCGTCGCGGATCGACTGCAGAATGTCGGCGGCGCGGTCCACGAACAGCAGATGACCTGCGCCGCTGACAATTTCGAGGTGGCTCGTCGGCAGGGCCGCCGCCAGGTGACGGCCATCGGACAACGGGACGTTCTGGTCGGCATCACCGTGCCAGATCCGGATCGGCACGGTGATGTCGCCGAGGCGGAAACCCCACGGCCGGGCCACCAGGATCTGCAGGTCGATCGCGAAGCCGCGGCTGCCTTGCCGGAACGCCTCGCGCAGATTGGCTTCCAGCTTGGCGGTCAGCTCCGGGTCGGAGAGGACGCGTTCCCGATCGAGGGGTGACATCTGCGCGATCAAGCCTTCGACGCCACCGGGCTTGCGGGCATACGCGGCCATCTGTGCGGCGGCGGGGCGAGCCAGGATCGGGAAGCGGCGCAGCATGGTCAGGCCGCGGTGGCGTTTCTTCGCGGCATCGTCGAGTTCGCCGGTAGAGCCGAGTTCATCGAGCGGAGCGGGCGAGCTCACCAGCACCGCGGTAGTCACCCGTTCGGGCAGGGCCGCGGCGCAGGCCAGCGCATACGGTCCGCCACCCGACACACCGATGATGCCGAAGCGGTCGAGACCGAGTGAATCCGCCAGGGCGGCAACGGTATCGGCCCAGTCGAGCACGCGGCGCGGGAATACCGGTGCGGACGCGCCCATTCCGGCCCGGTCGACGGCGATGATCCGCATCCCCCGCGTGGTCGCCGCCTGATCGAAGGCGACGGCCTCGATGTGCGAGCCGGGAATGCCGTGGCAGTACAGGACGGGACGGCCCGACCGATCCCCGTACTCGGCGACGCCTACCTCATTACCGGACACCGAGATCGCTCGAACATCGGAGGAGGTCACCCAAGCAGGTTAAGGGCTGACGGGCGCGAACGGGGCGGCAGGGTTCGATTCGCTACCGGCCAGGAACACCACGAGACCGCTCATCTCTTCCGGACTGCTGTTCGGCGGGTGCGGTCAGTCCGGCCAGCACGAATTCGCGCAGGGCCAGCACCGTGGCCGCCGACATCTGGCGGCCCGCGGTGCCCGCGCCGCCGAAGCGCATGATGATCAGGTCGAAGGCCAGGCTCCAGCGCCGCCGGCTCTCCCGCTCGCTGAGGTCGGGCAGCAGTCCGACCCAGGAGTCCATCCGGAACCAGGGCTGCTGCCACAGCGCCGCGTGCCGGCCGAGCACGAATTGGGCCAGCAGGCGAAGATGCAAGCGGCCCACGGGATCATCGGACAGTTCGACGAAGGGTGCCAGTACGGCGTCGACCACGGTCGCGATGGATCGTTCCCCGGTGGTGGCCACCGCCAGCCGATCCGCCCACATCGGTCCGAGCCGATCCTCGAGCAGCGCGGCGACCAGTTCTTCCTTGGACCCGAAGTGATAGTGCACCGCAGCCGGATTCGCGCCGGCCGCGGCGCAGATCGCACGCACCGACACCTCGTCGTAGCGTTCGGTGAGCAACAGCCGCTCGGCGGCGGCGAGCAATCGGGTGCGAGTGCCCGCGGAGACCTTGCCTGTCACATGCGGAGCCAATCACGACCCGGCCGGTTTTTCAATCACTGACTGAATCGATGATGCAACCCCGCATGCGGCGCGAAGCTCTGTCAGTCCTCTTCGGGACCGAGGTTGATGCCGCGGCTGGCCAGCCAGGGCAGCGGGTCGACCTTGTCGGCGCCATTGAGCCACACCTCGAAATGGCAGTGCGGACCGGTGGAGAAGCCGCGATTGCCGACCGTGGCGATCTGATCGCCGGCCGTCACCCGCTGACCCACCGAGACCGTCGCGGTGTCCACGTGGCCGTAGACGGTGATGGTGCCGTCGTCGTGCTGCAACCGCACCCACATGCCGAAGCCGGAGGCCGCACCCGCACTGATCACGGTGCCGTCGGCGACCGCGTAGATGGGCGTGCCGATGGGTGCGGCCACATCCACACCGAGATGTTCCGCGCCCCAGCGGGTTCCGAAACCCGAGGTGAACACGCCCGACGCGAACTTCACCCAGAGCGGGCGCAGATGCTGATCGTTCTCGGCGGCGGCATCTTCTTCGTACTGTTTGCCGTTCTGCAGGATGTCCTGGAACTGGCTGGGATCCTCCACCGGGTTGGCGTCGAGAATCTCCGGGAAGTGCGCATCGGTGCCGGTGAGCGGCGGGCCCTTGGGATCCGCCTTCGTCATCGCGGCCAGTTCCTGCGTATCGGCGGCGCCCTTGTGCTCGCGCACCGAATCCTGGAACGCGCACTGGGTGGCGGCGACGGCCGCACCGGCGGCGACGGCGGCGATCACCGCACGCCCCTTGAGCGTGGTCAGCGACGGCCGGCGATGCGCGCCCGGGTCACGCGGCGCGCTCTTCGGAGTGGCCCGCCAGGCCTGCCGGGCGGCGAGACCGCCGACGGTGGCCTGCTTGGGCCAGCCGTCCCGGCTGGGACTTCCGGGCTCCTGCCACGCGTCCCATCCGGCATCGGGCGACTCGTCTGTGCCCCAGGACATCCCGGGCGAATCGTCCACCGGATAGGCCGGCGCATCCTGATACGGATCCCAGCGATCATCGGATTCGTACCTGCGACCATCCCAGGAAGTATTGCCCTGCAACAGAACTGAACCCTCCTACGCGGAACCGACGGTAGCAGTCCGTTGCGGAGCGCCTCATGAGCACAGCCGACCACGCGTCCTGCTTCGATGCAGAACCGTAACACTTTCAGCTGTGGATGCCCTGCCAGAGAGCGAATTCGCTGCTGGCGCTATTGTGCCGCAGCGCTTCCGGTTGCCAGCCGGGCGTGGATCCGGGTGAGCAGGTCACCGGTGCGAAAGGGTTTTCGCAGGTAGTCGGAGGCACCCGCGGCCATGGCGAGATCGATGACGGCGGCATCGGTTTCGGTCGAGATGATCAGAATCGGCGCCGAGGTGCTCAGCCGCAACCGGCGGCACACCTCCGAACCATCCAGATCGGGCAGCACCAGATCCAATAACACCAGATCCGGATGCCAGAGCGGGATGGCGGCGACCGCCTGCGCTCCGGTAGGCACCCGTAGTGAGTCGTAACCGGCGTGCGCCAGTACGAGCACGGCCATCTCCGCGTTCGCGGGATTACCCTCGACGATCAGCACCTTGGCCGGTGCGGGCGAGCATTCGTGTCGTTGCGCGGGCGAAAGTTGATTTCGAGTCATGACTGTTCTCTTCACTGGCTGGTCCCCGACCCTTGCCATCCGCGTCACGTCATGCGATCAACGGAACTCGACGCTATGCCCTCCCGCAACCATCCAGCAATAGCACCGTGAGAAAAACCCGCCGGAAAAGACGATTGCGGCCGTTTCTTGATCATTGGTTATCCTCCCGGCAATTTTCGGGTCTCGGTGACACCCGAAACGAGATCCGATGCTTACCCCGGGTTTACCCGACGAGCGGCCGGGCGAAACGTCGCCCGGCCGCCCCGCGCCGATCAGCTACCGATGGACTGGACGATCTTCACCACGACCAGCACGGCGGCGATGGCGAGATAACCGCGCAGCGCGATCATGCCCGCCAATCGGCCGGTGGAGAATTCCGGGCGTTCGAGGGTGTCGAGTGCGGGGGTCCGCCAGATGTCACGGTCCGCATTCCGGATGACCTTGCGCTCGGCCCGGCTCAGCGGCGTCGAATCCAGTTCTTCCACCTGATCGGGATCCAGGCCGCCGAGTTCGGCGGCCGTGCGCTCGAACTGCTTGCGCTCGTCGCGATTACGCGCCAGCAACATCACCACGCCGCCGAGAATGCCGACCAGCGCGCCGACACCGAACCCGATTTCGAGCGTGCCGGTGCTCAGGGTCGGATAGAAGGTGGTGGCGGTCAGCGCCAGCGACAACAGCACCAGCGTCCACACGATGACACCGGCGACAATGTTCTGCCGCACCGTATTCACCCAGGGCCCCAGCACCGCCTTGTCATTGCACAACAGCACCAGGAATACCGTCGCCGACGGCAACAGCACACCCGCGAGAGCCTGCACACCCTGGGTCAATAGGCCCAGCACATGATCGGGGCTGAAGGACACCGCCGCGGCAATGGCGAGCAGCAGTGCGTAACCGGCGTAGAACACCGGCGCCTCGGTGATTTTCCAATGCAGCGAATGCCGCCTGCCCAGGGTGTCACCGAGCGCGTAAGTGGTTGCCAGGCCGACCGCATTCGCACCGATGAGCGAGGCATCCAGCAACAGGATCGCGAACAACGCACCGACGGTCGGCCCCAGATGGTCGTGCAGCCCCTGCGCCACCGCACCCGCATCGGTGAAATTGCCCATCGCCGCGGGCGCGAGACCGAAGGCCGCTGCCGCCATGAGCGCGACCGCGCCCACCATCACGACCACGATTCCGGCGATCAGGTCGTAGCGTTCGAACTTGATCCAGCGCGGGGTGATGCGCTTGTCGACGATATTGGACTGCTGGAAGAACAACTGCCACGGCGCGACGGTGGTGCCGACGATCGACACGATGAGCAGCAACAGCGTCGAATCCAGCCCGCCCGGTAGCGACGGAATGATGCCCTTCGCCGTGGCCGAGACGCTCGGGTGCACCATCATCGCCAGCGGGAACAGCACGATATTCACCGCGATCAATCCGAAAAGGAAACGCTCCCAACGCCGGAACGAGCCCCCGGCCACCACCGCGAACAACAGCACCGCCGCCAGCGGCACCGAAATGCCCTTGGGCAATCCGAAGTAGTTCAAAGCCATGGAGACGCCGATGAATTCGGTGACGATGGTCAGCGCGTTGACGATGAACAGATCGCCCACGCTGAACGCGCCCCAGAACTTGCCGAAGCGATCGAAGATGAGCCGCGCGTGCCCGACACCGGCGACCGCGCCGAGCCGGACCACCATCTCCTGATTCACGTACAACACCGGAATGAGCAGCACCAGGGTCCAGACCAGGGCCATGCCGTAGTTCTGACCGGCCTGCGAATAGGTGGTCACGGCCCCCGCGTCGTTATCGCCCACCATGACGATCAGCCCGGGGCCGAGCACGGCCAGCGCCATCCGGAAGCGCTGCCAACGGGTCCGGCCCTCGGCGGTCTCATGCTGTCCGATGCGGCCCAGCGCGCCGACGATATCGCCGACGTGGGCGCTGTCCATGACGGCGCCGCCCGGCGCCGAATCGTCCGTGACGGCGGAGGTATCGCGGCGGTTCCCGCCGGCGGAGAACAAGGCCATGACCGTTTCTCCCTCTCTGAAAGCAGTTGGGGCACTGATTGATCGAAAACAGCCGACGGCCCGGACCGCGGGGGTATGCGCATGCCCGCCGCGATCCGGGAACGCCGGCCGCTACCCGCTACCAGTGGTAGGGGTGACCGCCCAGGGAGGCGGTGTAGAGGGCGGCCCTAGGCCGGGCGGCCCGCATATTGACTCGCTCCTGCTCGGTGAGCCGGGCGCGGGTCCAGAAGCGGCGGAGGATACCGCCGAGCACCACCGGCGCCGAAACGGTGTCGCGCGCCGGGAAAGCGATGACTGCCATGACTTGCTCCTTGGCGTGAAGCCAACTGCCGCAACGTTTTCCGGGCACACCGAAGGCACGCGGGAGCCCGCCATCGGCCCCCTCATTCGGGCAGGCCGAAATCGGCCGATGGGTGATTCCGCGGTGGGTCAGGCGTTCGGAAAGCCGCAGCAAGCTGGGTACGAAATGTGTCGAGTCCTACTCGGATACGGGTCATCACCGTTCACTTCTCGTCCCTCACCTCCTTGCTGCCGTGACGTACGGGGACGTCGCTACCGGTATGCCAGTACGCAGGGGGTGAACCCGCCGGATCGGCGGGCGAGCACCCCTCTCGTCAGAGCTTCGGCACTGCACGACGTATCCCACTACGCGGGAAGCCACCTGGGGTAACCCCTTAATCCGGGGAAACCTGTCCTGATCCTGGGCGTCTCTCGACGTCGTCGGATCAGTGGCCTGTGTTCGTACAGGAGCCTCGCCTAGCGAGGTGCTGACAACACATAGTGAACCGGCTATGTATTGTTCGTCAAGTCGGGCAACGGGTTCGGACCCCGGTTGAACAACCGTGTTTCGTTGGCCTGTCGGATACCCCCTGTTGGGACAGAATTCGAGAGATGGCACCAGCCGGGGTGCAGGGTGTGGCCGTGGTCGCCGGTTTTCCGGGGACGCCGAGACAGGAGCTCATATGACCGAACCCACCTCGCAGCCGAGTTCGACGACGGTTGCGACCATCCATCTGTCGCAGCTGCTGAAATCCCCGGTCATCGCGGGGTCCGGCGAGCCCGTGGGCCGCGTGGACGATCTGATCGTGCGCCTGCCCGGCGGGGACGCCTATCCGCCCGTCACCGGTGTGGTCGTCGGCGTCGGCGGACGCGAGGTCTTCGTTTCCGCCGAGCGCATCGGGGAGTTCGGCGCGGATCGAATCGTGTTGTCGGTCAACAAGGTCGACCTACGTTCGTTCGAACGCCGCGACGGTGAAGTACTCCTGAAGGCCGATATCCTCGGCCACCGGCTCATCGATGTCGCGGCCGCCGAACTGGTGCGCGCCTACGATGTCGAACTCGACGAGACCCCCGAAGGCTGGGTGCTGGCCCGCCTCGATACCCGCCGCCCGGCCCGCTTCTTCGGGCTGCTCAAGTCCTCCGGCGGCCATGCCTCCCGGGATTGGAAGGCCTTCGAACCACTGATCGGGCACAGTCAGTCGCTGACCATCCGCGGGGTGAGCGCACGTGTGCGCGGGCTGAAGCCCGCCCAGATCGCCGATCTGCTCGAGGACGCCGACAAGCACGAGCGCGGCGAGATCCTCGACCAGGTGCACGGCGATCCCGAGCTGGAAGCCGATGTCTTCGAGGAACTGGACTCCGACAAGTCCAGCCGCCTGCTCGACGCCATGTCCGATTCCGAGGTCGCCGCCCTGCTCGGCCGCATGCGCGCCGACGACGCCGCCGACTCCATCATGGAACTGCGGCAGGCCCGCCGCCGCCGGGTGCTGGACCTCATGCCGGCCGGGCAGCGGGTCAAGGTCGTCACGCTGATGGGCTTCAACCCCGACAGCGCGGGCGGCCTGATGAATGTGGACGTCGTCTCCTGCGCTCCCGATTCGACTGTGGCGCAGGCTCTCTCGATCATCCGTTCGGCGCACGCGCTGCAGCCCGAGGCGCTGCTCAAGGTGCACGTGCTCGATGCCGGGCGGCTGGCGGGCGTGGTCTCGGTCATCGCCCTGCTGCAGGCCGAACCGGACAGTGCCGTCACCGACATCATGGACGCCGATCCGGTGCGCATCGCGCCCGACGCGGACCTCACCGATATCGCGCTGCTGATGGCCGATTTCAACCTCTACATGCTGCCCGTCGTGGACGACGAGGATCGCGTGCTCGGCGTGGTCACCGTGGACGATGTCCTGGAGGACATCATTCCCGATGACTGGCGCCGCCGTGAGCCCGCACCGCGACCGGCGCGCGAACCGGCCCCGACCGTCAAGAACACCACCCAGAACTCGGACGGCACGGCACAGCTATGACGAATACTTCCGAAAACCGCTCCGTCCCAGCAGAATCCGAACCGAGAACCGAGAGACCCGCCGCCACTGCACCCGACGCGGCCGCCCCCGCCGAGACCGCGCCGGTCTCCCCTGCCCCGGAGGCCGCCCCGAATCGCCGGTCGGCCGTGCTGGATTCGGCGCATCTCGGCGATATCGAGGGCGCCTTCGGGCGGATCAAGGTCGGCGATACCGAGCATTCCCGCACCTTCAAGACCCGCATGCTGACCCTGCTGGCCATTGTCGGGCCGGGCCTGATCGTCATGGTCGGCGACAATGACGCCGGTGGCGTCGCCACCTACGCCCAGGCCGGGCAGAACTACGGCTACAGCCTGCTGTGGGTGCTGCTGCTGCTCATTCCGGTGCTGATCGTCAATCAGGAGATGGTGGTCCGGCTCGGCGCGGTCACCGGTGTGGGCCATGCGCGGCTGATCAACGAGCGCTTCGGCCGCGGCTGGGGCTGGTTCTCGGTGGGCGATCTGTTCGTCCTGAACTTCCTCACCATCGTCACCGAGTTCATCGGTGTCAGCCTGGCCGCCGGCTATTTCGGCATCTCGAAGTACCTCGTGGTGCCCGTCGCGGCGGTCGCGCTGGTCGCCATCATGGCCAGTGGCAGCTTCCGGCGCTGGGAGCGGGCGATGTTCATCTTCATCGCCATCAGCGCGCTGCAGATTCCGATGCTGCTGCTCTCGCATCCCGATTGGGGCCGTGCGGCAAAGGATTTCGTGGTGCCGGGCGTCTCCGGCGGCATCAGCTCCGATGCCGTGCTGCTGATCATCGCCATCGTGGGCACCACGGTGGCGCCCTGGCAGCTGTTCTTCCAGCAGTCCAATGTGGTCGACAAGCGCATCACGCCGCGTTTCATCGGCTACGAGCGCGCCGACACCACCCTCGGCGCCTTCGTGGTGGTGATCGGCGCGACCGCGATCGTCATGACCGCCGATTTCGGTGCGCGCGCGACCGATTCGGTCGGCAAGTTCGTCGACGCGGGCGATATCGCCCGCGTCCTCGGCGATGCGCACCACGCCCTGGGCTCGATCTTCGCGATCGTGCTGCTGGACGCGTCGATCATCGGTGCGGCCGCGGTGACGCTGGCGACCAGCTACGCCTTCGGTGATGTGTTCGGTATCAAGCACTCGCTGCACCGCGGTTTCCGCGATGCCAAACAGTTCTACCTGTCCTACATCGCCATGGTGGTCGTGGCGGCGGCGATCGTCCTGATCCCCGGCGCGCCACTGGGTTTGATCACCACCGCCGTGCAGGCGCTGGCCGGGCTGCTGCTGCCGAGCGCGAGCGTGTTCCTGTTGCTGCTGTGCAACGATCCGCAGGTGCTGGGCCCGTGGGTGAACAAGACCTGGCTCAATGTGGTGGCCGGGTTCATCGTGGGTGTGCTGCTGCTGCTCTCGGGCATTCTGATGGCCACCACGCTGTTCCCCGGCCTGAACGTGATCAGCACCGGCGAGTATCTGGCCCTGGCGTTGGTCGTGCTGGCGGCCGTCGCCGTCGGCGTCCTGAAGTTCCTGCAACGGCGAGCGCCGGCGCCACCGGCCGCACCGAAGTTCGATGCGGCCGAGCGGGACTCGTGGCGTATGCCGCCGCTGGCCCTGCTCGAACCGGTGACCTGGTCCTCCGGGACGAAACTGGGCATGCTGGCCCTGCGCGGCTATCTGGTGGTCGGCGCGGTCCTGTTGGTGGTCAAGGCCGTTCAGCTAGGCCGGGGCTGAATCCTTACCCGCGAACAGGGTATTGAACAGCCAGCCGTACTTGGTGTTGTGGAAGGCGGCGAATTCCCATTCGCCGTCGCGGCGCACCGCCACGTAGACGTTCACCTTGGTGTTGAACCGGCCGCGCCGGCGCTTGCCCTTGACCAGCGCCCCGCGGCCGTGCGCCACCGCGACATCCGGTGTGAGGAAGCGCAATCCGGTGAGCTCACCGTCCATGCGCGTGCCCCTCAGGTACTTCTCGAACAGCGGCACATGCGACGCCTCGATCGCCGCCCGCCCCTTCAGATGCTGACCGAACCACGTCACGTAGTCCGCATCGGATGCGAAGACCGCGGCGTAGGCCACCGCATCCCCCGCTTCCCAGGCTTGGTTGGACCGGTCGAACAGGGCCCGGACGGCGGCTTCATCGGTGAGCTGCTGAGTGGTCATGTCATCCCTCGAACAATCTGAATGGTTCATCAAGTGAATCAGGAAGTAGTTGAATGAGTAAGATATTGTCCCGCTCAGACTAGGATGTCAAGCGATGACCACGACACACGACCAGCTCGGCGCCGCCCTCACCGCCGCCGCCCAGCGCAGCGCCACCGACGCCGTCATGCTGCACGGCGCCATGGCCGACAAGCTCGGCCTGCACGTGACCGATCTGCGCTGCCTGAACCTGCTGCGGGTGGGCGGACCCGCGACCGCCGGGGAACTCGCCCAGCGCACCGGACTCACCACCGGCGCCATCACCCGCATGATCGACCGCCTGCTGGCCGGCGGATTCGTCCGCCGCGAGCACGATTCCAAGGATCGGCGCCGGGTCATCATCACCGCGCAGGCCGAGCGCATCGACGAGATCGCACCCCACTACGAGGTGCTGGCGAGGGAATTCGCCAAGATCGCCGATGATTACACCGACGAACAGCTGGCGCTGCTGCTGGAAATCTTCCACCGGCTGCACGAGACTTCCGTGCACGTCACCGCACTACTGCGCGAAAGAGGCTGAACTGCTTTTCAATTCACCCGGTTGTAGGTGAATCGGCCGCTGCTCTGATCGAGTGAGGTGAACGACGTGACAATCGTGCCCGGAGCGGCGCAGTAGAAGGTCGTGGTTTTCACCATTCCGGTCGCGTTGGCCGGGGCGCCGGGCCCTTTGGCGTCCATTCGCAGACTGGCCGTGAAGCCGCCCGAGGGAATGACCGCGTAGATCCCGCTGCCGTTGCCGTGCTGCGCGCTACGGAAGGTTATGCCGCCGGCGCCGTCGAATTGCAGGACATTGCCGGACTCCTCCTGTGCCGCGAACTCCCCGCGGTAATCACCCAGGTCGGCGCCGCATAATCCGGCAGCATTCCCGGCGGGCGCCAGCGCCGATATCCCCGCGCCGAGCGCGGTTCCGGCCGTCACCACCGCCGCGATCCTCGACACCCTACCCACGGCCATACCTGACCTCCCTTTCGGCACCTCGCAACCTACTGAACAGCACGGATCACCATGTCAGTGGTAGACACGCCGGATCGTTATGTGAAAACAGTGCGTTCCGGCTAAATGTGAAAACGATTTATTCCTTCCGGCTACAACCTTGCACCACAAGCGATTTCATTGGCTCCCATACCTCCGACCCGGCCGCGACATTCCGAGAATCCCGCATTACCGCGAAATACGTTGAGCTGGTTGTACCGTCGTAGCTCATGACGCAAAAGAAGCTCATCGGCCTGCTTGTCGGTGCGTTCGTTTGTGCCGCCGTGTTCGTGCTGAATCCATCAGCCGCGTGGGGTTCGGGCGACATCGGAGGCGGTCCCGCAAACGGTCCCGGAGCCTCCCCCGGCGTCCCTTCGCCCGCTGGAAACGGTCCGGCAGGACCGGGCGGCGTGGGTCCGGCGCCGGAGAGGATCGTTCCCGTTCCGCCGCCGGCCGGAGGATTGCTCTGCCCTACCCTCTGAAATCGATATCCCGCCAACCGACCATCCATCCGAAACAGCGAATTCCGACGACGCAATCGCTACCGAACCCGAAGCGCCCCCGCATGATTCCACGCGGGGGCGTATTTCTTTACCGCGGATGCACCGCACCGGCCGTCACCACCGCACCGATCCGCGGCCGGTAGCCGCGGCCGCGACCCCGGCGTGACCTCGCTCACCTCTTCGGCGACTTTTCCGGATTCCTTACGCCCATGGAACTTTGGGCTATTACGCAGCGTAGTAGCTTCTGGCATCATGGACGGATGGCAACCTGTGCACCCACCGAGGAGAGGGAAAGGCTCATGGACGACATCGACTGCGCCGTCCCGCTGTCCGCGATCCACGTCCAGTGGTCCGATCCGGAGGACGCCTACATCGCGCGCACCGAGCAATTTCCCGGGCTGATCAACACCGACCATTGGTCTTCCCTCGCAGCCATCAACGGCCTGCTCGACAAGATCCACGAGCGGGTCGGCGACACGCGCCTTCAGCACAGGGCGAGCCACCCCTAGAGCCGTTACCGTGCGCCCATGACCTCGGGCGGCGAGAGCGGCAACGCAGAGCACGGGAACGCGGCGCCGGAGCACCCCGCTCCGGCCACCGACCTGCGCAAGCGGGTACGGATGTGGGTGGCGCCCATGGTGGTCATCACCCTGCTCATGTCACTGCTGGGCACCATGTACCTGGCGTACGTGGTGGATCCGGCGTCGCATCTGCACCGCTTCCCGATCGCCCTCGTCGACCAGGACGACGGCGACACCATCGGCGGCAAGCCGATGAACGTCGGCAAGCAGATCTCGGATGCCCTGCTCGCGCAGATCCCCTCCGACAAGGTCGATCTGCGGGTCATGGGCATCAACTCCGCCCAGCACGACCTGGGCAACGCGAAGATCTACGGCGCCATCATCATTCCGACCGACTTCACCAAGCGGCTCGGCATCTTCGCCACCGCCAGCGTGGTGCCCGGCGATATCACGCAGCCGACCATCACCGTGAACACCAGCCCGCGCATGGGCTCGTTCTCGGTTTCCCTCGTGCAGGCCATCACGAGCACCGCCTTGAGCAAGGTCGACGAGACCGTCGGGAAACAGCTCGGCGACACGGTGAATGCCCAATTGCGGCGCCCCGACGGCAGCACCACCGAACTCGTGGGGCTCAGCCGCCTGATGCTGGCCCAGCCGATCGAGGTGATCACCACCGCCTACCATCCGCTGCCCGCCGGCACCGGCGGCGGACTGGTGGCCTTCTTCTACGCCATGATGGTGCTGCTCGCGGGCTTCACCGGGGCGATGGTCATCAATGGCATGGTCGATTCCGCACTCGGCTTCGCGCCCACCGAATTCGGGCCCTGGTATGTGCACTATCCGGCGGCCTCGGTGTCGCGGCTGAAGACGCTGCTCATCAAGTGGGGCATCATCACCTGCACGGCGCCGATCGTCGCCGCCGTCTATATGGGATTGGCGACCTGGCTGGGCATGCCCATCGATCGCGCACCGGCGCTGTGGCTCTACACCACCTTCGCCATCATCGCGGTCGGCGTCACCGCGTTGTCGGTGGTCGCCGCCTTCGGCACCGCGGGCCTGCTGATCAATCTCATCTTGTTCATCGTGCTGGGCCTGCCGTCCTCGGGCGGGACCATTCCGGTCGAGGCGATACCGAAATCGCTTGCCTGGCTTGCCGGTTTCGAACCGATGCACCAGGTCTTCCTCGGGATTCGCGCGATCCTCTACTTCGATGCGGGCGCCGATGCGGGCCTGGCCCGGGCGGTGTGGATGACGCTGCTCGGTCTCGGCATCGGACTGCTGCTCGGCGCGGTCGTCACCCGGTACTACGACCGCAAGGGCCTGCATCGCAAGCCCGCGACCGCGCGGTCATGAACGGATGAGGATCGGCACGATGTAGTCGCGCGCGAACGCGGCGAGTGCGGCCTCGGAGTCGGTGTCGATGGCGCCGACGGGTTGCAGGATGAGCGAATGCACCAGCCGCCCGGCGACCTCCACCCGGGCAGCCAGGTCGGGAATGTCCGGAATTCCCTTGTCGCGCACCACGTCCCGCAGAATGCCGGTGGCGGCCGCGATGGACAGGGTGAAGAACGGCCCGCCCTCGATGGTGAGCTGCGGCAGCAGCCGTTCGGGTTCGAGCGTGAGCAGCTGCTCGACCAGCGGATGGCTGCGCCACCGCATGATCACGGTGACGAAGGTCGCGACCACCGTGTCCTCGAAAGTCTCGTGCCGCGACGGGATCTCGCCGAGTTCGGCGAGCAGTCGGCGCACCTCGCGATCGGTCACCGCACGCACCACGTCATCGCGGGAGCCGATGCGCCGGTAGACGGTGACCCGGTCCACCTCGGCCTGGCGGGCGATGTCCTCGATGGTGGTCTTCTTGACTCCCACTCGCCCGAATCGAAGCAGGGCGGCATCGAGGATGCGCTCTTCGATGGCCGGATCGGCGTTGGAGTTCGCCGAGGTGGCGGCGGTGGAGGGCACGCCTCGACGCTAGCAGCCGACCACTCGTTTGCAACAATTTCGGCCATTCTGTAGCTGCAACATTGCAATCCATGTTGTTGCATCGTACGGTCTGGGCATGGCTGATACCGGTGCAAAGGCGCGCTCCTATCAGGACGAGGAGCACGCGATCCAGGCACGCGACGTCCACTTCGACTTCTCGTCGGTTCCCCTGCACTACATCCCCGGCGAAGTGCTCGCGACCCACGTCACCAATGTCATGCACCTGGTACTGCCCGAGGGCGAACGGGCCATGGCCGCCTGCCTCGCCGAAGCACTGCCGTTCATCGACGACGAACGCCTGCGCGAGGAGGTCACCGGATTCATCGGCCAGGAATCCATGCACGCCAGTAGCCATGAAGGCGCCCGCCGGCATCTGCAGGACATCGGCCTGGAGGTCGAATCCTATGTCGAGAAGATCGCCTGGCTCATCGACCGGGTGCTCGGCGACCACGGCCTGTCCGGGCGAGCCAGACAGGAATGGCTCAAGGAACGCCTCGGAATGTTCGCGGGCATGGAACATTTCACCGCCGTCATCGGCGAATGGATGCTCGAATCACAGCGGCTCGAGGAACTGGGCATGGATCCGACCATGCTGGACCTGGTGCGCTGGCACGGGGCCGAAGAGGTCGAGCATCGCAACGTGGTGTTCGACGCCTACATGCACCTCGACGGCGGATACGCGCGGCGCATGCGCACCGGGCTGCTGGCGAGCGGAATGTTGTTGCCGCTGTTCGTGATATCGACCGCCTACCTGTATCGCAAGGATCGCAGCGCCGACAAGGGGCGGTTCTGGGGGCTGCAGTTCGTGAGCGCCACCGCGCGCGGGGTGATCCCGAGCTTCACCACCTTCTTCACCGAGATGCCCCGCTATCTGCGGCCGGGATTCCATCCCTCGCAACTGGGTTCGATGGACAATGCGCTGCGGTACCTGGCGCACTCGCCGGCGGCGCGGGCATGAGCAGAGCTGTCGAGATGAACCGCACCGACCCCGCCATGACCGGACTACGGGTGCTGGGTGCGGCCATGGATGTCTACAAGCGGGTGTTCACCACGCCCGCGCTGGCCCGCCCGCATCCGGTGCGGCTGCGGGGCTTCGATCTCGACATGGTCGTCGAGGAGGTGTTCGACGAGGCCGAGGAGGTGGTGAGCCTGCACCTGAAACGCCCCGGCGGGGAAGAACTGCCGTCCTGGCGGCCCGGATCGCACCTCGATGTGTTCCTGCCCTCGGGCCGGCAGCGGCAGTATTCGCTGTGCGGTGATCCCCGGGATCGGCGGCGCTATCGCATTGCGGTGCGGCGCATTCCGGGCGGGGACGGCGGATCGCTGGAGATGCACGCACTGCGGCCCGGTGACGAACTGGTCATCCGGGGGCCGCGCAATGCCTTCACGTTCATCGAGACCGCACCGTCGTATCTGTTTCTCGCCGCGGGCATCGGCATCACCCCGATCCTGCCGATGGTCCGGGCCGCGGGGACGCGCGGACGGCTGGTGTATCTGGGCCGGTCCCGGTCGAGCATGCCGTTCCTCGACGAGTTGCCCGAGCATGCCGACATCCGGCCCGACACCGAGTTCGGGACACCGGATATTCCGGCTCTGCTCGCGGCCGCGGAACCCGGTGCGGCCGTCTATGTCTGCGGTCCCCCACCGGTGCTCGCGGCCGCACAGCGGTGCCACTTCGCCCTCAATCCCACGGGTTCACTGCACACGGAACGGTTCTCGCCGCTGCCCGTGCTCGACGGTCATGCCTTCGATCTCACCCTGGCGCGCACCGGCCGCACCGTGCACGTGAGTGAGCGGGAGACCACGCTCGAGGCCATCCGCCGGACGCTGCCCGACGTGGCGTACTCCTGCCGGCAAGGGTTCTGCCGCACCTGCAAGACCCGCGTGCTCGCCGGGGAGGTCGATCACCGCGATCGGCTGCTGACGCCCGCCGAACGCGCCGGCCACCTGCTCACCTGCGTCTCCCGCTCGACCGGCGGACCGCTGACCCTCGATCTCTGATCTCGAAAGGCTTTCGGTCCCATGACGGACGGTTCCCCGACACTGCGCGCTGCGCCGACCACTCCCGAACACCGGCAGATCGTGATCCTGGGTGCGGGTTTCGGCGGCATCGGCCTGGCCATCAAGCTGCGCGAGGCCGGATTCGACGACCTCGTCCTGCTCGAACGCGCCGACGGGCTGGGCGGCACCTGGCAGGCCAATACCTATCCCGGTTGCGCCTGCGATGTGCCCTCACAGCTGTACAGCTATTCCTTCGCACCCAACCCGGACTGGTCGCGCACCTACGGGCGGCAGCGCGAAATCCTCGGCTATCTGCGGTCGGTAGCCGCGGAACACGATGTCGAGCGCCACATTCGCACGGGCACCGAACTACTCGACGCGCGCTGGGACGACGCGGCGGGCCTGTGGCGCATCGAGACCTCGCGCGGAAAACTCACCGCCGACTACTTCCTTTCGGCGGCAGGTATTTTCGCGGAGGCGAAGTATCCTGAACTGCCCGGGATGGAGACCTTCGAGGGCACCGCATTTCACTCCCTGCACTGGGATCATGGGCACGATCTGCGCGGCGCGCGCGTCGCGGTCATCGGCACCGGCGCCTCGGCGGTGCAGTTCATTCCCGAGATCCAGCCCGAAGTTGCCGCGCTGACGGTCTTCCAGCGCTCCGCACCCTGGATCGTGCCGCGCTTGGACCGCCCGACACTCGGTCTGGAGCGGCTGCTGTTGCGGCGAATTCCGCTGACGCAGCGGGCAGTTCGCGCGACCTGGTACGGCCTCATCGAGAGTTTCGGCCTGGTCGGCTTCGTGGACAACCGTTTCCGCCATCCCTTTGAGCTGCTCGGCCGGCTGCAGTTGCGGCGGCAGATCCGCGATGCGGGCCTGCGTGCGAAGGTGACGCCGGACTACGTGATCGGCTGCAAGCGCGCCATCTTCTCCGATGCCTATCTGCCCGCGCTGGACCGGGACAATGTCGATGTCGTCACCGAGGCCATCGCCGAGGTGCGACCGCACTCGATCCGCACCCGGGCCGGGGCCGAGATCCCGGTGGACACCATTATCTTCGGCACCGGCTTCGAGTCGATTCCCACCGCTTTCGAGCGCATCATCGGCCGCGACGGCCTGTCGATCGCCGACCTGTATCACAAGCAGCCCCGCACCTACCTCGGCGCGACCGTCGCCGGATTCCCCAACTTCTTCTGCACCCTGGGCCCTTTCGGCGCCGCGGGTAATCAGTCCGCCATCTACATGATCGAATCCCAGATCGCCTATATCGTCGACGCGCTGACCACCGTGCGGGCACAGGGCGCGCGGCGGGTGGAGGTGCGGCCCGAAGCGCAGGATGCCTTCCTCGAGGAGATGCGGCAGCGCAGTGCGTCCACCGTGTGGCTCACCGGCGGCTGCCGCAGCTACTACACCACTCCCGAGGGCGCCAATGCCGGGCTCTATCCGGGCTGGAGCTTCGAATACCGCAGGCGTACAAGCAGATTCGATACCAACTCCTACGAGGTGACAGCCCGATGATCCGCACGGCACTCAATCCCGCGAGCTGGTTCGCCCCTGCCTACGACGTGACCGGCAAGGTCGTGTTCATCACCGGTGCGGGGCAGGGCATCGGCCTCGCGCTGGCGCGGCTGCTGCATGCGCGCGGTGCCCGGGTGATCCTCGCCGATATCGACGAATTCCTGGCCCAGCGCGCCGCCACGGAACTCGGCTCGCGCGCCTACGCGATCGGTGCGGACGTCGCCGATCGCGAACAGATGGAACGGGCCATCGACACCATGGCCGAGCACTGTGGACGGCTCGATGTGGTGGTGGCCAATGCCGGGGTGACGCCCGTACCCGCCACCCTGCGCACCATGGACCCGCGCGATTTCGACCGGGTCATGCGCGTCAACCTCACCGGCGTGTTCAATACCGTGCATCCCGCACTGGATCACATCGTGTGGTCGAAAGGTCATGTGGTGGTGGTGTCCTCGTGCGCGGCCTTCGCTCCCGGGGCGGGCGGTGCGCCGTACATGATGAGCAAGGCCGCGGTCGAGCAGCTCGGCCGGGCCCTGCGCGTCGAACTGTCCGGCGCGGGAGCCAGCGCCGGGGTCGCCTACTTCGGCATCGTCGATACCCCGATGACCCATGAGATGCTCGACGCCGACGAGCTCGGCCATCGCATCGACGACCTGCTCCCCTGGCCGCTGAACGTGCGGATCACCGCCGAACATGCGGCTCGCACCATCGCCGACGGGATTGCCCGCCGCGCCCCGCGCACCATCGCACCCCGCAGCTGGGAGCCGTACGCGTTGTTCCGCGGCGTGATCAATGTATTGCTCGACAGCCGGCTCGCTGCCGATTCGTCGGTGCACGAACTGATGCGTGCGATCGAACAGCGCCGACTTACCGGCAAGCCCTTGACTTAGAGCGCGCTCGAAATCCTAACGTCGAGGGATGACAACGACACTGATCACCGGAGCCAACAAGGGGCTCGGATTCGAAACCGCTCGCCGGCTCGTCGCGGCGGGCCATACCGTCTATGTCGGCAGTCGCGATGCCGGACTCGGTGCGCGTGCCGCCGAGGAGATCGGCGCGCGGCCGATACAGCTCGATATCACCGATGATGCCTCCGTGGCGGCCGCGGCGGACACCATCGCCGCCGACGGAGGGCTCGACGTGCTGGTCAACAATGCCGGCATCGCTGGGGAATGGGGCCCCGACAACAATGTGGTCGGCGCGGCGGATCTAACGGTGGACCTCATGCGGAATACGTTCGAGACCAACGTCTTCGGGCTGGTGCGGGTGACGCACGCTTTCCTGCCGCTGTTGCAGAAGTCCGCCGCGCCGGTGGTGGTGAATGTCAGCAGTGGGCTGGCTTCGCTGAGCCGGATGAGCACGCCCGGCGGTCCGGGCTACAACTATCCGGGTGTGGCGTACCCGGCGTCCAAGACCACCGTCAATGCACTGACCATTCAGTACGCGAAGGCGTTCCCGCACATGCGGATCAATGCGGTGGAACCCGGGTTCACCGCGACGGATCTGAACCGCAACAGCGGCGCGCAGACCGTCGAACAGGGCGCCGAGATCATCGTGCGCATGGCGCAGGTCGCGCCGGACGGCCCGACCGGCGGGTACTTCGGCAACCAGGGCCCGCTGCCCTGGTAGGCCGAAGATGAAGAATCCTTATATCGCGGCGCCCACGGCGGCGATCAAGGCATCGCCCGTGTAGGCGAGTCCGCCTATCCCCCAGGCGCCTTCGGGCGCGTTGAGGATATTGACCCAGGTGTCGGCGCGGTCGTGCCCGGCGATGGTGAGGCGGTCGACGATATCGGTGGCCGCGTGGATGAAGGCCGCGCGGCTGTCCGGATCGGGCAGTCCGATATTCGGGAGCTTCAGCTCGACCATGACGACGGGCCGGTTGCCGCCGCCCGCGTAGACGTGGGCGGGGTCGAGCAGGTGCACGGTCCCGCCGACGATCGAGGTGAAGAACGGATTCCCGGTCGCGCCACTGACTTCGAGGAGTGCGGCGGTCAGCTGCGGCAGGATGTCGTGCTCGCCGAGGTCGGTGAGCACGCCGCGGGGAGCGGTGACGGTGATGGGCATGGCTTCTCCTGTTCGAATCACTAGTACGCACGTACTAGCTAGTCGAAGTATGCGTTAGGATGGACGTACTAGTCAACGGGTCGACAGTTGGAGGACACGTGACCGGCGAGACTCGCTCCCGGATGATCGACGCCGCCGTCGCCGCGCTGCAGCGCCGCGGCGTTGCCGGGATGTCGTTCACCGAGATCCTCGATGAGTCCGGCGCCGCCCGCGGCGCGATCTACCACCACTTCCCCGGCGGCAAGGGCGAACTCGTCGCCGAAGCGGCCACCCGCAACGGCGCGGACGTGCGCACGGTCATGGCCGCCATCCCCGGAGACACTCCCGTCGCGGTCGTCGAGAACTTCCTGGCGACGGTGCGGCCGGTGGTCGAGGCGTCCGCGGCGGGCGGCGGCTGCGCGGTCGCTGCCGTCACCGTCGCACCCGACGGAGATGCCCTGCGCCGCATCGCGGATGGCGCCTTCTCCGCCTGGACCACCGAACTGGCCGCCCGGCTCTCCGCCGCCGGACTCGAAACCCCCACGGCTGCAGAGAATCTCGCCACCATGCTGATCAGCCTGCTCGAAGGCGCACACGTCCTGTGCCGCGCCTCTGGCACCATCGACCCCTTCGACCGCACCGCCGAGGCCGCCATCGCCATGGTCGCAGCCGGCTACCCGGCGGCCGGCTGATCGCGAGAGCAGCCCGGCGCCGATATCGAATACCCCCTTGCGTTGACATCAGGGTCAATGTTTACGTTCTGCTCATGAGGATCGGCGAACTGGCCAAGCAGGCGGGAACGACGACCCGCGCCCTGCGCTTCTACGAATCACAAGGCCTGCTCAGCGCCCACCGCGAGGCGAACGGTTATCGCGATTACAGCGACGGAGATGCCCGCCTGGTGGAGGAGATCCGCACCCTGCAGGCCGTCGGGTTCAGCCTGGAGGACACCCGCCCGTTCGTGGAATGCCTGCGGGCCGGGCACGAAACGGGCGACTCCTGCACGGACTCGATCGACGTCTATCGCCGGCGCCTCGCCGAAATCGACGCGCTGCTCGACCAGCTCACGGCGGTCCGTGCGAGCCTGGCCGAGCGGCTGACCACCGCCCAGGCCAAACAAGGCGATTCCTGCTGCTAGAGCCGGAAGACGCGGCGGGCGTTGGCATCCAGGTAGAGGTCACGGGTCTCGTCGTCGAGGCCCAGCTCGTCCAGCCCGGCGAGGGCGTGCTGGGGGAAGATCATCGGATAGTTGGTGCCGAACAAGACCTTTCGCCGTCCGCTGCGGGACTTCATGTATGCCACGAGTTCCGGAGGAATGCGCTTGGTGGTGTAGGCGGAGGTGTCGATGACGACATTCTCGTGCTTGCGGGCGACCGCGATCATCTCCTCCGTCCACGGGTAGCCGATGTGGCCGCAGACGATGGTGAGTTCCGGAAAGTCCAGCGCCACCTGATCGATGTACGGGATCGGGCGCCCGGTCTCCGAGGGGCGCAGCGGGCCGGTGTGACCGACCTGGGTGCAGAAGGGAATCCCGAGATCCACGCAGGCGGCGAAGAGCGGGTAGAAGCGGCGGTCCGTGGGCGGCGCCTCCCACAGCCACGGCAGCACGCGCAGCGCCTTGAAGCCCTGGTCCTGCACGCGGTGGCGCAGTTCGCGCACCGACGCCATGGGCCGCCGCAGGTCCACCGAGGCAATGCCGAAGAGGCGGTCCGGGGCTTCCGAGACCCATTCCGCCACTTCGTCATTGGAGATGAGCACGCCCTCGGGCGCATGCCAGGCGGAGATGAGCGCCTGATCCACGCCCGCGGCATCCAGCACCGCGAGCGTGGTCTTCAACGGAATCTGTTCGTCCGGAACGACATCCCCGGTCCAGCGCCGGAGCGAGGCGAACATCTCGTGGGCGAGCATACGGGCGGTGGGATGCTGCGCCCAGGCATCGACGGTCATGGTCGAATCATCCGCTCATGCGGGCGTGAATCGCACCTGCAGTGACTCCAGGCCGCGGATCACCACATTGGGCTTGAACGGCGGGTTCTCCGAGAGCAGCTCCAGGTTGCGGACCTTGCGCAGCACCACATCCAGGAGGATCTCCATCTCCAGCAGCGCCAGGGGCGCACCGAGGCAGTAGTGGATGCCGAGACTGAAGCCGAGGTGCTTCTTGGCCGGATTCATGGGATCGGAGTAGCGGGCCACATCGGTACGGTCCGGGTCGGGGAACACGCGCTCGTCGTGATTGGCCGAATTGATCAGCACCACCACGCCTTCGCCCTTCTCGAAGTGATGCCCGGCCACGTCGATCGGCCGGGTCGCGGCACGGGTGGTGATCTGCACCGAGGGCTCGAGCCGCAGCAGTTCATCGGGGGCCGAGGCGGTCAGTTCGGGCCGTTCGCGCAGGGCCTGGATCTGATCGGGTGCGCGCAGCAGCCGCAGCATGCCGGTGCCGACGAGGTTGGCGGTGGTCTCGTGTCCGGCCACGAAGGTGGTGATGCAGGTGGCCAGCAGTTCCTGCTCGGTGAGCACATCGCCGCGGTCCTCGACCTGCGACAGGGCACTGAGCAGATCGTCGGCCGGGTTGACGCGCCGCTCGTTGAGCAGTTCGCGGAAGTAGCCCATGAATCCGCGCGAGGCCGCGCTGCGCGCCTTCAGCGACTCCTCGGGCAGCGTGTAGTCGTGGTCGAAGCCGCGGGCGAGGTCCGAGGACCACTGGTGCACCTGCCCGTACGCCTCCTTGGGCACGCCGATGAGCTCGCAGGCGATGATGAGCGGCAGCGGGTAGGCGATCATCTCGACCAGATCGAATTCCCCTGCCTCCAGCGCCTTGTCGACGAGCTGCTCGCAGAGTTCCTCGATGCGCGGGCGCAGCCGGGTCACCATGCGCGGGGTGAAGCCCTTGGTGACCAGGTTGCGCAGGCGGGTGTGGTCCGGCGGCTCCATCCACAGGAACGAGGTGGGCAGTTCCTCGGCCGCGTCCTCGGGTTTGACGGTCGGGTGCATCATGCCGGCTTCTTCGGCGTGGCTCCACGCGGTGGTGGACAGCACGGCCGCGCAGTCCTCGTACCGGGTGAGCACGTGATGACCGATGGGGGTCTGATGGATGGGTCCGGCATCGCGCAGCACCTTGGCGGCACGGTACGGGTCGGACCGGCCGTCCGGCCCGAAGAGCTGGGCCATTGCGGTATCGATGGCTGGATCATGTTCTGCTGCAACGGTGTTCACATGCGGGGCGGCCATGACTGTCCTCCTAGCAGGATGCGTCCCGCCGTGGCCGGATGGGCCAGGGCGGCGGGTGGTTCGACCAGGTGCGCGACGCGCATGAAGGTGCGCGCCACCTGGGGATCGTGGTGTGCGGCGCGATGTGCCCGCGCCACATAGGCATTGGTGAGCCGGGTGCGCAGGGTGCGCGGGCCGGTCACCCCCGGATGGCTCAGATCCGAGGAGGCGGCCAGCCGCCAGGCCAGCGCCACCGGTTCGGCGGCGGTGGCGTAGAAGTGTCCGGGCACTGATGCTGGGTCGAGGCCGGCGCGCAGGGTTTCCCGCAGTGCGACCGCTTGCAACGCTGCCACGGTCATGCCCTGTGCGTAGAGGGGATTGAAGGCACACTGGGCATCGCCGAGCACGATCAGGCCCGCCGGGACCGCGGGCAGCCGATCGAAGCGCCGCCGCACCGAGGTCTTGAAGCGGTAGCGCACCGGATCGTCCAAAGGCTCGGAGCCGGTGACGATTTCGTGGATGTCGGGTGCGGAGATGGTGGCGGCGTAGCGGTGGAATCCGTCGTGATCGGCGGGTGGATGATCGCCCAGCATGCCCGCGAGGGTGACCAGCCAGCGGTCGCCCTCGACGTGTACGGCGCCGCCGCCGCGGCCGTTGCGCCCGGTGGAGATGATGACCGAGGCCTGCCCGCCCAGCTGGCCGTCGCGATGCCGGTAGTAGCGGGAGGCGTAGCCGAGATCCACTTCGAGGCATTCCTCCTCGGGCGGCTGGGCGCCGATACTGCGCAGCCACTCCATGATTCGCGAACCGCGCCCGCTGGCGTCGACCACCAGATCCGCCGCCACCACTTCCGGTCCGAGCGCTCCGGTCACGGCGACTCCGGCGATCGAGCGGCTGTCGCCGATCAGCGCCTGGACCGCGATCCGTTCCCGCAGTTCGACATTCGGCAGCGTCCGGGTGCGTTCGCGCAGCACCGCTTCGAGCAGCGGGCGGGTCACGATCACCGAGGTGAGCCCGGTCGAGGTGGGCGTGAGCCGCGCACCGCCCACATACCAGCGGGTTTCGGCGAGCACCTCCGCGGTGTTCGCGCCGCGGCGCACCAGGTCGGCGGTGCAGCCCGGGTAGAGCTCCTCCATGACGGCGCGTCCGCGATCGAGCAGCCCGTGCAGGTGCCGGCCCTGTGGGACGCCGCGGTGCACGCCGTCGTCGAGCTCGTCGCGGTCGAGAATCGTGACCCGGGAACAGAATTCCGACAGCACGGCCGCGGCCAGCAGTCCGGCGATTCCCGCGCCCAGGACGACGGCGTGTGTACCGGGTGCGCTCACATTGTCACCGGCAGGGACAGCAGGCCGCGGTGGATCAGGCTCGGGCGGTATTCGACCGTGTCCGCGCCCGGGCGCAGTTCCGGCGCACGTTCGAGCAGTGTCCGCACGACCGCTTCGGCTTCGATGCGGGCCAGCGGTGCGCCCACGCAGTAGTGGATGCCCAGGCTGAAGCCGAGATGTTTACGCGCGGGCCGGGTTCCGGCGTATCGGGTGACGTCGAAGGTGTCGGCGTCCGGGAAGGCCCGCTCGTCGCGGCCGGCGGAGCCGGTGAGCACCACGACGCCGTCGCCACGCTGAAACTCGCACCCGCCGACCTCGTTGTCCGCCAGGGCGACTCGGATGGTGAACTGGGTGGGCGCGTCGTAGCGCAGCATCTCGTCCAGCGCCGGTGCGATCAGTTCGGGACGGTCCCGCAGCAGTTGCCATTGTCCGGGATTGCGCAGCAGCGCGAGCATGCCGTTGCCGATCAGGTTGATCGAGGTCTCCATGCCCGCGACCAGGAGCAGCAGCGCCATGCCGATGACTTCCGGCTCGGTCAGCATCTCGCCGTCGGCGGCCGCGGTGACGAGTTCGCTGAGCAGATCCGGTGTGGGCGTGTGCTTCTTGCGGGCGATGAGTTCGGCGAAATGCCCCATGCAGGCCATGGCGGCGTGGCCGCGTGCCTCGACCGCGGCGTCGTCCAGCAGCGAGTCGGGATCGCTGCCGCGGGCGATGGCCAGCTGCCATTCCCGGAACCGCGCGCCGTCGGCGGGGTCGGCGCCCAGCAGTCGTACCGGGATCATGGCCACCGCGAGCGGTACGGCCAGATCCTCGAGTACATCGAATTCGCCACGCGCCAGCGCCTTGTCGACCAGATCGTTGACCACCTGCCCGGCAACAGGTGCGAGCTCGCCGACCATGCGCGGCGTGAACGCCTTCGCCACCAGCTTGCGGTAGCGGGCATGCTCGGGCGGATCCATGCGGACGAACGAACCCGGAATCGCGGCGGTGGTATCGCGGAACGGGCTGATCCCGGCCGCATACCCATGGCCCCACAGCGGGCTGGTGAGCACCGTCGCGCATTCCTCGTACCGGGTCACCAGAGTGACCGGCACATCCCCGAATTCGTAAGGGAACAACGCCGCCACATCCCGCACCCGCCGGTAAGCCGGATACGGATCGGCGCGGTTGCTCGGATCGAAAGCATCGAAAGTGACTTCAGGGACAGCGGTGCTCATTTGCCCTCCAGACGGACACGCAGCTCGGACATGCCGCGCACGACCACATTCGGCCGATAGGGCGGCTCCTCCAGCAGGCTCAGTTTCGTGACGCGCACGCCGATGGCATGCAGCACCGTGCTCATCTCCAGTCGCGCCAGCGGCGCGCCCAGGCAGTAGTGCAGGCCCAGCCCGAAGGACAGGTGCCGTTCGGTGCGGCGGCCGGGCAGATACCGGCCGATATCGAAGCGGGTGGGTTCGGGGAAGGCGGCCGGGTCGCGATTGGCGGCGGCCATCAGCACGATGACCGACTCACCGGGCGCGAAGGTCCGCTCGCCGACCTCGATCACGGCGTGCGCGGTGCGGGTGGTCAGGTGTACGGGTGCGTCGTAGCGCAGCACCTCGTCGACCGCGGGGCCGGCGAGGCCCGGATCCTCACGCAGCCGCCGGAATTCGTCCTCGTGGCGGATGAGCGCCAGGACGCCGTTGCCGATCAGGTTCACCGTGGTCTCGTGGCCCGCGACCACCAGAATGAGCAGGGTCCCGATCAATTCGGTCTGGGTGAGGCGAACACCGGCCTCCTCGGCCTGCACCAGCGCGGTGATCAGATCCGCGCGCGGTGAGCGCCGCCGCTGTTCGACCAGATCGCCGAAGAATTCGGTGAATTCGTGCACGGCCGCGCTGCGCGCCGCCAGTTCTTCGGGTGTGAGCAGCAGATCGGGGTCCAGGCCGCGGGCAATGCCCGCCGACATGACGCGCACCTGCTCATGCGCGTCGGCCGGGACGCCGAGCAGTTCGCAGATCAGGGTCAGCGGCACCGGATAGGCCAGGGCCTCCAGCAGATCCACCTCGCCGGCCGCCAGCATGCGGGTGAGCAGTTCGTCGACCAGTTGCCGGGCCCGCTCGCGCAGACCGCTGATGGTGCGCGCGGTGAATGCCTTGCCGACCAGTCCGCGCAGCCGGGTGTGGTCGGGCGGTTCCATCCACAGGAACGAGCCGGGCAGTTCGACATCGCTGTCGCCGTGCAGGATTTCGGGTTCCTCGGCGTGACTCCAGCGCGGGTCCAGCAGAATGGTCTGTGCCTCGGCATGCCGGGTGACCAGGTGGGTGTCGTGCGGTCCGGGTACGAAGGGCCCGGCGCCGCGCAGCACCGTGTAACTGTCGTACGGGTTGTGCCGCATATGCGGCGCCACGCTGTCGATGACCGCCAGTTGCACCGGGGTCACGTCCTGGGAAGTCACGGCACGATCGTGGCGCGCTTCGGATACCGCGGCGGCCCTCGATCGCGGGAAGCTATCGGCCGATCGCAGTATCGCCTTATCGGCCAACGTAATTGGTTGATCGAGGCTGTTTATCGGCGCCCGCGATTAACAGCGAATTCAGCGCCCGGACATACTCCACTGTTGTCGTGGCCGGTATGAATTCCTCGAATTCGGATGGCACGCTGCCGGATCGGCTCGCCGAAATCGCGGCCGCACATCCCCGGGTGTCCACGACATTCTGGTCGACCGCCGAAAGCATGGAATACGCCGAATTGCACCGCACGGCACGGGCTGCCGCCGCGGCACTGGTGCGGGGCGGGCTGCGCCGCGGCGAACCGGTGGGGATCCTGTGTCCCAATACGCCGGAATTCCTGGTGAGTTTCTTCGGGATCGCCGCCGCCGGGGGCGCGGCCACTCCCCTGCCGCTGCCCGCGGGGGCGCGGCGGGCGGGCGGGTATCCGCAACAGCTGGCGGCCATCACCGCGGCGGCAGGCATGCGCACCATGCTGGTGTCACCGCGCTTCGCCGAGCTGGTGCCGCTGCTGCACGGTGTCGTGGATGTCGAATTCGTCGATACGACAGCCCTTTCCGCGGACGCCGAGGACGCGGACGCCGAACTGCCCGCCGTGCATCCCGATGATCTCGCGGTCGTCCAGTTCACCTCCGGCAGTACGGCGCTGCCCAAGGGCGTGCGCCTGACGCATCGCAATGTGCTGGCCGGCCTGGCCGCCATCCGGCGCGGCATCGAGCTGGATCTCGGTGACCAGGGCGGCTTCTGGCTGCCGCTGTTCCACGATATGGGCCTGTTCGGCACGCTCTCGGCGATCCTGCGCGGTATTCCCTCGCACATCTGGTCACCGCTGGCGTTCGTCAAGGATCCGGCGCGCTGGCTGCGGGAATTCGCCGCCAGCGGCACCACCATCACCGCCATGCCGAATTTCGGTTACGAGGCGCTGCTGGCGGCGGTGCCGCCGGAGCAGGTGGCCGAATACGATCTGCGGCACTGGCGTATCGCCTTCAACGGGGCGGAACCCATCTCCCGCGAGGTGGTCACGCGTTTCATCGAGCGTTTCCGCCCCGCGGGTTTCGCGCCGAGCACCATGTTCGGTGTGTACGGCATGGCCGAAGCCACACTGGCGGTGGCCTTTCCGCCGCTGGGTCGCGAGCCGCTGTTCGAATGGGTCGATCGCGCCCAGCTGGCGGACGCCGGGATCGCGGAACCGGTGTCGCGCAGTGCCGCCGGCGCGCGGGCGGTGGCCGGGGTCGGCGCGCCCGTCGAGGGCCTGCAGCTGCGCATCGTCGCTCTCGATGACGGGGTCTCCCCCGCCGCCGGTGGGATCGACGTGCCCGAGGGCCACGTCGGCGAGATCCTCATTCGCGGGGCCTCGGTCACCGGCGCCTACCTCACCGCCGACAACGATTCGGCCGCCGACCGTTTCCTCGACGGCTGGCTGCGCACCGGCGATCTGGGCTATGTCCGTGGCGCCGAGCTGTTCGTGACCGGCCGCTGCAAGGACATGATCACGGTGCGCGGCGTGAACCACTATGCCCAGGACGTCGAGGCGGCGGTGCGCGATCTCGACGGCATCTACAAGGGTCGCTGCACCGCGGCCATCGATCCCGAAGGCGCGGACGTCATCGTGCTCATCGCCGAATCCGAGCGGGTCGGCGAGGCCGCCGCGGCGCTGACCCGGCTGATCGAGGACCGCATCGCCGCGGAGCTCGGATTGGCCGCCGTCGAGGTGTATCTGGTGGCGCCGCGCACCATTCCGCGCACCAGCAGCGGCAAGTTGCAGCGGCTCGCGGCCCGCGACCTCATCACCCCGCGGCGATGACGCCCGGTGGTGCCGCCCCTTCGATCCGCCCTTCTCGACCTGGAGGTCCCCGTGCACAGTTATGACGTCTTCCGCCACTACGAGCGCCTGCATTGGAAGCTGAGCGATCTGGACTTCGACAGCGTCGACCCGGAGCTGGTGCGGCCGGAGTACGTGACCCTGGCCAAGAGCGCCGCCATGGGCGAGTCCAATGTCATTGCGGCCGTGCACGGTTTCCTCGAGGAGTTCGTGGACGACTACGACTTCTCCACCTTCGCGGTGGTGTGGGGCTATCAGGAGGTGCAGCACCACTACGCCTTCCGCTCCTGGCTGCGCGCCATCGGCGAGGACGTGCAGGAGCAGGCGGTGGACGCCATGCGCGAGCCCTACGCCCCGGGCACCACGCCGTCGGCCACGCTGGCCACCAATATCATCTCCGAGCTCACCGTGAACCACGTCTACCGCGCGGTCTCGACCTGGGTGCAGGAGCCGGTGCTGAAGTCCCTGCTGCTCAATGCGAGTCGCGATGAGGCCGGGCATGCGCGCGAGTTCATCCACTACGCCACCGAGCGGCTGCGGCGCCGCCCGGAGGAACTGCCGTCGGTGCTGGAGACCCTGTACGTGTACAGCTCCGAGGCCAAGATCAAGCATCCGGTCAGCACCTTCAAGTCCGGGATCGCGGAGATGGGCGATCACGAGACCATCGATACCGGTTTCGACCTGTTCCTCGAGCAGGTGGCGGCCGACGGCGAGCTGGAGGTGCTGCACGACAAGGTGCGCCGCACCTTCGCGAGCATGACCGGCCTGAATCTGTCCAGCAATGCCAAGGTCCGGCACGCGCTGGCCGAGGCCATCGCGTAGCGCCGGCCGTGACCACCTTCGCCGCCGATCCGGCCGCCGTGCGCGTGCCCTGGTCGGTCATTCCCGACTATCACTGCTTCGGCTGTTCCCCGCACAATCGGTCGGGGCTGCAGCTGAGCTTCACCCCGCATCCGGATGGTTTGCAGGCGCGTTTCCGGCTGGGCCGGTCCTTCGAGTCCTATCCGGGCATCCTGCACGGCGGGCTCACCGGCGTCATCTGTGACGAGGTGATGGGCAATCTCATCGTGCTGGCCCGGCACGTGCCCGCGTTCACCGTCTCCCAGCGCACCCGCTTCCTCGCCCCGCTGCGGATCGACCGCGAATACCGCTGCGTGGCAACGCTGTCCGCGGGCGGCGGCGAGCTCATCCAGGCCACCGCCGAGATCCTGGACCGCGACGACGCCGTCTGCGCCGCCTCGGCCGCCACCTACCGTCCGTTCGCGCTCGACGATGTGCGCGATCAGCTGGCCCTGGACGACGACGAGGTCGCCCTGCTGTCCGAGGCGCTGCGCACCGGACCGGCCCCCACCCCCGCAAATGCCGTGCCCCCGAACGGAGTTCGCCCATGACCATCGACGACATCCTGCGCACCGTCACCGAAATCGCCGCCGCGGAGACCGGACTGCCCGAATCGGTCCTGCTGCCCGACGCCGATCTGCGCGGCATGGCCGGCGTGGATTCGGTGCGCGTACTGCGCATGATCGCCCGCATCGAGCGCACCTACGACATCGAACTCGAGGACGAGGACGTGTTCGGCACGTCCACGCTGGGCGAGGTCGCCACCGTGGTGGACAAGACCCTGCGGGCCGCAGCATGACGGTCACCGCCGATACCAATCAGCACTACGATCTCGATCCCGAGATCTTCGGCCGGTTCCTGGACCCGCTGCGCAAGTACAGCTCCGCGCTCTACGAAACCGGCAGTGACAGCCTGGAACTCGCCCAGCGCAACAAACTGCGTTTCGTGGCGCGGCGACTGGGCATCAACGGCGGCGAGCAGCTCCTCGATATCGGCTGCGGCTGGGGCTCGCTGATCCTGTTCATGGCGCAGGAGTACGGCTGCGAGACCCTCGGCATCAGTCCCGCACCGCGCCAGCACGAGTACATTGCCGCGCAGGCCACCGCGCGCGGCGTGGCGAACCAGGTGCAGACGCGCGTAGGGCATTTCGAGCGCATGGACCTGCCCGCCGGCAGCCGCGACGCGGTCACCATGCTCGGCTCCATCGTGCACATGCCCGATCTCGACGCGGTATTCCGCCGGGCGCGTGCGGTGCTGCGCCGCGGCGGCAGTCTCTACGTCTCGGAGAGCTGCTTCCGGAATGCGGCCGCGCGCCGGGCCTTCGACGAGCGCGCGGGCACGGAGTTCGTGCGCTCGGACATCTTCGGCTGGGGTGACCTGCGCCCGCTCTCGGAGCTGGTCACCGCGGCCGAGGACGCCGGGTTCTCGATCACTTCGGTGGACGATCTCACCGAGAACTACCGTCGCACCATCGAGGACTGGATCGCCAATGTGGACGCGGCGGCCGCGGAAATCGACGCGCACGAACCGGGCCTGGCCGCCAAACTGCGCCACTACCTGGAGGTGGCCAATGCCGGATGGGGTTACACCACCAAGCATTACGCACTGGTCTGCCGCAAGGCGCGGTAGCGGACGGGAGCAGTCATGACCACGGAGTCATTCACGAATACCGCCTCCGCGCTGTTGCCGGTGGATGAGCTGGTGGCGGCCGTGGACGGTTTTCTCGCCGCCTCCCCGGCCGCGCGGGGCTGGGATGTCGAGACGGCGTTCGACTGGTCCGCCGCCGACGCCGGCCGGCTCACCGAGGGGCAGCGCTCGGCGGTGCAGTTCGTGACCTTCATCGAGGACCATCTGCCCGGGTATTTCGAGGTGTACCACCGGCATTTCCCGGTGGACGACAGTGTCGAATTGCCGGTGTTCATCCACAATCGCGAGCTCTACCACTTCACCGTGCGCTGGGCGCTCGAAGAGGACACGCACGCGCGGGCGCTGGCGCAGTATCAGGTGGCCTCCGGCATCGCCGATCGCGGCACGCTGCGAACCGAGCTCGGGGTGGAGGGGCACAAGCCTTTCGATCTGCCCTACGAGCATCCGGTGCAGTTCTTCGCCTACGCCCTGGTGCAGGAGAAGGCGACCCAGATGTACTACCACCAATTGCGGGATGTGGTGGACGATCCCGTGCTCGGCGCGGTGCTCTCGCGCCTGGCGCGGGACGAGGCCAGGCATTTCAGCTTCATGGCCGATGTGATGAGCCGGTATCTGCGCACCCAGGGCGACTCCGTGGTGGAGCCGATCCGGGATGTCATCGCGGGATTCCGTATGCCGCTGGCGGATACGCTGCGCGGTTACTGGCGGTGGGCGCTGCGTATCGCCGATGTCGCGGACTACGACCACACTGCGGCCTACGAGCACCTGATCAAGGTGATCGATCGTGCGGTGGACGCCCGCACCGATCGGGTCGACGAGCTGGTGGACTTCATCGGGCAGTGCCGTTCCTTGAGCTGAGCGGCGCCACACGACGAAGGCCCTGTCCCCGAATCACTCGGGGGCAGGGCCTTTTCCGGCGGGTTACTGGCCCGGGCCCAGCACGAGGATCGTGGTGGAGCCGTGGGCGATGAGCTTGCCGTTGGCGTCGGTGATGCGGCCCTCGGCGGTGGCGGTGCGGCGCCCGACGTGCACGGCCGTGGCCTCGCAGGTGAGCCGGCTGCCGTCCATGGTCACCGACCGGATGAAGTTCACCTTCAGTTCGAGGGTCGTATAGGCCGTGCCGTCACCGAGTTTGGTGAAGACCGCGCTGCCCATGGCGGTGTCCATGAGGGTGGCGATGACGCCGCCGTGCACGGTGAACATGGCATTGATGGTCGCCGGGTTCGGGTCCAGGTAGTAGCGGGTGTACCCGTCGCCGGCGCTGTCGAGCCGGATACCCAGCGACGCGCCGACACCGAGCTTCTCCTGCAGGCCCCGCTCGAACACCTCGGTCAATTCGCTGACGCGGGCCGCGACCGTAGCGTTGGGGTGGGTATCGGTGCTGGTCATGGTTTTCCTTCCGGGACTGGGATGTCCTCGCATTCGAACAGCCGGTGGTGAATTCCGTATGGCCGCACGGCATTCCATTCCCATCTCCGATCGGCTGATCGAGATTCGGGCATCGCTGGCGCACTCCGGGTGGCGATCGGTACCGTCGCGTAATGGCGGATATCGCAGCACCGGACCGGGCCGAGACCACCGAGGACATCGAGACGATCGGCGCGGAGTTCTTCGCCGATCCGCACGCGCAGTATCGGCGCTGGCGTGCCCGGGGCCCGGTACTGCGAGTGTTGTTCCCCGACGGCGTGATCCGCTGGGTGATCGTGGGCCATGCGGAGGCGCGCGCCGCGCTGGCGGATCCGCGCCTGCACAAGGACGCCACCCTGGTCGATCGGCTGATCACCGCGAAACGGCAAGTGCCGCCCTCGGATCCGCGGGCGCTGGCGCTGCTCACCCATATGCTCAATACCGATCCGCCCGACCACACCCGGCTGCGCAAGCTGGTGAGCAAGGCGTTCACCACGCGCCGCATCGCCGCGTTGCGACCGCGCATCGAGGACATCACCGCCACCCTGCTGGACGCCGTCGCTACCCGCGACGAGGTCGACCTGCTGCACGAATTCGCGGTACCGCTGCCGATCACGGTGATCTGCGAACTGCTCGGCGTGCCGGTCTCCGATCGCGACGCCTTCCAGGAGTGGACCAAGGCGCTGGTCGGTGTCGTCGGCCTGGAGGAGGAACGCGCCCGCGCCACGGCCGCCATGACCGCCTTCCTGAGCGGGCTGATCCGCGCCAAACGTGCAGAGCCGGGCGAGGATCTGCTGTCCGGGCTCATCGAGCCCGCCGACGACGGTGACGCCCTCACCGAGTCCGAACTCGTCGCCATGGCCTTCCTGCTGCTGGTGGCCGGGCACGAGACCACCGTGAACCTCATCGGTAACGGCACTCTCGCCCTGCTGCTGGACCCGCCGCGGCTGCGGGCCCTGCGCGCGGACCTCGACCTGGTCCCCGCCGCGGTCGAGGAATTCCTGCGGTACGACGGCCCGGTGAACATGGCGACGATTCGCTACACGGTCGAGCCGATCACCGTGGGCGACACCGAGATCGCGCCGGGCGAACTGGTCTACATCGCGCTGTCCGCCGCCAATCGCGATCCGCAGCGCTACCCCGCCCCCGACGAGCTCGAGACCGAACGCGACACCACCGCCCACCTCGCCTTCGGCCACGGCATCCACTTCTGCCTCGGCGCGCCCTTGGCCCGGCTCGAGGCGCAGATCGCGTTCACCGCACTCCTGCAACGCTTCCCGCACCTGCGGCTCTCCCCCACCGCGAACCCCACCTGGCAGGTCAGCACTCTCATTCGCGGCATGCTGGAATTGCCGGTGCGACTCGACGATCCGGCCTGACCATCGAAGAAGACCCCGCCCGGGTCAGGTGTCCGGGCGGGGTCGTTGTCTCCCAGCGCATTTCGCCGGGGCTCACCAGCTATGAGTGGGGAGTACTTCGCATTACTTCGCCGGCGCCGGGGCGGCCGGGTCCACGCAGTAGACGCCAGGACCGGTGCACGGTCCGTTGATCGTGGAGAAGTATTGGTAGGCCGACCACAACGCCGTCGGCGTGCCGACCAGGATGCTGCCCAGCAGGCCGCCGGCGCCGCCGATCAACGCGACACCGGCGATGCAGCCGATGATCGCTCCCGGCAGCACTCCGGCGAACAGGGTGGTGACGGCGGCGCTGACGGATCCGGCGAGGGCGCCGGCGCCGCAGCCGACAACGCCGCCGATGATCGCGCCGATGACGGCGCCGGCGACCGTTGCCACGCCCGCGCGGACCTGGAAACTCTGCAACTCGACGAGGTCGCGGGGGGTGAACGATTCGGTGATCGGCTGGGCGTCGGGGAGGCCCGGGGTGACGTTGCGGCCGCCGGCGATATCGGCGCCGGTGATGGCGTCCGATACCGGCTTGCCGTCGCTCAGCGCCGGGGTCATGCGCACGGAGTGGTCACGGTATTCGGCCGCGATGGGGAATTCCAGGCCGTCCTTGCGGTAGGACAGCGGGAGTGAGGCGATGATGGAGCCGCTCGGGTCCTGGATCACGACGCTGCCGTCGGCCGTGTGCAGGACATTGTCGCCGGCGACGGTGACGACCACCGAATTTCCGTCCCGATCCACCGCGAAGTCGGCGCCGTTCACTGTTGCGGTCTGATGGGTGGGGACCACTTGCGGCTGCGGCCCCGTATCCGGGTCCGCCCCGGCGGTGCCGCTGGCGATGCTCAGGGTGCTCGCCAGCAGCACCGCTCCCGCGGTGTATTTCTTCATCGAACCGTATTCACTTTCTCTCAGAATTCTCTGGTGGCGACCCGCGCGCGATCGACCGCTGCTCCCACTGCCGATTTCGCTGGTGGCCGCCATGATTTGATCGTGGATCGGACCGGTCGGAATAAGCTTCGTGCCGCTTCGAATCGGTCGATAGCCGATTTCGATCCGCGCGTTCGAGGAATGTGAAATCGATACGTCCGAATAGTTTTTCGGTGCAAACAACATTGGGGCCGGTACCGCGAAATCCGCGGTACCGGCCCCTATTGATCCGGTGTCAGATATCGAGCACGAGAAGCTCCGAAGTGGCCCGCGAGACGCAGGGCATCAGGGTGTTGCCGGTGGCGCGTTCGGCGGCGGTGAGCACCGAATCGCGGTGCTCCACTTCGCCTTCCAGGAACGTGGTTTCGCAGCTGCCGCAGGTGCCCTCCCGGCAGGAGGTGACGATCGCGACGCCCGCGCCTTCGAGGACGTCGACGATCGACCGTCCGGCCGTCACCCGCAGCGTGCGCCCGGTGCGGGCGAGCCGGAGGTCGAAGCCGCGATCGACGGCATTGTCGATGCGGCGCGGCACGAAACGTTCGGTGTGCACGGCCAATCCGCGGCGCGCGCCCTCGAGCTCCACCGCGTTCAGCAGCGGTTCGGGACCGCAGCAGTACACGGTGGCGGCGGTCGCGTCCAGGATCTCGGCCAGCGGCAGCAGGCCGGACTCGTTCTGCGGCACCAGATTCACCTGCGCATATCGGGCGAGTTCACCGGTGAACGCCAGGTGCGCGCGGGTCCGCGCGCCGTAGTGCAGGCTCCAGCGCGCCCCGGCGCGTTCGGCGGCGGCCAGCATGGGCAGGATCGGCGTGATGCCGATACCGCCGGCGAGGAAGACATACTCGGCGCTGGGCGTCAGCTCGAAGTTGTTGCGCGGGAGGGAGACCCGCAATTCGGTCCCGGTCTGCGCGGTGCGATGCAGATGATCCGAGCCGCCACGGCCCGCCGGTTCGTGCAGGATCGCGATGCGCCAGCGCCGCGCATCGGCCGGATCGCCGCACAGCGAGTACTGACGCACCCCGGCGGGACCGACGGCCACGTCGATGTGGGCGCCCGGTGACCAGTGCGGCAGTGGCGCATCGCCGACGGCGGACAGTTCGAGGGCGAACACGCCCTCGGCCACGTCACGTCGATCGCTCACCCGGACCGTCAGCTCGGTCATCGCATCCCCTCGATGGTGGGCGGCGCCGAACGACCCCGACACCGATGCCACAAACCCTCGCCGAGTCGCGGCGCCGATCGCGCGGGGGTAGCGGGAGTCAATTCGACCGATCGACATTGACTATCGAGGGACGCGGGTGCGCGGTGGCGGACCGAGACTGGCCCCATGAGCGCTGTGGCGGAGCTGGTCGAACAGACCAGGCAGTTCGTGATCGACCACGTGATACCGGTGGAACGCGAGGTGGTGGCCGGGGGCCGGGTCACCGATGACGCCTTGCGGCTGGACCTGCAGAAGAAGGCCAAGGACGCCGGCGTCTTCGGCCCGCTGTCCGATCCACAGTACGGCGGCCTCGGCCTCGACACCCGCGACCAGGCCGAGGTGCTGGAGGCGGCGGGCGCGAGCCTGCTGGGACCGCTCGCGGTCAATGCCTGGGCTCCCGACGACGGCAATATCCACCTGCTGGCCGAGGTCGCCGATGCCGAACAGCGCGAACGCTATCTGGCCCCGCTGGCCTCCGGTGAGGTGCGCTCGGCCATCGCGCTGACCGAGCCCGCGCCCGGCGCCGGTTCGGATCCGCGCATGCTGCGCACCATGGCCCAGGAGACCGACAACGGCTGGATCATCAACGGCGCCAAGCACTTCATCACCGGCGCGAACGGCGCGGCCTTCACCATCTGCGTGGCCATGACCACCGACGGGCCCACCATGTTCCTGGTCGACCAGGACAATCCGGGCCTGCAGGTGGGCCGGCGCATGCCGACCCTGGACCACACCAGCGCACCCGGCGGGCACTGCGAAATGCAGTTCACCGACTGCGAGGTGCCCGACTCCGCCGTGCTCGGCGAGGTGGGCCGCGGACTGGAACTGGCGCAGGTCCGGCTGGCCCCGTCGCGGCTGGTGTTCTGCATGAACTGGCTGGGCCTGGCGGTGCGCGGCCACCAGCTCACCCTCGAGCACATCACCGGCCGCTCCTCCTTCGGCGCCCCCATCGCCGAACACGGTCTGGCGCAGGGCCTGGTCGCCGACAACGAGATCGATATCGCCGCCGCCCGCAGCCTGGTGCGCAGCGTGGCCGCCACCATCGACACGCACGGCGCGACCTCCCCGCAGGCCCGCCACGAGACCTCCATCGCCAAAACCTTCGTCTCCGAGGCGGTCTGGCGGGTGCTGGACCGCGCGGTGCAGCTGCACGGCGGACTGGGCGTCTGCGAGGACCACCTGGTGGCCCGATTCCTGGTGGAGGCCAGAGCATTCCGCATCTACGAGGGTCCGTCCGAGGTACTGCGCTGGTCGATCGCCCGGCGGGTACTGCGCGGACCGCGCTGAGAGTCACCGGAACATTCCGCAGAACACGTTGAAGGGAACCTGACGATGACCCCGAGAACGCTTGCCGGATTCGCCGCTGCTTATCCGGAATTGGACCCCACCGCCGTGGATTACGAGTATCTGCGGTCGGTGTCACAGGCGATGGTGCCGTTCGGCCGCCACGTCGGCACGCTCATCACCGAGATCACCGCCGACCACGCCATCGTGGAGATCCCGCCGGTGGACGAGGTGCGCAATCACATGGGCACGGTGCACGCCGGTGCGCTGTTCACCGCCGCCGATATCGCCGGCGCCGCCGCCTTCGTCGGTGCGGCCGCGGCTCGGCTGCCCATTGTCGAGCGCCTGGTGCTGCGCGGCGGCAGCGCCTCGTATCGCAAACCGGCACAGGGCCGTATCCGCGCCGTCGCCAGCGTGGACCTGCGCGAGCTGTTCGTCATTCTGGCCGCGACCGAGTCCGGACGCTACGAATTGTCCGGCAAGGCCCTGATGCTCGACGACGACGAGGTCACGGTCGCCAAGTTCACCTTCGACTACGTATGCGATCTGACCATCCCGGAAACCGAGGCATCGTGACCACCGCGACCCCCGACTCCCGCGCGGAATTCGGCGCACTGGAATCCACCGAGGTAGCGACCGCCGACGGTGTCACCTTCACCGTGCGGTTCCTGCCCGCCGCGGAATCCACCGCCCCCGTCGTGCTCATCCTGCCGGCCATGGCCATGAAGGCGCGCAACTACTTCGCGCTCGCCAAAGCACTGCACGCGCAGGGGCTTTCGGTGGCGACCGTGGATCTGCGCGCGCACGGTGAGGCGAAGCCCGCGCTCGGCGAGCACACCGATTTCGGCTACCGGGAGATGATCGAGACCGATCTGCCCGCCATCGTCGGCGCGGTCGAGCAGCGCTTGCCGAGCGCCCCCGTTCACCTGTTCGGCCACAGCCTGGGCGGGCAGATCGCGCTGCTGTTCGCGGCGGCCGAACCGGGCCGTGTCGCGGGTGTGACGGTCATCGGCACCGGCACGGTGTTCTGGTGGGCGTTCGGCCCGCGTCGCTGGTGGGAGGCGCTGAGCCAGATCCAGTGGATCGGCCTCGTCGCCCGCGCGAAGGGCCAATGGCCCGGCGGCGTACTGATTCCCGCGCCCATGCCCGGCGGCGTCATGCGCGACTGGTCGATGCACTCGCTCACCAGCTACTACCGCCCGCGCGGGACCGTGCGCAAGTACAACTCGCTGCTGGCCGCCATGACGCTGCCGGTGCTGGTCATCTCGCTGTCCGAAGATGTGCTGGGCCCGAAATCCAATGTGGACTTCCTGGTTTCGCGCATGCCCGCCGCGCGGGTGGCCCGCTGGCACATCGACGAGCACACGCCGATCCGCCACCGCGACCACTTCCAGTGGGTCAAGGACGCACCCGAAATCGCCGCGGGTGTCCGCGGCTGGATCAGCACCGGCGACGCGCCGGCCTGAAGGAGAGACGTGGCCCGGCTGCAGATCGATGCGGTGTCGAAACGATTCGGCGCCGATCACGCGGTGCGCGAGGTGAGCCTCGACATCGCCGACGGTGAATTCCTGGTATTGCTCGGCCCCAGCGGCTGCGGCAAATCCACGCTGCTGCGCATGATCGCGGGGCTGGAGACGCCGTCGTCCGGCCGCATCCTGGTCGACGGGACGGATGTCACCGACGAGGCCCCGCAGCGACGGGATCTGGCCATGGTGTTCCAGAGCTATGCGCTGTACCCGCATCTGACCGTTGCTAAGAACATCGGCTTCCCGTTGCGGGCGCGCCGCCAGCCGCGGGCGCGCATCGCGGCGCGGGTCAGTGAGGTGGCGGCCACCCTGGAGTTGTCCGCGCTGCTGGAGCGCCGCCCGGCGGCGCTGTCCGGCGGGCAGCGGCAGCGAGTCGCCTTGGCGCGGGCCATGGTTCGCGATCCGGGCGCCTTCCTGATGGACGAGCCGCTGTCCAATCTGGATGCCAAGCTGCGCAGTGCGACGCGCGCCGAGCTCATCGCTCTGCATCAGCGGCTGGGCGCGACCTTCCTGTACGTGACCCACGATCAGGTGGAGGCCATGACCATGGCCACTCGCATCGCCCTGCTCGATGCGGGCCGGATCGAACAGGTCGGCACGCCCGAAGAGCTCTACGATCGGCCGCGTACCGCCTTCGTCGCGGGCTTTCTGGGCTCACCGCCGATGAATCTGTTTCCGGCAGAGGTCAACTGGCGCGACGGCTCGTTGCGGGTGCAGGCCGACGGCATCGATGCCGCGCTGGCCATCACCGCCGAATCCGGTGCCGGGACACGCGTTCTCGCCGGAATCCGGCCCGAGCGTCTACGCATCGACGCCACGGCCACCGCCGTGCGGGGTCGGGTGACCATGGTCGAGAACCTCGGCAGCGAGGAACTCGTGCATGTCACCGCGGGCTCCGTGCGGCTGTGCGTGCGCGCCGCCCGCCCGGCGGGGGTGCAGGTCGGCGAGGACATCGGACTGCGCCTGGACCCCGGCGATATTCACCTGTTCGACCCGGACTCCGGGCTGCGGCTGACCTGGCAGGAACCGCAGGACGACACCGCCGGGGAGGAGGCGGCGGCGGTATCCGACGTCGCCTGACCACCCGGCGTCCCCGAATTTCGTACCACCACTCGACGAGGAGTTCCCGTGAAACGCACCGTGCCCGTCCTGGGCCTGGTGTTCGCCGCCGCCCTGGCTCTCACCAGCTGTGGGCTGAGCGGCACCACCGCCACCGACGCCACCACCTCGGCGTCGCAGGTCCCCGAATTACGTCCGGATCAGCAGGTCTCGATCGTCTTCGAGTCCTACAACTACGGACTGGCCGGCCCCTGGACCGACACCTTCAATGCCCTGATCACGGATTTCTCCAAGAAGTTCCCCAATATCAAGGTGACCGCGCAGAAGCCGCAGGGCAACAGCCCCAACCCGGCCACCGACACCATCTCCAGCATTCAGAACCAGATGGTCGCGGGCGCGCCGCCGGACGTGGCCCAATTGGGTTTCAGCGACCTGGATTTCACGATCCACCAGCTGAACGCCAAACCGCTGGACACGCTGTTCGGCAAGGCCGCGGTGCAGCAGAACTTCGACGGCGCGAAGTACGCGTTCGCGCCCAAGGCGCGCACCCTCGACGATTGGGACGGCCACACCTACGGTGTCCCGTTCGTCTTCTCCACGCCGGTGCTGTATTACAACGCCTCACTGTTCAGCAAGGCCGGATTGGATCCGGCGAACCCGCCCGCCACCTGGCAGCAGGTCGCCGACGACGCCAAGGCCATCACCACCAAGACCGGTCAGGGCGGCGTGTACGTCGACTGCCTGACCAAGACCGCCAAGGACTGGTGCTTCCAGTCGATGGTGCGGTCCAATGGCGGTCGCGTGATCTCCGAGGATCGCAAGACGCTCACCTACTCCGACGCTCCCGCCGTCGAGGTGACCAAGATGGCGCAGGATCTGGTGAACTCGGGCAGCATGCCCAAGCTCGACCAGAAGCAGGGCTATGAGTCCTTCGCGCGCGGCGAGATCGGCATGATCCTCGAAACCAGCGCCATCCAGGGCACTTTCGTGGCCGGCGCCAAGGACAAGTGGGACCTGCGTTCCGCGGCCATGCCGCGTTACGGCGACAAGCCCGCGGTGCCCACCAATTCCGGTGCGGGACTGCATATCCTGACCAGCGATCCGGCCAAGCAGCGCGCCTCCTGGGAACTGATCAAGTTCCTCACCAGTGCGGACAGCTACACCAAGATCGCGCAGAACATCGGCTACCTGCCGCTGCGCACGGACCTGCTGACCGCGCCCAACGAGCTGGCCGACTGGGCCACCAAGAACCCGCTGCTGACACCGAACGTCGCGCAGCTCGCCACCATGGAACCCTGGGTCTCCATGCCCGGCAACAACTATCTGCAGATCCGGGACAACATGATGGACGCGGTCGAATCGATCGTGTTCCAGGGCAAGGATCCGCAGTCCACCCTCACCGCCGCCCGTGATCAGGGCGCCCGACTCCTGCCGGCATCATGAACGAACTCACTCTGGTCCAGATCACCGATACGCACCTGCGCGCGGCCGGTGAAAACGTCCTGGACACCGTGGATACCCACGCGGCACTGCTGCAGGTACTCGAAAAGCTCTGCACCGGCGGGCGGCGGATCGACGCGCTGGTCCTGTCGGGCGATCTCACCGACGACGGCTCCCCCGAGGCATATCGGCGACTGCGCGCCGCGGTCGAACCGGCCGCCGCCGAGCTCGACGCCCAGGTGCTCTACGTGATGGGAAATCACGACGAGCGCATCGCCTTCGGCGTCGAACTGCTCGGTCACGACCCGGGGACCGTGGATATCGCGCAACCGCACGATCAGGTCATGGACGTGTGCGGGCTGCGGGTCATCGGGCTCGACAGCACCACACCGCGCCGGCACGACGGGCGGCTCGAGCATGAGCAGCTGACCTGGCTGCGCACGCAATTGCGGGATCCCGCACCGCGGGGCACGCTGCTGGTGCTGCACCATCCGCCGCTGCCCTCGGCCATTCCCGCCGCGGAGTTCCTCAAGCTGCAGGACGCCGACCTGCTGGCCGAGGTGATCAGCGGCACGGATGTGCGGATGATCCTGTGCGGCCACAACCATATGACCGCGGCCTCGGTACTGGCCGGGGTTCCGGTGTGGGTCGGGCCGGCGCTGGCGTATCGCATCGATGCCATGGCGCCGGTGGGACATCAGCTCGGCGTGGTGGGGTCGGGGTTCACCCGCCTCGATGTGCTCGACTCGGCGATCATCGCCACCGCGGTGGAGACGACACCCACCACCGCGCTCTACGACAAGGCCGATACCGAAGTGCAGGAACGTCTTTCGGCCCTCGCGGCGGAGGCCGGGTAGCCGGTGTTCGTCACAGTCGCTCCACAGGACGCGCCGCCGGTGATCGCTTCGGCACCGGCGGCGCAGCCGCGTTCCGCCTCGTCGGGCCGGGGTTCTCTCGGCCGGGTATCGCCGGGCGGTGTGCCGCGCGGCCGGGTGCTGCGGATCGCCGCGCCCTATCTGTACCTGTCGCCCGCGCTGGTGCTGCTCGTCGTGTGGACGTATCAGCCGCTGGCGCAGGCGTTCCAATTGTCCACCTACTCCTGGAATCTGCTGCCGACCTCACCGATGCGGTCGGTGGGTACGGCGAATTATGAACGGCTGGTGCATCTTCCGGCGTTCTGGTCCTCGCTGGGGCGTACCGGCGTGCTGATCGCGGGTCTGCTGCCCTTCACCATCGTGCTGCCGGTGCTCATCGCGCTGGCGAGCCGGCAGGTGCGCGGCCGCGCCCGGACCGTCTATCACGCACTGATCTTCACGCCGTTCCTGGTCGCGCCGGTCGCCGCGGCGGCCGTGTGGCGCTGGCTGCTGCATCCGCGCACCGGATTCGTCGACAGCACGTTCGGCTCCCAACGCAACTGGGTGTACGACGCGCAGACCGCGCACTGGGTGATCATCGGCATCACCGGCTGGCAGCTGCTCGGCTTCGCGGTGCTGGTGGTGTGGGCCGGATTGGCCGGCATCAGCGGCGATTACGACGAGGCCGCGCGGGTCGACGGCGCCAGCCCCGGGCAGATCCGGCGCTGGATCACCCTGCCCATGCTCTCCCCGACCCTGTTGTTCCTGGTGCTGACCACCGTATTGCTCAGCCCCACCCTGACATTCCCGCTCATCGACACCCTGACCCAGGGCGGCCCGGCCCAGGCCACCACGAATATCTACTACCTGCTGTGGGACTACGCCTTCCACACCTTCGACGCCGGATTGAGCGCCGCCGCGGGAGTATTGCTGTTCATCGGGTTCGGCGCGGTGGCCGCGGTGCTGGTCTGGATCTCGGAAAAGGTTGCCTTCCACGATGACTGACACAACTTCCACCGTTGCCGGGTTCACCGAACGACTGCGGACCGCCGGCAGCCACGCGCTGCTGGCGGTCACCGCCGTGGTGTGCGTGTTCCCCATCTACTGGCTGTTCGCCACCGCCTTGCGCCGGCCGGAGGACGTCACCTCGCTGTCGCCGGTGCCGTGGCCGCTGTCGGTGGCGAACTTCTCCGATGCGGCACGGCAGGTGGATATCACCGGGTTGATCGCGAATACCTTTGTGGTGGCGGCGCTCTCGGCCGTGGGGCAGCTGTTGATCGCACTGCTCGCGGCGTACGCGTTCGCCATGTACGCCTTCCCGCTGCAGCGCTTGCTGTATCTGGCCTTCGTGGGCACCTGGCTGGTTCCTTTCCAGGTGACCATGCTGCCCAACTACATTCTGCTCACTCGGATGGGGCTGCTGGACACATTGATCGGCGTCGTGCTGCCCACCCTCTGTTCGGCGCTGGGCATCATGCTGCTGCGCCAGCACATGGCCGCCTTCCCGAAGGAGCTGGTGGCCGCGGCGCGGATCGACGGCCGCTCCTCGTGGTCGATCCTGTGGACGGTGGTGGTCCCAAACCTGCGGCCCGCCCTGGCCGCGCTGGGCATCCTGCTGTTCATCAATGCCTGGAACGAATACTTCTGGCCCGCGGTGGTGCTCCGGCACTCCAACAGCGTTCTCCAACTGGGTCTGCGCAGTTTCATGGGCACCGAGGGCGAACAATGGGGTCCCCTCATGGCCGTGGCCGGGCTGGCCTGCCTGCCCGTCCTCCTGCTCTACCTGCTCCTGCAGCGCCACATAGTCAATGCCTTCGTCCGTTCCGGCCTGAAGTAACGTCGCCAGGGAAACGGTGGCGAAGGGATGGGTGAGGGTGCAGTACGCGGAGACCAAGCAGCGGTACGCGAAGGCCGAGGACGGCGTCCGGATCGCCTATCAGCCGCGCGGCGAGGGTTTCCCGCTGGTCCTGCTCGCCGGTCAAGCGAACAACCATCACTGGTGGGATCACGTCCGCGACGATTTCCATGCCGCACGTTCCACGATCACGTTCGACTATCGCGGGTTGGGCGAGAGTGACAAGCCCGACGGGCCGTACAGCACAGCGGGATTCGCGCGGGACGTCATCGCGGTGCTCGACGATCTCGGTGTCGAGCGCGCGGATGTCTACGGCACGTCCATGGGCGGGCGGGTCGCTCAGTGGCTCGGCGCACGCCATGCGGACCGGGTCCGCGCCCTGGTGCTGGGCTGCACCTCACCCGGCGGGCCGCACAGCATCGAATCCGACAATGAGGTGCGTAAGACGCTCGTGCGGCCGGAACCGGGAGCGGCGCGGCAGGCCTTGCTCGAATTGATGTACACCCCGGGCTGGCTCGCGACCCACCCCGGCCCGTACAACACCCTGGGCGACCCCGACATGCCGATCCATGCCCGGCGCGGGCACCTGGCCGCCAGCAGACACCACAACGGCTGGGATCTGCTGCCCGAGATCAGCGCACCCACCCTGGTGGTGCACGGCAGCGACGACATCCTCAACCCCACCGCGAATGCGCCGCTGCTGGTGGAGCGCATTCCGGACGCCCGCCTGCATATCGTCGAGGGCGCACGGCACGCGTATTTCGAAGAGTTCCAAACGGTTACGGGTCCGCTCGTGCTGGATTTCCTCGAAAGTGCTCGCCCGCAGCATTAGCCGCGCATGTCACCGCGCGGGGGCGGGATCGTCGCCGGACTGGTGGCCGCGGTGGGCGTCCCGGTCGAAGATGCCCAGGATCTCACACGGGCGGCCGGCGGCGCCGATGGCGTGCGGGAGCATGGTCGGGAACTCTGCGGCCTGATTGGTTTCGACGCGGAAGCGACGGTTGCCCAGCAGCAGGATCGCGGTGCCGGAGAGGACGACGAACCATTCGTGGCCCGGGTGGGCGCGCATGCGGGCCGGGTTGTCGGGCGGCGGGTCGGTCATGCGCTGACGCACGACGGTCATGCCCGGGCCGGTCTTGATCGGCCAGCGCATCAGGCCGTGGGCGCCGTCGATCGCGGGGTTGGTGATCACGTCGTCGGTGGCGGTCTCGACCAGTTGGTCCAGTGAGGTGTCCAGGGCGCGGGCCAGCGTGACGAGCTGGTCCAGGGCCAGGCGACGCTGACCGTTCTCGATGCGGCTGAGCGTGGACTGGCTGAGGCGGGCACGAGTGGCCAGCTCCTCCAATGACAGGCCCTGAGCCACGCGCAGGGCGCGGATGCGTTTGCGTACCAGGCCGTCCAGATCGCCATCTTCTTGCTCCATCAGCAAGACTATATGCCTCTGAGGCAAGGCGCGGTTAGCGTCGGATTCACCTTGTCCTGTCCGAGAGGAATCCATGAATACGCCCCGAACCGCCCCGGTGAGCGGTCACCCGACCGACGACCTCGACATCCCCGACGCCGGTCGGCGACGCACGATCCTCATCGCCGTCTGCATCGCATTGATGGCCGTCATCGCCTCGGTCTCCGGGCTCAATGTCGCCCAGCCCGACCTCGCGGTCGCCTTCGATGCTTCGCAGAGCACGGTCCTGTGGATCATCAACATCTACACCCTCACCCTGGCCGCCTTGCTGCTGCCGCTCGGCGCGCTCGGCGACCGCCTCGGCCGCAAACCCATGCTGGTCACCGGCCTGATCGTCTTCGGAATAGCCAGTGCGGCAGCGGGTCTCGCGCACTCGTCGGAGATCATGCTCATCGCCCGCGTGCTCTCGGGCGTGGGCGCGGCAATGATCATGCCCATCACCCTCGCCGTCATCACCTCGACCTTCCCGCCGGACGAACGCGGCCGAGCGATCGGCGTGTGGACCGGCGTCGCCGGCGGTGGCGGCATCCTCGGCATGTTCCTGTCCGCCGCCTTGGTCGACCTGGCGAGCTGGCGCTGGTTGTTCGTGCTCCCCGTCGCCCTGGTCCTCATTGCCCTGACCATGGTCCTGCGCTCGGTCCCCGACTCCCGCGAAAAGTCCGCTCACCCATTCGATCTCGTGGGCGCACTGACATCCATCGTCGCAGTGATCGGCCTCATCTTCGTCCTCCAGGAAGGTCCCGTCCGAGGCTGGACCGCCCCCACAACTTTGGCCGGTCTGACCGCCGGCGTCCTCGCCACCATCGCCTTCGTGGCCTGGGAACTGCGCCGCCGCGACGCGGCTCTGCTCGATGTCCGTCTCTTCGGCGAACGCTCCCTGGCCGGCGGATCCCTCACGCTACTAGCGGTTTTCGGCGTTCAGGCAGGCATCTTCGTAGTCCTCTTCCCCTTCTTCCAAGCCGTCCTGGGCTGGTCCGGCCTGCTCTCCACCCTCGCCTTGATGCCCATGGCCATCCTGATGATGATCGCCTCCGGCCTGGCCTCCCAGATATCCGCCCGCATCGGCCCCCGAGCCACCATGTCCATCGGCATCCTCCTGGCCGGCGCCGGCCTGGCGGTAATGGCCCTCCTGGTCTCCGTCTCCGGCGGCTACCTCGCCATCCTCCCCGGCATGCTCGCCATGGGCTTCGGCATGGGCCTCTCCATGACCCCCTCCACCGAAGCCATCACCAGCACCCTCCCCCAATCCCGCCAGGGCGTAGCCTCAGCCCTCAACGACGTAACCCGAGAATTCGGCACCGCCCTGGGCGTAGCCCTCCTGGGCGCCCTCCTCTCCTCCGGCTACCGCACCGCCATAGACGGCCGCCTCACAAACATCCCCCAAGCCCCCGCCGGTGCCGCCCGAGAAGGCATCGCCAACGCCCTCAACGCCGCGAATCATGCAGGCCCCCAAGCCCAACCCCTGATCCACGCCGCCCAACAGTCTTTCGTCGAAGGCTGGCAACAAGCCATGTGGGCAGGCGTAGCCGTAATGGCCGCCCTCTTCATCTATTGCGCGGCAACGTTTCGAGGAAGACGCGAATCGACCCGATGAACACCAGCGCCGCCCCCAACATGTGCACCACGACAACCACATTCGGCAACCCACTGACCGACTGAACGATCCCGATAACCGCCTGGACGCCCAGAATCACCAGCATCCAGGTAATACGCAGACGTAATGGGCTACCGGCCGAACTCACCCGCAAGATCATCACGGCCACCACAGCAACCGCACCGGCGAAGACGCCATGGATCCAGGTCACCACGGTCCAATCGAACGCCATCCGCGGCACCGCCCCCGAATCACCCGCATGGGGCCCGGTCCCGGAAACCACCGTCCCCACAACCATCACCCCTGTCGTCCCCGCCAACAGCATCCCCGCCAACCGCCGCTCCCCCGGCCGGCTCGCCGACCCGGGCCCGCTACCGGCAGACCCCCCTCGCTGAACAAGATCCCAAGTCACCGTCGCCGCAGCCAAAAGCAATGCGGCAGCGAGGAAATGCGCCGCAACCAGATACGGATTCAACCGCGCCAGCACAGTCATCCCACCCACCACAGCATTGAGCACAATCACCCAGAACTGCACCCACGCCCACCGAACGACCCGCGGCTGCGGCTCCCGCTGCAGCCGCGCCACCACGATCAACACCCCGACAACCACACAAACAACATCCGTCAGCATCCGATTGACGAACTCGACAACCGCATGCACCCCCATCGCCCCCGTCGGCGCCAATGCCCCACCCGCACACGTAGGCCAATCCGGACACCCCAACCCCGACCCCGTAACCCGAACAATCCCCCCACCAACAACGATCGCAACGCTCGCAACCACCGCCCCACCAGCCGCCACCCTCAGCCACCCACGCCCGAACCCAACTCTCCCATCAACATGGGAAAACGGACTCTTCCGCAACAGCCCCGCAGTTCCGAACATCCTGTCACGCTAATCAATTCGATCAGGGGCTCGATGCCGGGGTGGCAGCGGTAGGCACCGGTGTGAAAGGAGATCAGGCAGGCTGCCTGTTCAGTTCATCGGGGCGGCATAGCCGCGAATGACCTGCTCGATTGGTCGCCCCATCCGACACGCGTCGAATGGTTCAGCGCCGTCAAGGATTTCATCCAGAATCGCGGCCCTGTCCAGCGTGGCCGGAATGCGATGTGCCTCCCGCGCGCTCACCACCACGGCAAATAACACCGTCGCATAAACCCGCGACCGAGGCACCGTCAACCGCCACCCAAATCCCTCCATCTCCCGAATCCGCGCCTCCACAGTCTCGAGCACATCCTGAATCACCTGCAGCTCGATCAACCCGAGGTCATCGCAATGCATGACGGGCCCCCAATCGTGCTGTGCCGTCATCGAAGACCGACAGCGCGAGCAGCCACATGGCGTACCGCCACGCTCTGCGCGGGCGTCTCCGGTGGCGCGCCGGCCGTCGCCGCCCGTGGCGAACGTTCCCACCTCTTCTCCACTCGGTCTCGATTCGCTCGATGATGGACTGGACCGACCACGGGCTCTCATTGAACATCACGATCTCCTCTCTGCCGCTGCTCTGCCCTCAGCACACCACCGAACTCCGCAGGTCCCAGCGAAATCGGACGTTCCGAACAGGATTGGTCCGAATCGCCACAGCTGGGTCCGCGCCCGGCGTACCGTCTGTTCCGCGATGGCGTGTTTTCCGTTCCGAAAATGCCGAGGATGCAGACATGGCCGACGACGATGAACCCTCCACACTGTCGCGGCGACAGCTCGGGCGTTTTCTACGGGAAGCACGCGAAGGCCGTGGATTCTCGATGGATCGCGCGGCAAATCTAGTGGAGCTGAGTAAGACCGCGCTGCATCGCATCGAGACAGGCGGGGTGAAAAAGCTTCGCATCAGGGATATTCGGGCCCTGTGCGAGTTGTACGAGGTGACCGAGCCGGACACGGCCCGCGCCGTCGAGTTGGCCGAGCAGGCACGAACGCCATCCTGGTATACAGCGTTCAGCGGGCTCTACAGCGATGCCACGTTCAATATGTACGTCGGGTTGGCGGCCTCCGCGCAGCGGCTGATCGCCTATCACGAGATGGTGCTGGGGTTGGTGCAGACGGCGGACTACGCCAAAACGCTGATCAGTGCGTTCTATAGGGACAGCGGTGCCGAGGACATCGACCGTCGCGTCGAGTTGCGCCTCAAGCGGCAGACGATCATCACCCGCAAGGTGCAGCCGGTGAAGCTGGAACTGCTGCTGCACGAATCGACTCTCCACCGAGTCGTCGGCGGCTCGCGAATTATGGCTGCGCAGCTGCGTCACCTTGCCGAGATCAGCACGCTGCCCAACGTCTCCGTGCGCATCCAGCCCTTCGCCGGCGGTTATGCCTGGGGAATCCTGCACGGCCCGTTCGTGATCCTGGATTTCGGCAATGATCTGCGCGGCCACCGCATAGAACCTCCTCTCGTGTACTGCGAAGGCAACGGCAAACCGGACCTCTACCTCGAGCATGCCGACGACGTGCAGCGTTACATTGACATTGCCTCGGCTATCCGCCGTACGGCACTGGACGAGGCCCGCACGCGAGACCTGCTCCGGCAGGTGGCAAGGAGTTATCAGTCATGAATGCCGATCTATCAGCGGCAGTGTGGTTCAAAAGCAGCTATAGCGGCGGCCAGACGGATTGTGTGGAGGTGGCCTGGCTCGGGGAAGCGGCTGTCGGGGTCCGTGATTCGAAGAATCCCACCGGCCCGGCATTGGTTTTCACTCCGGGCCAATGGGATTCGTTCGTATACAGGCTTACCGACTCATGAAGCTCCGGGCCACTGGGCCGGCGATTGGTACACCTGCGGGGCCGGTGACACTGCCGAGTTCCCGGAGTTCGACCTGCCGCCAGCGGCGAGTGCCCCGCCCGTCAAGACCAAACCACCGACGAAGAGTGCGGCACCGATCAATACGCGATCGCTGATGAGCTCGCCGTTACGGTCTCGCACCGGCATGGTGTCCTCGCCGGCAGTGCTGTACTGCCCAACCGATCGCCCCCATGTGCATTCCTGCATCGAGGGGTTGTCCCGATTCGCCTGGCAGGTCAACCCATTGTCTAACGCCGATCGCGCGGAAGCGTCGCGCAGATCATGTTGAGCCATATAGCCGAGGCACATCATCACAGCCCCGGCAACAGCAATCAGCAGCCCGAAAATCCCTGCAGTAACCCTCATTACCCCAACCCCTCCGACAATCATCCACCAACAACCGCCGCCACCTCATCAGGTCCGAGACGTGTCGGCGCCGACATGGTAACGGCCACAGCCACACAACGCCGTCGTGGGGTGCGCCGTGCACTGAGCCGAGCCGATCTGGATGCACCGGTGACCCAGTGGCACCTGACCGTCCAAAAATCGGACAGAATCTCATGCTGAGGTGCCACTCGAACGCGCCTTCCACCATGTCCCGCATTGCTCGAGACCGCCCGTCCCTTGCGACTCGGTTGTCAGTCCGTATCCGCAATGGCTTTGATGCCTGCAGGTTTCGCTCGCGCGACCTTCGTCAGTAGTCGGCTGAGTTGGCGTTGCTCCGGCGGGCTGAGATGGGCCACGGGCGAGCGGGTGAGCATTGCCGTTCCGAGTTGCCGGCGTACTTCGAGGCCGCGCTCGGTCAGGGTCACGATCTTGGCTCTCCGATTTGCCGGGTCGATCTCTCGTGTGATCAGGCCCTTGTCCTGGAGGCGGTCGGCGATGAAGGTCACGGTGGACGGGTCGCAGCCCAGGCTGGCGGCAAGTTGCCGCATCGACGGGGTCGCGGGTGGCTCGATCTTCCACAGGGTGTTGGCCATGACAGCGGTCAACCCCAGGTCGCCGACGGTGTCGGTGAGCAGAGCCTCGGTCTGTTCAGCCACGGCGAAAACCAGGTCCAGCACGTCGTAGACCAGAGATTCTTCCGCGTTCGCATGCTCTGCCACTGCACCACAATAGTTGGATGCTCAAATGCTTGACAACTCCAAGTGTCGACATGAGAGACTGCCAATACTTGGATACTCCAAGTGTTTGACTCAGGAGATCTCGAATGGCCACGGGCACAAGCAATCCGCGATCCGCCCCCGTAGACACTGACGCCAACGCGCCGTCCACTACTTCACCGAAGGTCGGGCGACCCCCGGATCGGTGGCGCTATCTGTGGCTCGGCGCCGGTGCAGTCCTGTCGTTGTTCGCGGTCAACGGCCGATGGGATATCCCTTTGGCCGCATGGCTTTTCTCGATTCTGCTGTTGCGCTTCTCCCGAACCAGCCGACCGGCCGTTGGAATCGGTCTGGTCTGGCTGGCCTGCGTCGGAGCCTCGATGTTCTTTCTGTGGCACGTGGCCGTCCCGCTGACGGGCATGACTACGCTGGGCGGTCTGGCCTTCGGTACCGTGCTCGCCCTGCCCTACCTGGCCGACCGCCTGCTCGCGCCGCGACTGGGCACGGCCGCAAGCCTGCTGTTGTTCCCGATGGCGCTGGCCGCGTGCGAGTTTCTGCTGGGTGTTTTCGGTCCGTTCGGCACGGCCTACGGCCTGCTCGCCGACACCCAGTATGCCAATCCCGCTCTGTCGCAGTCGATCTCACTGGCAGGCCCGTACGTCATCGGGTTCCTCATCGGCTCCCTCGCCACCGTGATGAACTACCTATGGGAGCATCCATTGTCCTGGCGCACCGCGCGCGTGCCCATCGCCTACGCGGCCGTGCTCGGTGCCGTGATCGTCAGTGGCAGCGCACGATTGGCGTTCTTCCCCACACCCACTACCCAGACGGTACGCATCGCCGGTATCAACCCGAGCAGGGCCGCCTTGGATGCACAGATGAGAGCGCTTGGCCGTCCCCGGTTCGATCCCATGGCCGTACCCCGGTTCGACCCGGCCACGGTGCCGGTCGAATCGGCCGCGGTTATCGACGGCCTGTTCGACGACACCCGCCGCGCCGCGCGAAGCGGAGCGAAGATCATCGTGTGGTCGGAAAACGCGGCCAGAATCTCAGCGTCCGAGGAACCGGCATTCCTGGCCGCCGCGCAAAACGTCGCCCGGCAGGAGCAGGTGTATCTGGACGTCGCCACCAACGTGTACCTGCCGAACCCACCCTACGGCCGCGACGAGACGCACCTCATCGCCCCGGACGGAACCCAGCTGTGGACCTACCAGAAATCCCACCCGATTCCAGGCTTGGAAACCTACACCCCCGGCAACGGCCAAGTCCCCGTGGTGAATACGCCATACGGTCGGATCGCGAACGTGATCTGTTACGACGCAGACTTTCCCGCCATGATGCACACCGACGCCGACATCATGCTGATACCGGGAGGCGATTGGCCACAGTTCGGCCGGTTGCACACCCAGATGTCGAGCCTGCGCGCGATCGAGAACGGCTACTCCCTGCTCCGCCAGGACTTCAACGGCTGGTCGGCCGCCTACGACTATCACGGACAACCCATCTCGACCCAAGACACCACCGTCGACCACGGCCCATGGATCGTGGACGTGCCGACACACGGCACCACCACGCTCTACCGGCTCACCGGCGACATCTTCGCCTGGCTGTGCCTGGCAGGCACGCTGGCCCTGACAGCCATCGGAATAATCCCGCGTCGCCGGCGTCCGATCATCGGCGCCCGCACACCCCGGACTGTTCCCGTCCCGATGGCGCGCTAGGCACCAGCGAGCGACATGGATGGCACCGTGCGCGTCGAGCAACCGGCCGGCGCGGCCTGCCCCGCCAGTCGCTCATCGATCCAACGCATGGTCGCAGGAGTCCCACTGATCGCGAGACTGACGTGCTCGCTCAATTGATCTCGCGTATAGGTGATCTGCGCCCCCGATGCACACCACTGCGCCACCGCCTGATCGGTCGGCGCGATGTGGACGATCTCATCGTTCACGGCGTTGTAGAGGAACAGCGGCGCGGTCGGTGCCACGGGGCCGAAGTCCAAGTCGGCGAAGGACGTCTGCACCTGCTCGAACAGTTGCGAGAAGGGGATCGTCAGGTAGTCGTCCATGTGCAGGAACGCATGCTGAGCCACGTTCGGCGTCATGCATTGGCTGTCCCCCGCGGCCATCAGAGCTTGCCCGGCAGGCGTCAGATACTTGTTGAAAGCCGCAGCCATACGTGGATCGGCGCGCATCATGCCCGGCAGCAGCGACGGCAGGAAACCGGAGAACGGACCGGAATCGAGCGATTGCAGGTAGGGGCCGATGGGTGCTGTCCAACCTCCCATGGAAACACCGGCCAGTCGTAGTTCGGGAGCGTAGGTCGGTTGAACTTGCGCGGCCCAACGGGTGGCGATCGCCCCACCGGAGTAGCCCATCGCGGCAACCGGAGTATCGGTGCCGGACAGGCCGATCGGCGCGAAACCCTCGGCTGCGCGCACTCCGTCGAGCGCGGCGTAACCCGGCTGTTTCGGGGCGAACACCGACCCTTTCGGCCCCTCCCAGTCGGGTACGGAAACCGCATGACCGGACGACAACATCTGGTCGATCTGAATGAGATCCAGAGAGGAGTCGTATTTGGCGGGCGCGCCTTGCCGGAGCACGAACGAGGGAGCGCACTGCGGGGCCGAAGCATCTTCGGCAACCTGATAGGTGATCAATCCTTTGACCTGCCCGGTTCGTGGGCGCAACACCGTCGTCACGGTCGCCATGGGTTGGCCGGCGGTATCGGTCGTTCGATACAGCAACTGCCAGGCATCGGCGTCCTGCGCCGGTAGCCCCATCGAGGCCACCTCGACAGGTCGCGAGTTCAGGATGGTGCCCGGCGCGTCCGAGTCCCAGCCCGATGGCGGGGTGTAGAACGGATCGTCCTGCGGAGTCGGCAGCGGAACCGCGCTACCGACCGCCATGGGAGTGCCGGTAAAGCACAACACGGCCGACACTGCGATCAGAACCGAGCGCAACTGACCGCGCTTCACCATTGAACACGTTGCACCACAGGATGATACGACATTGCCCATCATTCGGACTTCCCTCCCCGGCGGGGGCCGATTCCCGCGAATCCCCCTGAAGGCAGAAGGGTACATCCCCCGATCGTGATAGGTACCCGAACCGGCGACGAAGATCGCGCCCTGTCCCTGACGGGTCGGCCTCGCCACCGCCGACGTCCGTCTCGCGTGACCTGCTGCGCGTCAGTCCGGTAGCCAGTGCAGCTCGTGTGCCAGGGTTTTCGCGACGGTACGGATGCGGTGGTGTAGTGGGGATTGCACGCGCGGGAGGACCAGGTGGATCGTGAAGGTGGGTGCGCCCTGCAGCGGTCGCCACGTGATACCGGCCGGTGCTGTCGTGACCGCGGTTTCACCGGCCGGGGCGAGGGTGAACCCGTCGCGTAGGTCGTGCTGAGACAGGTCGAAAGAGACTGCGGGCGTGTGGAATCGTGGGGTTGGCCGGGTGTCGCGGAACAATGCGGAGAGCTGATCGTGGATCACGGGGTTGGCCGTGCGGTCGGGCAGTCGCAGTGGGTACGCGGCCGCATCGGCGATTTCGATCTCCGGATGTTCGGCCAGCGGATGATGCTGTGCCAGTTGGACTCCGATGCGCACGCGCCGCAGCAGGAACCGGCGCACGTCACGACCCGGCTGTTCACCGCGGGTGATCCCCGCATCGATGCGGCCGTCGGCGACCGCAGCGGAAATCTCCGGCGTCGCCATCGGGACCGCGCCGACCTCGAGTCCCGGGCTGCTGCGAATGAGCCTGTCCACCAGGGCCGGTGCCGTCTCGGCCCCCACGCTGAGGCTGTATCCGATGCGCAGCGTGCCCAGTTCACCGGCGCCCGCGTTCCGGGCGGTGTCCCATGCCCGGTCCAGCGCCGCCAGCGCGGGCGGCGCGGATTCTGCCAAAGCCGCACCGGCCGTGGTCAATACGACGCTACGCGTGTTACGAACCAGCAGGCTCGTACCGAGTTCCGCCTCCAATCGGCGCATCCGGGCGCTGAGTGCGGGCTGCGCGATACCGATCCGTGCGGCCGCGCGGGTGAAGTTCAACTCCTGCGCCAGCACCAGAAAGTACCGCAGACTCACCGTATCCGGCGCCACGTATCCTCCCTGCCGATTGATAACGATCCGTTCTGAGTCTATCCCGTCCCGGTCTTTCCCTCGACCGCACATCAAGCCCTAACCTGCGCATATGACAATTCAACCGACCGCGGCACCGGACACCGCACGCACACACGATGCGGGAGGCAGTCATGCATAAGCTGGTGGTCCTGTACCCCAAGCCCGCCGACCCCGACCACTTCCGCGACTACTACGTGACCAAACACCTTCCACTGGTCATGAAGTGGCCCGGCCTGCTTGCGTGGCGCTACAGCTTCGACGTGGCGGCGAAGAGGGGAGAAACGCCGTATTTCGCGGTCTTCGAAGCCGACTTCGCTGACGCCGCCGCCATGGTCGCGGCACAGGAGTCGGAGTACGGCCAGCGGGCGACCGCCGATGTCGTCAACTACGCCACCGGCGGTGTGGTCGTGATCCACTATCCGGTGCAGGATGGAAACCAGTCTTGAGTAGCCGCATGCCGCGTTGACCAACCGGCCGACGCGCGGCCTCAAAGATCAACGGCCCGGGAGCCTTCCGGTCACCGGCAGGGCACGGTAGCCCGAGGGACTCCCGGTCAGAGGTATTTCTTGATGCTGTCCATGACGTAGTCCTCTTCCAGCTCACTGGCGTCCGTGGCGTTGAGATGAATGCCCACGCCGACCAGAACCCGTTTGATCGCCTCCGCGCTGGAGGCGTAGAGCATCTTGCTTTTCATCTTGGCCGTGTCCGGCGACCAACTGATGAACACGAGCTTCGAGGCCGGCCGACCGTCGCTCGTGACGACTTCCAGGTCGATCAATGCGTATCGGCAGTCGTCCTCGATCGCAGAGAGGGTCTGGTAGAAGTCTTCGTAGTCCGTCTCGATCGGTGCGGTGGACTCGATCATGATCAGCGAGTCGTTCTCGATCTTGTAGATGAAGTAGCGGTAGTTGAACGGAGGGCGCTTCGCCTTGAAGTCGTTGAACTCGGTGACAACGTCATCGCGCACACTGACACCTGATGCCACGAGACCATCCTTTCGAGGCGGCATCGCACCAACCCGACCGTCGGACGGATCGACGCAGCTACCGGGATACATTGTCGTAGAAATCATTTCACGCCCCGCCGTCCGCCACGCCGGAAATGAGCCAGCTCTCGCAAGTCCCCGATAGCATCCGCGGTATGCCCTATCGGCTCGATACCAACCGCTCGCTGCTCGATATCGAAGTTGTGTGGGCGCACTTGTCGACCGGGGCGTATTGGGGTGGGTTACGCACCCGCGGCCAGGTCGAAGACGAATTCGCCGCCGCCTGGCGTGTGGTCACCGCGCACGATTGCCTCACCGGCACGCTGGTCGGCTTCGCCAGAGCGATGTCCGATGGCACGAACTACGCCCTGCTCGCAGACCTCTTCGTCGTCCCGGCGCACCGCGGCCAGGGCCTCGGGCACCGGATCGTCGACCACATGATCAGTCGCGATCCCGGCAGCGAGTTCGGCTGGATCTTGTTCACCCGCGACGCGCACAGACTCTACGAGAGGTTCGGGTTCGAACGGGTCGACGCAGCCACAATGATCCGGCCGCCGCAGTCCATTCCGCACAGAACAAACAGCCACAGCAGCGACGAGACCTCCTGCTGCGCCGAATAACCGCTTCCGCCGCGGACCCAAGCGGTCAGCGCAGAGATGTTGACCCATGGGACGATTCGCGAATGAGTACAACCGTGATCCGTCCGGTCGAAGAGGGCGAGCTCGTCGCTGTCGCGCAACTGCGCTGGCGCTGGTTCCTCGAAAACCAGGGGACTCCTCCGGGGCCTGTCGAGGAATTCATCGAGAGCTTCCAGTCCTGGGCGCGGGCACACAAGCCCACCCACCACTGCCTGGTAGCGGCCGACGGCGATGCACTCATCGCGATGGCCTGGCTGGCTATCACCCCACGAGTACCCGGTGTGCTCACACGAGACCGAGCCATGGGTGATCTGCAGAGCATGTACGTGCAACCGGACCGCCGAAACACCGGACTCGGCGGCCGGCTCATCGATGCCATTGTCGACCTCGCCCATCAACTCGGACTCGAACGCGTCACCGTCCAGTCCTCCAAGGACGCAGTCAACGCCTATACCCGCCACGGCTTCGCAACATCACCGGGGCTGTTGCATATCGAGCCCGCACGCCGAAAAGCATTGCCGAGATGAATCTCTCCGAAAGACCCTGGCGTGGCCAGCGTTTATCGGCCTCCCGCCGATATCCAAGTCCCCGAGAGCAACTGGCCGAACCGGCCGGCGCGGGATCGGCCAGTCAACTGTCCGTGCGGTTCCAGGATCAGCCGAACACGCACCCGTGCCGATGGCGGCTGCCGACATGTTCGTCAGTACGACATGTGGGCAACTACCAGGCCCATGAGTTCGTACAGCACGAATGCGAGCGGGGCCAGAATCAAACCGATCATCAACACAAGTCCCAGCAGTATGAGCATCCACGCCCGCGCACGACGCCTAGCCGCAGCGACCGCCGAATCACCCTGCCGTACAGCGAACCCCACCCACCCTCCCTGTTCCCGGGACTCTATCAACGCGGCGACCCGACGGCCTGGCGGCCGAACGTTCGCTTTCGCCGATAGCCGAGTGGCACAAGGCCGTGCCGAACGCCGACTCGGGTTCAAGGCGAAGTGCCGCTCGAAAACACCTGAGATCCACCACGAGCAACGAGAAACACACTGCTGCGGTGGATTCCGGCAAATCCCACACCCGTGTGCTGTTGATCTCAGCGTTCGACCGGCCCTGATCAAGCGGTCATTCGACGCTCGGAGAACGTCCGGATCTGCCGAATACAGTGCGATCGCCCCGTGCCCAAGATCCAGGACTTGCGCACCACCAAGAAAGGGCTTGTGCAGTAGAGGTATCGGTACACATCTGATGCCCGAGATGATCAAGGCTGTTGGTCGATCGGCTTGCCGTCGCACGCCGACCCCCTAGACTGAGCCATCAGCGGTTCATACTGCTGGACTGCGCATTTCGCGTGCCGGGCCAGCGCCCGGCGCGTCCGCGCTGGAGCGGCCAGCGATCGGGAAGAGGTGTGCGGGCCGCGTGGACCAGCGCCGGGAAGGTAGTCCGTCAATCACGCTTCGACGCCCCAACCGAGTTCGGACATATGCGACCCAGCCCGGACACAACTGCTACACGCCGCTGCGCGGCGGTCCTGAAAGGAAGATCGTGACTAGAAAACTCTTCGGCGGGCTTGTGCCACAGCTGCACAACGTGCCCTTGGGGTTGGTGCCGCGCGTCAGCCCTATAGGCCTTCCCGACAAGCCCGTCCCTGATCCCCGGGTACCGATTCCCCCGCCACTACACCAGGACACCACATGGGACGGCACCGGCCAGTGGAACGACACGACTGGTGTCAATCCCGACAAGGTGAAGTCAATATATGGTGAGCAGATGGCGAATTGGGCCAAGTGGGCGGTCCAATATGGAAACGAGGCGCATGTCGATCCGGATTTGGTGCTGGGCATCGCACTAATGGAGGGCGCGCCGGTCCGCACAGGCTATGACAAGTGGGAGGGCAACGATACCCGACTCCAGGACGCCCTGCGGGATCCTTCGAACTATCATCCTCTTTCGCCTGCCGAGGGCGACACGGCAGGACTTGCTTACGATGAATTTCGTAATCACACCTCTGGTATGCGTGGATTGATTTCAGGCATTGGCAATTCTGTCGGCCTGACAAATCAAAAAAAAGATACATTCGACGAGACCACACAGATGTATGGGTCGCACTTCCTCGATCCGGATGACGACTGGGATCACTTGCCCGGCAATGACAGGCTGGCATTGAAGGCAGCGGCTTTCAACCTGAAGAAGATCGAGGAAGGCGCGGCACCCCAAGCCGGACCAACGGTACGCGCTACACCACTAGACCAGTTCCTGGCATCCGGCTACAACGCAAGCGGATTGCTAAATCGCTCCCAGAACGTGGCCGAGGGAAAAAGCGAATTCAAGGATAACGAAACGGCTTACGGTGTCAGAGCGCTGGAATCTGTTGGCATCGCATATCAGATCTTGTACGGTAGTGGAGCATATAAGTGAGAATCCGCGTGAGCTCCTGGGGTCAGTGGGGGTGGCTCATAATCGCCGTGGCCCTTGTAGCCTGCGGCTGTGATCGATTAGAGATCGGCCATAACCGCCCGGACGAGGCCGCACGCATAGCCAAAGCGGCAACCATATCCGGGTTCGGACGAACAGGTATTGCCGACGTGCTGGACAACGACAACCCGCCCGGTGCCGATGCGTATTTCATCGGTCCCGCACCGAAACCGGATCCATTGGCGGTCGTTTCGGTGCCGACGATCCAGCTGGAAGCAACCGACCCGCCCACGGCGGAGTACACGCGTCAACATCCCGACATCGATCTTCCTGTCGCGGCAGGGAAACGCCCAGATGGATGCATGGCATCTGTGACCTTCATTTCAAATCCGCCATCATCGGTCGTCAGTGAAGGGTGGGGTAACCATCGGATCTCCATTCTCACCGATGAGCAACTTGCGGCCGTGCGGAACCACACTGCACTAGTCATCGAACTGCTTATCAGCAATTGTGGATGGTGAGAGGCCCTGTGTGATTGAAATTCGATGAGACCTGTCACGGTAGCGGATCAGATCCTGTATAGCAATGGGGTATACAAGTGGGAATTCGCGATAATTGCCAGCTTCGATGAGTGGCTCGTAATCGACACGGTCCTGATGGTTTGCGGCTGCGAGCGATTAGCGGTCTGGCATCACGACCCAGACGAGGCCAAGCACATAGCCCAAGTGGTAACCGTCGCGGGGTTTACTCGCACGGCAATTGTCGACATGGACCGCGGTCCAAGATGAAGACATCATCGCAACCATCCGGTCATGCCGCGGCCCGGGCGTTCCGGAGCGGCGGCGGGCACGCCCGGCGAGTGCGCGGTATTGCCGAATTGAGCGTGTCGAACTGGACTGGTGGCATGCGGTTTGGTTGATGAGCGAGTGTGTCGGACAGGCCTTCTAGGATCACGTCATGCCCGAC
>NZ_JBIVKC010000011.1:0-27434 GCF_044750615.1 Nocardia sp. NPDC088792
CGGATCACCCGCTGCTGCGACGGACCGTTCGGCGCCGTCAAACCATTCGACGCACCATCCTGATTCACCGCCGACGACCGCACCACCGCCAACACCCGACGACCCGCCGCACGCGCATCCGAAAGACGCTGCACCACAAGCACACCCACACCCTCGGAGAACCCCGTCCCATCGGCCGCATCAGCGAACGCCTTACACCGACCATCCGCCGACAAACCGCCCTGTTCGGAGAAACCCACGAACGTGTGCGGCGACGCATTGACCGTCACACCACCGACCAACGCCATCGAGCACTCCCCCGCCCGCAACGCCTGACCAGCCAGATGCAACGCCACCAGAGACGACGAACACGCCGTGTCCACCGTCACCGCCGGCCCCTCCAAACCCAACACATACGCGACCCGACCCGACAGCACACTCTGCGCACCACCGGTCAGCAACTCGCCCTCGCTGACGACCCCCGCGTCACCGGCCACCTCGCCGTAGCCCGATCCGTAGGCGCCCACGAACACCCCCACAGGGCTGCCGGCCAGCGTGGCCGGATCGACACCGGCATCTTCCAGCGCCTCCCATACGACCTCGAGCAACACCCGCTGCTGCGGATCGGTCGCCAACGCCTCACGCGGGGACATCCCGAAGAACCCGGCATCGAAATCCATGACACCGTCGACAAAACCGCCACCACCAGCCCGGCCCGACAACGACACCACGTCCCAACCACGATCGGTCGGGAACCCGGTCACCGCGTCAACACCCACAGCAACCAGATCCCACAACCCCCCCGGACCCTGCACCCCACCCGGAAAACGACAACCCATACCGACAACCACAAGCGGATCGCCGCGATCCACAGGTTCGATCACGTGCTCGGTTGGACGACGATTCGCCCCGGCTAGGAACCCGGCGAGCTGCGCCGGAGTCGGGTAGTCGAACACCATGCTGCTCGGGATCGCCAGCGCGGTCGCCTGCTGAAGGCGGTTGCGCAAGTCCATCGATGTCTGTGAGTCGAAACCGATATCCCGGAACGAGAGGTCCGCACCGACCTCATCCACCGAACCAAACCCAAGCAGGGCTGCAGAATGCTCCCGCACCATGACGAGTAGCCGCGCCTCACGCTCCTGTGGCGACAACCCGGGGAGCTCAGCGTCGTCTTCGAATCCATCCCCGGCAGTTACGGATTCACCCAAGATTAGATTTCGGCGCTGGAACGCGTAGGTGGGTAAATTCACCCGGCGCGAATCATGCTGCTCTGCCAGACGCTCCCACGAGACCGCGGCGCCACGCACATGGAGTTCGGCTGCGGATTCAAGAAACCGGCCGAGCCCGCCGTCATCACGACGTAACGTGCCAGTGACCACCGCATCCAGGTCTCCCACCGTGTCCTGGACCTGAGCAGCTAGCACCGGATGCGGACTGACCTCGACCAATGTGGTCAATCCATCAGTGGCGATCGCCCTGATGGCATCCTCGAAGCGCACAGTCTGACGGAGATTCCGGAACCAGTAGCCTGCATCGAGAGCCGTGGTGTCGACCAGGGTGCCAGTCACCGACGAATACATGGGCACGATTCCCGGCATTGGCTTCAACAGTGCGAGATCAGCAAGCATGTCGTCACGGATCTCATCGACCACCGCCGCGTGCGAGGCGTAGTCCACCGGGATCATTCGGACTCGGGCGCCAGATTCGCGACATACCGCAGAGAGCTCCTCTAGCGCAACCGTCTCACCGGACACAACAACCGACCCCGGTCCGTTCAATGCCGCGAGCGACAGCTGACTGTCCCATCGAGTCAGCAGTGACTGGATCTCGTCGGCAGAGAGGCTGATCGCGACCATCCCGCCGCGTCCGGCGAGTGTGCGAGCGATAGCGCGACTGCGTAAGGCAACAACCTTCGCACCGTCGGTCAATGACAATCTGCCCGCGACACATGCGGCCGCGATTTCACCCTGCGAATGGCCAACAACGGCAGCAGGTTCGACCCCAGCCCATTGCCACAAACGTGCCAGCGAGACCATAACCGCCCAGAGCGCAGGCTGCACCACATCCACGCGCTCCAGAGCACTGCTGTCAGCGAGAACATCCGGCAGCGACCAGTCGACGTGAGGGCGCAGGGCGTCGGCACACTCGGTCATCGCGGCTTGGAAGACAGCTGAGGAGCCCATCAGCTCGACTGCCATCCCAGTCCACTGTGCTCCTTGCCCAGGGAATACGAAAACCGCCTTGCGCTCCGTGGTCGTCACTCCGCGAACGACGCCCGGGGCAGGCGCTCCAGCAGCCAGAGCGGTAAGCCCCGCGAGTAGGTCGTCGCGTCGGGCTCCAACCACTACCGCCCGGTGCTCAAATACCGAACGAGCAGCTGCCAATGTGTACGCGATCTCGGTGGGAACAGCATCGTCAGAGCCCGCACTGCTACGTAGGTGGGTTAGCAGTTGGCTTGCCTGATCCCGCAAGGCCACAGCCGACCGGCCTGACAGCGCCCAGGCGTGATGTCCGGTTGTGGCTGGGCGTGGCCGAATCGGTCGCGAGTCTGCGGATGTTAGGACGACGTGGCAGTTTGTGCCGCCCATGCCGAATGACGAGACACCCGCAACGAGCGGAGTAGCGTTCTGCGGCCACGCTGTCAGCTCGGCGACTACCTGGAGGCGCCAAGCGGGGTCGATGGCCGGGCTCATCGTGGTGAAGTTCAGGCTTGCTGGGATCGCCCGGTGCCGCAGCATCAGCGCTACCTTCAATAAACCCGTGATACCGGCCGCTCCACCCAGGTGGCCGACATTCGTCTTGACTGAACCGACGAGGAGCGGGCGGTCGGAATCGCGGGCCTGGCCGAGCGTCGCGCCAAGAGCTTGCGCCTCGATCGGGTCACCTACCTTCGTGCCGGTGCCGTGGAGCTCGACATATTGCACTGCGGCGGGATCTACCCCGGCGCGCTCATATGCACGGCGTAGCACCGCTTCTTGCCCTTCGACGTCCGGTACGAACAGAGCCTCACCCGCGCCGTCGTTATTGACCGCGCTACCGCGGACCACGCCGTAAACTTCGTCACCGTCCGCAAGCGCATCACGGAGCAGCTTCAGCACAACAAAACCGCCGCCCTCACCGCGGACGTAGCCGTTGGCACGGACGTCGAAGGTGGAGCAGCGGCCGTCGGGGGAGAGGCCCCCGAAGTGGGCCTCCACGAGCGCGGACCGCTCGGTCAAGTTGAGGTTCACGCCACCAGCCAGCGCGATTTGTGATTCGCCTGTGCGCAAGCTTTCGCACGCCAGGTGCACTGCCACCAACGACGACGATTGTCCTGTGTCCACAGTGATGCTCGGACCGCGCAACCCCAGGAAGTACGAAAGCCGGTTGGCGAGAACGGCGCGTTGAGTACCGGTCATCGTGTGATGGCTGACAGCACCAGGCGTACGCAAAGCCGCAAGTATGGCGTGGTCACTCGCCATCGCACCGACGTATATACCGACGGCCTCACCACGCAACGATGCCGGCACGATGTTCGCGTCTTCGAGCGCCTCCCAGCCAAGCTCAAGGACAAGCCGCTGCTGTGGGTCCATCTCGGCTCCCTCGCGGGGCGGGATGCCGAAGAACGCTGCGTCGAAAGCGTCCAAGTTGTCGAGGAAGGCGCCCCGACGCACAAGTGCGCGCGTAGCAGCATCGGCGGGGCTTGTGCCCTGATTCAGCCAGCGATCTTCCGGCAGATCACCGATAGCATCGCGTCCATCACGCAGGAGCTGCCAAAAGGCGGTGGGGCTAGGCGCCTGCGGCAGTCGGCAGGAGAGCCCGATTATCGCGACTGCGCCTGCGGATTCCCCCACATTGGACGTATCGCCGTGACCGTTGGCTTTCAATGCAATACTCCTGGCTTGTCGTACCGCGGTCTCGCGGCGCTGTACGACGCCGGGGTGTCGGCAGCGCACTTCATCACCCCGACGACGCTATTTATCGAACCGCGAGGATTCATCCCCCTAGCACCCCCACTCATCCCCTAGCCTTCGCCTGCACCCGCCGGCCGCCGAGTCGCGTCAAGCAGGGCAAGCAGCCTGGCCTGTTCATTGCGCACCAGCATGAGTCCCTCGTCGACTCCCATGCCGGGCTTGGCGAGCTGCACGTCAGGCCTTGAGGCGAGCGCCACGTGCACCGCGACCCGGGCAGATACCTCGGTTTCGGCACAGCTACCGCCTAGTAGTGCGCCGACTCCCGCAGCCCGGCAGTGCAGCACGCCCAAAAGGCTGTCCTCGATGCTGCCGAGATCGGGCATCTTGACCTGGATCATGTCGCAGGCCTCCGCCGCCACGAACGCTTGGATATCACCGAGCGTGTTGCACCATTCGTCGGCCACAATGCCGACAACACTGCTGCGATCTCGCAATGCCGCTCGCAAGGCAGCGAGGCCATCGATCTGACCTCTCCGACTGCCAAGGTCGACTGGAGATTCGATACGCAGTGGGTAGGGTCCGGCGATCTTCTCCAGCCGAGTCAAATAGTCAGCCACCTCGCTGAGGTCGTTGTCGAATGCACGGCCCGCCATGCCGTAGAGGTCAAGATGGATAGTCGGCTGGTAATCGCGGCCGCCGAGCTCGCCGATGCGCGTGACGAGCCAGCGAACATATTCAAATAGGGTTTCCCCTGCTACGCCGAACTTCTCGACGCTATTGATCAGGCCGTGCGGCAGTGCGTCGACCTGCTTCATGATCATTTTCTCTGCGTTCCCATAACGCTCGTCGCCAGACTGCGCATAGACAGGCACAGGCCCTGCAGGTAATGGCAGTCCGTACTCCTCGCACAGCACCTCGCACGCGGTGCGTCGCTGCGCCGCTGCCACCGCCAACAGCCATACCTGGCTGAGGCCGTACCGAAGCGCCGCGTTGTCGAAATCCGCGAGAACACTGGACAACCCGGTCGCGAACCCAGCGACTTCTTTGTTGCACAAGGTCTCCCGTAACCGGGAAACGAGCGAATGGTCGAGCACTGGTGCCCGTTCCCGGCCACCCGCCCCGCAGTACTGCACAGTGACCGCATCACCCCAGACCACTGTCCCGTCGTCAAGGCGCAATCCGATGCCGATGCCTCGCGCTGGTACACGCACTCCTTCGAATCCCGATGTCACAGGGGTCCCGATATATGTCTGCCCGTCCCGCATGGCACCTTGACGCACTGCGTCGAGGTCGTCGTGAAAAAATCCACCATTGACCGGTACGACAATCACATCGGCGATCTTGGCGACGTTCATCGTTCCCCTTCGATTCCTTCGGACCTCGTGGGTGCAGAGGTCAGTAGATTCCTTCAGGCGCGCTCCGCGTCATCTGCAACGGCACGACGTTCGCTACCCCGTCACACGGGTACACATCCCCGGTGTCGAAGCGCAGCGCCTGATCCCGTTCGAGAATGTTGGGCAGAAACAGGTTGTCGTGCATGGCGGTCAGCATGACCTGGCCGAGCTCGCCGTATTCGACCGTGCGCATCCAGTCCGCTTTATCCACCACGGAAAGCGTGATGTGAGGGAAGTTCGACAGATATGGCAACAGTTCGCCGCCTTCAGGACCACGGATGCCTGCCGAGCTACCAAATGTGTTGCCGTAACTGCGCCCGATAATCGCGTCCGGACCGAGCACCTCGCGGAACAACCGCATCATCGTCGGCGTGATATGGGTACCGCTGATCCGTACACCTTTGAGCTGCGCGGACATTTCCGGTTCTCGCCGAATGAGGGCGTTCAGCAGCACGGGTGTGGTGTTCAGATAATCGATGCCTTGGTTGCGTAGGATCATCGCAATCTGCTCGATAATATGGTCGGTGTACTCGTCCGCCTCGGCAAGTTTACCCGCTCTGATCAGCCGTTTAACCCAGCGCGGATCGGCATCGATGGCATAGATCCTTCCACCGTAGGACGACACTTCTGGGATACCGTTGCCGATCAGGTGAGGGCCGGTCGGAGTCGCTTGCAACCAGTTCCCCTCGGTCGGGAAGCCTTCAAAGTCAAATGACCAGTGCCTCCACGCCTCTCGCTGCCGAGTCATCTCTGGCGTATACAGGACGCGGCATGGGTCGCCCGTCGTACCACCTGATTCCCAGACACGACCAGCGATCGGCCGCGGCACCGCGAGCGGTACCAGCTCAGCGGGGTCGATCCCGCGCAAGATCCCTAGCGGGAACGGCCCAAACGCACCGAGCTCGTCATAACAGGTGATATCTAACGGGTCGAAATCGAGTTCCGATTTCCGCTTAAGCCAGTAGGGGCTACCCGTCTCTGGGTCGAAGTGCCGCCGCACTACTCGCCGTGTCCACTCGTCAAGGTCGGTCTGCAACCATTTGCTGACCAGGTCCAGGGATTCGTTCATGGCAGTGGTATTCCTTTCCGCCGTGCCGGCGTCACATACGCAGTTCATATAGCGCGGTCATCGCGTCCGAGAGTTGGTCAGGCGTCTCGACCTGGACAATAGGGATCGGCAACGGATCGAGGAACAACTCCAGTTGCGCTGGACCCAGCAGCAGCCCGAGCCCAGGTTCATCGCGCATCACATTGGCGAACAGGTGCGGCAGGCTGACGGGCTCGACCTGGTTCCGAAGGAACATCTCACGGATATCGTGCGCACTGTTGAGCATCCGGGGCTCCATGCAGGAGCAGAGTGACAGCTCCGGATCGCGGAAATTCATCTTCGCCACCGCAGGTGCCAGGTACTCATTCAGTGGCCCAGATAGCGGCGAGTGGATCGCAAGGTGCACGTCCTTCGCCACGCGCATCGCGCCGTCAGGAAGCACGCGTTGCGTATCTTCCAGCGCCTCGCGATAACCCGATATCAGGAACGCACGGGTCTTGCCGCCGGACCGAAGACCCAGCTCACCCGCCACGAACACCCCCTCGGCTGGACCGCCCAGGAACTCGGCAACATCGACGTCGACCGGCGCGAACAACGCACCGACCGCCTGCGGTGGACCAGCGGGGAACGGCGCCTCCGCTTTGTGAGCCAAGAACGCAAATAGGTCCTCGCGGTCCACGGCACCGACCAGGCAGGCACCTACCATGCAGCCGAGGCTCAGCCCGGCGACGACAGTCGGCCGGATCCCACGCTCCGCCAGGAGATCAGCTACGCCGAAGGCAACCGCAGCCTGCCGGATCGCGCCGACCTTCTCATGCTCCTGTTGGCGGGGCAGCTCCCAGCGTTGCATCCGCTCGACCGTGAGCCCCGTCCAGTCGGCTACCTGCGCATAGAGCTCCCTGAACTGTGGGAATTGGTCATACAACTCCAGTCCAGTACCGAGTGGATCGTTCATCCCACCGTCGATCAGGTATGCCAGCTTCACGCTCTTCCCCTTCCCCACGCATCGTCGAACAAGGGGAGACCCTACTGACGGGACCTCACGAAAAGCCCCCTAAAAGCCCCCCTAAACGCCCCTTAGACCCACGTCGAGCGGTTTCGCATGGAAGGGAATGACAATAGCGTCGGGCATTATCTGCCGACCTCAAGTAAGGAACTCGTCATGACGACGGAGACCAATACGCAAGACGCCAGCGAAACGCTGGACTACCCGTTCGAGGTGGCCACCCCTCTGACCCCGGCGGCGGAACTCGCAGAGCTCCGATCAGGCTGCCCTGTCGCCGAAGTGCGCCTACCAAGCGGGGACAAGGCCACATTGCTCACCCGGTACGACGATGTCCGCGCCATGCTGTCGGACCCACGGTTCAATCGCTTTCTGACCGCCGATAACGCCGCGCGGATCAGTAAGCACAAGTCAGGCGGCTCATTCGGCGAGCAGGGACTTGGCGCCACCGAAATTCGCTTCGGCGAGGGCCACGTGCGCTGGCGCCGACTGGTGCTGCGTGCACTGACCGCCAAACGCTCCAACGATATGCGGCCGTGGATCGAGAATCTCGCTAACAAACTTGCGGACGACATGCTCGCCCTCGGAAAACCTGCGGACTTCGCCACGGTATTTGCCTTTCCATTGACGATTGGTGTCATCTGCAATTTGCTCGGCGTGCCCTATGAGGAACGTGAAATCTTCTCGCACTTCGCTGATGTCCAGCTGAGCCAGACCAACAGCCAGGAGGTTATCGATGCAGCACGCAAGAGCTATATCGACTACTTCACTCAATACGTCGACAACAAGATCGTCGACCCGGGTGACGACCTGATCAGTGACCTACTACACCAGGAAGACCGGGGCGATGGGCAATTGTCGCGAGCCGAAGTCATTCAGACCGGAATGGGTGTGCTCATCGCGGGGTACCACACAACGGCTGTCATGATCACCAAGATGGTTGCGATCCTGCTAGCCGACCGCAGCCGTTGGGAAACGCTGCTCGTCGACCGCTCGTTGATCCGTACTGCGGTGGAGGAAGTGTTGCGCTTCGATCTGCCGCGTTTTGGCATCCCTCGCTACATCGGCGAGGACGCCGATGTCGGCAACGCCACGTTCATCGACGGGCAGACAGTGATCTGCAGCCTGGCCTCCGCGCACCGCGACGCCGAGGCATTTGATAGCCCTGACGAACTTGATCTGCACCGCGCCCCGAACCCTCATCTGGCATTTGGCGCAGGCCCTTACGCCTGCGTTGGCCAATCCCTCGCTCGGGTAGAGCTGCAGACTGTTCTCGGGGTGCTACTGGACCGGCTGCCAACACTGGACCTGGCCGTGCCACCGGAGCAGCTTGAACGGCGCGAGGATCGAGTTATCGGTGGTTTGCGCGAGCTGCCAGTCAAGTGGTGACGCGTGAAACTAACGAAGGAAACCGCAACTATGCACGGATTACAGGTCAGCATCGACCAGGACAAATGTTGCGGCTCGGGCCACTGCGTACAGCTCGCCCCTGAGGTGTTCGACCAGGACCCCATGAGCGGCACCGTGATCCTGCTTCAGTCAGCGCCGACGTTCGCCAGCCACGAGGCCGTCCGTGAAGCCGGCGCAGTGTGCCCGGCTTCGGCAATCAACGTGATGGAGCCAGCCTTGAGCAGAGGTCACCGAGGTATACCAAGCATCGCCGCGACGATCTCAGTGGGCGAAGGCCCCGCTGCGGTCGCGTTTAGCCCAGACGGGCGCGAGGCGTATGTCGCAAACTACGGCAGGTGGGCGACCGGCGCCCCTGGCCGGACCGTGTCAGTCATAAACACCGATACCCGCGCCGTCATCGCGACGATCGAGGTAGGCGTCGGTCCTTCTGTACTCACAGTCGCTCCGAACGGCGCCACCGTTTATGTCGGCAACTATGGATCCGCGAAGGCACCCGGTAATACCGTGTCGGTTATAGACACAGCCAATCACAAAGTGACCCCGCCGATCACAGTCGGCAACGCACCGGACGGAGTCGCAGTTTCCCCCGATGGCCACAGACTGTTTGTCTCCGAGCTGGGCTCGGAGACAAGGCTCGGCACCTCGATGTCTGTGATTGACACCGCCACGAACTGCGTGATCGGAACGCTCGAGGTGGGCGAAGGCCCTGGTGCAGTAGCGATCACCCCAGACGGCACACGTGGCTACGTCGTCAACTACGGGACGCCGACCGATCCGGCAGGAACTGTTTCGGTATTCGATGTCGAACGCAATGCTGTGATCGCAACCATCGCGGTCGGCAAGTCGCCGGGCGCAGTTGCTGTCACGCCTGACGGGAAGCGGGTGTACGTCGCCAACCACGGCCCGTTCGACGCGCCGGGCAACACCATATCGGTCATCGACACCACGACGAACACGGTAGTTGCCACGGTCGGGGTAGGGAGCGGACCGGGCGGTGTTGCCATCGCCAAGAACGGGTCACGCGTCTACGTGGTCAACATGGGCGGCAACGATGCGCCTGGCAGCACGATGTCAGTGATCGACACGCAGGATAACACCGTTATCGCGACCGTTGACGTGGGTAGAACGCCTGCGGCCATTGCACTTTCACCGGATGGGCGTTGGGCATACGTGACGAATTACGGGACTAATACCGTCGCAGTGCTAGATCTCAACAACTGAAGAACAGTCGAGGGTCGAGTGGCCCGGGGAATCCCCCGTTACCTTTTAGCTTGAGATTTAACCTCTGACCGACGGGGCGGGCGGTCGGTCTCACATTTGGTGAAGTCCTTGGCTGATGATTCTTCTTGCAACAGAACAAATCTCAGACCAAGGACTTTTCCATGTTCAGTGTGCATGATCCCGACGCCGCGGATGGGCTCGAAGAGCTGAGGATGTTTCGTGAGGACTTCTACTTCTGCCTGACCGCGCGAGCCGACGCGTTGTTCGAGCTGGTCGACGCGGTGTTGTGCGCGCACGGACCGGTCGCGTCGCTGGCCGGGTTGTCGTTGGTGCCCGAGCATCGCCGCGGGCACGGCGCGGTCTACGACGCGCTCAACTGCGGCCGGGTCGAGATCGCCCGGCTGCGCACGACACTGGCCGGGCTGCCGCTGCCACGCGCCGCTGACGGACGACTGGTGCTGGCGGTCGACGTGTCGTCGTGGCTGCGTCCCGACGAGGTGACGTGTCCGCGGCGCTGTTTCTGCCACACCTACGGCCGCCGCGTGGGCGAGCACCAGATGGTGCCGGGCTGGCCGTACTCACTGATCGTCGCTCTGGAAACCGGCTGCAGCTCCTGGACCGCGCCGTTGGACGCGCAGCGACTCGAACCCGGCGCCGACGTGCTCGAGGTGACCTGCACCCAGATCCGTGACCTCACAGAGCGTCTCATCGATGCCGGGAAGTGGTGCGACGGGGATCCCGATATCCTGATCGTGCTCGATGCCGGCTACGACGGCCCCCGCATGGCGCACCTGCTCGCCGATCTGCCGGTGCAGATCCTGGTGCGACTGCGCTCGGACCGGGTGTTCCGCCGCCCGGCACCGCCCTATCTGTTCCGTCCCGACGGCGGCCGCCCCGCACGCCATGGAGGCGAGTTCGTCTTCAAGGAACCCGCCACCTGGGGCGCGGCAGACATCGAAACCCGCACTGACACACGCCTTTACGGCCAGGCGACCGCACTCGCGTGGAAGGACCTGCATCCGAGGCTGCAACGGCGGTCGGCGTGGGCGGCCTGGGTCGGCCCGATGCCGATCCTCGAAGGCACCGTGATCCGGTTGACGGTCGAGCACCTACCCAGCGGAGGAACCAACAAACCGGTGTGGCTGTGGTGGTCGGGTACCGACGCCACCCCCCGACGATATCGATCGGTGCTGGCGAATGTTCCTGCGGCGCTTCGATATCGAGCATACCTTCCGGATGTGGAAGCAGATCCTGGGCTGGACCCGCCCACACTTACGCGACCCAGAGGCGGCCGACCGCTGGACCTGGCTGACGCTCACCGCCTATACACAGTTACGGTTGGCCCGCCCCCTGGCCGCCGATCTGCGCCTGCCTTGGGAGAAACCCCTTGCATCACAACGGCTCACACCCGCCCGAGTGCGGCGAGGGTTTCGACACATCCGCACGAAGACAGGCACTCCCGCCGGTGCACCGAAACCTTCCAGACCTGGGCCCGGACGCCCGCCTAGGCTGAAGAACCGTCACCCTGCCGCCCGCCAGGACGTGGGATTGATCCTAGCCACAGGCCACGCCTACACCCGCCCCGCCCGCCACAAGTAGGGTGCCAAATCCACTCCGAACAGCACAAACGCGAAGCAGAGGTTAAATCTCAAGCTGAAGCCCAATCTCCAGTCGATGCAAGTTCCCATCTGCCGGAAGCGACCGCTGAAACCGGTGCCGCGCTCTGCGTCGGTCTCGATGGTTACCGATGCAACCTCCAGAGCGCGGGACGATGCCCAGCGAGGGGCATTGAAGGAGACGAGTGGGCCGCCTACGTCACGCTGCCACGTGCAACTCAGACGAACGCGGGATCGCCTACGGGACGCGAGTCCTAGCTTGGAATCTAACCTCCGCTGATGTGCCGGCCGGCCAGTCTCACGGTTGGCGAAGTCCTTGGCTGATGATTCTTCTTGCGACAGAACGAATCTCAGACCAAGGACTTCAATGCTCAGTGCGCATGATTCCGGCTCCGCGAGCGAAGACCTCGGCAGCCGCAGTCCGCAACTGCTCCCAAGCAATTCGACGCTCCCTGGTCAACCCGCCACCCTGGGCATACCTCACCCAACTGGTGTACCGCACTATTCACCGGTCGGCGTCAAGCCCGGCGACAGCCCCTATTCAATATTCAACCTCGTAGATGGACAGGATGTTCTATGTCGAATCAGTTTCCGAGGCTACTGACGCGTATTGTTCGGTACTGCGAACTCCCAGAGATAGGGATGAATATCTATACGCCCTATTTGCACTCCTTGTGCTGGCATGGTTACCATGTGACTGGCAACTCTTCGATGCTTCTCATCATTTGATTATACCGCCAGGAGATTTCCCCTGGAGGAATCGCGAGCGCGAGATCAGGGAGTTGGGTTGCAAGACTCTCGAACACAACTTGTAGCTCCATTCGCGCTAGTTGGGCGCCAAGGCAATAGTGTGCACCATGACCGAAAGCCAAATGTGGGCTCTGGGACCGATGGAAATCGATATCATCGGGGTTGGTGAAGATCGACGGATCGCGATTTGCAACTGCCATTTGCAGAATGACTGCCTCGCCTTTCTTTACAAGCTGATTTCCTATGTAAACATCTTCGGTTGCTATCCTCGGAACTACAGTAGCAACTGCCGGTAGCGGGACGTACCGCAGCAGTTCCTCCACAGCACTCGGGATCAAGTCGCGATTGGACCTTATCTGCTCCCAAAGACGCGATTCAGTAAGTAGTAAATAACATAGATTGCCAATCTGGTTGACAGTAGTTTCATGCCCGGTAACCACCACTGCACCTGCCAGTTGAACCATCTCTTTCGGCGAAATTATCTTTTCGTCATCGCAAGCGGCTAGTAGAACACCGAGGAGATCCTCTTTCTTAGCCTGATTACGTCGCTCATCGAACATTCTCGTCAGATACTCAGCAAGGCCTGCTCGTGCCCCAGAAATCGTCTTTCCTGTTTGGTCAAGCGTAAAAGACGAATCGACCCATGCCTGGAGCTGATGGCGATCGCTGTCGGGGACTCCCAGTACGTCGCATATGATTTTAGCAGGTAGCGGGCGCGCGACGTGAGCGACCAAGTCAGCCGGGTGGCCGTTCTCCATCATTTTCCGAATCAACACCGCCGCCTGCGTTGCGGCATATGGTCTGAGCTCATCCACGCGGCGTTTCGTAAAAGCTCTGACGAGTACTTGGCGCAGTCGCGTGTGTTCAGGTGCATCCGTTGTGGCCAGCGATGCTTTTGGTAATGGCGCCGCAAGTAGGCGAGGTGGGTCGGCGAGAACCGCGGAGGCTTCTCGGCTGAATCGCTGATCGGCGAGAACGAACTTTACGTCTTGATATCTCGTCGCCAACCATGCATCACCTCCGTACGGCAAACTAACCCTCGCTAGTGGCATTTCTGCTCGAAGGAGCTCAAGATACCGTGGATGAAGATCGAGCCGCTCCGGTTTGCCGAACGGGTACTTCTCGGCTAAGTATGGATAATCAGTCATCGAAAAGTGCTGACCTTTCTTCAAGGTGGGCTTCGCAGTAGTGCTCCGAACGCCGTACTACGACTATGCCAAATCGACCATCTCGTTTCTGTTCTGGCTAATTCGTGTCGATCGACAAGCATTCGAAGTTGTTCCCCCCAAAAAATGCCATTAACTTTAAGCGCCGACCATGAGTATGCGCCTGCTTCGCGATCAGGCTATGCGCTCAACCGGGCGGAATTTTTCCAGCAGAATGAGACCAGTCGGCGTGGAAGCAGCTGTGGTGGCGCGCTCCTCGCTAGTAAGTCCGAAAGTACCGAGAGGGCTAAGGGGACAGGTGCCCCTCGGAGGCTTTCGCCGCAACTCGGCGGCGGAAGAACTTCACGACGTCGTCGACCGGCCCTCGGCGCAACAGCTTGATGTCACGCAGATAGCTCTGATCTACCCGCCACGGATCTCGGTCTCCTTGCCGCGGCAGCTGGTGCGCACCGCGCAGGACGTAGCCGGAGCGCAGATTCAGAATTGACTCCTCTGCAGCCTCGCCGGGAGCGTCCGGACGGACGGTGTCGTAGCCATGCGTGTCCATGTGGGTCAGCAGACGGCTCACGTACTCGGCGATCAGATCGGCCTTGAGTGTCCAAGAGCTGTTGGTGTAGCCGATCGTCCAAGCAAGGTTCGGCACGTCGCATAGCATCAGCCCCTTGTAGGCGACTGCCTTGCCAGGATCGACAGGGCAGCCGTCGACAGTGAGCTGGATGTCGCCGAAAACCAGCAGGTTCAGCCCTGTCGCTGTAACCACAATGTCTGCCAACAACTCTGCACCCGACCTGAGCCTGATCCCGCGCTCGGTAAAGGTGTCGATCTGGTCGGTGATAATGGTGGCACGGCCGTCGCCGAGTACCCGGAATAGGTCGCCATCTGGGGCGATGCAGAGCCGCTGGTCCCACGGCTCGTAGTCGGGCGTGAAATGGGTGCTTACGTCGTAACCGGCGGGGAGCAACCTGGCAGCGCCCTTGTGCAGCAACGACTTAACCAGCTCCGGCCTGCGTCTGCTGAGCTTGTAGAAGCCAAGGGCGATCAGCGCGTTCATCCACCGGATGGCGGGGTTCGCGAGCTGCGCGGGCAAAATACAGGACAGCATGCTGGATAGCTTGTCGCGGCTCGGCAGCGCCATAACGTAGGTGGGTGAGCGCTGCAGCATGGTGACATGCTCTGCCGTCTCGGCGAGCGCGGGCACCAAGGTAATTGCGGTGGCACCACTGCCGATCACGATAACCCGGAGACCGGTATAGTCGAGATGCTTTGGCCAGTGTTGCGGGTGCACTACAGCGCCGCGGAATGAACCGACGCCAGGGAAATCGGGGCTATACCCCTCGTCGTAGCAGTAGTAACCAGTGCACAAGTACAAAAATGAGCACTTCATGAAAATCGGTTCCGGCTCATCACCACGTTGAACGGTTACCGTCCAACTGGCCGTATTGCTGTCCCAATCAGCGCTTACGACTCGGTGCCCGAAACGGACGAAATCGGTTATGCCGAGCGCCTCAGCAGTCTCCCGCACATAGGTGAGGATGCTGGAGCCGTCGGCGATCGCCTTCGGTCCTGTCCAAGGCCGCATTGCATACCCCAGCGTGTACATGTCTGAGTCCGACCGTACGCCCGGATAGCGGAACAGGTCCCAGGTGCCGCCGATCACGCCGCGGGCCTCCAAAACGGCCAAAGTGCGACCTGGGTGGTCATGTCGAAGCCGACAAGCGGCGCCGACCCCTGACAGCCCCGCACCCACAACGAGAACGTCAACGTGCTCGGTCATGGACTCTCCGTCCGTCTCGTCAGCCCATCGTCAGGGCGCACTGGATCCATTAACCCATCCTGACAACCCAGCGCTCCAGGCCGCCAATGATTTAGGGGGGCTATAGGGTCCAGCCTAGGGGGATCCTAGGGGCGTATTTCGGCAAAATGCGGCGGTAGCGTCGAAGGCCGCGCCGAATTAACGGGCACTCGCCTGTTGACTGTTCACCGCACAATTCGAGGTCGCCCAAATGAATTCAGAAACCGTGCCGGTTAGCCGGAAGTGCCCGCACCTGCCGCCTCCCGAACACCTAGCGCTGCAGCGCGAGTGCCCCATTTCCCGCGCGACCCTGCCGACAGGAGCGCAGACATGGGTGCTAACCCGATATGACGATATCCGGCAGATGTTGAACGACCCCCGATTTAGCTCGGACCTGCTCGATCCGAACTTCCCTTCCCTATTTCCACGCCCGACACGCACCAAGCCGTCGTTCGTTGCAATGGACGGTGAGGAGCACAAGTCCGAGCGCAAACTTCTGACCGGTGAGTTCGCGATCGGGCGGATGAACTTACTGCGTCCCAAGATCGAGGAAATTGTCAACAGCTGCCTCGACCGGATGTTCGCTGAGGGCGGACCGGTCGATCTAATCACCGAGCTTGCACTACCGGTACCCACCGCGGTTATCTGTGGGTTGCTCGGGGTTCCCTACGAAGACCACGCCTTCTTCCAGCTGAACGCTGCTCACATGATCGACGGCAGGCTCTCCCACGAGGAGCGCCGAGATGCTGTGATCCGGCTACGCAGCTACATTGACCAGCTCGTCGCACTTAAAGAATCAGTTCCCACCGACGACATCCTCAGCCGCCAAATCATCCGGCGCCGGGAACTTGACTCCTATGACCACCAAGAAATGGTCAGCACATCCATGGTTTTGCTGGTCGCGGGGCACGAGACCATTGCCAATCAAATCGGGCTGAACGTAATGACGCTCCTGCGCCAGCCCGAGGCCCTCGCCAATCTCCGCGCGAACCCAGCCAATATTCCCAATGCTATTGAGGAACTCCTACGGCACTTCACCATCCTGGAGTTCTCCAGCTCCCGGGTCGCGAAAGAGGACGCCGAGATCGCCGGGGTACGAATTAAAGCGGGCGACGGGGTGTTCACCCTAACGCACACCGCAAATCACGATCCGGCCGTCTACGCTCAGCCCAGCGAGCTGGACTTCGACCGGCCGCGCAACCTGCACCTGGCATTCGGATACGGTCCTCATGTCTGTCTTGGCCAGCACTTGGCTCGGGTGCAGCTGCAAGTGGTGCTCACAGTCCTGCTGCGGCGGGTCCCCTCTCTACGTCTGGCAGACCCAGAGGCTGAACTCATCTATAAGACCGGCGGCCCGGTTTTCGGCCTTCAGACCCTACCCGTCACGTGGTGAGAATGCTCATTACTATTCGGAGACAGTACGGCCACCGACGTTGTCCGTTCCGCCCTACGACTACTCGAGAACCATGAGACCGAGCTCCGTGCGGTGCGAGGCGCACATCGACGCCGAAAACAGCAGCCCCAATCGGCCGTTCGATAGCAAGGCGTTCCTGGCACGCAAGTGACACACCCCCGGCCGGGCGGAGAAACGGAACCGGCGACGAACGCCCGGCCGCACCTGAGCCAGACCAGTCCCCCACCGCGGCCGTCTCACCGTCCTGTGCACCGAGTCCGGTGCAACCTACCGGCAGATGCGAGGTCCTGTCCCTGTCCGGTGAGATCCCAGCGAATTGACCTGCCACAGAAACTGTCTCGACCTCAGGGTGTAGCAGCCCCTGGAGGGTGAGTCGGATGCGCCAGCTACTCGTAGACGGCGGCCGCGGCAAGTGCACGAGCGAAGAAAGTCCAATCGCCGTGTGAGGGCAGTTCCTTGCCGAAGTTCTGATACCAGCCCTCGGAGTCACTCACCCACGCGGCCAGCGCTTCCAAGAATTCCTCCAGCGTCACGTTCTGCCACCGATCGCGGTGCGCCAGCAAGTCGTCCCGAAGTTCGTCGATGCAAGCGGCGAGCGCTGCGCGGGTTCGTACTTCGTCGTCGGGTGTCAGGGGTATCGGCGAATAGTATTGGTAGTGCGCAGTGCGAATCCGCTGACCGATTCACAAGTTCGGTCGTGATCGCCGCCGGCGCTTGGTCTTCCGATCCCCTCGAACCCGTTGGCGGATTCGACGGTACCGGCGGACCCTGTAGTCGCGGCGAAGCCACCCTCGGAGATCTCCCAGCCGGAAAATGCTAATGACATTTGGAATTAATAGTGCAACTGTCGATGTGAGGGCTCAAGACATGCTTGACCGATTGTTATCAAGTGACGCTTGACGTGTCGTCCTCATCGGTGGTGTTGTCGTTCCAGCCTTTGGCGACGGCGCGAACGGGGTCGGCGTGCATCAGCAGACGATGGTGGAATACCGCTATCGGGCGGTGTGCGAAGTCCTGGGCGGCTGCCCGATCGGTGAGGTCGCGGCCCGGTTCGGAGCGTCGCGGCAGTCACTGGACACCTGGCGCAAGCGGTTCCGGCAGGAGGGCATGGCGAGGTTGGCGGATCGGTCACGGCGACCGCGGACCAGCCCGGCTCGTGTCGCCACCGATGTCGAGGCGCTGATTTGCCAACTGCGGCAAGAGCATCCACGCTGGGGTGCCCGTAGGATCAGCCACGAGCTGGCCTCGCGCGGCGATATTCCGGCGCCGGCACGAGCGACCGTGCATCGGATCCTGGTCCGCAACGGGTTGGTGAATCGGCAAGCCCAGCAACATAAACGGGTGTATCGACGCTGGCAACGGCAGGAACCGATGCATCTGTGGCAACTCGACATCGTCGGCGGTGTTCCCCTGGCCGACGGTCGCTCCTGCAAGCTGGTCACCGGTATCGACGATCATTCACGGTTCGTTGTCGTGTCCGCTGTGCTGGCGACTCCGTCGGCTCGCGAGGTCGCCGAAGCGTTCCTGGCCGCGATGCGCCGCTATGGCGTGCCCTCGGAAGTGTTGACCGACAACGGCGGTCAGTTCACCGGCCGGTATCTCAAACCGCAGCCGGTGGAGGTGCTGTTCGAACGGATCTACCGGGAAAACGGCATCAAACAGCGGCGGACGAAACCGAAATCGCCCACGACAACGGGGAAGATCGAACGGTTCCACAAGACACTGCGCAACGAGTTCCTCGATCATATCGTCCCCTTCGAATCGATCACTGCCGCGCAAGAAGCTGTCGACGCATGGATCGAGGCATACAACTGTCAACGCCCGCATCAAGCACTCGACATGGCCACACCGGCCAGCCTGTTCCGCCCGAACGGCCCAACACGTCTCGACACCAGCAGGCCGGTCGTCGCAGTGAAATACCAGTATTGCCAACATCGTTCGTTGTCGGAGTCATCGAGCCGCCACAGCTACCGAGCGCCGACGGAGCAGCGGTCGAGTTCGAGGCACGTGTCCCCGCCAGCGGCAGTATCCAGATCCGCGCCGGCCGCCAAACAGTGCTACTACACAAGAGCATGGCCGGCCACACCGTGACCGTCTACCCGAGGACCTGCAACACCTCGCGATGCGCGGGGCCCGACCGGCGGGGCCGGAACCGGAAAAACCCGCGCTGCGCCGAGCGAACGGAATCGCCACGGTCCGTCCGGGCGACGCGGTCGAGATCGAACGAACCGTCGCCCGAGACGGCACCACCTCCATCGCCAACCAGACCCACCCGATCGGAGCCATCTGGGCAGGGCGCCGAATCACCTTGCGACTCGACGGACACCTCATGCACGGCATCATCGATGACGCCCTCATCGGCACCTGACCCTGCCCAGTCGCTGTCGACCGACTCGCTCGACTACCCGGAGCGCGCACACCGTCGACAGTGTTGCCGCCCCTGCCGATGCCCGCGGGATCGCTACGCGCCCAACGGAAAGTCCATGCCAGCGGCAACATCATGGTCGCCAAACAGAACATCAAACTCGGGCCACGCTACCGAGGCCAGACCGTCACCGTCGTCATCGAAGACACCCACTTCCGGATCCTGCTCGGCGAGGAAGAGATCGCTGTCCGACCAAGGCAAAACCTCAAACCCATCACTCGCTTCTACGTCACCGGCGCAGGCGTCAAAGCACCGAACACGTCAAGCATCACGTGATAACAGATGGTCAAGGATGTCCTGATTCCTCCCACTGACAGCAACAACGGTTTTCAGGTCCGCTGCACTCGGCCGATTGTGTCGCGGGTTGGTGCGACGTGGCGAAACAACGCGTCGGTGGGGCGCGGAAATTCGGCAAACAGGGAGGAACCACGTGACAGACATCGACGACGGCAATCCATGGTCACGGCAGGGGCCAGTGTACGGCCTACGACTATCGGATCTTTGTCGCGGGGCTCATACACGGGCGGGAATGGCTGGACATCGCCCGCGATATCGGCCGCAGTGTTAGGCGACCAAGACCCGCGCGCGCATTCTGATCGAGGACGAGGAGAGGGGACACGGTAGAGCCTGGGAGCGGCTGCGGCTATTGCCTGATCACCGAGACCGACAACCCGCAGGCCCGCAACCAAATTGGGTGGAGCGTAAGCGATATGGAGGCAGTGCCGATCTCGCTGACTGTGCCTCCATACCAGCTGAAGCTGTTTTCGAAACCAGTGACCGGGGCCGAACGATCCCGCCGCCGAGTCAGCACATTCGCTGGCGTGCCTTGGGTGCATTCGCCAATGCCGGCATCTCGTTCAGGACTCACAAGAGCGGTGGTTTCAGCTATAAGGGTCCCCACCACCACCGAAGTGCGCCCGCATATGGGCGGCACGGAACGGGCACGATGTGGCGGCGGCCATCGCTGCGATCGTTGGTGTCGACATACGCCGCCGGACCGTCGACATGCCTTCTCAGCTTCCCTCCACAGCGTGGAGTTCAGCAGCTTGTCGGCCGGTTGCGGGTGAACCGCTGACGAAAACAATCCGAAGCCGAATCCGCCGTAGTTGCCCCCGTCCTTGTCGAGGATCTGTTTCACTCACATTCGGCGTCGGAGCGGATGAAATCACCAAAATGTATGGCTGCCAGGGATCTCTGGTCGGTCCGCGAAACAGTGACGGTCTCGTGATCCCTGACTATTTGCGTATACTCTCAGCTCGTCTATCGACGGGAGGAACGTGGGGTCGATGCCTGTTACGCCGCAGGCACCGGGGCGGCGGTCGACACTATCGGTGTACTCAGCTTCTGCTGCATCTGGATAAGCGCCGCGATACCGACCGGAATTCCGACCACCGCACCACCGATCATCGTGCCAATTCCACCGGCGAGCGCACCGCCGGCCGCACACCCCGCCAAGGCTGCCGGGATAGAGAGCGTTCCGGCACTGACTGGGATAAATAAGCTTCCGCCGGTGAATGCGCCGGCGGCGCAGCCGATGGCCAGACCGGAGAGACCGCCGATCATCGAACCAACGCCCATCGCCAATCCGAACTGCCCGCCAACCACGGCGATTGCCTGGTTGAATCGGTCGGCCGGATCCTTCGCGGCTTGTTCCGCAACTGGCGCTTCCACCTGAGCGAGCGAGGTTTCAGTCTTGGGCGGCGCCGCGGACGCTCCACTACCGGAAACGGTGACGGCCGCCGGCGGCACCGAATCAAAGGGAGCCCCGGCGATGGTGGTTCCGGTGACATCTTGAATTTGGACCTGCCCTGCTCGAGTAGTCAGTGTTCCGAACGGTGTTCTGATAACGACGGAACCGTCGGACAGGCTGCTGCTGTACTGGACACCAGGCAGGATCTGAGTCGACAGTGCATCCTGGTCAGCAGCCGATGCGATAGTTGCTGGGGCTTCGGCCTGCGCGATACCACTCCCCGCAGCGGCGAAGACGGTTGCGATGGCGGCGGTTGCAACCCATTGGGCTGGCTTACGAATCGAGGTCATCGTTAGTTCTCATCTCCCTGTTCTCTTTTCCACTTCTTGGTTTCGTCGCACAGCCGAATTCCCTTGATTCGAAGGCATTTCGAGGATTCCGCGGGTTTCGCGGTGCACATTGATACCGAGGTCTGCATGCGCCTATCAGAACGATGTATTGAATTGGGGTTTCGCGACCTCACAAGACCGAGCACAAGGATCTTGATGATCCGAATCCCGCTGTGCTGGTCAGCTATTCATCGTCAGGCGTTCGATGTGAAGTCAGTCGTAACGTTGTGGACCTACGTCATAAGCCTTGCTCGCGTGCAGTTTCCGCCGACGCGGGGCAAACGAATCACAACGACGTGAGACACCGCCTAAGGTGCGAACTATTGAACAACTCCGCCGAGAGCTGGCTTCTCTCGTAACGGAGGCCACCTCGGTGCGTCACGGGGTGCTGAATCCGGCGTCTACAGGCAGCGCTACACCCGTGACGTAGCGCGCCTCGTCAGAGACGAGCCAGGCGATGGCGTTGCTGACATCGCTCGCTTCCAGCATCGTCACGTCGAGGATGTGCCCGACTTCCGCACCAGTTGTCGGCGGTTTGGTGTGCACTGCTTTGACGGCGTCGTTAATCAACATCGGCGTGCGTACCCCGGTGGTATGGATCGAATTCACGCGGATGTCGTACTTACCCAGCCAATGTGCCCAGGCTCGGCTGAGTCCCAGCAGCGCGTGCTTGGACGCCACATAGCCCTCCGCACCACCTGTGCTGCTGCCGATCTTGCCGCTCAGGCCCATCACCGAGCTAATGACAACTACGGCCCCGCCGTTGCCCGCCTCGATCATCTTGGGTGCTGCGGCATGCACCGTGTTCCACGCACCGATAGTGTTGATCTCCAGCTGATCGCGGAATGCCTGTCGGTCGCTGGTCGAGGGGTGCGCCATGGCGACGCCCGCATTAGCCACGAGGATGTCAAGGCTTCCGAGTTCCGCGACACCCTGGTCAACAGCGTCCTCCAGTGCGTCTGCGTCGCGGGTGTCGGCCTGTGCCGTAACCACGCGCCGACCCAGCTTCTCGACCGCTGAAGCGGTCTCGGCCAGGTCATCCGGCGAGGCCAGGGAGTATGCGAGCGTGTCGATATTCTTGCAAATGTCTACCAGGATCAGGTCCGCACCCTCTTCTGCCAGCCGGAACGCGTGGCTGCGGCCCTGCCCGCGAGCGGCGCCGGTGATCATGGCGACCTTGCCGGTGAGTCGTTCAGTCATTACTAACCTTCCTTAGACGAGCTGGTCGATGTAGATCGACTTCGAAACCTGATACGTGGCAAGGCCTTCCGGGCCAAGCTCACGGCCAAACCCGCTTGCCTTCACTCCTCCGAATGGAGCTACCGGATCGTTGGCATAGCCGTTGACCCCGATCGAGCCGGTGTGTACACGGCGAGCCACGGCGAGGCCTCGGTCCGGGTCTGCGGTCCAGACCGACCCCCCGAGTCCATACTCGCTATCGTTCGCGATGGCTATAGCCTCGTCCTCGTCGCGATACGGAATGACTGCGAGAACGGGCCCGAAGATCTCCTCGCGAGCGAGAGCCGAGCCGTTATCAACGTCGGCGAACACGGTCGCGTCCAGATACCAACCGGGACCTTCTGGGCAAGAGCCGCCGGCGGTAAGGCGAGCACCGTCGCGGACGCCGCAGTCAATCGCAGCGGCTACACGGTCGCGATGGCGTGCCGATACCAAAGGTCCCAACTGGGTTTCCGGGTCGAGCGGATCACCCACGACCAGCGATTTCGCGAGCCCCGTCACGGCGTCCACGATCTCGTCGTAGCGTGACCGTGGCGCGAGTACGCGAGTACCCAACCAGCAGAGCTGGCCATTGTTGAGCAAGGTGGCACGGAAGAACCGGTCCATGAGGGTTGTGAGGTCCACGTCCGGCAGAACAATCGCAGCCGACTTTCCTCCAAGCTCCAGCGACACCGGACGAAGCAAACCCCCGCAGGTCGCGGCGATCTCGCGGCCCGCCGTGGTCGACCCAGTAAACGACACTTTGTCCACCCCCACATGCCGCACTAGATGGCGACCGGTGTCCTCGCCGCCAGGCACTATGTTCAACACTCCAGGCGGCAGCCCCGCCTCGTGAGCGGCCTCAGCCATGAGGAACGCATCGAGCACAGTCTCCGGCGAGGGCTTCAGCACCACAGTGCAACCTGCCGCGAGCGCGGGGGCAATTTTCATGAACGTGATGCCCTGTGGCACGTTCCACGGCACTATTGCTGCGACCACCCCGACAGGCTCGGGTACGACGATCGCGCGCCCACCGAACCGACCAGGTCTGACGTCGGGCTTTGACCACTTTTCGGTGAGTTCGGCGTAGTACCGCAGCAGCATCGGCGGTGCCGATGCCTCAAGAACCCCGGACAAGCTGATCGGCATCCCGTTCTGAATGCTCACCCGACACGCGATCTCAGGCCCGCGGGCGGCAAAGGCTTCGGCAAAACGTTCCAGCACCGCCGCACGCTCGGACGCCGGAAACCGGGGCCAGCCGGCCGGATCGTCGAATGCGGCCCGAGCTGCGGCGACAGCGGCGTCTACATCGGGCCGAAGCGCCTCAGGCACGCTTCCGACGGGTTCCCCGGTGCTTGCCGCATACGCAGTGATGCGGTTGCTCGTCGCAGGCTGCTTCCAGCCACCGCCGACGAATAGCAGGTTGTAGTCCACGGTCATAGCGTCAGCACCATCTTCACTACCTCACCACGGATCTGAGCTGCGATTGCATCGTTGAATTCCGAAAATGGGCGTGTCGTGACAAGCCGGTCGAGAGGAAACCGGCCGTTGATGTACATGCCGAGTAACCATGGGATGAACTGGGCGGGGTTGCTGTCGCCCTCAGCGATGCCGACGACCTTCAATCCAAGGATCTGGCTCATGCCCAGGCTCAGCGGTAACGTGCTGGCCGGGTCCGCTGGCACACCAAGCAGGCCGATAGCTCCGCGTTTGGCCATCGCTTTCACCACCTCGCCGAGTACCACAGGCTGCGCAGTGGTGTCGATCGCATAGTTCACGCCCTGCGGGAGCAGCTCGCGGACCTGCTCAGATATTGGTCCGTTTGCTGGGTCAAGTACCGCCGTGGCACCGAGCTCGGCGGCCAGTCGCCGACGTGACTCCACAAGTTCGACGACGATCACTTCTGCGGCGTTGGCCAGCACCGCGGCCATCACAGCGCTGAGACCCACCGAACCCGCACCGAGGATGAGCACGGATTTCCCGGGCTCGACGCGAAGCGAGTTGAGGACTGCACCAGCGCCGGTCTGTACTCCGCATCCGAGCGGCGCGGCGAGCGCCAGCGGCACTTCGTGGGGGATCTTCACGACAGACCGGATATCGGCGATCGCATGCGACGCAAAGCAGGACTGACCGAAGAAGTTTCCACCGATCGAAGTGCCATCAAGCGAAAGCGGGCTAGTGCCGTCAAGCCGCCTGCCCATCAAGTTACGGGCGACAAACGTATCGCAATAGGACGGCAGGCCGGCGCTGCAACTGCCGCAGCCGCCGCAGCTCGCGAAGGTCAAGCAGACACGATCGCCCACAGCGAACCCGGTCACGTCGCCGCCGACCGCTTGGATGACCCCGCTGCCCTCGTGGCCCAGGACGCCAGGGAGCGGGAACGGTACATGCCCCTGCTGGACAGCCACGTCCGTCTGGCAGATCCCGGAGCTGTGCAACTCGACCAGGACCTCTGCCCGACCAGGGTCGGCGAGGTCGATATTCTTCAGGACGAATGGGTTTCGGACGCTGTCGAGGACTGCGGCAGAGATTTTCATGGTGCCCTTCGGTCGGTATTACACAGTGAGGTGCACGGGCAAGTTCATCGGTCCTCGGCATTGCCGAGCGCGATCCGCACGAGGTCGTCAACGTCCGCGACGAGTAGGTCCGTCACCGATTCGGCCGCGCCCGACTCAGGGAAGCCCGCAGATGAGTTTTCGGCGAGTGTGAGGATGACGTCGAGCAAGCCTGCCTCGCGGAGCCTGTCCAGAGGCACGGCTAGAAGTCGCTGCCTGATCTCTTCATCGGGGTCGGTCGAGCCACTCAGCTGCACGTCGAGGTGATCGATTAGTCGCAATGGACTCGGGTAATCGAAGACCAGCGTGGCCTCAAGCATTAGCCCAGTGGATGCCTGCAGGTGGTCGCGGAACTCCACCGCCGTGATGGAGTCGAACCCGGCGTCCCGGAACGAGCGACTTAGATCGATATCTTGGCCGCTAACATGCCCCAACACTGCAGCCGCATGCCCGAATACGATTTCCGTCAGCCGACCGCGGCGTTGCTCAGGGGACAACGCCGCGAACTCCATCGCGGCGCTGGTGCCCCGTTCCTCGACTGCGGGCACGGCTTCCGCGATCTGGTCGAACAACCGGCTCGGCCGCGTCAGAGTGAACGCTGGCGCAAACCTTGACCATTCGATGTCGGCTACCGTCACCGCCGTCTCGTCCTGTTCCAGAACTAGTTGCAGGGCAAGGATTCCCGGCCGCGGCAACATCGGCCGCACACCCAGCCGGGTCAGGTAATCTCGATGTTCGATATCGTTGGCGGCCATCCCGACCTCGGCCCACGTTCCCCAGGCGATCGACGTTGCGACTCGGCCCCGAGAACGCCGGTGGTGCGCCAACGCGTCCAGGCTGGTGTTCGCCGCTGCATATCCGCCCTGCCCGGTGCCGCCCCACGAGGCAGCGCCGGACGAGAACAGAACGAAGGCGTCCAACGGCACATCGGCCGTAAGGTCGTCGAGCAGCATCGCGCCGGTCAGCTTCGCGCGCAGGCTTTGGTGGAGCGACTCGACGCTCAGCGATTCGATCGGGGTGGGTGCGTGAAGCACGCCGGCGGTGTGGACGACCGTACGGAGCGGATGGTTGGTCGGAATAGTTGCGAGAACATCGGACAGCGCAGCGCGATCAGCAACATCACAGGCGACGACGTTGACTGTTGCCCCGGCGGCTTCCAGCTCGGCGCGCAAGCTCCCGGCACCGGGAGCGGCGAGACCGCGGCGCGATAGCAACACAACATGTTCGGCTCCGCGCTCAATCACCCATCGCGCCACGTGGGCGCCAAGACCGCCGGTGCCGCCAGTAATCAGCGCAGTCCCGCTGGTACGCCACGCCTCGTAGCCACCACCTAACGGCCTGCGCACAAGGCGGCGGGCAAACACCCCGCTGGAACGGATAGCTAGTTGGTCCTCACCATGATCGGCCGTCAACAAGCGCTGAAGCCGACCTAAGGCGAGATCGTCGAGATTGTCGGGGAGATCCATGAGACCGCCCCACAGTCCAGGATGTTCTAGCGCAGCCACCCGGCCAAGACCCCAAACCACGCTCGATCCCGGCCGGGAGATTGGGTCACCGGGCAAAGCCACTACAGCACCGCGAGTGATCACCCACAACCGTGTCCCCGCACCGGATTCTCGTGCTGCCCGCACCAAGTCGACTGTCGTTACGAGATCCTCCCCGGGGAGCAGCGACACCACCGCACCTGCAACATCGGGCAGGGACTGACCGGCGGTGAATTCGACCAGTTGAACTGGGTTAAGCGCTTCGATGACCGCACGGGTCCAGAGGTCGATGCCACCTGGCTGTACGACCGCGATAACCGACTGTGACTCAGCGGGTAGTTCGTCGACCGTGACCCAGCTGTCGCTGTAGCCCCACTGCTGGACCTCGGTTTCCCGACGACGTTCTTCTCGCCAGCGCAATATGCCCGGCACCACATCCGAAACGACGTCGTCCTCGACACCCCAGGACCGAGCAAGCTCCCGTACGTCACCCTCTTCGACGGTCTCCCAGAACTGGGCATCCACCAGATCCTGGCTAGGCACTGCCACAGCCGCAGGCTCGGGCCAGTATCGCTCATGCTGGAACGCATACGTCGGCAACTCCACCCGCCCAGGCGTGAGCCCGACGAACAACCGCCCCCACTCCACCGACACACCCGCCACGAACAACCGCGCCAGAGCATGCAAGAAACCACGCCCACCATGCTGCAACGCCACCGACGTAGCAGTAACACCATTACCCTCGACCAACCCCGCGAGCACCGCATCCGGACCAGCCTCGACGAAAGTCGACACCCCCTGACCGGCAAGGAACTGCAGACCATCACCGAACCGCACCGTCGAACGCACCTGCCGCACCCAATACTCCGGCGAAGCAATATCCGCCGGTGAACCGGTCACATTCGACACCACCGCAATCGTCGGCTCCGAATACTCCAACGTCTCGAGCACCCGCCCGAACTCCTCGAGCATCGGATCCATCAACGC
>NZ_JBIVKC010000012.1:0-8697 GCF_044750615.1 Nocardia sp. NPDC088792
AGGGACTGTGCTGCCCAGTGCATCGCCACCAGCGACGACGAGCATGCCGTGTCCACCGTGACCGCGGGACCCTCCAGACCCAACACATACGACACACGACCAGAGAGCACACTTTGGGCCCCGCCGGTCATCATCGCGCCATGCGCCGACCTGTCGGAACGAGCGACCAGTTCACCGTAACTGGAGTGGTAGCTACCGACGAACACCCCAGTCTGGCTGCCTCCGAGGGTGACCGGGTCGATGCCCGCGTGCTCCAGTGCCTCCCAAGATGTTTCGAGCAGCACCCGCTGCTGCGGGTCCATGGCGAGCGCCTCCCGAGGCGAGATGCCGAAGAACCCGGCATCGAAGTCCGCCGACGTCGTCAGGAAACCGCCTTCGCGGGTCACCGTAGTTCCCGGACGCCCGGCCGGGTCGTAGAGACGGTCGAGGTCCCAGTCACGATCTTTAGGAAATCCGGAGACGGCATCGGTGCCGAGAAGCGCAAGGTCCCATAGATCGTCCGGGCTTGCGACGCCGCCAGGGTAACGGCATGCCATACCGACCACGACGATAGGGTCGTGGGCACCGACCGGAGCCAGTCCGGCAGCCAGTGATACCGACTCTGTGGACCCGAACTGAGTAGCTAGATACGTCGCCAAACGGGTCGCGGTCGGGTAATCGAACACGAGCGTAGCGGGCAACGTCAACCCGGTTGCGGTCTGCAGCCGGTTGCGCAATTCTACTGCGGTCAGCGAGTCGAACCCAGCGTCGCGGAAGGCGAGCGTTGGCGCGACAGCGTCCCTGCTTGCATGTCCCAGAACGACGGACACATGGTCGCGCACCAACGTCAGCAAGTGGGCAAATTGCTGAGGCGCGGTCATCCCGGCGAGGCCGCCAACGGCAATCCCCGTATCCTCACCCGCTGCGGTACGGCGGGCCCGGGAACCGGCGATCCCTGCGAGAATCGGCGGCACATTCTCCTGCCCGGCAAGCCGAGCAGCGTCCACCCGCACCAGTCCGATCAGCGGCTCATCCGCCGCGAGCGCGCGGTCAAACAACCGCATACCTGCGGCGACACTCAGCGGCGGCATCCCGGATCGTTGTAAGCGCGCGATCTCCACTTCCGTCAGGGTGCCTGTAAGGCCGACTTCCGGAGTCCACGGCCCCCACGCCATCGAGATTGCGGGTAGACCGTCGCGGTGCCGGATCGCCATCAAGGCGTCGATGAAAACGTTAGCGGCAGCATAGTTGGCCTGGCCCGGCGCGCCGATCAGCCCGGACATCGACGAAAATACAGTGAAAACATCCAAATTCAGATCTCGCGTCGCGTTATGCAGATTCCACCCCGCATCTACCTTCGGCGACAACACAGGGTGTAAGCGTTCAGGCGCTAACGCCGACACGACGCCATCGTCAAGGACTGCGGCGGTGTGTACTACACCGGCGAGCCTCGTGCGATCGGCGATCGACGCGACCACACCGGCGACCGCTTCAGGGTCGCTGACGTCACAGGCCACCACTTCCACTCGGCTGCCTAGCTCAGACAGCTTGTCTGCCAACCGGTCGGCTCCCGGTGCCTTAGTCCCGCGGCGGCTGACCAGCACGAGGTCGCGCACCCCGTGCTCGGCCACCAAATGCTGGGCCAGGATACCGGCCAGACCGCCGGTCCCACCGGTGATGAGTACTGCACCATCTCCGAACATCGGGCCGACCCGAAGCACGATTTTGCCAATATGCTTGGCCTGGCTCATGAACCGGAACGCTGCCGGCGCCCGACGCACGTCCCACTGTCGGACTGGCAAAGGCTTCAGTGCGCCGGACTCGAAAAGCACCAGCAACTCTGCGAGCATGTCTCGTACTCGATCGGGCCCGGCCTCGATCAGGTCGAACGCCCGGTAGCCGATGCCGGAAGCAGCAGCGACCGCGTCAGCATCTCGTACGTCCGTCTTGCCCATCTCAATGAATCGTCCACCGGCCGCCAGAAGCCCTAGCGACGCGTCCACGTACTCACCGCTCAGCGAGTTCAGCACGACGTCTACGCCTCGGCCGTCCGACACTCTTCGGAACACATCTGCGAAATCCAGCGACCGCGAGGAAGCCACCCTGGCCTGGTCCACGCCTAGGTCGCGCACCACCGGCCACTTCATCTCACCGGCGGTCGCATAGACCTCAGCCCCGAGATGCTGCGCAATCTGAACCGCGGCCATACCCACCCCGCCCGCTGCGGAATGGACCAGCACCCGCTCGCCGGGCCGGAGATCACCTAGATCCACCAGGCCGTACCACGCAGTCAGGAACACCGTCGGCACCGACGCAGCAACCGCGAATGACCACTCGCGGGGAATCCTGACAAGCAGGCGGTGGTCCGTCACGACAGTCGGGGCGAATGCACCGGCAGCCAGACCCATGACCCTGTCGCCGATTGACAGGTCATATACCTCTGAACCGACTTCGGTCACCACGCCGGCGACCTCGGCGCCTAACGGAACGGGATCCCCTGGGTACATTCCTAGCACGTTCAGCACGTCCCGGAAGTTCAATCCCGCGGCGTGGACCTCGATACGAACATCGCCAGGACCCAGATCGCTGAGCTCGCACGGCAATAACCGCAGCCCTCCCAAAGTGCCCTTGCCCGTCGCTTCGAGTCGCCAGGCCGGGCCGTCGGGAATCGTGAGGCCGTCATCAAGAGAGGCCAGTCGGGCGATATAAATCTCGTCGTCTCGGACAACAACCTGGGACTCGCCGGTAGCCAACACAAGTGCAGGGAGATCCAGGGACAACTCCCCTGCGATGTCAGCGAGAACGATCCGGTCTGGGTGCTCGGCCTGCGCAGAGCACAGCAAACCCCACACCGCAGCAGCCGCGGGATCGACATCCCCGGCAACCGCCACTGCACGCCGTGTAACCACCAGCAGTTGCGACTGGCCGAACCGCGGTTCGGCCAGCCACGTCTGCACCTGGTCCAGCACCCACGCGCACGAACGGTGTGCGGCTGGAACCGGATCGTCCACACAGGACACCGCGAGCACTACCAGCCCGGCATCGGAAACGTCCCGCACGTCACCATCAGCATCAGGACCTGTCACGATCCCGGCTATGACAACCTCGACTGGTTCGGTGGGTAGCGGCTTACTGGACCACTGCACACCCAGGATCAGTTCGTCGCGCTCCCCCACAGTCGTGGGCTTGAATGCTTCCCGAGTCACCGGACGCAGGACCACTGAACCCAGCGACATCACGGGGTCGCCCGCGGCGTCGGCTACCGCCACTGTCAGGGATTCGGGTCCGGTCCTGGTAAGGCACGCCCGTACCCGCGTCGCACCGGTGGCATGGAGGACAATATTGGAGAAGCTGAATGGCAACCGTCCATGCTCGGCGGGAGCCAGTCCAGCAAACGCTGAAGCGTGCAGCACAGCGTCGAGGACCGCGGGGTGAATGCCGAAGCTGGACGCCTGCCCGTGCTGATCCTCGGGCAGCACTACGTCGGCGAACACCTGGTCGCCATTGCTCCACACCTGCGTTAGCCCACGGAATGACGGCCCGTACTGGAACTCCCCACCGGTGGTCCGCTCGTACAGCCCAGCCAGGTCGATCTCCACTGCCGCGGGAGGCCATGTCTCCGACAGCGGGCCAGGCTCGGCGATACTGGGGTCCTCGGCCAGAACACCACTGGCGTGACACACCCACTCTGTCGCACCGTCGAAACGACTGAACACCGACACCTGCCGGGTGCCCTGGGCACTTGTGCCGGGTTCGTCAACCATTACCTGTATCTGGACTCCGCCGCGCTCGGGTAGCACCAGCGGCACCTCCACAACTAGCTCCGCCACCCGCGGGCAGTCGACCATGTCACCTGCGCGCACCAAGAGCTCGACAAATCCAGTGCCCGGGAAAACGATCGCCCCGCCGACTGCGTGGTCAGCCAGCCACGGTTGTGTGCCGACCGAAAGGCGTGAGGTTAATACGACCCGGCCGTCCGGCATCGAAAGCACCGCGCCCAGCACCGGGTGTCCGATCGGCTCCAGCCCGGCACCTGCTACGTCGGCGTCCGTGGTGCCACCGGATGGCCAAAAGCGTTGATGTTGGAAGGCATAGGTCGGCAGATCCACCCGCTGCGGTGTCTGGTCTGCAAACAAACCCTCCCACGACACCGGTACACCACGTGTGAACAACTGTGCAGCTGACAGCAGCATGCGGTCCGAGCCACCATCGTTGCGGCGCAACGTCCCGGTTACCACGAAGCCGGTGTCGTTCGAGCGGTTTGCCAGTACGTCCTCGACGGGCACAGTGAGCACTGGGTGCGGGCTCACCTCAACCCACGCTGCGAATCCAGCACCAGCCATCGCCTGAGTCGTCTCCTCGAACCGAACCCGCTCGCGCAGGTTCCGGTACCAGTACTCAGCATCCAAGGTGGCCCATACGACCAGCGTTCCTGTCACAGTCGAATACATAGGCACTACGCCAGGCAATGGCTTGACCGGGGCGAGGTCACGGAAGAGACGGGCCCGGATGCGCTCGACTGCCGAGGAATGCGATGCGTAGTCGACCGGGATGGCCTTGGCGTGAACGCCAATCTCCTCGCAGTGTGTCATCAACTCATCGAGTGCATCAGCAGCGCCGGACACCACAACTGCACCCGGGCCATTGACCGCGGCGATCGAAATCCGATCACCCCATCGCTCGGAGAGCCCACATGCCTCGTCCGCCGACAGCTGTAGTGCGACCATCCCCCCGTCACCAGCCAACTCGGCGGCGATCGCTTGGCTGCGCAGAGCCACGACTCGGGCGCCATCCGACAGGGTCAACATGCCAGCAACGCAGGCGGCTGCAATCTCGCCTTGGGAGTGCCCCTGCACGGCCGCGGGCCGGACGCCGTAGGACTCCCAGAGACGGGCCAACGACACCATGATTGCCCAAAGCGCGGGCTGCACAACATCGACCCGTTCCAGCATTACCGGATCGCGCACAACGTCCAGTAGCGACCAGTCGACGAATTCTGACAAGGCGTCAGCGCACTCGCGCATCGACTCGGCAAAGACCGGCGACGTGCCAAGCAGCTCGACGCCCATCCCTGGCCACTGTGCCCCCTGGCCAGGGAACACGAACACGACCTTGCCCCGGACGTCGGCGACCCCGTCGACGATGTTTCGAGCTGGTTCACCGGCTGCCAGCGCGACTAGACCCGACTCGAGTTCTTCGCGGTTCACGCCGGTCACCACGGCACGATGGTCGAACAGCGACCTGGTATGCAACAGCGACCAACTGACGTTTTGGACGACGAGCGATTTGGCGTCCCGGACATACTCCAGGAGCCTCACCGCCTGGCTCGTGACCGCGGCCGCCGATCGGCCGGAAACTGCCCAGATCGTCTCAGTCGGTTCCCCGGCACCCCTGTCCTCCATCTCGGACTCAGAGACCCCTGGCACGGGGACGGCTTCGAGAATTAGGTGCGCATTCGTACCCGACACGCCGAACGAGGAAACTCCGGCACGCCGGGGACGCCCAGTCTCGGGCCAGGGCTGCTCTTCAGTGACTAGCCGCACACTGCCCTGGTCCCAGTCCACGTGAGTGCTCGGCTGATCGACATGCAATGTGCGGGGCATAACGCCATGGCGCATCGCCTGCACCATTTTGATCACACCGGCGACACCGGCGGCGGCCTGACTGTGCCCGATGTTCGACTTGATCGAACCGAGCCACAGCGGCCGATCAATTGGGCGGTCGAACCCGTAGGTCGATAGCAGCGCTTGTGCCTCGATCGGGTCACCCAGTTCGGTACCAGTACCGTGCGCTTCGACTACATCGACATCAATGGGCAGCAAACTCGCCGCGTCAAGGGCCTGGCGGATTACACGCCGCTGAGAGGGCCCGTTCGGCGCGGTCAACCCGTTCGACGCACCATCCTGGTTCACCGCTGACGACCGCACCAACGCCAGCACCTCATGCCCATTGCGGCGCGCGTCCGAGAGGCGCTCCAAAATTACTACCCCGGCGCCTTCGGACCATCCTGTTCCGTCAGCGGACTCGGCGAACGCCTTGCAGCGGCCGTCTGGGGCGAGCCCACCCTGGCGAGTGAATTCAAAGAAACCGTCCGGGTGCACCATGACGTTAACCCCGCCGGCGACCGCAAGTGAACACTCACCCAATCGCAGCGATTGACTGGCCCAGTGGATCGCGACCAGTGACGACGAGCATGCGGTGTCAACAGTCACCGCCGGGCCTTCCAAGCCCAGGACGTAGGACACGCGTCCGGAGATCACGCTGAGCAACCCACTGGTGAGCCGGTGGTTCTCGGTTTCTTCCAGCCCGCGAACCGCCTCGTGATAGCCCGACGACCCGGCGCCGACAAATACCCCGGTCGAGGACCCGGCCAGCGTCAGGGGGTCAATCCCGGCGTGCTCCAGCGCTTCCCACGCGACTTCGAGGAACAACCGCTGTTGCGGGTCCATAGCGAGTGCTTCACGAGGCGAGATGCCAAAGAACACAGGGTCGAAGTCCGCAGCAGAGTCTACGAACCCTCCTTCTCTGGTAACCGAGCACCCAACCCTGTTGCCGGTCGGATCGTAGAAACCATCGACGTCCCAGCCACGGTCCGTCGGGAACCTGGTCACCGCGTCCGTTCCGGACGCAACGAGATTCCAGAGGTCTGCGGCACCGGCAACCCCCCCGGGATAACGGCACGCCATGCCGACGATGGCCAGCGGCTCAGCGAGCTTGTCCTTCAGCTCCTCGAGCTGACGCTGCACTTCGCGGGAGTTTGCCACGGCTTGCTTGAGGTAGGCACGGAGCTGGTCTTCATCGGCCATGAGATGCTGCACCTTCGCTGTATCGGTTGGTCATTAGTGATCACGGGCGGGCGGCGTCTCGACCATCCAGGTGCTGCCCTCAGCGACCATGGAGAACAGCTGATCGTCAGTCGCACCGTCAAGGTCACTGTCTGCCGCTGACACCCCGGCGCTGAGCAGCTCGCGCAGCTCCTGGACCATTAGTTCAACGTCGCTGCGTGCGGCCGGATCCGTTGCGAGCGCTCGCAGCCGGTTGCGCAGCCGTACGAAATCTTCGGCCGCATTGGAACCGGTGGACAGCGAGATGTCGAGGTGATCGATCAGGCGCGCCGGGGTCGGGTAATCGAAAACCAGCGTCGCGGGCAAGCTGAGACCAGTGACAGCTTGCACTTGATTGCGGAACTCAACTGCGGTCAGCGAGTCGAACCCAGCGTCCCGGAACGACCGTTCAGAGACGATGTCCCGGCTGCTGCCGTGGCCCAGCACTGCGGCGGCATGGTCGCAGACGAGCTCGGTCAGCCGGTCACGGCGCTGCTCAGCCGACAATGCCGACAACTCCTCAGCCGCGCCTGTGTCTTGCTCGTTGACTGGGGTGGCCGCCTCTGGGATGAGGTCAAACAATTTACTCGGCCGCACCACTGTGAACGCGGGGACCAGACGCGACCAGTCAACGTCGGCCACCGTCATCGAAATCTCATACTGTTCCAGCGCTCGCTGGAGCGCCATGACTCCCAATTCAGGCCGCATGGGATGGACGCCCAGGCGTGCCAGGTAACGGGAGTGCTCGGAATCGCCGACCACCATGCCAGCGTCAGCCCAGGTACCCCAGGCGATCGAGGTCGCCACCCTGCCTCGAGAGCGCCGGTACTGCGCGAGACCGTCCAAAGTGGCATTCCCGGCCGCATATCCACCTTGCCCAGCGCCACCCCACGACGCGGCGCCGGAAGAGAACAAGACGAAGGCGTCCAGCGCAAAGTCGGCCGTCAGCTCGTCCAATAACAGAGCACCGACGGTCTTAACCTTTAGTTCGGCCGCGAGCTGATCGTCAGTCAGCTCAGTCAGCGGCGTCAACGCATTGCCGACGCCTGCCGCGTGCACGATGGTCCGCAGCGGTGCTGTGTCAGGCACTGCCGCCAGCGCTTCGATTAACACCGCCCGGTCGGCGACATCGCCCGCGAGAATAGTTACCCCGGCTCCAGCGGCCTCCAACTCGGCACGCAGCTCGTGGGCGTCTGACGCATCAGGGCCGCGCCGAGATAACAGAATGACGTGCTCGGCACCACGTTCGACTACCCATCGCGCCACGTAACTGCCAAGGCCCCCGGTGCCCCCGGTGATCAACGCTGTGCCGCTTGTGCACCACGGCCGCGCGGAACCCTGCAGTGGTCGGTGAGTGAGACGACGTGCCAGCACCCCGCCGGAGCGAACAGCGACCTGATCTTCACTGGTACCGAAGACCCCGGGCAGCCTCGACAAGGCAGCCTCGTTCAGTTCTTCGGGCAGATCCACCAGGCCACCCCACGACCCAGGTAGTTCGAGTGCGGCTACCCGGCCGAGGCCCCAAACAGCGCTTGGCCAGGCGTTAGAAACCTTGTCGCCGAACTGTGCAGCAACCGCACCGCGGGTCACCACCCATATACACGCACCCGATTCGCTTACCGCCTGCAAGATCCGGAGGATCGTGGCAGCGTCGTCCTCACCATGTACTGGTAGCAGCGACACGACTCGCGAATACCCCGCAATCTTAGAGGGGAGTCCCACATCAGCAGAGGTGACAATGGTGTTCGGACCGAGCGCATCCAGTACCGCCGCAATCCACGGGTCATGTACGCCGGCTGGTACGACCGCGATAACCGACTGTGACTCAGCGGGTAGTTCGTCGACCGTGACCCAGCTGTCGCTGTAGCCCCACTGCTGGACCTCGGTTTCCCGA
>NZ_JBIVKC010000013.1:0-4241 GCF_044750615.1 Nocardia sp. NPDC088792
TCTGCGGCCAGACCACCCTGACGAGTGAACTCCACGAATGTGCCCGGCGTGGCCATCACGGTCACGCCACCGGCCAGGACGAGGCTGCTCTCCCCTGATCTCAGGGACTGTGCTGCCCAGTGCATCGCCACCAGCGACGACGAGCATGCCGTGTCCACCGTGACCGCGGGACCCTCCAAGCCCAACACATAGGCGACCCGGCCAGACACAATGCTCTGCGCGGCGCCGGTCATCATTTGTGCCCGGGCCTTCTCGTCGGCCTGATTGATTACGTCGCTGTAGGCAGAGTGATAGCTACCTATGAACACGCCTGTGCGGCTGCCAGCGAGCGACGCCGGATCAATGCCTGCATGCTCCAGGGCCTCCCACGCTACCTCCAGCAGGAGCCGCTGTTGCGGATCCATGGCGACGGCCTCACGTGGCGAGATGCCGAAGAATGCCGCGTCGAACTCATCTGCGGTGGCGACGAACCCTCCTTCAGCAGCGATCGTTGTATCCGTCCGGCTTCTGGTTGGGTCGTGCAGGCCGTCGAGTTTCCAACCACGATTGCCCGGGAACGGCGTCATACCGTCAATTCCTCCGGTGACGAGGTCCCATAGCTCGTCAGGCCCGGTTACCCCGCCGGGGAACCGGCAGCCGGTGCCGACCACCACGATCGGGTCATCATCGACCGAAACCGGCGCCGGAAGTGCCAGACCTTCGTCTTGCGTAGTCTCGGCGAAATACCCGATAAGGTGGTCCGCCAGCCGTGCCGCGTTCGGATAGTCGAAGGTAAGCGTCGCCGGGAGCGTCAACCCCGTGGCGGTCTGCAAACGATTACGAAGCTCGACCGCAGTGAGGGAGTCGAATCCGGCGTCGCGGAACGCCAGCGTCGGCGAGAGCGCCTCACTGGTCGTATGCCCCAGTACTACCGCGACGTGCTCACGGACCAACTCAAGCAGCCGAGCTGCGCGCCGCTGCGGGGACAGCGTTGCGAGCTCGCTAGTATTGGCCGCGGTCGCGGCCACCGCCCGTGGGGGACGCGGGCCAACGAGGCCAGCAAGGATCGGCGGCAAACTGTCTTGGGCGGCCAGGTCTGCAGCATCGACACGGGCCAGGGCAACCAGCGGCTTGTCCGCGGTGAGGGCGCGATCGAACAATCTCATGCCCGCAGCGGTACTCAACGGTGGCATGCCCGAGCGGTGGATGCGGCTGATGTCGGCTTCTGACAGTGCATGAGTCATGCCGACTTCTGGAGTCCACGGTCCCCACACCATCGATACGCCGGGCAAGCCCAGACGGCGTCGGTACGCCATCAACGCGTCAAGGAACACGTTCGCCGCGGCGTAGTTACCCTGGCCCGGAGCACCGAGAAGCCCGGAAAGGGACGAGAATACGGCGAAGACATCCAAGTCCAGGTCACGGGTCGCCTCGTGGAGATACCAGGCGGCGGCGGCTTTCGGGCCCAGCACGGTGCCCAGGCGGACTGGTGACAGCGACGACAGCACGCCGTCGTCGACAACCGCTGCGGTATGCACCACTCCTGCGAGCCGGGTGCGGGCCGCCGTCATTCTTACCAGCTCCTCGACCTTCGCAAAGTCGCTGACATCGCACGCCTCGAGGGTCACCAGCGCGCCCAACTCGGTGAGTTCTGCGACCAGTTCATTCGCGCCTGGCGCCGCAGCACCTCGACGACTGACCAAAACCAGGTCGCGGACCCCGTGTTCGGCAACCAGATGCCGGGCAAGCACACTGCCCAACCCACCGGTCCCCCCGGTGACGAGAACGGCCCCATCCCCGAATCCATGGGGAATCCGAAGCACGATCTTGCCAATATGCTTGGCCTGGCTCATGTACCGGAATGCGGCCTGCGCCTGCCGAACGTTCCAGTCTTTGATGGGCAACGGCGTCAAAGCACCGGACTCGAACAGGCTCACCAATTCAGTGAGTATCTGTCGCACGCGATCGGGTCCGGCCTCGGTCAGGTCGAATGTCCGGTAAATTGCGCCGCCGTGCGCGGCCGCGATGGCGGCTGCGTCCCGCACATCGGTCTTGCCCATCTCGACGAACCGGCCGCCAGGGGCGAGCAGGTTCAATGAGGCGTCGATGAACTCGCCGCTGAGCGAGTTCAGCACCACGTTCACGCCGCGGCCTTCTGAAATATGGCTGAATGTAGCGGCGAATGCCGTTGTTCGGGACGAAGCAACGTGTGTGGGGTCGACACCCATGTCACACACCGACGGCCACTTTGCTTCGCTCGCGGTTGCGAACACCTCGGCCCCGAAGTGTCTCGCAATCTGGACCGCGGCCATGCCCACACCACCGGCACCGGCATGCACCAATACCCGCTCGCCGGAGCTCAGACCCGCCAGGTCCACCAAGCCGTACCACGCCGTTAGGAATACTGTCGGCACTGACGCCGCGACGACGAATGACCAGCCCCGTGGTATCCGGACGACCAATCTGTGGTCCGTAGTCACCACAGGTCCGAAACCGGCCTGCGCCAAGCCCATCACCCGGTCTCCGACACACAGGTCGGTCACCTCGTCGCCCACTTCAGTCACCACGCCGGCGACCTCACCCCCCAGCGGGACACCCTCGACGGGGTACATTCCGAGCGCATTCAACACGTCCCGGAAATTCACTCCGGCCGCGTGGACGGAAACCCGAACTTCCCGCTTACCCAGATCTGCAGACTCGCATGCCTGCAATCGCAGCCCTTCAAGGGTGCCACCACCGACCGTTTCGAGGTGCCATTGCGCGTTGTCCGGGACCACCATGCCCTCGTCGACTGGCGCGAGCCGCAGCACGTGGGGCGTACCGCCCCGGACAATAACCTGGGGTTCACCCGAGGCGAGGATTGCTGCCAACAGACCATCCGGCAGGTTGTCGTCAACGTCGACGACGACTATTCGACCCGGATGCTCGGCTTGAGCCGAGCGAGCCAAGCCCCACACCGCCGAAACACCTGCGTTCACGTCTCCGTCGCCACAGTCGACAGCACGCCTGGTCAGCACTACAAGCTTCGACCCTGAGAACCCCGGTTCCGCTAGCCACTTCTGCAGTTGGTCCAGCACCCACGCACACGCCCGATGTGCGGCCTCGGACGGCATACCGGCGCACGACACGGCAAGCACGACCAGTCCAGCGCCGGTGACTTCGCGTACGTCACCGCGCGCTCTATCCGGTCCCGTCACCACAGTAGGCGTAACGCGAGGAGCTGCGATGAGAGGCAACGCTTCCAAGTCGAGGCTGAGCACCGTCTCATCTGTCCTGGTCGCGGCAGCTGTTAGCGCATGCGGTGTCACCGGACGTACGACGAGCGACCCAATGGAAAGGACCGCGCCACCCGCCGCGTCGGTCACGACAACCGACAGCGAGTCCGGCCCCGTGACCGTGAGTCGCGCCCACACCCGGGTTGCACCAAAGGCATGCAGGACGACGTCGGAGAAGCTGAACGGGAGGCGACCAAACTCGACTGGCATCAGGTCAACGAACAGCGTCGCATGAAGCAGGGCGTCCAGCAAGGCGGGGTGGATGCCAAACTCAGACGCGCGACCCCACTGCTCTGCGGGGAGCACCACCTCCGCGTAGACGTGCTCGCCGTCGCGCCACACCTGGGTGAGACCTTGGAACGACGGTCCATACACGAACCCGCCCGCAGCGATCCGCTCGTACACGCCTGCCAGGTCGATCTCGGTCGCACTTTCCGGCGGCGTTGTTTGCAGCAGAGCCTCTGTGCCAAGGTTGATCACGGAAACGAGGCCACTCGCGTGGCGTACCCAACGACTGTTGCTGCCGTCAATGCGGCCGTAGATCGATACGTGCCGCGAGTCGGCAGATCCCTCGGCGGGGGCATCGAGCACAACTTGCATCTGGATGGCGCCGCGCTCCGGCAGTATCAGTGGTACCTCGATGACCAGCTCGGTCACTCGGCCGCAGCCGACCATATCGCCGGCACGTAACGCGAGTTCCACGATTCCCGTACCAGGGAACAAAACCACCCCATTGACAGCGTGATCAGCCAGCCACGGCTGCGTACCTACCGAAAGCCGCGAGGTCAGCACGACACGACCATCGGGCATAGACAGGACGCCACCGAGCAACGGGTGAGAGGCACGCTCCATGCCTGCGCTAGCTACATCGACGTCGATCCCGGCATTGGACGGCCAGTATCGCTCATGCTGGAACGCATACGTCGGCAACTCCACCCGCCCAGGCGTGAGCCCGACGAACAACCGCCCCCACTCCACCGACACACC
>NZ_JBIVKC010000014.1:0-3931 GCF_044750615.1 Nocardia sp. NPDC088792
CAACACCCACAGCAACCAGATCCCACAACCCCCCCGGACCCTGCACCCCACCCGGAAAACGACAACCCATACCGACAACCACAAGCGGATCGCCGTCCATCGGAAGCTCGACCGCGTCGATTCGTGTTGTGGTCGGGCTCCCACCCAGACAGACATCAAGGAACGCGACGAGACGGTCGACGCTCGGATAATCGAAGACCAACGTCGACGGCAACGTCACCCCGGTAGCCCGTTGAAGCACGTTGCGCAGCTCGACCGCAGTCAACGAGTCGAACCCGATATCCCGGAACGGGCGATCCACCGCAACCTCATCAGCAGAACCAAACCCCAACACAGACGCAACCAACCCCCGCACGAGCGCGGTCATCCGATTCTGCCGTTCCTCCTCGGACAGGAAAGCAAAGCCTTGTATGAAGCCAGCTGGCTTGTGGTTGCCACGTCCACGAGCACGGCGTGCCTGCGCGCCGACGAGGCCGCGGAATACCGACGGCGCGTCGTCGCGAGTGCGCAGAGCTGCGATGTTCAGCTCTGTAAGCCCGACCAGCGCACGTCCGGTAGTCAGAGCCCGGTCGAATAGATCCATGCCCAAATCAGCAGCCACAGGTTGCATGCCGAGCTGGGCGAGGCGTCGGACATCCGTCTCAGTGAGCCCGCCAGTGAGCCCGGCGGCTTGGTCCCATGGCCCCCACGCCAAGGAGATGCCAGGCAAGCCTGCGCTGCGTCGGTGGCTGATCATGGCGTCAAGGAAGACGTTCGCGGCCGCGTAATTCCCCTGTCCGGGACTGCCTAGAGTGCCCGCGAGCGAGGAGAAGACGGCGAAGAATGTGAGGTCCTGGTCGCGAGTCAGCTCGTGGAGATGCCAGGCAGCATCGACCTTCGGCGCGAACACGTTATGGATCTGATCGTCGGTGAGGTTCGCGATCATGCCGTCGTCGAGAACGCCCGCTGTATGGACAACACCCGCCAGCACGACACCATCCAGCACCGTCGACAACGACGCTCGATCACTCACATCACAGGCCACGATCCGAACATCGACACCCTGTTCGGACAGCTCCGCGTACAACTCGTCAGCCCCAGGCGCAGACGATCCACGGCGACTCAACAACAACAGGCTCCGCACACCGTGCCGAGCAACCAGATGCCGAGCAACCACCTGGCCCAGACCACCGGTACCACCAGTGATCAGCACTGTACCGTCGATCTGGAGTGTGCTGTCGATGTTCCCGGTCAGGCGGGAAAGACGTGGTGCCAAGTGGCTATTTCCGCGCAGGGCAAGCTGCGGTTCACCGGTCGCGATCGCACGAGCCACCACGTCGGACGTCGGCTCGGTGCCAGCTTCCAGGTCGAGCAGGACAAACCTGCCAGGGTCCTCGGATTGAGCTGACCGGACCAGACCCCATACGGCTGCGGCGGCGAGATCCCACACGGTGTCGTCTGGGGCAGCAGCGACAGCTTCGTGGGTTACCACGACGAGGCAGCCGCCAGCGAAGTCTCGCAGTTTGCTAAGCACATATTGCACGGTGGTCTCGACAGTCCGGCTGGCGTCAGCCTGGACGTCAAGTACTGCACTGGGTTCCGGCGAGACACTGGTGACATCGGAGACCGGCACCCAGTCGAGGCCGAGCAGGCTGCCTGCGGGCGTCACACCTGACAGGGTCTCCGGCACAAGTGGCCGCAGAATAAGCGAGCCGACGGAAAACACCGGCACGTCGTCCTCATCAACCAGAACCGCAGAGACCGAACCCGGACCAGTCGGCGAGACCCGCACCCGCACTGCAGTGGCACCGACGGTATGCAGGGTAACGTCGGTAAAACTGAACGGGAGTCGGCCATTGCCAGACTCATCGAGGCCAGTCAGAACCGATGGCTGCAGCGCAGCGTCAAGAAGAGCAGGGTGGATGCCGAACTCTCCAGCGACTAGCCGCTCGTTCTCAGGCAGTTCGATCTCGGCGTAGATATGCCCGTCATGCCGCCAAGCGGCGGTAAGGCCTTGGAAAGCGGGTCCATAGCTGAAGCCCAGCGCTGTCCGATCGATATAGAAATCGGCGATGTCGAGCGGGACGCTGTCGGTAGGCGGCCAAATCGCGCCTAGCCCGGCCGGTTCAGCACCGCGCCGCCGGGTGGTGGCCGTTACATGTCGGGTCCATAAGTCATCGTCGTTCACGCGAGCATAGATCTCGATGCTTCCACCGGTGAGCACGGTCTGCAGTTGAGTTTCGCCGCTCTGCGATATCACCAGCGGGGTGTGCACCACAAGCTCGGCCAGGGCACCCCCATCAGCGACATCGGCCGCACGGAAGGCCAGCTCAACGAACCCCGTGCCAGGAAATACCACGACACCGTTGACCGCATGGTCGGCGAGCCACGGGGCGCTCTGCAACGAAACGCGCGAGCTGAAGATCGTGGTGTCGGAACCGGGAACCGGTACGACTGTGCTCACGAGGCCGCGCCCCACCACTGTGGGTGGTTTGGGCCAGTAGTGGCGGTGTTGGAAAGCATAAGCAGGCAAATCAACCCAGCCGGTCCGCTGCCCCGCGAACAACACACCCCAATCCACAGCAACACCCGCCACGAAGACATCACCGGCCGAGCGCAGGAACCGATCCAGACCACCATCATCACGACGCAACGTCCCGGTGACCACAACATCGGCACCACCGATCGTGTCCTCGATAGCCGCAGTCAACACCGGATGCGCACTGACCTCGACGAAAACAGTGAACCCATCCGCGACCAAAGCCTCGGTAGCATCCTGGAACAACACCGGATTACGGCCGTTGTCGAACCAGTACCGACCCGACAACTCAGCTGTATCGATCACCGACCCCGTCAGCGCCGAATACATCGGCACCGCACCGGTCCGCGGTGAAATCGAGACCAGATCCTGCAACAGGCGATCACGGATCACCTCGACCGACGCAGTATGCGAGGCATAGTCCACCGGCACCCGCCGCGCCCACACCCCCTGCACCTCACAATGGGCGAGCAACACCTCAAGGTCCTCGACCGGACCGGCCACGACCACCGACGAGGGCCCATTGATCGCCGCGACGACCACCGCACCGTCCAGGCCGGCCAGAATCTCCCGCACCCGCTCACTCGGCGCAGAGACCGCGACCATCCCCCCGACACCCGCCAAAACCTCCGCGATGACCCGACTACGCAACGCCACCACACGCGCACCATCGGACAACGACAGCCCACCCGCAACACACGCCGCCGCGATCTCACCCTGCGAATGACCCACCACCGCAGCCGGTTCCACACCATAGGACCGCCACACCGCCGCAAGCGACACCATCATCGCCCACAAAACCGGTTGCACAACCTCAACCCGCTCCAAAGCAGCCGCATCACCCACCACATCCAGCAACGACCAATCGACAAACGGCGCCAACGCCTCAGCACACGCCATCATCGACTCACGAAACACAGCAGAGGACTCCAACAAACCAGCCGCCATACCAGCCCACTGCGCACCCTGACCCGGAAACACGAACACAACCCGACGACCAGATTTCGCAGCACCCACGCTGGACGTACCGTCCGCAACGGCCTGCAACTCGCTCAGCAGTTCGTCGCGGTCCGCACCCACAACCACAGCCCGGTGATCGAACACCGATCGCGACAACAACGCAGCGCCGACATCAATCGCACTCAGATCGGCGACCACCGGCAGCAAACGAGCAGCCTGATCCCGCACCGCGGCATCCGACCTACCCGATACCACCCACACCGCAAACCCGTCCACGCTGGTTGACTCATCGGCCTCGGGTGCGGCAGCTTCGTCGGGTGCGGCTTCCAGGATCACGTGCGCATTCGTGCCCGACATGCCGAACGAGGACACACCCGCCCGACGAGGGCGCCCGGTCTCGGGCCATGACTGCTGCTCGGTCAGCAACCGCACATTGCCCTGATCCCAATCCAC
>NZ_JBIVKC010000015.1:0-2988 GCF_044750615.1 Nocardia sp. NPDC088792
GTGTCGGTGGAGTGGGGGCGGTTGTTCGTCGGGCTCACGCCTGGGCGGGTGGAGTTGCCGACGTATGCGTTCCAGCATGAGCGATACTGGCCCGAACCGGTCGTAGCGAGTGCGGATGCCGGACTCGTCCCCGCAGGACACCCATTGTTCGGCGCCGTTGTCCCGGTGACGGAAGAGGGCAGCGTCATCCTCACAGCCGAGCTTTGTCTGCGGACGCTTCCCTGGCTCACCGAACGCGAATTCCCGGCCGCGGGAGTCGTCGAGTTGGCGATTCGTGCTGCTGACGCAGTTGGTGCGGGATCGATTGCCGATTTGACTCTGTACGCCCCAGTGGTGCTCCCCGAACACGGCCGCCTGCTGCTGCAGGCAATTGTCGCTGAGTCCAAGATCCGCATCTATACGCGGGCCTCAGAAGACACGCCATGGACCCTCCACGCTGTCGCAACCACAGCAGCCGGTACTCCAACCAGCGATACGTGGTCATCGTCGGACAGCACGGTCGAGGCAGCGGTTCCGGCTAGCGAGTTGGGCCGAGCTGCGAAGTTCGGTCTGCACCCGGTCCTGCTGGATGCAGTCCTACGCGAAGGCATCAAAGAACCAGGACTGGTACCGGTCCGTTGCACGGGCATCACACTTCATGCAACCGGGGCGATAAAGGTACAGGCCCGAGTATCGCAGCTTGGTCCTGACACGGTTTCGGTGGCGATTGTCGATGCCACAGGCAGTGCGGTCCTCAACATTGATGAAGTCACCTTCGGACACCCCACTCGAATGGGCGTGACAGGTGGTTCCGTCTTAGCTGTCGACTGGCCGGTCATCCCAGTTGAGGAGGGTACGGACGGTGGGATCGCGTTCATTCCAGCACCCGCTGCGGACTTAACCTGGCTTCAAGATCAGGCGTTCATAGATTTTGACATGATTGGACCTCCAGCGCCTGAGTACATCGCGCTGATTGTGACGGCCGACGACGATGTTATGGCCTCTACAAGCCGCACCACGGCCTGGGTCGCCGAGCAAGTGCATCGTTGGTCGTCGGACGAGCGCTTCGCAGCCACGCGCCTCGTTGTGGTGACCAGGGGCGCGGTGGCCGTGGCGGCCGATGAGCCCATTCGGGACCTCGGCGCGGCTGCTGTATGGGGCCTGGTGCGCTCCGCACAGGCCGAAGAGCCGGGCAGAATCTTTCTAATCGACGCCGATCCCAACAGCGAGCTCACTACCCGACGACTAATCGCCGCCTTGAATAGTCAAGAACCGCAGACGGCCCTGCGCGATGGCGCAGTCAGAGCACCCCGGCTGACTCGGATCGCTGCGACAAATGAACTTGCGGCCTTCCCCGACGGCGGCACCGTTCTCGTCACTGGCGGCACGGGAGGCCTCGGCCGCGAGATCTGCCGGCACCTAGTTCGCGAGCACGGCGTCCGGCGCCTGCTCCTGCTCAGCCGTAGCGGACCTGCTGCCACGGGTGCACACGAACTTGTCGAAGAACTGGCGGCGCTCGGTGCGGAGGCTGTGGTCACAGCGTGTGACGTCGCCGACCGACAGCAGCTCGCCGACACGATTGCCGGGCTGCCACTCATGGGTGTCGTTCACGCCGCCGGCGTTGTGGACGACGGTGTGCTTGCGTCTATGACCGCCGAACGACTGGGGCGGGTGATGGCCCCAAAGGCGGTCGCCGCCTGGCATCTGCACGAGCTCACATCCGAGCTGAACCTGGCATTCTTCGTGGCCTTCTCGTCAATGTCTGGCATCCTAGGCACCGCAGGTCAGGCGAACTACGCTGCGGCCAATGTGTTCCTCGATGCACTGATCCAGCACCGCCGCAGTCTTGGTCTGTCCGGTGTGTCCATGGCTTGGGGCACCTGGGAGCAGGGCGCCGGACTCACTGCGTGGCTGTCCGAAACCGACATGCGCCGTCTGGCCCGGTCGGGCATGCGGCCGTTGTCGGTAACTGAGGGCTTGCATTTGTTTGATCGTGCACTTGCCGCTGAGCGGCCGCTACTCGGCCTGGCAGGGCTCGACCTGGCCGGAATTCGCGCCCGGGATGACTTGCCTATGCTGCAGTCCTTGGCCGGTCGCCCTGCGCCGCGAGGCGCGGCTCATCACCACGACGCCACACTCCAGAAGGCACATCTCGATCCGGAGGAGCGCGAAGCATTTTTTCTACAGCTCGTTCTTGAACACGCTGCAGCTGTCCTTGGCCACGTCTCCGGTCGTGCTCTACCTGTCAGCGCGGCGTTCCGCGAGTTAGGTTTCGATTCTCTGACGGCCATCGAATTGCGTAACCGAATTCGACGGGTGACTGGGCTGCCAATCGCTGACTCGGTGGTTTATGACTATCCGACGCCCGAACGATTCGCCCGGCACCTGGTCGCTCTGTCAGGTGGCGGCGGGTCGACAGAATCGGCCCCGGTCCTGCCTGCGTGCGCCAGCGCCGACGACCCCGTGGCAATCGTCGGTATGGCGTGCCAGCTACCTGGGGGTATCACTGACACCGAGGATCTGTGGCGGCTGCTTGTCAGCAGCGATGAAGCGATCTCGGTGTTCCCCGAGAACCGTGGTTGGGATCTCGATGGACTCCGTGGCGGGCTGCATTCCGGTGTATCGATCACACGCAACGGCGGGTTCTTGCCCGCCGCCGACTTCGACTCGGAGTTCTTCGGGATTTCGCCGCGTGAGGCCCTGGCGATGGATCCCCAGCAGCGGCTGCTGCTGGAGACGTCATGGACTGCGTTGGAAAACGCCGGCATCGACCCAGAGTCACTTGCTGGAAGCGCGACGGCCGTCGTATTTGGTACCAGCCAATCCGGGTATGGCGAGCTGGTCAGTTCTTTGGAGGAAGCCCAGGGGCATGTGTTGACGGGTAACTCATCTTCGGTGTTGTCGGGTCGTGTGTCGTATGTGTTGGGTTTGGAGGGGCCGGCGGTGACGGTGGACACGGCGTGTTCGTCGTCTCTGGTGGCGTTGCATCTGGCTGGTCAGGCGTTGCGG
>NZ_JBIVKC010000016.1:0-2731 GCF_044750615.1 Nocardia sp. NPDC088792
GGGGTGTGTTGTTCGCGGGGCAGCGGACCGGCTGGGTTGATTTGCCTGCTTATGCTTTCCAACACCGCCACTACTGGCCCAAACCACCCACAGTGAAAACCAGCGGTGATCCGGTTGACGAGCAGCTATGGGAGTCGATGCGGAGCATCGAGCCCACGGCGCTCGCGCGCACTCTCGGGGTCGACGACCAAGCCGTGGCCGACGTGGTGCCCGCGTTGGTCCGCTGGCGGGACCGTCGCCAGTCGGAGTCGCAGTCTGACGGTTGGCGATACTGCGAGACCTGGGTGCGTGTGTCCGCCACTGAGCGGCCTGACCGTGGCCTCGTGGTAGTCGTCCCGGTTGGGTGTAGCGGCGACTCGTGGATGACCGCCGTGGCGGAGGCGGTCGGTGGTCGGGTGGTCGAGTTTGATGGCTCGGCGCCTACGCTGAAACCTGCCGATACAGGCGTGGTGTCGTTGCTTGCCATGTCGGACGAGGTGGACGCGGTCGTGGACACCCTGCGGTTGTTGCAGTCGGTGAAGGTGCCGCTATGGGCGGTCACCCGCGGTGCAGTGACGGCTGTGCCACAAGACCGAGTCGACAGTGTCTGGCCAGGTGGCGTTTGGGGTCTCGCTCGGGTAGCGGCCCTGGAACTCCCGGACCGTTGGGGCGGTGTCATTGACCTCCCCGCCGATTTCGACGCGGCTGCCGCGCGGTGGTTGGCAAAAGCTGTCACCGGCGGGCACGGAGAAGACCAGCTTGCGGTGCGGCCCTCGGGCCTGTTCGCCCGCCGCCTGGCACGGATGCCCGCATCCTCTTCGACGTGGCGAACGAGCGGTACGGCTCTTGTCACAGGCGGCACCGGTGGAGTCGGCGCCCACGTGGCCCGTTGGCTGACCGGCTCCGGAGCAGAGCACATTGTGCTGCTGAGCCGTCGTGGCCCTGACGCCGAGGACGCCGCTGAGCTGCGGGAAGAGCTGGAAGCAACGGGCGCAAAGGTCAGTATCGTTGCCGCAGACGTAACCGACCGCGCAACGATCACGCGCGTACTGAGGGACATCCCGGCGGACCTGCCGCTGCGCACGGTTGTGCACGCTGCGGGCGTCGTGGACGATGCAGGCGCCCTGGACACCCTTACCCCGCATCATCTCCAGCAACAGCTGGGCGTCAAGGTCGCCGGCGCGCTGCTGCTTGATGAGCTCATTCGCGACGTCGACCTCGACGCGTTCGTCCTGTTCTCCTCCGGCGCCGCTGCGTGGGGCAGTGCAGGGCAGGGCGGCTACGCCACCGCCAATGCCTGCCTCGACGCCCTCGCATCGCGCCGCCGGGCTCAGGGCCTCGTGGGCACCACAGTGAGCTGGGGTGCTTGGGAGTCGACCGGCATGATGGAGGCAGACGCCGGCTACGCCGAGTACCTGGAACGGCTTGGAGTCACCCCCATGGCCCCCGTCCAAGCAACCGCCGCTCTTGAGCGCATTCTGGGCGACGACGATGTCACCGCCACAGTCACCGACATGGACTGGGCTCGCTTCGTTCCCGCGTTCACCCTCGCCCGCCCGAGCCTGCTGTTTTCACTCTTGGCAGCGTCCGGCGAGGCCGACAAGGCCGAGACAGCCAACTCCGCCATGGACAGTCTGCGGGCGATGTCCCACCATGAGCGCAACGACTACCTACTTGCCGTCACCCGCGAGCAAGTGGCCGTCGTACTTGGCTATGACCGCGGCGACGAGGTCGATCCCGACCAGGTGTTCAAGGATCTAGGCATCGACTCGGTGACAGCGGTTGACCTGCGCAACCGGCTCCAGACCGTCACCGGGCTGAGCTTGCCGTCGACCCTCGTGTTCGACCATCCGACTGTGGGTCGGATCGTGGCTTACCTGGCCGACCTGGCCGCCGACCAGGTCGGTGAAATCGCGAACGCTTTTCCCGTAGCGGTCAACCTCACCACCGACGACCCGATCGTGATCGTCGGCATGGCATGCCGGTTCCCAGGTGGCGTCGCGGGCCCGGCCGACCTGTGGCGAGTCGTCGCCGCCGGCGTCGATGTGATGTCCGAGTTCCCCGACGACCGCGGATGGGACGTCGCCGCGCTATACGACCCTGCGGGCGATCGCACCGGGACATCGGTGACCCGCGAAGGTGGCTTCCTGGACGACGCAGGTGGTTTCGACGCCGGGTTCTTCGGCATCTCGCCACGCGAGGCGCTCGCGACCGATCCGCAGCAGCGGCTGTTACTGGAGACCTCGTGGGAGGCGCTGGAGCACGCCGGGATCGACCCGGCGTCGCTCGCGGGCAGCGCCACCGGCGTGTTCGTTGGTGCCGCTCCGTCCGGATATAGCGATGTGGTCAGTGGGCTCGAAGAGACGCAGGGCCACCTGCTCACCGGCGGCCTGTTGAGCGTGTTGTCCGGCCGCATCGCCTACTCGCTCGGGTTGCAGGGGCCGGCGATGAGCGTCGACACAGCGTGTTCGTCATCGCTGGTTTCCCTACACCTTGCCGGTCAGGCGTTGCGGGCGGGGGAGTGTTCCCTGGCTCTGGTCGGCGGCATCGCGGTAATGGCGACACCGGGCGGATTCATCGAGTTCAGCCGTCAGGGCGGTTTGTCGGCGGATGGTCGGTGTAAGGCGTTCGCTGATGCGGCCGATGGGACGGGGTGGTCCGAGGGTGTGGGTGTGCTTGTGGTGCAGCGTCTTTCGGATGCGCGTGCGGCGGGTCGTCGGGTGTTGGCGGTGGTGCGGTCGTCGGCGGTGAA
>NZ_JBIVKC010000018.1:0-1538 GCF_044750615.1 Nocardia sp. NPDC088792
GCTGTGGATTGGGGTGTGTTGTTCGCGGGGCAGCGGACCGGCTGGGTTGATTTGCCTGCTTATGCTTTCCAACACCGCCACTACTGGCCCAAACCTTTGGTCTTCACCGGAGACGTCACTGGGGCGGGGCTTGTCTCCGCCCGGCACCCGCTACTCGGTGCAGTCGTTTCAGTGGCCACCTCGGACACCATTCTGATCACCGCGCGCCTGTCGCTGCAGACCGCGCCCTGGCTCGCCGATCATGCTGTGCACGGCACCGTCGTTTTCCCTGGTACAGGCTTCCTTGAGCTCGCGATCCACGCTGCTGACTTCGCCGAGGCGGGTGCCCTGGCCGAACTGGTCGTGCATACCCCGCTGGTCTTCCCTGTAGATGGCTACATCCAGCTCCAGGTCGCCATGACCCGGGAGAACATCGAGGTCTATGCACGTCCAGGCCACGACGACCCATGGGCCTTGCATGCCACCGCTACTACCTGCCGCGATGCTCTGACGGTCGCTCCGCTCAGTGCGGACTGGCCGCCGGCGGGCAGCACAGCCCTGGATATCGGCGACTTTTACCACGATCTCGCCGGATCGGGCTTCGAATACGGTCCGGTGTTCCAAGGGCTCACAGCCGCCTGGCAGCAAAATGGCCATGTCTATGCCGAGATCACACTGCCGGAAGTAGAACGTGATGCGGCCGCGGACTACGGCATCCACCCAGCCCTGCTGGACGCGGCTCTCCATCCGGCGGCGTTTGCGGCGCTCGAACCGACCGAGCACGGTTTCCTCCCGTTCAGTTTCACTGACGTCACCCTGCACGCCTCCGGCGCCACTGCCGTTCGTGTGCGACTCACTCGCACCGGCCCCAGCTCGGTATCCGTGCTCATCGTGGACCAGGACGGCTTCCCTGTGCTGTCCATTGGTGAACTTGTGTTGCGCCCGCTCACACCACAGACGCTGTCCGGGACGCCGCTGCCCGGTGCGATGCTCGCCGTCACCTGGACCGACATCCCTCCGATGGACACTGCAGGGCAGCCGGTCGACTTCACCGTCGTGACCGACCACCTCACCGAGGCGCCGCCCGGCGTCCTGGTGTTGGATATCGCCACGGACCCCACCGACGTTCTGCGTTCTGTGCACGCCACCGTCGCCAACGTTCTGCGTACCCTGCAGGGCTGCACCGGCGACCGAATCGTGGTCGTGACCCGCGGTGCAATTGCTAAGGCGCCTGACCTGGCCGCCGCTGCGATCTGGGGGTTTGTGCGGTCCGCACAGACAGAGGACCCCGATCGCTTCGTCCTGCTTGACCTAGAGCTGGGCGTCGAACTCAACGCCAAGCTGCTGGCAGGCTCGCTCGCGACCGGCGAACCACAGCTCATCCACCGCGAGGGCACATTCCGGTGCCCGCGCCTGACCAGACTCCCCGAATCCGATGAGACTTTATTGAACGTCATCGGAACTGTGCTGATCACTGGTGGTACCGGTGGTCTGGGCCAGGTGGTTGCTCGGCATCTGGTTGCTCGGCACGGTGTGCGGAGCCTGTTGTTGTTGAGTCG
>NZ_JBIVKC010000019.1:0-1507 GCF_044750615.1 Nocardia sp. NPDC088792
GTTTTCGCTGAGGTCAGGTTGCCGGAGAAGGAGGGTGTTCGGGCGGCGAGGTTCGGGGTTCATCCGGCGTTGTTGGACGCGGTGTTGCAGGCGGCGGCGTTCGTGGATTTGGCGCCGGTGCCGGCGGGGCGGATGCCGTTCAGTTTCGAGGGTGTCGTACTGCATGCCAGTGGTGCCAGCGAGGTTCGGGCGCGGGTGACGCGTATCGGTGTCGACAGTGTGGCGGTGGAGGTTGTCGATCTTTCGGGTGCTCCTGTGTTGTCGATCCGTTCACTGACTTTGCGTCCGGTCCAGGCCGGTGTCGTCGCGCCGGCGGCCGGTGGTTCGATGTTGACGCTCGATTGGTCTGCGCTGCCGGTTGTCGAGGAGCGATCGGATCTGGACCTGACGGTGATCCGGGCGGTCGGGGACAGTGCTGTGGTGTTGTCGGTGCACGAGCTGACTGCGCGGGTGCTCGGTGAGTTGCAGGTGTGGTTGGCCCGGGACGAGGGTCGGTTGGTCGTGTTCACCCGCAGTGGTGATCTTGCCGGTGCTGCGGTGTGGGGTTTGGTGCGGTCGGCGCAGGCTGAGAATCCGGGCCGGATCACATTGGTGGAGTCCGATGTGGATCTCGAGGAGTCGGTGCTGGCGGCTGCGGCGGCCGGTGAGGAACCCCAACTGTTGTTCCGTGAGGGTGTGTTCCATGCGGGCCGGCTCAATCGGGTGCAGCCCGGTGGTGGTGAGTTGCCGTCGCTGGGTGAAGGCACGGTCCTGATCACCGGCGGTACCGGCGGTCTGGGTCGTGAGTTGGCCAGGCATCTGGTAGCACGTCATGGGGTCACGGATCTGTTGTTGGTGAGCCGTCATGGGGCGAGCGCGGAGGGTGCTGCGGAGTTCGTTACCGAACTCGCGGCTGCGGGTGCCACCACGGTGATCCGGGCGTGTGATGTGACCGATCGTGTTGCGCTGGAACAAGTCTTGACTGGTGTGCGGTTGTCGGCGGTGATTCATGCGGCGGGGATTGTGGACGACGCGTTGGTGACTTCTCTGGATGCCGCGCGGTTGGATCGTGTGTTGGGTGTGAAGGTTGATGCTGCCTGGCATTTGCACGAGCTGACTCTCGATGCCGGGTTGGCGGCGTTTGTGGTGTTCTCGTCGCTGGCGGGGGTGTTGGGTAGTCCGGGGCAGGGTAATTATGCGGCGGGCAACGTGTTCTTGGATGCGCTCATGCGGCATCGACGCGACCGGGGTCTGCCGGGTGTTTCCATGGCTTGGGGTCCGTGGGTCGGGCAGTCCGGTTTGACCAGCACGCTCTCGGAAGGTGATCTGCGGCGGATCACCGAGTCGGGTACTCCGGCGTTGTCGGTCGAACAAGGGTTGGGGTTGTTCGATCAGGCTCTCGCTGCTGATCAACCCGTGGTGGCACTTACTCGGCTGGATTTGATTGTGTTGCGGGCCAGGCCTGATCTCCCTGCGCTCTGGCATGGGCTGACCGGTGGGCCGCAACGCCCCACCGCCAGACAACAGG
>NZ_JBIVKC010000020.1:0-1316 GCF_044750615.1 Nocardia sp. NPDC088792
GCCGCCTGCAACACCGCGTCCAACAACGCCGGATGAACCCCGAACCTCGCCGCCCGAACACCCTCCTTCTCCGGCAACCTGACCTCAGCGAAAACATCACCATCGTGATGCCGCACCGAAGCCAGACCGCGGAAGGCCGGACCGTAGACAAAACCGTGGTCGGCCGTCACGTCGTAGAAAGTGGTGACGTCCACTCGCTCGCTAGATTCCGGTACCCGGACCTCGGTCGACGACATCGCATCAACGCCGAGAACGGCTTCGGCGTGTCGGGTCCATGGTTGGTCATCGTCGCTGCGCGCGTAGATCTCGACGCTGTCGCCGGTGACGACGACCTGCACCTGCACCTGCCCGTGTTCGGGCAGCGCCAGTGGAGCATGGATGATCAACTCGGCAACCGATCCCGCTCCGACCGCGTCAGCAGCCCGGATCGCCAGCTCCACGAACCCGGTCCCCGGGAACAGCACCACCCCGTGCACAACGTGATCGGCCAGCCACGGCGCAGACCGCAAAGAAACACGCCCCGTCAAAACCGTGGTATCCGAACCCGGAAGCGTGACCACCGCACCCAGCAACGGATGCCCCGCAGCAGTCAGACCCGCCGAAGCGACATCGCCCGCACCCACGACCGGTTCGGGCCAGTATCGCTCATGCTGGAACGCATACGTCGGCAACTCCACCCGCCGCGCATCACCCACCGGCACTACCGCGGCCCAACGCACCGGAACACCCGAAACGAACAACCGCGCCGCACCCGACACCACCACGGCCAGCTCGTCATGACCACGACGCATCATCGGCGCCGGCACCACATCCGGATCCACCGCCTGAACCAACCCCGCAAGCACCCCGTCCGGACCCACATCCACGAACCGGGACACACCCTGCTCGATCAACCAGTCCACACCCTCGGCGAACCGCACCGTCGCACGAACCTGACCCACCCAATACGCCGGATCCGCGATATCAGCCAACCCGCCGGTCACATTCGACACCACCGCAATCGTCGGCTCCGAATACTCCAACGTCTCGAGCACCCGCCCGAACTCCTCGAGCATCGGATCCATCAACGCCGAATGAAACGCATGCGACACCCGCAACCGCGACGTCTTCACACCCCGACCAGCGAAAGACTCCCGCAACACCTCCACAGCAGCCTCCGCACCGGAAACCACCACCGAACCCGGCGCATTGACCGCCGCGATCGACACACCCTCCACCAACAACGGAACAACCTCCGCCTCCGGCGCAGCAATCGCCACCATCGCCCCACCAGTGGGCAACCCCTGCATCAACCGCGCCCGAGCCCCCACCAAACG
>NZ_JBIVKC010000021.1:0-1257 GCF_044750615.1 Nocardia sp. NPDC088792
GCTGGATTTGATTGTGTTGCGGGCCAGGCCTGATCTCCCTGCGCTCTGGCATGGGCTGACCGGTGGGCCGCAACGCCCCACCGCCAGACAACAGGATCACCACGATGTGCTCGCCCGGCTCACCCCGCAGGAACGGCAGCAGCGTCTGCTGATCGTCGTCCGGGACACGGTGGCTGCGGTGCTGGGGTATCGGCGTGAGCAGGTGAGCACGACCAAGGCGTTCACCGATCTGGGTTTCGACTCGCTGAGCGCGGTGGAACTACGCAACCGGCTTCAAGCGGTTACCGGTACGACCCTGCCCGCCACCCTGGTCTTCGACCATCCGAACGCCCAGCGCCTCGCTACCCACCTCACCTCACTACTCGGCAACACGACCGGAGATGGCACAGGCGCGACTATGAGCTCGCTGCTGTCGCAGCTGGAGGTGTTCACCGCCGCATTCGTCGCTGCCGATCTTATCGCCGCCGAACGGGACGGTATCGCCAACCGCCTGCGCGCGATGCTCGACACGTCGCACCCACCCGCGTCCGTGGATGACGGTGAGAAGTGGGAGACGCCCGACGAGGTCTACCGATTCATCGAAGACGAACTTGGACTGTCGGGGGACGAGCTGTGAGCCAGTAGAGCCGCCGCCAACCCGCCGACCTGACTCATCTCAAGACCCGTGGAGCCCACCATGAACCAGCCCGATGAACGGATCGTCGAGGCGTTGCGCACGTCCCTGCTGGAAAACCAGCGGCTCAAGCGTCAGAATCAGGAACTCCTGGACGTCGCGAGCGACCCGTTGGCGATCGTCGGCATGGCATGTCGACTCCCCAGCGGGGTGCATGACGCCGAGAGTCTGTGGCGGTTGGTGATTGACGGCGGCGATGCGATTGGACCGTTCCCGACCGACCGAGGTTGGGATGCCGGAGAACTGAGCGGTACCTCCAGTGGCGGTGGCTTCCTTGACGACGCGGGCGGCTTCGATGCCGAGTTCTTCGGGATTTCGCCGCGTGAGGCCCTGGCGATGGATCCCCAGCAGCGGCTGCTGCTGGAGACGTCATGGACTGCGTTGGAACATGCCGGCATCGAGCCGCGATCGGTAATTGGTGCCCGTGTTGGCGTGTTTGTGGGCGCCGCACCCTATGGCTACAGCAGCATCACGACCAACGCCGACGATGCCCAGGGGCATGTGTTGACGGGTAACTCATCTTCGGTGTTGTCGGGTCGTGTGTCGTATGTGTTGGGTTTGGAGGGGCCGGCGGTGACGGTGGA